>CAVYBR010000006.1:0-34772 GCA_963766765.1 uncultured Actinomycetota bacterium
CCACCAGACCCACACCGCCTAGGAGTAGGCCGAACGTCGGATCATGAGAGCCAGCTGGCTAGCTGCCCGGCGCATCCCGCTCAGCATCCAGCACCGCCATCACGTCCACGACGGCTTCCCCCGCGGAATCGTCGTTGTCCGGTAAGGGACCCGACGAGCCGACCATCCATTCCTGGGGATCGATTCCGTACGACTCCGACAGCGTTCGGAGGCGGTAGACCGCCTGAGCGCGCCGGAAGGTCCGCTCGGTCAGGCTGGCACTGAGTGCTGCATTCAACCCGACGCCAACCAACGGCACCGTCTGCGCCAGCTTCTTCTGCGTGAGTCGCAGGCCAAGGACCTGGTAGACCTTGCCGATAGCCCGAACGAGAAGGTGCTCGTTCAGCTGCTTCCAGGTCGCTTGACGCATCATCTGCTGGGTCAAGCGCGACAGCGCCCCAAGAGCCTGTGTCTTTGCGCCCATGGAGCCCGCCACCCCGAGTGAAAGGACGCCCATCGCGAAGAGTTCTTCGTCCGAGAGCCGGACATCGTATCCGTAGCGAGTAGCCACCGCACCGATGGTGCGCCCCATCATCGCCATCGATGCGACTGCGTCGGCGGCCACCGCACCGATCGCCACGACTGCAGTCGTACCGGCAGTGACCGTGGTAGCCACCTCCGCTCCGGTGACAGCCAAGGCGGTTGCCGCCCCCTGGCCAGCCGAGCCCAAGGTATAGCCGAACTTCGGCGGCAACATGGCGTCGCGATCCTCGAGCGGCAAGGCCCGGATCTGCTCATAGGTGCGCGTCTCGGGATGCTTCCTGGCGTAGCGCTTCACGATCGAGGCCGGTCGCGTACTGCGAAGCGCAGGCTGGAAGGTCAGCGCAAGCGTTCCCTCGAACACTCTCTCCACGACATCCCTCGCGGACTCCGCCCCGGGCAGGTCGCTGACCCTGCCTGCAACCCAGGACGCGGTCGATGAGACTCGTTCGCGGAGCTTCCTCGGAATGACCGCTTGGCGCGGCAATTCATGGAGCACACCCAGCGAATATCGCCAGGCCGCCTGCTCATACGGCGTCATCTCCTCGAAGCCCACAGTGGCTGCCCCTCCCCCTCCAGGCCCGACGAGATCCCGTCCCCCGAGCGCCGCCGAACAGGCTACACGGAACACTGCGATCGGCAGTCGGGAAAAGCGGGAGGCTAGCTGTGGTGTCCAGGGACGCCACAGCTAGCTCGAAGCCATTGTTCCGGCGCTAGACCGCGGGTAGGTGGGAGCCGGCCCAGCGAGCGCGGGAGGAGCGAACCAACGGCCTAGTGGGCATGGCGCGATCACCCTCCGCCCCCGTCAGCGCTGACCTGATGCGCACGCCGCAGACAGGGGTCGGGATCATCAAGCACTGGACTGCTGAGGTGCCTTCGAAGATGGTGTAGATCTCCTCGGTGCTCGCCAGAACAGCCCAGCCCGAAGCACCGATCCGTCCCTGACCTGCGGCTTTGCCACTCGGCATTTGCCGTCGGTTGCCACCGCTTGCCGACGTCCCACGGAACTGTCACGGAACACCGACCACCCTCGTTGCGACGATCATTCGAACCCAAGCTGCCTCCAGGCCGGCCCCAAAGCCAGCCCCGGCACCGACCGCAGCACCGACACCCACTACCGCGTGCTCCACGACATCTCAGACCCCGCCGGCAAACTCACCCGGCGCCGCGCCAGCCGCCTCCACCACATCCCCGTCGGCACCGAACACGCCCGAACCCCCGTCCTCAAACTCGTCGACGACCTCCACATCCCCATCATCAACGCCGCCACCGGCGAACTCCTCCGCGAGCTCACCCTCGACCCCACCCGCGACTACCAACCCCTCGGCAGACCCCCAGGCCCACCACCCAAAAACAGAAAACCGGACCCCCGATAAGGGGCCGGTCTGTCCGGTATCTCCTGAGAGATCACAAGAGCCGGTGAGGGGACTCGAACCCCTAACCCCCGCTTTACCAGACCATGCCTGTCGTCGTACCGCACCACTACCCGAAAGTTGCCGTTGACCTGCTCACTCTCCATTGGAGAGTAAGCAGCTGTTGGCGACTATGCTCGCTAAATTTCATTCAATCCGGTGAGTAAAACGGTGAGTTGCGGTGGGCACGAAGCTGCTTTCGAGCGCAAGCTGGTCCGGAGCGGCACCGAAGATACCGAGCGCTGGAGTCTGGGTTGGTCCCATCTCAGCGATGATCGGCTTGTGGAACGTGACGCAGGGGGCCAAGTAGCTCACATTTGCCCAGCCACGGTTCAGGGTCGTGGTGAACAGACCGTGTCTGTCTTCGGCCTGGCCAACGCCACCGTGAACAGCCACTCAGGCGAGGTGATCGGGCGGCCAGGAGGTCGACTCCGATCTGGCCGACGATCCCTAGCGCCTGCATCGACCGTGAGGGTCGGGCCGGTCTACACGACCCGGTCCGGCATGAAGCACGGCAGCTTGGCGGCGGCTGGGCAGAACGCCGAAGCATCGGAGTCGATTTGATGCACGGCGGATCGGGCAGCTTGCGTCAGCCGTCAGAGTGGGTGGTGCTGTAAGGGCCAAGGGTTGGCCAGTGGCTAACTCGGCCGGCCAGACGGGCCCGACGCGGCGTCATGGCGTCGTACGCGACGATCACCCGGTCACCCTTGGCGTAGGAAATACGGCTCCCGACCGGGAACCTGCGAGCGACCTCGTACGGTCCCTCACCCCGGCGGGTGTAGTACTCGACGGTGACCTCGGTGTACACCACCGGGGCACCGCTCTCCGATTCGCCGCGGATCGGACCTCGCACTCGGGTCACTCGTCCCGCGGTTTTCTCGTCCAGCTCGGACTTGCGGCGCAGACCGGCCAGGACTTCGGTGACGATGAAGCTCCCGACCACCATCACCAGGCCGAACCCACCGAGTACGACGATCGTCAACATGTCGCTGTCGCTGGCGAGGTTGATTGCCGCCGGGATCAAGATGACCAGCCCGAGCCCGGACAGCGTCGCGATGACCAACATGACAAGTACCCGGAGTGCACGCGGGGCGACTTTGGTGACTGCGCGGAGTGCGCGCGGGGTGACTTTGCTGAGTGCTCGGAGCGGATGTACACGGCGTCGCCTGGGGGGCGCGCTATCCGCGGGCGACGAGTCGTGGGTCTGCCCAGGTGGATCCAGCGACTGGCTGTCATCGCCGCGCGAATCCAGCTCACTCGACGCGCCAGCCTCGGCGATAGGCAGCTTTTGCAGGAAGTCTGATGAGGCGCCCAGCTCACCGAGGGTCGCGGCGAACTCGGCGGAAACCTTTGGATCGCGGGAAGGCGTCTGCTCGATGGCGCCGGTGGGTTCAGCGTCCATGTTGCCTCCTCCATCCCTGCGGCGGTGAGCCAGCCTGCTCGATTGCGGCAGCAGCGCTATCAATTATCGCCTGCATCTTGCTTGTCAACAGGTCGGTCCTGGTGATCTTTCCGCCGACTACCAGGCAGCCGCGGATTTGGTTGTTGGCAAAGGTGGGACGTGCGAGCATGCCCTCGTGCGGGTCGGCGGTGCTCTGCAGTTGGGCCCAGCTGAGGTTGTACCGGTCAGCGGCGCTTCGTTGCTCCCACATTTCGGGGCCAGCTTTGGCGGCGGCGCGGTAGAAGGCCCCCCAGTTGATGGCCAGGCGATGCTCGGCCTGAAAGGCGGATCCGACGAAGCCGGTGCCGATTTTGATGGGCGGTTCGCCGTTGTCGAAGTCGGCGCCGGCCATCACCGCGCCGATCCGATGCAAGCGACGCCGGCGTCCGAGCCGGCGGTAGTAGCGCACTTCAACGGTGGGCCAGTCAGCACCGACGATGTCGTAGATCTGAACGACAACGGCGGACAAGGTGATGCGAACTTTTTGGTCGTATTTGCGGATGCGCTGGTCTTGCCGGGAGAGGCTGATCTCGCCAGCCGCTTCGAGGACCGTGATCACGACGAGAAGGCCAACGGCAGTCCACTCCAGCGCTTCGTGGCGTTGCCACCACCCCTTCGGGAGGTTGAGCTGCGCGAGGGTGATGATCGCACCGGCTACCGCCACGAGGGTGGCTCGGAGTAGCCGCCACACAACCATGGGGAATTGTGGGCTGCTCCACCGTGATTAATCCAGACCTGATGCGGTGGCACTTTGACGCCTCGGAGCCGACGCGCCGCGGCGGAGCTGCTTACTCGCGGCTGGGACGGAAGATTGCGCGACGGCTCCGTGCCGATGAATCGGGCTGGAGGCCGCCCTGGACGGTGTCGTCGGGGTGGATGCTCAGCGGCCAGACGCCATCGGGGCGTAGGCCGTGACTCGCACCGGCCGGCCGAGCGCGGGGGCGGTTTGGGCGATCCGTTTGCGAGCCTGCTCGCGCATGTCGGCCAGGTCCTGGCGAGTGAGCGGGTGCTCGGGACCGGTCGTCGTTCAGCGCGATGTCGATCCGCGGGAACGGCAGCGCCCGGCCCGGGTCGGCAGGAGTTGGGGAGGCGTGGTCATCGTGCCCCGGTGTCACTAGTCGGTCCAGAACGGCGGTCGACCGGGTGAGCCCGTACACACCTTGGATCGTCGAGTGCATGCAAGAGGCTGGCCGCCGGCTGCCCGCTGTTCACGGCTGCTGCCGGGTCTGAGCTGGGTAACGCCCCACTACGTGCACGCCTTCGGTTGAGGGCTCACAGACGCGGCGCGTCCTGCTCAGCTCGGACAGCGGTTCGGCGCAGGCTTGCTCGTGGCTTCGCGCGCCGTCTGCTCAGCTGCGGGTGGGCCTTTCTTAGACGGCGTCGCCACCGGTGGTTTGCCGTCCTGGATCGGTGTGATGGGTGTGATGGTGATGTCGTAGTCCTCGGTGGCTTCGTCGACGACGGCGTCGTAATGCGCGGCGCGGCCGCGGGCGAGAACCTGGATCAGGTGCAGGCCCGGTGCTGCGGGTCTGTAGACGAGCGATGCTGGCCCGATGCCCTCCAAGGAGGCGAGATACAGGTCGTCCGCGATGAGGATTGCAGCTTGTTCTGCGACGTCCCACCCGTCCACGCTGGCCGTAAGGTCCGGCAGTGGCTCGTGCCGATCCGGACGGTGACGTTGACCGGACCGCTGGCACCTGCCCTAGTCTGGCTGGCCGTTGGCCCGTCTGCCTGCCGGTCAGATGGCGCGACGACTGCCGCCGGCGTACCAGGAGTCGCGCTATCCGCTCCAAAGAGTATGGCGTTGCTCTCGTCTACGACGAAGCGCTCGAGGAGTTCGGCGCGGCTGGCCACCGAGGCGTATCGACCACACATGCCAGCCACCCTGCCACGTCACACGGACAACAGCAGCGATGCCAGCGGAGCTACCGGCCTCGAATGGGGTGCACCGCAAACGCCTGGCCAGCGAGGAAGCCGCGCACCTACCGTGATCGGGTGGTCGCCAGCCCGGCGGCCAGGAGGGTGCCGCCGGGGTCTGAGGCGAACGTCATCAGCCTACGTACGTCGACGGCGTTCACGATAGGGTCGGGCGCCGACCGCTCCGGCCGGTATGGCGCCGGACGGTGATAACGGCGGCATCGCGATCCGGATCGCGCCGGGCGTGTCACGCGGTCTGAGCGGTGATCCGGGGCCGGTCCGGGGCGCCGGCGGGCGGGAGCCGGTGATAGTGGCAGTATCGACGGGACGGCCAAGAGTCAGTCCGGGAAATCGGGCTCGTCTCCCCAGGCCGCGGATCCGGCGCTGGGTGCGCTAGCGCTGCCCGCGCCGGCCGACTGCGCAAAGGGGCTGCTGATGCTGGCGCTGTCGGTGCTGCGATAGATCACCCGGTCACCGACGACCGTGCCCGCGTACTGTCCGTTGGGGTCGTACACCTTGTCACCCTGGATCCGGCCCACGTGCGTCCCCGAGCGCGAGAACAGGTCGTTGCCGCTCCGCCGCAGGGGTCGGCCGTTCTTTGTGTAGAGATCTGCCATCCCTCAATTGTGCGCTCGGTCGGCGACTCAGTAGAACGCTGTGGCTCCCGGTGCGTCGGGCTCGTGGTGTCTGCTCAACGTGCCTCCGGGGTGCGGCCTCCTGGGCCGCTCGCTGGGGAGTCCAGCAACGCGATTCGCTCGGCAGAGCTTCCCAGCTGGTCCGGCCGGCGCCGACGTCGGGAAGGATGCGGGTCGACGTCGAGTTCGATGCGAGCGACGTCGACCAGGTGGTGGCGTCGCTTGTTCATCAGCTGCACGAGACCCTCAAGTTGGTCAGGTGTCGTGTCGCCGGCACCGATGGCGTTGCCCAGATCGACGATCACGTCGGCACAGAGGTCTGCCGCGTCGACGACCTCCTTGCTGCCGATGAACCGGATCACGGTCAGAGCCTCACCGGCATCCCGGAGCGCAGTTTGGATCGGGACCGCCTGCTGCAGCACACGAATCGGCGCCAGGGAGGCCAGTAGCCGCGGCTTGCTGTTCTTCGAGACGAGCTCCTGCATCGCCAAGGCGACGTCGGAGAGTCGGGTCCACGCGGTCGTGTACGCGGCCAGCCGCTGCTGATGCCACTGTTTGCGATCACTGCGTTTCGACTGCCGGCGATCACCGAGCCAGGCTGTCAGTGCGGTCAGCAGCGCACCGACTGCGACACCGATCAAGGACTCCACCCGCACAGGCTAGAGCTCCCCTCAGACAGCACCGCAAGGATCGCCGCCCCGGACGAGTTCCTGCGCATGTGTCCGCGTTCTTCATCGACTTCGCCTCGTCCACCGGCGTAAGAACCACGGCTTGTCCCTGAGCACGAACAACTCTTCCCGTGCACCTCTCCCTCAGCACACGAGCGCGGTCGGCCGCTGTTCACCGGACGGCGTTCCGGGAGACGCGTTGGTGATCGTCGCCAGGCAGCGGGAACGGCAGCGAGTACCCCAACGCCTGCTGACACAACTACCGGGTGAGCACCACGGCCAGGTTCACGGACGTGACCAACTGACCGCCCTGCCAGAACTTCTCGGGAAACCCTCAGGACTTTGTGTGCGGCGCCTGCCACGATCCAGAAGTCGAGCGCCAGTCGGCGGCAATTGGCCGACGGTTTGAATTCCAGCCCATCCGGCTCGATGCGGGGTCGCGGGACTGCGCGAGCTCAGCGGGGTCGCGTACCTGCAGTTCGAGCACGCGGGGTCGGGCTGACATGCCTGCCCCGGTAGGGACACGGACAAGGTCCCACCACGGGCTGTCGCTCGACGCGACCTTAACCGTGCAGCCAGGGCAGGCTGCTGATCGAGCAGCGGGGAAAGGATTGCTTGTTCTACCAGAGCGCCCGGAAAAACTTGGGGCCAAGTTGTCACAGACCGCCCGATTTCTATGCCTTCTTCGGGCAGAGGGGTCAGGACGGTCCCGCCGCACCCAGGGTTATCCAGGCCCACGAACCACATCCGAAGCACCGCAGGAAAGAGCAGCTCACCCATGAACGTAGAACCACGACCGCTGGCAAGGCGCCGGGCGCCACACCACCAGGCCATCTATCTGTGCGGGTGGTCTACCGAGCTCAACGACGGGCCGCACTTCTGCCCGCACCGAATCTCTCGTGGACGGCCTGTTTGCTCACGCCGCCGAACTGCTCGCCGATCGCGGACCAGGACGCGCCGGCGGCTCGCGCTTCCGCGATGTACCGGGCGAGCTCGTCCTCCAGGAGGTCGAGAACCCACCGGGCTCCCGCGACGTTCTGCAGATGGTCGGGAGCTGGTGCGGCGCCGCTGTCACGTGCGATCGCCCGGCCGGCCTTGTCGATCGCGGTCCGGAGCTGCCTCTGGATTTCGCGGATCTCGCCGTCAAGCATTCCTTGACCCTACCGCGCAGGCGGTTTGTTGCAACAGACCATTTGCATTCCTGACCTGCGGCTTTGCAGTTGGAGAACCGGGGGTGCTTCTTCCTACCGTCTTGTACGTGGGACGTGCCAGCGCCCATCAACAAGGAACGGCTCCCTGTGCCAGCAGAGAGCCGTTCGGAAGCGCAACGCCATGGGAGGCTGCAACTCAAGTGAAGAGTACGACGTGCCGGCGACGCCCGGCTATACAGGATCCCGCCACGCTCTGCCGGGTGTCGTCGTGTTGACCGTCGGGCTGATCGCGTTGGCGATCGTCGCCGCCCCGATGCTCCTGCTCGTCTTCGCGGTCCTGGTCGTCGCCGTACGGTCGCAGACGCTCGACGCTGCCGGCCGGAAGCATTCGCTGCAGCTCGTAGCGGAAATGACCCGCCTGGCGGGCGTTCTCATCTCGCGCCGGCGCCAGTAACCAACCGCAGTGCAAGACGGGTCCGTGCCTGGAGCCGATCGCCGTCCAGTCGGGGTGCCTTCAATAGTTGCGGAGGTGACCCCGATTCCCCACAGGGGAGGAGTTGACCCGTGACGCGACGCTGCCGATACCGGCCCGGCGAGCCAGATCCGTACGCCGCGGACCTGGTTCGTCGGATCCACGGGCTGATGGCACTCGTCGCCGGTCCGCCTGTCCGGGGACCGTGCGAGGTACGCCGCGAAGACGAACTGCTCCACCACGTCGGCCGACGGAACACCGTGCACCAGATCGCGGATCGGTGGGCGTACGCGGTCAACGTGATGCGCGCCGGCCGGAAGATCTACCACGTCGCGGGCCCGAGCTCGGCAAGCTTGGGCGTAGACGGGCAGGTTGGACTTTGATGCGCAACAACAGCCCCTCGGACCTTCGCAGCTGGGAGCAAGGATTTCGGGTTCGCCTTGTAGAAGGCCGGTCGAGCATCGAGCCTCGCGTCGGCTGCCACGGATGATCGGTCCCAGGACAGCACCGACGACTACCTCACGGTGTGCACGATCTGACGACAGACGGCATAGTCTGCCAGCGGCTTCGACGCCAAGGGTACGTTCTACGTGTGCTCGAACCGCTCAGGCAGGACTTGTGGGACATTATCCACCCAACACTCGCACCGGCGCGGGATGCCGGGAGGCAATATCTCGAGTCGAATCACTATGTGGAACGGACCGACGAGCGCAAGTACCGCGAAAGCGACACGGGCTGGCCGCTCATTATTGCTGATCGAATGTTCGCGGAAGGACCGCCGAACTGGCGTTCACTGTTCTCCGCAGAGCCCGGCCAGTTGTCGAAGGTACTGGTCGACGAGGTTCCCGCGCTGGCACAGGGAATGCGGGCCGCGGTTGATCTCGCCGAGCGGGACGCCGAGTTCGCCGAAGGGCTGACCTACCTCTATGAAATCGCAGATCCAGATCGCCGTACGCGATACCTGCAGGGCGAGTTCCTGTCGATCGTCGGCGACATTCTCGGTCGCGCAGAATCCCTGGGGGTCGAGGACGAGGACGGTCTGCTGGATCTCTACCTCCAGGTCGAGCGTGGCCGGTTCGCAACGGAGCTCACCGGCGACATCATCGTCCCATTGGTGCTGACTGCCTTCGATATGTCGGAGCCTGTCCAGATGTTGGACTCGTTCTGGCTCGAGCCGATGAGCGTGGAACTGCAGCGTGCGCGTGCGCTGGATCAGATGTACTCGGAAACCGTGTCGCCGTGGATCGCAGCAGCGGCAACACACGCGATCGTTCAACGCGAAGTCGTATTTCCCAACACGATGTGGCCGCCAAAACTTCAGCGCGGTGCCGATCGATCGCCCGTACCACTCGAGACCGTCGATCGAGTTCTCGAATGCATCCACTTGGTGACCGGCAAGAGGACCGGCTATGCGCAGGTTCTCGTGAGAGCGGACAGCTGGGTTTCGTGGTCTGGCTGGATCGGCGATCTACCGCATGTCTGGAGAGCGGCAACGACGAAGGCATACTCGGATAGCTTCGACGGTGGCTGGTTGCAGCCGAAGCAACCCATCTCCGAGGCTGAGACGGCGGAGATCGCAATCGTCCTCGCAGCCCTGGTCAGAGCTCCGAAGAACGTGCAACTCGCCGCTCGCCGATGCTTCCGATCGACCTTTCGCGTAGACGTCAAAGACGAGATTCTCGACGCGACCATCGGCATCGAAGCGCTGCTGAGCCACGGCCGAGATGAGCTGACACACCGGATGTCACAGCGGGCCGCTGCCGCCTTGGCAGGAGAGTTCCGCTCCGACGCCATCTATCAGCTCCTCAAACAGGTCTACACGCAACGATCCCAAATCGTTCACGGGAGCACGCCGAAGAACTCAAAGGTTCGATTCGAGGACTCCGACTACTCGACGAACCACATGGGAGTATTCCTGCTCCGCAAGCTGCTCCGAAGCTACCTACTCGCCGACGAACCCTGGACGCCGACCAGTCTGGACGACCTGATCATCCAGAGGCTTGGCCGCGTCGAGACCGATGGAGCGCCTTGAAGTTGCGGTGCTGCTGAGTCAGAGCCTGCCGATCAGTATGCTGGTTCGTGCGTGACGGATGCGCGGGCTGAGCACGACGGTCCGAACGAGCAGGCACTCACGGCACGACCACAGGAGAAGCAGCTCGGCACTGGTCGCCCGTGCAGCTGGACCAGGTCCAGGTCGTTGAGTGGAACACTGCTCATATCGGGATCTGGTCCGCGTACCGCTCGAAGAGCGGATTCGATCTCGCTCCGGGCCGACCTGCTCGTGGCGCTGGCTTCGGAGCGCAATTCGTCAGCCCGGTTGCTGATCTCGGGCCCGCCGGTCGACACGACCGGTCGGGCCGCGTGATGGACCGCGCACTGCCACACTGAGCGCTCGAGGAATGTCCCACCCGGGTGGAGTGGCGAACGGGTCGGGCGGCCGATTCCCGACCTACCGACGATCTGGAGGTCATGTGGCGAGACCGACCGTGAGCACCATCGTGGCCGCTGTCCGCAGGTCTACGCACAGCGAACTGGTGGCGAGGTACTACCGGCGGATCGTCACAGTCCCGCTCACACTGGCGGTCGGTTGGTTCAGTGGGTTCATGGTCGTCGGGATCGCGATCTTCGTTGTGCTAGGAATCATCGGCGCAGACAAAGATGCCTTCATGGATCGGCACGTGGGACACATCAGCTTGCTGATCGGTGGAGTCGTGATCGCGGTCCTGGTGACGGCTCGCCGACGATTGATGCTGGTCGCAGATGAGACTGCTCAGCCGACGTACCCGCGACCCGCACGATCGGAGTGGCCAAGCCGAGCTCGCGATGTCGCGATTTTCTATGTGTTCATGGGCCTGGCGGCGTTGTGGATCGGCGTAGTCATCGTCGTCAGCATCATCGCGACTGTCGCGGCAAGGTTGTTCGGAGTGGACGAGATCTCCGATCTCGTGTGGATCCTCCCGATCTCCGTGCTGACCCTTCCGCTGGCCGTGTGGTCCTATGGACTCGGGCGGAACACTCACCTTGCTCAGCTCGAATCGGCGACGCCGCCGGCCCTTCAACGCGCACATCGGCTGCGCGATCTGGCCCAGTCCCTCGAGGATGCGATGCACGAGGCGACGCTCATGGCCGACGAGCTCCAGACAGCAATCGACACGGAGAAGAGCATGGTCGCTGAGCTGTTGAAACAGTCCGCCGAGGCCAGACGAATCGCCGACATCGAATCCGACCAGCTCAACGCCCTCCTGGCCCATCAGGAGCGTCGTCAGCATCGCAGCACGATCCGCGAACGGTGGATCAACATCGTTGTCGCCGTGCTCGGCCTGATCGTGGGCTACCTGCTCAACTTGGTCAGTCCAGCCTTCTTCACAGGTCTCTTCAGTCATTGACCGAACGCAACTGGGCGCCCGCGTGGCAAACTTCAACGCAAGTCACTGGACGCCCAGAATTACGAGGTGAATGTTCTCCAAGTGGCTGTGACAGCGAATCCTGACGTCGTTTGCTCGTGAAAGCTAGCGGCACTTGGGCGGGGGCTGAGGTGAGATCTCCGCGACTTTTGATGTCAGCGCGAGTGGATCGGCGGCGGCGAGGGCGGGTGGAGCAGACGGATCGCACGATGCGCTCGGTGACCCGGACCAGGATCGGGCGACCATACCGCTCGGTGTTGGGGATCTGGGCCAGCGCCAGGATCAGTCGCCGTGATGTGGTTGGTCGCGGTGTTGCTGCCGGCGTTGCCCGGGGCGCAGCAACCCGGCCGGTGCTTCACCGGTCTTGTCGAGGAACGCCACCAGCGGGTTGGTACCCGAAGCCGCCTCTGAACGTGGCAGCAGCCGATTCTTTCTCGCCGGTGACAGGTGACCAGGCTGGCGTCGATGTCGATGACCAGGGCCGGCAGCACAACCCACCCGCGGCTGCGGCCGGCAACACCCGCCCAACTTCTGTCCGTGCCGGAAACCGACTCTCCAGCGACCTCGGCGTCACCAAGCTCGTCCTCAAGCAATGTCTACCCTGACAGCGCCAGGCGATCGAGGAGACAGACCAGGTCGGCTGACTGCAAGGACAAGCCCGCCGCCGGCACATCGTTCCACTCGGACGGCCAAGCGAGGCCCGCAAACCCATCCTCCGCGGAGATGTCGGTCTCCCCCGTCGGCAGCAGCAAGAACCCGGCGCCGGTGCGAGGTTCGAGGTACGCGGTGTGCGCCGCCGACTCAACGGCCGCGATCTCGACGGGCCTGGGGACGCCGACGTCAATCGTAAGGTCCTGGTCTCGCAGCAGCGGGCGCGACGGCTCGGGGCCGACGTTCAGGTTCCGGTGATAGTAGGCCGAGACCGCCGGCAGCGGAATCCGGCACGTCTGGAGGTCGTGTGTCACCCGCACTACCTTTGCCAACCCAGCTTTACGAACGGCTGGACGCATTCTTGACGATCTGATGACACCTGACGTCATCGAGCTGACGACATGAATTGCGGTGCCCAATATTTGCCTCGCCAAGTCATGGATCCACAGGTCGGGGTGGCTCTGGGCGAAGAAAGGTTGAGACGAAGCGGCGGGGGCGTCCCACAACTTCTTCTCCGGAGCGTCGTCGTCGCTGCGAGTCGCTGGAGTATTCCGGTGGTGCGGCGAGATTGCGGGCCGGGGACTTCCCGGCGACGCCCGTACTCCACCGATCTGGCAATGATCGACGTGAAACGTTGGGGCTGCAGGTCCGATGTACACCTTGTTGGGGGCATGCTGAGATCTGCCAACGAGTCGCTGGCCGCTCGGCAACGCGTTACCACAAGGGGGCAGGATGTCGGGAGCAGGTCATGGGCCCGGAGGATCACCGAGATCGGTGCCTCATTGGCTCGCGATAGCGGCAGCAATCGCCACCGTCATCGGCGTGCCGATAGCCATCTATGCGATCGTTTCCGACCCAGGTGACGCCGCTCCGCTCTCGCCGACAACGAACTCGGCGACCACGAGTTCACCGACGCAGAGCGCAAGCCCGCCGGTCACGCCGGCATCTAGTCCGGTCACAGCGAGTCCGACACCAACGCACGTCCCCACGCCCTCACCCACCCCCACGTCGGCACTTCCCGAGCCGCTCAAGATCGAAGCGGTCGAGATCGAATTCGGCGAAAGTGCTGGCGGCATCGGGCCGGGCATGTACTCCCTGCGCGCGCAGAGCAAGGTCAACCTTCACTTCTGGTGGACGACTCACACCAATTACGGCGAACTCGATGGCAAGAAGTGCACTGTCGTCGCTCAGACCCGCAACGCGGCGACCGGATCCTTCGTCAGCGGCGACTCAAACTACCCCACGGACGTGTGCTCCTGGAAGGGGTGGCTGGCAATCCAGGTGCCCGAGGGCAGATACCAGGTCAGAGTGAAGGTGACTACCGCTGGCGGGTCGACTCGCACAGGCGTAGCCAACTTCACAGTCGTGGGATGACCCGACCACAGGAACGAGTTCACCAACAACTTAGACCTACGGATCCTGTGAAGACGGGCCGGCACCCAACCGAGCGACTCCTTGCGGGCCCGATCAGCGCCGCGTCCGCCCTCAATGGTTACGGAACCAACGCCTCCGCCGGTTGCATGTCGACCGGCGAAACGCATGGATCCGAGGATGTGCGTCGATGGCGTTGGTAAAGACCAGTGGCCGCGAGCGGCGGCCGTCGTCGCACGACCGCGTCAGGCCGTCGATCGGCTTGTGCAGGCAGTCAGACCCGATCGGTGCACAGGAGGGTGGCGGGCTTCATTTGTCTGTGCCTTCGATCAGAGCGTCCCAGTCGATCGTCGTACTGCCAGGGCTTCCCTCGCCCAGGACGAACCTGCTCGGGTCGCCCGCCGCGCGGGCGCCTGAGGCGAGCCAGGCAGCGAGTCCGGGTGGATTCCGTCGCTCCAGTTCGTCGAGGAAGGCACGACGCGTCTCAATGATGCGAGAGCGCTCCGCCGGGGATTTAGCCGTCTCCAGAGCAGAGAAGCTGGCCCGCCACGCCAAGCACAAGGCATCATCACTCAGCTCGGCAGCCTCGGTTTCTGCAGAGACGGTCAACTCGGCTTCCCACAGAGTGCCGGCGGGCGCAGTCTCCGGCAGGTGCTCGTCCGGATCCCGGCGCTGCGGCAGTTGGCCCTGCTCTCTGAGCCAACCCATCCAACGACGCGCGACGTACGGCGATCCACCGACGGCCAGCGCCAGCACGAGCACCGCCATCGGCGCGCCCAGGAGCGACCCGAGTCCGACGAACGCTACGGTGCCTGCTCCGGAGACAACCGTATTCGTGGCAACCAAAGGCCACTGCTGCCGCTTGACCTGGGTGCCGTCTGCCGGTGTCAGGGCGACCATGGTCGCGGCAGCTCCGGTCAGCGCGGCCAGGACGAACAACAGGATCTGCGTCGACCGCTCCCAGGTGAGTGCGGCCATCGCGCCGGTCACCCCGACGGCGCCGCAGAAACTCAGCCAGGCAACCCGATGCACCCTCATCCTTCTCCTCCAACCTACGAGGCTGTTGCTGCAAGCCTGTTCTGAAACACGAGTGACCCCTAGGGCAACGACCGGCGAACACATCGCCCGCAGATCGCCGACGTCCGGCAATGAAGGCGGCCCGCAAGGAAGATCGTGCGCGTGCCCATGCGGACGTACGCCGGGGAAGGCGTTGCGAGGCATCCGACGGTCCGATCGGGGGCCCTCACGGGCGTGCTCTGGCTGCTGTTCATCGGCCTCCACACCACCTTCCTCGTGCAGCACTGGCTCGGCGTCGAGGGCATGCCGCGGCACTACGCCTCGTACGGCGCCAACCGCGCATCGGCGGACAACCTGCTGGACGCCGGCTACGACGAGGGCCGCGTGGAGAATCTGGAAAAGAACATCGAAAACGAACACTCCGACACCCGGGCCGCGGCGGTGACTCCAGGGAATGAAAGGCCCGGGATGGGCGACGAGGATCGGGCAGTTGTCAGGCCAACGGTCCTCGATGAGTGTGAACCCGGAGGCCGGGAGTTGGCGGGTCTGCGGCCAGGTTTGTCAGGTTCGCCAGTACGTCTTGGTAGGCCTTGTTGAAGCTGGCGATGCCGTTGTCCTCCAGGGTGCGACCGACGGCGGTCATGTCGACGCCGACGGCCGCCAGCCGCTGCATCAGTTCGGCTGGCTTGCGGCACACCGTTGTCGACGGTGCGAGCCATCGTGCCGTGATCCTCGAAGGCGGCGATGGTTGCTTCGGGCAAGGTCGTGACCGTTTCGGGGCCGATGAGTTCCTCGACGTAGCGGGTGTCGCGGTCCTTGGGGTTCTTGGTGGACGTCGAGGCCCACAGCGGACGCTGGACATCTGCGCCCAGGCCGGCGAGCCGGTGCCAGCGCTTGGTAGAGAACTGTTCGGTGAACAACCGGTAGGCCAGCTTGGCCTGCGCGACCGCGGCCTGGCCGCGCAGGGCGAGCGCCTCGTCGGTGCCGAGCGCCTCGAGTCGCTGGTCGACCTCGGTGTCGACCCGGCTGACGAAGAACGAGGCGACGCTGCTGACGGTCGAGGGATCGCCGCCGTTGGCGGTGAACTTCTCCAGCCCGGACAGGTAGGCCTCGATGATCTCGGCGTACCGGGACAGGCGAGAACAACAGCGTCACGTTGATGCTGGCACCCTCGCCGATCAGTGCTTCGACGGCGGTGACGCCTTCCGCAGTTGCGGGAATCTTCACGAGCAGATTGGGTTGGGCGATACGACGGCGCAGCCACCGCGCGGCGGCGATCGTTGCCGGGCGCGTCGTGAGCCAGCTCGGGAGACACCTCCACCGACACGAACCCGTCGATGCAGTCACCCCCGTCGAAGACCGGTCGCAGTACGGCGAGCGCCTGACTGGCGTCGGAGATGACCAGCTCCCAGTAGGCCTCGTCCACCGACTTGCCGGCGGCCATCAGCTCCGAGAACTGTTCGTCGTAGTCGTGGGAGCCGGTGATACTCCGGGCGAAGATCGTCGGGTTCGCGGTGACGCCGCGGATCCCGTCGGCGACCATGCGCGCCAGGGTGCCGTCACGCAGAGTAGGCGCGGGTGAGGTTGTCCAGCCATGGGCTCTGCCCGAAGTGGCCGTAGAGGTGTTCCAGCTTGGTCATCGTGTTCTCGGTCTCCCTGGCATCCGGCCAGCTGCGGCTATCGAGTTTGTGGTTGTTCACTTGTCCGTGTCGTGGAGCAGGTCGTCCCAGTCAATGGGGGCGCGACCTGCCGCGCCGTCTCCCAGGACGAACCTGCTGGGGTCTCCGGCTGCTCTCGGTCCGGACGCCAGCCACGCGGCCATGCCGTGCGCGGTGCGGCGCTCGATCTCGTCGAGATACGCCCGGCGCTCGTCGACGATCCGCAACCGTTGCGTCGGCGAACCGGCTCTTTGCAGGGCCGAGAAGCTGGCCCGCCAGGCCACGCAGAGGGCTTCGTCGCTCAGGGCATCCGGCGCGATGTGAGGCTTGGGCGCCTGGTCTGGTTCGGTCCCCAAGATGGGTGCCGTCGCCGGACGTTGACGAGCGGTCGGCACGATCCGGTCGGAGAGGCCGAGGTGACGAGCTGGCCAGGTGGCCGTGTTCGAGGAGCCAGCGAAGGCAGTAGCGAATCGCGTACGGGGATGCCGCCGACGAGGATGGCCAGCAGTAGCACCGCTGTCGGCGCGCCTACCAAGGTGCCCAGGCCGATGAAGGAGACCGTGCCGCCCGCGGTGAGGGCTGTGCTGCGGGCCACGATCCGTCGTCGATCCCGCGGAGGTCGGCTGGGACCGTCGGGGTCCGCCAAAGCGACCATGGCCACGACTGCACCCGTGAGTGCCGCGAGGACGAGCAGCATGATGACGTTCGTGAGTGACCAGGTGAAGGCCATGACTGCGCCTAGCGGCGCCGAGCACACCACAGAAGAACAACCAGAAGACTCGATAGGCCTTCATGGTGTGTTCTCCTGCGCCGTAGCGTCGGCGCGTCGAGGCGGGCTGCGACTGATTGGTCCACGACAAACCTCCTTGCGGCGGCGGGCGGATCCCGAAGGAGACGGCCCTGACTCGGTCATGCACACGAGCGACAGCCCGCCGGCGTCCGTGCCTGGTGAGCCGAGCTCCGGGGTCTTGCTCGTGCAGCTACGACTGTGCCGCTGCGGGGCGATGACAGGTACGGCAACGATCGGCGAACCTGAGGCGGCCTTGATGGCCGACGCCCGGCAACGATGGCCCGCGGGAGCAGGGTCGGGGTCGGTTAGGCGTGGGCCTCCGCGCCGGATGGAAGGTCGCGGGCGGGCCAATCGAGGAGTCGTGCGCCGAGGACGGCGATGTGCAGCGTGAACCGTTGTGCCGGGTCGCCCGGGTCGTGTCCGGTCAGGGTCTTGACCTTGTCCAGCCGGTAGGTGACGGTGCGGACCGACATGTTCAGGCGCCGGGCCGCCTCGGTGGCGACCTCACCGGTCGCGAAGTACGCCTCGAGGGTCTGCAGCAACGGCTCTGCGCCGCCGCGGGCCTGGGTCAGCGGGCCGAGCACGGCCTGGATGAGATCGACGATGGCGGCCTGGTCGCGGATCAGAACCCGGTACACGAGCATGTCTTCTGCGTCGACGACAGCGGCGTCGAGTTGCAACCGGTCGGCCAGCGTCAGCGCTTCCCGCGCCTCTTCGTAGGAGCGGGCGATGCCGTAGGAACCGGGGTAGGGCCGGCCCGTCGTGACGCGCCATTCGCGGCCCGACCGGTGCCGGATCAACGCGTCGTGGATCAGGGTCCCCACACCCTGGGTGATGGTGCGGGGGGCCGTGCTGGGGGCTGTCGCCGGGATCAAGCACCACGAGCAGGCCTTCTTTGGTGGCGACGAGAACCTCACGGTCCCCGAAACGGTCGAGAATGAAGGCTTCCAGCATGCTCACGCTCGTGTCGCCCTCGGGGAGGCTGTCGGCAGGGCGGGCCAGGACCACCTGGTGCGGCCGGCCGAGGTCGAGCCCGAACGGTTCGGCGCGCTCCACGATCCGGCGACGTCAGGGTCGCCGCGCAGCAGGTCGTCGATCAGTTCGCGGCGCAGCGATTCCTCCTGCCGGATCAGGTGCTGAGTGGCGATCTGGTAGCTGTCGACGAGGACGGCGATCGCTTCACCGACAGCGCGAAGTACCGCTTGTGCAGAGGCGCGGACGGTGTCGCGGTCGCGGTACGGCACGACGTCGGGCAGGTCCCGCCACATCCGCCAGGCCGCGGACAGGTAGAGGTCGACGACCCGTCCGGCAGGGATGCCCTGTTCGGCGGCGCGACGCCCGAGTTCACGCACGATCGCCAATTCGTGGTCACGGGGCCGTCGCCCCGAGATGGCAGCGTCCGCGAGCAGGGTGAGGTATTCGACCAGCAGCTCGAGCGGCGCCTGGGAGTCTCCAGCGGCCGCTTGTGCGATCGCCGTCAGCCATGCTTCATCGGCGCTGTTCGCGGCGGAACCCGGCCACCGCAGCCCCCCGGACTCGCTCATGCCGCTCCCCTCGCACTGGATCTACGCAGGTGCTCGGGCCATGTCCCAGTAGAGCATCGTTGCCGGACGTCGGCCATAAGCCTGGTCACAGGTTCGCCGATCGGCGCCCTACCTGTCTGACCGCTGGAACGGCACAGTCGAAGCCGTGGGGCACCCAGAGCTGAAGCGGAGCGGCGACATGACGAAGGCAACTGCTGTGAACAATCGGGGTCGTCGGGCAGTTGTGGTCGGGGTTGACGGCTCGGTATCCGCGCAAGGCGCGCTGGCCTGGGCCGCCGCCGAGGCGATCGTCGAGGCATCGTCCCGCTGCGCATCGTTCACGCCTTCAGTTGGCCGATGATCGGCAACCCCCTGGGCATGGACCTTCGCCGGAGACATGAACGTCGGCCTGCAGTCCGCGGCCGAGTGGATCCTCACCGAGGCGGAGGCACACGCGCGCGAAGCTGCGCCCGACATCAAGGTCACCGCTAACCTGTTGGTCGGTCCCGCGGCGCCGACGCTACTGAACGAGGCACAGGATGCCGAACTGGTGGTCGTGGGCAGCCGTGGCGTCGGCGGCTTCCGCGGCCTGCTGGTGGGGTCGGTGAGCTCTACCGTGGCTGCGCACGCCCCGTGTCCGGTGATCGTCGTTCACCCGCACCGAGACGGTACGGCGTTCCCCGCGTCGCCGACCGGCCGGGTCGTGATAGGCGTCGACGGCTCGGAGGTCTCGGCCGCGGCGATCCGTTTCGCCTTCCAGGAAGCGGCACGCCTCCGCGTCGGAATCACCGCCGTACATGCCGCGATGCCGACCCGTCAGCACCCGTCACTGCGCGTCCCCGCGGACATCGTCGAGCAGGTCGACCGGCAACTGTTCGCCGAGGCGATGGAAAGCAAGCGGGTACTCATCCCCGGCATCGACGTAAAGACCAAACTCGTCCACAGCCACCCGGTCCAGGCGCTGCTCGACGAAGCTGACGGCGCCGAGCTGCTCGTGGTCGGGTCGCACGGGCGCGGTGGCTTCACCGGCATGTTGCTGGGCTCGATCAGCCATGCAGTGTTGCAACACGCGGCCTGCCCCGTGGCCGTCGTCCGTCCACACCTGACCCCGGCCCTGAAACCCTCATCTGCGGGCCGTCTCCAGCTTGCGATCGCGTCATCGGATCGAGCTCGCGGATCTGAAGGAGCTGTCATGACACCGACACCGCAAGGCCTGCCGGAAAGCCTTGGTTTGCACAGCCAACTGCTCGACCTGGACCCGTCGGAGACGCAGGAGTGGCTGGAGTCGATCGATCAGGTCGTCGATCATGCTGGGCAGAACAGGGCGCGGTACCTGCTGCTCAGCATCCTGCAGCGAGCTCGCGATCGTCGCGTCGGTGTCGCGAATCTGCGCAGTACCGACTACCTCAACACGATCGCTCCCGATGCCGAGCCGGCCTTTCCCGGCGACGAGCACGTCGAGCGGCGGATCCGGGCCTACAACCGCTGGAACGCCGCAGTCATGGTCCATCGCGCGCAACGGCCCGGCATCGGCGTCGGCGGGCACATCTCCACCTACGCCTCCGCCGCGGCGCTGTTCGAGGTCGGCTTCAACCACTTCTTCCGCGGCCACGACGCCCCCGGCGGCGGCGACCAGATCTACTTCCAAGGCCACGCCTCCCCCGGCATCTACGCTCGCGCGTTCCTGGAAGGACGACTCACCAGCGACCAACTCGACGGGTTCCGGCAGGAGATCTCCCACGCCGGCAGGCGGCGGGTTGCCGTCGTACCCGCACCCCGGCTGATGCCGGACTTCTGGGAGTTCCCGACGGTCTCGATGGGCCTCGGCCCGCTCAACGCGATCTACCAGGCCCGCTTCAACCGGTACCTGCACAACCGCGGCCTCAAGGACACCAGCCAGCAGCGTGTGTGGGCATTCCTCGGCGACGGCGAGATGGACGAGCCGGAGTCCCTCGGCGCGATCGGAGTGGCGGCCCGCGAAGAGCTCGACAACCTGACCTTCGTCGTCAACTGCAACCTGCAGCGCCTCGACGGCCCGGTCCGCGGCAACGGCAAAATCATCCAGGAACTCGAGTCGTACTTCCGCGGCGCCGGCTGGAACGTCATCAAGGTGATCTGGGGCCGCGAATGGGATCCGCTGCTGGCCGCCGACACCGACGGCGCGCTGCTCAACCTGATGAACACCACACCCGACGGCGACTTCCAGACCTACAAGGCCGAGTCCGGCGCGTTCGTGCGCGAGCACTTCTTCGGCCGCGACCCGCGCACCGCGGCCATGGTCGAGGGTCTGTCCGACAACGAGATCTGGAACCTCAAACGCGGTGGTCACGACTATCGCAAGCTGTACGCCGCGTACCGGGCGGCCACCGAGCACACCGGACAGCCGACGGTGATCCTGGCCAAGACCATCAAGGGATGGACCCTGGGCTCCCACTTCGAGGGCCGCAACTCGACCCACCAGATGAAGAAGCTCACCCTCGACGATCTCAAGGGCTTCCGGGACCGGCTGTTCCTCGATATCCCCGACTCGGCGCTCGACGCGGTCAAGCCGCCGTACTACCGGCCGCCGGAGGACTCGCCGGAACTGGACTACCTGCACGAGCGGCGCCGCGCGCTCGGCGGCTATCTGCCCGCCCGCAGAGTCACCAGCAAACCGCTCACGCTGCCGGGCGGGGCGGCGTACGCGGTCGCACGGCGGGGCTCCGGCCGGCAGGAGGTCGCCACCACGATGGCGTTCGTCCGGCTGCTCAAGGACCTCATGAAAGACCCGCAGATCGGGCACCGATTCGTGCCGATCATCCCCGACGAGGCCCGCACCTTCGGCCTGGACTCCCTCTTCCCGTCCAAGAAGATCTACTCCCCGCACGGACAGCACTACCTGTCGGTGGACCGCGAGCAGATGCTGAGCTATCAGGAAGACGTCCGAGGTGTCCTCCTGCACGAGGGCATCACCGAGGCCGGCTCCGCCGCGTCCTGGACAGCCGCGGGTACGTCGTACGCCACCCACGGCGAGCCGATGATCCCGCTGTACATCTTCTACTCGATGTTCGGGTTCCAGCGCACCGGCGACCAACTCTGGGCGGCCGCGGACCAGATGACCAGAGGGTTCCTGCTCGGCGCCACCGCCGGCCGAACCACCCTGAACGGTGAAGGCCTGCAACACCAGGACGGCCATTCGTTGCTGCTGGCATCGACCAACCCAGCCTGCATCGCCTACGACGCCGCCTATGCGTTCGAGCTCGGCCACATCACCGCCGACGCCCTCCGGCGCATGTACGGCGAACCACGACCAGGCGAAGACCAGAACGTCTTCTACTACCTCACCCTCTACAACGAACCGATCACGCAGCCGGCCGAACCCGATCACGTCGACATCGACGGCATTCTCGCCGGGATGCATCGCTACTCCCCCGCCCCCGATGGCGACGGCCCGAAGGCGCAAATCCTTGCCTCCGGCATCGCGATGCCCTGGGCGCTGGAGGCGCAACACCTCCTGCACACCGACTGGGGCGTCCAGGCCGACGTGTGGTCGGTGACGTCCTGGACCCAACTACGCCGCGACGCCCTCGCCGCTGAGGAGTGGAACCAGTCCCACCCCGACCAGCCTCCCCGCGTTCCCTACGTCACCCGGCGGCTTGCCGGACACCGCCGGACCCGTCCTCGCAGTCTCGGACTGGATGCGCGCCGTACCCGACCAGATCGCTCCGTTCGTCCGCAGGCCCTGGACGTCCCTGGGCACCGACGGATTCGGCCACTCCGACACCCGCGCCGCGCTGCGCCGCCACTTCGGAATCGACGCGCAATCAATCGTCGTGCGGACCCTGCAGCAACTGGCCGATTCCGGCGAACTGGACGAGTCGGTGCCGCTGTCGGCCAGAACGACGTACCTAGTGCCTCTCCAAGAAACGTTGGGGTTGTAACCGTGTCGGGTTGACCGGTCTGGTGGTGTGTCTGAAGGCTGGCTGTCGGAGGTGGTGATGGCTCGACAGCCTGAGGTGTTCGTGCGCTCGCTGGAACCGGACGAGGCGCAGCGGTTGGTGAAGATCACGCGGACCACGAGGGATCGGGTCCGGTTGCGGCGGGCCGGGATCGTGCTGGCGTCGGTTCAGGGCCGCAGCGCCGTTGAGGCGGCGGCGATGTATGCGATGAAGCCGCAGTACGCGCGGGAGGTGATCCACGCGTTCAACGAACAGGGGTTCGCGGCGCTGGACCCAAAATGGAGCGGGGGCCGACCGAAGAGGTTCGGCCCCCCGGTTCGTGAAACCGTCTGCCGGGTCGCCAAGACCCCGCCTCAGCGGTTGGGCCGGCCGTTCACGACGTGGAGCCTGTCGAAGCTGGTCGAGTACCTGGCCGAGCACAAGAGCATCGCTATCAGCACCGAGTCGGTGCGCCAGATCCTGCGCGCGGCGGGGATCAGGTGGCAGGCGACCAAGACCTGGAAGGGCAGCCGGGACCCCGACTTCACCGCCAAGATGGCCCGGGTTCTCGAGCTGTACGACCATCCACCAGCCGACGGGCGAGTGGTCTGCGTCGACGAGTTCGGTCCGTTGAACCTGCAGCCCCGGCCGGGCAGGGGCTGGTTTCCCACCGCTCGTCCGGACCGGTTGCGGGCCACGTTCAACCGCACCGGCGGAGTCCGGCAGATGTTCGCCGCACTCGACCTGGCCACCGGCCAGATGTTCTACCGGTTCCGCGACCGCAAACGCTGGCTGGAGTTCCTCGGGTTCCTCAAGCAACTCCGGACCCGATTCCCCAGCGGGAAACTGCACGTGATCTGCGACAACTTCTCACCCCACAAGAAGGCCGAGGTCGTCGACTGGTGCCGCGCCAATGATGTGGAACTGGTGTTCACCCCGAGCAACGCGTCGTGGTTGAACTGGATCGAGTGCGAGTTCACCGCCCTGCGCTACTTCACCCTCGACGGCAGCGACTACCCCAGCCACACCGCCCAAGAAACAGCCATCGCCGGCTACGTCCGCTGGCACAACAAACACGCCCAACCCAAACGACACTTCGCCGTCGACTCCAAGATCCGCCGCCCCGATTACCTACCCAACGTTGCTTGACGAGGCACTAGCTGGACGGGAAGGTTCGGACCCGATGTCCCGGCAATGAGACCCGAAATTGACGCCGCGACCCGACAGGCAGGGCCGCGTTCAAAGGGAAACTATGCGAGTGTTCGTAGCCGGTGCAACCGGAGTCATCGGTCGCCGGCTGCTGCCACTACTCACCTCCCAAGGCCATCAGGTGATCGGGACTGGCTCGCTCGTACGGCGCCGCCGTCGAGGTCGAGGTGCTGGGAGCCGTGGCCGCCGAGGCCGATGCGCTGGACTCCGGCGCGCTGATCCGCGTCGTCGAGGATGCTGCACCCGACGCGATCATTCACCTGCTCACCGCGATCCCGGCCAAGATCAACCCGCGGCGGATAGACCGCGACTTCGCGTAGACCAACCGGCTTCGCACCGAAGGCACCCGCAACCTGCTGTACGCCGCCGAACAGGCCGGCGTCAAGCGCATCATCACTGAGGGTCTGGCCTGCATCTACGAACCGAACAGGTGGATCCCGGCCACCGAGGTCACGCCGTTATGGCGGGACCCACCCCGACAGTTCGCCCGGGTCTTCGCCGCCTTGAGGTCGCTTGAAGAGCGCACCAGGCAGGCAGACGGGCTGGTACTGCGTCTCGGACAACTCTACGGCCACGGCACGATCTACGGCAGACACGGATCATTCGTCCGTCAGGTACAGGCCGCGAAGATGCCGCTCATCGGCTCCGGTGACGGCACCTTCTCCTTCACCCACGTCGGCGACGCCGCCTCGGCCATCGCCGCGGCGCTGCACAGCCACGTCCGCGGCGGGCTCAACATCGTCGACGACGAGCCGGCGCGGTCGAGAGTGGCGCCCATCCTGGCCGAACTGCTAGATGCTCCCCCGCCGAAGCACCTACCCGTGGCCCTTGCCAGGTTAACCGCCGGCGCCTGGGGAGTCGCCTTCATGACCCAACTGCGCGGCGCCGACAACACCCTCGCCCGGCGCACCCTCGATTGGGCCCCGCACTACAGCTCATGGCGACACGGATTCGCCGCGGAACTGACCCACGCCGCGCATCCCTGATCCCAACGGCGGCAACCGCGAAGCACACGTTCAACGCGTCCCTCGTCGACCCCTGAGGAACGCCGGGAAACGTTGGCTCGACCAACGTTCCGATGATCCCGGGCGTTGCCGAACATCGGCAACCAGACAGGCTCCAAGTCAGCCGACCAGGGGCGGTGCCAGATCCGCGGCCGTCGGACAAGCATGGAAGTACATCGACGCTCTAGAAGGAGCAGATTATGAGCACTGAGGGGCGCACCGCCCGCACACCAAGCCGGGAGACACTGTCCGACCCGGCCTACCAGGCCTTCCTGGTCCTGCGAACCGTCTTCACGGTGGCCCCGATCGTGTTCGGCCTGGACAAGTTCGCCAACCTGCTCACCGACTGGCCCGCCTACCTGGCCCCCTGGATCAACGACATCGTCCCCGGCTCCGGACAAGACGCCATGTACATCATCGGCGTCATCGAGATCGTCGCCGGCATCGCCGTCGCCCTGATCCCCCGCTACGGCGCACTCCTCGTCGCGGCCTGGCTCGCAGGCATCATCATCAACCTGCTCACACTCTCCGGCTTCTACGACGTCGCCCTGCGCGACTTCGGCCTCCTCTCGTCGCCGCCCGCCTCGCCACCAAATGCGCCCGCCTACAGCCCTACCAACGACTACGCCCCTCGCACGCCAGCAGCTCCGGTTGACCGAGAACCGCAGGCGACGTCCGAACGGAGAAGAAATGATCATCCTTTACCTACTACTCACTGCGATGGTCGTCGGCCTGATCGGGTCGGCGATGTGCGTCCGCGTCGTCAAGCAGTTCGAGCGCGGCGTCGTGTTCCGGTTCGGCCGGGTGCGCCCGCGATCCGGCCGCCTGGCCTCGCCTTGCTGGTACCGATCGCCGACCGGCTGCAGAAGGTCAACATGCAGATCATCACGATGCCGGTCCCGGCACAGGACGGCATCACCCGCGACAACGTGACCGTCCGCGTCGACGCAGTCGTCTACTTCAACGTGATCGACCCGGTCCGCGCGGCCGTCGACGTCGAGGACTACATCTCGGCCATCGGCCAGGTCGCGCAGACATCTCTGCGCTCGATCATCGGCAAGAGCGACCTGGACGACCTGCTGTCCAACCGGGAACGCCTCAACCAGGGCATGGAGCTGATGATCGACAGCCCGGCACTGGACTGGGGCGTCCACATCGAACGGGTCGAGATCAAGGACGTCGCCCTGCCGGAGACGATGAAGCGGTCCATGTCGCGCCAGGCCGAGGCCGAACGGGAACGCCGGGCCCGCGTCATCACCGCGGACGGCGAACTCCAGGCCTCGGAGAAGCTGGGCCAGGCCGCCGAGGTGATGACCAAGCACCCGGCCGCCCTGCAATTGCGCCTGCTCCAGACCGTCGTCGAGGTCGCCGCCGAGAAGAACTCCACACTGGTGCTGCCTTTCCCGGTCGAACTGCTCCGGTTTCTAGAGCGATCGACACCGGCCGAGAGCCCTCGGCCGGCCACTGCTGACTCGGTGCCCGATGCGGCACCGGCCGCGAAGAACGGCGACGCCGTGTCCGATCGGTCGGCGGGCCGTGAGATCGCGCCGTCCCAATCGGACCCGGGCGCCGTCTCCTTACACCGATCGCACTCCCCGCAAATGGTGACGGCCCCCGCACCAGCTCTGCCGGGCCCGGTCGCGACGGTGCCTCCCGCAACGATCGACGCGGGACACACCCGGTGGGGCGGGCTTCACTCCGGGTGCGCCGATCCGGCGTGGCAGCCGTGAGTCGTGGCATCAAGGCCGGTTTGGCCGTGCACGCATGTGCCAGTGAATTGAGGAAGGAAGGAAGTGCGACATGGCAACCGTCTCGTTCAAGGGAGCCACCCGGATCTACCCCGGTTCCGACACCCCCGCCGTCGACGGGCTGGATCTGGACATCGCCGACGGCGAATTCGTGGTCCTCGTCGGCCCGTCGGGGTGCGGCAAATCCACCTCGCTGCGGATGCTCGCCGGGCTCGAAGAGGTCAACGAGGGCAAGATCTACATCGGCGACCGCGATGTCACCGACTTTCCGCCGAAGGCGCGTGACATCGCGATGGTGTTCCAGAACTACGCGCTCTACCCACACATGACGGTCGCCGACAACATGGGCTTTGCCCTCAAGATGCAGAGCCTGCCCAAGGACGAACGAGTCAAGCGCGTCACCGAGGCGGCCAAGCTGCTCGGCATCGAGGAGTACCTCGACCGCAAGCCGAAGGCACTGTCCGGTGGTCAACGCCAGCGCGTCGCGATGGGCCGCGCCATCGTCCGTAACCCGCAGGTCTTCCTGATGGACGAGCCGCTGTCCAACCTCGACGCCAAGCTCCGGGTCCAGACCCGCACGCAGATCGCCGAACTGCAGCACCGGCTGGACGTCACCACCGTCTACGTCACCCACGACCAGATCGAGGCGATGACGATGGGCGATCGCGTCGCCGTTCTGAAGGACGGCCGGCTGCAGCAGGTCGACACGCCACTGGGCCTCTACGACCGGCCGAAGAACGTGTTCGTCGCAGGCTTCATGGGATCGCCGGCGATGAACCTCATCGAGGCCCGAATCACCGACGGCGGCGCGAAGATCGGCGACTACGTCGTCCCGATCGAGCGCAGCCTGCTGGCCAAGGCCGACAACGACCAGACGCTGATACTGGGAATCCGGCCGGAGGCCTTCCACCTCGCGGACGAAGGGCTGCCCGTGAAGGTCGGGGTGATCGAGGAACTCGGCTCGGACGCGTTCCTCTACGGCACCGCGGCCCACTCCACCCTCAACCAGCACATCATCGCGCGCATCGGCACCCGGCTGAACAGCGAGACGGGCGCCATCGTGCATCTCGCTGCGCAGCCCGACAAGCTGCACCTCTTCTCGGCCTCGACCGGGCTGCGCCTCACGGCCTGAGGCTTTCGTAGGCCTGGCCTTCGTGTTCCTGTCGTCCGTTCGCAGTCCGTTTCAGCCCCCAGAACCGACGCCAGACCAGCTCAGGTTCAGGTGGCAGCCTGCGGGCATCGACAGTTCGGGCGATCGTCTCTTCATGCTGGGCAGTCGCGAGGGCGATCGAGGCGTGCCGCGCGAGGATGTGCGCGACCGCTTCGTCATCCTCGCTGAACGCGCTGGGTTTGGGCTGCAGATCCGGGGAACGCCCGACGGTATCCTCCGCGGTGCTCAGTGGGACCTTCAGCACGCTGCGCAGGCCCGAGCGCCCGGGGATGGACTCAGGCGAGTGGTTCGCGGTCGGTCTTTGTAACGGAGGGTGCGGGTCAGCCGATAGAGCCAGCGTCGAGGCGGGATGGCGCCCACGGGCCAAGAGCTGGGGGGCATCGGGCCAGGGTGTCATCCCGCCTCCGTGATGGGTGCTCGGCGTTGAGCAGAGTCGCTATCGCGAGGCGGCCTCACCCACGTGCTCGGACAGCCGCTCCTCCAGCGTGCGGATCTGCAGGCAAACCTCCACGGCCCGCCCCATGAAGCTGACGCGGACTCCTTTTGGAGGTCATCCGCCGCGGTCTTGTTGGGCGTCAGTCGCGGGGTCTGTCTTCGAGCTGTTCGCCGTGAGATTCGCAGGCGTGGCGCTCGGCCCGCGCGGCGAGGAGCTTGACGCCGGCCAGCGAGGCGATGACGGTGACGATCAGTACGCCGGCGATCACGCTCAAGGAGACGCCTGTGCTGATTTCGGCGACATGGAGGGGCTGCGCATCGTTGAGGAACGGGAGGTTGTTCTCGTGCAAGCGCGTGCAGGATGAGCTTGACTCCGATGAATCCGAGGATGGCTGCGAGGCCGTAGGACAGGTAGATGAGGCGGTCCAGTAGTCCGTCGATGAGGAAGTACAGCTGCCGCAGCCCCAGCAGGGAGAACGCGGTGGCGGTGAACACGATGAAGACGCTCTGGGTGAGGCCGAAGATCGCCGGGATGGAGTCCAGCGCGAACAGGACGTCGGTGCCGCCGATGGCCACCATGACCAGCAGCATCGGAGTCATCACCCGGCGGCCCTGGACGATGGTGAACAGCCTGTCGCGGTCGTAGGTTTCAGAGGTCCGCAGGAACCGCTTGGCGAGGCGGACGATGACGTTGTTCGCCGATCGGCCGTTCGTCGTCCCGGGTTTGAGCATTTGGCCGGCGGTGACGAGCAGGATCAGTCCGAAGATGTAGAACACGAAGGCATAGGAGTTGACGAGCGCGGCGCCGAGGAAGATGAAAGCGGTGCGCGCGAGGAGAGAGAAGACGATGCCGAACAGCAGCGCCTTCTGCTGGTCGGCGCGCGGCACTTTGAAGCTGGCCATGATGATGAGGAACACGAAGAGGTTGTCGACCGACAAGCGCCTTCTCCGTGAGGTAGCTCGGCGAAGTATTCGCTGCCCATTGCCGCGCCGCCCAGGAGCCAGACGCCGACGCCGAACAGGACGGCGATGCCCACGTAGATGGCTGACCAGATTGCTGCCTCGCGGAGCGTCGGGGTGTGTGCGGTGCGTACATGGAAGAAGAAGTCGAAGAGCAGCAGGGCAAGGATCCCGAGGATCGTCAGAGCCCAGACAAGTGGGGGAACATCCATCAAGCATCGGTCGCTGTCACGGCCGCCTCGTGGTGGTAGCGCGCCAGCTGTTCGGCGCTGACGCGTTTCAGCTCGGCTGCCGGGAACGGCGCCAGGAGTTGCCAGCCCACCTCGAGGGTGTCGGTCAGAGTACGGCGGGCTGGTCCTTGGTCGAGGTAGGTGCGTTCGAAGGCGGCGGCGAAGGCCAGGTAGCGGCGGTCCTCTGTGGGCAGTCCGCTCTCGCCGACGATCGACATCAGCCGGCGGACCTCGCGGCCGCGGGCGTAGCAGGCGTACAGCTGGTCGGCCAGGCCGCGGTGGTCGTCGCGGGTCTTGCCGGCGCCGATGCCTGCATTCATCAGCCGCGACAGTGACGGCAGTACGTCGATCGGTGGCTGGATGCCTTGCCGGTCGAGTTCACGCGACAGCACGATCTGGCCTTCGGTGATGTAGCCGGTGAGGTCCGGGATCGGGTGGGTGATGTCGTCGTCGGGCATGGTGAGGATCATCAGTTGGGTCAGCGATCCGGTGCCGCCGCGGACTCGGCCGGCCCGTTCGTACAGCGAGGCCAGGTCGGTGTACATGTAGCCGGGGTAGCCGCGGCGGCCCGGCATCTCCTCCCGGGCGGCGGAGATCTCGCGCAGCGCTTCGCAGTAGGCGGTCATGTCGGTCATCACGACCAGGACGTGCCGGTGCTGTTCGAAGGCCAGGTATTCGGCCATGGTGAGCGCGACCCGCGGTGTCAGCAGCCGTTCGATGGTGGGGTCGTCGGCCAGGTTCAGCAGCAGGACGCTGCGCGCGGCGGCGCCACCGGTCGAGGAACTCGGTGCGGAAGAACTCCGCCTCCCGGCGGGTGACGCCCATGGCGGCGAAGATGACCACGACCTCGGCGTCGTCGCCGGGCACGCGTGCCTGCGCGGCGATCCGGGCGGCGAGGCTGTTCGCGGGCAGCCCGGCGCCGGAGAAGATCGGCAGCTTCTGGCCCCGGACGAGCGTGATGAGTCCGTCGATCGCCGAGACACCGGTTTCGATGAACTGGTCGGGGTGGGCGCGGGTGATCGGGTTGAGCGGCAGGCCGTTGACGTGGCGGTAGTCGTCCGGGACGGGTTGCGGGCCGCCGTCGCGTGGCCTGCCGGCTCCGTCGAGGACGCGGCCGAAGTAGTCGGTGCCGACGCCGGTCCTGGCGGCGCGGCCACGGGTGAGTACGGAGGTTTCGCGGCGACCGATGCCGACGGTTCCACCGAAGACCTGGACGATCGCCAGTCGACCCGTCGAGCTCGAGCACCTGGCCTTCCCGGACCGGCCCGTCGCCGGTTTCGACCTCGACCAGTTCGCCGTACCCGACGCCGTCCATCCCGTCCACGATGATGAGCGGCCCGGCGACCCGGGTCACGGTGCGGTGCCCGACGGTGAAGGGCGGCTTGGGAGCTTCGGTGGTGGTCACAGCGAGCTCATTTCTTCGGCGATCCGCTGGGTCAGGCGGCGTGGCGGAGTCGTCGACGTTGTCGGGGGGCCAGCGGCGCATCCGGCCGAGTTCGGCCAGCACGCTCGCGGCGGTGATGTCGGTGATGGCGACGCCGCGCTGGAGCGCCGACGCTCATCGCGGCGCCGGCCTCGTGGACGACGCGCAGCATGGCCAGCAGCCGTGGTGGTGGACAGGACGCGTCGAGGTCGTCGAACGAGGACTGTTGAAGCAGGTCTTCTCGCAGGGCTTGCCCGATGCGCAGGGTGATCCGTTGTTCGGCGGCCAGCGCTTCGACGCCGAGCAGGGACACCACTTCCTGCAGGGCGCCTTCGTCTTGCAGGGCTGCCGCCGCCCAGCGGCGCAGCGGCGACCAGTCCGGGCCGATCTCCCGGTCGAACCATGCGTCCAGGCCGTACTGCGAGAAGCTGCGCAGCCAGTTCACCGCAGGGAAGTGACGCTGCCGGGACAGGGCGGTGTCGAGCGCCCAGAAGCAGCCCGCGAGCCGCAGGCTGTTCTGGGTGATGGGCTCGGAGAAGTCACCGCCGGCCGGTGAGACGGCGCCGACGATCGTCACCGACCCGGTGCGTTCCGGCGTGCCGAGGCATTGGACCGCGCCGGCCCGTTCGTAGAAGCCGGCCAGACGGGTGGCCAGGTAGGCGGGGTAGCCGTCCTCGGCGGGCATCTCCTCCAGCCGGCTCGACACCTCGCGCAGGGCCTCGCCCCAGCGGCTGGTCGAGTCGGCCATCATGGCGACGTCGTAGCCCTGGTCGCGGTAGTACTCCGCGATCGTGATCCCGCTGTAGATGCTGGCCTCGCGGGCCGCGACCGGCATGTTGGACGTGTTCGCGATCAGCACGGTGCGTTCCATCAGCGGGGCGCCGGTGCGCGGATCGGTCAGCTGAGGGAACTCCTCGAGCACCTCGGTCAGTTCGTTGCCGCGCTCGCCGCAGCCGACGTAGACGACGATGTCGGCGGTCGAGAACTTCGCCAGGGCCTGTTCCAGCACGGTCTTGCCGGTCCCGAAACCGCCCGGGATGATGGCGCTGCCGCCGCGGGCGACCGGGAAGAGCAGGTCGAGGACCCGCTGGCCGGTGACCAGCGGCACGGTGAGCGGCAGCCGGCTCGCGACCGGGCGAGCGCGGCGTAGCGGCCAGCGACGCATCATCGTCACCGGGTGCCCGTCGATGTCGACGACAGGATCGAGGACGGTGGCCGGTCCGGGGCGGACCGCGGTGACGACGCCGGCCTGATCCGGCCGGCACCAGGATCCGGTGCTCGATGGCGCGTCCCTCCGGAACCGATCCGAGCAGGTCGCCGGGTCCGACCCGGTCCCCGACCTCGACGGCGGGCCGGAAGTCCCACCGGCGGTCGCGGTCGAGCCGCGGCGGGTCGGCACCCTCTGGCGATGTACAGGTTGCCGTCCGTGCTCAGGTTCTCCAGCGGTCGCTGGGTGCCGTCGAGGATGCCGCCGAGCAGCCCGGGGCCGAGCTCGGCGTACAGCGGTTCGCCGGTCGCCTCGACCGGTTCGCCGACCCGCAGTCCGGTGGTGTCTTCGAAGACCTGCATCACCACCAGGTCGCCGTCGATCTTGATGACCTCACCCAGGAGCCGTTCGGCGCCGACCCGCACCACGTCGAACAGGCGGGTGTGGGGCAGGTCGGTGGCGCTGACCACCGGGCCCGGAGATCTTGACCACCCGGCCGGTGTCGGTCGGTCACCTGCCTGGCCGGTCCGGCGTCCCCGGCTGGCTGGCTCGGTGCGTGGTCTGGTCGTGGTCATGGCGTGCCTCCGCTGGGGGTGAAGGTGATCTGGTAGCCGATCGCGCGGGCCAGCAGGTCACGCAGCGCGGCGTCTCGGCCGCGGAGACGTCGCCGTCCTCGTCGGGGAGGCTGAGGATGAGCGGGGTGGTCTGCCTGGTCCAGGTCGCGCGGACCTGCGGTGGGACGAGCGGACCAGAGGGCCCCGTGGACGGCGATGACCGCGGCCTGGCCGTCCGCGATCGCTGTGGTCGACTGCGGCGACGGTCTCGTCCGCGTCGACGGCGGTGACGGTCCGTGCGCCGCCGAGGCGGAAGCCCGATGGCGGTCGCGGGGGTGGCGACGACGAGTGCGTCGGTCATGGCTGGTCCTTCCTGGCCGGCGTCCGTGCTCATCGCGACGAGCAGGTCTCGTGACGTCGTGAGCCGGGAGCGGTGCCGGCGAGCAGGAGCCGGACGGTGCGCGCCTCGCACTCGGCGGCGAGGACGTAGCCGACCGGCACGTCGGCGCCGAGGGGGTCGCCGCGGCGCAGCCCGCGCACCGCTTGGCGCCACAGCGCCGACGTCCAGGTCCCATTCGAGCGCGGCGAGGTCTCCGTCGCGGAGGTGCCGTTCGAGGGCTGCTCGCCAGCTGGGGCGCGCGGCCACGAGCGGGCTGCGGATCGCCGCGCCGGGCGGCCAGCAACGCCGGCTCGGGTGACCAGCCCGGCGGGGAGCAGCCGCGGCGTCTCCAGCGCCGGGTCGCGCAGTACGGCGAGCAGGTTGGCCCGGTCGCACTCGGCCTGGACCAGCTCCAGGACCGGGCGGGCGGCCCGGCCGACCCGTTCCAGCCGGTCGGTCCAGCCGTCGATGGCGGCCGCCGCGACCGTGGTCTCGAACTCGTCCGGGTCGCCGTTCAGCTCATACCGTTCCCAGGCCGCCGGCAGCGCCCGGGCGGTCAGCGGGTCCGGGAGCCGGTGGGCCGCCAGCCGCAGGACAGCCGTCGCGCCGTCAGGCGCTGCGGCGATGTCGGCGGCGGCTCGCTGGTCGAGCGCACCGACACCCATCACCGCGGCGAGCCGGTCCGGCGCCGGCTGCCCGGTGCGTGCGCCGCGCAGCAGCGCAAGCGTGTCGTGCAGGTCGTGCCGGGCCAGCAGTACCCCGACCACGGTGCCGGCGATGCCGCCGTACAGTCCCCGCACTCCGCGCAGCAGGTCGCGCAGCCGGCGCCCGACCGCGTCGAGGAGCCGGTCGTCGTCCGCCTGGTCGCGGTTCAGGTAGGGGCGGTAGGTCGACGACGCGCGAGCCGTTCGGCGGCCGCGCTCGCGGGAGAGTCCGGCGAGCTGGTCGTAGTCGACAGGGCCGAGCAGGGCGGGCAGCCGCGCGCGCAGCCGGGTGTTGCCGGCGATGAAGTCGGGCGCGGGGCGTCATGAGTCCTGATCCCAGGAACGGCTCAGTTCGGCGCGGATCTCCGGCCAGATGTTCGCCAGCCGGGTGAGGTAGGTGTTGTCGACGTAGCGGCCTTGGTCGTCCTCGGCGATGGCGCCGCCGTGTTCGAGGTCGGCGACGATCTGGACCGTGGCTTCGGGCCTCAGCGTCGCGGCGTCGGCTGGGTGAACGTGGACTGTCGTGGCCTGCGGCAGCGCCGTGACAGCTTCGGCCAGGCAGGCGGCTGCCATTGCCGGGCCGTCCGGGCTGCCGGGCAGCGGCGAGCAGTTGCTCGCGTACCTGTGTCGAGGACCTCCTCCAGCGCGTCGTCGCGCGCGGTCCGGACGGCCCGACGGGCACTTGAACCGCGCGGTGATCAGCAGATTCTCCGCCTCCTGCCGGGCTGCGGTTTCGGCCGCTGTCACGACGTCGGCGTGGATCTTCGCTGCCCGTTCGTGCGCCTCGGCGAGAAGCTGAGCTGCCTGCCGGCGCCTGTCCTGCTGGGCCTTCTCGTGCTCGGCTGCTCCTTCTTCCTCCAGTGCGGTGAGCAGATCGCGCAGCGCCATCAGTTGCCGCCGAGCAGCAGGATGATCATCGCCGCGACCGCGAACCCGAGGATGACCAGTGTCTCCGGGATGGCGACGAGCAGGATCGCGCGGCCGGTCAGTTCTGGCTTCTCCGCTACCGCGCCCATGGCTGCGGCGCCGATGCGCGCCTGGGCGTAGCCGGCGGTCTCGACGTTGGCGTAGCGGTCCTGGGCGTCGCGGAGCGTGGGACCGCTTGCCGAACAGGGCGTCGGCCTCGTCGAAGAGGGGCAGGACGCCGTTAGCCGCTGGGCCTCGGCGAAGATCCTGTCGAGGTTCTTCTCGGTCTCACCCAC
>CAVYBR010000007.1:0-205514 GCA_963766765.1 uncultured Actinomycetota bacterium
GGTCGGCCAGGGTGAAACCGTCATGGGCGGTCACGAAGTTGACGCTGGCCGACGGGCGGCGGCCGTTGGACTCGTAGAGGTCGGGGCTGCCCGTGAACCGGTAGGCCAGCTCGGCCAACGTCTGGTCCTCTTCCCGCCAGAGAGTTCGCGGACGGTGTCGCGGTACTTGCCGTTCCACTCCGACCACAGGGGCGGGAAGTTGCCCACCTGGTAGCCGCCGTGGCCCAGGTCCCACGGCTCGGCGATGAGCTTGACCTGGCTTACCACCGGGTCCTGCTGGATGAGGTCGAAGAACGCGGAGAGCCGGTCAACGTCGTGGAACTGGCGGGCCAGGGTGGCCGCCAGGTCGAAGCGGAACCCGTCAACGTGCATGTCGACCACCCAGTAGCGCAACGAGTCCATGATGAGCTGCAGCACGTGGGGGTGGCGCATGTTGAGGCTGTTGCCGGTGCCGGTGGTGTCGAAGTAGAAGCGGCGGTCATCGTCAACAGCGGGTCGTAGGACGCGTTGTCGAGGCCCTTCAGCGACAGCGCGGGGCCCATGTGGTTGCCCTCGGCGGTGTGGTTGTAGACCACATCGAGGATCACCTCGATGCCGGCGTCGTGCAGGCTCTTGACCATCTGCTTGAACTCCTGCACCTGCTGGCCGTGCTGGCCCCGGGCCGCGTAGTCGTTCTGGGGGGCCAGAAACCCGATCGAGTTGTAGCCCCAGTAGTTGCGCAGCCCGCTGTCGGCCAGGCGGTGGTCGTGCACGAACTGGTGCACCGGCAGCAGCTCGACGGCGGTGACGCCGAGCGACTTCAGGTACTCGATCGCCACCGGGTGGGCCAGGCCGGCGTAGGTGCCCCGGAGCTCCTCGGGGATCCCGGGATGGGTCATGGTGAGGCCCTTGACGTGGACCTCGTAGACCACCGACTCGTGCCACGGGGTGCGGGGGTGGCGGTCGTGGTCCCAGTCGAAGAAGGGGCTGGTGACGACTGCCTTGGGCATGTTGGGAGCGCTGTCGTCGTCGTTGGTCGATGACTCAGGGTCGTCGAAGCGATAGTTGAACAGCGGCTCGCCCCATTGGATCTCGCCGTTGACCGCCTTGGCGTAAGGGTCGAGGAGGAGCTTCGAGGGGTTGCAGCGCAGGCCTTCGGCCGGGTCGTAGGGGCCGTGGACCCGGAAGCCGTAGCACTGGCCGGGACCCATGTTGGGGAGGTAGCCGTGCCAGCAGTGGGCGTCCATCTCGGGCAGGTCGACGCGGGTCTCGGTGCCGTCGTCGTCGAAGAGGCACAGCTCGACCCGCTCGGCGACCTCGGAGAACACCGAGAAGTTGGTGCCCATGCCGTCGAAGGTGGCGCCCAGGGGGTACGGCTGGCCGGGGAGGATCTCGATTGCCATATGGGGTGCCACTCTAGGGGACGAACGGGCCTGCCGGAACGTACGTTCGGCTGCCCTACGGGTGGAGCAGGCTCAGCCCGACGAAGAAGATGACGATCCAAGCGAGGATCCACACCGCCAGGACGGCGCTGATGGCGACGAGGACCCCGGGGTGGACGCGCTGGAGCTGGGGGACGGGCCAATCGGCCACCGTCTCGCGCAGGGTGAGGCGGGGCAGGCTGTGCCGGGCGCCACCGTCGCCGGCCCGGTACGGCCCCGGGTCGGAGGTGAGCTCCCACCGGGACATGGCGGCGTAGACGACCAGGCCCACCAGGCAGCACGGGACGACGATGAGCAGGACGGCGATCATCGGCTCACGGCGTCCCGCCGCCGGTGCCGGTTCCGGTTCCGGTTCCGGTGTACGGGGTGGGCACGAAGGGCTGGTAGGGCTCGAACGGCGGGATGGGCGAGGTGACCGGGCCCTCGTAGGGGGGCACGTAGGGCGGCACGGTGTCGAAGGGGAACAGGGGCAGCGTGGTGACGACCGTGTTGGGGTCGATGGTGGTGGGGGTGGAGGTGGGCGTGGGATTGGTGGCGGGGCCGGGTGTCTGGGCGACGGCCGGGGCCGGGCGCGCCACCCGCGGTGGCAGGGGGAAGGTGCTGAGCGGGATGCCGTTCATGGCTTTGGCCATGTAGTCCTTCCAGGTGGCGGCGGGCAGGGTGCCGCCGTAGACCCGGGCGACGCCCTTGATGTTCTCCATCGCCTTGCGGGAGTCGGCGTAGCCCATCCACACCGACGTGGACAGCTCGGGCGTGTAGCCGACGAACCAGGCGTCGCCGAAGGCCTCGCTGGTGCCGGTCTTGCCCGCCGTCCCCCCGGGGCGGGCGATGTTGGCTGCCGCGCCGGTGCCGAAGTCGACCACCCCGGTGAGCACCGAGTTCATCTCGTCGGCCACCGCCTGGGTCAGGACCCGCTCCGGGCGCCGGGTGTTGGCGTCCTCCAGGACCTTGCCGCTGGGATCGGTGACCTTGACCACGGGGGAGGCCGGGAAGCGCTGGCCCCGGGCCGAGAACACTCCGAAGGCGGCCGCCATGTCGAGGGGCGACACCTCGGCTGCCCCCAGGGTGAGGCTGGGCCCGTAGGGCTCGCCCGAGGGCAGGTTGCCCTCGGGGTCGACCATGGTGATGCCGAGCTTGTTCGCCATCTGAGCCGTCTCCTTGATCCCCACGTCGACGACGAGCTGGGCGAAGACGGTGTTGACCGAGTAGGCGGTGGCCTGGGCCAGGCTGAGCGAGCCGTAGCTGCCGCTCTCGGTGTTGCGCACGGTGCAGCCGTCGCCGGCGCAGTTGGGATAGGTGTAGGAGCCCGGTCCCCGGTAGGTCTCGTTCGACTTGCGCCCGGCGTCGAGGGCGGCGGCCAGGGTGAAGGGCTTGAAGGCCGAGCCCGGCTGGCGCCCCGCGCCCCCACCGGCGACGCAGATCGGCAAGATCTGGCCCGCCTTGGGCTCGACCGGCTTGACCGCGTCGCAGTTGCCGAGGGCGAGGTTGACGTTCGACTTGGCGAAGTCACGTCCCCCCACGAGGGCCCGCACCAGCCCCTTGCGGGGGTCGAGGGACACCAGGGCCATCTCCAGGCCCGCCGGGGTGCCCTGCAGGGTCTTGGTGACCGACACTTCGGCTGCAGCCTGCAGCCGGGGGTCGAGGGAGGTCTCCACCCTGAGCCCGCCGGTGTAGACCTTCTCCTCGCCGAACCGGGCGATGAGGTATTGGCGGACGTAGTCGGTGAAGTAGGGGTACTTCACCACCTGGGAGACGGGCGGGTGCACGAAGGTCACGGTCGCGTCGGGCTCACTGCCTTCCCGGGCCAGGGTGACGGGCCGAGCCAGCGCCTGGTCGCGCTCCTGGCGAGTGATCCTGCCCTCGCTGCTCATGCTCTCCAGCACGTTGCGCCGCTGGCGCTCGGCGCCCGTGGGGTTGACCAGAGGGTCGAGGACGCTGGGGGCGGGGATCAGCCCCGCCAGCAGGGCCGCTTCCGACAGGTCGAGGTCGCGGACCGGCTTGCGGAAGTACGACTCGGCCGCCGCCGCCACCCCGTAGTTGCCGCCACCGAGGTAGATGCGCGACAGGTACTTGAACAGGATCTCCTGCTTGGTGAACCGGCTCTCCAACTCCCGGGCGTAGGCCATCTCCCGGAGCTTGCGGGACAGGGTGGGGCTGCGGTCGTCGGTGTAGGCCAGCCGGACGAGCTGCTGGGTGATGGTGGAGGCGCCCTGCTGGTACTCGCCCGAGCCGGCGTCGGCCCGCAGGGCCCGGACCAGGCCCCGGGCGTCGACGCCCTTGTGGGAGTAGAAGCGCCGGTCCTCGGACACGACCACCGCCTCCTTCAACACCTCGGGGATGTCGTCGGGCTCCATCGGTATCGAGGACTCGAAGCGGCGGAAGACCGCCATCTCCACGCCGTCGCCGTCGTAGACCCGCGTGATGCGGGCTTCCACCGAGGCCAGCTCCTCGGGCAGGTCGGCCGAGAGGGGGAGGTCGAGGAGGGCGAGGGCGAGCAGAGCCACCGTGACGAGGGGCGCGATCAGGCTGATCACGAGCAGCCCGACGGTGAGCCGGGCCAGGGTGGACGGCGGCGGCGGGTCCGGGGCCCACGGGGACAGAGGCGAGGGCGCGTCCGCGATACGACTCGTCGTCGCCGCGCAGCCTCCACGTGTCCAGCACTGCCACGATCCCCTCCTGGAACCCCGGCGATCTGTTCCCCTGCCGGAAGGGCGTGAAACAAGGGTACGAGGTTGCGAGGAGGGTACGAACGGGAGCGACGCTACGAAAGGAACATTCGACATGGACGACAAGATCGACGTGGCCAAGGGGCGCATCAAGGAAGCGGCCGGCGACCTCACCGACAACGACGACCTCAAGGCCGAGGGCAAGGTCGACCAGGGCAAGGGCAAGGTCAAGGGCTTCGTCGACGATGTGGCTGACAAGTTGAAGGGCTGAAACCCGCTCGGGGGGCTCCGCCCCCCGAGCGCCCCCGAAGGCGAAGGCATGGACGCACCTTCGGGGCGGCGCGGCTGGCGGGTTCCGACCGGCGTATCGGCCCCTTCGGGGCCTGCCGGTCGGGCTGGTCGGGCTGACGCCTTCCGAGCGGACGGGTCAGCTCCGCGGCGCCTGCCAGTCGGGTTCCGACCGGCGTCCAAACCCTCCGGGGGGTGGGGGCCTCGTCTCGGAGGCCTAGTCTCGGAGGGATGGCGACGGGGCTGATCGACATCGATGCGGCCCGGCGGCGCGTTGTTGATGCGGTCGAGGAGCGGGCGGGGATGTTGGTCGACGTGTCGCATCGGATTCATTCGCGGCCGGAGCTGCTGTTCGAGGAGCGGTTTGCCGCCGATCTCCTCGCGTCGGTGCTCGAATCGGCGGGGTTCGATGTCGAGCGGGGAGCCCACGGGTTGGAGACGGCCTTTGTGGGGCGGCCGGCGGGGGGCGATCCGGGCTCGGGGCCGCGGGTGGCGGTGTTGTGCGAGTACGACGCGTTGCCGGGGATCGGGCACGGGTGCGGGCACAACATCATCGCCGCGGCCGGTCTCGGGGCCGGCTTGGCCGCGGCGACCGTGGTGGCCGCCTGCGGGGGGCGGCTCGAGGTGATGGGCACGCCGGCCGAAGAGGGCGGCGGCGGCAAGGTGATCATGGGCGACCGGGGGGCGTTCGACGGCGTCGACGTGGCCCTGGCCGTGCATCCGGCGGGCTTCGACCTCGTCCAGCCCGACGTCATCGCTATCGCCACCTACGAGGTGGAGTACTTCGGGCGGGCGGCCCACGCCGCAGCCGCCCCCCAGCGGGGGCGCAACGCCCTCGACGCCGCCGTCCTCGGCTACAACGCGGTGGCTGCGCTCCGCCAGCACATCGCCCCCACCGACCGGATCCATGGCGTGTTCCTCAAGGCGGGTGACAAGGCCAACATCGTCCCCGACCACACCCTGGCCCAGTGGTTCGTCCGTTCCGCCACCGCGACCAGCCTCCAGGCGCTCAAGGTGCGGGTGCTGGCGTGCCTGGAGGCGGGAGCGGCGGCCGCCGGCTGCACCATGGAGGTGCGCCAGCCGTGGCCGGAGTACACCGACCTGCGCAGCAACGGGCCCCTGGGCGAGCTCTACCGGGCCAACAGCGCCCGCCTCGGCCGCCCGTTGGACGACCCCACGCCGGCCAACCGGCTGATCGTGAGCACCGACATGGGCAACGTCAGCTACCGGGTGCCCACCATCCACCCGATCGTGAAGGTCTCCCCGCCCGACGTGGCCCTGCACACGGCCGAGTTCGCGGTGTGGGCGGCGTCGCCCGACGGCGACCGGGGGGTGCTCGACGGGGCCAAGGCCATGGCCATGACCGTGGTCGACCTGTGGCTGCGGCCCGACGCCCTCCAAGAGGTCCGCGCCGCGTTCGATCCCGCGTCCTAACCTCGGGGCTCCGATGGCCCACCCCTACGTCGCCGAGCAGTGGACGGACGCCGAGGCCGACGTCCTGCGGAGGTACTTCACCAACCTCGACGGGCCCGTCTTCGCCCTGGTGAACCTGCCCGAAGTGGTCAAGGGCGCCCTCTTCGCCCGCTACTCGCGGACGATGAAGAGCCTGCGTCGCCTCTTCCTCGACGAGTTCGTGGGCGACCTCGACACCTCGGGCGACATCTCGGTCGACGCCACCATGGGCCTGAAGCGGGCCGAGGAGCTCTACCGAAAGGTCTTCTACGAGTACGGCGACGACTCGGTGGCCCAGCTCGGCGGGGTCCACCTGGCCTGCGAGCAGTCGTCCAACCTGCTCACCAAGGTTCTCGAGTGGGGACGCCTCATGGCCTACCTCGAGCAGTCGACCCGCTACATCCCCTACGACACCCGCCTCGGCGGCCGCTACCGCTACCACCGCGACCCGGCGGTGCTGTCGTCGCCACTCGGCACCCGCTACGTGGCCGACCTCGATCGCATGTTCGACACCTACGCCGAGCTCGTGCCCCGGATGGAGTCGTGGTGCCGGGAGCGGTACCCGCGGGAACCGGACGATCCGGAGACCGTGTGGCGGCGCTCGATCCGGGCCAAGTCGTTCGACGCCCTCCGGGGGCTGTTGCCGGCCGCCTCGCTGTCGAACGTCGGCATCTACGGCACCGGGCAGGGCTACGAGCAGCTCCTGCTGCGCATGCGGGCGTCGCCCCTACCCGAGGCCCGCCAGTACGCCGAGCTGATGCTCGTCGAGCTGCGCAAGGTCATCCCCTCGTTCCTGGCCCGGGTCGACCGGCCCGAGCGGGGCGGCGAGTGGTCGGCCTACCTGGCCGACACCGCCCGGGCTACGACGGTGGTCGCCACCCGCCTCTTCGCCGGGGAGGAGCCCGAGCCCCGCCCGGCCGTCACCCTCGTCGACTTCGACCCTGAGGCCGAGGACCGGCTCCTTGCGGCCATGTTGTACCCCTACACCGACCTTCCCGACGACCAGGTGCGAGCCCGGGTCAGAGGCCTCTCTGCCGCCGAGCGGACGTCGGTGGCGGCTGCCTACGTGGGTGACCGCCGGAACCGCCGCCACAAGCCGGGACGGGCCCTGGAGACGGTCAGCTACCGCTTCGACGTGCTGTCCGACTACGGCGCCTTCCGCGACCTCCAGCGCCACCGCATGCTCACCATCCAGTGGCAGCCTCTGACCCCGAACCACGGCTACGTCCTGCCGCCCGACGTCGTGGAGGCCGGGCTGGCCGATCGCTTCGAGGAGGCGATGGCCCGTTCAGCGGCCCTGTTCGCAACGCTGGCGGCGCCGTTCCCGGCCCAGGCGCCCTACGCAGTGGCCCTGGCCTACCGGGTGCGGTACTCGATCGAGATGAACGCCCGCGAGGCCATGCACATGATCGAGCTGCGCACCGCCACCGCCGGGCATCCCGCTTACCGCCAGGTGTGCCAGGAGATGCACCGCCTCATCGCCGACGAAGCGGGCCACCGGATCGTGGCCGACATGATGCGCTACGTCGACCATGGTGCCTCCGACCTGGAACGACTCGCCGGCGAGCGCCGGGCCGAGGGCCGCCGCCAAGCCCTGGCCCCCCTGGCGGGCCCCAACCCTCAACGACTGGTTCAGACAGAAATTCCTAGCCCCGTGACCTGCGACGACGCGACAACGGGCAGGTCAGAAGGGTTGTCGTCTCCTTGCACCGTCCCGCTGGATGGGGCAACTTACGACGAGTCCACGTCGCCCCAAACCCCCGGGTCGTGGGCCTCGGCCTCTGTGCTTCGGCGCGGATGCCGCGGAGGGGGCGGTCGAAGGGCAAGCGTGCGGATTCGGGGGACCAAGTAGACAACGTTCTGATAACCCCCTGCTCCGACCCGGTTACGCCGGGGCGGGACGGGAGGGCTACCGAGCGGTACCAAAGGTCCCCTGGATCCCGCGTTTCTCGTCTCGTCTGTCGCCTGAGCCTGGTCTATGCTCCCGGCCCCGTAGACCGGCTGAAGGGGATCCGGCAGCATGCCTGACGATGAAGAAGAGCTGGGCGATGTCGACGAGCCCGACGACCCCGACATTGTCGAGTTGGAGGCGTTGGAGGATGACGACCTCATCGAAGACGATGCGGAAGGCCTCGACGACGACGCCCTCGTGGTCGACGACCTCCTGGTGGCAGACGACGTCGTCATCGTCCCCGTGGCGGTCGTGGTGGCCGAAGAGGACGACGACGACGATGACGACGACGACGACCTCGATCCCGACGACGTGGAGGCTGGCCTCGACGTCATCCTGAAGGACCGCTTGGTCGTGGTCGACGAGCAGGACGACGAGGACGACGAGGTTCCCGACGCCGACGACCGGGCCGAAGGCTCGACCAAGGTGGTGCCCAAGCGCCCGGGGGAGTTCGTGTGCCAGTCGTGCTTCCTGGTCAAGCACCCGAGCCAGCTGGCCGACCCCGAGCGCATGTTCTGCCGGGACTGCGTCTGAGGTAGTCGCGTCCGCCTGACAGACTCGTCAGCCTGATGGGGGAACGCTGATGGAGGGATGCCGGCCGGCGACCGAGGACGACCTGCCCCGCCTGGCCGAGCTGGCCCGTCTCGCCGTCGCCGAGCTGACCCCGATGAAGGGCGGCGACGTCTGGGCCGATCGGGACGCTCGGGGCGAGCCCCTCGACGAGAGCCTGAAGGTGGCCCTGGCCGATCCCGACACCCGGGTGCTGTGCGGCACGATCGACGAGGCCGTGATCGGCTACGCCGTCGTCCGGATCGAGCCCTTGCGGGACGGGGGCCGCCTCGGAGTGCTGGAGGACATCTTTGTCGAGCCGGGGGCCCGGGAGGTGGGGGTCGGGGAAGCCCTGGTCGACGACGTGACCGACTGGTGCCGGGACGCGGGCTGCATCGGGATCGACTCCTTCGCCCTGCCGGGGAACCGGTCGACCAAGAACTTCTTCGAGACGTTCGGCTTCACCGCCCGCATGATCGTGGTGCACAAGTGGCTGAGGGAGCGTCCGGTGGATGCAGCCATCGACGCCGCGACCCACCGGCACGACACCCCGGAGCCCGTGTGACACCCGAGGTCTGCGTAGGAGCGATCGCGGTGGAGGAGGGGCGGCTGCTGCTCGTCCGGCGGGGTCACGGCCCGGCGGCGGGGGAGTGGTCCGTCCCCGGGGGGCGGGTCGAGGGGGGCGAGACCCTGGCCGAGGCGGTGGTGCGAGAGCTGCTGGAGGAGACGGGCGTGGAGGGCGTCTGCGACCGCCTGGTGGGCTGGGTGGAGCGCATCGGCGACGACCGCCACTTCGTCATCCTCGACTTCGCGGTGACGGTGCTGGTCGGCCCGGACGAGGCCGACCCCACGGCCGGAGGCGACGCGGCTGAGGCAGCCTGGGTGTCCCTCGAGGAGGTCGCCCACCTGCGGCTGGTCGACGGCCTGCTGGAGTTCCTCCACGAGCACGGGATCGTGGCCGTCATCGCCTGAGTCGTACGGCCTGAGTCGTACGGCCTGAGTCGTACGGCCTGAGTCGTACGGCCTGAGTCGTACGGCCCGGCCCATGAGGAACATTGGAACAGGATCCACGGGGAGTTGCAGAGCGTTCAGCACCGGCGCCCGGGCGGTCTCCCACGCCGACCCGCTCAGCAGCTTGGCCCGCGGGTCTGCCCACCGGGTCGAGGCGGTGGCGAAGATGTCCCGTCGCCGAAGGCGCAGGTGGAACTGCTCCAGCACGCAGAACACGTACGCGGCCCGGTGGACGGTGCCCTCGGGCCGGTCGGCGCTGAACACCAGACTGCCGCCACCAGCCCGCCGGCGCCACGTCCACCGCCACCGCGCTGGCGTCGAGGTACCCGCTGGGACCTGCTTGGTGGCCCGGGCTTCGAGGAGCTCCGGGAGCTTGCGGAGCGCGTCCAGCACCGCAGCAGCCTCCGCCGTCGCCCCGAAGTCGATGGTCCGGCACAACCGGGGGACGAACTGGCGGGCGACGGCGTAGCGCTCGACCAGCCCCACTCGCCACCTGCCCGCCCGGGTCGGCGTCCGGCGGCAGCAGGGCGGCAGCAAGGTTGGCGACCGCGCACCGCAGGTCCGAGCGCGACACCACGCCCTCGATCGCCTTCCAGAGCGCCCCCAGGGTGACCTCCTCGCCCGACTCGGACGACTCCAGCAGCACAGCGACCGCGGCCGCACAGGTGGCGGCGTCGCGGGACACGTGCGGGTAGCGGCGAAGGTTCTCCCGGTTCGCCTCCCGGACTGCCCGGGACGTGAGCTCGTTGGTCATCAGCACGTCGAACAGCTCGAGCGCGTCGTCGGTGGCCTTGGCCTCGAGGTGGACAACCGTGGCCAGCAGGGTGGCCAGCCTGCGGGAGTAGGGGTGGCGCCGCAGCGCCGGGGCCTTGCCGGCCATACCCCATCGAGCCAGCTCCACCAGGCGTCGCTGGGGCACCGTGTCCAATGCGAGCGCCCCCATGCCGAGGCCGGCCACCTCGGCCACTCGCACCAGTGCTGCGACCATCGCCCGGCCGGACAGCGTCGTGGGGCCCGTGCGCAGCCGCTCCAGATCCGAGCACCGCGCTCCGTCGGGCACCTCCAGGAGCCGTTCCAGCATCCGGGCTTGAGCGGGCATGAGCATCGCCGCCAGCACGTCCCAGAGCCGTTGCATCGCAGCGTCGCGGACGCTCGCCACCAGCCGCGCCAGCACGCTCACGCCAGGCAGCAGCACCCGCCGTTCCCGCAGCCAGCCCAGGGCCCCGTCGAAGAGCGCTATCGGGCCGTCACCTGTCGTCCACGCCCGGTCGTCGACCCAGGTCGACAGCTCAGCCTCCGCCGCAGCGAGCTCCCGATAGCCGTAGACCCGGGCGATCTCCCACTGTGCTCGAGCCTGGTCTTCTCCCGCCGGGCGTACGTCTTCAGGCACGACGGGTCGTGAACCTCCAGCTGGCCTGCGACCTAGTCGCTGGCCTCGGTGGGGACGTCGACGGGATCGGCGAGGAAGGTGCCCAAGCACCGGACGGTGCCGAGCTGCAGGCCGAACCCCAGGCGGTTCGCCTCGCCACGACGCTTGTCGATCAACGACCGGTCGGTGTCGTCGAGGAAGAAGTAGCGCTCCAACTCGGCGTGGGACAGGGCTCCGACGAATCGCCCGTAGGTCGACGCCAGTTCATCGGTGAGGAACTCGACCGGCATGGCGGCCACGGTAGAGCGGCCAGCTATCGGGAGCTGGCGGAGACTCGGCTCACGTCATCGCTTAGCGCCGGATCCTGTTCCATGTGTCCTCACGGGCCGAGAACACGCTGGTCCAGGTCAGAAGGGGTGCGCCATCACCGCCAGGTAACACCGCGAACACGAGGGTTATCTCTTACCCTGTGGTGGTCGAGGGTGGCGTGCCCGTCAAGTAGACGTAAATGTTTCGTGACGGTCATGGCCTCACGCCCAACGTGAGGACAGCCTTGACCGGGCGACGGGGTGTTCTCGAGCTGTCCGAGCTCGGGTGATCGTCTGCCTTCGCCACGATCTGGCGGTCGACGGCGAGAGCCGAAAAAACTCGCTCAACAGGCCGCGAACGCTTGCTCTCGGGGCTCTGCCTGGGTAGGCTGTCGAACACCAGTTCGTAACACAACACCGCTTCCCCTCGGTCAGTCGGTCGGACGAAGAGCACGGCCATGTGCGTGAGCGACGAGTTGCGGAGGTCTGTGGCTGACTACGCCGCCGGTTTCGACGCGGCCCTGCTCAGCTCTGCCCACGCGGAGCGGGTGGTGGACGAGGCGTCGAGCATCGAGCGGATCGCCTCGACCGTCAAGGCCCTGGCTGCGGCCCGTGTGGCCGAGACGGGTGGGTGGCGGGCCGAGGGCGACCGATCGCCGGCCCATCACCTGGCCCGGCGCACCGGCACCACCGTGGTCCAGGCGGCGTCGGCCATCGACACCGCCCGCCGGCTCGAGACCTTGCCCGAGACGTCGGCCGCCGCCCGCCGGGGCGAGCTCTCGGCCGAGGCCGCCTCGGCCATCGCCGCGGCCGCGGGCGTTGATCCCCGGGCCGTGCACGCCCTGTTGGAGACGGCCCGCCGGGTGCCCCTGGCCGAGCTGCGCGAGCGCTGCGCCCGCACCGTGGCCGCGGCCCAGGCCGATCCCGAGGCCCGCCGGGCCCGCATCCACCAGCGCCGCTCGCTTCGCTCCTACACCGACACCGACGGGCGAATGGCACCTGCACTGCCGCAACAACCCCGAGGTGGGGGCGGCCATCATGGCCGCCCTCGAACCGTTCCGGGAGTCGATCTTTCGCCGCGCCCGGTCCGAAGCCAGACACGAACCCCCCGAGGCCTACGCCGCCGACGCCCTCACCGAGATGGCCCGCCGCTCGGCCGGTGCCGAGGTCGAGTGCTCGGAGGCCCGGGGCACTGCCCCGGAGGCCGGAGGCAAGGAGGCCGGGGCCACGGAGGCCGGTGGCACGAAGGCCGGTGGCACGAAGGCCGGTGGCACGAAGGCCGGGGCCACGGAGGCCGGTGGCACGGAGGCCGGTGGCACGGAGGCCGGTGGCACGGAGGCCGGTGGCACGGAGGCCGGTGGCACGAAGGCCGGTGGCACGAAGGCCGGTGGCACGAAGGGCGGGGGCACGAAGGCCGTCGAGCCCGCCGGGGCCGTCGGGGCCGTCGGGGTCGCTGCGGATGTTGGCGGAACGGAGGCCGGCGGGGCCGGCGGGGTCGCTGGCCGGCCGAGAGCGCCGCGCCGGGCTGGCCCGCCGAAGATCATCGTGCGGGTCGACCTGGAGGCGCTGCTCCGGGGCCGGGCCACCGACGGGGAGGTGTGCGAGATCGCCGGGTTCGGGCCGGTGGCGGTGTCGGCGGTGCGCGACATGATCGACAGCCAGGATCCGTTCCTGGCCGCGGTGGCCACCCGGGGAGAGCGGCTGGTGGGGGTCGCCCATCTCGGGCGGCGGCCGAACGCGTTGCAGCAGACGGCCCTGCAGTGGCTCTATCCGGGCTGCGCCAACGAGTCCTGCAGCGCCCGGGCCCGGCTCGACTACGACCATCGTGTCGACTGGGCCGCCACCCATCTCACCGTGCTCGACCTGCTCGACCGGCTCTGCCAGCACTGCCACGCCCTCAAGACCCGTCAGAACTGGTCCCTGGTCGAGGGCCGGGGCAAACGACCACTCGTCGCCCCCGACGACGCCCGCCATCCGAGAAACGCAGCACCACAGCGGCCGCCGCCGGCTGTCTTGAATCCGAGGGCAACGGGCCCGCCGGCGGGATGAGCCGTTTTCGGGCTCGGCTACCCCGACCGCGAGGCGGTCGTCGAGCCCGGGCTGGCGTCCGACTTGACCGCGCTCCCAGGCCGCGGCTCGGCTGCGATGCCCGCGGGCCCGAGTGGGGTGGCGGTCCGCGGGGGTCAGTCGAGGCTGGTGTCGGAGGCAGACCCGTCGACGAGCGCGTCGGACTCCGTCCGGGAGAAGCCACGGTCGGGCGACGCCTCCACCGAGTCATCGGCGATCGCGTGGGAGGGGTCCGGCGTCAGTTCGCGGGGCGGCCCGTCGGCCGCCGCGCTCACTGAAACGTGAAACGGATCGACAGCCGCGCCGTCCTGGCCCGATAGTGCCGGGTCGATCCCTGCCGCAGCTGGACCCGCTTCGAGGGTGACGTCGGGGCCCGGAGCGGGCTCATCGGCCTCCGGAGATGCCTCCCCGGGATCGGAGTTGGCGGCCGGTGTCAATAGCTCTGCACCGAACGCGCTTCCGTCCGCCGCGGATTTGGGCAGATCGGTGTCGGGAGCGGGGTCGTCGGTCGTGGGCAGGCCGGGGTCCGTCGATACGGCGACCGAACCCGCCGCGTGGGGCCCTGGGGGTGGGGGCGCGGGCCCCCGGCCCGGCGGGGGGATGGCGGGGCGGCCCGGGGGGCGGGTGGGGTCGGAGACGGCGCGTGGTCCAGGTGGCCTGGGAGGCCGGCGGGGCGGTGCATCAGGGGGGTCGCCCAGGAGGGCCGCGATCGCCGGGACGCGGGGGGCGGCCTGGCGCAGGGCGCTGGTGAGCGCCTCGCCCGGTTCGGACGGGAGGCCCTTCGGGGTGATCGTGCGCCGGACGGGCGACGCCACCACCGCTTCGAGCACGGCGGCCCAGCGGTCGGGGGTGGCATCGGGCGTCAGCGCTTCGCCGCCCGCGTCGCTCAAGCGCTTGGCCAGATCGGCGGGGAACCGGACGCCCGGCTCCGGCGGACGCCCGCTGATGCGAAGCGCCCGGACCACCCGGCCGTCGTCGAGGGAGGCCGTGATCTCGTCCACCCACGACTGCCGTTCGCTCGCCGACCGGCGGTCGAGGGCTTCCCGGAGTTGGGCGGCCAGGGCCCGCCCTTCCTCGTCCCGGGCGGTGTCGGCCCCGCTGACGACGGCCCGCAGGTCACGGACGCTTATCTCGTCGACGATGCCGATGGCGGCCTCGGCCCGGTCACGCCACTCCGCGGCCCGCAGGGCGGGAACCAGCTCCTCGGCCACGGCAAGCAGGGCATCGGCCTTGATCTCGGGACCGCCCACCTCGCGAGCCTGGGCGTTCTGCTCCTCCATGGCCTGGCGCACGGCGGGGATGCCGCCCCGCAGGATCTGCTCGGCCAACGCCTTGCGCTCGGGCGAGAGCTCCGCCAGCACCGCATCTCGATAGACCCGCCCCGGCTGGAGGCGGCGGGCCTTGGGCCGGACCGGCTCCGCCAGGCGGGGGGCGCCCCGCGCCGGCCGTTCGCCGTGGGTCCGCTCACCCCGCGACCGGTCGCCCGCCGGCCGATCGCCGGACTGCCTCTCTCCGGACTGGCGGGTCCCCGCCGGGCGGCCGCTCGTGGGACGGTCACCGGCCGGACGGCTGGGACGGTCGCGGCCCGATCGGTCGCTCGCCGGCCGGTCGCGACGCTCACCGCCGGGACCCTCGCCACCTCGACGCTCACGGCCGGGACCCTCGCCACCCGCACGATCGCCCGTCGGACGCTCACCCGCCCGGTCGCCACCCGCCCGGTCGCCACCCGCCCGGTCGCCACCCGCCCGGTCGCCACCCGCCCGGTCGCCACCCGCCCGGTCGCCACCCGCCCGGTCGCCACCCGCCCGGTCGCCACCCGCCCGGTCGCCACCCGCCCGGTCGCCACCCGCCCGGTCGCCACCCGCCCGGTCGCCACCCGCCCGGTCGCCACCCGCCCGGTCGCCACCCGCCCGGTCGCTTCCCGGGCGGTCACCACCCGCCCGGTCGCCACCCGCCCGGTCGCTTCCCGGGCGGTCACCACCCGCGCGGTCGCTTCCCGGGCGGTCACCACCCGCGCGGTCACCACCAGGGCGGTCGCCGAAGCCGGGACCGCCCGGGCGGGGGCCGCGCGCCGATCGATCGCCGCGGTCTGTCGAGCGGGGACCACCGGGGCCGTCCGGACGCCGGGACTGGTCGGAACGGAGCGAGCCGGGCCGTGACGGGCCCCCGGCCCCGCCCGGCCCACCGGGTCGGCCCGGACCTCCCGGCCCGCGGCCCGGCCGGTCGCGATCCCGTCCCCGATCGTGGTCCCGATCACCTCGCCGGCCGCGCTCACCGCCGGCCTCGACACCACCGCGGATGTTGGTGGTGACGGGCGGCTCGTCCCGCCCCGAGCCGACGATCTCGATCCGCTCCGGGGCGACCTTCTTCTGGGACACCGGTTGCGTCGACCGCACGGTGATCCCGTCGATGTCGATGTCGGCCTCGGCCCGCAGAACGTCGCCCACCTTGGCTCCACCGGGCAGGACCGACCCGTCGAGCAGGCCTTTGGGCTGACGGGCGCCGGCGGCGCGCCACGTCCAGGTGCCGTCGGGACGGGAGCTGGTCAGCTCGATTTCGATGCGGGGCATAGCCGGGCTCAACCTAGCGGAGCACGTCGACCCCCAGAAAGCGGCGGGCCCCGATCGGGCAGCGAGAAACGCCTGCGTCGGGCGACACGACCGGGTGGCCGCGCCGGGCATGGGTAAGCTGGCTGCACCTGAACCACGGTCCAAGAGAGCGGCGGCGTCGAGCACTTCATCTGCGTGCACTATTCCGTCGCGCTCGTTCAGTGTTGCCTGGCGCTGGGCATGCAGGCCCGCATGATCAACCTTCACCACGGAATCTCGGACACCTATCGGGTGGGCGATGAGGCGATCGCGGATCCACCGGTCGACGAGCATGTGGTGGCTGAGGTCTGGTGTGCCGAGCTGGGCAAGTGGGTGATGATGGATACCGACTACGACTGCCACTACGAACGCGACGGGCTGGCCCTGTCGGCCTGGGAGATCCACCAGCACGTCGTCAACGACGAACTGGACCTCATGACCCCGCGTCGTGGCCCGCACTCGCAGGCGTTCGACGCCTATGGCCAACGGTTACCGGAGGTGGAGAAGACCTTCTTCTCGGCCGAATTGCCGCGCTACTACGCCCACGTGTCGGTGCTGATGCGCAACGATTTCCTGACCGACCCGGACGGGCCGGTCACAATGGCGGTGCTCCTCGACGAGGACACCGCGCCAATCTTGTGGCATCAGGGGTCCGACAACCGGTTGCAGCCGCATCTGATGGGTCCGGTGGTTGTCGCACAGCCATGGGTGGCCACGACTCCGGCGCTGACCGACGGCAACCTCGCGACCGGTTGGGCTTCCCTGGACGGCGAGGGGGAGCACGTCGTTGAGCTGACCCTCGCCGGCCCGCGGCTGGTCAGTCGTGTGGCGCTCCACTGGCCGGAATACCGGATGAGATACCGCAGCAGCAGCGTCTATGTGCTGGAAGGCCGGTTTGGCGACGGCGACTGGCAGAGGCTGGTCGAGGTCGAGGGAGGAGACGAGGCGCCGTTCAGCGTCTATGACTTCGAGCCCCACACCGTGAGCTCCATCCGCCTACGGCAGGCTTTCGGTGGTGGATCAGCGGAATATCCGCATCGACTGTGGCTGAACCAGATCGAGCTGTACGCCCCTTCCCTCTGAGAGGTCACATGCGCATCAGCGCGATCGTCGCGGTCCCCATCAAGGCGGCTCGTCTTGTGCCGATGGTAGCCACCCAGGGCACGGTCGGGACGTCGGAGTTCGGCATCGTCCGAGTGGACACCGACGACGGGATCACCGGTTGGGGCGAGATCTCGATGTCCTGGGGGCGCGTCGGTAGAGCGCTATGTCACGACGTCGAGTTGATCCTGGGGCCTGCGCTGTTGGGCAGAGACCCGCGGGACCTGGCCGATTGCACGCAGGCGGTCAACGCCTTCCTCCCGCTGCCTTTCGATGGCGCGCATGCGGCCAAGGCGGCCCTCGAGATGGCTCTGCTCGACATCACCGGCAAGGCGTACGGCATTCCGGTATATCGCCTCCTCGGTGGGCGGGCGCGGCCTGCGGTACCGGTCGCTTGGCCGATTCCCTGGGGGACGGTCGAAGCCAGCGTCGATGCCTCAATGGGTGCAAAGGCCCAGGGATTCCGCACGGTGAAGCTCAAGATCGGCCGCCCGGGACAGTTGGACCGGGAGGTCGTGCGGGCTGTGCGCGCCGCGGTCGGCGACGATATGGATATCAAGGTCGACGCCAACATGGCCTATCACAGCGCCAACGAGGCGCTGGCTGCGTTACGGCCGCTCGAGGAACATCGGTTGCAACTGATCGAGCAACCTCTAGGGCCGAGGGACCTGGACGAACTGGCGCGTCTTCGCGGGCGACTGGAGACACCGCTGCTACTCGACGAGTCATGCTGGGAACTGCGCGATGTCGGCGAGATAGTCCGCCGGGGCGCCGCCGACGTACTGAATGTGTACGTCACGGAGATGGGCGGTCCCGCCCAGGCCGTCAAGGCTTTCGCTGCGGCGGAGGCCGCCGGGCTGGTGGGGTTACTCGGCAGCCAGTGCGAGCTCGGTCTCGCCACAGCCGCGTGTGCTCACGTCGGCGTATCCGTGCCGAACCTCGCCTACGAATCCGACCTCGTCGGGCCGCTTCGGTACCTGCGCGACATCGTCACCGTGCCGCCCCGGATCGTCGACGGGATGTTGTATGCCCCGGAGGGTCCGGGGCTCGGTGTTGAGGTTGACCAGGACGCCGTCGAGGCCATGCGTTGCTGATCTGCTTGTCGTTGCCCGGAACAACTATTCCCGGCTCATGCAGTCACAGATCGTACGAAGTGCCCGACTCGGCATGTATGCATCGCAGCGGCTTGCGGCTGGCTACTGGCACTCCTCAGGAGTAGTGGTAGCGGGCCTGCAGGATGACCACGTCGTTGCCGTCGACAAGATGGACCAGTCGGTGCTCATCGCTGATCCGGCGTGACCAGCTGCCGGCCAGCGCGTGCCGCAGCTGCTCGGGTTTCCCGATGCCTGTGAACGGGTCGCGGAGGATGGCATCGAGCAGCCGACTGACCCGCTTCAGGAGGTCACGGTCAGTTCGCTGCCAGTAGAGGTAGTCGTCCCAGCCGTGGGATGTGAAAACGAGTCTCACCGGTCGAGCTTGTGCTCCCGGCGGTCGCCCTCGGCGGACTGCCGAAGCTCTGGAGCAGGCGGCGCGCATTCGCGGGGGATCGGAGCAGGTGCTCGGGCACCCGGCGCTTCTCGATTCGTGACCGGTTTGGTTGCCTGCTACCGCCCCGTAAAGGATCAGTCGGTGGTTGCTCGCGTGATCGCCTCGACCCAGGCGTCCGCTTCCTTGGCGCGGCCGACGAGGACGCCGAACACGCGCTCGCCGTCAGCGTCGGTGAACCTGACCTTGACCACGGGGTAGCCGAAAGTCCGCTTGCCGTTGTGGCTCTTGCCCGTCTCGACGCCGAGCACGGACGCGAGCGCGATAACGAACTCCGTCTTCGGCACCCAACGCACGAAGCGCAGCTCGGACGACGTCAGCGTCAGCAGTCCGTTGCCACGGATCACCTTCCACTCGCGCCGCATACCGCCATCTGGTTCGACGGTCTCGAATCCCTGGAAGTTCGCGCCGCGGCTCTCGCGGATCACGTCGGACACGCGGGGCAGAGTAACCGAGCGAAGCGCGTCGCTGAGCGGCGTCGGCTACAGACCAGTTGCGTCGCGAACGTGTCAACAGCACTCGCGCCTAGGATGCCGCTGTGTGTCAGCCCTCGTAGCTCAGGGGATAGAGCAGTGGTTTCCTAAGTCGATCAGACCACCTAGCCGGTTGAGCGTGAAACCGCGAAACCGCAGCTCAGCACGCTGGAATTGGTTCGCCGCTGATTACTGATGCGGACCCTGGTTTGGCCCCTGCTTATGGCACAGATATGGCGCAGCGGCGGCAGGTCGGGCATTGCCGCCTCCACAGGGCGGGCCAACGGTGGGCATCTGCCGCTGCAACAGGCGGGCTCACCGTTCAACCCGGGTTGCTATGCTGCTCATATACCCCCGGGGGTATACTGGAGATGAAGGAGGTGACTGCATGGATGTTGATGGGAAACAACTCAAGGACGTACTGACCCGATTGAAGCGGGTGCAGGGTCAGCTGGGCGGCATCATCCGGATGATCGAAGACGGCCGGGACTGCTCGGAGGTGGTCACCCAACTGGCTGCCGCCTCGCGAGCGCTGGATCGCGCCGGATTCAAGATCATTGCTACCGGCATGCGGCAATGCGTGGTCTCTGAGGACGCTGACACACGGCGCCTGGATGAGGCCGAACTGGAGCGCCTTTTCCTCTCCCTCGCCTGACCCCGGCCAGCGCGCGTCCCGGCACACCGAGCACAAGGAGTGGACGAACACCATGGACTACCAGAGCAGCATCACCTTCGAAGTCCCCTATTCAGAAGCCGTCGCGCGCACCCGAGATGCGTTGACCGACCAAGGCTTCGGCGTCCTCACCGAGATCGACGTACAGGCCACGCTGCGCGAGAAGCTCGGGCTGGACATGGAGCCCTACCTCATTCTCGGCGCTTGCAATCCCGAGCTGGCCCATCAGGCGCTCGAAGTCGACCGCAACATTGGGGTGCTACTGCCGTGCAATGTCGTCGTCCGCGGTCGCGGCGAGGGTTCGCTGGTGCAGATCCTTGATCCGCAGATCATGGCCTCCGCCACCGGCCTGACCGATCTGAAACCGCTGGCCGACGATGCGTCTAGTCGCCTACAGACAGTTCTTGACAGCCTCACTGACGGAGCTGAACAGCGGTGATCGTGATAAAGACTCTTGAGACGTCCAGTCTCGGGGATCGCAGCTACGTGGTCTCCGACGGCGAGGTCGCGGTGGTGGTCGACCCGCAGCGTGACATCGACCGAGTCCTCGCGTTGGTCGCGGAGCGCGGCTGGCGTGTGACGCACGTGCTGGAGACCCACGTGCACAACGATTACGTCACCGGCGGGCTGGAGCTGGCGCGGCGCACCGGCGCGGACTACGTACTCCCCGACGGCAGTGGGGTGCAGTTCGACCACAAGGCCATGCGCGACGGCGACGTGGTGGATAGCGGTGCCATGCGATTGCGAGTGCTGCACACTCCGGGCCACACGTTTCATCACGTCAGCTATGTACTGGCCGACGACGAGGGAAAGGTTCGTGGTGTCTTCACCGGTGGGTCGTTGCTGTTCGGGGCGACTGGACGCACCGATCTGATCAGCCCGGACGACACCGAAGAACTGACTCACGCCCAGTATCACTCGGTACAGCGGTTGGCCCGCGAGCTGCCGGGCGAGGCCGATGTGCTTCCCACGCATGGGTTCGGCAGCTTCTGCTCGGCCACTCCGACCAGCGGAGACTCGTCCACGCTTGCCGAACAGACCAAAGAGAACCCGGCGTTGACCTTGCCCGAACAGGAATACGTTGACACTCTGTTGGCCGGCTTGGACGCCTATCCCGCCTACTACCAGCACATGGGACCGATCAACCGCCGCGGCCCGGAGCCCGTCGACCTGTCCCCGCCCGCACCGGTGGACCCCGGGGACTTGCGCCGGCGGATCGGGGCCGGAGAATGGGTCGTGGATCTCCGGGATCGTACTGCCTTCGCGGCCGGGCACCTGTCTGGCTCGCTGGGATTCGAGCTGTCGGACAACTTCGTCAGCTACCTCGGTTGGCTCTTTCGCTACGGCAACCCACTTACCCTGATCGGCGAGAGCCAGGACCAGGTTGCCGACGCCCGCCGGGAGCTGGTTCGCATCGGGATCGACGACCTCGACGGCGCGGCGGTCGGCGAAATCGAGACCCTGGCCCAGGGCGAGCCGTTGCGCTCCTACCCGGTCAGCGACTTTGCTGGGCTGGCCGAAGCCATGTGCCAGGCAGCGGTGCAAGTCCTCGACGCCCGGCGACACGACGAGCGCGCAAAGGGCTTCGTACGTGGATCCCAGCACCTCCCGCTGCACGAACTCTCCGACCGTTTGGACGAGGTCCCCGATGGCGAGCTGTGGGTTTACTGCGGGTCCGGCTACCGTGCTTCGATCGCGGCCTCGATCCTGGATCGACCCGGTCGGGAGGTCGTGCTCGTCAACGACTCTTACGAAGCCGCCAAATCTGCTGGGCTCGAGGACGAGACCGCCACCGACGCTGCCGACGCCACCAGCTGACCGGGTGGGCATCAGGACGTTGTGATGATCGCTGTGCTGGGGCTGGGCCTGGCAATTGGTGTTCTGCTCGGGCTTCTGGGCGGTGGCGGCTCGATCTTGGCCGTACCCGCTCTCGTCTACGGCGCCTCCCTGCCGCTGGCCGCGGCCATCCCCACATCCCTGCTGGTTGTCGGGGTGTCCTCGGTCGCCGCGTTGCTTCCCCGGCTGCGTCATGGGCAGGTCGCCTGGCGCATCGCGGGAGTCTTTGCACTGGCCGGCGCCGGGGCGGCCTTCGGCGGCGCAGCTGTCAGCCGACTGCTCGAACCTCGGATCGTGCTCATCGGATTCGCCGTGCTGATGATCGCTGCCGGAGTGGCCATGCTCCGCGAGGACAGCGAGGTCGGCGGGGACTGCGCCTTGTTGGGCGGCGGGGTGAACTGGCGGGGCTGCCTGCCCAAGGCGGTTGGCTGCGGGCTGGCCGTCGGCTTCCTCACCGGCCTGTTCGGCGTCGGCGGCGGGTTTCTGATCATCCCGGCCCTGGTTGTGTTGCTCGGCCTACCGATGATGGTCGCGATCGGCACCTCGTTGGTCATCATCGGGGTCAACTCCGCGGCCGGGTTCCTAGCCCACGCCGGCGACGTCGACTTGGATTACCGAGTCGCCGGCGCATTCGCTGCCGCCGCGATCGTCGGCTCTCTGGCAGCGGCCAAGGTAGCCCGACGGTTGCCCGCTGATCGACTGCGCCGATGGTTTGCCTACCTCGTGTTCGTCGTCGCCGTGTTTGTCGCCACGGAGGCCGTCCTCAACCCGGCCGTTGCCGGCTGAGACACAGTCCCTGCTTTCGTCTGGCCGTCGAAATCCGCACTGCCTCAGCGGGTGGGCAACTGACTGCTCGGCGGCCTTGATCTGCCCTCCGGTCCGCGGTCATGCCGGGAGGGTTGCCCCTGAGGATCCGGCACCCAGGTCGTCTTCCTCGTCGTAGCTCAGCGTCGCTGACTCGTCCGCGGGCGGTTTGGCCCGCTGCCGCGCGAAGTAGTGCGCGATCGGTACGTCACTGGACGAGTGTGCCAGGATCGACAGGACGACGACGATCGCGATCAGGTGAAACATCTGATCGGCCCGGTCCGCACCGCTTTCCAGCACGATCAGCCCGTACACAACCGAGGCGAAACCTTTCGGTCCGAACCAGGCCACGGCCGCCTGTTCCGGCCACGGGAGTCGGCTGCCCAGGAATGACACAACAATCGCGGCCGGGCGGGCGACGACGATGGCCAGGATCGCGAAAACGTAACCCAGGAAGGGGATCTCGGTGAGGAACATCGGTGAGATCAGCGCCCCGAAGACCAGGATCGCCACCAGCTTGAGCAACTCGGTGACCAGTTCGCCGAACTCATGGAAGGAGTCCCGCAACTCCGGCGCGACCGAGGCGATCGTTATCCCGGCGGCGAAAGCGGCCAGGAACAGGTTGGCATGGGTTAACTCGGCCAGGGATAGCACGATCAGGCCGATCGCCACCGACGTGAGCTTCTCGTAGGTCGACGTTGCCCCGGTGAATCGGGACCGCATCAGTGCGACCGCGGCCAGGGGTATGGCCACGCCGATTACCAGGCCGAGGGCCAGCTCACCCCCGAGGGCAGCGAGTTCGATGTCGGGACCGCCGACGATTGCCAGCAGCACCAGGACGACCGGCAGCGCCAGTCCGTCGTTGAGCCCGGATTCGACATTGAGCAGGTGTCGAAGGCGACCGGGCACCTCCTCCCGTCCGACGATGGCAGCCGCAAAGACCGGGTCGGTCGGAGCGAGCACAGCGGCGACGAGAAGCGATTCCTGCCACGGCAACCCGGCGACCCAGAAAGCCAGCCCAGCCGTGACGATGAAGGTCAGTGGCATGCCGAAAATCAGCGCCCGACCGGGCAGGCGCCATGCCGAGCGCAAGTCGGCGACACCGACCTGCTGACCGTCGGTGAACAGCACCGAGAACAGGGCCAATTCGGCAAGACCGCTCACGATTGGATCGCCCGGCTGCAGGTCAACGATTCCGAAGACACCGTCGCCGAGAAGGAACCCGGCCACCAGGAAGAGCACCGCAGTCGAGAGCACGCTGCGGTGCGCTAAACCCGAGATCAGCACGCCGATCAGCAGCACGACCGAAAACGCGAGGAGCAGGCTCATGCGGCCAAGTCTCGCGCCCCCGCCGGGCCGATCGCTGCGCGCCCCGCCGACTTGCCCGCCGCGCCGGGACATCAGGCCAAGGCCGGCGGCCAGTGCGGCGACACCGTGGCAGAGTTGTCGCGGCGGGGGAATCACCGCTGCTCAGGGCGGGTTCCGTCCACGTCGGAGAGCGCGCCCTACGGACGGCCATGTCGGTCGTCCGGGCAACAAGGCCCAGAATCTGTTGGAGGTGTGGCGCACCATCCACCGCGCAACCGAAGTCCGGTCCGATAGAGCCGACTCATCCGCGGGGAGTTGCTAGCGAAGGCCCAATGCCTACTATGGACCTTCGCCGGACGCCGCCTGCACGCCTGTGCCCGCCATCCGAAGGTGGCGGCGACCTAAGGTTGCCCGGCATCGAGGGAGTCCGCCCTCTGTTGGCGTGCCCCTGGTCTCCGGGCACTCTGCGACCTACGACAGTCGTTTCTGCTCGGCAGGGTCGTAGCCGCGGGTGCTTCGGGTCAGCTGGTCTGCTCACAGTAGGCTTCCCGGTGGTTCGCTTGAGCCCGACCCAGGCTCCCTCGGGTCAGTCCGGAGTTGCGTCCAGGGATGTGGTGTTCGATCCGTCCGCTGATGTGCGTGGCGTCGTGATGTGAGACGGCCACCGCGTGATCCTCAACGAGATCTGCTCAAGGAACTCGAGACGAGGAGCAACGCGATGGCCGCAACACCCAGTATTGACATGTCTGGCTGGCTTTCCGAGCAGCTGGCCCAGGCGAGCCCGGATCTGCTCCGGGAGATGTTGACTACCTTCGCTGAGGCGCTGAGGGCGGGGACGGGGGGGGTCGGGGCAGGATGGAGGGAGGAGAGCTACATCCCGGACTGGCTGCTGGAACGACGCCGCCGGGCCGAGGCCGCGCTGGTCACCGTGGTGGCGACCAGTTACCTGCTGGGGGTTTCGACCCGGCGGATGGAGAAGCTGGTCGAGACCCTGGGGATCACCCGACTGTCCAAGTCCCAGGTCAGCGTGATGGCCAAGGACCTCGACGCCCAGGTGCAGGCGTTCCGGACGCGGCCGCTGGACGCCGGCCCGTACACGTTCCTGGCCGCCGATGCGCTGGTGCTCAAAGTGCGTGAGGGCGGGCGCACCATCAACGTCCACGCGCTGGTCGCGGTCGGGGTCAACTCCGAGGGCTACCGGGAAATCCTCGGCCTGCAGGTCAGCTCCGCCGAGGACGGCGCGGGCTGGCTCGCCTTCTTCCGCGACCTGACTGCCCGCGGCCTGTCCGGTGTCGCACTGGTCACCTCCGATGCCCACCGCGGATTGATCGAAGCGATCGGTGCGACCCTGCCCGGCGCAAGCTGGCAGCGCTGTCGAACCCACTACGCGGCGAACCTGATGTCGGCGACCCCCAAGTCGGCGTGGGGCTGGGTGAAAGCATTGCTGCACAGCGTCTACGACCAGCCCGACACCGCGTCGGGCCACGCCCAGTTCGACCGGGTCCTGGAAGCATTGGGCGACAAGCTCCCGGGCGTGGCCGAACACCTCGACGCCGCCCGCGCCGACATCCTGGCCTTCACCGGCTTCCAAAAAGCCATCTGGCGCCAGATCTGGTCCAAGAATCCCCAGGAGCGGCTCAACCGCGAGATCCGCCGCCGCACCGACGTCGTCGGCATCTTCCCCGACCGCGACGCCCTGATCCGACTCGTCGGCGCCGTCCTGGCCGAACAGCACGACGAATGGACCGAGATGCGCCGCTACATCGGACTCGAAGTCCTAGCCAAATCCCGGCTGTCCATGATCGAGAACACCGAACCCGAGGAGATGCCCCTGACCGCCATCACCGCATAGAGTCCAACCCAAGATCACGCAGAGGTCAGCTCATACACCACCCCGCGGGACGTGACCCAGTCCGGAACCTGGCCAGCATAGAGGAGGCCGCCTGGTGACTACCCTTCGTGCCCTTGTGTTGGGGTGTTCGCTCAAGCGCTCACCTGCACCGTCGAGTGCGGAGCTCCTCGGCCGTGAGGTCCTCACCGCCCTGGCCGATCACGACGTTGAGGGAGAGGTGGTCCGCGTCGTCGATCACCATGTCCGCTTCGGGGTCTCCGTTGATGAGGGCGACGGTGACGCGTGGCCCGACATCAGGGCGAAGATTCTCGACGCGCGGATCTTGGTAATCGCCACTCCCGTCTGGATGGGTCAGCCCTCCAGTGTCTGCAAAATGGTCTTGGAGCGACTGGACGCCGAGCTGTCCGAGACCGACGACCAGGGTCGGTTGCTGACCTACGGCAAGGTCGCCGCTGTCGCGGTTGTAGGCAACGAAGATGGCGCGCATCACGTTACGGCCGAGGTGTTCCAGGCCCTCAACGATGTTGGCTTTACTATCGCGGCGGCCGGTTCCACATATTGGGTTGGCGAGGCTATGAACAAGCTGGACTATGACGAAGCGGGACCCAAACCGGACACCACCGGCGCTGCGACCAAGACTCTCGCCGCAAACACCGCCCACCTGGCTCGCCTGCTCGCCGAGCACACCTATCCGGCGGCGTGAGCCACGCAGCCCAAACCTACGAGACGCTCAACGCGCCGGTTAGCCGGCTCTAGCCGAGGCGATGAACGGCCGTGCGTGCTCGCCCGCCTGGTGCCCGGTTGGCTGTCCACGCTCGGTCTCATCGTGCTGCGCGGCAATGCCACAGCTCTGTAGAGAGCTGACCTCGGGCCGGGCATTGCCCTGTTGCTCTCTCGATCGCCGCCGGGATAGCTCCCTATCGCGGCCACGGCCTCGTCATCACATGCTTGGTTTGCGGCTATTTAGCTCGGGACGATGAACGTTGCCCCTAGGGAGCCTTGCGCCGCAACCAGGCCGTGTCCGTGGACTGCCGTTGCCGGCGATGGGCGCGAGCGCGGCCGACGCCTTCGGCCAGTCCGACTCCGACAACCACGAGCAGAGCGGCGATCGCCCAGCCGACCAGGTAGTTCCTTCCGAGCAGCGTGTCGTTGCCGGCGACGGCGTTGTGCTGAATCACCAGCGGCACAGCGATCAGGGTCAGCGACCCGATACAAACAAGTGCGATAACGAGGCTGCGTCGGGCGGTGGGAGACCATCGGTCGGCGGCGAACTTGCCGGCGAGCGCCGTGGCCGGGGCCACGACGCCGTCGTGCAGGATCAACCCGGCTCCTAGCCAGAAGAACACCCAGAGCAGATCCACGACGTCGAAGGCGAGGAGATTGACCACACCGAGGCCGATCAGCAGTACCCCGCCGAGGCCCATCGCCGCACGTGGAACCGACGGCCGCGTCATCCGATGACCTCGATCCGGCTGATCCACTTCGTCTGTAGAACGCCGGGTCGGCTGGGCGCGATCAACCGGCAGGGATACCCGTGATCACGGGCGAGTTCTTCACCGTTGAGTTTGAGCGCGAGCAGCGTCAGCGGATTGGCGGAGTGTTGCGCGGGTAGGACCGACTCGCCATAGGCGGCCCTGGTCTGCAACGACACCACTCGCAGCCTCGAGTCGGCCGGTGCGTCGACGGCCGAGAGAAGGTCGGTGATCCGCACACCGGTCCATTCCGCGTTGGTGGACCATCCCTCGACGCAGGTGATGGGCAGGGTGCTGGTGTGCTGCGGCAGCGCCCGGAGCTCGTCGAGACTCCAGGTTGCGGTCTTGGACTCGGAGACCACGCTGAGCTCGAAGCCGGCTCCGATCGCCTCATCGGTGATACCGGCGGCCTCGGCAGTTCGGTTGATGGGGACGCCCTGTGGGCCGGTGCCGCTCGATGGGGAGAGCACCGCCAGCTTGCTCAACCATGGAATCGACCCACCGGCAACCGACAGAGCGGCCACGCCCGAAGCGATGTAGGCCGAACGAACGACCGTACGACGTGGAATCCCCGGTTCGGCAACGGCCTTCGTGCGCGGGTCGCCTGGCTCATCAGCCTCTATCGTCCGCGACAGGGCGTTGCGGATGAGCGGCAGCTTCACCGCGATATGCAGCAGCAGCGACCCACCGGCGACCAGAGCGACGGCAAAATGCGCGGCACGGAAGTCGAAGGGCCAGAGATAGAGCTTGGCGATGTTCAGGACGCCGGTGACGAGCTCGAAGATGACCGACGAAACAAGCAGAGCGACCGACAGTCGCTCCAAGGCGTGCACGAGCGAGGTGACCGACGGCCGGACGAACAGCTTCGGATAGACCGACCACAGCTTGACCAGCAGCAGCGGAATCGCCGCCACGCCGCTGATCACGTGCGCGCCCTGCGTGACACGGTAGCCCCAGGATGGCCGGGACGGCCAGGGGAACCACACCAGATCCTCGGCAGCGTGTGAGAGCAACCCGGTGACGAAGCAGACCGTGATGGCTATGCCCAAAACGAGCCCGACGCGTGCGGTGACCGCTGGTGCTCTGCCGCGGCTGGTGAAGGTCTCCTGACGCGGGATCAAGGACGTCATGGCAGTTGACGGTCCAACAGGGCGACCCAGCGGTCGCCCCGCTGATCGAGTCCGGCCATGGCGAGTCCGGCCCGCTCGGCCAACTCGGCGATCGAGTCGGCCGCGACCAGGGCCCACGGGAACCAGGAGCTGACCATCTCGTCGACCTCGAGGCGGATCATTCGGCAGCTGATGCCGGCGCCTGGCGGATCGACTTCGACGACCGCCCGGCCACCTGGGGCGAGCACGGTCGCGACTCGGCGCAACAGTGCGCTGGGATCGCCACCGATGCCGATGTTTCCGTCGGCCAGCAGCACATTCGGCCACCTCCCCTGCCCGGGCACCGAGGCGAACACGTCCCGACGCAAGGCAGTCGCTCCGCGTTGCCGAGCCATCTCGACGGCTTCGGCGGAGACGTCGATGCCCAGCGCGCTGACCCCTGATTCGGTCAGTGCTGCGCTGAGCCGACCGGGCCCGCATCCGACATCCAAGGTATTTCGGGTGCAGTGGGCGAGCAGGATGTCGTCGGCCACGCTTGCGGGCTCCAGCCAGCGGTTCACACCCATTCCCAAGTCCTGGCCGGCGTCATCGACGGCACGGAGCCGACGGCTGGTGAGCGCTCGCGCGTAAACCTCCACCGGGTGGACCCCGCCATGCTTGGTCGCGTCCGCGTCGCCGCTCATCCGACTCCCTGCGATCTCAGTTCGACCGAGACATGCAGGTCGAGGTGTTCGACGGAAATGGCTTTAGCGTCCTCAAGGGTGTCCAGATCCCGCAGCCCAGGGACCAGACTGACCCGTGCACCGGTCGCGCGCAGCGCAGCAAGAGTCAGGTCGCCGGTGTCCGGCCGGGACATCGGTACGTCGGCCAAGGCAGCCGAATGCACGGGATCGGACGTGCCGCACACCCACCAGCCGCCATCCTCGGCAAGGCCGAGAATCGCATCGACTCCTGGCTGGGACAGAAGTGCTGCGCTCTCCCGGAGTAGGCGCGCAGTCACCTGTGGGGTGTCCATCCCGATCTGCAGCACCCTGGCGGGTAGACCGTCACCGGTCCCGCCAAGTTGCCCCGCCGCCGCGTGGGCGCTCGCCAGCCGTTGCCCGAGGTCGCCACCGGCTTGGCCGATCACCTGCCACTGGCAGATCTCGCGGGTAAGGTCCGCGGTGTCCACGACGCCGGAGTCGGCGAGGTCTCCAGCGAGTGCAAGGACCCGAGAGCTGAACACCTGCGCGGTGACCTGCAGCGTGTCCAGGAGGGCTGCCGCGGCCACCTCGGCCGCGCCGACGTCGCCGAGATCGGCAGCCAAGCGAGTCTTGACCGCCCCGGGCCACGGAGCCTTGGCGACGACGAGCACGGTGACTGCAAGGTCGTCGCTCACGGCATCGCCGCCGCGAAGTCACGCAACGCGCGAGCCGTGCCAACCAGCGAACCGGTCACCTTCGAACGCCCGGCCGAGCGCGGCGCGTAGGTCACGTCGACCTCGCGTACGCGCCAGTCCGCTGCAGCCGCCCGGACCAACAACTCGATCGGGTAGCCGAAACGGCGGTTCTCGACACCGAGATCGAGCAGGGGGATCCGCCGGGTCACTCGGACCGACCCGAGATCATGCACCGGAATCGCGGTTCGCCGCCGGAGCCGCGCTGCGAGGAGCGCGTTCCCGGCCCGAGCATGCCAGGGCCAGGCGCCCCTACCGGTCGGCCTGCGTCGTCCCACCACCAGATCGAGCTCGTCGCCGTACAGCAGTTCGACCATCGCGGGGAGCTCACCGGGATCGACGGAGCCATCCGAATCAAGGAAGCAGACGACCTCGGTTCGGGCCGCCAGCAAACCGGCGTGGACGGCCGCCCCGTATCCGAGCACGTCCTCGTAGACGACGTGTGCGCCGAGGCTCCTGGCGACCGACGTGGTGTCGTCCGATGATGCGTTGTCGACGACGATGACCTGGTACCCGTTCGGAATGCGTCCGAGCACGCCGGGCAGCGAATCGGCCTCGTCCCGCGCTGGAAGGATGACCGTCACGTCCCGGGGCGATCGCGCATACCCCCGCTGATCGACCATGAATCCGACACTAAGCGGGAACTGGCATCCACCCTGCGTCACCGCGCATTACCAATCTGTGACGTCTCCATTTTGCATAACTTTGGGCGGCGAGGGCTAGCTGATTCTGTGACCATTCACTGATCGTTTGGTCCGAGCGCTGCCCTGGCAATTGTCGGTGCCTAGGCTCGGGTCATGCCTGCGCTGAAACAACGACCGCAGGTCCGCCGCTGGCCGGTGCGCGTCGAGCTGAGTGCCCTCGCGCTCGGCGCCCTCCTCGTCTGGGCAGCCTTCAGCGCCGAGAAGTGGTGGGGGGACGTACACGCCCGATTTCCGCCGCTGAGCGCCGTACCGGACTCGGACTATGGTCCCAGCCTGCTCATCGCGGGCGCCGTCGCCGCAGCCACGATTGCGTACGGTCCGCGGCTCGCCGCTGTTCTTCCCTGGCGCCGCCTGCTCGTGGTGACCTGGGCGACCGGACTCGTCTGGGGGCTGAGCCTGGCCCTGGTCCGCGGGTGGCAGGGCGGAATCGTCGAGCCGTTGACCAATCCGGCGGAGTATCTCGCCGACGTCGACCGCGCGGGCAACATGGGCCCGCTGCTGTCCCAGTTCGCCGAGCACATCGTCTACTCCGACCCGCAGCACTGGACCACACAGGTCGCCGGGCACCCTCCGCTGTCGTTCCTGTTCTATGTCGGGCTGGATCGAATCGGACTGGGTGGACCCGCCTGGGGCGCAGTCCTGACCACACTCATCGGAACGACCGCGATCGTCGCCGTACTGGTGACCCTGCGGGCCCTCGGCGATCAGCGCAGCGCGCGCCGGGCCGCACCGTTCCTGGCCCTCACCCCCGCCGTGATCTGGATGGTGGTGTCTGCCGACGGGATCTTCATGGCGCTCAGTGCCTGGTCGATCGCCCTCGGCGCCCTGTCCGTCAATTGGGCCGGGCGTAAGGGTGAAATGCACGTCGACTCGGCGACGGCCGCACATCGGCTACGTCCGCGCGGACTCCTGTTGGCACTCGGCGCCGGAATCGGCTTAGGCGCAACACTCTTCATGTCCTACGGGCTGGTGCTCCTGCTACCAGTTGCTGCAGGAGTCCTTCTTCTGCGTCGCTCCTGGTGGCCGGTCATACCGACGGCCATCGGGGCGTTGACGGTCGCGCTGGCATTTGCGGCGGCTGGATTCTGGTGGTTCGACGGCCAGTCGGCGGTGGTAGTGCGCTACTACGAGGGGATCGGCGCACGTCGGCCGTATTCGTACTGGATCTGGGCCAACATCGCTGTGCTTGCGATCGCGGTCGGCCCAGCCGTGGTCGCCGGCCTCGGCGTGGCGATCTCACGCGTACGGCGGGTCGGGATGCGGTTTCCTCCGGCGTACGGGCTCGCCGCGGCCGCACTGGTGGGCGTCGTGATCGCGACGCTCAGCGGACTATCCAAGTCTGAGGTGGAGCGCATCTGGCTTCCGTTCATGATCTGGATCATTCCGCTGGCCGCGGCCCTCGCGCCCCGCCGGCAACGCTGGTGGCTGGCTGCGCAGGTGCTGACCGCCGGGTCGGTCGCAGTGCTGTTGGACACCTCGTGGTGAGCGCTACGGGACAGAGAGCACGGCGGATCCTCGTCGTCGAGGACGACGCGACTGTTCGGGACGTCGTTCAGCGATATCTGGAACGCGACGGACATCAGGTCACCGCATTCGACCGCGGATCCGACGCCCTGGCCGCGGCAGCGACACTCAACCCGGACCTGATCATCCTGGACCTGATGCTCCCTGACATGAGCGGCATCGACGTCTGTCGCGAGCTTCGCCGGACCAGTCCGGTGCCGATCATCATGGTCACCGCGCTGGGCGAGGAGGCTGATCGCGTTCTCGGTCTCGAGGTGGGCGCCGACGACTACGTCACCAAACCGTTCAGTCCGCGCGAACTCGCGCTGCGCGTTGCATCGGTAATGCGCCGCGCATCCTCGTCAGTCACACCGGGGCCACTGGTCACAGATGGCGATCTGGTGGTTGACGGCCCGGCACGTACGGCCACCTTGCGCGGCCAATCCGTTCCGCTCACAGCGCGCGAACTCGATCTTCTCGGATTTCTGATGACGCATCCGGGCCAGGCGTTCACTCGCGAGCAACTGCTCGACCAGGTCTGGGGTTGGTCCTTCGGAGATCACTCGACGGTTACCGTTCATATCAAGCGGCTCCGTCGCAAGGTGGAGGACGACCCGGTCCGCCCGACTCGCATCACGACAGTCTGGGGCACCGGCTACCGCTATGACCGAGAGGCCAGAACATGACTGAGCTACGCGACATCGCCCTGCTGGTGTTGGCCTGCACGATTCCGGTTGCCGCTCTGGCCGTGTGGGGCATGCGACGGCTGACGATGCGGACGATCACCGTCAACGTCGTTGTGCTCACCCTGGTGCCGGTTGCGGTGATCATGGCCGGCGTCCTGGGCACGAGCGGTTTCATGTTCACCACCGAGCTCGGGCACACCCTGACTGTGTGCGCCGTGGCCGCCGTCGTGACCGTGCCCACCGCTGTGTTGCTCGGTCGTCGATTGGCCGCAGCCACGATCTGGGAACGCGAGGCTCACCAGCGGGAACGCTCCGTCGAGGCATCTCGGCGCGAACTCGTGGCCTGGATCAGCCACGACCTGCGCACCCCCCTGGCCGGCGTGCGGGCGATGAGTGAGGCGCTGGAGGACGGACTGGTCAGCGGTCCCGGTGCGGCCTCCGCCTACGCGGGACGGATCCGCCGAGAGACCGAGCGGCTGTCGATCATGGTCGAGGATCTCTTCGAGCTCTCCCGAGTCACCGCCGGTGCACTGGACCTCACTCTGGAGGCCGTGGCCGTGGACGAGGTGGTCGATGAGGTCGTGCTCGGAGCCCGCGGCCCGGCCGAACTGCGCGGAGTCAGGCTGGAGAGCCGTCCCGCCGCGATGCCTGCCTTCGCGCGGGCCAGCGACCAGGAGCTTGCCCGAGTCGTACGCAATCTCGTCGCCAACGCCGTACGACACACACCCGCCGACGGCACAGTCGTGGTGGCGACCGGGCAGGAAGGTGGAGAGGTCTACCTTCGAGTCGACGATCGGTGTGGCGGGATCCCGGACACTGACCTGTCGCGGGTCTTTGACGTGGCATTCCGGGGCACGGACCCCGCGCGCTCGACGACAGGTCGCGCTGGGGAACCGGCCGGTGCCGGGCTCGGGCTCGCGATCGCCCGCTCGCTGGTCGAGGCCCAGAGCGGTCGCATCGGTGTGGTCAATCAGGACGGCGGATGCCGATTCGAGGTCCGCCTGCCAGCCGCGCAGATCGTTTGAGCGGCAGACCGGAATCACGCACCGCGCAGTGGGGCGTGCGCGAAGGCGGCGATACCGTCCTGCGGGGCGATGGCGGCAGTGAAGCCCAATTCGCGGCCCGCCCGCTCGGGGGAGGCCACCACGTGCCGAACATCGGCGGCGCGGTAGTCCCCGGTGATCACCGGCTCGGCACCACCCTTGGCCGTCGCCAGTATTCGGCCATTTCCCCGATGGTGATGGGCTGGCCCGAGCACACGTTGTACGGACGTAGCGCACCTTCGTGGACCACCGACTCGATGCCCTCGATCGCGCGAAGGTTGGCTCTGGCGATGTCCTCCACGTGAATGAAGTCCCTCGTCTGGCCCCCATCCTCGAAAACCTCAGGCGCCTGCCCCCGCTCCAGCGCCGAGCGGAAGATGGCCGCGACGCCGGCATAGGGGGTGTCTCGTGGCATCCGCGGCCCGTACACGTTGTGATAGCGCAGGGCGAGAACCCGACCACCAGTCTGCAGTGCCCAGGATGCACCCAGATGCTCCTGGGCGACCTTCGTGGCCGCGTAGATGCTGCGCGGGGCAAAGGGAACGTCCTCGGACACGGTCGCCCAGGAAAGTGCCTGTCCGCAGTACGGGCAGCCCGGTTCGAAGTATCCGGCGTCGAGGTCGAAAGTCGTACGGGGAATCGGTTCGACCAGACCGTGCTCGGTGCAGCGGTAGGCACCCTCGCCGTACACGACCATCGAGCTGGCCAGCACGAGTCGGGACAGACCGGCCGCGTGCATGGCTGCCAAAAGCACCGCAGTGCCAAAGTCGTTATGCGTGACGTACTCCGGCAGGTCCGCGGCGTCGACGCCGTTGCCCACCATCGCTGCCTGGTGGCAGACGACATCCACGCCACCCAGAAGAGCGGTGACTCCATCGGCATCGCGAACGTCGACGCGGTGAATCCGAAATTGAGCCGGCTGCTGCTCTGGAACCGGCGGAACCCCTGGAGTCGTGCCGTGCGCCGCGGGCAGGTAGTTGTCGAGCCCGATCACCTCGTGGCCGGCCGCGATCGCCACCTCGGCGATGTGCGAGCCGATGAAACCAGCAGCACCAGTGAGGAGAATCCTCACTCGTCATCCTTCGCGAGACCGGTGCTTTCCTCACCCACACCTGCAGTTGAGCTGCCTGACGATGCGCCTGACGAAACGTCGCGCGGCGTGCTCGTGCGGCGATTACCTTTCGCTACCGTTCGTGGTGCGACCGACATGACTTGGAACGGTTGAGCGCTGTGCCTCAGTTCGCCAGCGACGAAGGTTGCCGCGCATCGCCCGGCCCCTTCAGCCAAGACCGCCGCATAAGGGTCGTTGCCATGGACGTCAATCACCGTGAAATCCGCACGCGAGCTGACCGCGATATTCCCAACATCCTTGCGTCCCAGCGCCCTTGCGCCACCTATGGTCATCGCCTCGACGATCCACCGATCCAACTCGTGCTCCGGCGAGCCTTGTGCCAGGGCCAGCCGTCGTAGGGCTTGCGCTTCTTCTAGGAGGTCGAGCGACGGCGACGAGCTGAGTGAGTCCGTCCCGAGACCAACCAGGTTGCCCTCGGCACGATAGTCCGCGACTGGCGCCTGGCCGCAGTCCAACCGCTCATTGGACCGGGGACACAGTGCCACTACCGACCGCCGTCGCCGAAGCAAGTCCCGGTCTTCTGGACCGGCGTGAACGCCGTGGGCGACATGGGCATCGGGTCCGAGCAGGCCGACACTGTCCAGTTCAGCGAGAGGCGTGCGACCCGATCCGCGGTGAAGCAATACCAGCTCTAGCCCCCCGCTGATCGCCCAGTCCGCGAACATGCCGGTCCCCGCAGCGACGAAAGCGACCTCAGAGGATTGCTCGGCCCCGTGCGTTTGCAGTCGCAGTCCGTGCTCGCGGGCGATGGTACCCAGCTCGACGAGCACTGAGGTGTCCACGGTGTACGGCGAATGCGGGCTGATCCCGATCCCGCACGCAGGCGCGGCGGCGAGTGTGGCCAGGAACTGCGAGCGGACCTCTGCCCAACGTGGTTCGTCGGCGAGGACGACCTCGAGGTACGAGATCCCCGGCAGGTTCGCGTCGTACTGGGCGCTCAGGGCCGAGGCGCCGGTTACCACGTCGGCTGCCGCTGTGGTGCCGGTGGCCAGCATTGCGGCGATGCCCTCCTCGGCAGATCTGAGCCACTGCTGGGGTGTCGTGTCCGCGATGATCGCTGGCATGTCCCGGATCCACTCAGGAAATGGCTTTCCATTGCCGTAGAGGTGTGCGGCATGGCCGTAGTTCAGGTGCGTGTGCGCATTGATCAATCCCGGCATCAAGACGCCGTCCCAATGTGCGTGCCTCGCGCCGGAAAAGGTCCTGAGGAGGTCGGCGCGGGTGCCCACCGCCGTGATCCGCCCATCGCGGCTTGCCAGCGCGCCGTCCCGGATCGGCGGCGAAGTGATCGGAAGCAGGACGTCGGCCGAGTGCACGGTGATCGGCGAAATCACGACCTGACCCTATCCCGGTCGGGGAGCCGACCCACGGCGCACGTCTCCCTGCTCCGGCACGGCTTGCCGAGGGCCGCAGCGCGCCGGATCAATATGCTTTTCCCGTTGTAAGCGGTGAGGTTGGCCGCACGTTCGTAGTCGACGCCTGAAAGCAGACCGCGCCTAGCCGCGTTACGATCCGATCCACACCACAGTGGACGTCCGTCGAACCAACCCCCACGCTACCCATTGGGGGCGCTACACCTCCCAGCCATCATCCAACGGCTGCGGCAGACGGCCGCCTCCGCCCGAGGAGGGCAGGAGGCCCTTCGTCGCTGCAGGTGACTGTGCTGCAGTGCCCCTGACTAGTCGCCGAACAGGGTCTGGATCTGTGTGACGAAGGTGATTGCCGACAGCGTCCCGAACAGCAGGATCGACCAGCCGACGGCGCCAAGCCGAAGGCCCAGAACCCGGATCCGCTCGGGCAGGATCTTTCGGTTTTTCAGGTTGAGTAGCCCGGCATAGAGGACATCATGAAGCCGCCGACCACTGCCGAGATGACCAGAAGCACGATCGGCTGATCGAAGCCGGCGAGCAGGACAACGATCCCGATCATGACCAGGCCCACACCAGGCTCGCGTAGAGCTTGCTTTCGTTCGCGCCGCGAGCGTAGGACGTCTTGATCACATCGGCGGCCAGCCGGCTGGTGTAGTCGACTATGCCGAGCGCGGCCGCAAAGAGCGCGAACGCACCGATGCCCCAGAAGAAGTACTGGAACTAGGACCCGACCCGCTCGCCGAGGATCTCACCTTTGGTCTGGATGAACGTGATGTCGCTGGACAGGTCCGGTCTGCCGAACACCGTTGCGAACGCGACCAGCGATGTGAACAGGATCGTGAAAAGGTGATCAGCACGAACGTGGAGAGTGCTTAGGTTGCAGCTATGAGCTGGAATCTTTCGGCCGAATGGCACATTTATGGCACAGCAGGACAAGCGAAAACTAAAGCCCAGGTCAGCCCTCGTAGCTCAGGGGATAGAGCAGTGGTTTCCTAAACCGCGTGTCGCAGGTTCGAATCCTGCCGAGGGCACCAGCACGGCCTAACTCGCGCGTGAAATCGCGAACATGTAGCAGCCGGCCAACACGTTGCGGCTGTGTATATAGGACACGTCGGCTCGTTCGAAGAGCCCAGCGAGCACTGCTTCGGCGTGCCTGCCGTCCACAATCTGGTTGTCGACCTGATTGCCGTTCGCGTCGTAGGCCCGGAACAGTTGCCTACGGCCCCGGAATCCTGCCGGGTAGCTCTCGGTCTCTGCGTACCCGGCGCAGGGGTCGGCATGGACGAAGACCGGCCCGACCTCCGCGTACGGACCACCGATGTCGGCCGGCTGCCAGGCGATCAATATGAAGCGCTCCCCACGGTGGGCCTCCCGCAAGCAGCAGCGCAACGGAGTGCCGGTCTCGTCCTGCTCTATTTGCACGACCAACTCGTTCCCGAAGTCATCTACGCCGCGGCTACGGATGCGGTCGAGGTCCTCGGCCGGTAGCGCGGTGACCTGGAAGCGGGTCGTGAGGGTAGTCCCGGAAGTCATGGTGTCCTCTCGGCTCGGCTGGGGGCACAAGCAGTGCCTGAGCGGTAGACGCCGGGCGAGCCGGATCTGTGAGATCGACCGGCAACGCGACCGTCTGTAGCCGAGGAGCGGCGCGCTCACTCTCCGAAGTTCACTACAACGAGTGAGGTGAGATTCGGTTACGCAAAAGCTCGCGGGACCCGAATGTTGCCAAAAATAGAAACTTTGCATAGATCTGAGGCAATCTGATTACGATGTGTTAGTGTCCGGATGAACGAAGCAAGGGGTTTGTTAGCACAACGTAGTCGCCGCGGGGCGGCTGCGGAGATCCGCACCTACCGATTGGTGACCAAGCTCCGGAGAATCATTCGGGGAATCGGCGAAAACGCTCACCCAAAGTGTTCAGGACGGTGCTGCCTGCAACCACGGGGTGCAGGCATCACTGTCCGCCACATCGCTCCCGCCTCCGCCCGACGGATCACCAGCCGTGGGGTCCGCACCACCTAACGGCAAGGACCATCATGCGTTCAGGAATCCGCGAGACCTTCTCGATCAGCAAGACGGCGCTGTTCATCGCCGCTGCCGTCCTGATCGGGACGATCACGATCGGCGCCTCGCCGGCCTCGGCGGCCCCCGCCGCCCCCGCGCCATCCGCCACTTCGGTGGCCGCTCCACCCAAGGGCCTGATGATCCAGGTCTCCTCGCTGTCGGGCTCCACGACTCCGGCCACCCTCAAGCGGTGGCTCGAGGACATCAGAATGAACCACGGCAGGTCGGCACCGGGCTACATCAACACAGTCGTCCTGCAGGACATCGCAGACCGCAACGGCGTTCTCTACACCTCCTACCTCGATGTCATCGCCCCGTACCTGCCGGGCGGCACGACGCCGATCTTCACCCGCGCGTACGTCGGGACCGTTGACCTGGCCTTCACCGGTGCCGGGTCCAAATACATCGAGGGCATCGAGAGTCCGGCATTCCGTACGGAGAACATCAACGTGTCCCGGACCGCTGCCGCAGCGTTCAAGGCTCGCTACCCCAGAGCCGCGGCCGACTGGTACATCACGTATGAGGCCAATCTGGCCGGATTCTGGGACGCCCGCATCGAAGGCGCCTACCTGACCTACATCCGCGATCTCATGACCACGCTTTCGGGGATCCGGGCCAACCGGACTTTCCTGTGGTCGCCGGCGTTCTGGACGCAGTTCGCGGACGAGCCGGGCTGGGCGCTGCCGGACTTGCACGCGAACCTCACTGACCTGTTCACCCACTTGCCCGCGCGCCTCAGCCTGGACATCCAGGACTTCGTCGGTCAATCCGGTGGGGCCTCGTCGATGCAGAGTGCGGTCTCCTGGGTTCGCTACCTGCAGGAGAACTGGGGTCCGTACCTGCAGAAGGTGCAGATGAATGCCGAACAGTTCCGCCAGAGCGCGGACGGCAGTATCCGTACCGGCGACCCGGCCGAAGTTGCCCAACGGGAGCGGTACTACCGCAACCAGCACGTCGAGCTCGGCCCGGCGTGGGAGATCAGGTACTGGCACCAGCGGCTGTACGGAAACTGAGTTCCCGCACTTGAAGGAACGGCCCCGAGCGGATTGTTGGCTCGGGGCCGTTGCCTGTGCCGACGAGTTACGCGGCGCGGTGGCGGCCGGCGGCGACACCCAGGATGACCCCGCCTCTGCGGTGCGGAGTTGGCGCCGCGACGTCGTCGCTTCGGGTCGTCTTGGTCCAGTCGTTGCGGCCACGGATCATCCGAGCCACCGCCCGCCAAGCTGCCAGGTAGCCGATGTAGTTCCAGATGATCATCAGATGTCCGAGTACCAGCGCCCGGCCGAGCGAGACCGCGTGGGTACGGCGCGCATAGATATAGCCGATCATCAGGTTCGGCGCGAAGGACAGTACGTACCAGAGCAGCGCGTAGGTCACGTGCCATGACCAGCCCACCAGGCCGCTAGCGAAGATTCCCTCACCTGAGCGAAGCAAAGATCTGGAAGAAGATCCACTGCTGCAGGATCGACCAGGGTAGGACGATGAGCCACGGGACCAAGAGGTAGGAAGTCACCTCGAGGATGGCCACCTCGTTCACGCTGTTCGAACGCCAGAGTTGCGGTAACAGCCGGATCGAGTCCATGTGGCCCTGGTACCAGCGGGTGCGTTGGCGCAGTAGCCGCGGCAAGGTATCGACTGCCTGTTGGTCGACGTAACCACTCGTGGTCGTGGTCACCCGGAAGCCCGCAGCGATCAGGCGCAATCCCAGGTCCAAGTCCTCGGTCAGCGATTTACTCCAGGTCTCGCCGCTGAGAGATTGCAGTGCACTGAGTCTGGTGAATTGTCCGTTGCCGCCGAGACTGACCGTGCCGCTCATCGAGCGGGCGAACTGCGACAGCGCGGAAATCATCCAGAACTCGATGTCCTGGAACTGAGCTATCAGCTTGCGCCGGTCGCGGATCCGGACGATCAGTTGTACCCCGCCGACCCGCGGGTCGGAGAACATCGCGAGCGCGGCGTCCGTCGGCGCCGGTACTGAGGCGCCCGTCGGCGTCCATGACCGCCACGATCACGTCTCTCGGGTTGAGCCCCCGCTGCGCCACGTCGTCGAGAACGATCGGGTACGCGGCATTCAGTGCCGCACCCTTGCCACACCGGGATTCGACGCCGCGGCGGCTGATCACGATCAGCCGTTCGGGCTGTCCGCACTCCGCGGCAGCCATGCGAGCGCGTACGGCGGTCTCGTCGGAAGATCCGTCGTCGATGACGATGACCGTCGCGGCCGGCTCATTGAGCAGGCGGCGCACGGTCTTGTGGATCACCGTCTGCTCGTTGAGGCAAGGAACGAGGAAGTACAGCTCGTACGGCGTCTCGTCCTGCCCGGCAGCGGACGCTGCGGTTTCCTGGCTGTCCAGACGCTGGCCGCGTCGATGGGCCACTCGGATTCCCAGGATGAGGGTGATCACGAAGTAGGGGAGTGCCAACGCGAGGATCACCTGCGACAACCAGCCGAAAACGTGGGTCATGGGATCCGCCTTAGCTCATTGCCCGACGGCCTGACCTGCGCCGGCCGACGAGGACAGCGGCGAAGACGAGGCCGGCAACGCAGGTGCCGGTCAGCGTCAGAAACGAACCCAAGTAGGTATGGGCGATCGTGAGTCCCGAATCAAAGCCGAATCCCTTCACGGTCGCCGCGATCGCGGTGACCCGGCCGACGTTGACCAGCATCAGGATCGTCGCGGTGATGCCGATCGCTATGCCTGTGCGCCACGGCGAGAGCTGGCGAAGCAGCATCAGGGGGGCGGCGCCAAGAAACAGAGCCGCAAGGAGGTAGGCCACGCTGCAGTCGCTACTGAGATGGAAGATCGTTACCACGCTGTTGTTCTCGTAGATGATCAGCCGGTGGTCGACAGGCACGGCTTGGGTGATCTGGCCGGTGAACAGTTCGATTGACCGCGCGGAAAGGATCGTTTCGATCCCACGCCACGCTTGGGCGAACACCAAGAGCGAGATGCCTACCGCCATGAGCAGCAAAGCGACCAGCCGTCGCGTCCAACGGACGCGACGGCTGGCCGCGATGCTTTCTGGCCTAGAGTGCCTCGGCACGCCGCCGTCCGAACCGCATCATGAGCATGCCGCCGACGAGCAGGATCAGAGCGACGACGACAAAGCCGCCGACCCCGAACCCTGTATAGGCAAGTGCGCCACCGCTCCCGGCGCCCGTTGTGATCGCTGTTCCGTACATGTGAGTTCCTCTCGAGCTTACGTTGTGAGCGGGTTAGTTAGACGTGGGCGAGACGCGAGCGCCGACGGGTTACGAGTACGGCGGTCCCGGCGAGGAACCCCACAATTGCGATGGCCGATCCAGCACTTCCCAAGAGCGGTGCCATGGGGATGCCTACCTCAGGGGCGCAGCCCGGAGTGAAGATCGTGTTCTCGTCCAGCGTGACCGCAGCGTTGCGGGCCAACAACCGACCTTCGACATCGGCACCCGTGTTGGCCGTGATCGAGGCCAGCGCCATGACGGTGCCCACGAAGTCCGTGTTGGTTCCGATCGTTGCTGACGTGCCGATCTGCCAGAACACGCGACAGGCCTGGGCGCCACCGAGCAGCGACACAGTGCTGTTCGAGGCGGTGGTCAGGGTGGACCCGATCTGAAAGATGAACACTGCATCGGGGTTGCCCTCGGCATCGAGGGTCAGGGTGCCCGTCAGCTGCGCCGAGGTGTTGTAGCAGTAGACGCCGGTGAGCAGGGTTGGCCCGCCGAGGTCAGCACCGCTGAGATTGGCGTCGCAGGCGCGGCCGGCGGCATCGTTGTAAGCGATCACCAAGTCGGCTTGAGCATTGGACGCCGGTCCATCGGTGATGTGAATCGACCCTGGCGGCAGAACGGCGCCCGGCGGGAAGCCGGTCACCGCCGAGCCTGGGCTGACACCGAGGTTGCCGCCATCCGCGTCAGCCGAGCTGACGGTGGTCGGGCCGGTGTTGGTGACTGTGGAGCCAGCGAGGACCGAGAAGTCCCCGGCGGTCCCCATCGTGATCTCGGCGTCGAGCGCACTGGCCGACGTGGCAGGTTGCAGGAGAAGAAACGCGGTGGTCACCAAGGCGGTCGCCGCGCCGAAGCGCAGCCGCTTCCCGCCGTGACCGGCGATGGTGCCTAGGATGGGTGGAGCGGGGGTCATCGGATACTGCTTCCCCCCGACCGACTCACCGCCTTGGGGATCGCGCAGCGATCAGCCAGGGAGTTCGGTTTTTCCGTCGGGACCTAAAGACTTGCGCGGTCGGCCAATTCTTGACCGGTGTGTTACTTGCCCCGGCGGCTCCGGTTGGAGCCGCTTGCAGTCGTGTCGCATCGCGCCGACGCGAAGAATTCTGTCGGAGCGTGACTGCGGGCTCACACAACGTAGGCTTACGGGTCAAGCAATGTCAATAACTAGGTGTGAACGTTCGATTACGGATAGCTTTGAAGTTGAGTGTTTGACGATCGAGTGAGCGCAGGGCTAGTCCGCATCGCCCGACTCTTCGAAGACTCGGCTGCTGAGGAAGTCCTCGGGCTCCAGGCGCATGAGCTGGTCTCTCGTGGTGGGCGCGGAGGACTCCAGGACCCGGTTGGCATGCCGCAGTCGAGCTCGTTCGATGGCGTTGCGAATGCTGCGGGCGTTGGCGAAGCGGGGCTGCTCCCGGCGCCGGCCCACGTACTCCGCGAAGATCTCCTCGGTCTCCGGTGCGAAGGTGTAGCCCTCGCCCCCGACCATCAGGCGCCCGATCTCCTCGAGTTCCTGGACTGAGAAGTCCGGAAAGTCGATGTGGTGGGCCACCCGTGAACTCATCCCCGGATTCGACGCGAAGAAGGAGTCCATCCGGTCCTTGTAGCCAGCCAGGATCACGACGATGTCCTCGCGCTGGTTTTCCATCACCTGCAGCAGGATCTCGATGGCTTCCTGTCCGTAGTCACGCTCGTTCTCCGCGCGATAGAGGTAGTAGGCCTCGTCGATGAACAGGACGCCGCCCATCGCCTTCTTGAGCACGTCCTTGGTCTTGGGAGCGGTGTGCCCGACGTATTGGCCGACCAGGTCGTCCCGGGTCACGGCGACGAGATGTCCGCGGCGCAGGTAGCCGAGCCGGTGCAGCAGCTCCGACATCTGCAAGGCGACTGTTGTCTTGCCGGTGCCTGGGCTGCCGGTGAAGCTCATGTGCAGATTCGGCCGGGACGTGGACAGCCCGAACTTCCGGCGCGCGTTGTCGACGAGTAGCAACGCGGAGATCTCCCGAATCCGCTGCTTGACCGGAGCCAGTCCGACCAACTCGGTGTCCAGTGATTTCAGGATCTCATCGACGCCCGACTTCTCGAACTCCGAGGCAAGATCCAACTCGGCGTCGGCGGGCAACAACTCCGAATCCTCGTCGGGTGCCTCTTCTGGGCGACCCGGGCGCGGCATACCGAAGCCCAGGCGCTCATTGTCCTCACTCACGACGACATGACGCCCTCCGGGCGTGTGTTCGCTCCGCTCCGAACGACCGCCTCGTGCGCTGCGCGCACCGGGAGGTCCGCTCCTCCCTCGCTGGCGCTCGCTCGATGCTCCCGCCCTCTCGGCGATGCTCGTTCCTCGCTGCGATGCTCACTCACGGGTTAGCTCGTATACCTCTCGCCGACCGGACGCTCGACGGCGTACGCGTGCGTGGTGTACGCGATGCGGCGGTCGGGGCCCTCGGCGCGATCCAAACGCATGCCCGGCTCGTTCGTCGGCCGCTGCACGATGAATGACAGGGCGGTCGACTGCCGGCCGAGCGGGGCGTCGTAGGCGCTCAGCTTGATGTAGTGCTCGGGATAGGCTGTCGGCACTCGTTGATCTCCTTAGCACCCCGGCCGATCCTTGAGATCGAACATCGGCAGCCCCCACATCTCCCAGTAGATGTTTCGCGGGTGCGGGTCGTCGGTGTACTCGACGGACAGCGGCCACTCGTTGTCCAGGCAGTACTGGACCTGCTCGGTGATCTCGTCGTCGGTGAAGTCCGGCAGGTAGGAGAAGGTGCCGTGGGTGAGGCGCATGTCGGTGGCTCCGCGTGGAGGTCGGCGTCTCGACGACGTCGAGGGCGTCGGTGGATGCGTAGTCGAAGGTGATGTCACCCCAGGTGTCCAGCGCGAGCTTGAGTGGCCTGTTCCAGTCGCTGTCTTCCGCAGCGATTCCTCGCCGCCCTTCATCAGGTCCATGCCCTCGTTGCGGGCCTTGACCACCGCTTCGAGCGCCACGCGGTTCGCCTCGGCGCCGGCGGCAATGCCCATCGGGTGCCCGATCGTGCCGCCGCCGAACTGCAGGATGGTGTCGTCGCCGAGCAGGTCGAGCAGCTGATGCATCTGGCCGGCATGGATTCCGCCGGAGGCGACCGGCATGACCCCGGGCACGGCTGCCCAGTCCTGGTCGAAGTAGAACCGTTGGCCGGGTCGGTCGGGACTGGTCCAGCCGCAGCATGTCGTAGAAGCCCTTGGCGAGGCCGGGTCGCCTTCGAGCTTGCCGACGACGGTCCCGGCATGGATGTGGTCCACGCCGATCAGCCGGCACCACTTTGAGATCACCCGGAAGCTGACGCCGTGGTTCTTCTGCCGGGTGTAGGTGCCGTGCCCTGCCCGGTGCAGGTGCAGCAGCACGCCGTTGCGCCGGGCACCAATTGCCATCGACTGCATCGCCGAGTAACCCATCGTCAGATCGACCATCACGATCACACTGCCGAGCTCCTTGGCGAACTCTGCCCGCTCGTACATGTTCTCCACCGTGGCCGCGGTGACGTTGAGGTAGTGGCCCTTGATCTCGCCGGTGTCGGCGACCGCCTTGTTCACACCCTCCATGAGTAGAGGAAACGGTCGCGCCAGCGCATGAACGGCTGGGAGTTGATGTTCTCGTCGTCCTTGGTGAAGTCCAGTCCGCCGCGCAGCCCTCGTAGACCACCCGGCCGTAGTTGCGGGCGGACAGCCCGAGCTTGGGTTTGATCGTCGCGCCGAGCAGCGGGCGGCCGTACTTGCCCAGTAGTTCGCGCTCCATCACGATGCCGTGGGCCGGGCCCTGGAAGGTCTTCACGTAGGCGACCGGGATCCGCATGTCCTCCAGCCGCAGAGCCAGAGCGGCTTGAAGCCGAACACGTTGCCGATGATCGAGGACGTCAGGTTGGCGATCGACCCCTCCTCGAACAGATCGAGGTCATAGGCGATGTAGGCGAAGTACTCGCCCTCGCGCCCGGCACCGTGTCCACCCGGTAGGCCTTGGCCTGGTAGTGCTCGTGCGCCGTGAGCCGGTCGGTCCAGACCACCGTCCAGGTCGCGGTCGAGGACTCCCCGGCCACCGCCGCCGCCGCCTCCATCGGGTCGACGCCCGGCTGCGGGGTGATCCGGAACATCGCCAGCACGTCGGTGTCTGCGGGCTCGTAGTCGGGCTGCGTAGTAGCCCATCTCGCGTACGGGATGACGCCCGCCGACCAGCGACCGCCGTCCTTGGCCTTGGCCTTCGGCCGTGGCCTTGGCCTTCGGGCCGCTGGTGTCGCTCATCCGTACGCCTCCTGTGATCGAGTGCTTACGCTGAGTTTGGCAAATTGAGGTTGAGCCGTCTATGAAGTCTTTACTGGATATAGTTAAGCGATGGCTGAAGTCTCACCGCAATCGGTGACCCTGTCGCGACTGTCCACGTTGGTGACCTTCGCCGAGGAGGGCTCAGTCGTAGCCGCCGCCCGCCGTCTCGTTGTCAGCGAGTCGGCGGTCTCGGGGCCATCTCGGCCCTCGCCAAGGATCTCGGGGTGCCGCTCGTCGAACGTGTTGGGCGCGGTATCGAACTCACCCCAGCCGGGGCCACGTACGTCGGGTACGCGCGGCGGGTGCTGGGGCTGCTCGACCAGGGCTGGGCGGCAGCGCGGGGTGTCGGCGCCGTGGGCCGCGGACGGCTCCGACTGGCTGCGGTGCCGACCGCCGCCGATCAGCTGATCGCACCGTTGCTGGCCACCTTTTCGGCCGAGTTCCCGGAGATCGACCTGCGCCTCGAGGTTGGCGCGAGTTCAGAGGTGTGGGATCTGCTTGCTCATCACGAAGTCGATCTCGTTCTGGCCGGGCGTCCGCCGGACACCGCCTCCGGCCGGATCGCGGCGCAACACGACAACGTCCTGGTGGTGGTCGCCAAGCCATCGGCAGTAGAGAACTTCGACGCGGGCCGGGCGACGTGGTTGCTGCGAGAACGTGGTTCGGGAACGCGGGCCAGCCTCGAGGCATTGTTGTCCTCTCGTGACGTGGACCCCCCGCGGATGGTGCTGGGCTCGAACGGGGCCGTCGTGGCAGCGGCAGTCGCCGGACTCGGGGCCGCTCTGGTCTCGGCCGATGCCGTGAGTGTCGAGGTGGCCAACAACTCCCTCGGGATCGTCCCGGTCGAAGGCACGCCCCTCGTGCGCCCATGGCATCTGGTCACCGGCCAGACGCCCACGCCGGCGACGAGGCTGTTCGTCGACCACGTGCTGTCCGTACCGGGATGGCGGCCCTTTGTCGCGGCCCACGAGCCTGCCGAAGCCTGAACCGGGGGTTCCCCCGCCTGGTCCACCCGAACGGGGGAGGCGCCTGTCACGCTGACTCCCCTAGCGTTTGTACAGAAGAGATGTGCGCGCCGCGGGGGCGCACATCCCGGCGACGAGACAATCGGCAAGTGCCGGATTACACGCCATCCCGCGGAACGCAGCCGGAAGGACTGATCGGTGACCGACCTCCAGCGCGTGGCGGCCGCCCTGGTCGCCCGCCCGCGCGGCATCCTGGCCGCCGACGAGAGCCCCGGGACCATGGACCAGCGACTGGAAGGCCAGGGCATCCCTGCCTCCGAGGAGGCACGCCGCGCGTACCGCGAGATGTCGGTCGACTACTCCGACCTGTCCGACGGCGTGAGCGGGTGTCCTCTGCGCGACGTCGAACCAGACGATGGTCGACGGACACTCATTCCCCGAGGCGTTGACGGAGCTGGGTCTGGTCCCCGGCGTCAAGGTTGACACCGGAGCCAAGCCCGCTGGCCGGAGCACCGGCGAGACGGTGACCGAAGGACTGACGGACTCGAGAACGCTTGCAGGACTTCGCCCCCGTGGGGCGCTCTTCGCGAAGTGGCGCGCCGTCATCACAATCGGAGCGGGGCTGCCGACGCACCGCGCATTGCGTGCGAATGCCCATGCCTTGGCCCGTTATGCCATGTTGTGTCAGGAGAGGGCATCGTCCCGATTGTGGAGCCGGGAGGTGCGCCGCCGGGCACCATGCGCTGGAGCGATGCGAGGCGGTGACCAACTTCGCCCTGCTCGAGGTCTTCGCCGAGCTCGCCTACGCCGATGTCGATCTCACCGCGATGGTGCTGAAGCCCAACATGGTCACGCCGGGCCTGGCTCGCTCGATGAGGCGAGCGACGACGAGGTGGCAGAGAGCACGTGCGACGTTGCGCCGGGGTCGTTCCGCCCGAAGTTGTGGGAGTCGCGTTTCTGTCCGGTGGGCAGCCCGCTGACACCGCGACTCGACATCTGTCCGCCGATCGCGACGCAGGAGACTCCGTGGCCGGTGACGTTCTCTTTCGGCCGGGCATTCGTCGATCAGGCGCTGCACGACTGGCAAGGCGCGGACGTCGATTCCGGACAGCGCGCGCTGTCCGCGCGGGTGGGTGCGACAGCGGCAGTTCTCGGCGGCACGGTCAGCGTCTGAGCGGCCGCGGTTGCTGAGGTACAGCGCGTCTGACCGCTGCCTTGGGCCGAGTTTCGGGGGTGAAATGCGCTCTACCTCGGTCGTCGTGTGATTCGCGGCCCGCATGCAAGTCATCCACAGCTCGTTCGTACGGCGCCCGGTGTGTCCGGGAATCGCCATGCTCGGCGACATGCGGTCCGAGCTCTCAGAAGTGCTGCGTAGCGGCAACGGGTTGTTCACGCGAGAGCAATTGCTGACAGTCGCTGATCACAATGTGCTCGATCGCGCCGTAGCCGCTGGCCGCGTGCTCCGCATTCTTCCCCGGGTCTACACCACGCCGGCTCTGGCACAGGACCGGCGGATTCGGCTGCGCGCCGCCTTGGCATTCGCTGGTCCGGCTGCTGTTCTCAGCCACTTCAGCGCTGCACCGATCTGGCGGATCCGAGTCCCGGAAACCGAGCGTGTACACGTGTTGATTCCTCGCACGGCCGATCATCGATCGACGCAATTCGTTGTCGTGCATCGACATTCGGATTCATATCTTTCGGCGGACCTGTTCGCATACAGCGAGGGCTTGGCCGCCGTCCGACCAGTCCCCACGCTTGTCGACTGTGGGCACTACTCGATCGCGGGCACCGTCGGGATGTCGTGATCACCGCGGTGAGGGACCGTCGCTGCCTCAGCCGAAGCAGTCCGCGCCGTTGCGGAGGCCCGACCGTTGCTGCGCGGCAGACGTGAGTTGCTCGAGTTGACTGGACAGTTGCAGGCGGGGTCGCACAGCGAGCTGGAGATCTTCGGATTCCGAAGGGTGTTCGAGCGTCCGGATCCTGCCGCGACCAAGCCGACAATTTGTCGTGGTCGTCGATGGCTCGCGGTACGTCCTCGACCTTGCTTGGCCGGACCTAAAGCTCGCCGTGGAATTGGATGGTGCGGCCTTTCACGGTAGCCGCGAGCAACGTGAGAGATATCGGACGCGACGCTGCACTTGCCACTGCGGGATGGCAGGTCATCCGGGTGACTTACGCGCGGATCACCAGCGACCCCGACGGAGTACGGCGCAACCTGGCGACGATCCTTGCAGCCCGCCGCAGCCAGATCACTGCGTGAGGTCAGACGCGCTCTACCTCGATTTAGCTGCCGCACCCGGAGGGCAGACGCGCTGTACCTCGCCGCGGAGTCAGTCGCCGACGATCGCGCGTACGTGGGTGCCGCGGCTAGGAGCGGACCACAGCTCGAGGAGCCCGCCGATGGCCTGCATCCGCTCGGCCATGCTCCGCAGCCCGAGGCCACTGTCGAGCCCGGAGGCGTTCGGGCCGGCTGTGCCGTCCATGGCCTGCTGGTAGCCGACTCCATCGTCGCGGATATCGAGGACCACGTTGCCTCCGCGGCGCTCCAGCCGCACTCGTACGGCGGCGACGCCCGCATGTTTCACCGCGTTGCCCAACGCCTCCTGCGCAACCCGATAGAGGGCCAACGCCGTAGCCGGTGAGACGAACGGCGGCTCGACGCCCTCGACGTCGAGCTTCGACCGTCAGGTCATCGGCACCGATCGCGCCGCACAAGCTGACCAGACCCTTCGCGAGCCCCAAGTCGTCCAGCACCGGAGGCCCAGACCACTGATCGCCGACCGGACATCATCAGCAGCAAGTTGGTTGAGCTCCAGTGCGACCTGAAGCTGGGTCAGGGCGAAGCGCACCGGGTCGTTGGTGTGCGCCGGCTCGGGGGAGAGCTCAGCCAACGCTGCGGTGGCCGCCGAGAGATGGAAGGACAGGCTCGCCAGCCGCTGGGAGACCCCGTCGTGCAGTTCAGCGGCCATGCGCCGGTTCTGCTTTTCGACCTCGCTGATCGATCCGTGCGGAACAGCGCTCGTGGCCGAACCCGCGAGTCACGGCGCCGGCGGCGATGACTGCGGCGAGCCGGCTCAGGGCTACGAGATCAACGTCGGCCGGCGTGCCAAGTGCGCGCCGTACACCTCGAGCACACCACCGGTGGATTGCGCGCCACCCGGAATGGGCACCGCGACCCCGGTTACCGGCATGCGCGGATCGCCGCGAAGTGATCGCCGCGTGAGTCTGTGCTGCGGTTCGACACCGAGGCCGGGCGGCGATGACTGGCCACCCAGCCGGCAACGCCGAGTCGCCGAGGGCAGGCGGAGCCTCGATCAGATCGGGGAGACTGCAGTGCCGGCAGATCAGCTCTCGCGAGGCGTGGTCGAAGTCCCACACGGCAACGACGGATCCACTCGCGGACAGCCGTCGGACGACCACATCAGCAACGGCCTCCCGTCCGTCGGCAAGCGCGTCCGACCGCCTCCCGCAGCGCGACCCAAAGGAGTCGGGTTCGGCGGGTCCGGCATTGGCATCCGGGGGTGCGTTGTCTTCCGACATCAGAGGGTTCGGGACATCAGTGGAAGAGGCCCTCTCGCAGCGCGGTCGCCACGGCGGCCGACGGTCGCTACGTCCAGCTTGCGATAGACCGAGCTGACGTGGCTCTTGACCGTTTCCTCACCGACCACGAGGCGAGCCGCGATCGCCCGGTTGTGGTGGCCGGCCACCGTGGAGAGCACCTCGCTCTCACGTTGGGTCAGACCCAGATGGGCGCCGGGCCAGAACTCTCCGGCCGCAAGCCGCGCGGCGGTCGCGCTGGCCCGCCCTGCCAAGGCAGCGTCGATGACGGTCTCACCGTCCCGTACGGCCTGCAGGTGCTCGACGAGTTGACGGCCGTCGACGCGCTTGAGCAGATACCCGACGGCGCCCGCGCGCAGCGCCTGGAAGAGGTACTGCTCGTCGTCGTAGACGGTCAGAAAGACCACCTTGCACCGGGGGTCCCGGGTGATCAGCCGATTGCAGACGTCCAAACCGCTGTCCTGCCCGAGTCGTACGTCAAGCACGACGACATCCGGTTCCAGATCCCCGACCACCCGAAAGGCCTCGTCGCTGTTGCTGGCCTGCCCCACGATCCGGATTTCCCCGGACCGGCGCGCGAGCATCGCCTTGAGCCCCTCGAGAACCATCGGATGGTCATCGACGAGGACAACCCGCAGCGGAGGGTCCATCCGCACAGATTAGTTGCGCTCCCCCTGTACTTCCCCCATCGACGTGGTTCGGCCCGCTGCGGCGACGCCTAGCCTGGGCTCTCCAGCGCTGTGCTCGATCGAGAAGGGGACTCCCCACGTGCCTGACAAGGTCGTCAAGATGGGCCGGGCCAGTGGCGGTTACCGACCGGTGATGATCGCCATCGCCGGTGACAGCGCCGCCGGCAAGACGACGCTGACCCAAGGTCTGGTCGACGCGTTGGGCAAGGACCGAATCACTGCGCTTTGCGTGGATGACTACCACCGCTACGACCGCGCGGAACGCAAGACGCTGCCGTTCACGGCCCTGCACCCGGACTGCAATTACGTGCAGATCATGGAGCAGCACCTGCAGATGCTCGCCACAGGACAGCCGATCCTCAAGCCGGTGTACGACCACTCGACCGGATCCCTGGTTCGACCCGAACTCGTGGACCCGAAAGAGTTCGTCATCGTCGAAGGCCTCCTCCCGCTGTCCACCAAGCTCGCCCGCGCCTGCTTCGACGTGAGGTCTATCTCGATCCCCTCGAGGAGATCCGGCGCAAGTGGAAGATCGACCGGGATACCAAGAAGCGCGGATACACCCGCGAGCAGGTCGAAGCGGAGTTGGACAAGCGGATGCCAGAATCCGAGGAATTCATCCACCCGCAGCGGACCTTCGCCGACATCGTGGTGCGATTCGCTCCGATCCCCGGTCGCAACGACCCGCCGGAGACTCCGCTGTCGGCCGAATTGCTACTCCGACCTACCGTGCGCCACCCGGACCTCTCCGAAGTGTTCAAAGTCGTTGACGGCCGCGCCATGCACCTCAAGTTGATGCGCGACGAGGACGGACGGCCCACCGACGCACTGCACGTGCACGGCTATGCCCCGTCGGCCGACGTCGAGGTGCTGGAGAAGGCGATCTGGGCTGACATGGGTGGCGACGACGGCGTTCCGACCGGTCTCGGGATGCTCGGGGGAGAGGTCCGCAACGAGCCGCTGGCCGTGACACAGCTCCTGCTGCTCTATCACTTGTTCGAAGCCGCGCGCTGATCCTGGGTGAGGTGGCAGGCTGCGTGAGTGGTCGAGTTCATCAACGTCCCCGCTTTCATCGCCGGACTCCCGAAGGCCGAATTGCACGTCCATCTCGTCGGGTCGGCTTCGGTGCCCACCGTGCTCGAGCTGGCGCGGCGGCACCCCGATTCCGGTGTGCCGACCGACGTGGATGCGCTCACCGCGTTCTACGAGTTCACCGACTTCGCGCACTTCATCGAGGTCTACATCGCGGTCAACTCCCTGGTCCGTACCCCGGAGGACATCGAGGCGCTCGTCGTCGGTATCGGTGCCGACATGGCAGCGCAGAACATCCGCTACGCCGAGGTGACCGCCACCCCGGACAGCCACCTGCTGGTCGGGATCGCCGCCGAGGACATCGCCTCGGCCTATACCCAGGGCCGCAACCGCGCCGAAGCCGAACACGGCGTCGAACTCGCGTGGATCTTCGACATCCCCGGAGAGCTCGGTCTGCCGTCCGGCCTACGTACGATCGACTGGGTCGAGCGACACGCCCCCGCCGGAAGTGTCGGCTTCGGCCTCGGCGGACCCGAACAGGGCGTCGACCGGCCGCAGTTCGCCGCGGTCTTTTCCCGGGCGCGGGCACTGGGCCTGGCCAGCGTGCCCCACGCCGGTGAGACAACCGGGCCGCAGACCGTGTGGGATGCCATCGATCATCTGGCCGCGCAGCGGATCGGCCATGGCATAGCAGCTGCCGAGGATCCGGCTCTGCTCATCTATCTCGCCCAGCACGGCATCCCCCTCGAGGTGTGCCCGACATCGAACCTGCGCACCCGTGCGGTCGACCCGGATCGAGGACCATCCCTTTCCTGCGCTGCGCGAGGCCGGGGTGACGCTGACGCTGAACTCCGACGACCCCGGGATGTTCGACACGACGCTGAACCACGAGTACGAAGTTGCCCACGAGAGCTTCGGGCTGTCCTCGGCGGAATTGGCCGACCTCTCCCGTGCCGGGGTACGGGCATCGTTTCGCAGCGATACCGGCAAGCGGGCGCTCCTGGCCGAGATCGACGCCTACGAGCGGGCGAAGCTACCCGGGTAGGTGCTCTCCCCTCAGCCGCAGACGAGCAACCCGGCGGCCTGCTTGTCGATGAGCACATGGAGGGCGGCGTCATCGACCCGTGCGGCGAAGCCGGGATCCGCAGCTGCCGCGGTCAGGGCGGCAGTCATCGGAGCCACATCGCTGCTCGCGACGGTGAGGATCAGATCACCTCCGGCCCGTACGAAATCCACGGCGCGCTCGCCCGGCGATCGGCCTTGTACGGCCGCGGCATGGCCGAAGTCGTCGGAGACGACGAGTCCGCCGTAACCCAGCCGGTCGCGCAGCAGGCCGGTGATGACGGCCGACGAGAAAGCGGCCGGTGCGCTCGGATCCAGTTGCGGATAGGCGGCATTCGAGATCATGACCGCCGACGCCCCCGCCTCGATGCGGTCTCGAACGGGAGGAGTGCCGGGTCGTCGACCGTGGTCTGGTCATCGACGGCCTCGGTGGACGTGTCGGGGTTGGCCCGCACCCGGCCGAGACCAGGGAAGTGCTTGAGGACCGCGCCGACTCCCGCCGTTTCCAACGCGGCGACAACCGAGTTGACCGCGGCCGCGACGGTGGCCGGGTCGTTGCCGTATTGGCGGTGCGAGGCCCCGATCGACGGATTCGCAGATTCCGTCCCGGGCGGCACGGTGTCCGCGACCGGAGCCAGATCCAAGGTGATCCCCGCCCGGCGGAGCTCCGCGGCCCAGACGGCGCTCGCCTGGGCCAGTTCAGCGGCGGACAGCTGGCCCTGCTCCTGGGCGGTCGGGATGAGGGTGAAGCCGGGACCCTTCAGGGCCTGAACCAGGCCGCCCTCCTGGTCTGTCGCCACGTGCAGGAAGGTGCCGGTGGCGGCGAGGCCCTGGACCTGGACGTGGCCGATCGCAGTCTGGATCACGTCGATGCCGGCACTGCTGCGACCGGCCAGGAACACCCCACCGACCGCATACGGCGCGAGCGGTGCGTAACCGCCGACCGGATCCGAGACCGGCACGCCGACGAGGAGAAGCTGCCCGACCCGATGTGCGAGATCCATTCCGGCCAACGTCGACCGGGCACAGGCATCCGGGGCCGCGGTCGACGTCGGGGAAGGCGATGGACTGGTGCCCGAGGACGGGGACGCGGTAGCGGTCGCCGGAGCGCCGGAGGCTCCGAACGGGCCACCATCAGCCGCCGAACAGCCAGTCAGCAGGAGCATCGCTGCGAGCCAGAGGCAGCGCATCCGCGAGGACGTCAGCGACGCCGGGCGAGGTCGGCTGCGCCGACCATGCCTGCCTCACCGCCGAGCTTGGCGATGGCGATCGCTGGCGCAGTTCGGTGGGCGCGTCCGGTCAGGCGCGACAGGAACGCGTTCTCGGCAGGTGCCCGCAACAGTTCCCCGGCATCGGAGACACCGCCGCCAAGGACGAACATGTCAGGGTCGAGCAGAGCCGCGAGCGTGGCCATTCCCCGCCCGAGCCAGTCCGACACGAAGGCGAAGGCCTCCAGCGCTGCCGGATCGCCCTCCTGTGCAGCCTGGGTGACCTCGGGCCCGGTGATGTTTTCCGGCTCACCGGCGGCCAGCTCGAGCATCCGCGCGCCGTAGACCGGGTTGACGTCGGCGATGTCACGAGCCTCCCGGACCAGGGCGCGGCCGCTGGCATAGCGCTCCCAACAGCCACGATTGCCGCAGCCGCAGCGGCGGCCGTCGGCCACCACCGTCATGTGGCCGATCTCGGCCGCCATCCCGTTCATACCGCGATAGAGCGCGCCGTCGAGGACGACGCCGCCGCCCACGCCGGTCCCGATGGTCAACATCACCATCGAGTCCACATCCCGGGCGGCGCCGAACTGCGCCTCGCCCCAGGCTGCCGCGTTCGCGTCGTTCTCGACCACGACGGGGAGTCCGCAACGGTCTTCGACCGTCTCGCGCAGCGGGAGGTTTCGCCAGGCCAGGTTCGGCGCGAAGACCACCGTCGAGCGCTTGGCGTCGATGAATCCCGCGGCGCCGAGCCCGATTGCCTCCACGTCATGGGAGGTACGGAGCTCGGCGATGACCTCGGCGATCACTTCGACGGTCTTGGCCGGGTCCTCGGCCGGGGTGTCCCGGAGCTCTGTGGCCAGCAACGAACCTGATTCGTCGACCACGCCGCCCGCGACCTTCGTGCCGCCGATGTCGACGCCGATGGTGAGGCTCATGGCGCAACAGCCTCCGCGCGAACGGGGACGGCACCGTGCCTGGTCACTGTCATCACCCCGCAAGTTAGCGCGAGCAAGTTTGGGGCACTAGTCCGGCCATGACACGTGAGGTAACAGCCGACGAGCAGTACAACACGGTTCGAGCCATCCACCTGGCCACTGTGGCCGCGCTGGGCGGCTTCCTGTTCGGCTACGACACGGCAGTGATCAACGGCGCGGTCGGGGCCATGCGCGAGGAATTCGGCATCGGCTCGTTCCTCACCGGCTTCGCCGTGGCCTCTGCTTTGCTGGGCTGTGCGCTTGGCGCCTGGGGAGCCGGGCGACTTGCCGACAACTGGGGTCGGATCAGGGTCATGGTGCTCGCGGCGATCCTCTTCCTGGTCAGCGCCTTCGGATCCGGCCTGGCGTTCGGACCGTGGGATCTGATCCTGTGGCGGGTCGTCGGCGGCTTGGGCGTCGGTGCTGCCTCGGTCATCGCGCCGGCCTACATCGCCGAGATTTCACCCGCCGCGATCCGCGGACGGCTCGGCTCGCTGCAGCAGCTGGCGATCGTCACTGGCATCTTCGCGGCTCTGCTTGCCGACTTCGCCCTTGCCTCCGCCGCAGGCGGTGCCGGCGAGGAGCTCTGGTTCGGGCTGGCGGCATGGCGCTGGATGTTCATCGCCCTGGCACTTCCGGCGCTCGCGTACGGCACGCTGGCGCTCACCATTCCCGAATCGCCGCGACACCTGATGGCCAAAGGCGAGGACGAGGACGCGCGGGCGGTACTGGGTGGGGTCCTGACCGAAGGCGTGGACGAGCGGATTGCAGAGATCCGACGCACGCTCGACCAGGAGGAGAAGAGTCGCGCCACGTTCCGGGATCTGCGTGGGCCGGTGTTGGGCTTGCTGCCCATCGTCTGGGTCGGCATCCTGCTCTCGGTCTTCCAGCAGTTCGTCGGGATCAACGTGATCTTCTACTACAGCACGACCCTGTGGGAGCAGGTGGGATTCAGTGAGTCCGATGCCCTGATCATCACGGTCATCACGTCGGTGACGAACATCGTGGTCACTCTGATCGCGATCTCCTTGATCGACAAGGTCGGGCGCAAATTCCTGCTCCTCGTGGGTTCGGCCGGGATGGCCCTCAGCCTCGGCACGCTGGCCGTCGTCTTCGGCACCGCCCCGGTCGAGGCTGGGGAACCGGTACTCAGTGACACCTCGGGAATCATCGCCCTCATCGCGGCCAACCTGTTCGTCGTCTTCTTCGGTGTCTCCTGGGGACCGGTGGTCTGGGTCCTGCTCGGAGAGATCTTCAGCAACCGCATTAGAGCGGCTGCACTCGGACTGGCCGCATCCGCGCAGTGGCTGGCGAATTTCGCGATCTCCACGACATTTCCGGCATTGGCCGACGTGGGTCTGGGCGTTGCCTACGGGCTGTACACGATCTTTGCGGTCCTCTCCTTCTTGTTCGTCCTGAAATTCGTCCGAGAGACGAAGGGACGCCAATTAGAAGATGCGGAGTGAGCGGAGCGGTCGGCAGACCGATGATCGCTCAGCTCAACTCAACTCAACTCAGGTCAGCTGAGCTGCTTGCGCAGTTCAGCTTCGGTGCCGGGGGTGAACCCGCGGGCAAGGAACCACGCCCGAATCTCGTCGTGCTCGGGGTGCTCGGGATGGACCACGTTGTAGAGGTAGTTCAGGCCACGTTGGCTGGCCTCGGATTCCAGGTGCTCCAGGATGAAGGATCCGACTCCTCGGCCCTGACTGTCCGGCTCGACGGCAACCAGGATCTCTGCATCACCCCAGGTGTCGTCGAGCCGACCGAAGCCGACGACGGACTCCCCATCCTCCACTCGCCACCACTCATCGGCCAGACGCTGACCCTCACTGACCTCGTTGAGCCCCAGGAGGTGCACGGAAAGGTCGGCGAGCACCCGCTGTTTTGCCGCATCCCAGATCGGCGCGGGCTCACGCGTCCAACTCAGAGCCATGACCGAGATGCTAGTTCGGCAAGAGCCCGATCTGGTTGGCTCCTGGCGTGGACCCCGGCCGACTCGGAGCGCGGATTGCCAGATCCGTTGTTCGGCTTTTGTCCCGGCCGTCCCCGCCGTTCCGACCATCCCGGCCGTCCCGAGGGTCCCGACCGTCCCGGACGCCACCCCGGTCCGGGTCGCCGCCGCCGCCGTCCACCTATCCGGGCGACTATGTCGGGCGGGTCGACATCCGGTACTCGCCGAAGCCGGATGGGAAACCGGATCCAGGAGAGGTTGTCTGGGGCTGGATCCCGTACGAGGACGACCACAGCCGTGGCAAGGACCGACCCGCCCTCCTGATCGGGCGGGACGGCCCGTGGCTGCTCGCGTTGATGCTGACGAGCAAGGACAAGGACAGCGGCGGAGGAGACGACACGCGACACGAGGTCTGGCTCGACATCGGAAGCGGACCGTGGGACCGTGAGCGCCGCCCGAGCGAGGTCCGCGTCGACCGGATCATCCGACTCGCCGAGCATGCGATACGTCGAGAAGGCGCGGTTCTCGATCGGCAGCGATTCGATGTGGTTGCTGCCGCTGTGAGCCGGGCCGACGACTGAACCAAGATTCAGCTTCGCTTCGGGGTCCGGCAAAGAAGTTCGCATTTCGCGGGACCCTGCAGCCGTAGATCCACCGAACGTAAAACGGGGCCCAAATTTCATGAACCGGACACGCATCACGACGGCTGAGCCACGTCCGATCGCTGGTGCCGGGCTCGTCCTCGCGCTGCTGCTTGCCTCGTGCGCGACCGGCAGTAACCCTGCGAGCCCGGAGACCGACGCCGCTCCGGCGGTTTCGACGGCCCCGGCGACGGCGCGCATCGATCTGGTCGACCCGACATTCTCGAACCCCACTGAGATCACGAACCCGTGGTTTCCGATCAGTTCCCTGACCCAGGTGGTGCGGGTCGGGATGAATGCCGACGGCCCGTTGCGCGAGGAATCAACTCGCCTCCCCGGCACGAGGGTGATCGAGTGGAACGGTCAGCGGATCGAGACGGTGATGTCGCACTTCCTGTCCTACAGCGACTGGCGCATCGTCGAAACCGGCGTCAACTATTTCGCCCAGGCCGATGACGGCTCAGTCTGGTCCTTCGGCTCGGAAGTGCGCGCGTACGAGAACGGTTCCGTGATCGACCAGGAGGGCTCCTGGTTCGCCGGCGCCGACGGGCCGCCGGGAATGATCATGCCGAGCGACCCACAGGTGGGCGATGTGTACCGGCCGGAGAACATCCCGGACGTGACCTTTGCCGAGGTCGTGGTGCAGTCGGTCGACGAGACGGTCGACGGCCCGCTTGGTCCGATCAGCGACTGTCTGCTCATCGAGGTACATCCGATGGACGGCGCGACCGAGACCAAGCTGTTCGCACCCGGATACGCCGAATTCCAGGCGCTGACGAGGTCCGACGATGCGGCTCTCACCGTCTCGGTTGGTTTGCCCATCGATGGATTGGATGGCGCACTACCGGCTGAACTGGAAACCATGTCCACCGAGGCCCAGGCACTTCTGCGCCCGATCTCGAACTGGCAGGCCACGGCGGCCTCGATTGCCTGGCTCACGGCTGGATGGGAGAGCTACCGGCGAGTCGCCTCGCCCCTGACGGCTGATCAAGTCGACCGGGCGCTGCAGGCCCTGCGGACCGGCCTGTCAACCCAGGATTCCGCGGCCACCCACCTCGCCGCCACCGATCTGGCATTCGCAACGACCGACCTCCGCCTACGGTATGAGACTCCCGCGGCTGTTGATCTCGAACGGATGGCGATCCTGGCCGAGCGCGTGATCCTGGATGCAGCTGACCACGGGGCAGGGGCAGTTGCCGGTGATGTCGCTGCGCTGCAAGCGATCTGGTCACGAATCCACCTCGCATTCCCAAATTCAGGGACAGTGGACGCGGCACTCGACGAGCTGATTGACGCAGCCGAGGCAACCGATCTGGCAGCCGCGGCGACGACTGCCGAACAGCTCGGGATGGCTCTGGCGCGACTCTGAGCCACCGGAATTCCTAGTTCCGGCTTCAATGAGGACCGTTTTGCATCGCCGGTTCTAGGAGTACAAACACGGTCAGTGAAATGGGGCTTCACTCGTAAACACGGGGGACAGCGTGGACCGCAGCTATGAGGGCTATTGCCTGATAGATCAGCAGTTCTACGACAACCCCATGCTGGCCCGCTGGGATGACGCGGACTTTCCCATCGCCGATCGCCCAGTCCCGCCCGGCTGGCGGCGGGTCGAGCTGGAGGACTGGCTCGTCTACGCACCCGACCCCATCGACGTTCCCACCCAAGGGTGGAAGATCCACGTCTCAGCGTGCTTGGACAACGCAGCTGAGATCCTCGAGGCGACCTGGGACTACTGCATCACTCGAGGCATTGCGTTCAAGTTCGTCCGCAGTCGGCAGTTGTTCCTGCTCGCCAACAGCAAGTACGCCCACCGCGGTTCCAGCGGGAAGTTCATCACCATCTTCCCGGCCGGCGACGTCCAGTTCGAGCTGATCGTTACCGAACTCAACGAGATTCTCGGCGGACAGCCTGGGCCCTACATCCTGAGTGACCTGCGCTGGGCGGACGGTCCGCTCTACGTTCGGTACGGCGGGTTCAGTGATCGCTTCTGTATCGGGCCCAACGGCGAAACGGTTCCAGCCATCGCCAATGCCGACGGGGAGCTCGTGCCAGACCGTCGGGGCGCGACGTTCTACACGCCACCGTGGGTGCCCGTGCCCGAGTGCCTCCAGCCGCATATCGCGGCTCGGGCGGCCGCAACGGTCGAGGACATCCCTTATCGCATCGAGCGATCGTTGCATTTCTCCAACGGCGGAGGCGTCTATGCCGGGGCTCATCGGGATACCGGAAAGCCGGTGGTGCTCAAGGAGGCTCGCCCGTACGCGGGCCTGGCGATGGACGGGACCGACGCCGTTGCGCGACTGCGGGCCGAGCGCGACATGTTGCAGCGGCTGGCTGGGCTGGACATCGTGCCCGCCGTCTTGGACTACCTCACCGTCGGCGGGCACGAGTTCCTCGTCCTGGAGTACGTCGAGGGACCGCCGCTCAGCACCACCCTGGTTGATCGTTACCCGCTGGCATTGATCGGTGGTGAAGGGACGCACGACGAGTACACGTCGTGGGCGCTGGACGTCCACGCCCGGGTGGAGGCAGCCGTCGGGCAGGCCCATTCGCGTGGTGTTGTCATCGGGGATCTGCATCCGTACAACATCCTGGTCCGGCCGGACGGCCGAATCGCGCTGATCGACCTGGAGATCGCCTCTGACGTCAGCGCGGGAAAGCGCCCCAGCATCGCCGACCCCGCCTTCTCATCACCGAGTGCCTGCATCGGGTTCGAGATCGACCGCTATGCCCTGGCCTGCCTGCGGCTGTTCATGTTCCTGCCGCTCACCGAGTTGCTCGCACTCGATCCGAACAAGGTCGCAGAGTTCGCCGAGGTCATCGCCGAAGCGTTCCCGGTTCCGAACGAATTCCTGCGCCCAGCAGTCGAGGTGATCACTGCCGCTGCGCCATCGGGGCGAAGCCCTGGCACACCGCGACCACGACTCGACCGCGGCGCTCCGCTCAGGTGGGCGCAGATCCGGCAGTCGATGACCGCCGCCATTCTGGCCAGCGCCACCCCGGACCGGCAGGACCGGCTCTTTCCAGGCGACATCAAGCAGTTCGAGACCGGGGGGACTGAACCTCGCGCACGGCGCCGCCGGCGTGCTCTACGCGCTGGCGCTCACTGGCGCCGGCCAATTTCCCGAGTACGAGGAATGGCTGATCAAGCGGGCCTCGGACCCTGAGCCAGGGACCCTGTTCGGCCTGTACGACGGCCTGCATGGCGTCGCCTACGCACTCGATGCTCTCGGCCGGCGCGAGGACGCGCTCGGGGTTCTCCATATGTGCATCGACGGACTTGGGGACAACTGGGACCAACTGAGTCCCGACCTGTACGGAGGTCTGGCTGGCATCGGGCTGAATCTCGCCCACTTCGCCGAGATCACGGGCGATTCCTCTCTGTGGGCGCTCGTGGCCGACATCACTGACGTCGTCGCGGACAGCCTGGGCGAGGTCGACTCGGTCCCGACGACCAGCGGCCGTACCAATCCGTACGCCGGCTTGCTCCGCGGATCTGCCGGCCTGGCCCTGTTGTTCCTTCGGCTCTACGACCGTACCGCCGACCCGGCTCTGCTCGACCTGGCGGCAATCGCGTTGCGGCAGGATCTGCGCCGCTGCCTCGTGCGTGAGGACGGGGCACTTGAGGTGAATGAAGGCTTCCGGACCATGCCGTATCTGTTGGACGGGAGCGTCGGCATCGGAGCCGTCCTGGATCGCTACCTAGCGGTGCGTGGTGATGACGAGTTCGCCATTGCCAGCAAGGGGATAGCGGTCGCGGCCCAATCGGAGTTCTACATCGAGCCCGGACTCTTCTCCGGTCGCGCTGGCATGATCCTCTACCTCAGCCGACAGCACGCGCCGGGATCCGCAATGTTCGATCCGGTCGTCGCCGGTCATGTTCGCCGGCTCGACTGGCATGCCGTCAACTACGGCGGAGAACTGGCCTTTCCCGGTGAGCAACTGCTCAGGCTCTCGATGGACCTGGGCACTGGCACCGCAGGAGTGCTGCTCGCGCTGGGCGCTGCCATGCACGACCAACCGGTTCAGCTTCCGTTCCTCGGCACGGCATCTGCCGACCGTCAGACCAGTCGCGGGAGGAGGTGACATACATGGCCATCCTCGACCTACAAGGACTCGAAGTAGAACAGGGCACAGCTGCTCGCGGAAGTCGGCGCAGCCGCAGGTGCGGCGCGAGCCGCCTCAGCCTGTTGCTCTGCTGAAAGGCAATTCCGATGCGTCGGCAGTCGCCTCGTTTGACGACGAGGCGGCTGCCCGACGCCGATTCCGGGGTGCGGAGGACCACACGGACGAGGCACGTACGGTCAACGGGCTGCTGGCTCAGGTAGGGCGACGCGCCGGTAGTCGGTCGCTTGGCGTCCTCATCGCCAGCACCCTGGTCGGCACTGCAGCGGCACTCGCCCTTCCCGCGGTGCTGGGCGGCACCCTCGATGCCGTCGTCGCCGGCACCGAGTTGAGCCGCTGGTTGACCTGGTTGGTCCTCCTTGTGGTGGTCATGTCCCTGGGCGAGGCGTTCGAGGACATGGCAAGCGGTACAGCAACGGCTCGTTCCACCGCCTGGTTACGGAAGACCGCGGTGTCGCACGTGCTGTCGCTGGGCTGGCGGACTGCGCACCGGTATCAGCCCGGGGATCTGGTCGCGCGTCTGGTCGGCAACACCGCTGAGGCAGGCAGCGCGGCAGCGGACGTGATTCGCGGGATAGCAGCGCTGCTTCCCGCGGTAGGTGGCACCGTCGCCCTTGCGCTCATCGATCCGTGGTTGTGCCTCACTTTCGTGCTCGGTGCCCCACTGCTGTTGGCGTTGCTCTGGGCCTTCGCGAGCACAGCGTCCGAGCTCGCCGACGGATACCTGGCCGTCCAGGGCGTGATCGCCGGCCGGCTTGCACATGCCGTCGCGGGCGCACGGACCATCGCCGCCGCGGGGACGGTCGACCGGGAGACCAAGCGGGTGCTGACACCGCTGAGCTCCTTGCACGACTACGGGATGCGGATGTGGCGTGCTCAGACCAGGATCACCGCGCAGGACCTGCTGCTGTTGTCCGGCCTCGAGATCGCCGTCCTCGCCGTGGCGGGCCTCGAGGTCTCCCGGGGCCGGATCTCGCCGGGCGAACTCTTGGCCGCCAGTGAGTACGTTGCGCTGGCCGCGGGACTCAGTTCAGCGATTCCCGCGGTCACCCGGTTGATCCGGTCACGGGCAGCAGCACAACGGGTGGGTGCGGTGCTCGACCTGCCGGTTGTGGAATACGGGACCGACGTCCTGCCGGCTCGGGGCGGAACGCTCGAGTTTCGTCAGGTGACTGTGCGCGTCGCCGGCCGGACGGTCCTCGACGGCCTCGACCTCGTGATCCCAGCCGGATCCATGGTGGCGATCGTCGGCCGAAGCGGTGCTGGGAAGTCGACGCTGGCCGAGGTCGCCGGGCGACTGCTCGATCCGGACGCAGGCGTGGTGCTGCTGGACGGTGTGCCGTTGCCGGACCTGACGCGAGCCGAGCTACGCCGGGCGATCGGATACGGCTTCGAGCGACCGATCCCACTGGGAGCCACGGTGGGTGAAGCGATCGACTTCGGCGTCGAGCGAGCAGGTCCGCGGGAGGTTGCCGAAGCTGCGCAGGCTGCCCGTGCCGAGTCCTTCATCCTGCATCTGCCGGACGGCTATGCGACGCCCTTGGCGCAGGCCCCGATGTCGGGTGGGGAAATCCAAAGAGTCGGACTGGCCCGGGCATTTGCGCACCAGGGTCGACTCCTGATCCTGGACGACGTCGCGGCGAGCCTGGACACCGTGACCGAGCACGAGATCAGTCAGGCGCTGACTGGGGCCATGGGCAACCGAACCCGGATCATCATCGCCCATCGGGCATCCACCGCAGCCCGAGCCGATCGGGTGATCTGGCTGGATCGCGGCATGGTGCGCGCCCAAGCCGCGCATGCTGAGCTGTGGGCTGACCCGGACTACCGGGGACTGTTCGAAGCGGAACCGGCGCAGGATGACCCGGCACCGGTCCTGGCCGCGGTCGGCGATCGTTCGGTGGCTGGCCCGTGACCCATCTGCGTGCCCTGACCGCGACCGCCCCGCACCGAGGCCCGGCGCACGCCGCCACGACGCCGGCCTCCGTGCTGCTGACGTCCTTGCGGCTGCGCCGGGCGCAGGTTTGGCGCCTGGCTGCCTGGTCGGCGGTCGAGGCGCTGCCGGCGCTGGTGTCCGGAATGCTGGTCGCTGCCGCGATCGATGATGGATTCCTCAGCGGCCGCCTGTGGACCGGATTCGGCTGGCTGGCGCTGCTGGGCCTCAGCGTCGTCATCGGCACCTGGGGTACCCGCCAGACGATGGCTCGACTGGCCGAGGTCGTGGAGCCCTTCCGAGACGAACTAGTGACGCGCGTGGTGGTGGGAGCACTACGCCGCTCGACGCTGCGCGGTGGCCGCCGAGGCGGAGCCGACGTTGCGAGGTTGACCCAGCAGGTCGAGATCGTCCGGGAGGCCTACGCCGCAGTCCTGATCGTCGTCCTACAGTTCGGCTTCGCCGCGGTCGGTGCCGTGATCGGACTCGTGGCCCTGGCCCCCATGTTCTTGGCCCTCGTCGTGCCCCCATTGGTCCTTGCCCTAGGGGCCCTCGCGCTCGTGTTGAAGCGGATGGCCGCCCACCAGCGCGCGGCGATTCTGGCCGACGAAATGATGTCCGAGGCGGCAACGACAGTCGGCGGCGCCCTGCGCGACGTGGCCGCCTGCGGGGGACAGGATCTGGCGCAGGCGGCGGTGCGCGGCCACATCGAGGCCGCTCGGGAGGCATCGACGGCGGTCAGCCGGCTCACCGGTCTCGCCACGCTCACCGTCGTCGTCGGCGGCTGGCTACCCCTTCTGCTCATCCTGGCCTTCGCGCCAACACTGATCGCTGAGGGTGCGACGGTGGGCGTCCTCCTCGGCGCGGCCACCTACGTCCTGCAGGCTCTGGCGCCGGCGTTGCAGACGCTGGTCGACGGATTGACCGGACCGGGACTGTGGCTGATGGTGACCCTGCGACGCATCGTCGATGCCACGGGCAACGGCACCGAGACTGCGTCGTCGGCAGCGCGGGCGAAGGCTCCCACGAACGAGGCCGGGTACGACCTGAGACTCAGCGGCGTGACCTTCGGCTACAGCGGCCGGGCGCGTCCGGTCATCGAAGACTTCGACCTGACCGTTCCAGAGAACGACCACCTCGCGATCGTCGGGCCGAGCGGCGTCGGCAAATCCACGCTCGCTGGCCTGATGACCGGACTGTACGAGCCGCGGACGGGACAAGTCAGCATCGGTGGAATCGGCTTGCTCGGCCAGCGCCCAGCAGAGCTGGCCACCACGCGCACGCTCATCCCGCAGGAGGCCTACGTCTTCACCGGCCCCGTACGCGAAAACCTCGCTTACCTGCATGAAGCGGTGAGCGACGAGGAACTCGACCGGGCGGTTGAGCTCCTGGGCGCGCGCATGCTCGTACGCGAACTGGGTGGCTACGACGCGGAGCTCGATCCGTCGGCGCTCTCGGCCGGGGAGCGGCAACTGATCACGCTGGTACGCGCCTACGTCTCGCCAGCCCGGATCGTCATCCTCGACGAGGCGACCTGTCACCTGGATCCAGCCGCTGAGGCCCGGGTGGAGCTGGCATTCGCCGAGCGACCGGGCAGCCTGGTCATTGTCGCGCACCGGATGAGCTCGGCACTACGCGCTCGCCGGGTGCTGGTGATGGACGGCGCAGTGACCATGCTCGGTGAGCATGACGAACTGTTGGTGCGATCTGCGCTCTATCGCGATCTGGTCGGTCACTGGGACTTTCGCGGGTCCTCCGCAGGTGCGCGCTGACACAATGCCGCCATCATGACGCCGGGTCCGCTCCAGCACCGTGACGGCCGCACGCTCCGCATCGCCGCTGCCGTTCTCGCGGCCGTCGGGATGGTCGTCGCCGGCTTCTTCTATGTGGCCTCGGGCCTGGTGGCTCCCTTGTGGGCGCTGATCGTGTTATGGGTCATCTGGCTCGCGTTGGTCTGGTACGGCGTGGTGCTCGCCCGTCGCGGCTCCTACCTCGTGCTGCTTGTCCCGATCGTTGCCGGGGTCATCTGGTACGCCGGGCTCACCTTCGGCGAACAAGTCCTCGACTGGCAGGCCTGACGGCTCACGGCAACGTCTCGGGCAGGCAACCGCGGGGGAGAAAGAACCAGGACTGGACGCCGACCCCGTCGGTGGGTCCGCCGAGTGGGCTGCGCACCATCACGTACCGGCCGTCACGGGTCACATAGCGCCAGCGCACCGTCCAGCCGAACGGCAGGTATGTCGGGACCGCCGAGGTCGCCCGGGTCACGTCCTGCCATGGGCGCACGTTGCCGTATCCGGTGATGTGCACGCCGTTGTAGGTGGCGCAACCGGCGCCGGGGACGAGCGTGACAGTCGTACCGTCGGCGACTCCGCTGCTGATCTGGCCATTGGTGAACAGCGCGGTCGAGATGGTCTGTGGATCGGCGGAGCAGGATGGGGTCGCGGCCGCAGAGCCGCTCAACGCATTTGCGAAGGTCCAGAGGCAGCCGGACAGATCGCCGAACACCCGTCCCCAGCTGTAGCCCCTACTGCTCGGTCCTTGCACGTCGACAGTCCAGCCGCGGTAGGCGGTACCGATGACGTACGAAGCTGGGCTGCGGCGGAGCAGGGTGTAGTCGCTGGTCACGTTCTTGCGCACGGCCGCGTCCGCGGTGGACGACGAGGGAGAACTGAGCGGGACGACAATCGAGATACCCACCGCCAGTGTGATCGCGAGCACAAGCGTGCCGATCGTGCGACGGGGATTCATGTTGATCAAGCTACGCGGTTGTAGCTCAAAGTAGCGAATCCGTACGGAAAGTAGTCAGGCGGTTCGGGTCGCTTCGGTACTGGGCGGCGCTACGGGTCCGGCGAAGCCGGAGTGGCTCAAGGCAATTCGGCGGGCAGGCAGCCACGGGGAAGGAAGAACCAGGACTGCAGGCCGACTCCGTCGGTGGTCCCGCCGGCCGGATCACGGACCATGACGAACGCCGCGTCCCGGCTGACATAACGCCACAGGACTGGATCGCCGACGACGAGGGTGGTCTGCAGGGCCGCCGATGCGACGGTGGGAACCTGCCAGGGCCGGACATTGCCGTAGGCGACCAGATGCTCCCCGTCGTATGTGTCGCACCCCGTTCCGGCCACCGTCGCGACGCTCGCACCGTCGTCCGCGCCGCCACCGATCTGGCCGTTGGTGAACTCGGAGGTCGGCATGATTCCCGGCTCGGACGAGCAGGACTCGTCGGCGTCCTCCGCACCGGTGACTGCGCCCTCGTAGATCCACAGACATGTATTGAGGTCCCCGAAGACCCGACCCCACCGATAGCTGGCGTCAGCCGGGCCCTGTACGTCGACGGTCCAACCTCGATAGGCGGTCCCGATCACATACGATCGCGGCGCTCGACGGAGCAGGGTGTAATCGCTGTCCACTGCCTTGCGCAGGGCATCAGCGTTCGCTGGGGTTGCCGATTCGGACGATCCGAGCAGTGTTATAGCGACCGTGGCGACCATGGTGATGACCGTGGCAAATGCCGTCCGTCGGGATCTCATACCTCACGTTATCCGGCCGTTACCTATCAAGGTCAACTGTTGAAAGCCGAACGAAACCTGTTGAAAGTTAACGTACTTGGCGTCCGTCCTTCCACACCGCGGAGACCAGAGGGACGCCGGGGCGGTAGGCGAGATGGCTCGTTGTCGGCGCGTCGAGGACCACCAAATCCGCCCGCGCGCCCAGAGAGATGTGGCCAATGTCGGTGCGGCGCAACGCTGTTGCTCCGCCGACGGTCGCCGCCCAAATGGCTTCGTCTGGCGTCATGGCCATTTCGCGAACGGCCAGTGCGATGCAGAAGGGAATGCTCGTGGTGTACGAGCTTCCGGGGTTGCAATCTGTGGCCAAGGACACAGTGATTCCGGCGTCTAATAATCGCCTCGCCTGGGGATAGACCGATCGCGTACTGAACTCTGCACCCGGCAACAGAGTCGCGACCGTGTCCGATGCGGCAAGAGCATCCACGTCGGCGCTGGACAGGTGCGTGCAGTGGTCGGCGCTGGCCGCATTCATCTCGCAGGCGACTTGAACGCCGGGTCCCGGTTGCAGCTGATTCGCATGGACGCGCCCGCCGAGACCGGCAGCGGCCCCCGCCTGCAGGACTGCGCGGGCGGCGTCGGCATCGAAGGCGCCGTCCTCACAGAACACATCGATCCAGCGGGCGTGCGGCGAGCACGCGGTCAACATCTCTCCGCAGACCAGGTCGACGTAGCCACCGGGGTCATCCGCATACTCGGGTGCGACCACGTGGGCACCCAGGAACGTCGTCTCGCTCGTGAACTGCCTGGCGATTTCCAGGCTGCGTTGCTCGTCCTGCACCGTAAGCCCGTACCCGGACTTGATTTCGTACGTCGTGGTCCCGGACGCGTGCATCTCAGCGGTGAGCGCGGCAACCCTGGCGGTGAGCACTTCGTCGGCTGCGGCTCTGGTGGCGGCGACCGTCGTCAGGATCCCGCCGGCGGTGTAGCGCTGGCCACTCATCCGCGCAACGAATTCCTCGCTGCGATCGCCGGCGAACACCAGGTGCGCGTGGCTGTCGACGAAACCTGGTAGCACGCACCGGCCGCCGAGCTCGACGTTCTCATCCGCGGCAGGAGCTGAGGCGTTGGGGCCGAGCCAGGCGATGTGGCCGTCGTCGATGACCAGGGCGGCATCGGGGATGTCCCCGTACTCCGTGGTCTGGGTAGCTAGTAGCCCGATCCCGGTGAGCGCGACCGTGGCCATCGCGATGATGCTAGTGACGTCCGCGGGCCGGGCGGCGCGGTTTGGTTGCTATCACGACGGTGGCGTCGAGCTCAGTCGACGTGGCCAGTCGCGACCCGAGCCCGTGGGCGGCGACGGTCTCGAGGGCATGTGGGGCTTGCTGCTTGCTTGTCTCGAAGAGCAGCGACCCGTCTGGAGTGAGCCACTCCGGAGCCTCAGCGACGATCCGACGCAGGATGTCCAGCCCGTCCGGGCCGCCGTCGAGGGCCACGCGTGGCTCGTGATCGCGGGCTTCGGGGGGCATGGATCCAATGGCATCGCTGGGTACGTACGGAGCGTTGGCCACGAGGATGTCGATGCGGCCACGCAGTTCGCGGGGGAGCGGCGCGTAGAGGTCACCGACGTACGCCTGCCCGCTCGCTGGGGCGAGGTTGCGGCGGGTACACGCGACCGAGACGGGATCTATATCCACGGCATGCAACTCGACGCCGTCCAGGATCGACGCGATGGCCATGCCGATCGCGCCCGACCCGCAGCAGAGGTCGAGGACCACGGCGGGCGACGGAGCCAGGGGGGTGGCTTGATGGACGAGAAATTCGGTCCGGCGTCGCGGCACGAACACCCCTCGGTCCACGAGAATCCGCAGGCCGCAGAACTCCGCCCAGCCGAGGATGTACTCCAGTGGTTCACCAGCGACGCGTAGGGCGACCAGCTCGTCGACTTCGTCGGCGGTGTCCGCGGCGGAGCTGAGCAACCGCGCCTCGTCCTCGGCGAACACACAGCCGGCCGAACGAAGTCGCTTCGTGATCGCGGCCTGTATGTCCGGTGGGGTGGTGGGTGGCTTGGGCGAGGGGGGCGAGGCGGGCGTTGACATGTGTGCGCCCTCCTCAGGTGTCGGCGGGCTGCCGCGTGGCGACCTGCGTGGCTGACCGCACCCACCGTAAGCCTGCGGATTGGTGTCGCAGGTTGCCTGGTCGAGTGGTGGCGCGGGGGCCGCAGTCACGGCCGGTAGGAGGGTGGCTGGGTTTCGCTACGAAGTGCGCAGCAACGAGGGGTTTGGGGTTGGTCGCGTGCGTTGTTGGGCTGCGGTTGGGGGTGGTCGTTCGTGATCTTGACCTTGTGGTGGCGACACGCCGTGAAATCGCTCCGGAAGCCGCAATAAGGTCAAGATCACCATTGTTGGCCATCGGCACAGCACATTGGTTGCAGTGGGTCACTTGAGGTTGCGTAAGGTTCTCCGAATATATTGCGCTGCAACCGCTTTCCGGGCCGGGAAATGTCAGACCCGGCTCGTAGGTTTGCTGTGTGACAACCCTGCTGGACCCGCCCGCAGTCTCCGGGTTGCTGGACGCGCGGACAGCTGTCAGTGCGGCGGCCGAGGTGCAGTTGTGGTCGCTGACCGACAACCAATTGGTCGCTGAGGTGGCGGATGCGGTCGCGCTGGTCGCGCAGGCCCACGCGGTGCTGCTCACCCGGTTGGCTGAGGCTGATGCGCGGGGGTTGGCGCAGTCGCGTGGTGCGGCGTCGACGGCGGGGTGGTTGCGTGGGTCGCACCGCCTGGCCGCCGGGGAGGCCACCCGGCTGGTCAAGACCGCTAGGTCCTTGCGTGAGCAGCTCCCCGCCACCGCTGTCGCGCTGGCCGGGGGTGCGGTGAACCTGGGGCAGGTGGGGGTGATCGTCGAAGCCCTCAACGACCTCTCCCCGGAGGTGAGCCCCCAGCTGCGGGCCGAGGGGGAGCAGACGTTGATCGCCGCGTGCGCGGATCTGGACCCGATCAGCCTGGGCCGGCTGGGCCGGCGCCTCGAGGAGTTGCTGGACCCGGAAGGGGTGCAGGCCCGGGATGAGGCGAAGATCCGGGATCATGAGGAGAGGGCGTTCGGGAAACGTGGGCTGAGTTTCAGCCCCGACCCGTACGGGTCCGGCGGCACCATCCGCGGCCGCTACGACGCCGCCGGCTACGCCGTGCTCACCGCCGCCCTCGAACCCCTCATGACACCCTGGTCCACCAGCACCACCGCGAGCCCCGCCGCCGCGAGCCCCGACCGCCGCGAGCCCCGGCGCCGGCGCCGGATTCCGGCCCGTGGCCGGTGCTGCTGGCCGGCAGGGACCTGCGCAGCCCGACCCAGCGCCGCTACGACGCGGTCATCGAGATCTGCCGCCGCGACCTGCACCACCCGGCCACGGCCAGTGAGGGCGGCAAGGCCCAGGTCCGGGTCACCATCCCCCTGACCACCCTGACCGTCCGCACCGGGTACGGGGTGTTGGATGACGGGACGCAGATCAGCCCCACCCTGGCCCGGATGCTGGCCTGCGACGCCGGCGTGATCCCCGCCGTCCTGGGCGGCCACGGCCAGCCCATCGACGTCGGCAGAGAGCAGCGCCTGTTCAAAGGCGCACCCCGCACCGCCATCGAAATCCGCGACGGCGGCTGCACCTGGCCCGGCTGCACGAGGCCCGCGGGCTGGTGTCAGGTCCACCACCTCAGCCCCTGGTCCGCGGGTGGCCGCACCGATCAGGTCAACGGCGGACTGTTCTGCTGGACCCACCACCGCGAAATCGAGAAAGCAGAGTGGCACGCCCTCTACTACCGCGGCCGGATCTGGCTGAAACCACCCGCCCGCATCGACCCCACCCGCGCACCCCGGATCAACACCGCCCACCGCCCACTCCCACCCCGAACCGACTGGCCACCAGCCACACACGGCCAAGGACCACCCTGACCCGGCGTGCGGCTACGCGATAGCTGTGTACGGAGCTGCCTGCGTTACGGACAGGGCCCGGTGAACGCCGAGACGATCGAGCACACAAACGTCTGTTCGGTGGCTCGGAAGTTGGCAAGTGCGGCGTCGTTGACGTTCGCGTGGGTGAAGTCGACCGGCCCGACCTTGCTCGCCGTGAGGTAGACGGCCTGACAGTGGAATGCGCCGCTGGAGACACAGAACGTTTTCGTCTGCCCCACGAGCACGAGCTTGTCGTTGTTGGCGTGGCCGACGAGCACAGGCATCGTTATCTGTTGCCTGAGCGTCAAGGGACTCCAGCTCGGGGCAGGGGAGACGCCCTGCGTGCCGGAGAACGCGCGGTCGGCGAGGTATTGCACGTCCTGCTGCAGCGCGGGGGCGTGCGTGGGGCTCCCATCGCGCTTCGGTGTGTAGTTGATCCGACTGGGCGGCGCCTCAACGACGATGCAGTCCAGCGAGGGCCGTTTCGCACCGAGCATCAGGGCCATGTGCCCCCCGGAGGAAAAGCCGCTCGCGCAGATCGGGAAGTTCGGACCGTACCCCTCGAGGCCGTCCCAGAAGGCGCGGTAGATGTCGTACCACTGCAGCACGTTGTCGACGCCCGTGGGACCTGTTGCGGTGTTGGGAGTCACGTCGTAGGCGTCGCTGTGCTCGACCATCGCGACGGCATAGCCGCGGGAAAGCCAGCGGTTGGAAGCCTGCCGGTAGATGTTGTCTGGGGCGACCAGGTAGGGCTGCTGACTCTGCCAACCACCGCTGGCGATGAGGAAGATCATCCCGTGCAGCGGCTTTGCCGGGAAGGTCGTCGGGAACGACAGTTCGTCGGCGCAAGGCCCTGCAGCCTCGAACGCACGAAGGCACTGGGGGTCTGCGGCTGAGGCCGGCCCGGCAGAAAAAATCACACCGACCGCCGCCATGATCATGGCTAGCCCAAACGACCTGATGCGCACGTGTGTTGCTCCCCGAATTTGTTTGGTGCTGATTGGCACCGAGTGGCGCTGTCCGCAGCCTAGTCGATCAACTGCATGGACCCGTAATGCGCGAGACGATCGCACACACCCAGGAGCGTTCCTTGGCCCGGAAATCGAGCAGGTCCTGATTGTTGACATCCGCGTGCGTGAAGTCGACCGGACCTGTCCCTCCTGCGCGGAGGTATTCCGATCTGCAATTGTCTGACGTTCGCGGACAGAAGGTGTGCGTCTGGTCCGAAGACACCAGCGGGTCGTTGTTCGCATGTCCCATCAGGATCGGCATGTTGATCTGCCCCATCGAGTTCTGCTGGTACAGCGGACTCCACGTCCGCTGCGGGGACACGCCGTGCGTCCCGGAGAACGTGCGGTCGGCAAGATCCTGGACGTACGGGTCGAGCCCGGGCGCGCGGGTATTGCCGGCTGAGTAGTCGATCCGGCTGGGTGCGCCCTCAACGACGATGCAGTCCAAGGTCGCGCGGGTGGCACCCAGCATCAGGGCAAGGTGTCCGCCGGAGGAGAAGCCGGTCGCGCAGATCGGGAAGTTCGCTCCATAGCCGGGCTGGACATCCCAGTACGCGCGGTAGTTGTCGTACCACTGGAGAACGTTGATGTACGCGTAGTCACCCGTGGGGGTGTTGGCGAGCGCGTCGGTACCGTCGCTGTGCTCGACCATCGCGACGATGTATCCGCGGGCAACCCAGCGATCGAAGGCCTTGCGATAGAGGTCTCCGGCGTTGTTCGGGTCACCACTCTTCCAACCGCCGCTGCCGATGATGAGCATGAAACCGTGCGCTCTGGTGTCGGGGAAATTGGGCGGAAAGCCCACCTTCGCCACACAGGGTCCGCTCGCCTGACCGTCGCGGATGCAATAGGCGGCATCGGCAGACGCCGTCCCGGCGGTGAACATGACTGCGACGAAGCTCAGCCCGATGGATGCCACCGTCAGTATGGCCAGCCGGGCCCGCGAACGCGCTCCGGCACGAGATTGGCGGCACCGGAAAGAGCGGGCCTGGCGCACGGGTGCTCCCTAATGGTTCATGGGGGAATGCGCAGCACCGGTGTAGCCCCGCTAACGCGCAGTAGATCAACAACTACCGACCGTAGCTGATCTTGGTCGAAAACGAGAATCGCGAGCGCCGGCTACTCCGGGAGCAGCAGCATCGAGTCACCGAACTCATGCCAGAGATACCGCTCGGCCACGGCGGCGGAGTACGCCTGCGCGACAAACTCCGGACCGGCAACCGCTTCGAGCAGGAGCAGATGACTCGCCTCGGGCTCGTGCAAGCCCGTGATGAGGCCGCTGACCGCTCGCGGTCGCCGGTCGGGTCCCATGACGAGATCCGTCCAGCCCGCTGTCTCAGCCACGTGGCCATCAGGACGGACCGCGGTTTCCAACGCCCGTACAACGGTTGTGCCGACCGCAACTACACGGCCGCCGGCCGCCCGGGTCGCCCCGACCAGGCGAGCAGTGACCTCCGGGACGGCGAACCACTCGGGCATCGGCGGCTCGTGCGACTCCGGGCTCGCGACGCCGGCGTGCAAGACGATCGGCGCGACGGCGATGCCTCGGGCTATGGCACGAGTCAGAACCTGGGTGGTGAATGGTCTTCCGGCGCTGGCCATCTCGGCACTGCCAACCGGCTCTGAGTCGGCGTCGAGCGCGTAGACCGTTTGGTAGTCGGTCAGCGGGAATCGTCGCGATTGATATCCGTACGTGATCGGCCTTCCGTACCGGCGCAGGTAGGCGGCATGCGCCAGTCCGGGGGAGATCGACGCGCGCCACAGCCGCGTCGCGCACATCGATGCGTCCGGGTAGGGCTCGAGCAGCCGCAGGGTCCGTCCGCCGGGAATGGAGATTGTTGTGCCGGCGATCAGTCCGCGCTCGGGCCCGGAGTTGTCGGCCAACCGGATCTCGACGACCCAGGTTCGGTCGGGAAGGGGCGTCGAGACGTGTACGGGACGGCGGTCGCCATCCCCGACCGCTGCGTCGACGGCCGCCGGCAGCGTGGGAGACGTGTTGACGACCAACAGGTCTCCCGGCGCGAGCAGATCGGGAAGGTCCCGAAAGCTGTGCGAGTCGACGGTGCCGCGGATCGAGGCGAGAAGTCGGACTTCATCCCGCTGGAGCCCTCGGTACTCCGCAGGCTCGGTGGCGATACTGCCGGAAGGGATGGCGAAGCGGGTCTGGGGCTGCGGGGCGACCAAGGTGGTCACGCGGTCACCTGCGGCAGCAACGCCGAAGCGCGGTAGCGAGCACTGGGCAACTCGCCCTCGATCAGCCGAGTGAGGGCAGGCAGCACCGTCTCCGGTTCCGGACGGTCACTGATGTCCTCGCCGGGAAAGGCTTCGGCATGCATGTCGGTACGCATGTCCCCGGGGTCGAGGGCATAGATCCGAAGCCCCGGATGCTCCGCGCCCAGGATATTCGTCAGCTGGTCCAGCGCGGCCTTCGACGATCCGTATCCGCCCCAGCCCTCGTACGCCTCGACGGCGGCATCGGAGGAGACATTGATGACCCGGCCCGACCGGCGGACCAGATGCGGGAGGGCGAGTTGGATCAGCGCTAGAGGGGCGAAGACGTTCGCGGCGTAGACGGTGCTCAGGATCTCGAGCGGATAGTCGGCCAGTGCCGGCTGCGGGCTCGGCCCGAGCAGCGAAGCATTGTTGACCAGCAGATCCAGTCCCTCGTACCGGACGATCTCGTCGATCAGGTCGGCGCGGTGGAGTGGGTCGGCGACGTCACCTTGCACGATGTGCAGCGCATGCGGATCGGCTGCCTGAGCGCGGAGCCGATCGAGCGCGGCGCCATCGCGCCCGTCGGTGATGACGTGCCAGCCCGTGCGGAGCAGGTCCAGCGTCAGGGCTCGGCCCAGGCCGCGGGAGCCTCCGGTTACCAGAGCGGTACGGGGTGGGCTCGGATTTGTGTCAGTGGTCATGTACCGAGAATGCAAGTTAAAGTGAACTTCATGTCAAGGGCTGAGTGGCGATCGACCGATTGGAGCTGAACACTGTGGCGATGAACAGCGCCCCGAGGAAGAGCGTTGAGCTGGTGCCCATCGGTCAACTCGCTCGCCGGGCCGGGATGGCGCCTTCGGCCCTGCGCTACTACGAATCCGAGGGGCTGATCCAGTCGAGTCGCAGCGGCGGAGGTCAGCGCCGATACGAACGCGGCGTGCTGCGTCGACTCGCTTTCATCCGCGCCGCACAGAACGTGGGTCTGTCGTTGGAGGAGATCCGGGCCGCCTTGTCCACGCTGCCAGCCGGGCGGTCACCCACTCGGGCGGACTGGGGGCGACTCTCTCGATCCTGGCGGGCCAGGCTCGACGAGCAGATCGCCGGCCTGACCAACCTGCGGGATGGACTGACCTCCTGCATCGGTTGCGGATGCCTGTCCCTGAAGCGTTGTGCGCTCAGCAATCCCAACGACGTCATGGCTGCGTTCGGGTCCGGGGCTCGGTATCTGCCAAGCGTCCTGCGCCGCGGAGGTCCACGTCAGTCGGGTGGAACCGGGCCGGCTTGACAGGTGGGGCACCAGTAGAGCTTGCGCATTTGCAGCAGCCGCATCCGCACCGGCGTTCCACAGATCCGACAGGGCAGCCCGGTTCGGCGGTACACGTAGTGCGCGTCCTCATGCCGTACGTACCCGCGCTTGCGTCCGCGGTCAATCGGGAGGGTCGTGACGATCCGGCCGGTACGTAGTCCTGCCCGCATCAACCTGACCAGATCGCGCCACAGCGCGTCCCACTGCTGCCGCGTCAGCTCCCGACCCGGCCGATAAGGCGCGATCCGGTGTCGGAAGAGGACTTCGGCTCGGTAGACGTTGCCGACACCGGACAGCACCGATTGGTCCATCAACAGTCCTGCGATGGGTGCCCGACTTCGGGAGATGCGCGCGTACGCGGGATCGCCGTTCGGCCTGGCCCGCAGTGGATCTGGGCCTAGGCGGGACTTGAGTGCTTTGGCCTCGCCCGGAGTCAGCACCTCGCATGCGGTCGCGCCGCGAAGGTCCGTCCAGAACCCGTCCACCACCCAGCGCATCCGGATGGCGCCTCGAGCTTCCGGCGGCACACCGGTGCCGGACATGTATTTCCCGAAGAGTCCGAGATGGACATGCACGATCTGATCGCCGAACGCCGCGAAGAGATGCTTGCCGTGCGCTGTCACCCCGTCGAGGATTCGATCGTCGATCAAGGCCGCCCCGTGCTCGAAGCGTCCTTGGGGGCTGCTGACGCGGACCGGCTTGCCGGCAAATCGCTCCGTTTGATCGCGCGCGAGGCCATGGAGCGTATGACCTTCGGGCACTCCGAGAAGTCTGCCATGAACCCCTCAGCTGGCGAGGTCGCGCAGTACGTCAGCCAGTCCTCGTACGCCCGCGGCACAGTCACCGAGCTCGGCGAACTCGTCGGGTGAGTGGGAGATCCCGGTGGGGTTACGAACGAAGAGCATCGCCGTGGGGATGCCGGCCGCAGACAGCACACCGGCGTCGTGTCCGGCCGCAGTGGGCAGCACCGGGGCGCCGCCGAGCACGGACGCCAGCCGATCGCGAAGGGGCACGTCGAACCTGACCAAGTCGCTCCAGGACTCCACGCTCACCGTCAGCTCGGTCCCGTCCCTGCCGGCCCGATCTGTGGCCTGCCTGGTCACCTCATTGAGGAGGGCGTCGAGGATTGCTGGGTCTTCGGCCCGCGCATCGAGCCAGGCGGTAACCTCGGATGGGATTGCGTTGGTTCCGTTGGGCTGCACAGAGATTCGTCCGAATGTAGCCCGCGCGTCGAGTGTCCTGGCCTGCTTGTTGGCAGCCAGGGCGGTCATGGCATAGGTGAGCATCGGATCGGCGCGATCGGACATCAGGGTGCTTCCCGCGTGGTCGGCGCGGCCGGTGAATGCGAAGCGGTATCGACCGTGCGGCCAGATCTCGCTGGCTACGCCGACCGGAGCGCCGAGCTCGATCAAGGAGCGACCCTGCTCAACGTGCAGTTCGATGAAGCTGCCGACCCGGGCCAGTGCCTCGGGGTCAGCGGCCAGCAGGTGGGGAGTGCGGCCAGCCCAGGCCATCGCGTCCGCATAAGTCTTCCCGTCCAGGTCAGTCAGCGCTCGCGCCCGATCGGGGTCCAGCGCACCGGTGAGCAGTCGCGATCCGCTACAGGCAACGCCGAACCGGGCACCTTCCTCGTCGCTGAAGCACGCGACCGCGATCGGCCGGGCCGGACTGAACTCCTGGGCCAACAGCAGATCGATGGCGGCAAAGGCAGAGACCACTCCCAGCGGCCCGTCGAAGGCACCGCCTTCGGGTACGGAGTCCAGATGTGAGCCCGTCGCCACCCCGGGGCCGGAGTCCGGATCTCCCCACCACGCCCACTGGTTACCGGCGCGGTCAACTGTCACGGTCAACCCGCGGCGCGTCGCCTCCTGCTCGAACCAGTCGCGCAATTGGGCGTCCTCAGGGGTCAGCGCGAAACGGCGGTAGCCGGCGCTGGCCTTCGAGCGGCCCACGTCGGCAAGGTCTGCCCACATCGCCTCGAAGCTGGCCGGGTTGCTCATCGGCCGGCTCGCCGAGGGCGCGTGCTCGCCAGCCGCGGACGTCATCGCAATGCTCCGCTGACTGTCTCGACGGCAGCGATGAGTTCACCGGATTCCAGAAGTTCCACCACGGCCTCGATCTCCGGAGACAGGTAACGATCCGGGCCGGGGCCTGCGACCTGGGAACGTACCGTGTCCCGCGCAGCCCCCGTGGCCGGGCCCGGTGCCAGCGGCGCCCGAAGATCCAACGCCCTTGCTGCAGTGAGGATTTCGATGGCCAGCACCCGGCGCAAACCGTCCAGAGCGCGGCGCAGTTTCAGACCTGCCGCCCAGCCCATCGACACGTGGTCTTCCTGCATCGCGCTGGACGGGATCGAGTCCACACTCGCGGGAGCGGCGAGTCGCTTCAGTTCACTGACGATCCCGGCAGCCGCGTATTGCGCGATCATGTGGCCGGAGTCCACGCCCGGATCGCGGGCGAGGAATGGCGGCAAGCCATGGCTGCGCGCGGGATCCAATAGGCGATCAGTCCGCCGCTCGCTCATCGAGGCCAGGTCGGCCACCCCGATGGCGAGGAAGTCCAGCACATAGCCGACAGGCGCCCCATGGAAATTGCCGTTGGACTCCACTCGACCATCAGGCAGCAGAACCGGATTGTCGATGGTGCTGGCCAACTCTCGCCCCGCAACAGTCTCAGCGTGGGCGAGCGTGTCCCGTACGGCGCCGGCAACCTGTGGCGCGCAGCGCAGCGAGTAGGCATCCTGCACGATCGGGCAATCGGCCGGATCGACCTGATGCGAGGCGACGATCTCGGAGCCCTCCAAGAGCACGCGGAGATTCGCCGCGGCTATGGCTTGGCCGGGGTGCGGTCTGAGCTCCTGGAGGTCCTCGGCGAAGACTCGGTTGGTGCCGAGTAAGGCCTCGACGCTCATGGCCGCGGAGATGTCGGCAGCCACCAGCAGGGCATGCAGATCATGGGCGGCCAGTAACAGCATCCCGAGCATGCCGTCGGTGCCGTTGATCAGGGCGAGCCCTTCCTTTTCGGCAAGGGTGACCGGCTTCAGGCCGGCCGCGACCAGCGCATCAGCGGCCGAAGTCGGCTTTCCGCGGCCGTCGCGAACATTGCCTTCGCCCATCAGTGCCAACGCCACGTGGGCCAATGGGGCCAGATCCCCGGAGCAGCCCAGCGAACCGTATTCGCCCACGACCGGCGTGATACCGGCGTTGAGCAGTCCGACGAGCGCGAGTGCGGTCTCCGGTCGTACCCCGGTCCGGCCGCTGGCGAGGGTCCGGAGCCGGAGCAGCATCATCGCGCGGACGACCTCGCGGTCCACCTCCCGTCCGGTGCTCGCCGCGTGCGAACGGATCAGTGAGCGCTGCAAGTCGGCCCGCCGCTGCGGCGGGATGTGCGCGGTGGCCAGGGCGCCGAAGCCGGTCGACACCCCGTACACCGGGGTCGACGAGGCGGCCAGCCGATCCACGAACCCGCGGGCCTCCGCCAGTGTCGCTAGGGCGACCTCGGTCAACAGGACCCGTGCGTCTGCCCGCGCTACGGAAACGACGTGGTCGCCGTCGAGGCGGCCACTGCCGACCTCGACGACGGTGTCGATGGGGGCCATCACGCGAGTCAGGCTACGACCTGCCACCGGGGCGCGTGCCTAGAGTCTGATGTCGTGGAAGAGACCGACAAGGGGCGAAACGACCAAACGGGGGAGCCGGAGTCGCCCGCCGCGCCCGAACCCGACAAGACGGCGGCAGAGCTCGATGTCGGTTGGGGCAGCTTTCTGGACGAATCCGACAACCCCACGGACGACGACGAGCGTCTGCTTCGCGAGCGCCCTCCGCACTGGGAGGGCTAGGGGTCGTCTCAGAGCTATCAAACATGTATCTTCTAGATATATGCCCCCAAAACGGGAACCCAAGAGTCGGTACGCCGTCCTCGGTGCTCTGGCCATCGAGCCCATGTCGGGCTATGACATCAAGAACGTCCTCACCCGCAGCGTCAGGCATTTTTGGAACGAGAGCTATGGGCAGATCTATCCGACGTTGAAGGATCTGGCCGCTGCCGATTTGATCACCAGCAAGACCCAGCCGGCCAACGGCAAGCCCGACCGCACGGTCTACACATTGACTGACGCCGGCTGGCGGGAATTGCGCGGCTGGCTGGCTCGTCCGGTCGACTCGCATCATCCTGGCCGAAGTGAACTACTGCTGAAGGTCTTCTTCGGGCGGCACGCTGCCGCCGGCGCCACGCTGGATCTCGTACGTGAGCATCGAGCGTTGCTGACGGCACGCATCGCCCAGTACGAGGCAATCGAAGCCGAGCTGGAGGCTGAGGATGATCCGGACCCGCCGTACTGGTTGAGCACGCTCCGACACGGAGTCCTCGTTGCGCAAGCGTCCCTGGAGTGGTGCGACGAGACCCTTACGCGACTTTCGAAGGTAGGCATCCATGGCTGATGGCTTCTTCGGCATTCCCTGGTTTGCTTGGGCGGGCCTTGCCGCGGTGCTCGGCGTCTTGTTCACCCGGTTCCAGATTCCCAAGCAGACCCCGCAGACGGTTGGACTCACACATTTCGCCCTGCGCTGGTTGCACGCCATGACGTGGTGGCTGCTGGCCGTGTCGTTCCTGATCCGCGGGCTAGCACCGCACCAGCCAGGTCTTGCAGATGTTGTCGGCTACGCCTGCCTTGTCGCCTATGTCGGGTTCTGGTCAGCATTTCTCAGGAGCAGGTCCCTTTTGTCCAATGCGTCAGGGGGTACGGGGACCTAGCGTGATCGGCATGGATGGAGCACTGAGTTTCTTCGAAATCGGCGTCGACGACACAGACAAGGCCCGCGCCTTCTACGGGCAACTCTTCGGATGGGAGTTCGTGCCGCAGGGCAGCGGGGCGACGATCGAGACGCCGAACCTGCCGGGCGGACTGCACGGGGGCGACCCGGGCGCGAGTCCGTACCTCTTCTTCCGGGTGAGCGACATGTCCGCCGCCCTCCAGCGAGTCCGGGAACTCGGTGGGGACACCGGTGACTACAGCTCCAGTGAGGACCCGGAGAAGGTCGCCAAGTTTGGCCGGTTCCAAACCTGTACCGACGATCAGGGCTCGGTATTCGGCCTGCACCAGCCGCCAGCCTAGCCAGTTCTCGACGCGCCGGCAGACGGTGCGCGAACCTGCAGGTCGTACGTGCTGTCCGCAGTACTCCGGACATCGCCGAGTAGCCGGCGGCGCGCTGGCATGATGACGCGGTGGAAACAGCGATTGGCCTGGTCGCTTTCCTTGCCGCGGTGGCGGCGACCGGTGCGGCGGCTCGGCGCTACGAGCTTCCCGCGCCGCTGTTGCTGGTCGTCCTCGGGTTCGCGCTTTCCTACCTGCCGGTCATGGGAACGGTCCGGCTCACGCCGGACCTGATACTCGTCGGGTTGCTGCCCCCGCTGCTCTACGCCGCGGCCGTGAAGACCTCGCTGATCGACTTCCGGGCCAACCTGCGTCCGATCGCGCTCCTGTCAGTCGGCCTCGTGTTGTTCAACACGGTGTGCATCGGACTGCTCACGTGGGCGCTGCTGCCCATCCCACCGGCCGCCGCCTTCGCACTCGGCGCGGTCGTGGCGCCCCCCGACGCGGTAGCGGCCACGGCGATCGCCCGGCGGGTCGGAATGCCGCGGCGGGTGGTCACGATCCTGGAGGGCGAAAGCCTGGTCAACGATGCGACGGCGCTGGTCTGCCTGCGGGCCGCCATCCTCGCGCTGGCCGGCACCGTCACCGTCGGTGGCGTGCTGGCGAGTTTCGCCCTGTCGGTGGTCGGCGGTCTGGCCGTGGGTTTGCTCGTCGCCCTTGTCATCGTGCATGTCCGCAAGAAGGTCCGCGACATCCTCACCGACATCACGATCTCTTTCCTGACCCCGTTCGTCTCCTACATCCTCGCCGAGGAGATCGAGGCATCCGGCGTTCTGGCCGTGGTGGTGACCGGGCTGGTCATCGGGCACAAGTCGCCGGTCATGCTCAGCGCAGCATCGCGGGTTCTCGAGCAGGCGAACTGGGCCACTGTGCAGTTTGTCCTGGAGAACTCCGTCTTCCTGCTCATCGGGCTACAGGCGAAGACGATCATCGACGACATCTCCAGCAGCGATGTCAGTATCGGGCGGAGTCTGGTCGTGGCCGCGGCTGTCCTGGGCGCGGCCATCGTTCTCCGAATGATCTACGTCTTCGTCGTGTCCTATCTTTCGCGACTCTTCCCGGGCCTCACGCGTACCGACCTGAGCCGAAGCTGGCGGTATCCGGCGTTGATCAGCTGGGCCGGAATGCGCGGCGTGGTCACCCTTGCCGCGGTCTTTGTGTTGCCAGAGGACACGCCACAGCGGGAGAACCTGATCCTGATCGCGCTCGTCGTAACCGCCGGCACGTTGCTCCTGCAGGGATCAACACTGCCCTGGGTGGTCCGCCGCCTGGGTCTGGCCGGACCCGACCGGGCCGAGGACACCCTGGCTGAGGCAGCGTTGTTCCAGCGGGCGGCTCGAGCCGGTCTGGCCGCCCTCGACGAGCTGCTCACCGGGAACGAGCCACCTGACGTCGTGGAGCGGCTCCGTCGCCGGGGACTCGACCGCGCCGACGCGGTCTGGGAACGGCTGGGCGCGACGGCGGAGACGCCGAGTTCGGTGTACGCGCGATTGCGCGCGGCGATGATCGAGGCCGAGCGTGCAGAAGTACTTGTCGCGCGGGACGGCGGTCAGGTGCCCGATGATGTTCTGCGTACGGTGTTGGGCGCCCTCGATGTCGAGGAGACAGTGCTCGACACGGTCGCCGACGTGGACATCGCTGATCGGTCCGACGAACTGACCGCACCGACGACTGACGGGTGCGAACATCTTCGACTGCTTCCGCTGGTCGAGCGTCCGCCGGGGGAGCAGGTGTGCGAGAGCTGCGTTGCCCTCGACCGTCGAGATTGGGTTCATCTGCGGATGTGCCTGACCTGCAACTACGTGGGCTGTTGTGACTCCTCCCCGCTGAGGCACTCCAGCAAGCATTACGCAGACTGTGATCATCCGGTGATGCGCAGTGTTGAGCCCGGTGAGGCGTGGCGATGGTGTTACGTCGACGACCTCATCGGCTGATCCCGCAGCGAACTAGAGCAGCGAACTAGACCTGGGGTGGTAGCCGCTCGCCGTGGGCGCCGACGGATGGATCTGAAGCAGTCGGGACCGCTGCGTTGCCGCCTCCGCGCAGCAGGTCGCGGATCTCGGTGAGCAGCTCGACCTCCGAGGGCTGACTCGGACCCTCTTCCTCGCCACTAGCGCGCCGCTCGGCGATCTTCTTCAGCGGCACGACGACCACGAAATAGATCACTGCAGCGGTCAGGACGAATGTGATGATCGCGCCGATGAAGGCACCCCACGTGAAGACCTGACCGTTGACCTCGAAGCTGCCGCCGTTGTCGCCGCCCCCACCGACCAGCCCGATCAGAGGGGTCAGGAAGGATGCCGTGAAAGCGGCCACCAGGGCGGTGAACGCGGCCCCGATGACAACGGCGACGGCCAACTCCACGACGTTGCCGCGGAGCAGGAAATCTTTGAAACCCTTCATGCCGTTCTCCCGTCGGTGGGGCCCTCAGCACCGTGATCCGAAGGCGGCTACGGGGGTAGGAGTGTAGCCGTGAGGGTGCTCGAAGCGGCCGCTGCGGCCAGCTGCGCCGCGACGTCCTGCGCCACGGCGACGACGACCAATCCGAGGGGTTCGGCCACGGCAGAGGGCGCGGATTCGGCCAACGGAACCGCCAGGACGAGAACGCCCGGAGCCACCACGACGGCCGTCGTGCTGTCGGCGGTGGCGGCCAGGATGTCCACCCGGTCACCGGGCCGCAGAAGCGCGGTGACGTCGAGGTCGATCAGCCGAACCGGACTGGCCACAACGCCCGGACCGAGGCCGGCGGACAGGCCGGGGCCGAGGAGCCGGACATCGGTCACGACCTCGCCGCGCCGTACAGCACCGGTGACTGCCCGCCCGATGATGTTCCCGCCTGGGCGCAATGCGCCGTCCGGTAGCTCGGCAGTCGACCGTTCGGCCGATTCCACGTCACCGCTTGCAATCAGATGACCCGCCGCGAGGTCGCGCGCGGCGATGAAGACGGCGGTCCGCGCCGTTTCGGTGGCTACCCCCGGCGCCCGACCCGGCGGCGCGATGGCCAGGACCAGCGCGGCGGCGGCCAGCGCTGCCGCCACCAGCCGGCGGGCGTTGAGCCAGCGCCGGGTCGATGCAACGGAGCCAAGGAGGTGCGGATGCCGTTGTGCCATCCCGCGAGGCTAGGAGCTGTCAGCGCCGTGTGGCCGGCCGCAAGAAACGTGTGGAAACTGCCCGGCCGCTGTGGACAGGCCCAGCCGCCGACCCCGATCAGGCGGTGGAGGAGCCCGAAGAACTGCTGGAGCTGGTTGCGGCCTTCGCTGCGGACTTGTCCTTCGTGGACGTGGTGGTGGCTGTGACTGAGGAGTCGCTGCCGCCTGAAGACGCGGGCTCCGTACCCGAAGAACTGTCGGTGCTGCTCGATGAACTGCTGGAGGCCGCGACGCCGTCCTTGTCACTCGACTTCTTCTTCGCGCCATTGGCCTCGGCCCGGGAGTCATTGCGGTAGAAGCCGGAGCCCTTGAACACGACTCCGACTGAGCCGTAGACCTTTCGCAGACGGCCGGAGCAGACCGGGCATTCGGTCAACGCATCGTCGGTGAAGCTCTGGAACTGCTCGAAGCGGTGAGCGCAAGCCGGATCGGTGCATGCGTACTGATAGGTCGGCACGTTCGCGGGACTCCTCGGTGCGGGCTAGATTGGCACTCTATCTCTGTGATTGCTAACGCATGAAATGCGTGTGGCATGCCCGCACCTCCAGGCCGGGGTCCAAACTCGGATCATGGGACCTGCCCCGACGCCGCTGTCCGCGCTCGACCGCCAGCGACTCGAGGACGTCCGGAGCGAATTCGACGCCGAAACGATCTACCTCGACACCACCACGATGGGCCTGCCGCCCCGGCGAAGCATTGCCGCCCTGCAAGCCGCGCTGCAGGACTGGCGAGCGGGTACGGCGTACGCACCGGACTACGACCGGCCGGTGAATCATGCCCGCGACCGCTACGCCGAACTGGTCTCAGTTGACCGCGGATCGGTCGCCATCGGGCCCCAGGTGTCGATGTTCGCCGGGCTCGTCGCCGCCGCTTTGCCGCCGGGAAGCGAAGTGCTGACCGCAGAGGGCGACTTCACCAGCATCCTGTTTCCGTTCCATGCCCAGGCCGACCGCGGCGTGACAGTTCGCGAGGTGCCCTTGGAACGGATTGCCGATGCGGTGACCGCCCGTACGAGGCTCGTCTCGGTCTCGGCCGTGCAGTCCGCGAACGGCCGGATCGCCGACCTCGATGCGTTGACCGCCGCCTGCGCCTCGACCGGGACGCGGGTGCTGCTGGATGTGACCCAGGCGGCGGGGTGGCTGCCGATCGATGCCGGTCGCTTCGCCTACACGGTCTGCTCGGGTTACAAATGGCTGCTCGCGCCGCGCGGTACGGCGTACTTCACGATCCAGCCCGACCTGCGAGACGAGTTGGTGCCCAACCACGCCGGCTGGTACGCGGGGCAGGATCCATGGGTGAGCATCTACGGGACTCCGCTGCGCCTGGCCGATGATGCGCGGCGCTTCGATCTGTCGCCGGCTTGGCATTCCTGGATCGCTGCTGCTCCAGCGCTTGACCTGTTGACCGAGGTCGGCCCGCTGGCCCTGCACGCACACGCTGTGGGCCTGGCCGAGCAGTTCCGAACCGCCGTCGGCATGCCGCCGAGCAATTCAGCGATCGTTTCGGCGGTGTCCGACGACCGCGTCGGCGACCTGATGAAAGCGGCGGGAATCGTCGGCGCAGTCCGGGCCGGGCGGTTGCGGCTGTCCTTCCACGTCAGCACCAGCGAGCAGGATGCCGACCGGGCTGCCGAGGTTCTCGCGGGCCAGGTGCGGCTCTGACCTCCTCGATGCTCAGGTCGCTGGATTCACCCGGCGGGTGCCGAGCAGCGGAGTGATCGTGTGGGTGACCTGCCGGTCGTACGACGCGCGCGGCAGGGCATCGACGAGTTCGTCGTCGTAGACGATCGCCAGCACGGGACGGTCTGCCGAGAGGCGGGCCAGTGCCCTGTCGTAGTACCCGCGGCCGTACCCGATCCGGGTGCCGGTGCGGTCGACCGCCAGCGCTGGGGCGAGGACCGCGTCGACCTGGGCGATGGCGTCGGGTCCCAGATTCTCTCCAGCCGGTTCGAGGATTCCGAGCCGGCCGGGACGCAGCTCCCCGTCGTAGACAGCCCAGGTCAGGTCCTCGGGACCCGTGCAGGGCAACAGGATTCGTACCCCCGCCGCGTGGAGGAGTTCCAGGGTCTCCGGGGATCCCGGTTCATCGCCGAAGGGCACGTACGCGGAGATCGTCGTCCACGCGGAGTCGGCCACGATCGCGAGGATGTGCGCCTGCAGTGCCCTGCTCGCTACCAGTCGGTCCGCTTCGGAGCGCTCCGCTCGAGCGGCCACGAGGCGGACCCGCCAGGCTTCCTTCTCGACCGCTACCGGTGGCAACGCTCCTTCGGGAGGGGAAACGGGGGCTCCGGATGGCTCAGCAGCGGGGCGCATGCGGACAGCCTAGATAGGCTGAGGTCGATGACAGAGGCCCCCGGGGCAGCAACCCGCGCTCGCAAGGCGGTGATTCCCGTCGCCGGTCTCGGCACGCGGTTCCTGCCCGCTACCAAGTCCGTGCCCAAGGAACTGCTGCCCGTCGTGGACACCCCGGCCCTGCAATACATCGTCGAGGAAGCCGTCCGGGCCGGTCTGGCCGAGGTCTTGATGGTGACCGGCCGCAACAAGCATGCGATCGAGGACTACTTCGACCGGATGCCCGAGCTCGAGGCGGCGCTGGAGAAGAAGGGCGACCACGCCCGACTGGCCGCGGTACGCAAGCCGACCGAGATGGCCGACGTATTGTTCATCCGGCAGGGCGAGGCCCTCGGTCTGGGACACGCGGTCCTCTGTGCCGCCCCGTTCGTCGGGGACGAGGTCTTCGCGGTGATGTTGGGCGATGACCTGATCGATGCCAACGACCACCTGCTCGAACAGATGCTCGACGTCCAGGCCGCGCACGGCGGTTCGGTGATCGCGCTTCTTGAGGTCGGTATGGACAACATCGACAAGTACGGTGCGGTTGCGGTCGAGGCGACGGAGTCCGAAGGCGTCGTACGAATCACGGACCTGGTCGAGAAGCCGCCGAGGGAGCAGGCGCCCAGTTCGCTCGCGATCATCGGGCGCTACGTTTTGCCGCCAGAAGTCTTTGCCGCGCTTCGGGATACGACCCCCGGAGCGGGCGGTGAGATTCAATTGACCGACGCGATCAGGTCGTTGGCCCGCGCCGGTGAGCCGGTGCACGGCGTGGTCTTCACTGGACGTCGTTATGACACCGGCGACCGGCTGGACTACCTCAAGGCGATCGTTCGCCTGGCGGCGGAGCGTGATGACCTCGGTCCGGCGTTTCGAGAGTTTATCCTGGACTTCAGCAGCGGCTTGAACGGCGCGGCCACCGATGACTGAGCCGGGGGCGCCGTCAGCACGGACGGTGGAGGACTACCTCGACACGGTCCTGGCGCTGATGCCGCATCCAAACCCGATCGAGGTTGCGCTGCTCGATGCTCAGGGCCTGCTCTGCGCCGAAGAGGTCATCAGCGAGATCTCGCTGCCGCCCAACGACCACTCGGCCGCAGACGGGTATGCCGTACGTGCGGCTGACATCGAGGGCGCGTCCGCCGAGTCGCCCGTCACGTTGCCGGTCGTCGGCGAGGCAAGTCTGGGCGACTACGAGTCAGGTTCGATCGGGAAGGGCATGGCACTTCGCGTGACCGCCGGCGCGTTGATGCCCTCCGGTGCCGACCTCGTCGTACCTCTGTCCTGGACCGACCGCGGTGTGGCGCGAGTCGAGATCCGCCGCGAACTGCCGGCCGGCACCTATGTCCGCAACCAGGGTGAGGACGTGGCTCCTGGGGATGTCGCCGTGAACGTCGGTACGGCGATCGGACCTGCCCAGGTCGGTCTGCTTGCCGCCGTCGGGCGGGAACGAGTTCTGGTCCGGCCCCGTCCCCGGGTGGTGATCATCTCCGCCGGGAGCGACCTCGTCGATGTGGGCACGGTGCCGGGCCTGGGCCAGACCGTGGACGTCAACAGCTATGCCTTGGCTGCGGCGGCCCGTGACGCCGGTGCGGAGGTCTACCGAGCCGGAATCGGTCGCGACGACAAGCGGCGTCTGATGGAGTTGCTGGAGAGTCAGGTCATCCGCAGCGACTTGATCGTCATCTCGGGGCGGTTCACCAGCGATTCCTTCGACGTGATGCAGGAGGCCCTGGCCGAGGTCGGCGAGGTGACCTTCGAGGCGGTGGCCATCCATCCTGGGGCGCTGCAGGGCTCCGGGAAGCTGGGTGCGGCACAGACCCCGGTCTTGTGCATCCCCGGCGACCCGGTCAGCGCGTTGGTCAGTTTCGAGGTCTTCATCCGACCGGCGATCCGGCTGATGGCCGGTAAGCGGCAGTTGTTCCGCCGTACCGTGCACGCCGTCTGTCAGGTCGAGCTGGATTCGCCGGCTGGACGACGGCAGTATCGCCGCGGCCAGGTCATGCGCCATCCCGACGGTGGCTATGTCGTGGACACCGTCGGCGGCCCCGGTGCGCACCTGCTCGCCAACATGGCCCAATCCAACAGCCTGATCGTTGTTGATCAGGATGTGACCAAGGTGTCAGTCGGCGACATCGTGACGGTCATTCCGATGCTGCTCGGGACGTGAACACCTGGGCTGTTTCAGCCCATCCCGGCTGGCCGGTCACGATGCACGCCGGGCGAGTGTCCTTGCGCCCACTGAGTCGACGGGATGCCCGGGCCTGGGAGCGTTTGCAACTGGCCAACGAGGCATGGTTGTCGCCTTGGGAACCGAGCGCGCCGGCTTCCTGGGCCGCTCGGCACAGCCGAGCGAACTTCCGGCGGATGGTCCGGGCGTTGCGCCGGCGCGCCAACCTCGGCCTGTGCCTGCCCTTCGCGGTCCTCGTGGACGGGGAATTCGCCGGGCAGCTGACCGTCGACAACGTGGTACGCGGCGTGATGCGCAGCGCCCATCTCGGCTATTGGATCGACCGGGCCCACGCCGGACAAGGGCACATGTCGTTGGCGGTTGCCGTGGTCGTGGATCACTGTTTCGGCCCGGTTGGGCTGCACCGGATGCAGGCTGACATCCGGCCCGAGAACGTCCCGAGCCGGGCCCTGGTCACCGGCTTGGGGTTTCGCGAGGAGGCCTTCTTCACGAGGTATCTCGACATCGACGGTGAGTGGCGCGACCACATCGGGTACGCGCTCACCGTCGAGGACCCACGCGACGGGATCGCCGCCGCGCTCCTCGCCCGTGGGCCGCACGACGGAAGCCGTTAAGGCGCAATAAGCCTCAACCAGAGATTCAGGCCTGCGACACACCGCTGACAATGCCCGAAGCCGGGCTCCGCACTCCCTACCGTGATCACCGAACGTACGTGACGGATGTGACAGGAGGTGCGGGATGGGTTCTGGCGTTCTTCTCGCGATCCTTGTTGCCCTCTGGTTCGTCGTTCTCGTCCCCATGGTCGTCACCCGCGGCGACCTGGCTTCCGCACCCGCCGAACCGATGCGGGTTCTGCGTCGACGCAGTGAACGGAGCGCGATGTCCAGCGCAAGCATGTCCAGCCGTGACCGCTTACTGGCCGGTCGACCGGCTCGGAGTGCACCGTCCGAGCCGGACCACATGCGTACCGAACCGATCCCGGTGTTGCCCAGGCGGGTGCCGGGTGCGACGTTGACCAGCGAATCCCGGTCGGTGGGCAGTGAGACGCCCAAGGATGTCCGCCCCGGGAACGCCAAGGGTGTGCGCGCCGAGAACGCCAAGGCCGCTCGGGTCGAGCCCGCCAAGGGCAAAAAGCGGTCGACCGAAGCGCCGGTTAAGGATCAGGTCGCGCGCAGCGGCCCGGACCTCCGGGCGCGACGTCGGCGGATGCTGGCCGGTCTGGTCGTCGTCGCCGTGCTGTTTGCCGGCATGGCCAAGTTCTGGGAGACCGCCCTCTGGTGGCCGCAGATCGTGCTCGACCTTGCGGTGTTCAGCTATGTCGTGTTCCTCCGCATGGAGGCACAACGCGAGCAGGATCGGCGAGAGCGCCGGCTTGCGCGGGCCGTGGCCAAGGTGAAACTACCCGAGGACCGTACGGAGCGAGCCGTCCGACGGCACACCGAATACGAGGCGCACATCACGGCTGCGACGGGCAACCAGGCGATCGCGCTGGACGACGACGACCCGAGCTTTGCCGATATGCCGACCTATCGCCCGAGCGCCAACGTCGTGTCCGAAGCCCCCGCCTGGCACGAGCGCAAGGCCGTTTAGCGCCTGCGTTACCCTCGTCAACGCTTCCCTTCGGGGGCTGTGGCGCAGTCTGGTAGCGCACCTCGTTCGCATCGAGGGGGTCAGGGGTTCGAATCCCCTCAGCTCCACCACGTGGAACTCAGGCACAGAGACCTCGGGTTGCAGAGAACTCGGGGCCAGATCGCTCAGCCCACTCACGCGGCGGGCAGGACCGCCATCCGCCGCAGCGCGCGCCGCGAGCGAGTCTCGGCATCCTGGCGGCGTAGTCCGGTCAGGCCGGCCATGCGGGGCCGAAGCGCTGCCTCCTCGGAGAGCTGGCGGGCGGCCATCAGCACGGCCGAATCCTGCTGCGGGCCCTGGGTCCATCGGTCGGTTGACCGCTGCACTGCAGTTGACCGAGGCACTGCAGTTGACCGAGGCACTGCAATTGACCGAGGCACTGCAGTTGACCGTGCACGGCAGTGACCGCTGCACGGCACGTGACCGCTGCACGGCACGTGACCGAGGCGCTGCACTCATGATCTGCCGCCCTTCCCGCCGTGCTCGCGTCGTCTGCGAAAAGCTCCTGCCCTTTACATGTCCGAATGGGCCGAAACGTTGTACTGAAACGACGCTAACTTCCGCATCCGACAGAGTCGTCAGCCCGGCGGGTGATCTCTGAGTCGTCCCACGGGCTGAGGGCCGCGGCGCGACGCCCCGGGCCCAGAGCGCCCATGACTGGCGCCGGTTGCGGCAGCATGGGGCCATGACGGCTTCCGGAAACGGCACCAAGGACGACCCGTGGCTGCTCCAGACGGCCAGCCAGACGAGTTCGTACGAGATGTATCGCGACGAGACGGCAGATCCGCCGGCGTTGATCTGCCAGGTCGGCAAGACCCAGTTGCGCTATGACCTCCGGGCGATCGATGACCTGCACGCGATGCTCGTCGCCCACGGGGACTGGATGCCGATCGGCGGCACGGACGAGCAGAAGCTAGCGCCGCAGGGCTCGGTCGAGGCGTGGGGCCGAGACCCTGGGAACCCGGTTGGTGGCTGGTACGGGCTGAAGAAGGGGCTACGCGGTCGGTTCGGGGTCTACCTGCCGCCGTTGCTCGAGGCGCTCGGGCTCGTGGAACTGGAGCACAACGCCCGCAACAACCGGGTGCGCGCCCTCAGCTGACCCGGAACACACAACCACCCGGAAACACCGCGAGGTCCCGACTGCGCGCTTCCCGTGATCGGAAACGTGCAGTCGAGACCTCGCGGCGACTACTCCAGCCTTATCCGACCGAGAACACCGTGACCGCGTCGGCGCCCTCGTACGTGATCAAGCCGAGCCAACGCTGGGCGGGGTCGAGCCCCGTCCAACTCGCGGTGAGCGTCACCGGCACGCCTACCGTGACCGGCACGCCCGTGGTCACCGACGAGTTCGGCAGATCTGCGTCACCTACGACGAAGTTGGAGATGGTGTAGGCCCCGCCGCTGGATGCGGAGAACCCGTTCACGTAGACCTCGTAGGTCCCCTCCGCCGGCGCGACAATCGTGACCTCCTCGTCGGCGGCGCCAGTTGCTGACAGGTCGACGAGTTCGTCATCGAGATAGACGAACAGGTCGAGGTCGTCGGCATCACTCGTGGCGTTCACCGAGAACCGTGCGAGCACCGTCCCCGCAGGTACGGCCACCGAGTAGAGATCGGTGTCCGCGTCCGCAACCGGATCGGCCGGGTCGAACGGTCCGGTAGCAACTTCGCCGCCATCGGAGTCACACCGACGAGGCCGTGCAACGTGGTGTTCAGCGTTCCGGTGAAGCCAGGCGTGACCTGGAAGTCCTCGGAGCCACTGGCACCCTCGCCATGGACCTCGTCTGGTGCGCTGACCGCAACTGGCTCCAGCGCGATCGGGCTGCGTACGTTGTGCGCTCCGTTCTTCCAGGTGAGCGAACCGATGGCCCAGTCGCCGAGCGGGGCGGTGGTACGAGTGAACGTCACAGTGAACGTCTTCTCCGCCCCCGGTGCCAGCCTGAGAATCCTCGGGTGTCACGACAGTCCTGAACCCTGGGACTGACGCCGTGGCGACGTAGATCGCCTGGGTCGCGCCGACGTTGCGAACCCGTCGTGTCACCGTCTCGACGCCGGCGAGTTTGCCGATGCTGATCGAGGCCTGGTTGAGGTTCGACGCGCTGATCGGCTCGAGCGTGTCGTACGGGGGTGAGAAGACGGCGCCGAGGCTGACCAAGTACTGGCGGTACTCGTCGGCCGTCGTCGGGTAGACCAACCCAGGATCGGCGGCACCGTTCGGGTTCACGAAGCCAGCGCCTTGGGCGAACGGATCATTCGCACTCGAGACCGTGTCCGTGGCGCTGGTCATCATCGCGGACTTGATCTCCGACGGCAGCCAGGCCGGGTGCGCGGCCTTGAGCAGGGCACCGATGCCGGCAATGTGCGGAGACGCCATCGACGTACCGGACATGAAGTCCCAGATCCGGCCGTGGTTGAACGGCGGCGCGACCGCAGCGACGACGTCGACCCCAGGAGCGGCGATGTCGGGCTTGAGGATGTCACCCTCGGTCGTGGTCGACGGTCCGCGCGAGGAGAACTCGGCGATCTCGGGCACCTGCGGCGCCGCGGCGAACTCTGCCGCGGTCGAGCGGGACGATCTTGCGCCGTGGCCGCCGGTGCCGGCAGCCGCGATGTAGGCCAGGATCGCGGCCCTGGCCACCTCGTCGACGTGCACCGCCGGGATCGGGTGGAAGTCGCCGTTGAGCGAGTTGGGTGACGTGTTGGTCAAAACCATTCCGACGCCGCCGGCCCGCTTGACCTCGAAGCTCTTGGCGATCGCGGTCGTTCACGCCGCGGTCGCACTGGACGACCTTGCCGGCGGCCTTGCCCGGGTCGAGCGTGCCGGCGAAGCACAGCGCGGCGTCGGTCGTCGGAGGCGCTCGCGAGCTTCACGCTGACGCGACGTCACGAACGGCGTCGGCGTCGGCAGCGGTGGAGTGGTGGAGGCACCGACGTAGCGCGCGCCGTTGCCGAGTTCGGACGGCCTGGAAGGCACGCCGGAACGTGGCGGCAGCGACGGTGGTGACCCACGGCGCCGGGTGATCGAGCGTGCTGGCGCCGGGGCCGCTGTTACCGGCCGAGTTCGCGACGAAGACGCCAGCATTGGAGCGCGCCGCGGAACGCCTGTGCGACCGGGTCGAACACATCGGACTCAGAGCTGCCGCCGATGGAGTAGTTGAGGACGTCGACGCCGTCGAGCGACCGCATCGTTGATCGCGGCCACGGAGTCGGAGTTGAAGCAGCCCGGGTCGATGCCTGGCTCGGCCCTCCCAGCAGACCTTGTACGCCGCGACTTTCGCGCCCGGCGCCATGCCGGAGCCGCTACCGATCGAGTTGCCGTCGATGGTGACATCCGTGCCGTGGTTGCCGGCCGCAGTGGACGCGGTGTGCGAGCCATGGCCGTTCCCGTCACGCGGTGAGCAGGTAGTCATCCGGCGAGACGTTCCTGCATGCCGAAGCCCGACACGTAGTAGCGAGCACCGATCAGCTTGTCGTTGCAGGCGTGTCGGCGAAATTGCTCGCCTGGGACACACATGCCCATGCCAGGCGGCGGGCACTGGGATACCGGTCTCGCCGGCGAAGGCCTCGCTCTCGGGCCAGATACCTGTGTCGAGCATGCCGACGACGAGGCCGGCTCCAGCGTTCTCCGCTCCGCCCAGTTGCTCCCAGAGGCCACCAGGAGCGTCCAACCCCAGGAACTCCGGTGAGTACGTGGTCTCCGGCTGGCCATCTGGTCCTTCGTTACGGCGAGGACCTCCGGCATCGCAGCGAGTTCGGCCGCCTGCTCGCCGCTGAGGTTGGCGGCAAAGCCGTTGTTCGTTGTCGTGTAGTCATAGAGCTTGGCAGCGCCAACGCGCGCCAACGCGGCGTTGTGCCGGTCGGTTAGCCGCTGCGCCCACGCGCGTACAGCAGGGGCGTCCGGGTTGAGCCGTTCGCCGCGCTGCGGCCGGGTCGCGGGGAATCCCGCCACGTACCCGTCATAACTCGCGACCGGATCGTCAACGAAGGTGACGATGTAGCGGCCGTCGGTGAAGTCGGCGTCTCGAACTGAGGCGGGCCCGCCGGGGCTTGCGCCCGCAGGTCCGCCGGTAGCGACTACCGCTACCGCAGTGAGCAGGACAACAACAGTGGAAAAAAGACTGCGCCTCACAGGGGGATCTCCTCGTCGCGCGCGCCGGCATCGCCGGATCGAGCGCGAAGCTAGCAGTAACCGCACACCGTCAACAAGGACTAGGCCGGGCCGATGTCCCACCCACTGCCTCAGAACCAAGAGCGGAACATCATCCTCAGCCGCCATTCCGTCTCGGCCAGCGGAGAGCCGACCAAGATCGGATGCAGCCAAATGAAGTTGAGGACAACTAAGCCCACGAAGAGACTGACCGCAGCCAAGCCGATCGTGCGCCGCAGCTGAGGATCGCCTCGTCTACCGAGCACCGAGCCGAGCGTCAACGTGACAGCAAGGATGAAGAACGGCAGCGCCGGAGCCATGTAGAACAGAAACATCGTTCGCTCGAGATTGATGAACCATGAGAGCCAACCCGCGGCGATGGCGGCCAGGATCACGCCCGCCCGCCAATCCAGGCGAGACACCAGGAGCCACATCATCCACACGACTGCCGGGATGAACGCGAACCACAGGACCGGCGTCCCCACGAGCAGGACGTAGCGGACGATCTGGCCACCGGCCCCGTCGGTGATGCCTTGTGGATTCCAGAACAGAATCGGGCGGCCGGTGACCAGCCAACTCCACGGGTTCGACTCCCACGGGTGGTCAGAACTCAGGCCGTTGTGGAAGTCCAGCCATTGCGCATGCTGATGCCAGAGCGAGCGCACTGCGTTCGGGATGAAGTCGAACGTGGTGTCCGGGTGTTGCTCGGCCCAATGCCGGCCCTGCGAACTCTCGCTGGCGAACCAACCGGTGAACGACGCGACATACGTCAGGATCGGAAGTACGGCCAGCGCACCGATCGCGCCAGGCAGCACTCGGCGCAGCGTGACCCGTGTCGGACGGGGTACGCCGGCCGCGCGCAGGGCACCCCGGTCCCACAGGACGGAGAGAATCGCGAACGCGGCTAGGAACCACACTCCGCTCCACTTCACCGCGCAGGCCGCGCCGAGCAAGATCCCCGCGATCATCCGCCAGTTGCGCAGGCCCAGCCGCGGCGAGCTGGGCACGGCCCCCACCTCCAGCATCGCGGCCAACCGCGTACGCACGCGGTCCCGGTCGATCAGCAGCGCGGCCAGCCCAGCGAGGATGAACATCGGCAGGAAGATGTCGAGCAGACCCGTCCGACCAAGAACGAAGGAAAAGGCGTCGCTGGCAAGGAGCAACCCGGCAATCGCACCCAAGAAGGTGGACCCGGTCATTCGGCGAGCGATCCAGAACAACAGGAGCACGCAGATAGTTCCGGCGATCGCTGACGGCACCCGCCAGCCGACGGGGGTATTGCCGAAGACCATCTCGCCGAGGCTGATCAGCCACTTGCCCAGCGGTGGATGGACGATGTAGTCGTAACCCCGGTTGTACTCCGACCCGAACTCCAGCATGTCGTTGGCATGAACGGGGTAATAGGCCTCGTCGAAGATCAAGTCGGGCGGATACGACAGCCGCCACAGCCGCATCCAGAGCGCGATGCCACCCAGCACCGCCGCAATGAGCAGCGCCCGGCCGCGGTCAGTCGGCAGCTCGGGGCGCAGCCGCTGTGCCAATCGCGGCGACCCTGCGGCAAGTGCCGGCGTCCGGCTGAGGTCCGAAGCGGCCGCCGGCCGCTCAGGCGCGAGCACGGACATGTCCGCGATCGTAGGCTGGCTGCGTGTTCGGAGCCGAAAGCGCATGAGCACCGACGAGAACGATGATCCGGAGCGCGACCGGGGCGCGGGGCGATTGATCGTCGCCGGGGCACCGCTGGGCCAGGTCGGAGATGTCAGCCCGCGGCTGAGCCAGGCTCTCGCGAGCGCTGGCGTGATTGCGGCCGAGGACACCCGTCGACTGCGGCGACTGGCCGCCGACCTCGGCATCACCGTTGCCGGCCGGATCGTCTCCTACTACGACGCGGTCGAGGGTGCCCGAGTACCGGGCCTGATTGCGGCGCTGGGCTCCGGTTCGGACGTGGTCCTGATCAGTGACGGCGGCATGCCGGCGGTCTCCGATCCCGGCTACCGATTGGTACGAGCCGCCGTCGAGGCCGGGTACGTCGTGACCAGCCTGCCCGGACCGTCCGCGGTCACGACGGCACTCGCGGTGAGCGGGCTGCCGACTGACCGATTCTGCTTCGAGGGCTTCCTGCCCCGCGCGGCACACGCTCGGTCGCGCCGCCTTGCAGAGCTTCGCGAGGAGGAACGCACGATGGTCTTCTTCGAAGCGCCGCACCGAATCGCAGCGACGCTCGAGGCGATGGGTGCGCAGTTCGGCGCAGATCGCCCGGCGGTGGCTTGCCGGGAGCTGACCAAGACCTATGAGGAGATCGTCCGCGGCAGTCTCGCCGATCTCGCCGCGTGGGCCACGGATAGCGTACGGGGCGAACTCACACTCGTCGTCGGCGGCTGGGCGGCGCGGCGACCGGAGGGCGGCGCGGTGGACTTCGTCACCGAGGTGCTGGCCAGGGAAGCCGCCGGCGCACCACGCAAGGAGGCAATCGCCGAGTCCGCCAAGCACTTCGGCGTCCCGAAGCGCGAGGTCTACGACGCGGTGGTCGCGGCAAGGCCACCAAGAGCGCGATGATCGACGCGTGACGACATGGGCGCAGCGGGTTCTCGGCAGCCGGCTCGAGGGTCGTGCCTCGTGGCTCCTGGCTGCGGCGCGAGTGCTGTCCGGCGTCGTGTTCGTGCTGTTCTCCGTCGGCAAGTTCACTCGCCACGAGGAGTACATCGAGGAATTCGTGAGCTACGGGCTGCCTTCGTCGAGCTTGCTGGTCTACCTCGTCGGCCTGCTCGAACTCAGTGCGGGGCTGCTGTTGATCCTCGGACTCCTGTCCCGGCTGGCTGCGCTGGGGCTGTTCGTGGACATGGTTGGGGCGATCGCCACCGCCGGCGTACAAGTTGGCGGAGCGGTCAATCTCGTCCTCGCCCCGGTGCTGGCGGTGCTCATGCTGTTGTTGCTCTGGGCGGGCCCGGGCCCCTACTCGATCGACGAGCGACTCGCTCGCCGCTACTGACGTCGGGCTCTACTGCAGATAGCCCTCCACCTCGCCCGGTGGGCGTAGCTGCGCCTCGTTCGGGTCTCTACCGGCCTCCCGCAGCGCCTCACGTTGACGCAGGAGATCCCAGAGTTGATCGCGCTCGATCTCGATCTCGCGAACGCGGGCACGCTCGGCTTCCGGTGTGATCTCCTCGCGGGCGAGGCGCTCGCGAAGTTCGTGCTCCTCGTCCACCAGCCTGCTCAGTCGGTCGTGAATGTCATTCTCTTCCATGGGTCTCCTTTGTCCGGGTGAGTCACAGCCAGCCGTTGCGCCGGAAGCCCCGGTAGAGCGCCGTGCAAGCGATCACCATGACCAGGAGAACCAACGGGTAGCCGACTCTCCAGCTCAACTCAGGCATGTAGTCGAAATTCATGCCGTAGATCCCAGCCAGCATCGTCGGCACCGCGATGATCGCCGCCCATGCCGAGATCCGGCGCATATCCGCGTTGTCGGCGACCTGAACCTTTGCCAGCTCGGCCTGCAGGATCGAGGTGACGAGTTCATCGTTGGCCAGTACCTGATCTGCAGCCCGCGAAACGTGGTCGCTGATGTCGCGGAAGTACGTGCGCATGGCTTCCGGAATCAGGTTGACCTGCCGATGGGCCAAGTTGTGCATCGGGTCGTTCAGCGGTGTGACCGCCCGGCGCAACTCGAGCAACTCGCGCTTGAGTTGGTAGATCCGCCCGACGTTGTCCCCGCCTCGCGTGGGGGAGAACACCTGCGCCTCGACTTCGTCGACGTCGTCTTCTACCGCGTCGGCGACCACGACGTACTCGTCGACGATCATGTCTGCGGCACCCCAGAGAACGGCTGATGGCCCGAGGCTGAGCAGCTCCGGCTGCTCCTCGAGCCGCTGGCGCAGCCCGTGCAACGGGCTGATCCTGCCGTGCCGCACGGTGATGACGTAGTTGTCCCCGAGGAAGACCATCACCTCACCCGTCTCGACGATCTGGCTGGTTGCCGTGAGCTCGTCGTGATCGACGTACGCGGCGGTCTTGAGCACCATGAAGAGCATGCTGTCGTAGCGCTCCAGCTTGGGCCGCTGATGCGCGTGGACGGCGTCCTCGACTGCGAGCGGGTGCAGCCCGTACTTCTTCGCGATGTCGGCGAAGTCTTCGGCGCTGGGCTCGTGCAATCCCAGCCAGACGAAGCCGCCGGACTCACCGGCGACGTCCAGGGCGTTGTCGACATGGACCGGCTCGGTCCGTCGCTTCCCGTCGACGTAGACCGCGCAGCCGACAACCGAGGGGTGCTGGTGGGTCTCGAGGCTCATGGTTCCCACCACCAATTGTTGAGAAGTTCGCCGGCTCGTGCAGCGTAGACGCGCGTCATCGATTGCTGCGCCGAACCGGTTAGCGCTCGTCACTACCCTGAACACGTGAGTTCTCGCAACGTCCTGACCGCGGTCGCGTGGCCGTACGCCAACGGCCCGAGGCATATCGGCCATGTATCCGGATTCGGCGTTCCGTCGGATGTCTTCGCCCGCTACCACCGGATGGCCGGCAACAACGTGCTGATGGTCAGCGGTACGGACGAACACGGCACGCCGATCACTGTCGCGGCCGACGCTGAAGGCGTGTCACCGCGAGAGATCGCCGACCGCAACAACCGGATCATTGTCGAGGATCTGGCCGCACTCGGGCTCTCCTACGACCTGTTCACCCGCACGAGCACGGTCAATCACCATGCCGTGACCCAGGAGATCTTCCTCGGCCTGCTCAAGAACGGGTACGTCTTCCCCAAGACCACCCTCGGCGCGATCAGCCCGTCCACGGGACGCACGTTGCCCGACCGCTACATCGAAGGCACCTGCCCGATCTGCGGGTACCCGCATGCCCGCGGCGACCAGTGCGACAACTGCGGCAACCAGCTCGATCCCACGGATCTGATCAATCCACGAAGCAAGATCAACGGCGAGACTCCCAACTTCGTGGAGAGTGAGCACTACTTCCTCGACCTGCCGGCGTTCGCCGATGCCCTTGCTGCGTGGCTGGAGACCCGTAAGTCGTGGCGACCCAATGTCCTCAACTTCGCGCGAAACCTGCTGGCCGATCTCAAACCGCGCGGCTACACCCGCGACATCGACTGGGGCGTCCGGGTCCCCCTCGACGGCTGGCGCGACCGGGACGACAAGCGCATCTACGTCTGGTTCGACGCCGTCGTCGGCTACCTGTCGGCCTCCATCGAGTGGGCGCGACGGCAGGGGGACCCGGAGGCCTGGCGGCAGTTCTGGCAGGGGCCGGACAACGACTCGTACTACTTCATGGGCAAGGACAACATCGTGTTCCATGCCCAGATTTGGCCGGCCCAGCTGCTCGGCTACAACGGCCAGGGAAACAAGGGCGGTACGCCGGGCACGTTGGGCGCGCTCAACCTCCCGACCGAGGTCGTCGCCAGCGAGTTCCTGACCCAGGAGGGCAAGAAGTTCTCGTCGTCACGATCGGTCGTCATCTACGTGCGCGACTTCCTGTCGCGGTACGACCCCGATGCGCTGCGCTACTACATCGCCGTCGCCGGCCCGGAAACGCAGGACACGGACTTCACCTGGGCGGAGTTCCTGCGCCGCAACAATGACGAACTGGTGGCGGGATGGGGCAACTTGGTCAACCGCTCGATCTCGTTGACCGCCAAGAACTTCGGGTCGATACCGTCGGCCGGAGAACTGACGCCTGCCGATCGCCGACTGCTCGAGTCCACGTCCGGGGCTTTCCCGCGGATCGGCGAGTTGCTGGAGCGCTCGCGGCAGAAGGCCGCGGCCACGGAGTCGATGCGCGTGGTGGCCGAGGCCAACAAGTATCTCTCCGACGAGGCCCCGTGGAAGCTTCGGGACACCGATCCGGAGCGCATGGGCACCGTGCTCCATGTCGCTCTGCAAGCAGTGGATGACATCAAGGCCCTGCTGACGCCGTTCCTCCCGCACTCCTCGCAGACCGTGCACGAGTTGCTCGGCGGTCAGGGAACGTGGTCAGCGGCGCCGGAGATCCATGAGGTGACCGACCTCGACGACGGCTCGCCGTACCCCGTGATCACCGGCGACTACACGAAACAGCTTGCGACGTGGGGCTCCACGCCGATCCAATCCGGTACGCCGCTGTCGGTGCCCACACCGATATTCAAGAAGCTCGACCCCAGCATCGTCGACGAAGAACTGGCCAGGTTGGCTGCTGAAACCAAGCCGGATGAGCCGGAGTAGGGCGGCGCGGGCCAAAGGGGCCCGCCCGGAGCCACCCGAGCCGCTACCGGCAGACGCGGTGGACAGCCACTGCCACCTGGACATCATCGCCGATTCGCTTGCAGAAGACGGCTTCCCGAGCATCGACGTGGACGCCGAGCTTGAGTCAGCCGCCGCCGTCGGGATCACGCGCGTTGTCCAAGTCGGTGTGGACGTCGCATCCTCGCGGTGGTCGGCCGACCTCGCCGCACGCCGATCGGACGTACTCGCCACCGTCGCCATCCACCCCAACGAGGCCGGGGCCGGGGCGGCCACCGAGACGGCCCTGGCCGAGATCGAGCGACTCGCTGCTGCGCCGCGGGTCCGAGCGATCGGCGAGACCGGCCTGGATCACTTCCGCACCGGCGAGGCAGGTTGGGCAGTCCAGGAACAGTCGTTCCGGGCGCACATCGACATCGCCAAGCGGCACGGCATCGCCCTGATGATCCATACCCGCGATGCGTACGAGGACATGCTGCGGGTACTCGACGAAGAGGGCGCGCCAGAACACACGGTCCTGCACTGCTACTCCTCGGATGCCGAGACCGCCAAGCGCTGCCTCGACCGTGGGCTTGTGCTGAGCTTCAGCGGCACGGTCACGTTCGGCAACGCTCGAGCCACCGCCGAGGCGGCGGCAAGCACTCCGCTGGATCAGATGCTGGTCGAGACCGACGCGCCGTTCCTGACGCCGATGCCGTATCGCGGCCGGCCGAATGCGCCGTACCTGACCCCGTACACGATCCGCGCGCTGGCCGAGCTGACCGGGACCGACCTCGCAACCCTCTGCCAAGCCCTTACCGCGACCGCCGAACGCGTCTTCGGACCATGGAATCCACCGCGGCCAGGTCACAGCTCTAGCAGTGAAACCCCGGATTAGTTGACCGATCGGCAAACGCGACGTATCCCTGACTCATGGGTCGGTTCATTGCGGTGCTGCTCTTCGTGGCGCTGCTTGTGCCCGCGGTGTTCGTCGGCCGGGTCTGGACCCACGCCGCCGTGCGTCGCGAGGTGTCCAACGGTGCCCTGAGTCTGACCCTTCCCTCGGCGGAGGCCGAGCGCGCCATGAAGCTGCAGGCCCAGCGAGCCCGGATCTGGCGCCTGGGTGGCCTCGTGGTCGCGGTGGCCCTGTCGATCACTGCCCTCGTGCTCTATGCCGAACGAGCGGTGTTCCTGTGGCCCGGCCTGCTGATCGGTGGGCTGCTCCTTGGTGTTCTGCTCGGTGAGCTGACCCGGGTCCGGCCGACCTGGGCCACGCGGGCACCGGCCCGGCGACCGCAGGCGGAGTTCGTGGACCGCGCGGCGCCGGCGATCGGCCGCCTGACGGCGCTCGGCCTCGCCGGGTTCGGCTGGGTGGCCATGCTGCAGTCCTGGGCCCCTGAGGCGGGACTTGCCGCGGCGGTGGGCGTCGGTGGGTGGCTCCTCGTCGAAGTCACCCTCGAGCGCCTGGCGCGTCGGGTGAGCCCCAGCGGGTCGGAGGACATACCGGTCGATGACGCGTTGCGGATCAACAGTGCCCACGTGGTCGTCGGCGCCGGAAGCGTCCTGGCTCTGTTGCTGCTCAGTGGGCTGCTGCTGGTCGCGGGCGTCCGGGTCGGGGACTCGGCATCTGGGGCGGATCTGACGCCGGTCGCGCTCATCGCAGGTGCGTTCGGGGCCCTCGTGGCAGCTCTGGTCGTCGGCTTTTTCCTCATCCGGTGGCTTGCGCCGGTCCGTTGGGCCGAGGCTGCCTGGGGGAGCGCTCAGCGCGGCTGACACCCGCCCGAACCCCCCGTTTCGCCGGCCCAGGGACCCCACAAGTACTTGAAAGCGCCCCTATCCGTTATCGTGTTGTGATAACGCCGGGGTGGGGAAGCCCCAGGGGCTTCGATCGAAGAACCCAAAGGAATCTGCGCAGCGATCTCGACTGCCCAGATCACCGCTCGTAGGCTGCGCGGTGTTCCCCTGCTCGGATCGCTCGACCCAGGAGAGTTTGCCCGTTTTGTTAGTTCGCCGTTCCACCAGACTCGCTCTGTTCGCCCTCGTCATCGTCGGACTCCTTGGCGGCTCATTTGCCTGGGCCAGCATGTCCAAGACGGTGACGGTTTCCGTCGACGGCCAGCCCCGCGAGGTGGCAACGCTGGCGTCCACCGTGCAAGGCGTCCTGGACAGCGCCGACCTGGATGTCGACGAGCATGACGTCGTCGTCCCCTCGCTCAAGACGACCATCCGCGATGGGGCAAGTGTGGCGCTCCAACGCGGCCGGCCACTGAGCCTGACCGTGGACGGGATCCACAGCGAGGTCTATACGACGGCCCGCTCCGTGGATGAGGCCCTTGACCAACTCGGCTACCGCCAGCAGCAGCTGGAGCTGTCCGCCTCCCGCAGCGAGCGCGTCCCGCTCGAGGGCATGGATCTCACGATCAACACCCCGCGGCAGATCACGCTCACCCTCGATGGCAAGACCCGGTCGGTGACCACCATGGCCACTGACGTCGAGGAATTCATCGGCGAGCAGGGGCTCGCCGTTGGAGCCAATGACTGGACGTCTCTGCTGCGCACGCAACTGCTGGCTGACCAGATGCGGTTGCAGATCGTCCGGGTCACCTTCGCCGACTACTCGGCATTCGAGCCGATCCCGTTCGGCGTGGTCGAGACGCCCGATGCCAGCATGTTCGTCGGTGAACGTGAGGTCGATTCGCCCGGCGTCCTCGGCGAGCGGTTCGTCAACTATCGGATCACCTACCGGGACGGTGTCGAGGCGATCCGCCATGCGGTCGCCATCACGAACTTGGCCGAACCGGTCACCGAGTACGCCCGGGTGGGCACCACTCCGCGCCCGAACAACACCGGCGCCACCCCGCCGCCGTCCGACGGCACCCTCAACTGGGATGCCCTGGCGCAGTGCGAGTCCGGTGGCAACTGGGCAATCAACACGGGTAACGGCTACTACGGCGGGCTCCAGTACAACGAGCAGACCTGGCTTGCCTACGGCGGCGATGACTTCGCGCCGCTGCCGCACCAGGCCACGAGAGAGCAGCAGATCGCAGTGGGCGAACGCACGTACGCGGCGCGCGGGGACTCGCCGTGGCCGTCGTGCGGCCATCACCTGTACGACTGACGCTTTCCTAGTGGTGACCCCGGCCGGCAGGCCGAGGTCACCCTCCGCGCCTGCGTACGGTCCTGGCATGACGCAGTTCCTGGGCCCGGCGGCGATCCGGGAGATCGCCGCCGCCCTGGACCTGCGCCCGACCAAGTCCCTAGGGCAGAACTTCCTGCATGACCCCAACACGATCCGCAAGATCGTCCGGGTGGCTCAGGTGGGAGCGGCCGACACCGTGCTCGAGGTCGGGCCCGGGCTCGGCTCGCTGACGTTGGGCCTGCTCGACGTGGGGGCGCGCGTCATCGCCGTCGAAGTGGACCCTCGCCTGGCCACCGCACTGCCGGCCACCATCGCGAGTTGGGCGCCCGGCGCCCAGGATCGGCTCGTCGTCCTCACCGAGAACGCGATGTCGCTCGCCTCGCTGCCGGAGGAGCCCAGCGCCTTAGTGGCGAATCTGCCGTACAACATCTCGGTGCCGGTGCTGCTCACACTCCTGGAGCGATTTCCCAGCCTCCAGCACGGGTTGGTCCTGGTCCAAGCCGAGGTGGCCGAGCGACTTGCCGCAGCTCCCGGAAGTCCGGCCTACGGCGTGCCCTCGGTCAAGGCGGCCTGGTACGCCGATGTCCGGCGGGCCGGGGCGATCAGCCGCCAGGTGTTCTGGCCGGTTCCGCGCGTCGACTCCGGCCTGGTCTCGTTCGCGCGTCGGCCGAGCCCGGTTCTGGCTCCCCGCGAGCAGGTGTTCGCCGTCATCGACGCGGCCTTCGCCAGCCGTCGCAAGGGCCTGCGCGCGGCTCTGTCCGGCTGGGCCGGTAGCGCGGCGGCCGCTGAAGCGGTTCTGCGCGCCGCCGGAATCGATCCGCTGACCCGAGGCGAGCAGCTCGGAATCGACGAGTTCGCCCACATCGCGGCGGCAGGGGCAGCGCAGTGACGGTCTCGGTACGCGCACCGGCCAAGATCAATGTCTTCCTGACGGTGGGCCCGCTGCGCGCCGATGGGTTCCACGACATCACAACGATCTTTCTCGCGGTGAGCCTGTTCGACACCGTGACGGTGTCCCATGTTCCGGCGGGGGCAGGTCTGCAGCTGACCGTGTCCGGGCCGGAGGGTGCCGCAGTCCCGACCGACGCCACGAACCTGGCCTGGCAGGCGGCACTCCTACTGGCCGAGCGAGCCGGCCTCGACGCCGATGCCGCGATCTCTGTCGACAAACAGATACCGATGGCTGCAGGTCTTGCCGGAGGGAGCGCGGATGCCGCCGCAACCCTCGTTGCCTTGGACGGTCTGTGGGGTACCGGCCTCGACCGGGCTCAGTTGGCAGAGCTGGCTGCAGAGCTCGGAAGCGACGTGCCGTTCGCACTGCACGGTCATGTAGCACTGGGGACCGGTCGCGGTGATCAGCTCAGCGCCGTCCTGACGCGCGGGCGCACGGACTGGGTCCTCGGGATCGCCCGCGAAGGCTTGTCCACACCGGCCGTCTATGCAGAACTGGACCGGCTGCGCGAACGGCGCTCCTCCCCGCGCTCGGTGGAGGAGCCGACGGGGGTCCTGACCGCGCTCGGCCGCGACGATCCCGAGCTGCTCAGCCGCACGCTCACCAATGACCTTGCGGCAGCGTCGATCTCGCTGCGGCCGGACCTGCGCCGCGCCCTGCGAGCTGGAGAGGAGGCCGGCGCCCTCGGTCAGCTGGTCAGTGGCTCGGGGCCGACAGTCGCCTACCTCGCCCGCGACTCCGAAGATGCGATCACCGTGGCCGCGCGACTGTCGGCCGAAGGTCTGTTCTCCAGTGTCCGGGTGGCCAGTGGCCCTGCGCCCGGCCCACGTCTGCCGCGCACCCGGCGTTGAGCCGGCCGCCGGGAGCTGCATCCACAGCGCGGCGCGGTCGTTCCACAATCCAGATCCAGACAGCCGGGCGAGCCGTCGGCTGACCTAACCTCGGCCGGTCTTGGGTGGGTGGTCAGCCGGCGAGCCGAACGCGGCTATGGCTGGAGTCAGGTGGTGGGTCCGCGATGTCCGCACTCGCAGAGTTCGATCCCGAGGACACTCGGGCGCAGCCAACGCGCATCCGCGAGCAGGCACGAGGACTCGGTCGGATCGGCGCCGACCTCACTGGTCGGCAGGATTCGTTGTCGTTTGTGCTGCGCTCACTCGCGTCCTCATTCTCTGAGGTTCTGCATCCCGTGATTGCCGCCCGGATGGGGGAGCAGTTCTACGCCGTGCAGGAACTCGTCGGAGCCATGCTCTACGCCGAACAGGTGACGAATGCCTGGGCAGATGACGTTGTCGCCTTCCGACAGCAACGAGTCACACTTTTGGATCGTTGGGAATCGGCCTGGCGCAACGGTTTCTGGATCAGTCGAGCACCCGGCTACGACAACGTCGAGCCGGAGATGCGCGCAACCCTGTTCGACGACGCACGCCGCCAAGTCCTGACCGAGCTCAACGCAGAGGCCGATCGGGCTCACGCAACGCTCGACCAGGCCGCGCAGGATCGTGGCCGGCAACTTCGTGACGGTCCCACGACGGGCAACCTGCTCACGCTGATCGATGCCGGCCGGTTCGGCGGACCAGGGGTCGCGGTGTTGTATCCGTACCTGCCGGTCCCAGGGCCGAGTTCAGGACTGCCCCGCAACTACTGGGGCATGACCGCTGAACAACTCGTCCGCGCGACGGAGGACGATCCCGAACTCGCCGCTCTCCTGGTGGCCCAGCGCCCAGACCTCACCGCCGGCAATCCCTTTGAGGCTGCCTTGGCCCACGCAGTGCTCATCGCCGCAGAAGATCCAGACAGCAGCGCGACGTACGGCGCGGTCAGCGCTGCGCGGATCGCGGAGATCGCGGCACTGTTGGCTGATATCCCGGATGCGGACCTCGCCCTGCTGTCCGCGCTGTTCCCGGCGGTCGTCGGCAACCTCGACGGAATGCCCTTCGAACATCGGATCGCGGCCAATCGCATCAACGTCGCGGCCGCGGTCGACCAGGCGAGGGTGGAGCGCGACTCGCTGCTCGCTGAGATCGACCGGTCCCAACCGGCGCGGTTCACCGACCCGGCGCTGCGCTACCGGCTGCAGGATCTCGACGCGCGGATCGAGCAGTACGAGCTCCTGCTCACCGAACCGACGACTGACTACGGAGCCTCCGGCGGGCCGCCCTGGCCCGACTATCGCGGCCGCAAGGTCATCTATTTCGACCCCGGCAACGATGGCGCGTGGGCTGAACTCGTCGGCACGATCAGTGCCGACACCGACGCTGTCGGCGTTCTGATCCCAGGTGTCGGAACCGACTCCGCGGACATGTTCAACAAGTCCAACCTAGCGACGGAGTTCGTCGCGCAGGCGGCCCGCGACGGTGAGCAGCTGGCCATGATTGTTTGGGCCGCAGGCGATTTCCCCGACGCAGTTCCGGCCGCACTGTCCGGAAGCTATGCCGAGGAGCTGATCCATCCCATGGTGGACTTCAGCTTCGCCCTCCGGCAGGAGGTCGCTGACCGGGCGACCGGCAGCCACGTGCCGGTCACCATGATCGGCCATTCATACGGCGGGATGACGGTCTCGATGGCCACCCTGGCCGGGCTGTCGGCAGACCGGTTGCTGTTCGTGAACTCGGCCGGGATGGGAACCGGGGAAGCCGGCCAATTCGCCGACTATGACGTGTACGCGATGGCATCCCCCGGCGACCTGGTGCCTGTGCTCGGGCCGCTGGTCCACGCCGGCGCGCCCAGCGACCTCGCGAACGTGGTCCCCTTGGCGACCGGAACCTATCGAGACGGAGCTGCCCTGACCGGCCTCTCGTCGCACTCCGGCGTGTTCGAGGAGAGCTCGACGGCGTGGGAGAACATGCTTGCCGTGCTCACCGGCCGCCCGTACCGAGGCCTTGGATGTAGCTGAGGCATTCCGCGTAATCCGGGAGGAGACCCGCGGCTCGGACCTCGGCAAGGCTGGGCGCGGCCGCGTCGCGCTCCGACATGGTGACCCCGTCGGTCGCCCAATCGATGCCGAGTTCCGGATCGAAGGCATTGACCGCGTGTTCGCGCTGCGGGGCGTAGGGCTCGGAGCACAGGTAGGTCACGGTTGCCAGATCGCTGAGGGCGCAGAAGCCGTGCCCGATGCCTTCGGGTAGGTAGACCGCCCGCCGATCGCTGTCATCCAGCAGCACGCGATCCCAGGCGCCGAAACTGGGCGATCCCACGCGCAGGTCGACGAAAACGTCAAGCACCTGACCGCTCACGCACGTCACGTACTTCGCCTGGCCAGGTGGAACTGAGGCGTAGTGCATCCCCCGTACGACGCCGCGGGCGGACACCGACAGGTTGACCTGGGCCAAGGTGAAGGGATGACCGATGGCATCGGTGAGTCGGTCGGCTCGATACCACTCCAGGAAGACGCCTCGACTGTCACCGTGCTGTTGTGGCGTGATCTCGAGGGCGCCGGCGATCGACAAGGGGCGGATGTGCACGCTCAGTCCCGGCTGGGTGATGGCGTGCGGACACCTGACTCGAGCAGTCCGATGAGGTAGTTGCCATATCCGCTCGGTCGCAGTGGCTGGGCGAGCTCGGCCAGCTCGTCGTCATCGATCAGACCCTGCCGCCAGGCGGCCTCCTCGATGCACCCGATCTTGAGACCCTGCCGTTGCTCGATGACCCGCACGTACTCGGCCGCAGACATCAAGTCGACGAACGTGCCGGTGTCCAGCCAGGCGGTACCGCGGGACAGCATGCTCACCCGAAGCTGTCCGGCCAGCCGATAGGCCTCGTTGATCTCGGTGATCTCGAGTTCGCCGCGGGCGCTGGGGCGAAGGGTCCGGGCGATATCGACGACCTGCTTGTCGTAGAAGTACAGCCCGGGCACGGCGTAGCGCGAGCGCGGGTTCGCCGGCTTCTCCTCGATCGAGACGACGATTCCGTCGGCACCGAACTCGACCACTCCGTAGTCCTGGGGATTCGAGACCGGGTAGGCGAAGACGAGTCCGCCGTCGACCTGATCGTTGGCGCTGAGCTGTTCTCCCAGACCGGCACCATGGAAGATGTTGTCCCCGAGGATCAACGCCACCGGTTGTCCGGCGATGAAGTCAGCACCGATGAGGAATACCTGGGCGATCCCCTCCGGTCGGGGTTGGACCGCATACGAGATCGAAAGTCCGAGATCGGCACCGTCTCCGAGCAGCGTGATGAAGCGCTCAGCGTCCTGCGGTGTTGTCACGATCAGGATCTCGCGAATGCCAGCGTGGATCAGGGTGGACAGCGGGTAGTAGATCATCGGCTTGTCATAGACCGGCATGAGTTGCTTGGACACGGCGAGTGTGATGGGGGACAGGCGTGACCCGGTCCCGCCAGCCAGCACGATTCCCCGCACTACCGAAGGGTAACCACCAGAGAGCGTGACGTCCCCTGGATTGGTTCACCTTGCGCTCAGTCCAGACGATCTTTCTCGGGTGGGCCGGTACCGTCAGCGCTCATGACCGAGGCGGCTGTCACCGGGTGGCTGGTCACCGGAGCCGGCGGAATGCTCGGCCGTGAACTTGCCGGACTTCTTGCGGCGGAGAGCGCACCCGTCCTGCTGGCCGACCATGCAGCGCTCGATGTGACCGACACGGCAGCGGTGCACGACATGGTGGCTCAGCTCGGCCACCGTGGTGTCGTCCTCAATGCCGCCGGATGGACGAACGTCGATGCCGCCGAGGAGAACGAGGCCGCCGCGCTCGCCGTGAACGGCGCAGCGGTCCGGGCCCTCGCCTCTGCCTGCAGCGACATCGGGGCCACGCTGGTCCACGTTTCCACTGATTATGTTTTCGGCGGGGCGCCTTCCGGAGGTGTGCCGGGTGCCTACGCCGAGGACGCACCCTCGGCCCCGATCAACGCATACGGCCGCAGCAAACTCGTCGGCGAACAGGCAGTTCTGCAGCTGTGCCCGGCCTCGGGATATGTGCTGCGCACGGCGTGGCTGTACGGGCGGCACGGCCGGAACTTCGTCTCGACCATGCTGGGTCTGGCCGAGCGGCACGACACCGTGTCGGTGGTCGATGATCAGGTCGGCCAGCCCACGTGGACCCTGGATCTGGCCGGCCGGATGGTGGAGATGGGGCAGCACCGGCCCAAGGCCGGCATCTATCACGCGACGGCGCAGGGTGAGACGAGCTGGTACGGGCTGGCCTGCGCCGCCTTCACGGAGGCCGGTCTCGATCCCGATCGGGTCATACCGGTCCACACCGATGCCTTCCCCCGACCGGCACCGCGTCCCGCGCGCAGCGTGCTCGGCCACGATGCGTGGACTGCGACGGGATTGCCTTCGTTGGGTCCGTGGCGAGCGATGCTCACTCGGGCCTTCGGTGCGGGGACCTTCGTGGACTGACCGCCCCGCGACCGCGGGACCGCAGAATCAACCTGCAGCTGTTTGGAGCGACACCGCGCGGACGAGATCGTCGATCTCCGGGGTCCCCTCGGTTTGGGCGACCGGCCGGAACCGGCCGCCTTCGCGTCGATAGAGGCCGCCGCGGGGCGGGGTGTTCTTGAGCCGAGGGTTGTCGACGATCAACAGGTGGCCGCCCTCCTGCAGACTGCTCATCAGCGAGCGCAGCGCTGTGAGTATCCGAGCATCGTCGAAGTACAACCGGCGCAACAAGTTTGCGACCTTGATGATGTCCGGTGGAGTGCCGGTCCAGGGTTCGAAGACGTCGTGGACGCGGTAGCTGATGCGCGGATCCTCGGCGATGAGTTCTTGCACGGCGGGATTGAGGAGTAGGACCGACTCACGCGCTGCCACCTGCCGCCAAGCCGCGCGGCTGGCTCGCCCGAACAGCGCGGCCAACGCCGGTGACTCGGTCGGCCAGGAGATCGTCCGCCGGCCGACGACGAGGATGCACGTGCCGTCGGCCTGGAAGAAGAACGTGCGCGGACCGATCCGGACCACGTCAAGGGTCAGGAACAGATCGGCGATGACGTAGGCCTTGAACTGGTCGAGGCGACGAATGAGATCGAGTGACGTGGATCCGTCCGACGCGCCGATATCCACGATCGTCGCCCCGCGCAGCTGCTCGGCGTTGAAGGCGTCCACCAGCAGGGAGTCGGCATCGGGATGCCGGTTGGCACCAGTGATCTTGATCGTGTCACCGACGTTCAGCGCGGTCATCGCCTGCCGAAAGGTGTCCGGGTCGGTCGCGGGGTCGAGGATCTGTCGCGGGTCGTTCCAGAAGAACCTGTGCAGCCGCCGCTCCAGCCAGCCGGGCCACCGACCGCGAATCGGCCGAACCGGCGCACGCATCGGCGCAGCGTAGCCGAGCCCAGGAGTTCCGCCCCGGGGCGCTGGCTCAGTCGCGAGAGCCGGTCAGGGTGGGCTGGCCCTCGAGGTGGGAGAGGCCGTTCCAGGCAAGGTTCACCAGATGCGCGGCGACTTCTTCCTTCTCGGGTTTGCGCACCTCCAGCCACCATTGCCCGGTCAGCGCGACCATGCCCACCAGCGCCTGGCTGTAGAGGCCGGCGAGCTTCGTCTCGTACCCGCGCTCGGAGAACTGCCCCTCGAGGATGTATTCGACCTGGGTGGCGATCTCGGAGATGAGGGAGGAGAACGTGCCGGTGGCACTGGCCACCGGTGAGTCGCGGATGAGGATGCGGAAGCCATCGGTCTCGTCCTCGATGTAGTCCAGCAGCACAAAGGCTGCCTGTTCGAGGAGTTCTCGCGGCTTCGAGCCCTGAAGTGCTGAGGTGAAGCTACCCAGCAGACGTTGCATCTCTCGATCGACAACGACGGCGTAGAGCCCCTCTTTGCCACCGAAGTGCTCGTAGACGACGGGCTTGCTCACCTTGGCGCGGGCAGCGATCTCCTCGATCGAGGTCGCTTCGAAGCCGCGTTCGGCGAACAAAGCCCTTCCGACGTCCAGCAATTGCTGCCGCCGCTGGGCGCCGGTCATCCGTACCCGTACCGGACCTTCGGGGGAACTCACGAGGGAGAGGTTGCCACCCGCTTCGCCGCCAGCCGCACCGGATCCGGCCAGCGGACGTCACGGACCCAGCCGAACTTCTCGAAGATCCAGATCAGCCGGGCCGATGAGTCGATCTGACCGGGCAGTACGCCATGCCGGGCACACGTCGGGTCCGCATGGTGCAGGTTGTGCCAGGACTCGCCCATGGACAGGATCGCCAGCGGCCAGACGTTTGCCGACTTGTCGCGGGCGGCGAAGGGGCGCGCGCCGACGGTGTGACAGATGGAGTTGATCGACCAGGTCACATGGTGCAGCAGGGCCACCCGGACCAGTCCGCCCCAGAAGAACCCGGATCACGGCCCCAACCAGCGACATCGTGATCAGGCCCCCGATCACGGCCGGTAGCGCCAGGCCCAGAAACGCCCAGAGGATGAAGAAGGCGCCGGTGCGGACGACCACTGTGTCCTTGAGCAGGTCCGGTGCGTAGCGCGCGGGATTGGTCTGATTGCGGTCGAACAGCCAGCCGATGTGGGCGTGGAACATGCCCTTGGTCAAGGCGCCGACGGTGTCGCCGTATCGCCATGGCGAGTGCGGGTCGCCCTCTCGGTCGCTGAACGCGTGATGGCGGCGGTGATCGGCCACCCACTGGGTGACCGGCCCCTGGACGGCCATCGATCCGGCCACGACGAGCGCGGCGCGTAGCGGCGCGACGGCCTTGAACGAGCCATGAGTGAAGTGCCGATGGAAGCCGACGGTCACGCCGTGCCCGCTGATGGCGAACATGACGACCAAGAGGCCGACGTCCAACCAACCCAGTCCCCAACCCCAAGCGAACGGGACGGCGACGACCAGGGCGATGAACGGAACGATCACGAAGATGTAGAGGACTGCCTGTTCCCAGAAGCCCTTGCTCTTGCTGTAAACAGGCGTTCCGCGAACGCCGACGTTCGGTGGTGGGCGGGGCCGGCAGGGGCCGTGATCGTCATCACCTTACGGTAGCGTAACTTACGAGACCGTAGGTAGACCCGGGATTTGGGAATCTGGTTCCCCCTGCTCGACCGGATGCGGTGTCAGCGGAGCTGCGCAACTAGGCTCGACGTACCCACCAGGATGGGGGATGGGGTAATCGGCAGCCCGCCGGCCTTTGGAGCCGTGCAGTCTCGGTTCGAGTCCGAGTCCCCCAGCCAGAACGCCGGCTGAGCCGTCGACCGACGACAACGATCGAGGGGGTCGCGAGTGAGTGCACCGGTCCTGTCCGCGGTCGTCGTGCTGGCGGCCGGCATCGGCAGCCGGATGCGCTCGGCGACCCCGAAGGTCCTGCACGAGCATCGGGGGGCGCAGCCTGCTGGGTCATGTCCTGGCTGCGGCGGCTCCGCTGCAGGCCGACCAGACGCCTGGTCGTCGTCGGTGCGGGCGCGAGAGGCGTCGACGCACCATCTCGCGCAGATCGCCCCGGATGCCGAGCCCGTCGTCCAGGAAGCCCAGCTGGGGTCCGGTCACGCCGCTCGCGTGGCTTTGGACCACGTCCGGGGCGGTACGGCCCGGTGCTGATCGTCAACGGCGATGTCCCCCTGCTCACGGCGGAGACCCTGTCCGCGCTGATGGCGACGCACGAGCCGCACGGCGCGGTCTTGACCGTGTTGACGGCACGTGTCGACAACCCGCAGGGTCTGGGCCGGATTCTGCGCGACACCAGTGGCGCCGTCGTCGGCATCGTGGAGGAGCGGGACGCCAACCCCGAGCAGTTGGCGCATCCGGGAGATCAACGCCGGGGCCTACATTGCCGACGCCGCCGGGCCTGCGCTCTGCCCTCGATGAGCTTCGCGCCGGGAATGCCCAGGGAGAGCAGTACTTGACCGATGCGGTTGGGCTCTTGATTGACAAGGGAAGTCCGGTTGCGGCCCACGTCGCCGCCGACCCGGCGAGGTGGCCGGCTGCAACGACCGCATCGAGCTCGCCACCCAGGGGCGGGCGCTCAACGAGCGAACCTCCGCCGGCACATGGCTGCGGGCGTCACCATCATCGACCCGGCCACGACCTGGATCGATGTCGACGTCCAGCTGGGCCGAGACGTCACGCTGTTGCCCGGCACGCAGCTGCACGGGACAACCTCCGTCGCCGACGAGGCGACCATCGGGCCGGACACGACACTGCGTGACTGCCAGGTCGGGCCGGGCGCCTCGATTGTGCGCACCCACGGCTCGGGCGCCGAGATCGGACCCGGCGCGGACGTCGGGCCATTCAGCTACCTGCGCCCGGGCACTCGCCTTGGTGCCCAGTCGAAGGTCGGCGCATTCGTCGAGATCAAGAATGCCGACATCGGGAGAGGGAGCAAGGTCCCGCACCTGTCCTATGTGGGCGATGCCTCGATCGGCGACCACACCAACATCGGAGCGGCCACGGTGTTCGTCAACTACGACGGCCTGGCCAAGCACCGCACCACGATCGGCAGCCACGCCCGTACCGGTGCCGACAACATGTTCGTGGCGCCGGTCAGCGTCGGCGACGGTGCCTACACCGCGGCCGGCTCGGTGATCACCGAGGACGTCCCGCCCGGTGCGATGGGTGTGGCGCGAGCGCGGCAGCGAAACATCGCCGGCTGGGTGCGCCTTCGGCGCGCCGGATCCGCAGCGGCCAAGGCGGCGCGGGCTGCCGAGCAGCTGGCGCCTGATCCTGGGCCGAGCCCGCCGACGCTGGGCGACGGTCACGATGGCGAGAGCCGGGAGCAGTCATGACGCCGATGCGGCAACAGACGCACAAGAGCCTGATGCTGATCTCCGGCCGGGCCTTTCCGGAGTTGGCTGACGACATCGCCGATCGGCTCGGGATCACCAGGACGCCGACGACCAGCTATGAGTTTGCCAATGGCGAGTTGTACGTGCGGTTCGACGATTCCGTGCGGGGGAGCGACCTGTTCATCATCCAGAGCCACAGCGCTCCCCTGAACACGTGGCTGATGGAGCAGCTCATCATGGTCGACGCCGCAAAGCGCGCCTCCGCCAAGCGAATTACCGTCGTAGCGCCGTTCTTCCCGTACGCCCGCCAGGACAAGAAGCACCGCGGCCGCGAGCCGATTTCGGCAAGGCTGGTCGCGGACATGTTCCACACCGCCGGCGCCGACCGGCTGATGGTTGTCGACCTGCACACTGCCCAGATCCAAGGGTTCTTCGACGGCCCGGTGGACCACTTGTTCGCGCTGTCGCTGCTCGTCGACCACGTGAAGCAGCGGTGGGCCGGCAAGGACATCACCGTGGTTTCGCCTGACTCCGGCCGAGTACGGGTTGCCGAGCGGTGGACCGATCGCCTCGGCGGCGTGCCACTTGCCTTCATCCACAAGACCCGGGACATCACTCGGCCGAACGACGTCGTGGCCAACCGCGTCGTCGGTGACGTCGCCGGGCGCCACTGTGTCGTCGTGGACGACATGATCGACACCGGCGGGACCATCACCAAGGCGGCGGATGCCCTGTTCGAGGCCGGGGCCGCCGAGGTGACCGTGGCTGTGACCCATGGGGTGCTGTCCGGTCCGGCCGTCGACCGGCTCAAGAACAGTCAGATCAGCGAGGTCGTGGTGACCAACACCCTGCCGATCCCGCCCGAGCGGCGGTTCGACAAGCTCACGGTGCTGTCGATCGCTCCGCTGCTGGCCCTGGCGATCAAGGAAGTCTTCGAAGACGGTTCGGTGACCAGCCTCTTCGACGGCGACAGCTAGCCGGCCGGATGTCTGAGACCACACGCGCGCCGATCAGCGATCTCTCCCCGGCAGCCGACGATCACGTCGTGGCCGCCGCCCTGGCCGAGGCAGCCGGGCGCAGGCTGCTCGAGATCCGAGCCGAGTTGGGATTCGCCGATCCCCGCGGCCTGCGCGCAGCCGGTGACCAGGGCGCCCAAGAACTGCTTGCCGCCGAACTGGCCCGGTTACGGCCTGACGACGCGGTGCTGTCTGAAGAGGCGGCTGACAACGCCGACCGGCTGCAGAGTTCTCGCGTGTGGATCATCGATCCATTGGACGGGACGCGGGAGTTTTCCGAGGCGGGCAGAAGTGACTGGGCGGTGCATGTCGCCCTCTGGGTTGATGGCGTACTCACCGCCGGGGCGGTGGCACTACCCGGCCGGGGACTGACGCTGGCGACACCGAATATCATTGCTCCGCAACCACATTCGGGACAGCCAAGGGTCGTCGTCAGTCGAACCAGGCCGCTGGCACAAGCGGAGGCGGTTGCCGCAGCCTTGTCGGCCGAGCTCGTTCCGCTCGGCTCGGCCGGTGCGAAAGTGTCGGCCGTCGTCCTCGGCGAGGCTGAGGTGTACGTGCATGGCGGCGGCCAGTATGAGTGGGACTCGGCAGCACCTGTGGCCGTCGCGCTGGCGGCTGGTTTGCACGCGAGCCGCCTCGACGGTTCGCCGCTGCGCTACAACGAAGCCAACCCGTATTTGCCGGATCTCGTCGTGTGTCGCCCGGATTTGTGGGCGAGCGTCTCGGCGGCGCTCAGCTGAGCTCAGTCGATCTTTCATCTCACCCTCCACCAGAGGGTTGATTGGCCTCCGACACCGGTCTCGTACTAGGGTCTCGGTTTCATAACGGGGCCTACACGTGATGATGTTGACGAGAACCGATGCGAGGCCCGGTTGAGAATCAAGCGAAACCTTGTCCTGTTTGTTGCGGCGGCGATGACCGCCAGTGCCTGGGCAATGGCGCCCCCCGCGGCGGCCATCACCGAATCCCCCTTCGAAGTCCAGAACGGGTCGATCCTCCCGGCCAGCGGTACCCCGATGCCGGCCTCCGGGACGGAGGCGGTGCTCTGGTCCGCGGCCAGCGTCGCGACGACCACGGTGGAAGGGTCCGGGCGCGTGCTCGTCGGGGCCCTCGGCGAGTGGTGCGGCGGCTGGCCGAGCATCCAGGTCAGGGTGGACGGTGTGGACGTCGGCACGGCCCGGTTGCGGGGCAGCTCGACCTACGACGTGACGGCCTTTGGCGAGCCGGTGCAAGCGGGCTCCCACGAAGTCGAGATCGTCATGGTGAACGACAGGTATGTCCCCTCCCGGTGTGACCGCAACGCCCATCTCGCGTACGCATCGATCGAACAGCCCACCTCTGGGCCACCGGCCGGCCAGCCCCTGCCGCCGCCACCGGCCCCGATCCCGCCGGTGCCGGTGCCTGGTCAACCCGGCATGGACAACACCGGTGTGCCCAGCGGCGTCGTGCTGCAGCAGCACAACGGGGACATCACGATCACCCAGGACGGCACTGTCATCGACGGTCTGGATGTCCACGGGTTCATCGACGTACAAGCCAACAACGTCGTCATCCAGAACTCGATCATCCGCGGCGGCGACCCCGGCGGGTCAAACCGATCGCTGATCTCGGCCTACGGCGATCACGTGAATCTCGTGATCCAGGACACCACCCTGGCCGGGGCAGTGCGCTCGAACAATCTGGACGGCCTGAAGGGCAAGAATTTCACTGCGCTGCGGCTGGACATTTCTGGGGTCGTGGACACGATCCAGATTCTCGGCGACAACACCATCGTCCAGGACTCCTGGCTGCACGGAAATCTTCACCTGCCAGATTCCCGGCAGTCTGGTGGGTACACCCATGACGACAGCATCCAAGTCGAAGGTGGCCGAAACATTCTGATTCAGCACAATTCCATGAGCGAAGCCAGTAATGCCGCGGTGATGATGACGCAGAATGTTGCGGACACTTCGGCCGTCCACATCATTTCGAACTGGCTCAACGACGGGGCCTGCTCCGTCAATATTGCGGAAAAGAGCCGTGGCCCGCTCGAGGACATTCTGCTTTCCAATAACACCTTCGACAGCCCGTATTACGACGGCTGCGGAGTGCTGGTGCCAGCCACCACCCGGGTCATCATGGTCGAGAATGTGTGGGCAGACACGGGATTGGCGGTGGAGGTCCGCCACCCGTAGGATCACGTCGACGGGGGTGGTCATTCAGCCTCGAATGAGATAGCGTGCGCACGGCCTAAGACACCCAGAGTGGTTGTGCGATCACAGACAGTGACATGTTCGGAATACGTAAGTATTTTCCGCACCGCGTGCTATTCAGCCGACACAATTTGACTCCAAGGCGCTGATTCGCCCGAATATCAGTCACTGGGCGGCAATTCGCCCACGAAAAAGCGCAACGTAGGCAGTGCAATAAATACCCCCGCCGCCAAATTACGCTCTGCGATCTGCCTACAATTCTCCTCGGAACGGGTCGAGACAGCCGCCACATTTCTTTGGTTTGCTACGGGTCCGCATCTTATTTACCCAAGCAAATGGATGGCGGCGCCGCACGGGTGACCATAAAACGAATTCTGATGTTGTCAGTCGTGGCGGCTACTACCGCCTTGGGGTCCACAATTAGTACTGCGGCGAACGCTGCTCCGGCGTCCCAATTTGCCGTTTCCGGCGGGGCGACCATTACGACAGCGACCGGAACGCCAGTACCGGCCTCCGGCACCCACGCGGCGCTGTGGTCCAGCGCCAGCGTGGTCACCACGACGGTGGCCGGCAGCGGCCGGATCGTCGTCGGCGGCATGGGCAGGCCTGCCAGGGCGCGCCCCGAATCCAAGTCACCGTTGACGGGGTGGTCCGCGGCTCGGCCCTTCTCCGCAGCGCCACGACCTACATGAAGTACACGGTCGGTCGATCGCTGCCACAGGCCTCGCACGCGGTACGGATCGTCATGACCAATGACCGAAGCACGGCCTCCTGTGACCGGAACGCCTTCGTGTCCTACGCCTATATGGAGAACTCCACTGCCCCGCCGCCACCGCCCCCGCCGCCGCCGCCTTCGGGACAGCCGAACGCGGCCAACACCGGCGTCCCGGACGGCACCGCCCTGACGCAGTTCTTCGGGAACCTGACGATCACCACGGCCGGCACAGTGATCAACGCCATGGATGTGCACGGCTTCATCGACGTCCGTGCCAGCAACGTCACGATCAAGAACTCGATCGTTCGCGGTGCTGACCCAGGCGGCCAGAACCTGGCCCTGATCTCTGCCTATGGATCGCACACCAACCTGGTGATCACGGACACGACTCTGGTCGGCGCTGTTTCGTCCTACCTCCTCGACGGGATCAAGGGCTCGAACTTCACCGCGACCCGGATGGACATCTCCAACGTGGTCGACACCGTGCAGATCCTCGGGAGCAACTCGACAGTCCAGAGCTCCTGGCTGCACGACAACCTGCACCTGCCCGACCCACGCCAGCCCGACGGCGTGACCCACGACGACAACATCCAGGTCGAGGGCGGAAACAACATCCTCATCCAGCACAACTCGTTGGAAGAGTCCGATAACGCAGCGGTGATGGTCACGCAGAACGTCGCCCTGACGTCGAACCTTCGGATAAACGACAACTGGATCGCCGGGGGAGCCTGCTCGATGAACATCTCGGACAAGGGCAAGGGCCCGATCCAGGGATTGGCGATTTCCAACAACCGGCTCAGCCAGCCGTATTACGTCAACTGCGGCGTGAAGTCACCCGGGACTTCGCCGATCGCCATGACGAACAACATCTGGGTCGCGACCGGTGCCACGGTGGTCATCACCCGGTAACCGGCCAGAGTCCAGGCGCCGCGCGACCGCGGTGGTCGAGGGCGCCCACGGGTCCACCGTGGGTCCCCCGACCACCGCTGTTTCGTCGCACGGCGAGGTACTGTCTCCGCGTCAACGAACCCGGTGCTGGACAGGAGACGTGCCCGATGCGCGGACTACTGCTGGCCCGCCGGACATCGGCACGCCAGGTCGCGTGACGGAGTCGTCCCTGCCTCCTCCGCTCGGGAAGCCATCGGCCGGTCTTGGGGCCACCGCAGCTCGCGGCGCGGTAGTGGTGCTGAGCGGGCAGGCCGCCCGCGTGCTGCTCCAGCTGACCGGTGTCGTCGTCCTGGCGAGATTCCTCGAGCCGTCGGACTTCGGCCTCCTGGCAATGACGCTGGTCGTCATCGGCGTGGGGGAGATCTTCCGTGACTTCGGGCTCTCGACGGCGGCGATCCGCAGCCCTTCGGTATCGCGGGAGCAGCGCGACAACCTGTTCTGGGTCAACTCCGGCATCGGACTCATCCTGGGCGCGGCCGCGTTCAGCGCATCAGGACTGATCGCCTCCTTCTACGACCAGCCCGACGTGGTCGTCATCACCCGCATGCTGGCGCTGGTCTTCGTCTTCAACGGCCTGGCCACGCAGTATCGGGCAGACCTGACGCGACGGCTGCGGTTCACAGCGCTCGCCGGCAGCGACGTCTGCGCCCAGGCCCTCGGACTCCTGAGCGGGATTCTTCTCGCCGTCAACGGGTTCGGTTTCTGGGCACTCGTGGCCCAACAGCTGGTGCAAGGTGGAATCGGTTTGCTGCTCGTCATCGCCTGTGGTCGTTGGGTGCCGCGCCCGCCTCGCCGTGGAGTGGACATGTCCGGGTTCACGCGGTTCGGCTGGAATCTGACCTGGGCACAGATCATCAGCTACCTCAGCAACAACGTGGACACCTTGATCATCGGTGTGCGCTTCGGTGCCGGACCGCTTGGCTACTACAACCGGGCCTTCCAGTTGTTGATGTACACGCTCAGCCAACTGCGCGCGCCCTCGACAACGGTCGCCCTTCCAGTGCTGGCGCGGCTGCACGACGAGCCGGATCGGTTCAACGCCTATCTCCTGCGGGCCCAACTCGCCCTCGGTTACACGCTCGTGGTGGGGCTGGGACTAGCCGTCGGCGCCGCTGAGCCCATCATCGAAGTGGCCCTGGGCGAGCGATGGCTTCCAGCGGTCTCGATCTTCAGATTCCTCGCGCTCGCCGGCATCTTTCAGACGCTTGCCTACGTCGCGTACTGGACCTACTTGTCCCGTGATCTGACCGCAGACCTGTTCCGATACACCGTCTTGACCTCGGTCATCAAGGTGGCCTGCATTGTTCTGGGTAGTCAGTGGGGCGTGTTGGGCGTCGCCATCGGCTATACCGTCGCCCACGCCCTGGAGTGGCCGCTGTCGCTGTGGTGGCTGTCGCGCCGGACGTCCTTCCCTGCGAAGGGGCTCATGTTCGGGGCTGTGCGCATTCTCATTGTGACCGGCATGGTGATTGTGGGTACGGCGTTGGTCGTGCAGTTCCTGCCCGTGGGCAACGCCCTGCTGCTCCTTGTGCTGGCGGTCTTGTGTGGCCTTGCCGTTCTGGGCCTGAGCGCCGTGTTCGCCCGCCCCATCTCGCGCGACCTCGGCAGCGTGGTCGAGATCATCCGATCGGTTCGCCGGCGGTGAGCAGATCCGTGCAGGCGAAACCGGTCCTGGGCATCGTCGTCGTGAATTTCGGTTCACACCGGCTGCTTGCCGCCAACCTTGCCGCACTCGACGCCGAGGCGGCCTGCGCCCGAATTGTCGTGGTCGACAATTTCCATTCCACCGCGGAGCGGTACCAGATCCGGGCGCTGTCGGCCGCGCACGGTTGGGAACTCGTGGAGTGCGAGCGCAACGTCGGCTTCGGGATCGGCTCGAACCGCGGGGCGGCGCGAGCCCTAGAGCTGGGCTGCGAGGTGTTCCTGCTGCTCAACCCGGATGTCGAGATCGGACAGACCACTGTCGCGGCTCTGCGCGATCAAGGCGTCGCCGCACCGATGACGATGGTCAGCCCCGTGGTCAAGAAGCCCGACGGTTCCATCTGGTTTCGGGGCGGTGCCCTCTACCTGGAACGTGGCCGGACCGGCCCAGGCGGCGAAGTCGGCGCTCCGGGGGCTCTGCCGTGGCTCAGCGGAGCCTGCCTCCTCGTGCCGGCAGGGCTCTGGGCGCAGCTCGGCGGCTTCGACGAGGACTTCTTTCTCTACTGGGAGGACGTCGAGCTCAGCTACCGATGCGATCTGCTGGGTGGCGATATCCTGGTGCGAGAGGACCTGGCAGTGGTGCACAGCGTCGGGGGAACACAGAACACCGGACGGGCCAAGTCGGGGCTTTATTACTACTACAACACTCGAAACCGGCTCCTTTTCGCGGCCAAGCACCTGCCGCGCCGGCTGATCGCCCGGTGGATGTGGGTCACCCCCTCGTACGCCCGTGAAGTGGTGTTGCGTGGCGGGCGACGGCAGCTCCTTGCTCCGTGGGTACCGATTTCGTCAGTCGTCCGCGGGTCAGCCGTCGGTCTGCGCTACGCCATTCGCGCACTCATTTCCGGCAACCCGACGCCGGCCGACGTTCCCAGCAGCACGCAGGGTGCGCGATGACATCCGCCAACCGGAACTCCCGAAACCGTTCCTCGATTCGGATCGCTCTCATGGGGACCCGCGGGGTTCCTGCGATGTACGGGGGGTTCGAGACGTGTGTGGAGGAGGTCGGCTGGCGCCTCGTCGAAAAGGGCCATCGGGTGTTGGTCTATTGCCGGTCCAGCGCGCAGCAGTCGGACCGGCCGGCCACCTACCGGGGCATGCGGCTCGTCCATCTGCCGGCTGCGCGTGGGCGATCCCTGGAGACGCTCAGCCACACGGGGCTCTCGGCCTTGCACCTGTTTCGTCACAAGCCCGACGCCGCAGTCGTGTTCAATGCGGCAAATGCGCCGTGTCTCCCCATCCTTCGGGCTGCCGGAATCCCGGTCGCGACCCAGGTCGACGGGTTGGAGTGGCAGCGAGACAAGTGGGGGACCGTCGGTAGGAATTACTACCGCGCCGCGGAGGCGGCCTCGGTGCGCTGGTCGGATGCCTTGATAGCGGACGCGCAGGGGATAGCCGACTACTACCGCGCTGAGTTCGACGCTGACACCGAATTGATCTCCTATGGGGCCCCGATCATCGATCCGCCTTCGGACCGGCTGACAGAGTTGGGTCTGGAACCGAACGGTTACCACCTTGTGGTCGCCAGGTTCGAGCCGGAGAACCATGTCGACCTGGTCGTCGATGCCTACCGGCGCAGCGCGGCCAAGCTGCCCCTCGTCGTCGTGGGCTCTGCTCCGTACGCCGATGAATACACCGCCCGGGTGCACGCGCTGGCCGATGATCGGGTGCACTTCCTGGGCGGCGTGTGGGACCAGGAGTTGCTGGACCAGCTCTATGCGCATTCCTACGCCTACATCCACGGACACTCCGTGGGCGGGACCAATCCGTCCCTGCTGCGCGCCATCGGTGCAGGCTCGGCCACCGTTGCCTTCGATGTCAGTTTCAACCGGGAGGTCCTCGCGGAGTCCGGCTGGCACTTCTTCCGTACGACCGAGCAGTTGACTGCATTGATCCTCGAGGTCGAGGGCGACGCGGAGGCCGCCGCCAGGCAGGGCACCGCTGCGCGCTTGCGCGCCAAGGACTACGACTGGGACGACATCGCATCGGGATATGAGGATCTGTGCCTGCGCCTCAGCGCTGGTGAGCTGCGCGGTCCACGGCCGAGTGGTCGACGGAGGGTTGGCAAGTGACCACCGCGCCGGCACCTGCCCGTAGGCCGGAGCCGGGAGAAACGCTGCGCGACACCATCGCGCGCCTTGCGTCGGCGCAGAAGGGCGCCAAGGGCGTACCTGCCTATTCGCGTTTCGTCAATCGCAGGCTCGGCCGGGTACTGGCGGCTGTTGCCTTCCATGCCGGGCTCACTCCGAACGCGGTCACCGGGATCAGCGCGGTGTTCACCTTCGCCGGTATCGCCGCGCTTGCCCTGGTCGCACCGGCACCGGTGGTCGGTGTCCTCATCGGGTGCGCCTTGGTTCTCGGGTACGCACTCGATGCCGCGGATGGGCAGTTGGCCAGGCTCAGGGGCGGAGGCAGTCTGGATGGCGAATGGCTTGACCACATGTTCGATGCACTCAAGGTCTCCAGCCTGCATCTAGCACTATTGATCGGCCTGTACCGATTCGATGTCGTCGACCGCTCCCTGTTGCTCGTCCCGCTCGGGTTCTCGGTGGTTGGGTCGGTCCACTTCTTCGGCACGATTCTCAATGACCAATTGCGTCGGCAGCGCGGGGTGATCCAGAAGGACGATACGCCTGGCGAGCGGCCGTCGGTGATTCGTTCCCTGCTCGTTGTGCCCACTGACTATGGGCTGCTGTGCCTCGTCTTCTTCCTATACGGGTGGCCGGATCTGTTCTTCGTCGCCTACGCCTTGCTGTTCGCTGTCACGACCGGGTATCTACTGTTGTCCTCCCGCGTCTGGTTCCGCGCGATGCGAGTACTCGGCTCGAGCGGACCGACCGTTCGCAGCACACCAGGGTGAGGTTGCTCGATGACTGAATCACCGTCCGACGGTTCCGACGGTTCAGCACCGACCGACGATTCACCGCCGGCCGACGATTCACCGCCGGCCGACCGCGACCCGAGCGAATTCCGGCGGCGGCTGAGCCTGGCGATCGTGATCCTGGTGATTCCCGCCGCGCTGATCCTGTGGCTCAGTCTCGGTGGCGGCGATGACTCGCAAGATGCCAGCGACGCGTCGGGCACGTCGGCCGGCGAGTCCGCGACGTCGTCGCAGTCGCGGGAGCCGGCCGCTGTACCGACCCAGGTGGAGACTCCCGCGTTGGATCCGGCCGCCGTGATCCCGGCACTGCAACCCGTACCGCTCGATGCCGCAGTCGACTACGGCAACGGCGTGACTGTCTTCATCCAGGACGTGGCGCAGTTCGATGCAGAGGGGCGAGGAGTCGGTGAAGTCAGTGGCCCGGCGCTGCGGGTGACCCTCGTCATCACCAACCTGACCGGACAGGACCTGGGCCTGGACACGGTCACGGTCAACCTCGCATCCGGAGCCGACCGTGACCCGGCGTCTCCGGTGTCCGACGATGCGGCCCGTCCGTTCTCGGGCACGCTTTCCACCGGCCAGTCGGCAGTTGGTGTCTATTCGTTCACCGTGGCCCAGGACGCGCTGGACTCCATCACAGTCACGCTGAACTACACCGCGGGTGCCGTGACGGCGGTGTTCACCGGGGCTGTGTCATAGGTCGGGGCTCCGAGGATCAGCGGTTACCGAACGTCTGACAGTCGCACACGCAGAGTGAGTAAACGCATGATAGGAAAGCTGCGCCCTCAACTACTCATACGCAACGTAGTCAAATCACGTTTCCTGGGCCGCCAGAACGGCTAGACCTCCCGCAATTCTTACGGTTAGTATCCGCGCGAGCCAATCCGGGCGCTGTTCGTTGGGAACCCATGACTATCCCGTCTGCTGTCTTGCGTCGTGCCCTCTTGGCTATGATCGCGTCCCTGGCGAGCATCGCGGGAGTGCTGTCCATCGTGCCCGCCGCAAGTGCGGATTCCGCCCCCGCGAATCCGGCGAATCCTGCGACGCCGGTGACCGCCAGCGCGGACAGCCTGCCCACCGTGCAGATCGACGGTGTCGCCTGGTCGCAGGTGGTCGTCGGCAATACCGTCTATGTCGCAGGCGAATTCACCACCGCCCGGCCGGCCGGCGCGGCCCCGGGGACCCAAACGACGCCCCGGAACAATCTGCTTGCCTATGACATCCGCACCGGCGCCCTGATCACCTCTTTTGCCCCCAACCTCAACGCACAGGCGCTGGTCGTGAAGGCGTCGCCGGACGGTTCGCGGATCTATGTCGGCGGTGACTTCACGGTGGCTGACGGTGAGCCGCGCTACCGGGTCGCCGCCTACAGCACAGCTACCGGTGCCTTGATCCCGAGCTTCGCGCCGATCGTTGGGGCCCAAGTACGCGGCCTCGCCGTCAGCGACACCGCGGTCTACGTAGGTGGACACTTCGCCGGCGTCGGCCCCAACGGTGAAACCCCGCGGGCTCGCTTGGCGGCCTTCAGCACTGAAGATGGCTCGATCCTGCCGTGGGCGCCGGTCTCCGGCGTCGGCAAGAACGCCAACGGGTCCACTGCGGTGAGTTCCTCGATCGACGCACTCGTGGTTGCACCGGGCGGCGCCAAGATCATCGCGGCCGGACGGTTCGGCAAGATGAACGGGGTGGCCACGTCAGGCGTGGCCGCTCTCGATCCGGTCAGCGGCGCGACCCTGCCGTGGGCGATCGGTCAGATCATCACCAACCAGGGCGACAACTCCTCGATAAACAGCCTCAGTGTGGATGCGGACACCGTCTACGGGACCGGCTACGACTTCTACGGTCCGGGCAACCTCGAGGGCACCTTCGCCGCGAATCCGGACACCGGCGCGATCAAGTGGATCCAGGAGTGCCACGGCGACCACTACAGCGCCTTCTCGATGGCGAACGTCATCTACACGACCTCGCACACGCACGTGTGCAGCAACATCGGCGGCTTCCCGGAGACCAACCCGCGGACCCACCACAACGCAACAGCGTTCAGCAAGGCAGCGACCGGCGTGGTCGGCAACGCGACCATTGGTAACAACAACTTCACGGGTAAGCCTGCCCCGGCCCTGCTGACCTGGTTCCCGCCCTTCGCCGGCGGGACCTACACCGGACAGGGCCAAGCCGGCTGGAACGTGGCCGGCAACAGCGAGTACATCGTGTACGGCGGGGAGTTCCCGGTCGTCAACAACAAGTACCAGCAGGGACTTGTCCGCTTCCCGATCCCGTCGCTCGCGCCGAACCAGATGGGACCGGATCTCGTTGGGAACAACCTCAACCCGACCCTCTCCTTCCAGGGCAACAAGACCATCCGGGTGACCTGGCGGGCGATCAAGGACCGCGACAACGAGACGCTCACCTACACGGTCATCCGCAACAACGTCATCGTGGCGAATCGGACGACTGTCACTGCCAAGTTCTGGAGCCTGCCCTCGATCGTGTTCAACGACACCAACCGGGGCGGCGGCACATACAGCTACCAGATCTATGCCTCCGACCCGTGGGGGAACCAGGTAGCCGGATCGAAGGTAAATATCACGATCGGTGGCACCCCGGAGCCACCTCCGGCTCCATTCCCCATAGTGGATGACCACTTCGAGCGGACCGCGGCCAGCGGGCTCGGAATAGCCGATGTCGGCGGCCCGTGGACCCCGTCAGGCTCGATGTACGATTGGTCGGTCACCGGTGGGGTGGCACGGGCGGCCAACCTGCAGACGTACACGCGCAGCGCGTACCTGAACGGGACCTCCGCGCGGGACCTGGCAATTCAGGCGTCGGTGTCCCTGACCCAGCCGGCGACCGGAAGCGGCACGTTCGCCTATGTCGTGGGGCGGCACGTCGGCACCAATGACTATCGAGCCAGGTTGCGATTCGACGCTCCGGGAACCGTGTCGCTGGCGCTCACCCGCGCCGTCTCAGGTGCTGAGACAGTCCTGGCCACGGTCCCCCTCGCCGGCGTGAGCTACGCGCCGGGTCAGATCATGTTGGTCCGCTTCGAGATGGAGGGGAACGGCACGACCGATCTGCGCGCAAAGGCGTGGAAGGCAGGCACAGCTGAGCCGGCCGGGTGGCAGGTCACCGCGCAGGATTCGACGGCTGCACTGCAGGCGCCCGGGTCGGTCGGGATCATGACCTATCTGTTCGCCTCGGCGACGGTCGTTCCGCAGACCCGCTTCGATGACCTCTGGGCCGGCCAGGTCGGCACCGCGCCGGTTCCGGCCAACGTCGCGCCCGTCGCGAACTTCTCGACCCTCGCGAACGAACTCGTGGTGGACTTCAACGCGGGGTCGTCCAGCGACTTCGACGGGACCATCACCAACTACGCCTGGAACTTCGGCGATGGCGGGACGAGTTCCGGTGCGAGTCCAACGGTCCAGCACGCCTTCCCGAGCGCCGGGACGTACAACGTCACTCTGACAGTGACCGATGACGATCTCGCGACGGGCGCAGTCACCAAACCGGTGATGGTGTCGGTGGCGCCACCGCCTGCATTGGCGTCTGACGCCTTCGAACGAACGGTCGTCAACGGCCTTGGCTCGGCTGACGTCGGCGGGCCGTACACATTGTTCGGTCCGGCCAGCGTGTACGCGGTCAACGGCGGAAGTGCCGCCATGACCACGAACCCGGGCATCACCGGCACCGGCTACCTCAACAGCGTCTCGCTGACCAACATTGCCGCCCAAGTCGGCGCGGCGGTGAATCCAACCGGTAGCGGTGCCGGGTACTTCCTCCAGGTGATCGGCCGGCATGTGGGAACGAACGACTACCGGGTCAAGGTCCGCGTCTTCGCCACCGGTGCGGTTCAGGTCCAGCTGACCCGGCTCGTCAACAACGTGGAAACGGTTCTGCAGACCGTGCAGATCGCTGGCCTCACCCTGGTCAACGGCGACGTTCTCCAGATCCGCTTGGACCTCTCCGGCACCAGCCCGACGACGGTTCGGGCAAAGGTCTGGAAGTCCGGGACGGCTGAGCCGGTCGGTTGGCAGGCCAGCGTCACCGACTCAACCGCGGAGTTGCAGGGTGCCGGCGGCGTCGGGATATCTACCTATCTCGCAGCTTCGGCCAGCGGCCCGATGGTCACTCGGTTCGACAACTTCTGGGTGGGGGCCGCAGGCACGGGCCCGCCGGCCTGACGAGCTGCTCTTGGCAGACCTAGGTCACCCAGGCTTCGGTGCGCGTGGTACCCGGCCTTAGGAGGTAGGGATGTCGTTGAGCGGCCCTTCCGTCGACGGGTACCTGCAACTCGCGCTCGCCGGCGTGGCTGGCCTGCTGATCTTCATGATCGCTCGCCATTCGCCCAGATGGGCATTCGTCGGCTGGCTGTGTTCGGTCGCATTCGTGCCGATCTGGCTGGGTTTCAGTGCGCCCTTCTACTTTCCGCTGTTCGTGGCGGCGGCGATCCTCGCCCTCGTCGCTCTCGTACCCGTGCTTCCGCATCGGATCATCGGTGGGGACTGGGGGATCTCCTTCTTCCTGGGCACCTGCCTGGTCCCGTACGCCCTCGGCGCCACGCCGTTCTCGAGCATCTTCGTGGTGCTCGCGTACTGGACGGTCGGCTTCCTGCTGGGCCGGCTCATCGGCCACCGCGTCGATCTGGACTGGGTGTACCGGGCGATCGCCATCGTGTTCACCGTTGCCGCCGGCCTGGCCATCGTGGAGTTCGTGCTCAGCTGGAACCCCTTCGTGGGCATTCCGGCATCAAATGCGCTGTACGAGGCGTGGTCACCGCTGCAGGAGCGCGGCGGGATCATCCGTGCCGAGGGAGCTTTCGGCCACTCGATCACCCTCGGCGTCTGCATGGCGCTGACCCTGCCGATCACACTCGCCTCGAAGTTCCGGCTCAACACTCGGATTGTCATGGCGCTGGTGATGCTCGGCGGCGCCGTGGTCAGCTTCAGTCGGACCGGCATGATCTGTGCAGTCCTGGCACTTGTGCTGTCCGTGTTGTTCATGCGCGAGGAGTTGTCGCGCCGGCTGCGCATCAGCGTTGCGCTGGCTCTCACGGTTCTCGCGGTCGCGGTCGTGCCGTTCGTCACGAGCACGTTCGCTGAGGCCGGCGACGAGGCGAGCGGTAGCTCTGCCTACCGCGGCGACATTCTGTCTCTCATCCCGGACATGCAGCCCCTCGGATTGGCTTCCAATGTTGCCCGGACCCCGACCGGGGAGCTCTTCTTCGGATCGTTCCAATCGATCGACAACGCGATCCTTCTCGTCGGCCTCACCTACGGGTGGATCGCCATGGTCTTGGTCGTTGCCCTCTTGATCGCGGCTGTCGGCGTGGTCCTGTCCCGCCGCGCGACCGCGCCGACCATTGCCGTGGTGGCCATGATCCCGGCCCTCGTCACTGTCGCGCTGATCACCCAACTGGCGCTTTTCGTGTGGTTCATGATCGGTTTGGCCGTTTACAGTCAGGCCGCGCAATCGCAGGCTCCAGTCTCGAAGGAGGGTCAACGGTGGATCTCCGCGGCTATCTGACCCTCCTGCGCCGACATTGGCTGACCGTCGTCCTTGCGGCCATGCTCGGCGTCGGGGTGGCCGGTGGGTTGTCGGTACTCGCGACCCCGACGTACACCGCCGCCAACAGCGTCTTCTTCACGATCAGCTTCGGCAGTACGGCCAATGATCTGGCTCAAGGATCGAACTACGCACAGAGCCAGGTCACGACCTATGCCCAACTCGCGCGGCTGCCTGCAGTTCTCGAACCGGTCATCGAAGAGCTCGACTTGAACTCGACACCGCAACAGCTGGCCGGACAGGTGGGTGCCACGGTCCAGGCAGGCACGGTGATCATCAAGATCACTGTCTCTGACATTTCCGCCCAACGAGCAGCTGACATCGCCAACGCTGTCGCGGGTCAGCTGAAGGCAACCGTGGAAGATCTTGCGCCCACCGACGAGGCGGGTGACTCGCTCGTGCAGGTCACCAGCGTTGCCGAGGCGACGCCGCCGGCGTTCGCCTCCTCGCCGAACACGAGGGTCAACGTGGCTGTCGGTCTCGTGGTGGGGCTCCTGGCTGGAATATGTATTGTGTTGTTGCGCAACGTCCTTGACACGCGGGTGAGGGGGCGCAGCGACGTCCACCGGCTCACCGACCTGCCGGTTCTGGGCTCGATCGGTGTCCTGCCGAGCGGTGCGCGCCGGTTGGTCGTACAAGATGCGCCGAGCAGCACTCAGGCCGAGGCTTACCGGCAGATCCGGACCAACCTGCAATTCATGGGCGTCAATGATCGCGCGCACTCGATCGTGATCACGTCCTCACTTCCCGCGGAGGGCAAGTCGACGGTCGCTGCGAACCTGGCAATCGCTATGGCCGAGACGGCGGCTCGCGTCCTCCTCATCGACGCGGACCTGCGTCGGCCATCCCTGGCAGATGTGCTGAGCCTGGAAGGCGCCGCCGGGCTGACGACCGTGCTCATCGGTCGCGCGAGCTTCGCCGACGTCGTGCAGGAGTGGGGGGAGGGCCACCTGGACGTCCTCACGTCGGGCGAGATCCCGCCGAATCCGAGTGAGCTGCTTGCCTCGCCGGCGATGAGCCAACTCCTGGTCGATGTCGAAGACCGGTACGACGTGATTTTGATCGACACGGCGCCGTTGTTGCCGGTGACCGACGCCGCCATCCTGTCGAGGATCGCTGTCGGCACGATCGTGGTCGGCAACGTCAAACGCCTGCGCCGCCAGCAGTTGAGCGACGGACTGCTCTTCCTCCGCCAGGTCGAGGCCCGGGTCCTCGGGCTGGTCCTCAATCAGGCTCACAAGGAGAGCGAGAGCTACGGCTATACACCGGTCAAGGGCAAGTCGAACGGTGATGCGCCCTGGCGGGCGGACATGCCGGCACCGGCCCGAAGAGAGGTACGGACGCCGGCGATGCCGGACCGGACTCGGTCAATCGCCTGGCAGGAGTCGCCGGCCCGAACCGAGCGAACCGATTCCGGGCGCCCGCGGCCCCGACCACGCCCGCGCGCCGACCCCATCGCCGGTCTGAGTCCGCGCCCCGGCCACCGGCCCAGCCGGGATGGCTGATGGGCGCTGACGGCGTTCGAGGCCGTCGTGCTGCTCCGTCCCAGGCTCGACTTCGCGTCCTCATTGCGCACCCGAGCGCGGAGTTGTACGGCTCGGACCGAGTGATGCTGGAGAGCGTCCGGGGGTTGGTTGAGCGCGGCTGGCAGGTACTGGTCGCGCTGCCGGGCAACGGTGCCCTGGTCGACCAGATCCTCGAACGCGGGGCGAAGGTGGTCTTCTGTCCGAGCCCCGTTCTGCGCAAGAGCGCACTGCGCCCGTTGGGGTTTCTCAGGTTGCTCGCCGAGTGCGTTCGGGGGGTGATCTCCGGCCTTGCTCTTCTGCGCCGAGCCAAACCGGATGTGGCGTACGTGAATACGGTCACCATCCCGTTGTGGCTTGCGCTCGCCAGGTTGACCGGGATTCCGACGCTGTGCCACGTCCACGAGGCTGAAGCCTCCGCCTCGACGGTTCTGCGCCGGGTCCTGGCCTGCCCACTGTTCTTGGCCGACACCGTCATTGCCAACAGCGAGTTCAGCCGCCAGGTCATTGGCGACGTCTTCCCATCGCTGGCAGCGCGGACAGAAGTGATCTACAACGGCGTGGTCGGACCGCCGGCCGACACTGCGGTTCGCGAACAGATCGAAGGCAACGCCCGCCTGGTCTATGTCGGCCGGCTCTCCGAGCGCAAGGGCGTCGACGTGGCTGTCAGCGCAGTTGCGGAGTTGCTCGACCGAGGGACTGCGGTCGAACTCGACATCGTGGGGGCGGTCTTTCCGGGCTACGAGTGGTACGAGGCCGGCCTGGTGGACCAGGTGCGGCGGCACGGACTTCGCGAGCAGGTCAGGCTCCGGGGGTTCCAAGATCCTGTCTGGCCGCGGCTGGCCGAAGCGGACATCGCGCTGGTTCCCTCGCGCTGGGACGAACCGTTCGGCAACACCGCGGTGGAGGCCGTGCTCGCCGGACGACCGCTGATTGCCAGCGACAGCAGCGGCCTGCGTGAAGCCGTCGCCGGCTTCGAGTCGGTCATCACGGTGCCGCCCGGGGACGCGCACGCGATTGCCGACGCCGTTGAACGCATGCTCGCGAAGTGGTCGGACTACCGGCAACTGGCGAGCAGTGATGCAACCACGGCGGCCGAGCGCTTCGCGCCGGCAACGTATCGGGCCCACATCGGTGCGACCCTTGCTCGGATGCTGTCGAGGTGAGAGTCACCATCGCGGTGCTCTCCTTCCGCCGTCCCGATGACCTGCGTGCGGCACTACCCCTCCTGGTCCAGCAGTTGACGACAGTTGCCTGGGACGGGGATGTGCTGGTGATCGACAACGATCCCGAGGCCAGCGCCCGGCAGACCGTGGCGGAGATGGCAGAACACGCAGTGCGGTATGTGCACGAACCCACCCCGGGGATCGCCGCAGCACGCAACCGCGCTCTCGATGAGTGCGCTGACTCGGATGTGCTGGTCTTCATCGACGACGACGAGCGTCCGACGCCGGCATGGCTCAGCTCGTTGTTGTCGACCTACGAGCGGCTTCGTCCGGCCGCTGTGGTCGGTCCGGTCACCTCGGAGTTCGCCCATGAGCCGGATCCGTGGATCGTCGCCGGTGGCTTCTTCTCCCGGCGCGGGGAGCCGACGGGTTCGGTCGCCGTCGTGGCAGCAACCAACAATCTGCTCCTCGATCTGCGGGCGGTTCGTGATCTCGAGCTGAGGTTCGATCTCCGATACGGATTGACCGGGGGTTCGGACAACCTGTTCACCCGCCAGTTGGTCACTCGCGGCGGCCGAATGGTGTGGTGCGCAGAGGCCGTCGTGATCGACGTCGTACCGGTCGAGCGGCTGACTCGCTCGTGGGTGGTCAGGCGCACGTATCGGATGGGGAACGGGACGGCACTGGTGGAACGTGATCTCGCTCGCTCGCGTGGCGGATCGGCAGCGGCTGTGGCGCGCCTGCTGGCCAGCGGGCTGGTACGCGTGATCGGCGGACTTTCGAGGATGTTGGTGGGGGTCGTCGGTGGCTCGATGCACCAGCGGGCTTCGGGAGCTCGAAACCTAGCCCGCGGAGCCGGTCTGATCACCGGCGCGATCGGCTTCACCTATGCCGAGTACGCGCGGCGCGACAGCGAGCGGGAGTGACGATGAGTCAGGGACCAGGGAGTCAGGGACCAGGGAGTCAGGGACCAGGGAGTCAGGGACCAGGTCAGCGCGCGTACGGACTCGGCCTGCGCGCCTATCGGCACTACCGCTGGTTCAGCTCGCCCGAGCGCATGCGAATGCGGGCGACGGTTCGGCGTTGGATTCGCAACTGCCCGGACCGCGGTCGGATCCTGGAGGTCGGCGGCGGCACCTCGGCGTTGCGACCCGTGATCGAACGCGAGGTCGCTGGCGTGCGATACCTGAGCGGGGATATCGCGCCGACCGACAACACCTCCCTCGTCCTGGATGCGCTGGCACTTCCCGTCCGAGACGACTCACTCGACGCCGTGTTGGCTCTGGAGGTGCTTGAGCACGTGCCGCAACCGGCACGGATGGTGGCCGAGGCTGCCCGGGTGCTGGTCCCCGGCGGCATCCTGGTGATCACGACACCGTTCATGTTCGGAGTTCACGACTTCCGGGACTACTTCCGTTACACCCCACTGGGATTCAGCTCCTTGCTCGAACCGGCGGGCCTAGAACTCTCGGAGGTGGTTCTCCGCGGTGGCACCTTCGTCTCCGTGGTGGGCCTGCTCCGGGCACTGATCCGCAATGCGATTCTCGGCGACCCGGAGGACTGGCGGGCAAGGGGAGCGCGCAAGAAGGTCATGTGGGCGCTGGTCACGATTCTGGAGATGCCCTGGGTACCGCTCATGTGGCTTTCCCTCGGCCTGGACCGCGTCCTGGACCGGCAGTCCAAGAGTCCACCCGGGTACTTCTTCCTGTGTCGCAAACCCCACACCCGGAATGACAACTGAACGCATCGGGATTGATTACACCGAGTGACCAATGTGATGAGAATGACAGGTTTGTCTCTCGCCTATTCAGCGTGTATTTCCACTGTTCCTGACTCGCTGTAAATAGCCCCACTGCGTAGTTACTCGCTGTACCGTTGCGCGGTCAACCACAAAGAGTTAGGGGTGAAGTGAATCCCGGTCAAGAGTCTGCGGCCACCGAATTCGGTCCGCCAGCTGTCGGAGTTCTGGGAGCTGGCTATATCGGAGCGGTGCTGGCGGGGGAACTCGCAGACCGCGGAGCCCGCGTCACCGCCGTCGATGTCAGTCCCGCTCGGATCGATTCGATCAACCGTGGTCTGGCTCCGGTTCCAGAGCCGGGCCTCGACGATCTGATCAGCTCAGGCGTCCGCGCCGGGCGGTTGCGCGGGGCCACAGACATTGCCGAGTTGGCAGAGTGCTCGACCATCCTGCTGACCGTCGGCACGCCACTCGGGCAGGACGACACCGCTGACCTGTCGCACCTGCGCGCGGCCTGCGAAGAGCTCGCCACCGTGATCGCAGACGGGACGCTGGTCCTGGTCAAGTCGACCGTCCCCCCGGGCACCACGACCAACGTCGTCGCCCCCTTGCTCCGGGCGAACAAGAACGTCCACGTGGCGTTTTCCCCGGAGCGCCTGGCAGAGGGCACCGCGATCGCAGACATGCGCCGGCTTCCGGTCGTGGTCGGCGGGGTCGACGCGGCAAGTGCAGCGCGCGGAGCAGCCTTCTGGACCGGATTCGGATTCGAGGCGATCGTCGTCGCCGACGCCGGAGCCGCGGAGCTGGTGAAGCTTGCCGACAACGCGTGGATCGACCTGAACATCGCCTTCGCCCACGAGCTGGCGATGCTGTGCGACCGAGTGGGTACCGATGTCCTGGACGTGATCCGCGCGGCGAACACCCTTCCCAAGGGCGGCGGCATGGTCAACATCTTGCTGCCGAGTGTCGGAGTCGGTGGCTACTGCCTTACCAAGGACCCGTGGTTCCTCAATGCCCTCGGCAAGGAACTCGACGTCCCCCTTTCGCTGTCGGCGGCCGGCCGGACCGTGAATGAGGCGGCGCCGGAATACCTGTGGTCGCGGACCAAGGCAGCACTCGGCGCAGATCTTGCCGGCGCGCGAGTCGCCGTGTTGGGACTTGCGTTCAAGAACAACACCGGGGATACCCGATTCTCGCCCGCGATCGACTACTGCCGCGCCGCCGAGCGCGATGGCGCGAAGGTTGTCTGGTTCGACGACCTGGTGCCCGTACACGACATACCCGAGGACCTCCTCAGCAATCGTGCGGACACGTGGGAGGAAGCGGTCCAGGGTGCAGCGGCGATCGCGTGGCTCGCGGTCCACGACAGCACGAAATCGTTGCGCCCCAGCGACTTCCTGGAGTACGCAGCACCCAACCCCGTCATTGCAGACGGCCGCCGGTTCCTCAATGCGGCGGAGCGGGGTGAGTTCGCCGACGCCGGTATCGGAGTCCTCGGGGTGGGCTGGTGAGTACCGCGTTGGTGACTGGCGGCGCCGGCTTCGTCGGTGCCGCGTTGACCAGAGAACTGCTGGCTCGGGGCGAAAAGGTCACCGTGCTGGATGCCGCGCCCGTGCAGCGCGCGTTGCGACTGGCTGACGTCGCCGATGAGATCGACTACCGGGAAGTGGACTTGCGCGACAGGGATGCGCTGACCGCTGTTCTTGAAGGCTCGTGGGACCAGATCTATCACCTGGCCGCCATCGTCGGCGTCGATCGGTACATGAGCGACCCGCTGAGTCTGCTCGACGTCAACGTCATCGCCAGCCGGGAGATCATCCGTGCTGCCGCCGCGCAGGGCAGCCGGCTGTTCTTCGCCAGCACCAGTGAGATCTACGGGCGTAACCCCGCAGTGCCCTGGCGGGAGGACGACGACCGCGTCCTCGGGCCGCCGAGCGTCAGCCGCTGGAGTTATTCCAGCAGCAAGGCGCTCGTGGAGCACATGCTCTTTGCCGAGCGCATGAATTCCGGCCTGCCCTTCGTCACCGGCCGCTTCTTCAATGTGCTACGGACCCGGGCAGGAGCCGCGGTTCCTGGTGAGCCGGAGTCTGCACCGGGCCCTGAACGGGCAGTCGGCGCTGCGCTACGACGGCGGCAAGCAGACGCGGTGTTTCACCTACCTCGGCGATGCCATCGCCGGGGTGATTGCCGCGGTCGACTCACCGGCCGCCGAGGGTCGGGTCTTCAACATCGGGTCGGCATTCGAACACTCAGCGGGTGACGTCGTGCAGGCGGTGGTGGAGCACGTGCCGGGCACCCCGATCGAGGACGTGCAGACCGAGGCGATGTACGGCGGGAACTATGAAGACATCCTGCGCCGGGTGCCCGACTGCACAGCTGCCCTGGAAACGTTCGGCTGGCGGGCCACGACAACCCTGTCCGAGGGGGTCGCCCGCACCGCGGAGTGGGCGCGGAACAATCCTTGGTGGATCTCCCTTCCCGTGGTCAGCACCGGCCGGAGCTGAGCGCGCGGGCATAGGCGGCACGATGCTGGCGGCCCAGTGCCGGCCAGTCCCGAGCGCTGAGATCAGGGCGAGCGATCCGCCCGCCTGATCGGCAGCGCTCGAGCCCATCCCGCAGAGTCTGCGCGTCGAGTTCACCGCGATAGGTCAGGACCCAGCCCGGGCCGACCTCCGTTGCCAGCGCGGTCGTGGTTGCAGTCTCGGGCACCAGGACCGGTCGATCCAGGGACAGGGCCAGCAGCACCGCGCCGGAGTTGTGCAGTTCGGTGTAGGGGAGGACCACCAACTCCGCTTCCCCGATGTCCCGGACCAGTGCCTCGTCATCCACGTACTGCAGGACAGCACTGATCCTGCGGTCGGCCCGCTCGGCAGCCTCTATCGACTGCCGCAACTCCACCGAGTTCGGGCTGCCGAGGATCCGCACGGACAGGTCCGGCTCAGGTAGTTCAGTGAAGGCCGCGACCAGATCCAGTACGCCCTTGTAGCGGCGGACGAGACCGAAATACAGCAGCCTTCCCGGACCGGATCCGGCACGTGGCTGATGTCGTAGGCGTCCCGGTAGTGCCCGTGCGCGATGACGATCCAGGGCGCTCCGGGCGGCAGGTCACTGGTGGCGTTCAGCGCGATCCGGAGCGCGGTCTGGTGATCGCACCAGCGCAGAAGCCAGCGCTCGAACCGGTTGCCGGACTCGTGCGGGCGCGGGTTGTGCACCGTGCGCACGATGATCACATCGGTCAGCGCAACCCGCAGCATCAGGACGAGGAACAGCAGCTGGTTTGCAGCTGTCCGCAGCCGGCTGTTGCGCCGGAACAGGACTTCGGGCCAGTGCAGGTGCAAGACGTCATAGTTGCCCACCAGCGCCGTTGGCCAGGACCACCCGATCATGGTGACCTCGGCGGGCAGGTTCTCAGCGAGCTGGAGCAGATAGGGATTGGTCTGTTTGCCGCGGCGAGGAAAGGACGCAAGCACCCTGATCATGCGGCTCCATCGCTCAGTTTCCTCGGGGGTTACCGGAGGGCGGCTCACCATAACGCCCCTGATCGCCGGTCAAGGCTCTCCGAGCCGAGGAAAGACCTGGGTCGATCTGGCGGGTTGCTGTGATCGGCGGACTACGCTGTGCAATCGACATGTTGCGCCCGGCGGGCTCGGCATTTGCCACGGGCTAGGAGGAAACGGTGCAGCTACGCCGATTCCTCGCCGCAGTGGCCCACCGCTGGGTGACCGTACTTGCCCTCACCCTCGGTGGTCTGGCGGTCGCTGCCGGCATCTCCCTGCTGCAGACCCCTCAGTACACCTCCCAGACCAGTGTGTTCTTCTCGATCCAATTCGGTGGCTCGGCAAGCGAGTTGGCCCAGGGCGCCACCTATACCCAGAACAGCGTGACGTCGTACGCGACCTTGGCGGTCGAGCCGATCGTGCTGGATCCGGTCATCCAGGAACTGGAGTTGGATCTCACTGCCGCGGCACTGGCCGACCGGGTGGCTGCAGCTGCCGAGGTCGATACATCGATCGTCGAAGTGGCGGTGACTGACCCGTCACCGACCCGGGCCGCGGCGATCGCCGCGGCGATCGCGCAGCAGTTGACCGAGACCGTGGACCGGCTCTCCCCGCAGGACAGCGATGAGGAATCCACCGTCGAGGCAGCAATCGTGGCACCCGCCGTCGTGCCGACGTCAGCCACATCCCCGAACATCCCGATCAATATCGGCGCTGGAGTGCTGGTCGGGCTCCTACTCGGTCTCGGCGGCGCTTTCTTGCGGGAGATTGCGGACACTCGGGTCCGAGTGGCCGCTGACGTGCCGGCGATCACCCAGGCTCCGGTACTCGGCACTGTCGGGGAGTTTCCCAAGGGGTCCAGAGGCCTCGTGGTGGCCGACTTCCCGAGCGGGTTGCATGCCGAGGCCTTCCGCCAGATCCGGACGAACCTGCAGTTCCTGGGCGTCAAGGAGCACGCAAGGTCCATCGTCATCACGTCGGCGCTGCCCGCAGAGGGCAAGTCCGCGGTCGCTGCCAATCTGGCGATCGCGCTGAGCGAGACATCCTCCCGGGTGCTCCTCATCGATGCCGACCTGCGGCGCCCCTCGATGGCCGCCTTGATGGGCATGGAAGGTGCCGCCGGGTTGACGACCGTCCTCATCGGACGGGCAGAATTCGGCGATGTCGTGCAGGAGTGGGGTGCGGGCGACCTCCATGTCCTGCCCTCGGGCCAGATCCCACCCAACCCCAGTGAGTTGCTGGATTCCCCGGCGATGACGCAACTCCTGGAATTCCTCGAACAGCGCTACGACTACGTCATCCTCGACACGGCGCCACTGCTGCCGGTGACCGATGCCGCGATCCTTTCTCGCCTGGCGATGGGCACGATCGTGGTGGCAAACGCCAGGCGCGTGCGTCGGCATCAGCTGGCCGACGCATTGGGATTCCTCGGTCAGGTCGAGGGCCGGGTGCTGGGCGTCGTCCTCAATGCGGCAAACAAGACCGGCGAGGAGTACGGCTATACGCCACTTCCCACCGGCACAGGCACCGCCGGCCGTGCCGTGGCTTCCGTGGCGTCCAGCACGGCAGCTCCTGAGGTGGGCGCCGCGGAGACCCAAGCGGCGACGGAGGATCGGGATCACAGCCGCGATGACGTGCCGGTCAGAGCCCGGGGTCAGGCAGCACAGGCACCTCAGGCACCCCGGGCGACATCGGCGACCAAAGCCCGGAGAACGATCTCGGGGCCAGGCCTGAAGAACGGTGTGGCAGCGGTGCGCGGCCGCCGCCGGGTGCGCAGTCAAGGCCGCGGGGACGCCGCGGACGAGCGTGGATTGGCAGGGAAGGAAGTGCCGGGCTCGACCGCCGCTCCCCGGTCACGCCCACGACCGTGATGCGCGTGCTGCTCGTCTGCACCGGCAATATTTGTCGCTCACCGGCTGCCGAGGTCCTGCTCCGCGAGCACTGGGGCGGGGAATGGGAAGTCTCGATCTCGAGTGCTGGGACCCAGGCGATGGTCGGGTCACCGGTGTACTCCCCTATCCGGCGGGCGTTGCAAGACCGCGATCTCCCTGATGACCGCGTCTTCGCCGCTCGGCAACTCACCGCGGAGATGGTTGCCAACGCCGATCTCGTCCTCGTGATGACCCGCGAGCACCGGGCCGCGGTGGTCAGCCTCTACCCGGCCGCCGTCCGCCGGACGTTCACGCTGCGCGAGTTCGCCCGAGTGGCCGCCCTCGCCGCACCGGGTCTGGCACCGGGCACGGTGGCCCAACGTCTCACCGCATTGATCCCGGTGGCCGCTCGACTGCGGGGCAAGTCCCCGGCGAGTGCTGCCGACGATGCGATCGAGGATCCGTACGGCAAAGGCCTCCCCGTCTGCACCGCGGTTGTGGACCGGATAGAGGCTGCCGTGGATGACATCGTGGCGATCGTGGGAAAGCGCGGCGACTGAACGCAATCGGGTGCCCAATCAGGCGGTGACCGCATACAGTGAGCCCGCCCGAATGAGATAACGGAGAGTGCCCGTGCAGCGAACCGTCGGCTATGCCCCCGGTGCTTACGACCTGTTCCATATCGGGCACCTCAACATCCTCAAGCACGCGCGCGAGCACTGCGATCACTTGATCGCCGGGGTGGTCTCTGACGAGATGCTCGAACTGAGTAAGGGTGTTCGGCCTTTCGTACCACTGGCTGAGCGGCTGGCGATCGTGGCCAGCGTTCGGTATGTCGACCAGGCAGTCGCGGAGGTCGTCCCCGACAAGATCGATACCTGGCGTGAGGTCGGCTTCGACGTCCTGTTCAAAGGTGACGACTGGCGGGGTACGCCCAAGGGTCTCAAGCTCGAGGCCGACTTCGCCGCGGTGGGCGTCAGGATCCAGTACTTCCCGTACACCGTGCACACGTCCAGTACCCAACTGCGGCGCGCGCTGGCCGCGGTCACGAGCGAGCAACTGAGCCAATTGGGCTCCTGACTCGACGGCCGGGTATCCTCGTCCTCGAGCCCGGCGAGGGAGTGCGGAGGCGTGGGTGACCACGCACTGTGACTCCGTAATCGACGGCGGTGTCGCTGTGCAGACTTCCGCTCGAGACCACTCGCGGAGCGCCGCACGTACACCCGAATCCGTACCGGAGGAAATCCCATGGCCGAAGTCCGAATCAACGCGCAACCGCGCACGCAGTTCGGCAAGGGCTTTGCCCGCCGGGCGCGCAAAGCCGGCCTGGTTCCCGCCGTTCTGTACGGCCACGGCGAGCCCGTGCGGCACCTGTCCCTTCCGGCCCGCGAATTCTCCAAGGCGCTCAAGGGCGGCTCCAACACCTTGCTCACGGTTGCGATCGACGGGGAGGAGAGCCACTTGGCGCTGCCCAAGGCGGTGACCCGGCATCCGATTCGGCCGGAATTCACCCACGTCGACCTCCTGCTGGTTCGCCGCGGCGAGAAGGTGACCGTCGAGGTCCCCGTGCACCTGATCGGCGAGCCGGCTCCGGAGACTCTGGTCAACCAGGAGCTCACCACGCTCACGGTGGAGACCGAGGCGACCCACATCCCGCAGGGCTTCGACGTGGACATCGCCGGCAAGTTCGTCGGTCAGTCCATCTTCGCCGGTGACGTGACGCTGCCCGCCGGAACGGTTCTTGTGACGGATCCGGAAAACCTGGTAGTCGGCTTCCTTGCCGCGCCGACGGCAGAAGAGCTCGAGGCCGAACTGGAAGAGGCCGAGGCCGAGGTCGGCATCGAGCGCGACATCTCCGACGAGGACATCCAGGCGGCTGCCGAAGCCGAAGCCGAGGCAGAGGCCGACGGGGAATCAGGCGGCGGCGACGGCGAGAGTGCATCCGAGACCGCTTCCGGGGACTCCGGGAGCTAGTCCCCGGCAACCGGAATGGATGGCGCGGTCGTCGTCGGACTGGGGAACCCCGGACCGAGCTATGCCGGTAACCGGCACAACGTTGGTGCCATGGTCGTCGACCAGGTCGCGGAGGACGTCGGCGCCAACCTCAAGCGCGGCTCGGGCAAGCTCGCGCGCGTGCGCAGCGCAATGTCGCGGCTTGGTGGGCATCGGGTTGTCCTGGCCCGACCGACGACGTACATGAACGAGTCGGGTCAGGCAGTGCGACCGCTGCTCGACTACTACAACGTCGAGCCGCAAGCGCTGATCGTCATCCATGACGAGCTCGACCTCCCCTTCGGCGCCGTGCGGATCAAGTACGGCGGCGGCGACAACGGACACAACGGTCTGCGCTCGGTCACCGGATCGTTGGGGACGCCGGACTATGTCCGGGTACGGATCGGGATCGGTCGTCCGGTCGGGCGAGAGGCACCGGCTGACTTCGTGCTGCATGACTACAGCTCGGCGCAGCGATCCGAACTCCCGGCAATCATCGCCGAGGCGGCACGGGCGGTCGAGTTGATCGTCCAGGACGGAGTCGTCGCGGCCCAGAACGAGCTGCACCGCCCCTGACGCCGAGTGTTTGGGACGTTATGCGCATAACGTCCCAACAGGTTTGTGTGGGGGCGATGACTAAACTCGATGCTGCGCCCGTGCTTGGCATGTGCAGCGCCGCCACCATCCCTATGAGAGGAACCAGTGCCGCTTTCTGGGCTGCTCGAGGCCTTCCTGGCCGAGGGCGAGGGGAGAAGTCTGGTCGAAGCTGCCCGGCGCACCGGCGTGGACGTTCAGACCATCACCGCGATGAATCCGCTCGTGGTTGCCGCGCTCGCGGCAGAGCGCGAACGTGGCGGAGCCGGCCGGCCGGTCCTTGTCGTCACTGCCACATCCAGGCAAGCCGAGGATCTGGCCGACGGCCTGCGCTGCTTGCTCCGCGATCGCCAGGTCGAGGTGTTCCCCGCCTGGGAGACGCTGCCGCACGAACGGCTCTCACCGCGGGCCGACACTGTTGGCCGCAGGTTGGCCGTGCTCCGGCGACTGGTCCACCCGGGGGCCGATGACCCACTCCAGGTCATCGTGGCTCCGGCGCGCAGTCTCTTGCAGCCGATGGCTCCTGGGCTGGCTGACCTCGAACCGATCGAGTTGGTGTCGGGGCAGACCATCGAGCTCGAGACGGCGGTCCGCCGCCTTGTCGACGCCGCCTACACGCGGGTGGAGCTCGTCGAGCAGCGCGGAGAGTTCGCCGTGCGTGGTGGATTGCTCGACGTGTTCCCACCGACTGAGGAGCACCCGATCCGGGTCGAGTTCTGGGGGGACGAGGTCGAGCAGCTGCGCCCGTTCTCGGCCGCCGACCAGCGCTCGCTCGACACGAAGGTCGAGCGCCTGCTCGCCCCACCCTGCCGGGAGCTCGTGCTCAATGACGAGGTCCGCCGGCGCGCCGGAGAGCTGTCGAGGGACTATCCCGAGCTCAGCGAGATGCTTGAGGCGGTCGCGGACGGGCGGGCGATCGAGGGCATGGAGGCGCTCACGCCGTTGCTGGTCGACCGACCCATGGTGCCGTTGACCGCCTTACTGCCCCGGAATGCGCACGTCCTGGTCTGCGAGCCGGAGCGGGTCAGCGCGCGGGCCAGCGACCTCGTTCGGACCTCGCAAGAATTTCTCGACGCCTCCTGGTCCAGCGCCGCGGTGGGTGCCCGGGCGCCGCTGGATCTGAGTGGCTCGGCCCTGCGTTCGCTGGAGGAGACCCGACTCGAGGCGATCAAGTCCGGTCTGCTGTGGTCCACCGTCGGGGCACTTGACGTGGCAACCGAGACTGACGCACCCGCGCATGCAGAGAGCTCGCTCGTGCTTCAGGCGAGTCCGGCGCTGCGTTATCGCGGCGACGTCGACACAGCGCTGCGCGACATCGCGGATCTGGTCAAGGACGACTGGCGAATCGTCTTGGCCTTCGCCGGACCCGGTCCGGCCCAGCGCGCCGCTGAGCAGCTCACGACTGCCGGACTGGCAGTGTCGATGGCCCCCGAGTTGCCGCCGGAGCTGAGCCCGGGCGTGGTCTATATCGCGCAGGCCGAGGTGGAAGAAGGATTCCGCGCGACCCAGCTCAAGCTGGCATTGATCACCCAAAGCGATCTGACCGGGCAGCGCGGCACATCGACGAAGGAGATGCGGCGGCTCCCGGTCCGGCGCCGCAACACCGTCGACCTGCTCCAACTGCAGCCCGGTGACTTCGTCGTCCACGACCAGCACGGCATCGGTCGCTATGTGGAGATGATCCGCCGCACTGTGAACGGCGGCGAGCGCGAATACCTCATCCTGGAGTACGCGCCGTCGCGGCGGGGCCAGGCCAACGACCGGCTGTTCGTACCCACTGATGCCCTGGAGTTGCTGACCCGTTACGTCGGCGGCGAGTCTCCCTCGCTGAGCCGACTCGGCGGCTCGGACTGGGCGAAGACGAAGGGTCGAGCGCGCAAGGCGGTCAAGCAGATCGCCGCCGAGCTGATCCGGCTCTATGCGGCACGGATGTCGACGCCGGGCTATGCATTCGGGCCGGACACGCCGTGGCAGCGCGAGCTCGAGGATGCCTTTCCCTACGTCGAGACCCCCGACCAGCTCGCGGCCATCGACGAGGTCAAGGCCGACATGGAGAAGCCGGTCCCGATGGACCGCGTCATCTGCGGCGATGTCGGTTACGGAAAGACCGAGATCGCCGTTCGCGCGGCATTCAAGGCTGCTCAGGACGGCAAGCAGGTGGCGATCCTCGTCCCGACGACGTTGCTGGCCCAGCAGCACTACACGACTTTCTCCGAGCGAATGGCCCAGTTCCCGGTGAATGTGGCGATGGTCAGCCGGTTCAACACGGCGGCTCAGCAGGCCGACACCCTGGCGAAGCTGGCCAGCGGCGAGGTGGACATCGTCATCGGCACCCATCGGCTCTTGCAGCCGAGCACGAGGTTCCACGATCTGGGCTTGGTGATCGTCGACGAGGAGCAGCGCTTCGGGGTCGAGGCCAAGGAATACCTCAAGACACTCCGCGCTGCGGTTGACGTCCTGACCCTGTCCGCTACACCGATTCCGCGGACGCTCGAGATGAGTCTGACCGGCATCCGCGAGATGTCCACGATCACCACCCCACCGGAGGAGCGCCACCCGGTCCTCACGTTCGTCGGCGCGCACGAACCACGCCAAGTAGCGGCGGCCGTACGCCGGGAGTTGCTGCGCGACGGGCAGGTCTTCTACATCCACAACCGGGTGCAGTCCATCGACAAGGCGGCCGCCCGGTTGCGCGACCTCGTACCGGAAGCGCGGATCGCCGTGGCACACGGGCAGCAGAGCGAGGACCAGCTGGAGTCCACGATGGTCGGCTTCTGGGAGCGGGACTATGACGTCCTGGTGTCGACGACGATCGTCGAGTCCGGGTTGGACATCGCCAACGCGAACACGCTCATCATCGAACGAGCAGATCTCCTCGGGCTGTCGCAGCTGCACCAGATCCGCGGCCGGGTCGGTCGCGGCAGGGAGCGTGGATACGCCTACATCACGTACGACCCGCAGCGTCCGCTGACCGAGGTCGCCTACGACCGGCTGGCCACGATCGCCCAGAACACCGACCTGGGTTCCGGCATCGCCGTGGCGATGAAGGACTTGGAGATTCGGGGGGCGGGAAACCTGTTGGGCGGTGAGCAGTCCGGGCACATCGCCGGGGTCGGCTTCGACCTCTACATCCGGTTGGTCGGCGAAGCTGTGGCGGACTTCAAGGGTGAGACGCACGAAGGGGAGGCGGCCGACGTACGCGTCGATCTGCCCGTCGACGCACACATCCCGCACAACTACATCGACGGGGAGCGCCTGCGGATGGAGGCCTACCGCAAACTCGCGGCGGTCACTGACGACGCGATCGCCGCACAGGTGGAAGCCGAGCTCACCGACCGGTACGGACCGCCGCCGCCGGAGGTGCTTGCACTCCTGTCGGTGGCGCGATTCCGCGCGGCCATGCGCGCGATGGGGATCACCGAGATCTCATTGCAGGGCAGATCCATTCGGATCACACCGGTTCAACTGCCCGATTCAGCACAGCTCAAGCTGACCCGACTCGCCCCGGACTCCGTCTACAAGACCACCTCGCAGGTGCTCTCCCTGCGCCGGCCGGTTGGCCCGGATGGGCCGCTGCGCGGGATCGCGTTGCTGGAGTGGGTGCATGGCCTGGTCACAGATCTGGTGGGTGTCCCGGCGGGGAGTTAGCCGGCAGTGCAGTCCTGGGCAGTGCCGTCCAGGCGATGATCAACTGCTTTCTCGAAAGGCTAGCCGCGGCCCGTCGGGTTCTGACAGACTGCTTGCGATGCGTTGCAGGATCGCTTGGCCCACGGGGCAAACTCCGATAGTCCGTATGCACCTGCGCATTCGCCCCCAGCCGACTTAGTTGTTCTCCTTTCAACAAACTCCCGCTCCCAATCACAGTGTGCGCAGTAGAGCGAAGTTGGCGTATCGCGATATCCGCTGAGCACGTGTCCTACCATTCGAGGAGATTCACGTGCACTACGTCCGATCACGACTTTTTCGCGCGGTCACAATCACCCTGTTCGCCACTGTGGTCACGGCCGCCGCCAGCATGTCAACCGCCCAGGCAGACTCCCCTGACGGCGACGTGGTGATCAGCGACCCAGCCGCCTCGACAGTGCACACGTTCTCGGTCACGGTCCCTCCTGGCGGGAGCCTGCTGGCGGCCGACGCAGCCGCACCCGGTTCCCCCACCGAGGACGACATCCTCGTGCTGGACGCTCAGGGGGTCGTCGTCGGAGCGTATGACGCGCCCTGGGCACTCGATGCCGCGGGCGCCCCGGTCGACAGCGTGTTCGAGATCGAGGGCACCAACCTCGTCCAGACCGTGCACGTGAGCGACGCCACCGCGTATCCCGTCACCTACGGCTTGATCTACTCCGCGGTGGGTCCGGGTAGCGCCGCTGGGGACGTGAACGCTGCCGCCGATTTCGTGTCTGTGCCGTCGAACTACGTCTACGATCCGTCCCTCGGGTCGCTGCATGACTACTGCACTGCATCGCCCGACGAATTCCCTGCCCCGTTCGCCGACAATGCTGACTTCCGCGGACCATGTGCCCGGCATGATTTGTGTTACGCAGGCTCGGGCAGTGAGTTCGACTGTGACAACGACCTCTGGTCAGATATGCGAACCAATTGTGCCTATGAATACAGCTGGTACAACCCGCTCCGCACATCCTGTTACACCACGGCTGATATCTATTGGGCCGCCGTCATTGTGGCCTGAAATGTGGACCGCTATACGGGTTCTGTCAGTCCGGCGTAACGTGCGATTGTGGGCGATAATGTGAGCCGAATTGTCGAGATGTCCGGTCTGGCCGTGGCGTGGCTGGTCCTGATCGCCATCCGTGTCATCGACGGGGCAAAGGCCGGCAGCGACGAGTCGATGTCCGGTCTGCTCGCTGTGCTGGAAGTGGCGAGCTGGCTGAGTTTGGTCGCCGTCATCATCGCGTTCTCCAGGCGCCAGTCGGGACGGTGGTTCGACGCGACCTTCAGCCAGGTGAAGCTCCTCACGGTTGCGCTCGTGGTGCTGATGGGTGCCGGCCTGGTGGCGCTGCTATCCGAGGGGGAGGGCGCCAACATCGGGCTCGGGCTGGTCTTCCTGATCGGGTTGGTCATCCTGGCGGTCGCAACGGTCATGGTCGCGAGAGCAGGGTCGCAACAGGCACGCGCTCCCCGGGACTGACCGGAGGAAGGTGTGCGGCAGACACCGGCAGGGCTCGCCTCGGGTTCGGTAGCGGCCGAGCACACGGAGTGCCATCGCGTCGATGTGAGAACCTGACGCTCGTGCGTCGCCTAACTCTCGTCCTGCCCGTGCTGGCTCTGGTGGCCCTCGGCGCCCTGACCGGCTGCCGCACCGAGCCCTCCGTGGCTGCCTACGTCGGCGACCGCGTGATCTCCACTGACCAGCTCGCCGATGCCGTCGAAGAGCGGATGGCCGATGACAACATCGCAGCCGTCGTGGATCCCGGGGACCCGGAGTATCAGCGCCTGGTGCTCAGTCAACTGATCCAGCAAACGGTCTATCAGGTCATGAGTGAGTCCTACGACGTGAGCGTCTCCGATCGCGACGTCCAGATCAAGCTCGATGAGCTCTTGGCCGACGACGCACAACAGAGCATCGAGGCGGTCTATGCCCAGCTCGCAACCGAGCAGCAGCTCTCGGAGATCGATGTGCGGGAGAACGTCCGGCAAGCCCTGACCCGTGAGGAGATCGCGGCAGTGGAGGAGCTCGACGGGCCGACACAGCTCGCCGCCCTTCGCGACCGGTACGAGCAGATCAAGGATCAGTTGTCCACCATCGAGCTCGGGTTCATCACCGTCCCCGATCAGGTGACGGCCGACGCGACATTGGCTGCCCTGCTTGCCGACCCGGCTTCCTACCCCCAGCTGGCCGCGACCTACGCCGGCCCGTACACGCAACCCACCGTGGTCAGCTCGCCGGTGTCAGAACTCCCGTCCGAGCTGGTGCCCAGTGTCTTGCTGACCCCGGTCGGTCAGGGATTCACCGTCGATATCGCCCGAACCGGCGGCATCGTGGTGGGGTACGTGGCCGCGCTCGAGGTCCCACCATTCGCCGAGGTCGAGGATCAGATCCGGGTGGAGGCCTCCCGAGGTGTGGACGCTGCCGTCGGTGACCTCGTGACCGCCTTCGTCTCAGACCTCGACATCGACATCAACCCCCGTTACGGGTCCTTCGACGAGGGCCAGGTCGTCCCGCCCGCTGACGGCGGTGTCGTACGCATCTTGGAGGACGCGGGTACGGCGTGATCGATCAGATCGTGCTCGTCCGTACGTCCCCCCGGTTGCCGGCCGGGCTGTTGAGCGCCGACGGCTGGGCCGCCGTCCGGAGCGGCCCGGTCTACACGTGGGACCCGGACAACGACGAACTTGCCGACGCCGTACGGGTCGCCGGTATCGAGGTCAGTCAGTTGGCCGTCCCCGAGCCGCCCTCGGACGGGTTGCTGGCGCTATCCAGGCCCGCCGCCGCGGCCCGGGAATTGCGTGCGATCGCGGCGACGACCGGCCGGGTCGTGTGGTTGCTGCGTCCTGAAGGCGACCCCGGACTCATCTCTGCGCTGGGTGACATCGCCGCCCGCGAAGGCGGGATGTCCGTCGAGGTGGTCGTGGCGTCGTGGGATCCGCCGGGCGCCCGTTTGCTCGACGCGGTCGCGGTCATGGACCGGCTTCGGTCCCCCGGGGGATGCCCGTGGGATGCCGACCAGACCCACGCCTCGCTCGCGCCGTACCTGATCGAGGAGGCGCACGAAGCCGCCGACGCCTTGGCTGACGAGGATCTCGACGCGCTGCGCGAGGAGTTGGGCGATGTCTTGCTGCAGGTGCTCTTTCACTCGAGGCTGGCTGAGGAGATCGAGGACGACGACGTGCGGTGGGATATCGACGACGTCGCCGGCGACCTGGTCGACAAGCTGGTTCGGCGGCATCCGCACGTCTTCGCCGGTGTTGCGGTTTCCGGCGCCGCCGAGGTGCATGCCAACTGGGAGCAGCTCAAGCAAACCGAGAAAGCCGGTCGTTCGGTGGTCGACGGGGTGCCGGTCTCGGCTCCTTCGCTGGCCAGGGCGGGTTCGCTCGTCGCGCGGGCGCTCCGAGCCGGTCTGCCGCCGCCCGAGGCGGTGGACCTGCCCGACTCGGCCCGCACTGCGCAGGGTTTGGGCGCGCACCTGCTCGGTCTGGTCACCGCGGCAACCGGAGTGGGGCTCGACGCCGAAGGCGCGCTGCGTGCGGCGATCCTGGACTACGCAGCGCACCTGCGGACGATCGAGCAGCGCACACCGTGACTCCGCCGGGCGGCGGCAGGCTGGTCGCCGGCAAGTCTGGCGTCGGCAAACCAGTCGCGCGAACGCTCGGTCAGTTCGATCCGCGGCACAACAGCCTCAACGCGCTGCGCCTGGTGCTGGCCGGCCTGGTGATCGTCTCCCACGCGTGGCCGCTCGGCGGTTTCGGGCCCGATCCCCAGTGGGGTGATTTCACCATCGGCACGTGGGCGGTAGCCGGCTTCTTCGCGATCTCTGGCTGGCTGATCATGGGCAGCCGACTGGAGTCGGGCCTGACCTCGTACCTCTGGCGCCGGTTCCTTCGGATCTATCCTGCGTTCCTGGTCTGCCTTGCAGTCGTGGGCTTTGGGTTCGCGCCGCTCGCCGCGGCGTTGGGCGGGGGCGCGTACAACGTCGTCGACGGCGCTCGGTACGTATGGGCGAATTCGCTGCTGCTGATGTTCCAGGACAAGGTGGGCACGACCCCGAGTGACGTGCCCTATGCAGACGCGTGGAATGGCTCGCTCTGGACACTGTCGTACGAAGTCGTCTGCTACGTGCTGGTCGGAGTGATCGTTTCAGTCCTCGCCCGACGCTGGTTGCTTGCGGCGATGGCCGCGGCTGTGATCGGGTTCACGGCAACTGAACTCGCGATCGGCGATGCAGAGGCAACACCGCAGGCGTTGCACCTGCTGACGATGCTGGCTCCCTTCTTCTTCGCCGGCGCGCTGCTGTTTCTCGTGCGGGATCGGGTCCCGGTCACGGTGCCAGTTGCTGCGCTTTCCGTGGGCTTGTGCGTCGGGGTCGCTGTGACGGGCGGAAATGGGGTTCTCGCCGCGCTGCCGTTGGCCTACCTGTTGTTGTGGTTGGGGATCCGGCTGCCCGTGCAGTCGGTGGGTGCGCGCAACGACATTTCGTACGGCGTCTACATCTATGCGTTTCCGGTGCAGCAGACCCTTGCCCTGCTGGGAGTGCACCGGGCAGGCGTGGCTGTGTTCGCACTGGTAGCCGTTGTGGCGACGGTTCCGTTCGCGGCCGCCAGTTGGTTCGCCGTCGAACGGCCGGTACGGCACTGGCGGGGGCTCGTGGGCGACCGCTCCCGCAGGCGCCGCTCGCTCAAAGGGACGGAGACACCTGTGGACGTACGGCGCCGGTGACGAGGTCGCCGGGAACCTCTGGCAGCACCCGAGCCAGATAGTCGGCAGCCGCCGCAGTCGTCCCGATGTCCTTGCCCGCCTGCTCGGACATGAACCAGCGGTGCTCCAGGATCTCGTGGAAGATCTCCGCGTCGTCGAGTCGCCCGCGCAGGTCTGCCGGGATCGAGTCCATGACCGGCCCGTAGATCTCCTCGAGCCACCGGTTTGCCGCTACGGCCTCAGGCACCGGACGCTTGGCGGCTTGCTCGAGATAGCTGCGGAAGCTCGCGATATCGGCGAGCAGCCGACGCGCCTGGTTTTCCTGCGCGTCGAGTCCGGTTCGAGCGAAGAGGAGTCGGCGGTGGTGTCCGGGCTCTGCGACGCGCGTGGTCAGCCGCAACCGGCTCCCTTCGCCGACGTCCACGAGCTCGATCTCGTCCACGTCGAAGCCGAGCTCGTTGAGCCGGCGGACGCGCTCGCCGATGCGATAGCGCTGCTCCTCGGGCTGTAGTACCTCTTCGCTGGTCAGCTCGGCCCAGAGTGCCTCGTACCGGTTGGCGAGGTCTTCGATTGTGTCGGCCGCGTCGAGATCCTCGCTGAGGAACCCACCGGCCTGCAGGTCGAGCAGTTCGCCACCGACGCGCTCCTGGGCCATCAGGAGGTCGTACAGGCGTTGGCCTTCGGACAACGACGAGTGCATCTCGGCGGTCTCGGCGTCGACGAGATAGGCCGACAGGGCGCCGGCGTCGAGCCGGAACAGGGTGTTGGACAGCGAGCAGTCACCCCACATGAAGCCCGCGAGGTGGAGCCGGACGAGCAATTCGACTTGGGCGTCGAGCAGGCGGCCGGTCAGGTGCTGACCGCGTGGATTGGCGAACAGAGCGCGGTAGGAGGTGGAGAAGTCCAGGAATCTGGTGACCAGAATGGCGTCGAGGTCGAGGCCCCGGTCAACGACGACGCCGAGCACCGCCACGCTGGGGATGCCCAGTCTGCCCAGCTCCCGGAGCAGGCGGTATTCCTTGCGAGCGAGCCGTTCATTGATCTCCTTGAGTGCGAAGACCTCCCCGTTCTCTGCCACGAACCGCACCACGTGACGCGAAAGGCCGCGCTGCGGGACCTCGACCAACCGGTCGTCGACCCAGTCGGAGAGCGGTTCGCGCCAGGGCAATGTCAGCAGACCGGCGGTGGACTCCGCAGGAGGGCTGAACAGGACACGCACGCGGCTCAGGGTAGGGGGCCGCTTTTCCTCAGGGGCGGCTCAGGGTTGCAGGCAGGGCGCTCCCTGATGCCGGAAACGTTGGCAATCGATCCACTGATCAGGTCAAGGAAACAACCGATGAAGGGACAATGATGATCGAGGCCCTCAGCCTCACCAAGAAGTACGGCCAGCTCACCGCGGTCGATGCGCTGTCGTTCTCGGTCGAGCCTGGGATGGTCACCGGATTCCTCGGGCCGAACGGCGCCGGGAAGTCCACCACCATGCGCATGATCCTGGGCCTGGACCGGCCAACGGCGGGCAGCGTGACCATCGGCGGGCGGCCCTACTGCGACCTGGACAATCCGCTGCGCACGATCGGCGCGCTCCTGGACGCTCGGTGGGTCCACCCGAACCGCTCCGCTCGCAATCACCTCACCGCGATGGCTGCCCTCTCCGGGCTCCCGGATGCCCGCGTCGACGAGGTGCTCGATCGAGTCGGGCTGTCAGCTGTCGCCCACAAGCGGGCCGGCACATACTCCCTCGGCATGTCCCAGCGTCTTGGCATCGCCGGTGCACTCTTGGGTGATCCGCAGGTGCTGATGTTCGACGAGCCGGTGAACGGTCTGGACCCGGAAGGAATCGTCTGGATCCGCACCTTGATGCAGGATCTGGCCCGGGAAGGGCGCACGGTGTTGGTTTCCAGCCACCTGCTGTCCGAAATGGCCGTGACTGCAACCCATCTGATCGTGATCGGCCGCGGCGCTTTGATCGCAGACTGCTCGACCCAGGAGTTCCTCGACCTGGCGGTCACCGCCGGTGTGGTGCTGCGAACTCCGGACTCGGCACGAGTGATCCCCGAACTGCAGGCCGCTGGATGGGGCGTGCAGGCGGATGGGGCGGACCGATTCCTCATCACCGGTGACGGCATCTCCACCGACCGCGTCGGCTACCTGGCTGCCGGAGTCGGCGCGGTCGTCTCCGAATTGTCCCTGCGCCGTGCCTCACTCGAGGAGGCGTTCATGGAACTGACCGCCGATTCCGTGCAGTACAGCGCCCATGACACCTCGAAAACCCCAGACCGTAGGACCCCAGACCACGCGCTTGCCCTCGCGGCGGCCGGAAAGTGAGTGTCATGAGCACGACCACAGCCTCCGCCACACCTGAAACTGCCCGCCACGCGGCGGTCGCAACATTCGGTCCGCCCCCTGTCGACACTTCGGTCACACGTCCAGGACCGATGAGCGTCGTACGGTCCGAGTGGATCAAGCTGCGGTCCACCCGCTCGCCGTGGTGGTGCATGGTCGCGGCCCTGGCCATCCCGGTGTCCTTCGGCATGCTGATCACTGCCAATTCCGATGAGGGCAACACCATCTTCTTCAGCCTGTCCGGCATGCAGTTCGCTTCGGCGGTCATCCTCGTTCTGGCGGCGCTGGCGGTGACCAGCGAGTACCGGTTCGGCACGATCCGGACAACCCTGCAGGCGCAAGCGAGCCGAACCCGAGTGTTGTGGACGAAGGCCGGTGTCATCGCCGCGGTTGCCTTCGTGATCGGCGAGGTGGCGGCGTTCGCGACGTTCGCTGCGGCTCGGCTGTTCGACGACACCGGGGTGTTGGTGCTGAACAGCGCCACCGACTGGCGTCAGGTTGCCGGCTACGGGCTGGTCTATGCCCTGTTCGCGGTCATTGCTGTCGCGGTCGGCTCGCTGGTCCGCCAGCCGGCCGGCGCGGTCACCTTGCTGCTGGTCTGGTCTCTCGCGCTGGAGGCCCTGGTCAGCCTGATCCCGGGCGTCGGTGACGACATCTACCGGCTGCTCCCGTTCGTCAACGGCACGCTGTTCGCCGGCGACGCCCAGATCACCGGCGTCGTGGATCCGCTGAGCACGATGGCCTCGCTCGGTCTGCTGGCCGGTACGGCGTTCGCTCTGCTCGGCATCGCGACTGTGGTGCTGAAGCGCCGTGATGCGTAGGCAACGTAGGAGCGGGCGGCCTGGGGGAGCCCACGGCCTGCTTGGCTGACGTAGGACCGCACGACTGCTGGTTACGGCCGGCCGACTCGACGAACTAGTCGGGTCGGCCGGTCTGTTTCTGTTGTCAGCTTGTGGCTGAATCGCCTTGCCCGATCGGGGTACCACCGGAAACGTGGGCGGGGTGAGCACCGTTGTCCTCTCCGATGTCCATGGCGTGCTGCCGGCTCTGGAGGCAGTGCTTGCCGAGCCTGAGGTCGCCGCGGCGAAGTTGATCGTCCTGACCGGCGACATTGCGGCGGGACCAATGCCGGTCGAGACGTTGGATCGGCTGGTCGGCTTGGGGGAGCGGGTGCTCTGGGTACGGGGCAACGCGGACCGCGATCTCGTTGCCTTGGCCGGCGGCGGAACGACGACCATTCCGGACCCCATCGCGCCGTGGGCAGCGGCTCAACTACGCCCGGATCAAGTGGAGCTGCTCGCTGGGTTGCCGCATCCGGCGACTCGGGTCCTGGAGGGCTTCGGCGAGGTGATCTTCTGCCACGGAACCCCGCGTGACGAGGAGGAGGTCGTACTCGTCGACACGCGGATGGAACGCTGGAAAGAGGCGCTGTCGACGGTGCCCGGGTCGGTGTCGACGGTCGTATGCGGGCACACGCACATGCCGTTCGCCCGCCTGGTGTTCGGCCGGCTGGTCGTCAACCCCGGCAGTGTGGGCATGCCGTACGGACGTCCCGGCGCGCACTGGGCGCTGCTCGACAACGGCGCGGTGCAGTTGCGGCGCACGACGTTCGACTACGACGCGGTCTGCGCCGAGATCGAGGCCCGGTCTGGGTATTCCGATGCCGCGAAGTGGGCGGACTTCTTCATCCGGTCCCGCGGGACTGACGAGCAGGCCATCGCGTTGTTCGGTCCGCGGGACGGGCGGCCGGTTGCTGCTGATGGCGCGGCCGGGACTGCTGACTGAATCATCGTTGTTCGCAGCCGGCGGCTGGGTTTCGCTACGAAGTGCGCAGCAACGAGGGGTTTGGGGTTGGTGGCGTGCGTTGTTGGGCCGGCGGTTGGGGGTGGTCGTTCGTGATCTTGACCTTGTGGTGGCGACACGCCGTGAAATCGCTCCGGAAGCCGCAATAAGGTCAAGATCACCATTGTTGGCCATCGGCACAGCACATTGGTTGCAGTGGGTCACTTGAGGTTGCGTAAGGTTCTCCGAATATATTGCGCTGCAACCGCTTTCCGGGCCGGGAAATGTCAGACCCGGCTCGTAGGTTTGCTGTGTGACCACCCTCCCTCAACGACCTGTCCCCGGAGGTGAGCCCCCAGCTGCGGGCCGAGGGGGAGCAGACGTTGATCGCCGCGTGCGCGGATCTGGACCCGATCAGCCTGGGCCGGCTGGGCCGGCGCCTCGAGGAGTTGCTGGACCCGGAAGGGGTGCAGGCCCGGGATGAGGCGAAGATCCGGGATCATGAGGAGAGGGCGTTCGGGAAACGTGGGCTGAGTTTCAGCCCCGACCCGTACGGGTCCGGCGGCACCATCCGCGGCCGCTACGACGCCGCCGGCTACGCCGTGCTCACCGCCGCCCTCGAACCCCTCATGACACCCTGGTCCACCAGCACCACCGCGAGCCCCGCCGCCGCGAGCCCCGACGCCGCGAGCCCCGGCGCCGGCGCCGATTCCGGCCCGTGGCCGGTGCTGCTCGCGGGCAGGGACCTGCGCAGCCCGACCCAGCGCCGCTACGACGCGGTCATCGAGATCTGCCGCCGCGACCTGCACCACCCGGCCACGGCCAGTGAGGGCGGCAAGGCCCAGGTCCGGGTCACCATCCCCCTGACCACCCTGACCGACCGCACCGGGTACGGGGTGCTGGATGACGGGACGCAGATCAGCCCCACCCTGGCCCGGATGCTGGCCTGCGACGCCGGCGTGATCCCCGCCGTCCTGGGCGGCCACGGCCAGCCCATCGACGTCGGCAGAGAGCAGCGCCTGTTCAAAGGCGCACCCCGCACCGCCATCGAAATCCGCGACGGCGGCTGCACCTGGCCCGGCTGCACGAGGCCCGCGGGCAAGTGTCAGGTCCACCACCTCAGCCCCTGGTCCGCGGGAGGCCGCACCGATCAGGTCAACGGCGGACTGTTCTGCTGGACCCACCACCGCGAAATCGAGAAAGCAGAGTGGCACGCCCTCTACTACCGCGGCCGGATCTGGCTGAAACCACCCGCCCGCATCGACCCCACCCGAGCACCCCGGATCAACACCGCCCACCGCCCACTCCCACCCCGAACCGACTGGCCACCAGACACACACGGCCAAGGACCACCCTGACCAGGCGTGCGGCTAGCTGTCCTCGTCGTCGCGCGGGCCGGTCGGGTCGGACCCGAAGATCGACGGGAGCCAGAACAACACACCCGCGCTCATCGCGGTGGCGATCAGGAAGCCGGTCACCCCGCTGTCGTCGGTGTAGGCCCACAAGATGCCGAAGAGCGGAGCGAACAACAACGCGGCAGCATCGGCGCGAGCCTGACGGAACATGCTCCGGCGGCGGACGGGCTTCTTCTCTGGGGGCAGCTCGGTGGCATCGCCTTTCGGTGCGCTGCCACGCCGCGCGCCGGAGGGCCAGATCGGGTGCCCGTCGATGACCGGAAGAACGAGGCGATCGCTGCGCGGCTCGCCGTGCACGGTGATGGGGGAGTCCTTGCGCAGCGCCGAGACCGCTTCGTCCCAATAGACCGGCACCCACGCGGTGGAGCCGCCGTGAGTGAGTGCGAGCCAGCTGCGATCGCTCAAGCCACGACGTACCCGCACCCGCCGTGCGTTCACGGTCGTCACCGGGCCACGAGCAAGGCGTGGGCGGGCCACGAGCCGAAAGACGGTGATTGCCAGGCAGATCAGGAGGACCAGGCCGACCCAGAAGATCCCGAACAACAGGTTCCGTACGGTGAGGTGCGCCGCGTCGCCTTCAGCGAACACGCGTGCCGGATCGTCCGGGTCGTACTGCACCCCGACCTCTGTACCCGCGGCGACCTCCCCGGGGCGGGCCAGTACGAGCACTCCCGTCTGGTCGACGCCGTCGGCGTCGGTGAAGGTGACCTCCACACCGAGCCCGCCGGGATCGACACCAGAGCGGACGACCTCTGCGGATGCCCGCTCGGTCGCGTCGGACAGTGGAGCCCGCGCCCCCGGCAGCGACGCGCCGAGAACGACCAACAACACGACGGCGATCATTGTCAAGGGAAGGATTCCAAGCAGCAGTTGCTTTCTCGCCCGCGGCACCGCAACGCCTTCGAGAGACGGTTTCTTCTCCTGCGGGACGGGGGACACCTGGTCAGCCACGTACTCGATACTGCCAGCCACGCCGGGCGCACTCACCCGGACTGGAGCCAGTGCTCGTTACGCTCGCTCGGTGGCCACCATCAACGCCGTAGGCGCCCGAGAAATCCTGGACTCCCGAGGCAACCCGACCGTCGAGGTGGAGGTAGCCCTCGATGACGGCACGTTCGCCAGGGCGGCGGTCCCCAGCGGCGCATCGACCGGCGCGTTCGAGGCATCCGAACGTCGCGATGGCGGAACGCGGTACGGCGGCAAGGGTGTCCATGCCGCTGTCACCGCTGTCCTTGACGACATCGAGCCCGAGATCGTCGGCATGGAGGCCAGCGAGCAACGGCTGATCGACCAGCGGCTGATCGACCTGGACGGCACGCCGAACAAGGCCCGGCTCGGTGCCAACGCCATCCTGGGTGTCAGCCTCGCCGTCGCCAAAGCCGCCGCCGACTCCGCCGAACTGCCGCTGTTCCGCTACCTCGGGGGACCTTCAGCGCACCTGTTGCCGGTGCCAATGCTCAACATCCTCAACGGCGGCGCCCACGCGGACTCCAATGTGGACGTCCAAGAGTTCATGATCGCCCCGATCGGAGCGCCGACGTACGCCGAAGCCCTGCAAGTCGGCGTCGAGACCTATCACGCGCTCAAGTCCGTACTCAAGGCGCAGGGATTCTCCACCGGGCTGGGGGACGAGGGCGGCTTTGCCCCCGACCTACCGAGCAACCGAGCGGCCTTGGACCTCATCGCCGAAGCCGTCGACAAGGCCGGCTACACCCTGGGTACGGACGTCGTCTTCGCCATGGACGTCGCGGCCACGGAATTCCACAGTGGAGGAAGCTACACGTTCGAGGGCAAGGAGATCAGCTCCGCCGACCTCATCAGCTACTACGCCGACCTCGTTGACGGCTATCCCATCGTCTCGATCGAAGACCCGCTCGACGAAAACGATTGGCAGGGCTGGGTTGACCTGACCGAAGCGCTGGGTACCAGAGTCCAACTCGTGGGCGATGACCTCTTCGTCACCAACCCCGAGCGGCTGGCTGACGGAATCATCCGTGGAGCGGCAAATGCGCTTCTGGTCAAGGTGAATCAGATCGGCACCCTCACCGAGACACTCGACGCCGTGTCGCTCGCGCACCGCAGCGGCTACCGCTGCATGATGAGCCACCGCTCCGGCGAGACCGAGGACACCACCATCGCCGACCTGGCCGTGGCCACCGACTGCGGACAGATCAAGACCGGCGCGCCCGCGCGCAGTGAGCGGGTCGCGAAATACAACCAGCTGTTGCGCATCGAAGAAGAACTCGACGATGCCGCTCGTTACGCCGGCGCCGGAGCCTTCCCTCGGTATGGGACCGAACCCGCGGCCCCATCGCCCGCGACGGACGAGGCGGACGCGACGGACGACACTGACGCGACAACAGACGCCGCGACCCGAGGCGATTCCCGATCCTCCTCATCCGCCCGGGCCCGAAAGCGGACGAGACGCTCGTGAGTTCCCCGAGAGGACCTGGCAAACGGCCGGGAGCTCGGCGCAACGGCCTGACCGGCGCCAGTCGACCGAACGGCCGCCGATCGTCTGCTGACCTCACTCGCGCCCAGGGTCGTGGCCGCGGTCCGGGTGACAAGCGCAGCACCCGGGGTCCGGGGCCGACCCGAGCGACCAGTGCTGCCCAGACGGCGCAACGCTGGACCGCACGGCTCACCGGCCGCGCCGTTCTGCTTGCCGCGGTCGTGGTGCTGCTGGTCGTGAGCCTCGCCTACCCGTTGCAGCGCTACCTCGCACAGCAGGCCGCGATCGAACGGCTGGAGGGCGAAAACCGCGCAGCCCAACAGCGGGTCGAGGATCTCCGGATCCAGGTCGACCAGCTCGATGACCCCAGCTTCATCCAGACCCAGGCCCGGTCCCGCCTGCAGTACGTCATGCCCGGTGACCTGCTCTATGTCATCGACGACAGCGGCCAGGCCCAGCAGGTGGCCGGCCAAGGCGAAGCGACCGACGACGCCGACCAGGCATGGTTCGAACAGGTCCTGTCATCGATCGAGATCGCCGATGGCGGCGGATGAGCCGGCAGGCGGCTCGGCGCGACTGAGCGCCGCCGACGACGCTGACCGCGCGGTCGTCGAGGCACAGCTTCGGCGGCCACCTCGCGCGATGCGAGCTATTGCGCACCGCTGTCCCTGCGGGCTGGCCGATGTCGTACAGACCCAGCCGCGGCTGACTGACGGAAGCCCCTTTCCCACGCTCTACTACCTGACCTGTCCGCGCGCTGCGGCTGCCGTGAGCCGGCTCGAAGCTGCCGGCCTCATGCGCGAGATGACGGCGCGGCTGGTCGATGACGCCGAGCTCCGCGACGCCTACACCGCCGCCCACACCTCGTACCTGCGCGAGCGGAACGCCTTGGAGGACCTGTCCTCCAGCGCATCGGCCGGCGGCATGCCGGAACGGGTCAAGTGCCTGCACGCCCTCGTCGCGCACTCGCTCGCTGTGGGCCCGGGGGTCAATCCGTTCGGCGACGAGGCGCTGGCCGCGATCCCGCCCTGGTGGTCGGACGGTCCCTGTGTCGCGGCGCCGGCATCGCCCGTGCCCGAGTCATCTGATCCGGAGCCTGCCTAGATGACCAGGGTGGCCGCCATCGACTGCGGCACCAACTCGCTACGGCTGCTGATCACGGACCTGTCGCCCGAGCAGCCACCGGCAGAAGTGTTGCGTCGCATGGAGATCGTCCGACTGGGCGCGGGCGTCGACCGCACGGGTGAGCTCGCTGCGGACGCAATCGAACGCACCCGCGTCGTTCTGGCCGACTACGTCAGGAAGATTGGCGAGCTCGGCGCTGAACGCGTGCGCATGGTCGCCACCAGCGCGACAAGGGACGCGCGCAACCGAGGTGACTTCGAAGCGATGGTGACAGCGCTTCTCGGACAGTCGCCTGAGGTGATCACGGGTACGGAAGAGGCCGAGCTCTCGTTCCGTGGCGCCACGATCAGCCTGCCCATGGTCACGCCGGCACCGACACCGCCCTACCTGGTGGTCGACATCGGCGGCGGGTCAACCGAATTCGTGCTGGGCGACCAGTCGGTGACCGCCTCGCGGTCGGTCGATATCGGTTGCGTACGGCTGACCGAGCGGCACTTGGCTTCCGATCCGCCGACCCCGGACGAGATCGGAGCCGCCGAGACCGACATCAGGCTGGCCCTGAACTCGGTCGCGGAGTCGGTCCCGATCCAGGCACCGCTCACGCTGATCGGCCTCGCCGGGTCGGTGACCACCGTGGCCGCGATAGCCCTCGGATTGCCCGCGTACGACCCGACGTCCATCCACCACAGCCGGATCTCGGTCGGTGACGTGCGATCGACGACCGCGGGACTGCTCACGATGAGTCGAGTTCAGCGCGCCGCCCTGCCGGTGATGCACGCCGGCCGAGTCGACGTGATCGGTGCTGGTGCCCTCATCCTGCGGGTCGTGATGGACGTCTGGGAGATCGACAGCGTGCTGGTCAGCGAGCAGGACATCCTGGACGGCATCGCCGCCTCATTGGTCTAGAGCGGGGCGCGTTCAGGGACCCTCGGTCTCGATTCCGGGCGGCAACTTGCCGGTCAGCTTCTTGTAGAAACCCGCCGCAACGCGCGCGGCCAACAGCCGTCCGAACGCGATGGCGATACCGGAGGCGGCCGCCCAGGCCAGGGCCTCGCGCCAGTCCGTGCCAGGTGCGGCCGGGTTCTTGGGTGGCGCCGACCCCCGTACGCCCATCCAGGTCTTGTCGAGGGCCTTGCGTACCGCGATGCCGGCCGGGATGGCAAAGGCAAAACCGAGCAGTTTCCAGAACAGCGATCCTTTGTTCCCCTTGGCCACCGGTACTCCTTTCCGAGTCGAGTCCACGGCGGCTCGACGACTGGCTCGATCATGCCTGCCGGCATCCGCAGCCCGCCACCTGGCTGGCGTGCGCCACGATCAGAGTGTGGATACCGAAGCCAGCGATTACCCGGCAAGCATGGCTGCGAAACTGACCGACCTACCGGACCTGGACCTGGCGATCAGTCAGTGCCGGGCGTGTCCGAGGTTGGTCGCGTGGCGCGAAGAAACCGCGCGGGTCAAACGGGCATCGTTTCGCGACTGGACGTACTGGGCTCGGCCGGTGCCTGGGTACGGGCTCGGGGACGCACGCATCGCTATCGTCGGTCTCGCCCCGGCCGCCCACGGTGGCAATCGCACGGGTCGGGTGTTCACCGGTGACCGCAGCGGCGACTGGCTCTACGCCGCCATGCACCGGGTGGGGCTGGCCAATCAGGCCACGTCGGTGTCGATCGACGATGGGCTGCGATTGATCGACACGCGAATCCTTGCCGCCGTACGGTGCGCTCCACCCGCGAACAAGCCGACGCCACAGGAACGGGACACGTGTGCCCCGTGGATGACGCGTGAACTCGCCCTCCTCCCGATGCTGCGGGTCGTCGTCGTGCTCGGCCAGTTCGGCTGGAATGCCCTCTGGCCCGTCCTTGGTGCCATGTCCTACGTGGTGCCCCGCCCGCGGCCGCGCTTCGGTCACGGGGCGATCTGCACCGTCGAACACGCGGATCGACCCCCGCTGTCCGTGCTCGGCTGCTATCACGTCAGCCAGCAGAACACCTTCACCGGAGTACTGACAGAGCCGATGCTGGACGCGGTCCTCCTGCGGGCCCGGGAACTGGCCGAAGGACGCGATGCCGGGTCAGGAGCAGCTGACCCGAGTCACTAGTCTTGAGCCCTATGAGGCGAGCAGCACGGTGAGCAGTACGCGTCCGCGCATTCTCATCGTCGGCGGCGGGTACGTCGGGCTGTATACGGCATTACGGTTGCAGCGCAAGCTGTCTCGCGGCTCGGCCGAGATCATCGTCGTGGACCCGCAGTCGCACATGACCTACCAGCCGTTTCTTCCCGAGGCGGCCGCAGGTTCGATCGAACCGCGCCACGTCGTGGTCCCACTTCGGCGCGTTCTCAAGCACTGCAGGGTGGTGACGGGGACCGTCACCAAGATCCAGCACAAAGATCACAAGGTCATGGTGCAGCCGATTGCCGGCGGCGCGTACGAGATTGCGTACGACATCATCGTCATCGCCCCTGGATCTGTGGCTCGCGGACCCTCCCGATTCCGGGTCTTGCGGAGGACGCCATCGGCTTCAAGAACGTGGGCGAGGCGATCTTCCTGCGCAACCACGTCCTGTCCCGGCTGGACGCAGCCGCGTCCACCGACGAGCCGGAGGTGCGTCGGCGGGCATTGACGTTCACCTTCGTCGGCGGAGGCTATGCGGGTATCGAGGCCTTCGCCGAGCTCGAGGACATGGCCAGGTACGCGGTCAAGAAGTTCTATCCGCAGCTGCGTGCCGACGAGATGCGCTGGGTCCTCGTCGAGGCGAGCCCCCGGATCCTGCCTGAGGTGAGCCTGGTTCTGGCGGCCTACACCGTCGACCAGCTCCTGCGCCGCGGCATGGAGGTCCGGCTGAACACGAGGCTGGAATCGATGCTCGACTGCCACATCGTGCTCAGCGACGGGGACACCTATGACTGCGACACCGTCGTCTGGACCGCGGGCGTCAAGCCGAACCCGCTTTTACGCAACACGGACCTGCGGCTCGACGCCAAGGGCAGGCTCGACTGCGAGGCAAGCTTGCGGGTCCGCGGGCAGACCGATGCCTGGTCGGCGGGAGACTGCGCCGCCATCCCGGACCTGACGGTCAGCGATCTCGGCGCGCGGACCGCGCCGAGTGCCCAGCATGCGGTGCGTCAGGCCAAAGTGCTGGCGGACAACATCGTCTCCGTGCTCCGCGGTGGGGCTCCCGCCCCGTACTTCCACAAGAATGCGGGCTCGGTAGCCAGCCTCGGGCTCTACAAGGGCGTCGCAGAGATCTACGGGGTCAAGGTCAGGGGCGTGATCGCCTGGTTCCTGCACCGGACCTACCACGTGAGCCGGGTGCCGACGTTCAACCGCAAGATTCGCGTGCTCGCCGACTGGACGCTTGCCCTGTTGTTCCGACGCGAGATCACCTCGCTGGGCCAGATCCAGGACCCCCGCCGCGAATTCGCTGATGTAGCGAGCACCACTTAGTCTGCTGGGGCCCCCGTAGCCCAATGGCAGAGGCAGGCCCCTTAAAAGGGCCCCAGTGTGGGTTCGAATCCCACCGGGGGCACGGGTGAGAGTGATGATCTGCCGAGGACGCCGGAATTCCCGCGTGCGCAAGGAACCTCCAGGCACGTCAGCGCGTTAATCTGACCAGCAACGAGCCCGCTACTAAGGAGCATTGGTGAAGAGTTCGAACCCCGCCCTGGGCCGCATTCCCAGCGGCCAGGGCTACGCGACCTGGAACCAGGCACCGGTGCAGAACGCGCCGACGTCGGGACAGCTTCAGGACATGTACGCCCAACCTGCCTATGCGCCCCCGGGCTATCAGGCGCCGTCCCGGTACATGACCATCGACGATGTCGTGACCAAGACGGGGATCACCCTGCTCGTCACGATCCTGTCGGCCGCAGCCACCTGGTTCCTACTCGAGCCCGACCAGTCCATCCCGCTGGCGCTCGGCGCGATGCTCGTCGGATTCGTCCTGGGTCTGGTCATCAGCTTCAAGACCATCACGAACCCGCTCGCGATCCTGGCCTACGCCGTGGTCGAGGGTGTCTTCCTGGGCGCGATCAGTGAGGTCTTCGAGGACATCTACCCGGGCATCGTCATCCAGGCGATCATCGGCACGATGGGCGTCTTCGCCGGGATGCTGTTCGTGTACAAGACCGGCGCAATCCGGGTCACCCCGAGCCTGCAGCGCTGGGTGATCGGCGCCGGTATCGGCGTCGTGATCTTGATGCTGGTCAACCTGGTCGCCAGTTTCATCACCCCGGGCGGCCTGGGGCTGCGTGAGCGGCGGCCCGATCGCGATCGGCTTCAGCCTGCTGTGCATCGGCATCGCGGCTTCTTCCTGCTCCTGGACTTCGACATGATCGACCAGGCGATCCGCCGCGGCGCACCGGAGAAGTTCGCTTGGTACTCCGCGTTCGGCCTGCTGGTCACGTTGGTCTGGCTGTACCTGGAGATCCTGCGGCTACTCAGCTACTTCCGCGAGTAACTGGCACCACCTGAACACAGACGAAGGCCCGGCCCCCGGAACAGGGGCCGGGCCTTCGTACGTGTGTCCGTACGTCGGTCGCGGTTAGGCCAGGCGCTCGAGAACCATCGCCATGCCCTGCCCGCCGCCGACGCACATGGTCTCCAGGCCGAAGGTCTTGTCCCGGGACCGCAGGCCGTTGAGCAGGGTGCCGGTGATCCGGGCACCGGTCATCCCGAACGGGTGACCGACGGCGATCGCACCGCCGTGCACATTCAGTCGGTCGATGTCGATCCCCAGGTCGCGGTAGCTCGGGATGACCTGCGCGGCGAAGGCCTCGTTGATCTCGACCAGGTCGATGTCCCCCATGCTCATCCCAGCGCGGGCCAGCGCCTGCTTGCTCGCCTCCACCGGACCCAGGCCCATGATCTCGGGGGACAAGCCGCTGACCCCGGTCGAGACGACGCGCGCCAGCGGGGTGATGCCGAGCTCGCGGGCCTTGGTGTCGCTCATGACGATGACGGCGGCGGCGCCGTCGTTGAGCGGGCAGCAGTTGCCCGGCGGTGACCCGGCCGTCCGGCCGGAAGACGGGCTTGAGCTCGGAGACCGCCTCCAGGGTGACCCCCGCGCGCGGCCCGTCGTCGGCGCTGACGACGGTGCCGTCGGGTGTGGTGACCGGGGTGATCTCGCGTTCCCAGAAGCCGTCCTTGATCGCCTGCTCGGCGAGGTTCTGACTGCGTACGCCGAACTCGTCCATGTCGGCGCGGGTCACGTCCTTGACCAGAGCCAGGTTTTCCGCGGTCTGCCCCATCGCGATGTAGATGTCGGGCAGCTCGCCTTGGGTGCGTGGGTCCACCCAGGCGTCGGCGCCACTCTCGGCGACCTTCGCCGTACGGGTCATTGCCTCGCTGAACTGCGCATTCTGGGTCCCTGGCCAGCTGTCGCTGTTGCCACTGGCGAAACTCGACACCATCTCCACACCCGCGGAGATGAAGACGTCACCCTCACCCGCCTTGATCGCATGCATGGCCATCCGGGTGGTCTGCAGGGACGAGGAGCAGTAGCGGGTGACGGTCAGCCCAGGCAGCTGGTCCTGACCCAGCAGGATCGCCACGACCCGGCCCATGTTGAAACCTTGCTGGCCGCCGGGCAGGCCGCAGCCCAGCATGAGGTCGTCGATATCAGCCGGGTCCAGCTCGGGAACCTTGTCCAGTGCGGCCTGGATGATGGTGGCGGCGAGGTCGTCGGGCCGCAGATCCTTCAGTGACCCCTTGAACGCCCGTCCGATGGGCGAACGGGCGGTGGCGACAATGACGGCTTCTGGCATGACGATCTCCGATCGGCGTAGGACGACAGCAGGTGCACTGCGTTCTCGAACGAATCTAGCCCGACACCCGGCGGGCTGTGGCCATCACGTCTGCGGACTCAGTACGTCGCGGGCGAGCCGGCGGCATCCAGAATCTTTGGTTCCAAGGCATCCACCCAGATCCGGGCACCCTCGACGGACGGATGCCAGCCGTCGGCTGCCAGCAGGCCGCGATCGGCGCGAAAGACCGGTCCACACTCCTTGGCCAGGTCCACCGGGAGGCCACCGGCGAAGCGAGTCGCGGCGAGTTGGACTCTGGCCACCTGACGCGAGCGCCACCCGGCAACGGCTCGAAGCGGTTGACCGAGCCCGCGTGCGGCAGCCAGATCCGGAGCTGTGCCGACGACCACTGGCACGCCGTGGTCCCGCAATCGGCGTACTGCATCGACCACGCCGTACGACACCGAACTCGCCCGAGTGAGGCGGACCGCATCGTCGGATCCGATGACGAGCACGGCGAGATCCGGTCGCGTCAGCAGGGCGCGCGAGACCTGCGGCCCGAGATCACCGGTCCGCGAGCCCGCGATTGCGAATCCGGAGAGCTCGACTCGCCAGCCGGCTGCGGCCAGGCGAGCGGCCAGCTGACCGGGCACGCTCTGCTCCACCGTGCTGACCCCGTACCCAGCTGCGGCGGAGTCGCCGAGGACGGCAAGCCGCAGCGGCGGATCGCCGCTGACCCCGAACGTGCCGGTGATCGGCGGCGGATCCAGCATCGCCGTGGGATCGCGGCGCGCCGCCGCGATCAGCTGCCCCGCCAGAATCGCTCCGGTGGCTCCGACGCCCCCGACGACCGCTCCGGCTCCGACGCGGCCGATCCGGACGACCACTCCGCGCCGTCGACGTGATCTGGCCGCTCGGCTCGCTCGGCTCATAGGTGACTCGCCTCTTCCGGGGAATCGGTCTTGACACAGTCGTCGGCTTCGACCATCGGCATCGGGCGTCGGCGGCGCAGCCGAGCCCATCCCGACGACACCGGGGCGTCGGCGTCTGCTTGGGAGACTTCCGTACCGGCGCGTTCGACCGCTCGTACAGCCGCATGCTCGACGGACGTGACGCGTTCCTTGCCGAACGGCCGGTCGCGCGCCTGTCCGCCGTCGGGCCACAGACCCAGCGCCGCGGCCGCAGTGGGCAAGATGACAGCGGCGGCCGCTGCGTAGCCGTCCGCGGAGGGATGGAACTCATCCGCGCTGAACATGTTGGGATCGCGGGCAAAGGCCGGGCCGAGGATCGCGCCGAGTGATACGGTGCGTCCGCCGGCCCTGACCACGGCCACCGTCTGCAGCGCGGCGAGTTGGCGGCTCCACCGGCGAGCGATGAATCGCAGCGGTTGGCGCACCGGCCGGATTGTGCCGAGGTCCGGGCAGGTCGCCACGACTACCTCGCTACCGGCCTCGCGGAGCCGAGTCACCGCCTCGGAGAGGAAACGGACCGATATTGACGGGCGCGTCCGCGATGTGACGTCGTTGGCGCCGATCATGATGATGGCGAGGTCCAGGTCCGGCGTCTCGTCGAGGGCCACCTGTATCTGGCTGTCGAGGTCGCGGGACTCCGCGCCGATCCAGGCAAGTCTCGTGAACGTCACCGGTCGCTCGGCCAGCTCGCTCAGGGCGTTGACGATGAGGACGCCCGGAGTCTCGTTCGTCGAATCCACACCGAGGCCCACCGCGCTGCTGTCGCCGAGGACGGTGACGCTGATCGCCTTGCCCGGGAATTCCCCGTACGTGCCGTCGCCAGTGGGCGGGCCGAGAATTGGCGTGCGCTTCTCCACGACGCGGCGCGCGGCTCGACTCTGGGACAGGATCAGGCTGATGGCCGCGCCTGCGGCCGCTCCGACGCTGCCCAGAGTGAATGCCGTCCCCAGCGCGGCTCGACGGACTTTGCCGTTCATCTGGCGTTACCCCTGACAAGGCCCGTCGCAGCTTTCGCCCGCCCGCTGTGCCCCATCACCAGGTCGAGGTTAGTCCTGCCAGCAGGGAGCCCGGTCGGCTTTTCCCTGTCGGTGACCGCTCGGTGAGCTCGACGACCGGCTCCCGCGTAGGCCCGTACCTGGTCCGCCACGTACTGTGAGTGCCGTGCGTTTCGTCGACAGTGTGGTCGATCTGATCGGAGGCACACCTCTGGTCCGCCTCGGCCGGATCGGGGCAGACGCCCCTGCGGCGCTCGCGGCAAAGGTTGAGTACTTCAATCCCGGCGGGTCGGTGAAGGACCGCATTGCGGTTCGCATGATCGACGCTGCCGAGGCCTCCGGCGAGCTGGTGCCGGGTGGTGTGATCGTCGAACCCACGAGCGGTAATACCGGCGTGGGCCTGGCCCTGGTCGCCCAGCAGCGCGGGTACCGATGCATCTTCGTCTGCCCGGACAAGGTGTCCACCGACAAGATCAACGTGCTGCGCGCGTACGGCGCGACGGTCGTCGTCTGTCCGACAGCGGTCCCACCCGATCATCCGGAGTCCTATTACAAGGTCTCCGACCGGCTCGCCGCTGAGACGCCCAACGCGTGGAAGCCCGACCAGTACTCCAACCCGAACAACGCCGCCTCGCACTACGAGACCACTGGGCCGGAACTCTGGGCGCAGACCGAGGGCCGGATCACCCATTTCGTCGCGGGGGTCGGCACCGGCGGGACGATCAGCGGTACGGGGCGCTATCTCAAAGAGGTATCCGAGGGCCGGGTCAAGATCATCGGCGCCGACCCGGAGGGGTCGGTGTACTCGGGCGGCACCGGTCGGCCGTATCTCGTCGAAGGGGTCGGGGAGGATTTCTGGCCGGAGGCCTACGAACCGAAGGTTCCCGACGAGATCCTGGCCGTGTCGGACCGAGACTCGTTCGCGATGACTCGTCGGCTTGCCCGCGAGGAAGGGCTGCTGGTCGGCGGATCGTGCGGCATGGCCGCGGCCGCTGCGCTCCGAGTCGCAGAGACAGCAGCTCCGGGCGACCTCGTCGTGGTCTTGCTGCCGGACTCGGGCCGTGGCTATCTGTCGAAGATCTTCAACGATGACTGGCTTGCCGACTACGGCTTCCTGGCCCGCGGCGACGAACAGACCACAATCGGTGACGTCCTGCTGGCAAAGGCAGGATCCATCCCGGAGCTCGTCCACGTGCACCCGAACGAAACGGTGCGCGAGGCGGTCGACATCCTGCGTGAGTACGGGGTCTCCCAGGTGCCCGTCGTGCTGTCCGAGCCGCCGGTGATGGCGGCTGAGATCGTTGGCTCGGTTGTGGACAGCGACCTCCTGGACGCGCTGTTCACCGGTCGGGCGACGCTGGCCGACAAACTCGAGAAACACATGGGCCCGCCCCTGCCCCAGGTGGGCGCGGGCGAGCCGGTGGCCGAACTCCTCGCCGTGCTCACGAGCCGCGATGCCGCAGTGGTGCTCGACGACGGCAAGCCGCGTGGGGTGCTGACCCGGCAGGACGTGCTCGGCTACCTCGCCAGCGGTTCCTAGCCGCAGTTCGGAAGCGGCCGCGCCGGCGTCGATCTCCTGCTGCCGGGCGAACGCAGCAGCGACCGCAAGTGCGGCGACGGCAAGGGCCACGAGCAGCAGACCGGCGACGGCGGCCGGCCAGATTCGCCGACAGACTCGCCATGACCGCGCCGAACCGTGCACGAAGGCGACGCAGAGCTGCCGGCGGCGCAGCGCGGCTGCGTCCAGGAGCACCCGCTCCGGATCGAGGGTGGGCGACACGACGTCGGGTCGCTCAGTCGAACAAGCCGTGCAGGTGATGGGTCAGCCGGGCGTAGGCGTCAGCTGATTCATGCGTACTGGCAATCAATCGCGAGAAGGCCGATTGAACTGCCGTGTGCAGGCGCTCGTACTCCGCCGCTGCTTGGGTGAAGCCAGCCTGGCCGGCACCCTCCCACTTTCCCAGTGTGTTTCGGGCCGCTGAGTCGATCGAGTCCATGATCGTCTGGAAGCGGTTGTGGAAGTTCTGCTGGGTGTCAGCCAGTGTCTTGAGCCGCCCGACATGGCCGTAGACGTCGTAGCTCATGCCGACATCCGAGCTGCGATGCCGGTCACTGCGGAGCCGACGGCGGAGAATTCCTGTGCACTGCTCAGGTCCGTGGCATCGACCTGTGCCTGCGCCTCGGACAGGTGCATCCCGTTTGTCCGGCAGAATTCGACCAGCGCGTGGAAGCGATCGAACAACTCGCTCTTGACCCGCGCAAAGGCCTGCAATGCGCCGCCTCGAATCGCCTGCTGATCGGATTCGAGCTCGCTGATCAGCGCCTGCAGGTTCTGGAACAACCTCGCGGCGCTGCCATCCAATTCGGTGCTGCCCCGACCCAGTGCGTCCGCCTGGGCAAGTCCAACGAAGTCCTCGCTCATGTCCGTCCTCTCCGTTCTGCACCCGCTCCAGCCCGCGATCATGTGCCGGTGTGCCGGGTCTCGATGAGCGACGAGGCTAGGTGCGGCCGGGGTTTGCCGCTGGGTCTCCAGCCGGACCTGTGGACAACTGTGCGCGAGCACAGCGCAACCGGCGCCGGAGCTGTCGGGCTGTGGACAACTGGGGCAGGCGAACCCGGCTGCTGCCTAGGGTCCTCGGACATGGGTGAGCGAACCGAGGTCGGCGTCTCGACCGGAGAGGCAAGCCGGGCGGCCGTCAGTGCGGTGACGATTGCCGATCAGTACGAGGTGATCGATCTGAGCTTCCGGGCTGTTATCGCCGACGTCGCTGACGCCGTTGTCGAACCAGTTGTGGCCGAGGGTGTCTCGGCGTTCTGCGATACGCACGTGGATGAACTCGTCAGGCTGCGCGCACACATGCTGGGAATCAGCCAAGGAGCCGACGAGGCGAGTCGTGCCGCGGCAGAGACCGACCGTGGCAACGCCGAACGATTCGCGGATCGGGCGGTCTGATCGGTGGTCGCACCACTGGATGGTCAACCCGGCCGGCTGCACAGCACAGTCACATGACCACTGTCCTGGTTCGCCGTCCCGCCCCACTCGACCTCGCGCAAGCGGAAAGCGACGAGGGTCCCCTCGTGCTTGCCGCCCCACCGCAGAACGCGGAGCAGCCGGCGAGTTCCACCAACGTCGCGGCCATCGTGATGCCGCTGGTCTCAGGGTCGGGATCGCTGTTGATTACGCTCACCAACCGCGACCGCCCGCTGTTCGCCGCTGCTGGCCTGCTCTTCATGATCGTCTCCGTGGGACTGGGGATCCTGCTCTTCGTCGGTACCCGGTCCAGCGCGCGCCGCCGGCAACGTGACAACCGTGAGCGCTATCTCGACTATCTCGAAGGCATGCGACGGAGGGCACGCGCGGCCACCGCGCAGCAACGAGCCCGCGCGGCACGCCGTCATCCGGATCCGGCAGCGCTGATCGACCTCGTCCGGCTGCCGGCCCGCCGCTGGGAGCGCCGGCGCTGCGACGCAGATTTCCTCCGGATCCGGATCGGTACGGGGGCGACGCCCTTGGCGCGGGGACTGAGCGTGGCGGCGGACCGGGCCAACCCGCTCACGAGTCATGATCCGGTCTGTTTGGCGGCCGCGGAGAGCCTGGTCGAGCGGTATGCCGAGCTCGCCGAACAACCGCTCACGGTGCCGTTGGCTGAGATCGGTTGCCTCAGCATCGTCGGGGACCGGGAATGGGGGAGGTCGGTGGCTCGCGGCGTGATCGCGCAGCTGGTCGCGCTGCATCCACCCGACGACGTGCGGATAGCGGTCGTACGGGCCCTGCCGTTGGCCGATCAATGGGATTGGGTGAAGTGGCTTCCGCACAGTCTTGATGAGCCGCTGGTCCAGGCATCCGTCGACGAGATCCTCGCCCGGATCGATGACCTCGACGCACGTCAGGCGGATGCGGATCGTCGTCGGGGTCCGGTTGGGGCCGGTGTTGTTCGCTTCGTCGTCATCGTGGATGGTGAATTCCAGTACGGGCCACCATATCTGGACACTTCCAGTGGCTCACTGCTAGATCTCGGCATCCATGTGATCCATCTCGTGGCGCATCGGCGTGAGGAGCCCGACCACGTCGATCTCAGGATCACCTTGTCCGGAGGTGCCACTGCCCTTCTGGAAGGGCCGGGCTCGAACCGTGGGGGAGAGCTCGTGCGCGCGGTCGACTGTGTCGAGGCATCGTCGGTGTCAGCGTTGGCCAGATCGATCGCTCCACTGCGTCTGGTCGAGGACGACGCCGGGCAGCCCCCGGGGACACCGGGCAGTCTGCGGGACATCCTCGGCATCGACGATGTTGCCCAACTCGATCCGCGGCAGCAGTGGCTGGCGAAGTCCCCTCGCGATTTCCTCCGGGTCCCGCTCGGCTTCGGCGCAGCCGGGCAGCCCGTCTACTTGGACTTGAAGGAGAGCGCGCGGGGCGGAATGGGTCCGCACGGTCTGGTCGTGGGTGCCACGGGCTCAGGCAAGAGTGAGCTGCTCCGCACGATGGTGACCTCGCTGGCCGCGGCTCATCCGCCTGAGCGCCTCGCGCTGCTCCTTGTGGATTTCAAGGGCGGCGCAACCTTTGCCGGGTTCGCCGACCTGCCGCACCTGGCCGGAACGGTCACCAACCTGGCCGCCGACCCTGGTCTCGTGCAGCGATTCCGGGATGCGCTGTACGGCGAGCTGACCCGCCGGCAGCGCGTTCTGGCCGAGGCAGGAAACCTGCCCAACGTGCACGCCTACGCCGATCTCGTCGATCGGTCTCCCGAACCGGACAGCTTCGAACCCATGCCTCACCTGCTGGTGATCATCGACGAGTTCGCGGAACTCTTGACCGCGCGACCAGACTTCGCCGAACTGTTCCTCGCCGTCGGACGGATCGGTCGCTCGATCGGCATCCACCTGCTCCTGGCCACCCAGCGGCTGGACGCCGGGAGGATCCGCGGGCTGGAATCACACCTGTCCTACCGCATCAGCCTGCGTACGTTCAGTGAGTCCGAGAGCCGCGAGGTGCTCGGCGTGCCGGACGCTTATCACCTTCCACCCGAGCCCGGAGTGGGTTATCTCAAGGTGGACACCACGGTCTACGACCGATTCAAAGCCGCACTGATCTCGGCGCCCTACCGGGACCCGGCGAGCGAGTGCCCAGCGCCGGCGCGCGTCGTCGAGTTCTCCACGAAACCGCTCGCGGCCCCCCACCCTCGTGCCTGTTCCGATCCCGTCGCACCGGCTGAGCCGAGCACCGTCGCCGGATCGGAGTCAGTCGGGTCGCAGGCCCCGACCGCGACGATCCTCGATGTGGCGGTGCAACGGCTGGGCGACGTCGATGCGCAGCGCGTGCGCCAGGTGTGGATCGATCCGCTGCCGCAGGTTCTCAGCCTGGATGAGGTGCCGACTGGCGCGGCCCGTGCGACAGACGCCGTGGCAGGGTCGGACTCCGGAGCTGTCGTGGCGGTGCTGGGCCTCCGCGATATCCCTGAGCAGCAACTGCAGAGCGCGCTCACCTGGGACTTCGCCGGCCCGCACGGCAACGTCTTGATCATCGGCACCGCCTTGTCCGGGAAGAGTGTCTTGCTGCGGACCATGGTCTGCTCGCTGGCCCTGCGCTACCCCCCGGGTGACGTGGCCTTGTATTGCCTGGACTACGGCGGCGGCTCGCTCACGGCACTCGAGGGACTGCCGCAGGTCGCCGGAGTGGCCACCCGGGCGGATCCGGATCGGGTACGGCGAACCGTGGCTGACGTCCTTGCGATGCTCGATGCGCGGGAAGCGCTGATGACCCAGCACGGCTGGGACAGCGCGGATGGATTGCGTCGCGCCCGGCGACGCGGAGCACTGCCGAGCTCGGTGCTGGGTGACGTGTTCCTGGTGATCGACGGGTGGGCGGCGCTCCGGGAAGCTGAGTCCGACCTCGAGGACCAGGTCATGACCATCGCCAACCGGGGCCCGTCCCTCGGAGTGCACACCGTGCTCTCCGCCTCGGCCGGATCACAGATCCGCATGCGGTTGGCCGCCGCGTTTCCGGGCCGCATCGAACTGCGACTCAGCGATGCGTTCGACTCGACCATCGACCGGCAGCTGGCGGAGTCGGTCCCCGACGGTGTGCCCGGCAGGGGTCTCGTCCCCGGCGGTCATCTCGTCCAGATCGCCCTACCACGAATCGATGGTGGGCGTGGCCTCGCCGACCTCGCGGACGGCGTCCGCCATCTGATCGACGAGGTACACCGGCGCTGGCCCGGTCCCAGTGTGAGCTCGGTTCGGGTGCTGCCGACCAGCATTTCGCTGCCCGACCTTGTCAGTCGCCCTGCCGGTTCGTCGCTCGATACCGGCCGGGGCGTGATTGTCGGATTGTCCGAGCGTGACCTGGCACCGGCGGTGGTGGACCTGTTCGCGGCGGATCCACATCTGCAGGTCTACGGCGAGTCACAGTCCGGGAAGTCGACGTTGCTGAGGACGTTGCTGCATCAGCTGATCAGCAGCCGAACACCGGCGGACCTCGCGATCCTGCTGGTCGACTACCGCCGCGCACACCTCGACCTTGTTCCGCCCGACTACCTGCTCCGCTATTGCACCAGCGCGGTCGCGACTCGGCAGGCGGTTGCCGAGGTCTGCACCGGCCTCGCTCGGCGCGTTCCCGGTCCCGAGGTGACCAGCGAAGAGTTGCGGGCCCGGAGTTGGTGGAATGGACCCGAGATCGTGGTCGTCGTGGACGACTATGACCAGGTCAGCGCAGCCGCCGGCAACCCGCTGGTTGCGCTTACCGACTTCATCCCGCAGGGCCATGATCTGGGACTGCACGTCGTTACGGCCCGCCGCACCGGTGGCGCCTGCCGGGCGATGTTCGAGCCGGTCACTCAGTCGCTCAGCGAACTGGGTGGTCCTGGCTTTCTCCTCTCCGGGGACCGCACCGAAGGGCGGCTCGTCAACGGGGTCGCCTCCCTCCGACTGCCGCCGGGCAGGGCGCTCCTAGCGCGCCGAGGCGGGCCCGCTGAGCAGGTACAGATCGCCTGGACCGACCCGGCCTAGCTAGCGGCTGCCCATGATGTCTGCTGCCAGCACCAGCAGGGCAGTCAAGGCGGTGCCGGACAGCGACTTCAGGTCGATCGTCTGGCCCCGGGCGAGCTCGCGATCGTGCGGTAGCACGTGTGCTCTGTCCTCGGCTGCACGCACCTTCTGCAGCGGATCGATGCCACGAGAAGCCGTCCGGCCGCGACTCTGCACGGGCACGAGCACGAGTCGGGGGGGCGGCGCACCTGCCCACTCTTGGCCGACCCATCGCGCGAGGAGCCGGCTCGTTGCGTGCACCGCATCCGGGGTGGTCGCGCAGACCAGCACCACGGTGTCAACGAGGTCTGCGAGACAGGTGAGGTCTGCAATGTGACTTGCTGCTCCGGCGTCCATCACGACGCAGGCGTGCCCAGTAGCCGCGACCTCGACCAAGGGGGCAACGGCGGTGCCTACGAACGCGGTGCCCGGCTCTGGTCCGGCCAGCACGCGAACACCATTCGGCGTCACCGGCGTCGGCGGGATCCGGCCCTGCCGGCGCAGCCCGGCGAGCACGGTCGTGACGCTTGGTGCGTGCGGCATTGCAAGCCGGGCTGCCGCATCCGAGCCGTCGCCGTGCGCGCCGAACAGGAGAGTCTGGTCATCCCTGGCGGCGGCCACGACGCTGGCCAACAGAACCGCGACGGTGGTTGTCCCCACACCTCCCGTCGCGCCCAGTACTGCAATCCGACGTGGGCGGCTCTGACGGGACCGCAACGCGGCGGCCAATGTCTGATGCTCGTGCGCGACCGATGCCGCCGCCTGCGTCGTCAGGCCCTGGCCGACCGCGTGCCATAAGCGGCGCCAATCCATCGCCGGTACTGGCTGTTTCGCGTCGGCCGATCGGTCGAGCACTGCTCAGCTCACCAACTCGCGGACCCAGTCCAGTACGCCGAGGTTTGCGGCCAACAATGGGATCAGCGTCGCGATCGCCAGCGACTCGGTGACATCGAGCAATCGTCGGCTGCGGGCGCTGGCCACATCGTTGTGCGCGGACAAGCCACCGCGAACCATCAGCGCCGAGCTGGCGGCGACGAGCAGCATGGCGGCGAGCGTTGTCGGGCGGGGCTGGTGGGCAAGCAGATCCGCGGTCAGCTGCACCAGCAGCGCGCAAGCGCCGGTCGCAACGAGGGTCAACACATGCCGAGTCTGGGTGAACGCGCGGGCGCGGAGCAGCAGGCAACCGCCGATCATGACCGCGAGGGCGAGTTGCGCGGACGAACCGGCCAGACCCAGCCGCACGGCTCCAGTCGCGGTGAGCCCAGCAGTGGCGACGAGTGCCCCGTTGAGTAGCGACCGGGACCTGGCAAATGTGGCAGTGACCGCGCTCTGGTCGACGCTGCCCCGGGTCCGTACCAGGTAGTCCAGCCCGGCCAAGCCGCCGGCGGCCAGCGACGCCCGCGGCAGGACGCCGAGACTGAGGACCCCCACGACGGTGCCCAACGCGACTGCCTGGTCGGCGGATCTGCCGGCTAGTTCCATGGCCGTCCAGCCGCCGGAGGCGATCACGCAGACAGCGGCCGCTGCCACCCAGGCAGCCAGCTGCGGCTCAGCCCAAGCGACCAGGATCGCAGCGGCCAGGACTGCCGCCGCGCAGACGCCGGCTCGACTCGCCGGGGTCAGTTCGGTCGACGCGAGCGTGACCGGGGCGGCGAAGCCAAGCGCACCGGTCCAGGCTAAGCCTGCCGCCAACAATCCGTGGGCCGCGACGACAAGGTCGTGTCGGATGATGCGAACCGCGGCTGCCAGGAGCACACCAGCCATGCCGGCTGCGCAGGGTAGACCGTTGCCGGGCAACCCGGTCCAGACACTCGGGCGGGCCAGCAAGACAGCGGAAAGAACCCCGAGGACCAGCGCCGCGACCGTGGTGGTGTCCCGGCGGCTCCAGGCGCCGATGGTCCGGTCGACAGCGTCTTCGGTCGCGTCCCGGACATCCTCGACGGTGGTGGGCAGCGCACTTTGCGATCGCGCGCACAACTCCAGCACCGTCCCGTCGTGAACTCGGGCGGATTCCAATGTGCTGGTCAGGGCCAGGGCGCAACCCCCCACCGGACGTAGCGTCCAGGCCAACGGCGCGCTGCGGTCAGCATGGTCGGTGCACACGTCCAGCAACTGGCCGAGCAGATCGCTGATCGGGACCGAACCGGGTAGCGAGAGATCCACCCGCCGGTCCGGGCTGACGACAGTCACCCGACTGCTTCCGTTGGCCACGCCCCACCCTTCGCCGTCTGCTGCGAAACTCAGGCTAGGCAGTGGCGTCCCTCGTCCGCTGGCGTTGTCCACCGGCTCGCGCCGGATCAGCCGGGCATCACTAGCCTCGGCACCATGAAGTTCGAGACCGCGGCGATCCATGCTGGGCAAGAGCCGGACGCGATCACCGGATCCGTAGTCGTTCCGATCCATCAGACCTCCACCTACGCCCAGGACGGAGTGGGCGGTCTGCGGTCGGGGTACGAGTACAGCCGCACCGGTAATCCGACCCGGACCGCATTGGAGACCTGCCTCGCCGCGCTCGACGGTGGCGTGCGCGGTCTGGCTTTCGCTTCCGGAATGGCTGCCGAGGACACGTTGGTACGGACGATGTGTCGGCCGGGCGATCACGTGGTCATCCCGGGTGATGCCTACGGAGGCACCTACCGGCTCTTCTCGGCCGTCATGTCCCAATGGGGAATCGACCACACTCCCGTCCATCTGAGCGACCTCGACGCGGTCCGCGCCGCCATGCGCCCGAGCACACGGTTGCTCTGGTGCGAGACGCCCACCAATCCGCTGCTCTCGATTGCCGACATCGCGGCACTCGCCGACATCGCACACTCGGCGGAAGCACGACTGGTGGTGGACAACACGTTCGCCTCGCCCTATTTGCAACAACCGCTGGCGTTGGGCGCCGACGTCACCGTGTATTCCACGACGAAGTACCTCGGCGGGCACTCCGATGTGGTCGGCGGGGCGGTGGTCGTTGCCGACGCCGAGCTCGGGAAGCAGCTCGCCTACGCGCAGAACGCGATCGGCGCCGTCCCAGGTGCGTTCGATTCCTGGCTGGTGTTGCGGGGCATCAAGACCCTGGGCGTACGGATGGATCGCCACAGTTCCAACGCGGCGCGGGTGGCCGAGTGGCTTTCGGAGCACCCGGCTGTGACGTCCGTGCTCTATCCGGGGCTACCCGGTCATGCCGGGCACGACCTGGCGAAGCGACAGATGCGGGGATTCGGCGGAATGGTGTCGTTCCTGGTCGCCGGCGGCGAAGCCGCGGCACTCGACGTGTGCTCGCGGACCAGGGTGTTCGTGCTCGCGGAGTCACTTGGCGGGGTCGAGTCGCTGATCGAGCATCCCGGCCGGATGACGCATGCCTCTGTCGCGAACTCTCCCTTGGAGGTTTCGGCGTCGCTGGTGCGGCTGAGCGTCGGCATCGAAAACATCGACGACCTGATCGACGACCTCGACCAGGCATTGACCGCGGTCAGCTGACAACTACGAGCTGATCAGGCGCGGCCGTCCGGAATGAGTGTCGAGGCGGGCACCTCGATGCGGTCGACGTCAAGGCACCCGATGATCTGCAGACCCGCCGACGCTGGGACCTCCTTGACCTCGCCGATCGGCTCGCCGACCGCCGGCCCGCCCAGACCTGCCTTGTCCTGCGCCGGCTTGCCGTCCGGACCGTTCGATGGACCGTGCGACCAGATGGTGGGGGTGCCGACGAAATACTGCGCACCGAGGCACCCATCGCCGGCCTCGACCACGTGTCCGCCGACCACAACACAGGCCGCCGCCAATGACGCCGAACCCAGCAGCGCCGCGGGCCACGCTCGATAACTCATGACGGCACCGACCGGACCATGCCCACGTGTTGCTCGGGTACCTCTGCGACGGTGAACTGACCGGTCACGGTGTGGAAGCCCAGGCGGGTGTAGAAGCCCTCGGCCCCGACCCTGGCGTTGCACCAGATCGCGTTACCCCCGCGGTCGGCGACGTGATTGACCGCGGCTTCGACGAGCAGCCGCCCGACTCCGCTGCCCCGAGCTGACGGATCGGTAGCCATCGCCCGCAACTGCCAGGACTTCCCGGTGTCGATGTCGACCGAATCGGCCCACGGACAGGGCACCGGTTCCAGCCGAACACAGCCGATGAGGGCGCCGTTACCGGCCAGTGCGCGAACCGCCAGATAGGCAGTGTCGGGATTCTGATCCCCGGCGACCGTCATCTGGCGGATCGTCAGGTGCGGGCGGAGGACGGCCCGGCGCAGGGCGGCGGTCTCTTCAGCGCTGGACCGGGTCACGCGCAGGCCGGAGCTGACCCTGCTCGAGGGGGGTCGGGCCTCGGTACGCTCCATGCCGGCGCTCATGCCGATCGAGCCCGCCTGCCGCGTCGGGCGTCGAGATAGTCGGCGACCACGTACTCCCCGAGATGGGCCGGGTCCGGCTGGAAGAGCCGGCCGCCGGCCTGGCGAACCAGGGAATCGACGAAGTCGATCAGGTTGGGGTCAGGGTCGAGTGCGAAGACGTTGATCTGGGCCCCTATCCGAGTGCATCGCATGACCTCGGTCATCGTCAGGGCGACGGTCTCGGGCAGCGGCGGCCAATAGAACAACGCCCGGCCGTTCTCGGTGAGATGCGCGGTGGGTTCACCATCGGTGACGATCATGATGATCGGTTCGCTGTCCCGGTGTCGGTTGAGAAACCGGCGGGCCAGCATCAGGCCGTGTTGCAGGTTCGTGCCCTGCAGGGTATCGACGTCGAGGTCGGCGAGTTCACCGGCCGAAATCTCTCGGGCTCGGCTGGCGAATCCGATGATCTGGATCGCGTCCTGGGGGAACTTCGTGCTGACGAGAGTGTGGAGTGCCAGCGCCGTGGACTTCGCCTCCGGCCAGGTCCCGCGCAGCGCCATGGAGTAGGACAGATCGACCAGGAGGGCGACCGCTGCGCTGCTGCGTCGCTCGGTCTCCACCACGGCGACATCGTCCACGGCGATTGGCACGCTCCTCCGACGCTCGCCGGGAACGTCCGGTTCCAGCTCGGCCATGCCGCCGCTGAGGTCCGGTCGCTCACCGGCGGTACGCAGGACCGCGCGGCGAACCGTCTCCACGACGTCGATGGGCTGCTCGTCGCCGAACTGCCAAGGGCGCGAGGAGCCGGTGAGCTCCCCGGAGGGCCCGGTCGCGGTGATGTCGTGCTGACCCCGGCGGCCTTCGGACAGCCTCCCGAAGACTCGGCGCAGAGCCGTGGCCCCCATTCGCCGCACAGCCTTCGGGGACAGGGTCAGCTTCCCCGCTGACCGGTTGAGCCAGCCCTGATCCTCCAGTTCGGACTCCAGCTCACGCAGTGCCTCGAGGTCAGCGGCGGCGTCGCGACCCAGCGCGTTCTCCAGAGCCTGTGCGTCGATGTCGCTCAGGTCGGCGCCCGGGTAGTCCTGGGAAAGGGCGCGGGAAAGCTCCTCCAGGTCTGCCAGGTCACGCACGGCAGCGGTCGCGTCGCCGAGTCCGAGGGACTCGGTACCGTCCGGAACCGACCCACGGTCCCACCGCAGGTCCGGGCGAGCGCGCCGTAGCTCGTCGTTCAGAGCGCCGATCTGGTCGCCGATGCCCATCTGCTCCCACGTGTCGGCGATGAGGTTGGCGAGCTCGGCCCGTTGGTCTGCGCTCATCCCGGCCAACATCCGCTGCTGGGCGGCTGCTTGACGGGCCAGGGAGTCGATCAGTTCTTCGGTGTTGCGCGGGTTATCGGGGAACGCGTCCCCGTACTGCTCCATGAACTGATGAAAGGCTTCGGTGGTGTCCTCGCCGCGGTTGTGCGCCTGGATCAGATCGGTCAGGTCCGAGACCATCTGACGCAGGCGTTCCTGGTTGAGGCCGCTGTCGCCGTGGCTGGTCAGTGCGTCGCGCATCTTCGCGAAGGAACTGTCCAGCACCTCCCGGCGCAGCAGGTCCTGGATCTCCTGGTACTTCGCGCGAGCCTGCGGATTGGCCCAGTTGTAGTCGGCCAAATCTCGTACCGCGCCGGCGGTGTCGTCCGGGAGCGAGGCCAACTCCGCCTCAGCGAACCGTGCCTCGGGGCGCGGGTCGTATTCGAGGGTCTGCCGTTCCGCGGTCATGGCCTCGTCGAGCAGCCGCTGCACCTCGCGCAGCGTGCCGTCCATCGCGCCGCGTTGGCGGGCCTGCCGCAAACGCTCACGGACTTTGTCCCGCAAGGCATCTAGGCCACGCCGGCCAGCAGCGCCGGCCCGCATCAAGCGGCGAAGGGCATCGCTCGTACTCTCCCCGGCGAGTACAGAATCGCCTAACGCGTCCACCGCAGTGGCGACGTCGTAGGGCTCGGCGAGCGGATCGGGACCGCCCTGCCACGCGCCGTACCGATAGCGCCGTTTCATCCGGCCGACCTACCCGCCGTACAAGGTGCGCGGGCCATCGACGTCCTTGCCGAGGCGTCGAGTGAGGTAGAGACCCTCGAGGGCGAATTCGACCGCCGCGGCCGCCTGGTCAGGCAGGTCCTCGCTCTCGCCGACACCGAGCGCGGTCAGGAGCTCGGCGAGTCCTGGTACGGAGCCGAACTGGGCGAGCAGCGCGGCCCCGGCGACCAACTCTCCGGAGTCCACGGTCTGGCCTTCGGCGAAATGATCCTGCAGGCCGGAGAGATCCACGCCGGCCAGCAGATGCCGGAACGTCTCGGCGGTCGCTCGGCGAAGCAGATGAGCCAGGATCTCCAGTTCGCGTTCGCCTTCGTCCTCACCACTGGCGTCGGCGAACTCGACCTTGCCGCGGGCGGCCGGCAGGGCGCTCGGTAGGTCACACACCCGAGCGACAGCCCGTTCCTCGCCGGTCAGCGCGGCTCGGCGGACGGCCGAGGCGGCCATCGTCTCCACTGCTGCGATCGCGAACCGGGCACTGACCCCAGAGCGCCGGTCGACGTGCTGACTCTCCCGGACCAGGCGGGCGTATCGACTCACGATCTCGACGATGTGCTCGGGGATCAGCGGCGCGGCGAGCTCCAGGTCCGGTGCCCAGGACAGCATGGCTTCCTGCGTGACCAGAGCGATCTCGTCGTCCAGGTCGAGCGGGTAGTGCGTACGGACCTCGCTCCCGAAGCGGTCCTTGAGCGGGGTGATGATCCGCCCGCGGTTGGTGTAGTCCTCGGGGTTGGCGCTGGCAACCAGAAGGAGGTCCAGCGGGAGGCGAAGCCGATAACCGCGCACCTGGATGTCGCGCTCCTCCAGGACGTTGAGCAACGCGACCTGGATCCGCTCGGCTAAGTCCGGTAGCTCGTTGATCGAGAAGATGCCGCGGTTGGTACGTGGGATGAGCCCGAAGTGGATCGTCTCCGGATCGCCCAGAGTGCGGCCCTGGGCGACCTTGATCGGGTCCACGTCGCCGATCAGGTCCCCGACGCTGGTGTCCGGAGTGGCCAACTTCTCGCCGTAGCGGGCGTCGCGATGCAGCCAGGCCACCGGCGCCGCATCGCCGTGCTCGGCGGTCTGCCGCAACCCCCAGGCCGAGATCGGCGCGAGCGGGTGCTCGTTGAGCTCACTTCCGGCAAGTACGGGCGTCCACTCGTCGAGGAGGCCGACCAACGTACGGATCAGCCGGGTCTTGCCCTGGCCGCGTTCGCCGAGCAGCACGAAGTCGTGCCCAGCGAGCAGAGCCCGCTCCACCTCCGGGATCACGGTGTCGTCGAAGCCGACGATGCCCGGCATGGACGGAAGTCCGGCGGCGATCCGGCGCAGGAGGTTAGCCCGGATCTCTTCCTTGACGCCGAGGGCACGGGCACCGGACTCGCGAAGAGCCCCGACCGTGGTGTCGGCTGGCGCGGTTGTCATCGGCTCGAAGGTACGCCGAACTGCGCGCGAATCGCGCCCGGCGCCCCACGCTCGCGACGAGGGCCCGGCTGGGCTGACAGGATGCGTAGTCGTGGGGCAGGAGTCGCATCTGGTTGGCGTGGACGAGATCCTCGCCGCGCAGAAGGTGCTGGACGGGATCGTCCGTCGAACACCGATGGAAACCTCCCGCGTGCTCAGCGAGCAGGTCGGCGGGCCGGTGCTCTTCAAGTGCGAGAACCTGCAACGCACCGGTTCGTTCAAGATCCGAGGTGCCTACCTCCGCATCTCCCGCCTGAGCCACGAGCAACGATCCCGTGGAGTGGTGGCGGCCAGCGCCGGAAACCACGCGCAAGGGGTTGCGCTGGCGGCGAGCCTGCTGGGTGCCGCTGCGACGGTGTTCATGCCCAACAGCGCCCCGCTGCCGAAGGTGGCGGCCACCCGGGGCTACGGCGCGGATATCCACTTGGTGGGGCACACGATCGCCGAACCGATGGAGGCAGCCAAGAAGTTCGCCGCCGAGACCGGCGCGGTCTTCATCCATCCGTTCGATCACCCCGATCTCATCGCCGGTCAAGGCACGGTCGGCCTGGAGATTCTGGAGCAATGTCCGGAGGTCGCCACGGTGGTGGTGTGCACCGGCGGCGGAGGACTGTTGTCCGGCATCGCAGCCGCAGTGAAGGGACTGCGACCTGACGTTCGAGTGGTCGGGGCGCAGGCTGCCGCGGCAGCCTGCTTCCCCGGCTCACTGGCGCAGGGTTCGCCCACGACCCTCGCGTCTATGGACACCATGGCCGACGGCATCGCCGTACCCGCTCCGAGCGACCTCACCTTCACCCATGTCCGGGACCTCGCGGACGAGATCGTCACCGTTTCGGAGGAGTCGCTGTCGCGCGCTCTGCTGTTGTGCCTCGAGCGCGGCAAGCTCCTGGTCGAGCCCGCCGGGGTCGCCGGGGTGGCGGCAGTGCAGGAGAATCCGTCCGCGTTCACCCCTCCGGTAGTGGTCGTGCTCTCCGGCGGCAACGTGGACCCGGTCCTCCTGCTGCGGGTCGTCGAGCACGGCATGGTCGCCGCCGGCCGCTATCTGTCGGTACGGCTGCGCGCGCCCGACCAGCCCGGGTCGCTGGCCAAGGTGCTGTCGGTGGTCGCCGACCTCGGTGCCAGCGTGCGTGAGGTCGAACACTCCCGTACGGGCTCGCGCCTGCACCTAGGCGAGGTGGAAGTCGCACTGTCCCTGGAGACGCGCGGGGCCGACCATCGTGCTGAAGTAGTTCAGGCGCTGCTGGCCGCCGGGTACCCCGTGGACATCCAGTGACATCCCGGCACCCGAACGTGCTTACGTCGTAAGCGGATTCGTTTTGCCACCACCAGCGCAACCGGGGCATGCAGCCGGCCAATAAATCTGTCGGACCCGGTCTATACCGTGGCCTGTGTGAATGCAGCCATTGAAGTCGAAGGCCTCGTGAAGAGGTACAAGGAAACAGTTGCACTGGCCGGGATCGATTTCAGCGTCCCCGAAGCCACCGTTCTCGGGCTGCTGGGCCCCAATGGAGCCGGGAAAACGACGGCCGTCCGCATTCTCAGCACTCTGATCAAGCCCGACGAGGGCAGGGCCACAGTGTTCGGGCTGGACGTCGACACCCAGGCAGACGAGGTGCGCTCCACGATCGGTCTGACTGGGCAGTACGCGGCGGTGGACGAATACCTGACCGGCTTCGAAAATCTGGAAATGATCGGCCGGCTCTATCAGTTGGGCAAGGCCGAGTCGCGCCAGCGAGCCGGTGCCCTGTTGGAACGATTCGATCTGGCCCATGCCGGAAACCGGATCGCCAAGACCTACTCCGGCGGCATGCGCCGTCGATTGGACGTTGCGGCCTCGCTCATCGCACAACCGCGGGTGCTGTTCCTGGACGAGCCGACCACCGGGCTCGACCCACGGAGTCGGCTGGGCATGTGGGAGTTCATCGAGGAGCTGGTCAAGGAGGGCACGACGATCCTGTTGACGACCCAATATCTCGACGAGGCCGACCGGTTGGCCGACAGCATCGTCGTCATCGACGAGGGCAAGGTCATCGCCCGCGGAACCGCTGACGAGCTCAAGTCTCAGGTAGGTGGCGAGCGGCTGGAGATCACGGTCGCGCATGCCTCGGAATTGCCGCCCCTGCGTGACCTGCTGGCACCGCTCGCCGTCGATGACCCGCTCAGCAACGAGCAGACCCGCCGCCTCACCATTCCGGTCACCGGCGGGGTCGACGTGCTGCGGGATGCACTGAGCCGGCTGGAAGGCAGCTCCATCAAGGTCGTTGACGTCGGACTGCGCCGCCCCGACTTGGACGACGTTTTCATGACGTTGACCGGGCACGCCGCGGAACAGAAAGCAGCTGCCGACGCCGAGGACGAGGAATCGTCGGGCGAGACGGGCAAACGAGCCAAGAAGAAGTCGAAGGAGACAGTCAGATGAGCTCGCTGACCCAAGTCGTTGGCGACAGCCTGGTCATCACCAGGCGCAACCTGATCAAGGTCAAGCGAGTGCCGGACCTGATCGTGTTCGCGACCCTGTCGCCGATCATGTTCGTGCTGCTGTTCGTCTACGTGTTCGGCAGCGCGATCCCCATCGAGGGCATCTCGTATGCCGAATTCCTGCTGCCCGGCATCTTCGCCCAGACGGTGATCTTCGGCAGCACGATCACCGGCGCGAGCCTTGCCGATGACGTGCAGAAGGGGCTCATCGAGCGGTTCCGGTCGTTGCCGATGTCCCGCTCAGCGGTGCTGATCGGGCGCACGGTGGCCGATCAGGGACTCAATGTCGTGACGATCGTGGTCATGTCGGTCACCGGGCTCATCGTCGGCTGGCGGACCCACACCTCGGTCCTCGAAGTGTTGGCCGGCTTCTTGATTCTGCTGCTCTTCGCGTTCGCGATCTCCTGGCTGTTCGCGCTTGTCGGCTTGATCGTGCGCACCCCGGAGGTGGTCAACAACGCCTCGTTCATCGTGATCTTCCCGCTGACATTCATCGCCAACACGTTCGTGCCGACCGAGGGCTTCCCAACAGTGCTCAAGGTCTTCGCCGACTGGAACCCCGTCTCAGCGGTCACTCAATCGGCCCGGGAGCTGTTCGGAAATGTGATTCCGGGGGTGCCTGCCCCTGAGGCGTGGTCGCTGCGGAATCCGGAGATCTACACCCTCATCTGGGTGGTGATCATCCTGGCCATCTTCGTGCCGCTCGCGGTCAGGCAATACGTCCGCGCCGGCGCCCGCTAGGCCGGGGCGTCAGAGCCAGGGCAATTCCAGTATCAGGTCGAGGTCATCGGGAGACTGCCCCTCCCGGACGACTCGGTTGGGTTGGTGCTGGCCACAGATCGCGCAGCGATGCACGATCTGCCAGCCCTTCCCGCCCTTGTCCACCAGTCCGATCGGCTCCATGAGGCCGGCGCAGTCGGACGCGCGATCGCCCGGCGCGACGTCGACATGGAGCGACCACAGGCAGTACGGGCAATGGTTGCGGTAATGCCCGTCGCTGTTGGCCAGCACGTCGGCGCCACACCTGAGGCAGCGAAAGGATGTGTTCTCCTGCGCCCGTGACATCGGCAGCCCTTCCTGGCCGGTCGCCCGGATCCGCGTCAGCGCAATCGGTCAGGATGAGGGTATGAGTATCGACGGTCTGGATGCCCGGCTGATTGTGCTCCTCACCGGGGAACCGAGGATCGGCGTACTCGAAGCGTCCCGCCGGCTCGGCGTGGCGCGCGGGACGGTGCAGGCGCGGCTGGACCGACTACAACGGAGCGGCGTAATCGTCGGGTTCGGTCCGGAGATCGATCCAGCTGCCCTCGGTTTCACGGTCATGGCGTTTGCCACCATTCAGATCCGGCAGGGTCGAGGCCCGATCGTGGCCGAGCACTTGGCCGGGATCGACGAGGTTCTCGAAGTGCACACCATCACCGGAGACGCGGACATGCTGGCCAGGATCGTGGCACGCTCCCACGAGGACCTTCAACGTGTGATCGACCGACTCGTCGCTCATCCGGACATCGTTCGGACCTCGACCAACATCGCGCTCACCGCACACATCAGGTATCGCACGGCTGGACTGGTTCAGGCCAGCATCCCCAGCCATTGACAAGAGTTGTTCCACAGTGGCCAGTCACCCCTGCACGAGCAAGATGTTGAGTGCAAAAGTGTTCGCATGACAGCCGAGGTACCCGGGGGATGGCCAGGGCATCCCCTGCTCGACACCGTCGCGAGTCTCTGGCCGACCGCGCGGGTCTCCATCGCACCCGGGCGACGCAGCCCCGGGCCCAAGGAACTGATCTATGTCCCGAATTCCGATGACCCGAAGTTGCTCGTGCCCGCCGGGCATCGTCGGGCAGCGGCTGCGGCCCTGATGCGCTTCAACCACTATCTGCCACTCAAGGATCGGATCCGGCGGGTCGTGGCCGCAGGCGGACTGCGGGTCGGAGCAGAGCGGTTGCTCGCCCACCGGATCGCCTTGGCCGAGCGGGAGGCCGCCCCCGACTCGATCGAGACCTACCTATCCGGCGTGTTGGGAGACGACGTCGTGGTCAGCCTCGGGATCGGACAGATCCGGGCCAACCAGAAGCCGGTGCTCGAAGCTTTCAATGCGGAGGGACGATGCCTGGCGTTCGTCAAGATCGGTGACACCCAGCTGACCCGGGACCTGGTTCAGGCGGAGGCGAATGCGCTACGAAACGTTGGCGCCCGCCGCTGGTCGTGCCTGTCCGTTCCGACCCTGATCTCTCTCGGTTCCTGGCACTCGTTCGACGTCCTCGTCATGTCCACGCTTCCGGTCAGGGCGCGGCCTGCCGTACGCCGCCCGGTCACCATTCCCCCGGCCAAGTCGATGCGCGAGCTTGCGCGCGGCTTCCGAGCGGGTGCGCAGGTGGTCGCCACGTCCGCCCACCTGGAACGGCTGCGTGCCGGTGTCGCCCGACTGAACAATCCCGAAGCGGCCGCCGGCTATGCCGCATCGCTGGATCGCATCGCAGAGCGCCACCCGCACACGGTGCTGGACTTCGCTGCCTGGCACGGCGATTGGACGCCGTGGAACATGGCCTGGCGGCGACGGAGGGTGCAGCTGTGGGACTGGGAGAGATTTGACACCGGAGTGCCCATTGGTATGGACCGGATCCACTACGTCCTGAGCGCGCTGGCCCGCACGGAGGGATACACCGACCGGACGATCCTGCGTGCACTCGAGCTGCCGACTGCTCTCGAGTACGCACGCCCGACCCAGCAGGAGGCACTGGGTCTGCTCTATCTCGCCACGATCGCGAGTCGATACCTGCTCGCCGCGCAGCACGAACATGCCGGTCCGGCGCCGGACCGAGCCGCGGCCGCACTCCAGGCCCTGTCCACGCTCAGCCAGGGTCCGCAGCACCCGTCCGGTCCGGCATAGCCGATCGGCTAGATCCGGAAGATCTCCAGCGCCACGATCTCGACCTCGACCTGGTTGCCGTTGGGAGCCGAGTAGGTGAGGCTCTCGCCGACCTTCTTGCCGATGATCGCCTTGCCGAGCGCTGACTCCGGCGAATACACGGTCAGGTCCGTCGTGCCGCTGATCTCCCGCGAACCCAGGAGAAACTTCTCGGTGTCATCGTCGCCCACGAAGCGGACGGTGACGACGGTGCCGAGAGCGGCTTCCTCGGCATGATCGGGCGGGTCGCCGACCTCAGCGCCGCGCAGGATGTCGCTGAGCTGGCGGATACGCGCCTCTGCCTTGCCCTGCTCCTCCTTGGCCGCGTGATAGCCACCGTTTTCCTTGAGGTCACCCTCTTCGCGTCGCGCGTTGATCTCTGCGCTCATGGCCGGGCGGGCGGCGATGAGCTTCTCGAGTTCTGCGGCAAGCCGGTCGTAGGCGTCCTGCGTCAACCAGGTGGTCGGTTCAGAACTTGGCTCTACGGTGGCGCTGGACACGGTGGGGCTCCTCGAGTGCTTGGGGACGTACATGAAGCCGCGCGAATGATTCGAACGTGCTGGCAGCCAACGGTGCGGCCGCGCAACGCGGCGGATGAGACCCTGACGCTACCGCGTATGTGCCGAGGCTGCCGCATCGCCAGATTGCGGCATTGGTCATGATAGAGGGGTGAGTTCCATTTCGCCCGAGGACCGGACCCCGCTTCGGCTGATGGCTGTCCACGCGCATCCGGATGACGAATCGAGTAAGGGCGCGGCCACGATGGCGCGCTATGTCAGGGAGGGCGTCGACGTTCTCGTCGTGACCTGCACCGGTGGGGAGCGTGGGTCGATCCTCAATCCGGCGATGGACCGTCCCGACGTCCTGGCCGACATCGCCAACATTCGCGCTGCGGAGATGGAGCGCGCCCGGGAGATCCTCGGGGTCTCCCAATCGTGGTTGGGGTTCGTGGACTCAGGTCTGCCGGAGGGCGATCCGCTGCCCGACCTGCCGGAGGGGTGTTTCGCCCTGGTGCCGACCGAGGAGGCCGCCGAGCCCCTCGTCGCACTGATCCGCTCATTTCGCCCACACGTCGTCATCACCTATGACGAAAAGGGCGGTTATCCGCATCCCGACCACATCAAGACCCACGACGTGTCCATGGTTGCCTTTGATGCCGCGGGGGACCCGGAGCGTTACCCCGCTGCCGGGGATCCGTGGCAGCCGAGCAAGCTCTACTTCCACATGACGTTCACGCGGGAGCGCCTGCTGGCCATTCACGAGGCACTGTTGGCACGGGGCGTCGAGTCCCCGTACGCGGAGTGGCTGGAGAACTGGGACGACAACCACGACAACTCCCATCGAGTGACCACGCGCGTCCCGTGCGCTGACTGGTTCGAGACGCGCGACCAAGCCCTGATCGCACATGCCACACAGGTTGATCCGCACGGCCGCTGGTTCTCGATTCCGCTGGATCTGCAGCGCGAGATCTGGCCCACGGAGGACTATGAGTTGGTGCGCAGCCTGGTGGACAGCCCGCTTCCCGAGGACGACCTCTTTGCCGGGCTGCGGGAGAGCGTGTCGGCATGACCGCCCAGATCGGCCTGGCCGCGGTGCTCGCCACCGAGGACGCAGACGTCGGCAAGGCTGGCCCGTTCGGATTGTTCCTGATCGTGAGTCTGCTGATCGCGGTCTTCCTCTTGGGTCGGTCCATGCGGACGCATTTGCGCCGCGTTCCCCTGGAGTTTCCGGACACCAGCCCGGAAGCGCGCAGGACATCAGAACAGGCCGCATCTGACGCCGAGGTGCTCGAGGGCGACGTCCTCGAGGGTCCCGACCCGCCTGGAGCGCGCGGTCGCGGCTCAGAGCGACCCGACACGTCGGGTCCTGATCTGCGGTAATTCGATTTCGGTCTCGCTACCCTCCTTCTGAGGAACGAGGAGCCGATATCGACGCGACAGCGAGAGCCTCCCGGGGCGACAACTCCCTCGTGGCGCTGCTCCGCATTCCTGTTTTTCGACGGGTCTGGGCAGCAATTGCGCTGTCCAGCCTTGGTGACTGGCTCGGCTTGCTGGCCACCACGGCTATGGCCCAGCAGCTCACAGCGGACAAGTCGATAGCCATCCAGGGCACCGCGATCTCCGGGGTGATCCTCACCCGGCTGCTGCCGGACCTGGTCTTCGGAGCCTTCGCCGGCGCGTTGGCCGACCGATTCGACCGGCGCAAGACCGTGGTCATCGGCGAACTCCTGGCTGCGGGGCTCTACCTCTCGATCGCGATCGGGTACGAGCTGATCTGGCTCTACGTCGCGCAGTTCCTCATCGAGGCAGTGGGCCTGTTCACGATGCCGGCGAAGCAAGCGCTCTGGGTCAACATCACCCCGCGCAAACGGTTGGCGGTGGCAAACCAGCTTTCACTCCTGTCGGTCTACGGCGCGGTCCCGATTGCGGCGCTGCTTTTCGCGTTGTTGAACACGGCAAGTCGCTTCTTCGCCGATCCGAACAACGTCGACCCCGACCTGGCCGCGGCCCTTGGCGGAGCGAGCGTTCCCATCGTGATCGCGCTCGGGTTCAACTCCATCTCGTTCTTGGTCAGCGCGGGCACCATCTTCTTCTCCCGCAGCCAGATTCCAGCCTTCACCGGTGAGCGGGAAAAGGGCGCCGGACTGCTGCAGCTGATCAAGGAGGGCGTCAGCTTCCTGCGCACCAACGCGTTGATGAAGGCGCTCTACGTAGGCATCCTCGGAGCGTTCGCTGCCGGTGGTTTCGTCATCGGAGTCGCGCAGCTCTGGGTGATCACGCTGGACGCGGGCACCGCCGGATACAGCATCCTGTTCGGCACCGTCTTCACCGGCTTGGCGGTCGGCATGCTGCTCGGACCACGCTTGCTTCCCGGTCTGAGCCGGCGCCGGCTGTTCGGCATATCGATCGGCTTGGCCGGCCTGGTGCTGGTCGTGATGTCATTCATGCGCGAGTTCGTGATCGCGGCGGCACTGGCGGGGGTCGTCGGGTTCTTCTCCGGGGTGTCCTGGATCGTGGGGTACACGCTGATCGGGTACGAGGTCGCCGACCGCTTGCGCGGGCGGACGTTCGCCTTCGTCATCTCCTCGGTGCGCATCATGCTGTTGCTGACGGTTGCGGTCGGCCCGCTCCTGGCCGGCTCGCTGGGCAACCATCGCATCACGGTCGGGCAGACCCAACTGGTCTTCAGCGGGCCGGGCCTCACGCTGCTGATCGCCGGAGTTCTTGCCATCGGGGTCAGCACGTACGTGGCCAAACGTGTAGCACCCGGACAGCGCGGCATGATCAAGGGTGCGGTGCGCAAATTGTTCGGTTCCGCTCCACTGGTCGATGAGCCACCCGAGCATGGCCTGCTGATCGCCGTCGAGGGTCCGGACCCCGCGGAGCGCAGTCGGGTCGCCGCGGGCCTCGCGAGCTGGCTCGCCGAGCTGGGTATCGACGTGGAGCTGACCGGTCGGGTGGACCAGCCGACCGGCGGCTCCCGAGCGGAAGCACCGAGGCAGGGCATAGCACCGGGTGCCTTGGTGAACCCCGCGGCCCGAGCTCTGCTCGATGCGGCGGCACATGCCGAGCATGTCGCCACCGTGATCCGTCCGGTGCTCGAACGCGGCGGGATTGTCGTCGCCGACGGCTTCCACGACGACGTACAGGCGCGTAGTGATCTCGACGACGACATCGATACCGCCGAACGCATGCGCGCGCTGCGCTGGGGCAGCGGCCGGCTCGTCCCACATCTGACCGTGGTTCTCGATGACGTGGCGGCCCACCACGACGACCTGCGACAGGCATTGCTCGCCCGAGCGGCCCGAGCGCCGGAGCGCTATGTGGTCATCGGCGAAACCAGGGGCGCGCCGGTACCGCCGGAGGACCTCAACACCCGGGTGCGGGACGCACTCGCGACCTACGGGTTCCTGCCGGAGGGGGCGGCTGCGACGACCCAGCCGACCGGGGCCGAGCACGCGGAACCCGCCGGCGCGGAGCCGACCCAAGAGCCCGCCAAGGCGCCGGCGGTTAACCTGCCACGGTGACTGCCGTCCCGCTCATCTTCACCTCAGCCGATACCGAACAGGTCAGCTGCTGCCTGTGTGGCGACGCCGGTACCCCGGTGTACGAACTGCCGCCCTACGGAGTGCGTCGGTGTGCTCGATGCACGCTGGTGTTCGTCTCGCCGCGGCTACGGGAGGCGGCACTGTCCCGGTTCTACGACCAGGTGGACTACTTCGAGGGCGGCGTGTACGGCGCCCAATCCCGTTGGTCTCCGGCGATGGTCCTGCAGCGCATCTGGACCGCGGGCCGACTGAGCCTCATCGCGAAGACGCGCTCAGACCGCCGTGGCGACAAGTCGCTTTCAGGTCAGCGTCTGCTCGAATTCGGCAGTGGTTATGGCCTTTTCCTGGACTCGGCCCGCGCTCACGACTTCCAGGTGCAGGGTGTCGAGCTGTCGAAACCGGCAGTACAGGCATCTGAGAAGCAGGGCATCGATGTCTACTGTGGACAACTCGTCGATGCACCGCTGACCGGCGGCTTCGACGTGATCTGTGGCTGGGACACCCTCGAACATGTTCCGGACCCGTTGGCCGTATTGCGCCGGGTGCGCGACTTGATCGCTGACGACGGCACAGTCGCGCTGTCGACCCCATACTTTTCGTCACTGCCGAGCCGACTGCTGGGTCAGCGTTGGTGGACGCTGAAGCCGGCCGAGCACATCTGGCACTACACGCCGTACACGCTGCGACTGTTGGCCGCGCGGGCGGGTTTCACGGTCACCCACGTGATCCGTTCGCCCCTGGCGCCGGCCAACCTCACCCGGCTGGATTCGCTGGTTGTCCTTCTCCGGCCAAACTCAGTAGGCACCTGACGCTACTTTTGGGCTATGCCCACGGGAACGACTCTCGCCGCGTTCGCTGTTGCCAGCGTCCTGCTGATCCTCCTGCCGGGTCCGGCCATGCTGTTCCTTCTCGCCCGGGGGATCGCCGGCGGGCGGCGGGTCGGGGTCTATTCGGCGCTCGGGATCAATTCCGCGACCGCCGTCTACGTCGTCGCCACGGCATTGGGACTGACAGCTGTGCTCGCCACGTCGAGCGCCGCGCTCGCGACGGTCCGGTACGTCGGTGCGGCCTACCTGATCTGGCTGGGCATCTCCGCGATCAGAAAACGACACGAGCCGCTCGTCGCGGCGACCGTCCCTGGCTTGACCGCCTCGGCGCCCACTCACCGTGCCTGGCGCAGTTGGCGGCAAGGATTCACTGTCGGGATCACCAACCCGAAGGTGGCGCTCTTCTTCCTGGCGTTCTTCCCCCAGTTCCTGCACCCCGAAGTCGGCCCGCTGGCGACCCAAGTGTTGGTGCTCGGCGCGCTGCTGGTCGTGATCGGGGCGTCGTTGGATGTCGTGTACGGACTGTCAGGCGGCTTGATCGGTGATCTGCTCGGTCGCTATCCCCGCGCGTTGCCACGGGCGCGAGTCGGCGTCGGCCTGACCTTCCTCACCCTCGGCGGAGTCACGGCGGCCACCGGCCAGCGGGCCGGCTGACCCGCCGGTGTTGCGGCCGCCTGCGACGGTTGTCGCGGCCGCCTACGAGATCTCCTTCGACGCTTGTCCGACTGACCAGCCTGGCACGATGGGTTGATGCCCAACGCGCTCGCCGCCTCGTCTTCGCCGTACCTGCTTCAGCATGCCGACAACCCGGTGGACTGGGTCGAATGGGGCCCGGAGGCCTTCGCGACTGCGCGCGAGCGGGATGTGCCGATCCTGCTCTCGGTGGGCTACGCGGCCTGTCATTGGTGCCACGTCATGGCGCACGAGTCCTTCGAGGATGCGGCCACAGCCGCCACCATGAACGCCAACTTCGTGTGCATCAAGGTCGACCGCGAAGAGCGCCCGGACGTCGATTCGGTCTACATGGAAGCCACCCAGACGATGACCGGCCACGGCGGATGGCCGATGACGGCGTTCCTGACTCACGACGGGGAGCCGTTCTACTGCGGGACGTACTTCCCGCCCGTACCGGCGCGCGGCATGCCGTCCTTCGGTCAGCTGCTGGATGCCATCACGAACGTCTGGCAGACCAAGCGATCTGACGTACTGACGTCAGGACAGCGCGTGGCTGAGCAACTGCGCACCCCGCGCTCCTTCGGGGAGCCGCTCCCACCGGACGCCCAAGTGCTCGGCTCGGCCGTTGAGGCGCTGTGGAACAGCTTCGACCCTGAGTACGGGGGGTTCGACCGGGCACCGAAGTTCCCGCCGTCCATGGTGCTGGAGTTCCTGTTGCGGCACTACGCCCGTACCGAAGACCCGACCGCCCTGGCGATGGTCGAGACGACCGCGGAACGGATGGCCAGGGGCGGAATGTATGACCAGCTGGCCGGCGGTTTTGCGCGGTATTCGGTTGACGGGCAGTGGGTCGTGCCGCATTTCGAGAAGATGCTGTACGACAACGCGCTGCTCCTGCCCGCCTATCTGCACCTGTGGCGGGAAACCGGTTCGGCGTTGGCCCTCCGGGTCGCCGACGACACCGCAGCCTTTCTCCGTCGCGACTTGGGTACGCCGGAGGGCGGCTTCGCCTCGGCACTGGACGCCGACACCGATGGGGTCGAAGGGCTCACGTATGTGTGGACTCCAGCGCAGCTCGCGGAAGTTCTCGGTCCTGACGACGGTGCATGGGCCGCAACGCTGCTCGGGGTGACCTCCGCGGGCACCTTCGAGCACGGCGCCTCCGTGTTGCAGCTGCTGACCGACCCCGACGATGAGCAGCGGTGGGCCCACGTCCGGGCGAGACTGCTCGAGGCGCGCAGCCAGCGCCCGCAACCCGGGCGGGACGACAAGGTGGTCGCCGCCTGGAACGGACTGGCGATCGCGGCACTGGCCGAGCACGCCATGCTCACGGGCTCGGCCGAGAGTCTTGCTGCTGCGGTGTCCGCAGCGGAGTTGCTGACCACTGTCCACCTCGTCGACGGGACCTTGCGCCGAGTGTCGCGCGACGGGGTCGTCGGTCGACATGGTGGCGTGCTCGAGGACTACGCGGAACTGGCCCGAGGCCTGCTTGCCCTGCATCAGGCGACCGCCGACGGTCGATGGTTGGCCGTGGCAGGCGAGTTGATCGAAGCGATCCCGGCCCGCTTCTCTGACGGGGCCGGCGGCTTCTTCGACACACCGGAGGACGGCGAGGTCCTGATCCGGCGGCCACAGGACCCCACCGACGGTCCCACGCCATCTGGCGCTGCCGCGGCCAGTGATGCGCTGATCACGTACGCGGCACTGAGCGGCAAGCCCGAACCCCGAGTGCTGGCCGAGGCGGCCCTCGCCTCGTTCGGCCCGATCATTGCCAAGGCCCCGCGCGCCGCCGGAACCGCCGCGGCTACGGCCGAGGCGCTGTTAGCCGGCCCGCTGGAAGTCGCCGTTGCCGGCCCGCCGGGATCCGCCCGTGCCGAGTTGGCTGCGGTGGTTCGGGCTGGCACGAGCGCTGGCGCCGTGTCGGTGGTGGGCGAGCCGGATGCACCCGGCGTCCCGCTGCTGGCCGGCCGGCGAACGACGGACCTGCCGGTCGCGGTCTTCGTCTGCCAGGGGTTCGTGTGTCAGGCACCGCTGGCCGATGTGTTCGCGGTGGGCGAAGCGGTTCGGGTCCGTGCGGGGTCGCTTGCCAGGTAAACCGCGTTAGTGTGTAATCACGTAATTCTGTAATCAAGGAGTGAGAACACATGGCGACGGAGAACTCCGCTCAAGAAGAGATCACTGCCTGGTTTGCCGGTCGACTGCCCGATGACTGGTTCACCGGGTCGCCGGACGTTTCCGTGGACCGCGAGGAGATCCTGGTGGTCGGCGTGCTGCCCGAACCAGAGGTGCCCGAGGATGCTGACGAAGCCGCCCGCGCATCGGCCGCTGCCGGTCGGATCAGCCGCTGGCGTGAGCAGACGCGTGAGGAACGCATTGGCATCGCCCAGGCGGCTGAGCACCGCTTCGGCCGCAAAGTCGGCTGGGGAGCCAAGTGTGGGTCCACATCATCGCTGTTCACCCACCTCGCGATCCCGGTCATGACCCGCCTGCGCCAGCCCGAGCGGCAGGTCCTCGACACGCTGGTCGAATCCGGCGTGGCCCGCTCCAGGTCAGAGGCGCTTGCCTGGTCGGTCCGGCTCGTCGGTCAGCACACCGAGGACTGGCTGGCTGAACTGCGTCAGGCGATGGCCTCGGTCGACGAGGTCCGCGCGCGAGGCCCGCAGACGGGCTGAGCGCGGGGCGCGCCACGCGGCGCAGACCTGTCGGAGGCACTGGCTAGGGTCGCCACATGCGCGCAGCCGTGTACGAGGGCCCCGGCAACGTCCGAGTGGAGGACGTCCCGGATCCGGTTCTCGTCCTCGACACGGACGCGATCGTGCAGGTGACCGATGCCGCGATCGGTGGCAGTGACCTGTGGGCCTACCGGGGATACGGACAGCGGCCACCCGGCGCCCGGATCGGCCGGGAATTCCTGGGCGTGGTGAGCGAGGTCGGAGCCGACGTACGCACGGTCCGGCGTGGTGACCGCGTGTTGGCGCCCTTCACGTGGAGTTGCGGAGTCTGCGACTACTGCCGAGCCGGACTGACCAGTTCGTGCCTGGACGGCGGAACCTTCTCCGAGCCGGGGCACGACGGCGGGCAGGGCGAGGCAGTCCGCGTCCCGCACGCCGACGGGACCCTGGTCGTCGTTCCTCCCGCCGATGCGGTGCCGGCAACTCGGTTGTTGCCGCTCAGCGACGCGATGTCCACCGGCCATCACGCGGCAGTCAGTGCGGGTGTCGATCACGAAACCACCGTGGCCGTCATCGGTGACGGCGCGGTGGGTCTGTGCGCGGTTCTGGCCGCCCGGCGGCTGGGCGCCCGACGTATCATCGCGATCGGGCATCACGCTGATCGGCTGCACCTGGCAGTGGACTTCGGCGCTTCCGACATCGTGCAGGGCAGCGGTGACGAGGTGCTCGAAAAGGTGATGAGTCTGACTGGGGGAGTCGACGCGGTCTGCGAATGCGTGGGCGCGCAAGCGGCTTTCGATGATGCCTTCGCGATGATCCGCGACGGCGGACGGGTCGGCTACGTGGGAGTCCCGCATCTGGTCGACGGCATCGATCTGTCGGCGATCTTCGCCCGTAACATCGGCATCCGGGGTGGGATGGCACCGGTAAGAGCTTATCTACCAGGCCTTCTCGACTCCGTCGTCGACGGACAGTTGGATGCAAGTGCGGTTTTGGATCTGACACTCGGCCTCGACGAACTCGCCGACGGCTACGCGATGATGGACGATCGGCTGGCGATCAAGGCCCACATCACGATCTGATCCGGCGGTGCTGCCGTCGTTACGCAGACCGGCGAAACTCGCCCCGCCAACGCCGTTTGCCCGGCTGACCCGGATGCTGTGCCTCCTCGATCAGCACGCGCGTGAGCCCGTCGGTGGCGAACGACTCCAACTCGACACGCGTGAGCGGCCAGGGCGGCGGTCCGGGCTCGGCTGATTGCGCTTCCTGCGCGATCGCAGCGATGACCAGGAGACTTCCGCCAGGGGCAACCAGGCTCACCACACTGGCAATCGCGTCCCGACGTACCGATCGGGGGAGCGCCTGCACGGTGAAGATCTCGATCACCAGGTCGAATCGTTGGGTCCAGTCAGCCGGAAGTGCGAGCAGGTCGGCTCGTACGTAATCGACCCCGGACTCGGGATAGCGCTGCTGTGCGACCTGTATGGCGGTCGCGGACACATCGAACGCGATCGTCTGAAAGCCGAGTCCGGCTACGAATTCGGCGTCTGCGCCCAGGCCAGCCCCGACAACGATTGCCGAGCGGCCGACGCCCTCGATTCCGCCGTTCTGTGCCCACTCGGACAGCAGCGGGTGCGGTCGCTCGCGATCCCACGGCATGTCGACCGCACCGGCGGCTCCCGACCGGTAGAGGCGGTCGAACCAGCCAACGGGGTCACCAGCAGCCAATGACCTCGCAGCGAGCCGGTCCGCCTGCTCGTCCCAGCCTCCGGATGTGTGCCGCAGCAGCGCTGGAATCACGACATCCCACACCCGCGGTGGCGGGACTTGATGCCCCACACCTTCGAGAGTGAGCAGAGACGCACCGGGGATCTCGCTGGCCAGCGCGTGACCATGCGGCAAGGGGAAGAGGGGATCCTCGGTGCCGTGGATCACCAGTGTCGGCGCGCTGATGGCGCCGAGCCGGTGTCTGATCGGATCGCCGCTGTCGACGAGGTAGTGATTCGACATGGAGGCGGCCATGTTCTGGGTGCGGTCGAAGACCCGACCGACGAGATCACGCAGGGCCGCCTCGTCGAAGTCCCGCGCTCCCTCGAAGATGCGTTCCGTGGTGACGAGATAGTCGATGACCGCGCTCCGGTCCGACCAGTCGGGTTCCGGATCGGGTTCGGCGAAGCTCGCGTGTACCTCGGGACTGCTACCCGGGAGTTCGGCAGCGTTGGCGTCGGCGGGACCATCGGGGCTCGTCGACATCAGGGTGAGGGTGGCGACTCGTTCCGGATGGCCCACGGCCAGCCGTTGACTCAGGGCTCCGCCGCCTGAGATGCCGACGATGTGCCCCCGTTCGATGTCGAAATGATCGAGCAATGCGACAGCGTCGCCGACCATGTCCGAGGCGGTGTACTCCGGAGCGCCCGCCGGGTACGTCGTGGACTGGCCGGTGTCGCGACTGTCGTAGCGGATGACGAATCGGGCCCCGTCGGCAAGTCGCTGGCAGAACTCGTCGGGCCACCAATCCATCGACGCCGAGGCACCGCCGATCAAGAGGATGCCCGGGTCAGATCGATCGCCGAAGGACTGTACGCAGATGTCAACTCCGTTGACGTGCAGGACGTATGGCGACGTGGGTTCGCTCACCGTCCGGCTCCTTCGGTTGTCGGCCGACTGAGGCGGGCGGCACGGGATTCGAGATAGCGCTGCTCGGGGACGCTGAGCGTCCGGCGCGCCGCACGCTGATAGTGCTCCCGAGCTCCGGCTCCGTCGCCGGCCAGGTCCAGCAGATGTGCCCGTACGGCATCAACGCGGTGATGTCCGGTGAGCGCTGGGTCGCGTTCGGCCTCGGTCAGCTGCTCCAGCCCGGCCGCCGCGCCGTGGACCATGGCGAACGCGACGATGCGGTTGAGGGTGATCATCGGGCCGGGTGCCATGACGCGGAGGAGCTCGTACAGGCCAAGAATCTCCAACCAGTCGGTGTCCTCGTAGCTCGGCGCCTCGTCGTGGACGGCGGCGATCGCCGCCTGCAGTTGGTAGGGACCGATCGGCGCCGTCGTCAGGGTCTGGGTGATCAGGCGGACCCCTTCGGTGAGGGCATCGGCAACCCATAGGCTGCGGTCCTGCTCGGCAAGCGGAACCAAGGCACCATCCGCGCGGGTACGGGCCGGCCGACGGGCCTCGGTCAGCAGCATGAGCGCCAGCAGGCCCGCGACCTCCCCGTCGTCGGGCAGCCGTTCGCGAAGCTGCCGGGTCAGCCGGATCGCCTCGGTGGTGAGTTCGACGCGATGCAGCGCTGACCCGGAGCTGGCCGTGTATCCCTCGTTGAAGACGAGGTAGAGCACGTGCAGGACCGCCGCGACCCGCTCGGGGCGTTCGGCGTCAGTCGGCAGCCGAAATTCCGCCCCGGTCGCCTTGATCCGCTGTTTCGCCCGACTGATGCGCTGGCCGACAGTCGGTTCTGGAACCAGGAACGCCCGGGCAATTTCTGCCGTGGTGAGTCCGCCGACCGCCCGCAGGGTCAGCGCGATCTGGGAGACCAGCGTCAACGCGGGGTGGCAGCACAGCAGCAGGAGGGTGAGGGTGTCATCCGCCTCGGCAACTGGCTCCGGGTCCGGCATCGCCAGTACTACTGCCGCCTCCTCCCGGCGCCGGCGGGCCGTCTCGCTGCGCCACAGCTCCGTCCGGCGGCGGGAGGCGACGGTCGTCAACCAGCCGTGCGGATTGTCCGGGATTCCATCGCGTCGCCACTGGACAGCTGCGGCGAGCAACGCCTCCTGCACCGCGTCTTCACAGGTGTCGAAGCCGCCGTAGCGCCGGACCAGAGGACCGAGGATCTGCGGAGCCAACTCCCGCAGGAGCTCCTCGATGCTCAGAGTGGGCTCAGCCCCCACTCAGAACTCCCAGCCGCTCATGTCCAGGATCGGCCGTACCTCGACGTAGCTGTAGGCGGCATCCGGTGCCTTGGCGGCATGCTCGATGGCGCGCTCGATGCTCTCGCACTCGATGAGGTAGAAGCCGGCCAGGTGCTCCTTCACCTCGGCGAACGGGCCGTCGCTGGTCATCGTCTTGCCGTCCCGTACGGAGACGTACTTCGCGGTCGATGGATCGGCCAGGCCCTCCGAGACGATGAGCTCGCCGGATTCGGCCAGGCTGTCGGTGAGCTCCATGTGCCCGCGGCCGAACGCCATGCGCTGCTCGTCATCGAGGCCGTCCCACACCTTGAGCGACGCGGCGTTCGAATGGATCAGGATCAGATACTTCACAGCTGCCTCCATGAGGTTCTCGAAAACTGTCTCACCCGACATGTCGAAACCGGCCGCCCCGCTTCTACATCTCCCATAAAGGCACCCACAGGAGGTGCCGAGATTGAGGAGCCGCCATGACCAGCACCACCCTTACTCAGGACGAAGCCCAGATTCGCCAGTTGGTCACCGACAAGGAATCCCTGATGCGGGCGAAAGACGCCGCGGGACTCGTGGCCCGATATGCGCCGGAAATCGTGCAGTTCGACCTGGCGCCCCCGCTGCAGCACTCGGGGCCGGCCGTGCTGGACCCAGCCGGCATCCAAGCCTGGTTCGCGACGTTCGAGGGGCCCATCGACTACGAGGTTCGCGATCTGGCGGTGACCGCCGGCGACGACGTCGCCTTCTGCACCGGTCTGGAGCGCCTCACCGCCACCCCGGCTGGCTACCCAGATTCGTTCACCCTCTGGGTCCGGTCCACGGTCGGGCTGCGCAAGATCGACGGCGCGTGGCGCATCACGCATGAGCACAGCTCCGTACCGTTCTACATGGATGGATCCTTCGGCGCCGCCATCGACCTGCAGCCGTGATCTGACGTGACTGACCGCCGCGGTGCCTGGGTCAGACGGCGTACATCGCGAAATAGACCGCGATGTAGTGGCACGCGGCGGCCAGGATCGTCGCGAGGTGGAAGACCTCGTGGTAGCCGAAGACGCCGGGAATCGGGTTGGGCCGTGAGGTGGCGTAGGCGATCGCGCCGAGCGAGTAGAGCAGTCCGCCCGCGCTGATCAGAACGAGCGTGGTGACGCCGAGATTCGTCAGGATGGCTGGGAAGAACAGCACCGCGACCCAGCCAAGAGCGAGATAGATGGGTACGCCGACCCAGCGCGGGGCAGTCGGCCAGCTGGTCTTCAGCACGATTCCAGCCAGCCCGCCGCCCCAGACGATGCCGAGGATGACCCACAGGAAGGTTCCCTCGAGCGCCAGGACGCTGAACGGGGTGTAGCTCCCGGCGATGAAGAGAAAGATCGTCGAGTGGTCCAGCAGCTTCATGACCTTCCAGCCGCGCGGGGACCACGCCCGACGGTGATAAGCCGCGCTGACCCCGAACATCGCCGACACGGTGAAGCAATAGATGGTCACCGCGAAGCCCGCCATGGGGCTGTGTGCCCAGCCGAGCGGGATGAGCACGGCCCCGGTCAGGAGGGAGGCAAGGAAGGCGCCTAGGTGTAACCAGCCCCGCAATCGCGGACGGGTGTCGGGAGAGTCGTAGTCCGAATCGCCGAAGTCCTGCGCGAGCTCGACATGGACCAAGTCGCTAGCCATCGATTCCAGGTTACGGACCCGTAGGTTTCTGTGCCAGTAGGCGTTGGTTACTCATTGCGCGCGAGCCATGACTTTCCGATATGAGGGGGCTGCGCTGTCCCACGCTGTGCCGAGTCGTACCCTGCTTCATCATGGGTTGGGCTGATCTCCCGTACCGACTTTACGAGCGGCGCCTACAGCGCCAGCTGTCCGGCGCCGAGCTGCCCCGACACGTGGGAGTCATGGTCGACGGCAACCGGCGGTGGGCCCGCTCGAGCGGGCTCGGGGACGTCAACGATGGTCATCGAGCGGGCGCGGACAAGATCGTCGACTTCCTCGGTTGGTGCGACGAGGCGGGTATCGACCACGTCACGGTCTTCCTCCTGTCGACCGACAATCTCAATCGGCCCGAGCCTGAGCTCACCCCGTTGTTGGGGATCATCGAGGACCTCGCGACCGACCTGGCCGGGCCGACCCGGCGCTGGCAGCTGCGGGCAGTCGGGGCGCTGGAACTGTTGCCGGACAGCACCGTCGAGGCCCTGAAGAACGCGCACGAGGCGACAGTCGGCCGGCCTGGAGCGGCCGTGGACCTGGCGGTGGGTTACAGCGGCCGGCGCGAGATTGCTGACGCCGTCCGTTCCCTGCTGGCCGAACACTCCGCCGCAGGTAAGGGGCTGGACGAGCTCATCGACTCCCTCGACGTCGAGCACATCGCCGAGCATCTCTACACCCGCGGGCAGCCTGATCCGGATCTCGTCATCCGTACCAGTGGTGAACAACGACTGTCGGGCTTCTTGCTGTGGCAGACGGCTCACTCGGAGTTCTACTTCTGCGATGTCAACTGGCCCGATTTCCGCCGTACGGACTTCCTTCGAGCGCTGCGCGACTACGCCGGACGGCATCGCCGCTTCGGCACCTGACGCGAGCTGCACCCGCTGACTTCACGCCGGCCATCGTTGGGGTGGTGCTTCGTCCGGCCACTCCTGGGGCACACTCTCGCCGTGGACCTGATCAGCGAATACCTCCTCCTCGGCTTGCGGTTCGACCGGCTCGAGCCCGGCTTCGTCGACGCCTACACCGGCGATCCGGCCCTGCGGAAGCGAGTCGAGAACGAGCCAGCGCCACATCCTGCCGACCTGCGCGACCGGGCCACGAAGTTGCTCGCCGAGTTGGACTCGAGCGGGCTGGCCGCCGAGCGGATCGCATTCCTGCGGGCCCAGCTCACGGGGCTCCAGTGCAGCGCGAGGGTCATGGCATCCGAGCCGATCGGTTTCGTGGACGAGGTTGCCGCCTATTTCGACGTCCGCATCCAGCTCGGTGACGAAAGCCGTTATGCCGCAGCGCATTCAGACCTCGACGCACTCCTTCCTGGCGCAGGACCACTGGCCGAGCGGTATGCCGCCTATCGCCGCTCCGACGAGTGCCCGCCGGATCGACTGGAAGAGGTCGTTCTCGCGATGTCCAGTCAACTGCGGGAGCACGTACGAGCCGACTACGCACTCTTGCCGCAGGAGACCGTCAGCTACCACGTCGTGACCGACAAGCCATGGTCCGGGTTCAACTACTACCGCGGGGATTACCACTCCGATGTCGCGATCAATGCAGATCTGCCGCACCGCCTGACCCAGCTTCCGCACCTGGTCGCCCATGAGTCCTATCCGGGTCATCACACCGAGCACTGCCGAAAGGAAGAACGACTCGTAGCCGGGGACCAGCACCTCGAGCACACGATCTTTCTGGTGAACACGCCCGAATGCCTGATGGCCGAGGGCTTGGCAGATCTGGGCATCAAGGTCACCGTCGGCGAGGGCTGGGGGGCCTGGACCGAAAACATCCTGCGTGACCTGCGCCTGCCCGCTGATGGCGAGCTCGCCCAACGCGTTGCGAAGGCGGCTGCGCCGCTCAACGACGTTCGTCAGGATGCAGCAATCCTGTTGCACGACAAGGGTCGAGAACAGGAGGAGGTGCTGGACTACCTGCAGCGCTGGACGCTTGGTACACGTGAACGTGCGCAGCAATCACTGCGATTTCTGACCGACCCGCTGTGGCGGGCGTATACATCGACGTATGTCGAGGGCCACCGGCTGCTCTCAGCCTGGTTGGACGCCCGACCCGCGGACACATCGATCAGCGCGCGATTCCGCCGGCTGCTGGACGAGCCACTGACTCCCGGCCGCATTGATGCCGAAGCCGGCGAGGTCTCGCCGGCGTGAGCCGCAACCGCGGGCGGCAGAGCCGTAGCGCGCCGGAGCGACTCGTCGCAAGGGCGGCCTTTGCGGTCCCGTTGCTGGTCTTCCTGGTCATCGGGATCGCGTGGGTCGGTGATTTCTCGGCCCAGTGGTGGCTGCTGCTACTGCCGGTTGCCCTGCTCGTCCAACCGGCCATTGCGGTGTTCCGGGACGGCGGCCGGCCGCGTGACCAGGACCAGGATTCGCCGGACCGGCGCTGATCGCCTTCCCGCCGCGTGTCGCATCACGGGTGGCAAGCCAACGGACGTACGGTCTGAACGCGGTGCTGGGTGTGCCGCCCTGGGAGGCCCGAACGTTGCTGACGACACGGTCAGGAAAGGGTCGGTTCCCGACCCGCTCGGGTCGGACCGGTGCCCTTCGACCAGCCCGGGGGCATCTGCTCCCGTAGGAGTCCGCCCGTGACCGATCGTCGTACGTATGTGCTGGACACCTCGGTTCTCCTATCCGACCCGGGAGCGTTGCGCCGCTTCGCAGAACATGACGTGGTGCTGCCACTGGTCGTCATCGGCGAACTGGAGGACAAGCGCCACCATCCCGAGTTGGGCTGGTTCGCCCGCGAGTCCCTGCGGGTGCTTGACGACCTGCGGATCCTGCACGGCCGGCTGGACGCGCCGGTACCGATCGGTGGCGTCGGCGGAACTGTGCACGTCGAACTCAATCACTCCGACGCGTCGGTGCTGCCCGCTGGATTTCGCAACGACGCTAACGACTCTCGCATCCTGGCCGTAGCCCTGAACCTGGTCGCGGAGGGGCGTGACGTCGTCCTTGTGACCAAGGACATGCCGCTGCGGGTCAAGGCAGCTTCCGTCGGCCTCGCTGCCGACGAGTACCGGGCGCACAACGCGGTCGACGCCGGTTGGACCGGAATGACCGAGCTCGACGTCAGCACCGAAGACCTGGACCGGCTCTACGCCGAGGACGCGATCGACCTGCCGTCCGACTCGGATCTGCCTTGCCACACGGGATTGGTCCTGCTCTCCTCCCGCGGGTCAGCCCTGGGCCGGGTGACCCCGGACAAGCAGATCCGCCTCGTTCGAGGCGATCGCGAAGCATTCGGTCTGCACGGCCGGTCAGCCGAGCAACGCATCGCGCTCGACCTGCTACTGGATCCGGAGATCGGGATCGTGTCCCTTGGCGGCCGGGCCGGGACCGGCAAGTCCGCTCTCGCGCTCTGTGCCGGGCTCGAGTCGGTGATGGAGCGCCGGGCGCACAAGAAGGTGGTCGTATTCCGACCGCTGTACGCCGTCGGTGGCCAGGAACTCGGGTACCTGCCCGGTAGCGAGAGCGAGAAGATGGGTCCGTGGGCGCAGGCGGTCTACGACACACTCGGCGCCCTCGTCAGCACCGACATGGTGGACGAGATCTCCGACCGCGGAATGCTGGAAGTCCTTCCCCTGACCCACATTCGGGGTCGATCTCTACACGATTCCTTTGTCATTGTCGATGAAGCCCAGTCCCTCGAGCGTGGCGTCCTGCTGACTGTGCTGTCGCGGCTTGGATCGGGCTCGAGAGTCGTGCTCACCCATGACGTCGCGCAGCGGGACAACCTGCGCGTCGGTCGGCACGACGGCGTCACGGCGGTGATCGAGGCGCTGAAGGGCCATCCGTTGTTCGCCCACGTGACACTGACGAGGTCGGAACGGTCCCCGATCGCGGCGCTGGTCACAGAGATGCTGGAGGACTTTCCGCTGTAGGGGTGGAATCCGCGGTTACGTCAGGACCTTGCCTCCCGCTGGCGGTTTGCCAGCGAACCGCCAGAGAGGGTGCGCATTGCATTTGCGGAGAAGGTCAGTTTGACTTACTGTTTGGTCAGACAAACTGACTATCCAACGCCTCCCAAGGAGTTCTCAGTGCCTGTTGCGACGCTTTCCGAAGCACCTGAATTCGCGCTCGGCGATGCCGTGTTCAGATCCCTTGCCGTGCCCTCGCGCGGCTCCACTCGGTTCGCCATCTGGGCTCTGGAACTGGCGCCAGGCATGTCCGGCGACGCACACAGCCTGGACTGCGAAGAGGTACTCGTCATCCACAGTGGCCGGGTCAGCGCCAGGATCGGTGACACCGAGATCGAGGCCGGCCCCGGTGACGCGGTGATCGTGCCGGCGGACACCGCCTTTGTCCTCCGCAATGCGGCCGCCGAGCCCGTGCACGCCACGGCGGTCACCTCGGCCGGGTTCCGGGCAACGTTGGGGGAGCAGACGATCAGCCCGCCGTGGTCGATCTGAGCGCACCTGAATCACCAGCCGCTGGGGGCGCTCCGGGCTCGCTTCCGGGGCTTCCGCTGCCGGCGTTGCTCGGCCTGGCCACCCGCGTCGTCAATGAGGCCGTCATGCTCGGACTCGCAGCGGAAGGCTTCCTGGACATCCGCTCCGCACACGGTTACACGTTTTCGTTGCTCGCGGTCCGCGGCGGAGCCACCGGTGTCGAGATCGCCGCCCATCTGGGCGTGACCAAGCAGTCCGCCAAGGTGCTCGTCGATCAGCTCGAATCGGGTGGCTATGTCGTACGCACACGCAGCCCCCGGGATCGGCGCGCCCGGGTGGTCCAACTCACTGACCGGGGCTGGGCCTGCATCGACGCGGGCACCCGGCTCTGGGCCGAAACCGAGGCAAGCCTGCGGACGGCGGTGGGCCCAGCCGCGCTCGACGCGACGCGCATCGTCTTGGAACAACTGGTCCGTACGCACCTCGGTGCAGACCAGGCTGTCCCCCT
>CAVYBR010000008.1:0-244540 GCA_963766765.1 uncultured Actinomycetota bacterium
ACACTGCCAGGCCGAAGATTGGCTGAGGCCCTGCTGAAACATACTGAAATTGTTGAGCATATTAGAATCACCTGAATCCTTCCTCGCAATAGTAGATCCGCACAGATAATTTATAGAATGCTCAAAAAGTAGAATTCGCCCTTCGACATTCGGTATTCGGTGTTCTGATATTCGGTGTTCGAAGTCTCATTGGCAATCCAAAGCAACATTCCATTAATAGTTTAATCCCCTATAAATTTATTGAATACCTTTGCTAAATATTATTACAATGGTTAATGAGTCTACTCCATAAAATTAAATCACTCTCTTCAGCATACAGTCCTTATACTGTTTCTCTTCGCAGGCATCTCCACTCCAATCCGGAGTTGTCGTATCAGGAGTTTCAAACCGTAAAGTTTGTAGCAGAGCAACTTCAAATGTGTGGTATCTCAACGGAAAGTGTTGCGACAACCGGTTTAATCGCTGAAATAAAAGGAAGACATCCTGAAAAGAAAACAATTGCCCTTCGTGCGGATATGGATGCATTGCCAATCCTTGAAGAAAATAATGTTAGCTACAAATCGAAAAATAAAGGTGTGATGCATGCCTGCGGTCACGATGTTCACACTTCTTCACTTTTGACAACGGCGAGAATTTTAAATGAAGTAAAGGAAGATTTCGAAGGCACTATCCGATTATTATTTCAGCCTGGTGAAGAAAAAAATCCGGGAGGGGCATCTTATATGATTCGCGATGGAGCTTTAGAAAACCCTCGACCATCGGCTATCCTTGGACAACATGTTTTTCCTTTGTTACCGGCTGGGCAAAATAGGATTCAAAGAAGGGATGTACATGGCAAGTGCAGACGAAATTTATTTGAAAGTCATAGGAAAAGGTGGCCATGGTGCTGCTCCCGATCTCGCTATTGATCCCATTGTAATTGCTTCCCATATTATCATTGCATTGCAACAAATTATCAGCCGCAATGCAAATCCACGCCAGCCTACCGTTTTAACCTTTGGAAATATTATTGGTCTGGGGCGACCAACATTATTCCGAACGAAGTAAATATTGCAGGAACATTCAGAGCCATGAACGAGGAGTGGCGTGAATCTGCATTAGCGAAAATTAAAAAAATGGCAGAACTAATCGCGGAGGGAATGGGTGGAAGATGTGAAGTGGACATTTCAAGAGGATATCCGTACCTGGAAAACAACCCTGAACTTACACGCAGAATCCGAAAGGCCGCACAAGAATATGTGGCGCTGAAAATGTTGTGGATATCGATATAACGTTAGGAGCAGAAGACTTTCGCTTACTATTCACAAATTGTACCCGCTGCTTTTTACCGCCTGGGTACACGCAATGATGAGAAAGGAATTACATCTTATGTTCACACGCCCGACCTTTGATATTGATGAAGAAGCTTTAACAGTTGGTCCAGGCTTGATGGCTTGGATGGCGATTCAAGAATTAGCAATACAATAAGTCTTATTCTACGTAACGGACTTTGCTAAATTTCGTGGCTGGTCAACATTACAACCTCTCAATACAGCAATGTGATAGGATAAGAAGTTGTAATGGAATAACCGATACCATGGGCATCAATGCTTCATGTACTGCCGGTACTTCGATGCAGAATTCCGACATTTTAGGAATGAGTTCGTCGCCTTCGGTTACAATGGAAATAACGCGTCCTTTTCGGGCTTTTACTTCCTGAATATTAGAAACTACTTTCTCGTATGAACTATCGCGCGTGGCAATGAATACAACAGGCATTTCGTCATCGATCAATGCAATCGGGCCATGTTTCATTTCGGCAGCCGGATAACCTTCTGCATGGATGTATGAAATTTCTTTAAGCTTCAATGCACCTTCTAGTGCAACAGGAAAATTATAACCGCGTCCTAGGTAAATGAAGTTCCGCGCGTCTTTAAAAATTTTGGCAATTTCTTCAATTTGGTCATTTAGCTTAAGCGCTTTCTCAACTTTAGCTGGAATGTTTTCCATTTCCACTAGCAAGGCATGGAGCTTTTGCTTTGTGATGGTGCCATTTTTTTGAGCAACACTAAGCGCAATCATGCTTAACACGGTAAGCTGAGCAGTAAATGCTTTGGTACTGGCAACTCCTATTTCCGGTCCTGCATGTGTATAAGCTCCGGCATGTGTAGCCCGTGCAATGGAAGATCCAACAACATTACAAACTCCAAAAATGATAGCGCCTTTTGATTTTGCTAATTCAATAGCCGCTAATGTATCGGCGGTTTCTCCCGATTGCGAAATGGCAATGACAACATCACCTTCCCTAATAACCGGGTTTCTGTAACGGAACTCAGAAGCATATTCAACTTCTACCGGTATCCGACAAAATTCTTCAAAGAAGTATTCCGCTACTAAGCCGGCATGCCATGAAGTGCCGCAAGCGATAATGAGAATACGATCCGCTTTTACAAGCTTGTTAATGTACTCACTTAAACCTCCCAACACTAACCTTCCGCTTTTCGAGTTTAAGCGTCCGCGCATACAATCGCTAATAGAACGAGGTTGTTCAAAAATTTCTTTTAGCATGAAGTGTTCAAATCCACCTTTTTCAATGGCTTCGAGCTCCAGGTCAATCGTTTCGATGTAGGGAGTTAACGGTAGGTTTGCCGTATTCTTAATACTAAGTTTTCCGTCTTTTATAATAGCAATTTCCTGATCGTTCAGGTAAACAACCTCATTGGTATATTCAATTATCGGAGTTGCATCGGAGGCTAAAAAAAATTCATCTTTCCCAACACCGATTACCAACGGACTGCCTTTCCGTGCCGCGATCAAAAGGTTCGGATATTCCAAGGACATAATAACAATAGCATAAGCCCCCACTACTTTTGTAAGCGCAAGCCTGACAGCTTCTTCCAGAGAGCAACCTTCGTTCTGTTTGATGTCTTCGACAAAATGTATAAAAACTTCTGTATCGGTATCGCTTAGAAAAGTATGTCCCTTTCGAACAAGTTCCAGTTTTAGCGCGTTGTAATTTTCAATGATGCCATTGTGAATGATGGCAAGTTTTCCATCGGAAGAATAATGCGGGTGAGCATTGCAATCACTGGGCTCTCCATGGGTAGCCCATCGGGTATGTCCCATGCCGATGGTGCTTGATAAATTTTGCCCTTCAAGAAAAGTTTCAAGATCCGAAACCTTGCCTTTTTTTTTAAAGACGGAGAGCGACCCATTGAGCAATGCAATGCCAGCGCTGTCATAGCCTCGGTATTCTAATCGTTTTAATCCTTTTATAATAACATCGTGAGCCTGACGATGACCAACATAAGCTACAATGCCACACATAATATTAATTTAACGGAGTTGTTGGTTTGGTATAATATATTTTGAGTTTGATTCCACTTTTTGGGAAAACGGTCCGATTCACAGTCTTTGAACTGCTTGGTTTGTTTGGAGATGCTGGATAAAGAATGGCACATTGGAAACCTGTCTCTTATTCGGATTAATTACGCTGAGTTGCTGAAAAAACAACGAATAATTTCCATTATAAGATTTGTCTGTACTCGAGTATCCAAGTAAGGACTTTGATCACCAGATGCATAAAAAGCGTTATCATTATCCCCGACCGTGCCATCATCAATCGCTATTGATCCCGGTATAACTGGAGTATTGGCGCGGATTATAAAGTACGTAAATCAATCGAGTCTTGCTTATTTTTTTCTGAATCGAATTTCTCAACAAAATTCTGATCCATCAAGTATCCTCAAGGCAAAATTCGATGATGGAGTCATATGTACCCTGCTCAACAGATTCAATAGTGAGTTGAGCTGAGTTGATAACAAGATTCGGCACGGTATCAGCGAAGTCAAAAAAATTACTGAAGTCAAGTTTTGTGTAAACGCCAGTGCCGGATTGAATATATCGTAAGTCGGTCTGAGGAATAAAATCTTGAGAATATTGAGTTAATCCAGTCAGCGCAGTTCCAGACACGATCGTTTTTTATTTGACTAAAACCATTCAAATTCAAAAACCCAAGATTCAATACAAGCGAATCTGTCTTTTGCATTATGATAATGAATGGCAATCGATGAGCCGGAGGCATGCTGGATTAAATCCCATGATTTTATCTCCGATTATCGGATTTAAAAGCAAGTCCCTTAAAAATTTTTGTAAACAGACTGTACGTAATAAAAGTGGTATCCACGTGGTCGATTATTGGATAGGCAATCGCATTTTCAAAAATCTGTTGACCGAAATGGGGTTCAAGAGGAATGTTTATTAACAGCTTCAACCAACGTAGTCATTTTGTGAGTCGGAATCCTCAATATTTCAGGTACTCTTTAAATTTTACCGGATCAATCGTAAATGATTTCGAGCCGATTGCAGTTGGCTTAGTTTGAACTTGAGAGTTGTTAAAATAATATCGCCTGCTCATATGACATATCTTCATCAATTTCATAAACAGAAATATTCTGCGGAGTGGAAGATTGCTCCGATCCGTAGGTATAGTAGTCAAATACGAGGCGAACAGAGACAGAATCAAAAACCGGAGTATCGGTTAATGTAGTCCCGCTATTCGTAAAGTAATGGGTGTATACGCGAGAAGTTAAAGATCCAAACTGATCATCGACATATTGACCAATCAGAAATCGGTTCGTTTCGTTACCAAAATAATAGTTGGAAGTACGCTGAGAATCCAAAAGCAGAACGCTGCTTTCGATCGGGATTTCAACGTAGTTGACTTGGAATTTGGTGTTTGGATTTTTATATCCTAGAAGACTGGCTTCATCTTGACATGATAAAAAAAATAGGGCAACTGCGAATACAGCCAGTTGCCCTACGTGCTTAGCCCATAAGTTCATTATAGAGATTATAATACGATTCAGTAGAATTTTCGTCATTATCAAAGGTTCCGACTTTCTTTTCTTTGATCTTTTTAAATAAGCCTTCCAATTTTTTATTTTCGCCTGCAACAATAACAGCATCCGAAAATTCCATTCCTAGCTTGATAAAACCTTCAAAGTCGGCCGACTTTAAATTACCAAGCATGTTATCTTCAATGTCTATCATTTTAACTTTATCCATAATATCTCCTTTAAACTTATGAGAGAAGGAATTATTATAAATTGTGAAAACTGTTTTCGCGTTTTTAAACAACGGGTCGTTTTTGTATGTAGTTTTCAAGTACAATGGAATAAAGCTGGTGATCCAATCGTTGCAATGAACAACATCTGGTGCCCATCCTAATTTACGCACCGTTTTGTCTCGTCGCGACGGATGTACAGCCGGACGAGGTCCTGGTAGCCCGGGCGAAAGCCGAACCATCGGCCAGCCTGCATCAGCGTGTCCGCCTGGCCCGCCTTTCGGCGGAAGTAGGAATCGTGAGGCCCTCGACCGTGAACCCGCGGCTGAGTTGGGTCCCACCGACCAGGATCCGCCAGACCTTGTCGTCTCGAAGTCGAGCTTCTTCTGCTGGTCTTGAATCGCCTTGTCAGAGTTGACGACCAGGACGGGTCGCCGTCGACCGTCATGTCGGCGATCGCAGACGCGATGAAGGGCTTGAGTTCGTCGAACGAGTCCGGAACGGCGTGCCCGGCTGCTCGAGCATCCATGACGGGCAGAAAGTCCTCGATCGTAGAGACCTCTCAAGCCGCGCAAGTCCCTCGGCCGAAGTGAACTTCGAACCCTTCCAAAGCGGCCGGACGTCATCAGCGGTGTCAGCGTGGTCGGCTCGCTTGACCGACTCATGGACCAGCATCGTGTGATGGCGGTAACTGACGTCGGATGCCTGTGCTCTCGCGGAACTTCTTGATCGCGCCGCTGAGCACCCAGGCATCAAGCGCCTCCTGCAGCTCCGCGATCCGACCGTCTGGATCCGACGTCTGCGTCCCCGACCAGAGCCGCGCACGTGGGCGAGCTCGTTGGAGTTGGCGATCGTCTTCTCTTCGTCGTCCCACCGCTTGCCGACGTCGTGGAACTCTTGAACGCCCATGTAGCCCGGCGGGCGGTGGAGCGACAGGACGAAGTCGGACGGGAACAAGTCGCGTTCGTCGTCTGGGTCGACGAACACGTTCGCGAACGGAGTGGCGGTGTAGCCGACGTACTGCGCGCGCCGACAGAGTCTCAGCAAGTCGGTGATCAGCCCGTTGATGGTAGTGCGCTTGCGGTCTGCCGCGGAGCCTGCTTCCACTTCGCGGGGTTGGTCGTGTCGACGGACGCCTGATCCGACTCGTCGTCGATGATCAGGACCGGCAGACTGGTCGAGGTCGCCCTTGATGCGGCTTCAGGTCGGCGATGAGCTTCCTCAGCGGCCGCGGGGTTCTTCTTAATGATCGCGACGTAGGCGTCGGATCGAAAGAGGTTGACTTCGTCGTTGAGCGGCTTCGCCTTGTTCGTACTTGTGGAACTTGAGCTTGGTCAGGCCTTGCGGCAGGCGCTTGTAGTCGCTGCGATGGGTCGTGACTCGATCGATGTGCGACCACGTTCGTCCTGTTCGAGCGCTGCGCCGTGGCTCACGAATCGTCCGCGATCCACTCGACGTCCTGCTGGTAGTCGAGTTCCTTGGCCACCTGCGGATCCGTCGGGATCCAGCCCGCCGAGGATGTTCTCGACGCCCATGAGCTCCATGTCCATTCGGCGTTGGGTCTGCGCGCGCAGGATCTCGATGGTCCCGGTGAGGACGATGATGAGTCGGTAGCCGGCGTCGATCGCCTTGGCGACGACGCCTGTGAAGTTCGCGGTCTTGCCGCTCTGGACGTAGCCGACGACCAGGCCCTTGGTCTGCTTGATGGTCTCGCGGGTCGGATCGCTGAGCCGCTCGATGACGTCGGTCGTGGTCTGTCGAGCGAGGCGATGGCTTCGGCGGACCACTTCTTGGTGTCGCGCAGGTACGCCTCGTAGTCGTCCCAGTAGACGCTGGTGCGGAGCTTTGCGCGTCTCGGCGTACCAGGGCTCGAACGTCTTAGAGATCTTGATGACTGGCTCCTCGAAGACCGGGACACGGTCGCGCGATAGCCGTGCGCGACCTCTCGCCGAGAGTCCAAGGCGCGCGTAGATCGCCTGCCGCCGATGCGCCGTTCGGGCTGAGTGTCGTTGCCGTCTGGTCGTCGAACATCCCGCTGGTCCTCGTCCTGGCGTCCCACTTCGCCAACGCCATGCGCAGCTTGGGTCAGCGCGGGATCGTTCTCGTCGGCGCCGCGAACGAACTCGGCCAAGTTCTCGTCAGTCACCTGCTGACGCCCGCGAACAGCGCGAGCACCGGCAGCAGAGGCGTCGGGCTGCTGGTTCTCGAGCCCTGACAAGGCGTTCTTGAGGGCGTCGGCCCATGCCGGGCCGCTGGTAGGTCATGTCGTCAGCTCTCCTTCGACTCCACGAACCCGACGATGCGGGTCGGGAAGCGGTCGTGGTCGCAAGTCGGTCAGGTCCACTCTGTATGAGACGTCCGACAAGAAGTGCGAAGTTGGGCACTACGGGCTCGATCAGGTCCGGCGTCATCGCGGGGAAGTCGTCCTTGACGTCGTAAGCGCGCGGCTGCGATCGCAAGGCCCAGATACGTCGGGTACAGGTCGGCGTCGTCGTCCTTCCATCCCAGCTCTTCCAGGCGCTGGTCGACTGCGACGACGTGGCCGCCCGCGATCTTCCGGACGTGAGCGATCAAGCCTGCGGAAGAGTTCTGCCCGCCGTCCGGGCCGCTCCGCGTGAGCTGGATCGACAGCAGACTGAGCGGGATACCCTCGCAGCGGCACCAGCTGGTCGAGCCCGTGGATCACGTGCGTCCGGCGCTCGCCGCTGGTCGTCTTGACCTCGATGTGGACGTTGTCGAAGACGAAGTCGTGCTCCTCGGACAGCGGGTCCCTGCCAGGCTGCGATCGCTGGCCCGGCGCCGATCTGATGCGATCAGGAACTCCAGGAACAGCAGCTCGCCGAAGAGCCCGACCTCCTTCTCGGTCGTCAGACCGCCCCGCGAAGCGAAGCACGTTCCTGTGCCGAGCGACGCCGGCTGCGACCGCGGCGGCGAGCGGCGACTTCTCGATCTGGAGTTCGTCGGCGATGGTCGCGAGCAGTCCGTAGGCGCCGTGAACGTTGCCCTCGACCCGGACGGTGAGCTCCGCCAAGTCGTCGTCGCCCGTCGGAGACTGCCTGAAGCCGACGTTCTTGAGCTTCGCGACGTCGGGCTCGGGCGATTCGTAGGCGCGTGACGAGCGTGATCAGGCCGTTCTTGGGGTCGAGCTGGAGGCGGCACGTCGGGCGTCGCCCTGGATCGGGCAGCACACGGCGCGCCCGCGCTCCACAAGCGCGTCGAGGTGCGCGAAGGTCAGATGCCGTGCATCCTCCGGTGAGTCAGTCACGCTGCTCGTCCCTTACGTCATCCGGTCGCATCTGCTCCTCGGCCACCACCGCTGCGCCGAGGACGCTCTTCCAAAGCGCGATGTCGTCCTTGTCCCGCGACACCGAGGTGCTGCCCCTCGAACACGTGGTGGGTCAGCAGGTACAGCAAGGCCTTCATGACCGGTGCGTCGTTCAGGCTGCCACCGTCGGGCGCGAAAGTGCGCGGTATCGGCTGTTGAGCCACAGCGTCTTGGTCGGAAGGTCGACGTCGAGGAACTCGCCCTCGGGCATCCGCCTCCATTGAGGTCGCACCGTGTCGCCGTCGATCATCGGCAGCTCGTTGCCGGATGCGCCTTGCGAACTGCGGGCGCGAAGCCCTTGTCGGGCGTGATCGCGGGCTTGCGTGCTGGCGCGTCCGCTTGTTGGCGTCGGCGTACGATCGACTCCGCGTCCTGAGGAATGGTCAGAACGTCGTGCCGTCCGCTGGCGACGGCGTGACTGACAGCGTCGTGGAAGATCGGCTCGAACTTCAGCCCGTGCTTCTCCGGGTTCATCGTCACGAACGAGCCGATCGCCGACGCGTCATCGAGCACGACACGCGCGAGCTGCCGGGCCGGGCTCGGGTTGGCGGTGTCGGACCAGCCGCCGGCCTGCAGCAGGCGGTCGTTCCTGTAGATGTAGAAGCCTTGGAACTGCTCGCCCGCCTTGCCGCCGATCCGGAACCCGGTGACGTCGGACTTGGCCGGCCAGATGTGGCAGTCAGTCGCACCTTCTGTCCGCCGGCCTGTCGCGACGAGGTCCTTCGGGTACCCCGGGTGCCCGGAGGTGGCGTAGCCGAAGGGATCGATCGCGGTGACCGGGACGCCGATGCCCTCGATCGCGTCCGCGAGCTCGTCGACGAGGACGTCGATGCGAGCGCCCGTCGCGCGATAAGCCGGTGGAACGTCACGCCCGAGGTGGGAGCGCAGCGACATGCTCGGCGTGGCGAGCCACATACGTGCCTCGCCCGGGCTCGCGCCGCGGTAGGCGTTGCGGACGCTCGTCCAGACGACCGACGTCCCCTCGCGCGACCCGAGGACGATCTGCTCGGTGCTCGCCAGCGGCTGCGGCCGCGTCGGCCGACAGCACCTCGCAGGAGAAGTCCTTGGAGAAGTCGGCTCGCCGGATCCGGCGCCCGACCGGCGTCGCGCCGTACCGACTCGACCACACCGTCAGCACGTCGCTGTGGCCGAAGGACGCGGCCTTGAGGCCCATGCCGAAGTGCCCGAGGTCGTTTCGACGTACTCGCGCTGATGGCCGATCGTCATCGCGTCGTGATCGCGTCGGCGTCCATCCCTTGGCCGTTGTCGAGCACTTCGACCTGGACCAGGCGGTCGTCTCTCGTCAGCAGCCGGATCGAGACCTTGCGACGCGCCAGCGTCGATGCTGTTGTCGACGAGGTCGGCGATAGCGGACTCGAGGGTGTGGTTGGCGCCGAGGCTCTTGACGAGGCCGGCGTCGGGTGCCAGCTTGATCCGCTCGACGACGTCGGTCGTCGGTCACCACTCGACGTCCTCGAACTCGCTGACGTCGAAGCCGAGAACCCGGCTGTTCTCCCTGACCGTACGCGCCACGCTCTCGGTGAAGCCCTCGGTGTTCTCGGCACTGACTTCGAGGACGATCTCGACGTTCTCGGCGCCGGCGGCGGCCGCGATGTGTCGGATGACCTCCTCGATCGCCTCGCGAACGCTGTCGGCCATGGCGTCCGGCTCGCACGCGTCGACCTCGTAGCGACCTTCGGTATCTGCCGCGCTTCACGACCGATGCGTGTCGGGCGCAGGCTGTGTCGGTGGCAGCCGCGGCGACTGGCGGGCCAGGACTCGAGTCTCCTTCTGCTCCTCGCGTCGGCCTCGCAGCTCGCTCGGCGTCGCTTCTCGCGCTGGCGCTGTGCCGGTGCGACGTGCGGCGCAACGAGATAGGTGTCGTCAGTGACGCTGCCGAAGTCGTCCTCGAGTCGGGATTGCAAGCCCGGGAAGTCGCCAGTAGTCAGCGTCGTAGCCGGCTGCGAGCGCGAACCCGGTCTGGGCCCAGGCGATGTCCATCATGACGTCCTCGATCGCCTCGGATCAGGACGGTCTTGTCGCGCAGCCGCGGGAGGTAGGGGTACTTCGTGTAGTAGTCCCACAGGTCGCCGACCCGGATGGCCCCTGGTTCCAGACGCGGTGAAGCTTGGAGTCGAGGTCGTGGCGGATCGGTCGACGGCGCGATCTGGACGCGAAGGACGTCTTCCCTGACGAGCTTCTTGCCTGTGCGAACGGCGAGCGCGATCTCGTCGCCGTCGGCCTTCACAACGCCGATCATGAACGGCTCGTCGTCGCCCCGATTGCGCGGGTGAAGGGCCCAGATCCAGCTGGTGGCGATGCGCTGGTCGACGACCTTGTTCGTCTCGTCGACCTTGGCGCTGGCGAGCGCGACCCGCTGCTGGGTCAGGTCGAGATGGTCCTTGTCCTTTACGACGCTGCGCCACGCCAGGTGCTGGCGGACCGCGGACTCGAGCTCGGCGTACCGCTGCTCGTCGGCGGCAAGGAATACAAGCGTGTTTCGCCGCTCGCGGATTGCCGCTCCCGCGATTGGACGACGTCATGGGCGAACCTGATCGCGCGCGGAGTCGGTGTCCTTGTTCTTGTGCTGGTACTTGCGGGTGGGCGAGGACCAGCCGCACGGACTCGGCCTCAGGCACATCCGAGGAGTCCTCCGGCGCCACGATGGTCGACGGCGATGTCCGCGCCGGCGTTCGCGCCTGCCTGCTTCAGCCGGGTGACGACCTCGGCCCAGATGTCTTCGTCGTGGAGGTTCGCGGCACGCTCGTTGACGGTGCGGTTGAGCGACGGCTGGAGGTCGTACCAGAAGCGCACGCCCTCGGAGAACAGGTACGACGCCCGGTCGCTGAGCATCTGGAGCGACGAGCCGAAGTTGCCGACAGTGTCGCCGGGCATCGCGACACCGAGGAAGATGTGCTTCCGCTCGATGCCCTTGTGGGCGCTCTGCAAGCGTCGCGGCCGAGCCAGGAAGGTGGCGCGTGCGATCCGACGGGTGAGCCCGCGGTTACCGAAGAGCGGGCGCTCCTTGTCGATCTGGAACGGGAGGCTGTCCGCGCCGTCGACGTCGGCGTCGATCACGGACTTCCAGTGCACGTCGACGTACTGCGTGAGCTCGCCGACAACTGGTGGCGGCCGAGATCGGCACCGAGCCCGGCATGATCAGCGCGCGAGTCGTCCTCCGCCGCGTAGAGCTCGTGGACGACGGCGCTCATGAGTCGCAGGACGCCGCGGGTGCGCTGGAACCGCTCCAGCGTCGACCAATCCTCGTACAGCCGGGCGAAGAGCTCGGGGTGGATCGGGTAGGCCGACCGGATCTTGCGCTCGTACGACGTCCTCGGTCGTGTCGCGCGGGAACTCGCCCGTGTGGTCGCGATAGAACGTGACGAACTTGCGCGCGGTCGCGGTGATCTGCGCGGAGGGCTGCGCGTCGGGCTGCTCGAAGAGCCGGCGACGCACGATCTCGAACGACTCCTGCGCGGACGCCGGGTGCCACTGGTGAGCGACGCGGCCGACGACGTGCTCAAGTCGGCTGCAAGGCAGCCTGGCCGTGCTCGCCGCCCGTCTCCAGGTCGGAGGCGAGCGGAGCCGTCGGCGTCGCCGTCCTCGCGCCGGACGTCGCTGGCGGGGATCGACACGAGCAGCAGCGCACCGGGTGTGGCTGCGACGGCCTCGGTGAGCACCTGGGCGAAGGTGAACTGGGTCTCGAACGTGCCGCCGGGCAGCGTCGTCGCTCGCTGAGCTGGCGCGCGTAGGCGACCCACTCGTCGATGAGGATCACGCAGGGTGAGTACTTCGCCAGCAGCTCGCGGAGGAGGTCGCCCGGGCTGGTGCTGTTGGCGTCCGAGTCCGCGACCATGTCGTACGCCTCGCGGCCGCCGAGCTGACGAGCGATCTCGCCCCAGAGCGTGCGGACCTGCATCCCATCGCCGCGGTCACGCGCCTGCCCGGCCGCGATCTCGTTGCCGACGATGGCGACACGGCGGATCGACGCGATCGCCGTCACCGAGGCCCGCCGAGTGGAGGATCTCCTGGATCTCCTGCGGCAGCGACGCGGCCGGGACGCCTGAGAACAGGTGCCAGACGGCCAGCATCGAGTGCGTCTTGCCGCCGCCGAAGGTGGTCTGCAGATTGATGACGGGCGAGCCGGCGCGCCGCCAGCGATGCGGTTGGCCGCCTGCGTCAGCAGGTCCTTGAGCCCGTCGGTCAGGAAGGTCCGCGGAAGAACTCGACCGGGTCGGAGTACTCCTCCGACGTCGTCCCGGTCTCGTGAGCGACGGAGTGGAGGTTGGCCGCGAACTCTGACTCCTTGAACCGCCACTCAGGACGTCGGGGTGCGGCTTGAGAACGTCGCGCCACGGGGTTAGCTCGACATCGCCGAGGCCAGCGATGACGAGTGCTTTCGCGCACATCCTTGCGAGTCTCAGACTCGATCTGGGTGCGTTGAAGGTCGACGCGATCGGCCTTGATCTTGTCCGCGGGGCCCGGCTGGTCCGGCGGCGCGAAGCAGCCGCTCCGCCGTGTCGAGCGCACGGTAGGTGTCGTCGAAGTTGAACGGGCGCGGTGCGCCGACTTGTTGCGGATGTCGCGCAGCTCGCCGGCGAGGTTCTGCTCGGCCCGCGACAACGCCTCGTTGAACGGGAACCCGAGGTCGCCGATCCGCTCGGTCATGGCTCGCAGCTGGCACTGGAGGTCACCTGACGAGTACTGCATGCCGCCGCGGATCGTTGCCCTTCTCTCGTCGAGGACCTGAGGATCGTCGGCCACTCCATCCCGGCCGGGACATGCGGGCGAGCTGTCTCGCGACGAACGGCTCGAGGCCTCCGCGGTCGTGTCGAGAGCGCGCGCGACGCGCTCACGATTGCTCACCATGTTGTCCCCTCCCTCAGCCGTCCAGGTCTCGTCGAGGTCAAGCATGCCTGTTCCGTCGGTCTACGCGCGGCCCGGTTCGCGTGCGCTCGTCGCCGCGGCGGTGACCTCGGGCCAGGACGTCACGAGTGCGTTGAACATGCCGGCGACCGTGGACCACGATCGCTTCTCCGCGAGCGCGAAGACGAGATAGGCGAGTTCCTTGACCGTCTCCGGCTCGACGCGGTCGACGGATGCGCCGTGCGAGGATCCGGCCGGCCTCGGCGAGGCCCTCTCGTCGAGCGCCTTGACCAGGTGCATCGCGACCTCCCAGAGCGAGATGTGTTCGTCGCGCTCGGGGCGGTAGTTGTCCGGAAGCTCGGCAGTCGTCAGAAGTCACCTCGCCCGCCTTGGCGAGACGGCGCCGGATCTGTCGAGACCCGCGACCGATGTGTTGTAGGCGCGCGGCGAGCGTCTCGGCCTCGCCGTAGGCCGCCTTGTCGAAGCCATGGGTCTCGAACCACTTCAGACACCAGCGGGTGTCGGTGTCGAAGTCGCCCTCCTGGTCGCGAAAGCACTTCGGCGAGCACCGTGTTGATCAGCGCGGAGCGCCTCGCGGACGGTGACGTTCTTGCCGTTCGGCTCGACGACCCGCGAGTAGCGGCTGAAAAGACGGCCATACCCGGGCCGATGGCAGCTTGAGCGAGGTCGACGGGCGCGATGGCGCCCTGCTGCGAAGTTCGCGCAGCTTCTCGGCAGCTCGTCGCGCAGCAGGTCGAGGTAGCCACGGCGATCGATGTCGGGGCGATCGTCGGGCCGGGGCCGCAGAGACAAGACGATCGAGGACGCCGAGCGCGTTCGTTCCGCTCGCGATCATCCGATTTCCCATGCTCACTCCGGATCGGCCAGGTCGAGGTGATCTCCCAGCCGACGGATCATGCCTTCAAGGAGGGTCTCCCAGCCGGTCGACGCCTCGCCCGATTCATCGGTCTCGCTTTGCTTGAACGCGTAACAGACGGTGATCGGAAAGTCTCGGCTCGCCGCTTCCCGTGCGTGCGCGAACACCGTCCTGAAGCCGTCCTCGAAGAAGCTCTTGGCCCCGTGCCTTTCCGCCGTGGCGGTAGGGATTCGCAACGAGTTCCTCGGCCTTCGGCACCAGCAACGTCGAGAGAGGTCGGGATGAACCTCCAGAGTGCGCCGAAGCCAGACATAGAAGAAGTCGGACAGATCGGAGTATCCGATGTTGTCGTAGTACGGCGGATCGGTCGAGATAACCACGCCGCCGATAGGAGCGCGGTGGACGCATCGGCCTGGCGGCTTCCGCCGCCGGCCCGCGCATGAGCGCTCCGATCACACTCGACGATCCATCGCGACTTGACATCCGACATGCCCGAGGGATCGGCGAAGCGGATTGGACCTCAGCGAAGTCCCAAGCCATCGGGATCGCCTGGCGCGCAAACAAATTGCGCGACCTGTTCTTCGGTCCGGATCCAAGTGACAGATCGACGATCAATATCGGTCGTCCGGCTGACAGCGAAACCCAGATAGGTCGCTACCGCGTCCGCGTAGGCGCTGAGCCGCCGTCTGTCAGAACACTGGTCGCGTGCTTCGCAACCAGATCGCTAGAGGTCGTGAGCGCCATCAGCTGACGATTTGTGAACAGGTCGACCAGCGAGGCATCCCGTACATGGCAGCCGATCAACACGTGGTTGGGAATCGGAACAGTTGGTCGGGAACATCGCGACGGCCGATTCGAACGTCGGCAGCAGCTTCATGCTCCTTGCGGCCGAGGTAGATCACGTTGACGGTGACCCTCGGCCACGACCGCCATCAGCTGGGCTCCGAGTCCGGACCCTTCGCCTGCCGCCGTGATGTAGTCATTGGGGGCGACGGCGTCGCATGCTGACGCAAGTGCCGCTGCCCGCGCTCCATCGTGCCGTCGCGCCGCCGAGCGGGCGCCGGCCTTCGCCGTGCCCGACCGAATCAACTCGCTGGCCCGACGGGTCACCGCGTCGGCGACGATCGTCGGAACGACATACGCCTCCTTGCCCTTCTTCTTGCCGAGCCACCAAGAGCGCACCAGCGGCATCTCGATACCGCACGCGGGATTCGGGCAGAACACGGTGCGGGCCCAGATCCACGCGATCGACGGTCTTGCCGTCGACGTTCGGATACAGGTGCCCGATCCGCTCCTCGGCCCGTCGCGCATCCAGGCGCCATAGGCCCGAACGTCCGCTGCCAGGCCCTCCGCGCCCGTCCATTCCCGGATCTCCGAGTCGGCCAGCCCGGGAAGACGGGCGGCTGATCGCGGAACTTCGGCGGGATCTCGATGAGCGCCTTGTTGATCAGAACCGCAACCGGATTGAGGTCGGATGCGTGGGCTTCAAGGCCCAGGCGCTGGCCTCGAACGGGATGGTGCCGCCGCCGGCGAACGGGTCGAGTATCGCCGGGGGGTTGCCGCCGGTCGACTTAAGGATCTCGGTCGTGCGCTTCGGCAAGCACTTCTCGTCCGAGCGTTCTCCCAGATCGACGAGCCGCTCGATGATGCCGTGAAGTCGCGCCCGCTCCCGCGCTGGTCTTCCTCCGTCGGAAACTCGTCCGGTGTGCGCTCGGGGTCGTCGACCGAGCTGAGCGAAGAGGACCGCGCGCGCGGCAGCGAGCGGCGGCGCGCCCACCAGAGGTGAAGCGTGCGAGGGGTGGCCGTGCGGATGGACTTCTCGCGGGCGGACTGCTTGTTGATCGCCTCCAGGGGCAGCGAAACCTCGATGAGCTTGCGCTTATCAAACTGTTCCCTCGACTCGACCCCGAGCGGAGCCGAACGGCTCCATCTGATAGGTACCAGAAGCCCGACAGAACCCGTATATGACCTGGATTGCCCCGATCGGACGGCGGCCTCGACGCGGTCCGCCGCCACACCCGGGTCCTCATGCTCCCAGATCCGGACCACGGGCCACCCAAGTTCGCGAATAGGGCGTCGGTCTCGCGGTCTCGCTCGATGTTGCGGGGAGCTTCGCGGCCCACCAGGCGGCGTTGTTCCTCGGGGCTGTCTTGTGTTCGGGCAGCCGTGCCAGAAACAACCGTCGACGAACACGGCGACGCGCTGCGCGGAAAACGTGAGGTCGGCCCTCCTCCTCGGCATCCCCGGGATCGGCGCGTCGACTCGGTACCGAAGCCCTCGGGCGTGGAGCAATCGCCGAAGCAGCAACTCGGCCGTAGTATCCCTCGTTCGCTGTTCGCCATGCGCAGCGACGTACTGGATCGAGCACGATCGAGCGTAGGCGCTGTCGGGCTACCCGGGTCCCAGTCGCTCCAACCGGTCGCGCGGTGTCAGGCACCGCCGGCTAGAGTTCCGTACCGTGGTAAGGAATCTCGGTCGTCCTCGCGCGCCGAGATCCGCGTGCTCGACCTCTTCAGCGGCGCTGGCGGCCTCAGCGAGGGCTTCGCCTCCTCGTCGAGCCACCCGGGTCTACTCCACCGTCGGGCAGTTGAGTTCGACCTGGCCGCGCGGCGTCGTACGAGGCCAACCACGGTAACCAAGGTCTTCGCCGGCGCCATCGAAGACTGGTTCGCGACGGAGGAAGTGCCATCAGCCGACCTCATCATTGGCGGGCCGCCATGCAGGGCTTCTCGGCGTTGGGCAAGAAGGATGTGGACGAAGCGGAACCGCCTCTGGGAGTACTACGCGCAGACGATCGTCGAAGCTCAGCCGAAGTTCTTCGTTCTGGAGAACGTCCCCCGGTTCTTCCAGCCACCAATTCGGGCAGTTCAGAGAAATGTGCGAGCCGAATGGCAGCACTGCATGACTACAGCTTCGAGGCGAAGGTTCTCAACGCCGCAGAGTACGGGGCAGCCCAGGTTCGCAAGCGCGTGATCCTGATCGGGCATCACCGGGACCTGCCCTCGCCCGGCTATCCAGAAGGATCCAGCCGCGGTTCAAGGTCGAAGTAGAACTGCGTCCGTGCTCGACAACCTCCGGCCGAAGTGCGACGAAGAACCTCCCGGCCAGGAAGACGAGTTCGCCGGCAAGCACTTCAGGGGCCTATCGGACCGACGAACTCCACTTGACGCGCCGCTACGAGGAGAACTCACTGGAGCGCTTCGCCCACATCAAGGAAGGCGAAAACCGCTTCAAGCTGCCGGACAGCCTGAAGTCAGACTGCTGGCTCAAGCACACCACCGGCTCCGGCGATGTCATGGGACGCCTGGTGGGATCGGCCGTCGGTGACGATCCGAACTGAGTTTTTCAAGCCCGAGAAGGGTCGCTACCTCCACCCCTCGGAGCCGCGCGCCCTCACCCATCAAGAGGCAGCGCGTATCCAGGGATTTCGAGACACCTACAAGTGGGTGGGATCGAAGACGGCGATTGCGCGACAGATTGGAAACGCCGTGCCGATCCCGCTTGGCAGAGCGATCGCTCGGCATCTCCTTCCCAAGTTCGACGCCTGACGACAAGCATGGATTCGCAAGAAACGACGATGCGCTGACTCTTACGTTCGATCCACACACGATCGAACACGTCGGCTCGAACATGTACTCCAGGCTTCCGATCGCTGTCGCCGAACTGGTTGCCAAACGCGTACGAAATCGACGCGACCAGCATCGAAGTCCGGATCAGCGGACCTGACGGAGTGGAGGTCGAGGCCCACGGAGGGGGGAGCCGTACGACGGCGACAGAGAACTAGTGGCCGTCGATGGCTACCACGGTCATCCGAGTCTGCATCCGGTTTGCGCAGGTGCGGGCTACGGCGAGTACCTCCTGGACTTCACCCGGCTTTTCCACGACGACCGGACTCACTACGCCGGGGGGGCGTACCTCCACAACGCCGACGACGGCCGGGTCGGCGACCTCTACGACTATCCCCGGACCAATTGGGGCTCAGCCTCTTCACCGGCCAGCGGCGGGGTCAGTTCCTTGACATTCCTGCGGAGTCGGTTGGCGCCGAGCACGGTGCGCCGTACGCGGACCTGTTCCTCAGCTCCGGGATCGCGCCGAGCAAGGAGCTGCTCGCCGTCGCTGCCGACGAGATCGGTGCGCGAGCAGTTCGTACTGCTGGATGAGCAGGAGGTCGCCTTCGACATCGTTCTGCACGAGGTGGAGAAGGCCGCGCCGGTGATCACAAGAGCGTCGTGATCGTCTCCGGCGGCCCCGGCAGCGGGAAGAGCGTGATCGCCCTGTCCCTCCTGGGTGAGCTGGGCCGGCGCGGGCCGCGGCCGTACACGCCACCGGCTCGATCGTTCACCCAGACGCTGCGCAAGGTGGCCGGCCGTAAGGCCCGAGAGTGCAGTCACTGTTCAAGTACTTCAACAGCTTCATGGCCGCCGAACGCAACGGGCTCGACGTACTCATCGGCGACGAGGCGCACCGCATCCGTGAGACGTCGGCGAATCGCTGGACGAAGGCGGCGCTGCGCACGGGAAGCCGCAGGTGGATGAGTTGATCGACGCTGCGCGCGTCCCGGTGTTCCTTCTCGACGAACACCAGGTCGTACGGCCCGGCGAGTCGGCACCGCGGATGAGATCGAGAAGGCGGCGCGGGCGCGGGGCTGATGTGCACACGGTCGACTCGACGCGCAGTTCCGATGTGGCGGCAGCGAGGCTACGAGCGAATGGGTCGAGCGGCTGCTGGGTCTGGCCGATGGTGGCCCGGTTGATGGACCGGCGACCCCTAATTCGAGGTACGACGTGGCGAGACGCCGCATCCGCACTCGAAGCGCTCCTGCGCGCCAACGCAGACGCGGGCTACGGAGCCCGGATGGCCGCCGGCTACTGCTGGCCGTGGAGTGATCCGCGAGCTGACGGGTCGCTCGTCGCCGACGTGTCATCGGCGACTGGTCGCGGCCGTGGAACCTGCAAGGGTGATCGGTCGGTCGGGGGCGCTCCACCGGCAGCTTGTGGGCGACTGATCCGGCCGGCTTCGGTCAGGTCGGCTGCGTCTATACGGCGCAGGGATTCGAGTACGACTGGAACGGCGTGATCATCGGACCGGATCTGGTCTGGCGCGGCGACGGGTGGGACGGTGGTCCGGTCGGCCAAAAGGATCCGGACTTCCGAACGGACGAAGGTCGACGACTTGGAGTTCGACGCGCTGGTGCGGAACGTCTACAAGGTCCTGCTGACCCGCGGGATGAGCGGAACGGTCATCTACTCCACGGATGAGGAGACGCGGGAGAAGTTACGGGAGTTGGTGGGGTAGCCGAGCCTGTTTTCGTCGCCCCCATTGGCAGAGGCGGCTGTTCAGCTCTTCTGTGTCAGCTGAGAGACCCGGCCGCGTGAGATGTCCATGACCTCCGCTACATCAGAGACGGACAGCCCGTACGCGCGTAGGTCCCGGGCAACCCGACGGGATTCGGCGGCAGCCTCCTCTTGGGCATAGGCGGCCGCGGCGGTTGCCTCGCGCGCCGCGGCGGCTTGCTTCTCTAGGCCCCCCAGGGCGGCGACCACGCTGACGGAGTATTCGTCTGGTTCACCACCGAGCATGGTCGCGAGGTAGTCGCGCGCCTGATCTTCGGCTCCGGCGAGAGTCGCGGATTGAGTTACACCGATGTCGCCGACGTAGAGCTCCCAGCCCCCCTCCCATCGCTCGGCGCGAACGGTGAACGACGTGCTCTTCGCTGCAGCCATCCCTTCCGTAGGCACTGCATCTTGCTGATGACGTCCCGCACGACTCCGGGTGACACCGTCTGGTGGCGCGGTATGGACGTCATGTGTCGGCCGCATGGGCAGTACCACTTGACGTGACTGCCCTTGCCTTGCTCCGAGCGACAGCCGTTCGTATTGAGCTTTGTGGCGATGTCCCGATACTTCATACCCGAGACCATGAGGCTAGTTTAGTCCCCCTAAACTTGCAATGTCCGGTCCCCCTAGATAGTTCGGGGGACGTTGACGCTAGCTGGGAGGTCGGACCAGACGACGTCTCACCGACTGGCGATCAGCGTGGAGCACGTGCCACGGGCCGGCGGCCTGCCGCGGCATCACGATGACCCGTTCGACCGACGCGCATCGCTCAGGCTGCTTTCGAACGGCGCACCGTGGTCACCCGCGACGTGCCCTTCGGACCTTTGAGTGCTCCGTACCCGGTATGCCTTCAGTCCGATCGGAAGATCTGAGAGTATTTCCGATCCCCTACGACCAATAATCTCGTGAATCGTCCCATCCATCGCGCGATAGACGACGTGTTGAGTATTCGGCCCCTCCACGGTGAACGCGGTTGGTTTGTCGGTGGCCTGCGGAGCCAGCGCCTGCAGGGTGACGTCGATGTGGCCAGGGATACCGCCGCCGGGATACCACCACAGCTCGTTCAGATGGCCGTCTGCACTGCGGTAGATCACGTGTTTTGTGTTCGTGCCGGCTTGGTAGTACGCGACGGGGTCGCTGTCCGCTGCTGGAGCACCGCCCGCCGCGGCACTCAGATCCCAGTGGCTCACCCGGTCGACGCCGGCCCACCACAGCTCGTGGATGTGTCCGTCGCTGCCGCGGTAGGTGACCTGGTGGACATTGTTGTGGCCGGTGTAATACGCGGCCGGGTCCCCGGCCGCCTGCGGGGCGCCAGCCACCCCGGTCAAGTTGTCGTGACCCACGGCACCGGTCGACCAATAGAAGGTGTGGATGTGTCCGTCCGTGCCGCGGAAGGCGACGATGTTCTCGCCGGTGTTCGTATTCACGTACGGCGCAGGGTCACCCGCGCACGGCACGGACCCGGACTCTGATTCCAGATACCCAGTGCCCGGCGCTGCCGTTCCAGTCCAATACATTTCGCAGAGGCGGCCGTCCTCAGTCCGGTACACGACGTTGTTGGTCCCGTCCTTCTGTACGTACCCAACCGGCCGGCCCGCCGCCTTTGGCCCGCCGGAGGCCATGCTCAAGCTGTCGTGTCCCACCGCGCCGGTCGACCAATAGAGACTGTGCACGTGTCCATCGGTCCCTCGATAGACCGCGACCTGATTTCCTCCGGTCGTATCGAAGTAGATCGTGGGATCGGCCGCCGCGTGGGTCGGATTGTTGGCCTCCTGAGTCAGGTTGCTCGTGCCAGCATCCGCCCCTCTCCAGAGCTCGTGCAGGTTCCCGTCGCCATCGCGATACACAACATTCGTGTTGCCGAGGGCCGGCACCACGATCCCTGAAGGCGAGCCCGCCGCGACGGGGGCCCCGTACGGACGGGACCGTTCCGAGTGGACGTACCTGCGCGGCGGATCCACGCGGATCGCGTCCTCCCACGGCAGCCGATACTGACTCGCTTCAAGGCGTTCGGTGAACAAATAGTGGATCTTCTCGATGACACTGTTCTTGACGAGCAGCATCCGGAAGCCGGTGAAGCTGACGTGTGAGTTGTCCAGCGGCCCGAGGGCCCCGGTCTGCAGCACGAGGGGTCGGTGTTCTGCCCACCAGGCCGCGGGGTCGGAGGCTGAGGAAAGCGGGTTTGGGTACGGCGGTACTTGTAGCTGGTTGTCCGCCGAGGCCTCGTACGGCAATCGCCACGGCCGCGCGTCAGGTGCGGCACCGGGCACGACCTCGACGTAGGTGGTCTCCGTTTGGTTACGCCCCACCAACGGCAGAGGAAAGTGCCGCGTCGGGTAGTACTGGGCCGGATTGTGTGTGTAGAAGTCCATATAGAAGCCGAGTTCGCCGGTCGCCATCTTCCGGACGCTGAACTCGTTGTGCCGATGGGTGTGTCCGGCCAGGACGACATCAGCCGGCCGTTTCGATCCGACCCCGGCGAGCAGCGCCATCAACTGCTCGGCGTAACCACGCGAGACGCCGTGATCGAGCAGGTCCTGGCTGTCCACCCGCTTGACGAACGTCGGTGCCCGCTTGTCACGTTCCCCCGGGAACCACAGGGGGTGCTTGGCCTCTATCTCGTCGTAGGAGTCACCACTGTGCCGGACCAGAAAAGGCGCAACCTCCAAGGACTGCGCCGGCCGCTGCGTCTCGCGTAGGAAGTACGGGTACTCGTTGCCCCAGACGTTGAACAACGGTGCATGCAGGCCGAGGATGAACAAGCCGCCGTCGGGCGTACCCGCGAGCGCCTCCGAAGCCATGCGCAACTCCGCATCGGTGACGCCTTCGCAATTGGGCGATCCGCCGACGAATGTCGATTCGTCCTCGGAGCCAAAGCCGATGAATTCCTTCACCGCATTGAACAGGTCGGTGACCATGCCCACGTCCCACGAGCTGTCGAGCATCACTATGCGGTGCGCGCCCAGCTGCACCACGTACGAGCCGTGGTCGGAAAGAAACGTTCTGAGCGGCTTGTTCCCCGGTTCGACCTCGAGCATCCGCGCCGCCCCGTCCTCGCCGACGTTCTGAACGTCCGTTCCCGATCCGCCATCAAGCAGGTTGGTCAGCACCACGGCATCCTCTTGGGCCAGCAGGTAGCCGGAGAAGTTCTTGACCCGCGACAGGTCCTTTCCCAGGTTGGCGTCGAAGATCAGCTTGTACGGGTGCTTTCGGTAGTCGTGGTTGCCGGGCACCATGAAGATCGGGACGAGCAGTTCTTCCACGTCGGGGAACTCAGGCCCCGGAGCCGTACCCAGAATGAGTTGGCGGAGGAACTCCGCATTGCCGCCGCCGTCGGGGTCGTCATCGTCTTCGTGCATGTAATCGAACAGGTCGCCGGTGGCGAGGATGACGTCCAGCGTGCCAAGTCCATGCAGGTAGTTGGCGTAGCGCACAAAACCGCGGAACCGGTCGTTCCAGTTGTACATGCGCGCAGCGGCATCAGGTCGGCCGGCGCCGATGAGCAGTTCGCGAAAGCGGTCTATCCGGCGAGCGACATGCATGTCGGTGATGTGTGCAATGCCGAAGTCGGTCCACGCCGAGCGGCGGTAGAAGGCATGCGGTGCAACGACTCTCCATTGCCCGGCGTTGTCGCGAAAGGCAACGTCGTACAACTGACGTTCTAACGGCAGGAAAGGCGCGCCGACCGCCAGACCGTACACCGCCGGAATCGTCGTACCGCCGACTCCGGTGTCCCGCTCCGGCACTACGACGTCCGCTCGGCCGACGCTGATAGGAAGGGGCGCCGCTGCCGGGCCACGAGTGGGGATGAGGCCCAGCCGGTCCCCTAGCGCCTCGTGGATCAGGGGTACGAGCTGGTCGACCTCCCAATGACCTAGGCGAAAGTTGAGGGCATCCGGCTCGAACGGGGTGACATCGGTGGCGATGGTTGGCCGGCCCACCAGCGGGAAGCCGAAGTTGATGATGGCGTCGCCACCGGCCCCGTTGATCGCTATCCCGCGCTCGTACGCGCGAGCCGTACCGCCGGTGACTGGATATGCATCGGAGAGCGGCGCGCCGAGATCCTCAATTGACATGAGCGTTGTCCCCCCATTTGCTCAGCGGAAAGGGGCGCCGCTCATCGGAGACGTAGCAGCGGTCCCGCCCACAACCCTGCCGCTCCGGAAGTCGCCGGTAAAGAGGAATCGGGCGGACGACGACACGCCGCTCCGGCGTAGGGAGCCGCGCTACTTCGGCGGCAGCGACGACGCGTAATCCAGGCCGACCTGGACCCACCGATTGAGCTCTTCGTCGGACGCGGTCGCCGAGGGATCTATCCGCAGCCAGCCGTTCATCTCGCGCCCGCGCATCTCGAACCGCGTCACGCCGTCCTCCCGTACGAACGCATCGGTTTCGGCTGGATCAACGCGAAGAAGCAGCCCGCCCTGGCCGCTGGCACCGACGGCCATGTTGCCGTTGACCATGAACGCGAGCCCGCCGAACATCTGCTTCTCGGTCACACCGTCGCGCGGCCCGATCTCAGCGCGGATACGGTCGGCAAGGTCTGCGTCGTACGCCATGACTCAGGATGCCATCACGTCCGGCTGGCCGTAGCAAACATCGAGTCGTTTCGTGCGGCAAACCAACGCCGACCTCAGACGGGCACGCAAGGGGCGGCGGGCCATCAGGCAGGCGCGTCCAAGGCTTCAACTTTGCCGCTTGGACGTCGGATCGCCCCGACGTAAACCGCCAGCAGCACCAGAGCCGTGCCACCAATCACCTCAGGTGTAATCGCCTCGTCGGCCAGCAGCGCACCCAACGCCACAGCCACGACAGGCATCAGCGTCAGCACATACACCGACGCCGACGCGGTCCACCGGCCGATCACGAACAGCAGCAGATAGAACAAGCCCAGCGAGCCGACGATCACCAGCCACCCGAACGCCGCCCACGTACGTGCCTGCTCCGGAAGCGTCCAGGACTCCCCAGCGACAAGCGATGCGATCCACAACAGCAGCGCGCCGGCCAGCGCCCCGACGGCGTTGGTGGTGACCGGATCGGCGCTCGGGAACCCCTTCACCAGCACGGCCGACTCGGCGATCGCACACGTCGCAACGACCGCGGCCAGCAGATGGATCAACGGCGCGTCTGCGTTCAGTGAATGCACGCTCATCACGCCGATACCCGCCACGGCCAGAAAGCCCGCGATAACCGCGCGCACGGTGAAGCGTTCCTGCCCGTGCAGCACGGCGAAGACCAGGGCGAAGAGCGGCACCGTCGCCGTGATCACCGACGCCGTGCCGATGCTGATCTCGGTCAGCGCGAAGTACATGAACCCGTACGCCACGCCGAACCCCAACACGCCATACAGCGCGGCGCCGAGCATCGCCCGCCCACGTGGCAACCGCAGCGACAGCGCCAACGCAAGCAGGAAGAAGATCGCAGCGGCCGCGGTGAACCGAGCAGCCGCCCCGTACATCGGCGCCAGCTCGGCATTGGAGAACTTCACCCCGACGAAGTTGCTGCCGCCGATCAACACCGCGCCCCCGAAGGCGGCAAGCGTCAGCCGATCCGGTCCCGCGCGGTCAGGCACCGGACGAAGGTACGCCGAGAGTCCGACCGCGATGAGTCGATGAGTAGGTGAGCCTCAGCGCCGCCCAGATCCGCCGCATCGCCGCCGCCCGGTGCGACCGCCCCGCCGAACCCCGCCAACTCACGCTCGCTTTAAGAGCTGATCGGTAGCCTTCGCCAGTCCAGCCCAACACCCGAGCCAAAGGGGGGTCCGTGCCGCACTATCGCTTCCGGTGGGAGCAGCTCCCCAACCGGCTCACCCGCCGGCTGGCCCGCGACCTCCAGCTCGACGGCGACCCGCCCATCGCCCTGCGCAAGGCTTACGGTTCCCGGCCGGGCGAGGATTTCGTACGGGACGCCTGGCCCTCCCTGCGCGACGCCTGGCTGGCCAAGGACGGCCCGGCGCTCAAGTCCACCACCGAGCTGCTCCGCGAGCGCCGAGTCGGTGACCTCACCCTCCCCGTCGGCAACCGCCGCGAGCGCCTGGCCTACCTCGCCTCCTGCCGCAACTCCGCAACGCTGCGCCAGATCGTCCTCGACGAGTTGCGTGCGTACGGGAGCGTCAAGGACGCCAGCGTTGGTACGCGCGATGCTGACCCCCGCGACGCCCTTGATGAGTCCGAGGACGCCAGCGACGAAGCAGCCGAACAGCCCAGCGACCTCATCCGCAATGAGCCACCGGAGTTCGACCTCGACAAGCGCCTCACCATGGCGTGGGGCCAGATGCACGCCAGGCTCACGGCCGCACTTGCCGGCCTCGAGAACGAGACGACCCTTAGCATCCAGCTCCCGTCCGCCTACGACGCGGCTGATCTCGCCGGTGCGATCCCCTACCTGCAGTTCATGGGTTACGGAGATCACGGCGTACGGGGTGAGGTGTCCAGCAACCACGTCCTCGACGACAAGCACAAGCTTTCCAACGAGCAGGGCCGCGCGCTGCTCGAACTCGGCTGGAACGCACCGGCTTCCAAGCCGGACGAGTCGGACAGCGACGGACCCAACTTCTGGATCGACGCCGACTACCCCGAGCTCGGCGACCTCGCCGAGGCATCCGTCGCGGCGATCCGCGACGTCTTCGGCGTGCCCCACCCGTCCTTCCTCGAAGCCTTCGGCCTGCACCGGGACACGACTGCTGACTTGCTCGGTCATCCGCGCCAGGCATCCACCGCGGAGGAGGAGACCGCCGCGGAGACATCGGCCGTCGACGAAGACGAGTCGCTCGCCATCGAACCCAAAGATCGCGACCATCTCGTCGAACTCGTCGATGCCGCATTGGTTCCCGTGGTCGGCGGGATGCCGCCGCATGACGACGACGGCGACATCCCGATCCGTGAGGGCAGCGCGATCGTCTTCGTACGGGTGGCCGAGGACGGTCCGTACGTCGAGCTCTTCTCCCCGATCCTGGTCGGCGTCCGCGGCTCGCCGCTTGCCCTGGAGCGGATCAGCCAGCTCAACCGCTGGGTCCGATTCGTCAGCTTCGGCTGGGACGCGGGGACCGTGCACGCATCGCTGCACTTGTACTGCAGCCCGTTCGTTCCCAAGCACCTGCGCCATGCCGTCTCCGTACTCACCAGCGTCGCCGACCGGCTCGACGACGAGTTGCGGCTCGGTCTTGGCGGGCGCCCGTTCTTCGGGAGCGACGATGACACCGGTACGGACGAGGCGGTGGCCGAGCCCACGGCGGACGAGGACTTGCCCGAAGCCCTGCTGACGCTGATGCAACTCGACGCGAACGCGGAAGGCGCGGTCACAGCCGAGGAAGCCGCCGACATCTGCGGGCGTAATCGCCGGGACATCCTCGACTACATCCGGATCGCCGAGCAGCAGGTCATCGAGTGGCGCAGCTCCGCCGAAGAGGCGCTCGGGGACGGGGACACCGACGAGTGGGCAGCGTGTACGCAAGAGGGCAAGGCCTGGCAGTCCACGGTTGACCTGCTGCGCTCGGCGCTGCGGTTGGTAGCCCGAAACTAGGGCCCGCCGAGCGTTTGGCGCCGAACTCGACAAGCCCATCAAGGCAGCGGCCTTTCCGACTTTGCTGGCTGGAGACCTGACTCGGCTGTTGTGTCTAGACCAGGAGCCGTCGGAACGGGACCCTGACACCCAGATCCGCATGTGATCGCTCGGGGATCTGCGGGTGCCGATGGTGACCCTCCGACCCCCGTCATGACGCTCCGGCACCATGCCCGCCGGGGCGCAGGAGATGAAAACGAGGGAAGCACGTGACCACACCAATTTGGCGGCGAGGTTTCGTCGTCGCGGCAGCCGCACTTGCGGTCGCCGCCACCGGCGTCGGCGTCGGCGTCGGCGTCGCAGGAGCCGATGAGCCGGTTCCCGTCCTGGGTGCTGAGAGCAGCACTGCAATACCAGGCCAGTTCATCGTGGTGATGAAGCCTGGCGCGCGCGCGAACGCCCAGCGCATCGCCGCCGTCGCCGAGGCGAGAGGGCTGGGCGCGCAGGTCATCGCCGAGTACTCCGCGGCGCTGAAGGGATTCGCCGCCCGGCTGCCCCAACAGGCACTTGACCGGCTGCGGGCCAACGCCAACATCGACTACATCCAGGCCGACCAGACCGTCGGACTGTTCACCACCCAGTCCCCGGCGACGTGGGGCCTGGACCGCATTGACCAGAGGGCGCTCCCGCTGTCCAACAGCTACACCTACAACTACACCGGCGCCGGGGTGACCACCTACGTCATCGATACCGGAATCCGTTTCTCTCACACCGAGTTCGGTGGCCGAGCGGTCAGTGGTTATGACTCGGTGGACGGCGGAAGCGCCGATGACTGCAACGGTCACGGTACGCACGTCTCAGGCACCGTCGGTGGCACCACATACGGCGTTGCCAAGTCGGTTCGGATCGTCGGCGTACGCGTGCTCAACTGCCAGGGCAGCGGCAGCAGCTCCGGTGTGATCGCCGGGATCGACTGGGTAACCAACAACCACACCGCGGGTGCGCCGGCCTCGGCGAACATGAGCCTCGGCGGCGGCGTGGACACTGCGCTGGACACCGCCGTGCGCAACTCGATCGCGGACGGCATCACCTACGCCATCGCCGCGGGCAATAGCAATGCCAACGCGTGCCAAACCTCCCCGGCCCGGGTCGCCGAGGCCATTACGGTGGGTGCGACGACCAATACCGATGCCCGGTCCTCGTTCTCGAACTACGGGACATGCCTGGACATCTTCGCTCCCGGCTCCAACATCACGTCGGCCTGGCACACCACTGACACTTCGACCAACACCATCAGTGGTACCTCGATGGCCGCACCGCACGTGGCCGGGGCGGCTGCGCTCTACCTGCAGCAGTTCCCAGCCTCGTCGCCGCAGGCGGTTCGCGATGGACTGGTGAATTCAGCCACCACCGGCGTGGTGACCAACCCGGGTACGGGCTCGCCCAACCGACTGCTCTACACCCTCGGCGGGGCGGCTCCACCGCCACCGCCACCTCCTCCTCCGCCGCCCCCCGGTTGCGGTGGTCTGCCGGAGCAGTTCACGGGCTCGCTGACCGGTACGAACGATGCAGACCAATACCCGAATAGCTCCTACTACTACTCGAGCATTGCCGGTACGCACAGGGGCTGTCTGGATGGGCCCACTGGTGTCGACTTCGATCTGGCCCTCTACAAGTGGAACGGGTCAGCCTGGGCTCGCGTGGCGGTAAGCCAGAGCACGGGGCCGGACGAGAACATCGCCTACAGCGGCACCATCGGCTACTACTACTGGCGGGTGTACTCGTACTCCGGGAGCGGCAGCTACGCCTTCGGGATGCAGCGGCCTTAACCCGTAAGGAGCAGCGAACGAAGAATTCGGCCCCCTGCCCGACGCAGGGGGCCGAATTCGTGTTGTCGCAAATTGCACCTAGACGAATACCCTCCGTATACATAACGATTACGTCAAGATCGACCGGGGCGATCCAAACCGGGCGATCTGCGGGTGCCGACTGGAGACCCCTCGGCACACGGGAGACGCCCCGGCACCATCTCCGCCGGAGCCTTGAAGAATTGAGGACGATCGTGACCACACCCATCTGGCGACGAGGCTTCGTCGTCGCGGCGGCCGCCTTTGCGGTCGCCACAACCGGCGTCGGAGTTGGCACTGCCAACGCCGATCAGTCGGTACCCGTGTACGGGACAGAGAGCGCAACAGCCGTGGCCGGCCAATACATCGTGGTGATGAAGCCGGGTGCGCAGGCGAACGCCAACCGCATCGCCGCCGTCGCCGAGGCGAGAGGTCTCGGCGCGCAGGTCGTCGCCGAGTACTCCGCTGCCCTCCGCGGCTTCGCCGCGAGCCTGCCGGAGCAGGCACTCAACCGGCTGCGTACCAACCCGAACATCGACTACATCGAGGCCGACCAGACCGTCGGGCTGGTGGCAACGCAGTCCCCCGCGACCTGGGGCTTGGACCGCGTCGACCAGAGGGCGCTCCCGCTCTCCAACAGCTACACCTATAACTTCACCGGTGCCGGTGTGAAGGCATACATCATCGACACCGGAATCCGGTTCAGCCACACGCAGTTCGGCGGCCGGGCAACCAGCGGCTACGACGCTATCGACGGCGGTAGTGCAGATGACTGCAACGGGCACGGTACGCACGTCGCCGGCACCGTTGGCAGCGCCACGTACGGCATTGCCAAGTCGGTCAGCCTCATCGGCGTCCGCGTCCTCAACTGCCAGGGCAGCGGTTCCAACTCCCAGGTGATTTCTGGCATCGACTGGGCCACCAGCAACCACACAGCTGGACAGCCTGCAGTCGCCAACATGAGCCTTGGTGGCGGTGCCTCCACCGCGCTGGACACTGCGGTCGTCAACTCGATCAATGACGGCATCACCTACGCGCTAGCGGCCGGCAACGACAACGCGAACGCCTGCAACGGTTCCCCGTCTCGCGTCGCCGCGGCCATCACCGTCGGGTCGACCACCAACACCGACGCCCGTTCCTCGTTCTCGAACTACGGGACGTGCTTGGACATCTTCGCCCCTGGCTCCAACATCACGTCGACCTGGAACACCAGCGACACCGCGACCAACACCATCAGCGGTACGTCGATGGCCACGCCGCACGTTGCCGGCGCCGCGGCTCTCGTCCTCTCCGAGACGCCGTCCGCCTCACCGCAGGCGGTACGGGACACGCTGGTCGCGCGCTCTACGCCGGGTGTCGTGACCAACCCGGGCACCGGCTCGCCGAACCGGCTGCTCTACACCCTGGCCGGGACGGCACCCCCTCCGCCGCCGCCGCCTCCGGGTTGTGGTGGTCTGCCGCAGCAGTTCACCGGTTCGTTGTCGGGTACGGGAGACCAGGACTACTACACGAGTAGCGCGGGCTTCGCGGCCAACGCTGGTACGCAGAAGGGCTGCCTTGACGGCCCGACCGGCGTCGACTTCGACCTGGCGCTCTACAAGTTGAGCGGCGGCATCTGGTCCCGAGTCGCAATCAGCCAGAGCACCGGGCCGGACGAGAACGTCACGTACAACGGCACTGCCGGCACCTACCGCTGGCGCGTCTACTCGTACTCCGGTGCGGGCAGCTACGCCTTCGGGATGCAGAAGCCGTAAGCGCTAGGTAACGACCCCGCGAAGTCGGCCCCCTGCCTTCGGGTGGGGGGCCGATTTCGTGCGTTGCCGGAGCGCTATCCCGCATATGCTGAGTTGGTCTTTTCGTCTTCAAGTAGTTGCGATAGCCCACGGGTCGCCGCCAGAAGGCTGGTGTTATGAGCAAGGCCGCAATCCTGACCGTCGACGACGATCCGATGGTGTCTGCGGCGATCTCGCGAGACCTGCGCAACCGCTACGGGGCTGACTACCGGATCGTGCGGGCCACCTCAGGCGCGCAGGCGCTAGAGGCACTGACCAAGCTCGCGCTGCGCGCCCAGCCGGTGGCCTTGATCGTCTCCGACCAACGGATGCCGCAGATGAGCGGCATCGAGATGCTCGAGCGGGCGCGGACCCATGCGCCGGAGGCGAAGTACCTCTTGCTCACCGCGTACGCCGACACCGACGTCGCCATCAAAGCGATCAACGACATCGGGCTGGATCACTACCTGCTCAAGCCCTGGGATCCGCCCGCGGAGCGCCTGTTTCCGATCGTCGACGACCTGCTCAGCGACTGGCGGCACGCCAACCCCGACCACACCTCCGACATCCGGGTCGTCGGGCACCGGTGGTCCGACCGCAGCCACGACATCAAGACATTCCTGGCTCGCAACTACGTGCCGTACCGCTGGTACGACATCGAGCGCGACGCGGAAGGCCAGCGCCTGCGCGACCTCGCCCAGGCGACCGCGGGGGACATGCCCCTGGTGCTCCTCCCTGACGGCGACGCATTGCGCTCACCGACGACTCTGGACTTGGCCAGCGCGCTCGGACTTCGGACGCGAGCCGAAAGACCGCTGTACGACGTGTGCATCGTGGGTGCTGGACCGGCGGGCTTGGCCGCGGCGGTCTACGCAGCCTCGGAGGGCTTGAGCACCATCGTCATCGAGCGCGAAGCGCCCGGGGGACAGGCGGGTCAGAGCGCGGCGATCGAGAACTATCTTGGCTTCCCGAAAGGCCTGACCGGTTCCGACCTCAGCCAACGTGCCATCGCCCAAGTGTCACGCTTCGGCGCGGAGATGGTCCTCGCGCGCGAGGTCGTCGGCGTGGAGACCCGCGGCCCCGTACACGCTGTGCTGTTGGCGGGCGCGGAGGAGATCGAGGCGCGGGCGCTCATCGTGGCCACGGGCGTCTCGTACCGGCAGCTCGACGCGACCGGGTGCGAGATGCTGCGCGGCCGGGGCGTCTATTACGGTGCCAACGCGAGCGATGCCGCCCAGACCGAGGGCGACGACGTCTACATCGTCGGCGCCGCGAACTCCGCCGGACAGGCGGCACTGAACATCTCTCGGTTCGCCAAACGGGTCGTGCTGGTTGTACGAGGTGCGCGCCTCGAGGACACGATGTCGCAATACCTCGTCGAGCGGATCACGTCCGCGCCCAATATCGACGTGCGACTCCGCAGCGAGGTGACGGAGGCCAGAGGGTTCAGTCACCTCGAGGGCCTGACGCTCGCCAACCGGGACTCCGGCGACGAAGGAAGACGTGGAGTCGAGCTGGCTGTTCATCTTCATCGGCGCCTCACCCCGTACCGAATGGCTTGGACCCAACTTCGCACGCGACGACAAGGGGTTCCTCGTCACGGGCCAGGATCTGCTTGCCTCCCATGCTGATTCGTGGCCACTGGCGCGGGGGCCGTTCGCACTCGAGACCAACGTGCCCGGAGTGTTCGCGGCCGGCGATGTCCGACTCGACTCCATGAAGCGGGTCGCCTCGGCGGTCGGGGAGGGCGCTATGTCGGTCTACCTCGTGCACCGCTACCTGGCCACGATCTGATGCGCGCCGACGACATCCGCTCCCTTCCCCTGTTCGACGGGCTCACCGACGAGCAGCTTGCGGAGCTGGTCGAGGCCGGCGACGAGGTACCCATCGAGCTCGGCGTACCGCTCTTCCGCGAGGGTGATCACGCGGACTTCTGGTGGGTCCTGGTCGAGGGCGCGATCGAACTCTCCCGGCACATCGGCCGCGAGGAGACAGTGGTCGGCCGACTCGACGTACCGGGGCGCTGGGCGGGCGGCTTCCGCGCATGGGATGAGCAGGGTGTCTATCTGGCGACCGGCCGGGGCGTCGTCCCCGGCCGGGTACTGCGGGTGCCTTCCGAGTCGTTGAAAGAGCGGTCCAGCGCCTGGTTCCCGTTCGGCGGGCACCTGATCCAGGGCCTGTACGGCACGGCGCGCAACATCGAGGCGACGGCCCGGCAACGCGAATCCCTGGTCACGCTCGGAACTCTCGCGGCTGGTCTGGCGCACGAGATCAACAATCCGGCGGCCGCGGCGACCCGTGCGGTGGACTCGCTGGAAGCATCGTGCAAGACCCTGCTCGCTTCGCTCGACGGCCTTGCCGAGGGCGGGATTTCCGCGGAGCAGTTCAGCGAGCTCTCAGAGTTGCGCCGCCAGATCGAGCCTGGAGGCCGTAGAGCTCGACCCCGTGGACATGGCCGATCAGGAGGACGAGCTGTCGTCATGGCTCGCCGACCATGACGTCGAGCGGGACTGGCTGATCGCCCCGCCGCTGGCCGCCGCTGGCGTGGACATCGCCTGGTGCGAGCGGGCGGCGGAGGTACTGGAAGGAAAAGCACTCGAGCCGGGCCTGGAGTGGGTGGCGAGCTCGTTCTCGGTGGCGACTCTGGTCTCGGAGGTCAAGGAGTCGATCCGCCGCGTCTCGGAGATCGTCGCCGCGATCAAGTCGCACTCGCAGATGGACCGTGGCTCGATCCAACAGATCGACGTGCGCGAGGGACTCGAGAGCACCCTGGTCATGCTCGGCCACAAACTCCGCGAGGGCGTCACGGTCGTACGTGACTACGACCCCGACGTACCTCGAATCGAGGCCTACGCCGGCGAGCTCAACCAGGTGTGGACCAACCTGGTGGACAACGCCATCGACGCGATGGACGGCAAGGGCACGGTTCGCGTGGGCACCCGGCTCGACGGCGATCGGGTCGTCGTGGAGATCGGCGACACCGGCCCCGGCATGCCGCCGGATGTGATCGCTCGCGCCTTCGAGGCGTTCTACACGACGAAGGACGTTGGTGCGGGCACCGGTCTCGGCCTCGACATCGCCCGGCGCATCGTGGTGCAACGCCACGGCGGCGAGATCACCATCGACTCGCGACCCGGCGACACCGTGCTTCGGGTTCGGCTGCCGTTGCGGCCGCCCAAGCCTTAGCGGGCCGGTTCGCTACACAACCGCCGTATGCGGGTTGATACGGCTGCCGTCCGTACGGCTGGGACGCGGTGGACGGCACGCGCTACCGGAGGCCTAGCGTGGGATGGCGCGTCAATTGGACTCCTGGAGGAACGCTTGAAGATCGGCCTGCACATCGCGGACTTCACCTGGCCCGGAGGAGCGGCGGAACTCGCCGCCGATCTCGGCCGGATCGCCACCACGGCTGAGGATCTCGGCTTCGACCGGATCAGCGTGATGGACCACCTCTGGCAGATCGGGGTGCTCGGCCCACCGGAGCACGAGATGCTGGAGGCCTACACCGCGTTGGGCTTCATCGCCGCGAAGACGTCGCGAGTGGACCTCCTCGCTTGGGTGACCGCGGTCGTGTACCGGGAACCGGGGATGCTGGCCAAACTCGTCAGCACTCTCGATGTTCTGTCCAACGGTCGTGCCTGGCTCGGAATCGGTGCCGGTTGGAACGAGGAGGAGGCGCGTGGCCTCGGGCTCCCGTTCGCGCCGACCGCCGAACGCTTCGAGAGGTTGGAGGAGACGCTGCAGATTTGCCTGCAGATGTTCAGCGCGGACGAGGGTCCGTACGAAGGCAAGCACTATCAACTGGCCCGCACGCTCAACTCGCCGCAGACCCTCGCCCGGCCGCACCCGCCGATCCTGATCGGTGGCGGCGGGGAGAAGAAGACGCTGCGCCTGGTCGCTCAGTACGCGCAGGCGTGCAACCTGTTTGCCGGTCCGCAACTCGAGCACAAGCTCGACGTGCTCAGGCAGCACTGCGCCGACGTCGGCCGTGACTACGACGAGATCGAGAAGACGGTGATGTTCGGGCTCGACCCCGGGGCGAACGGCGAAAAGGTCGACGCCCTGTTGGAGCAGTTACAGAAACTCGCCGCCCTGGGGATCGCGGAAGCGCACGGCTGGGTGCCGGACGTCTACAAGATCACGCCGCTGGAACTGCTCGGCGAGCATGTGATCCCCGAGGCAGCCCGGATGTAGCGCTGGCGTTTCGGGCCCGCTCCATGATCATGAGCGGCTGAGGTGAAGCACGACTGAACTCCGGGCGCTCATGATCATGAGAACGAATGCGTCAACCTCGACCGCTGCTGGACCGGGCGCGCCTGGCGACCGAGTCGATGGAAACCGCGAGCAGCAACACCGCGCCGGTCACGATGAACCGGACCGAGGAGTCCACGCCGAGCAGGTTGAGGCCGCTCGAGATCATCTGCAGGACAAGCATTCCCAGCAAAGCTGAGTACGCCGATCCACGTCCGCCGAACAACGACGTACCGCCGATGACAGCCGCAGCGATGGCGGTGAGGTTGGTGTCGCCGCCACCGGACATCTGGGACACGGCGGTCAACTGCGCCGCAGCAAGGACGCCGCCGAGCGAGGCGAAGAACGCGGTCAGGGCAAATACCGAGATCCGAATCAGCGTGACGTTGATGCCTGACCGGCGAGCGGCCTCGACGTTTCCGCCGACCGCGAAGACGTGGCGTCCCCAGCGCCGCTTGCGCAGGATCAGATCCATGACGACGACCAGACCGATGAAGAGCAGCGGCAGATAGCCGATCCCGCGGTCGATGTTCAAGTAGTAGGCGAGATAGCCCAATCCGACGGCCAGCAGTACGGATCGGATGATCACCCCGGTCGGCGACGGCGCGGTCAGCCCTGCGTTCTTGCGTCGCGCGATGCCCCACAGCGAACCGCCGGCATAGCAGCGCGACGACAGCCGCTACGAGTACGTACGAGGCGGCCGGCGACAAGAAGGAGAAGCGCGCAAACTCGATCAGCCAGGAGTCCGGCTCGAGGTTGACAGTCCCGTTCGGACCCAGGACGACGAGCTGCAACCCGACGAACCCGATCAAGCCGGCCAGCGTGATGACAAAGCTGGGCACCCCGACCATGGTGAACAGCAGGCCGTAGATGCCACCGATCAGCAGCCCGCCGGCCAGCGCCGCCAGAACCGCGAGCCACGTCGACCAACCCTGATAGACGGTGAGCACGGCGAGCACTGACGCCGACAGGCCGCTGACTGAGCCGACGGACAGGTCGATCTCACCGAGCAGCAGCACCAGCACGATGCCCAGCGCAATGACGCCGACCGGGGCCATGAAGAGCGTGATGTTCACCAGCGTCCGTGAGGACAGGAACGCGGGGTTCTGCGCGTAGAAGACGATCGCGATGATGATGATGCCGATGATCACCGGGATCGAGCCGAGGTCACCGCCCTGCACACGTCGCCGGAAGACGTTGAGTGCCCCGCCGATTCCGCCCTCTTGGATCAGCCGCTCGTCGACGGCGGCGCTCGATTCGGCCGGGCCGAGTTCCTCGACCGGCTCCTCGCCGAAGGCAACGTTCGCGAGGTCGGTGTCGGTGCCGCCGCCGGACGCGCCGTCGGGAGTCCCGCCGGTATCGGTGGTGTCTGTCGTGTCGGTCATGACGTCGCTCCGCCCGTGCGATGGGTCGGATCGGCAAGGCCTCTGGCTCGACGTTTCGTCACGACGTTGTCCGATGCGCCGGTGATCGCGGCCACGAGTTGGTCCGTACTCACGTCTTCGACGTTGAACTCAGCGGCGTTGCGTCCCAACCGGAGTACGACGATGCGGTCGGCGACTGCCTGAACGTCGGCCATGTTGTGGCTGATCAGGATCACGCCGTGCCCGTTCTCGCGCAGCCGTTCGATCAGGTTGAGGACTTCGGCGGTCTGAGCCACACCGAGAGCGGCGGTCGGCTCGTCGAGCATGACCACCTTGGGATCGCCGATCAGCGAGCGGGCAATCGCGACGGTCTGCCGCTGACCACCCGACAAGGCCGCGATCGGAATCCGTACGGAGGGGATCTTGGCGGAGAGCTGGCGGAGGAGATCCCACGCCTGGCGCTCCATCTGGACCTCGTCGAGGAAGACGCCGGTGACCTTCTCCTGCCCCAAGGACAGGTTCGCGACGACGTCGAGGTTGTCGCACAGCGCCAGGTCCTGAAACACCGTGGCAATGCCGAGTCGTTGTGCGGCGACCGGGCCGGAGACCCGTACCCGATGCCCGTCGAACAGGATCGTTCCGGAATCCGCTTGGTGCACGCCGGCGATGACTTTGACGAGCGTGGACTTGCCGGCGCCGTTGTCGCCCACGAGCGCGACCACCTCACCGGTGTGTACGGCGAAGCTGACGTCCGACAACGCCTGGACTGCACCGAACCGCTTGCTGACGCCGGTCATGGACAGCACCGGTTCACCCGTCTGCGCGGCGGGCCGTTCCTGCAGCGTGGCTGTCACTTCGTCGTCTCCTCGGTCCGTACGAACAGGTTGGTCACGAGCCGGTCCCCGAAGCGGTGCCTCAACGGAATGCCTACTCCGGCGAGCCCTGCGTGACCAGTGGGACCCGCCACGTCCGCGCTGTTGGTTAGGGCGGCGCATGACCGCAGGGAACCGGGGGATTTGCCTGCGGTCATGCGCCTAACTGCACCGGAGGCGGTGAGCCGCCGGGCGTTTGGTCCGCGGGGGCGACCGAACGTCATCTGGTCGCCCCCGCGGGGATCCGGGTCAGCCTCGCTTCTGTCCCCGGGGTCTAGCTGGTTACGCACCGACTCCCGCAGCGGCGCACGCGTCGGCGTAATCAGCGGTGCAGATGTCCTCTACCGTGTAGAGGCCATCGGCGACGACTGTGTCGGCCACTGTGTCCATCGTGACGACGACCGGGTCGAAGATGAACGAAGGAACACCCTCGAAATCGGTTGTGTCACCGACGTCCTCGCCGTTGGCGATGGCTACGGCTACCTCAGCGGCAGTCTCGGCCTCGATCGGGTACGGCTTGTAAACGGTCATGTACTGCTGACCGGACACGATCCGCTGGATCGCGGCGAGTTCGGCGTCCTGCCCGGTCACCGGCGGGATCGTGGTGAGACCGGCACCGGTCAGGGCCGCGATCACGCCGCCGGCCTGACCGTCATTGGCCGCGTAGACACCGGCGATCGATGCCGGGTCGATGCTGCCGAACTGGTCAGTGACGAACTGCTGGGCATTCTCCGGAGTCCAGTCCGGGTTGTCGTACTCGGCCACGATGTTCAGGTTGCTGCCGTCAAGGACGCTGTGCGCGCCCTCCTTGAACTGCGCGGCGTTCGGGTCGGTCGGCGCGCCGTTGAGCATCAGGATGTCGCCGCCGTCCGGGATTGCGTCGACGAGGGCCTGGGCCTGGAGTTCACCGACGGTCTTGTTGTCGAAGGACAGGTAGTAGTCCGCGCCCTCGATGAACCGGTCGTAGGCGACCACCGGAATGTCGGCCTCCTGAGCGGAACGGACCAAACCGGCGGCTGCCTCGCCGTCGACTGGATCGAGGACGATCACGTCAGCGTTCTCGCTGATCGCGGTCTCGACCTGCTGTTGCTGCGTTCCGGCGTCCAGGTCGGCGTTGTAGTACAGGAACTCGCAGTCGCTGCACAGTTCGGCGACCTTGGCCTCGAACAGCGGCTTGTCGAAGGCCTCGTAGCGGGTGGTCTGGGCCTCGGGCAGCAGCAGGGCGATCTTCTTCCCGCCGTTGCCGCTGTCGTCACCCCCGCCTCCGCTATCCGCGTCGTTGGCTCCGCAGGCGGCCAAGCCGCCGACGGCGATCGTTGCTACGGCGACGAGCACTGAGCTGCGCCGGGCGGACTTGAACACATTTCCTCCAGTGGGTGTGGCGCCGAGCGCGCCGACCAAGGTGTTCGCCGTAGTGTCTTGGTTGCGAGCGCAATCGTCAAGACTTGAACGTAAAATCGGTGAAATCTCCGGTTTGGATGTTTTAACGTCCGAGTCTTGACGATAACCGCGCATGCCTGTCTGATTGCGCCATGAGCACGTTCCCGCCGTTGCCGCCGTCGCTCACGTTTGTACGGGCCGGCGGGTCGACGGCTGCGTTGCGGGTGGCGAACCAGAAGCGCGTGATCGAGGCTTTGCGCACTGGGGACTCGAGCCGCCTCGATTACGCAGGCGGACCTCGCCCGCAGCACGGGGCTGGCGCCGGCGACGGTGTCGAACATCGTTCGTGAGTTGGTTGTCGCCGGAGTGTTGGAGACGGTGAGCGGGCCCGGCCGGGGTACAGCCGTACGGATTTCCCGCCAGGCCGGGCTCATTGCCGGCTTGGACATCGGGCACCGGCACCTGCGGGTCGCAGTTGGTGATCTCGGCGGGTCCGTCCTGACGGAGAATCGGCTGCCGCTGGCCGCTGACCATCCGTACGAGCAAGGCCTGGACATGGCCGAGGACATGCTGGACAAGCTGCTCAGCGAGTTGCACGGATCGCGCGGCGACGTGCTGGCGCTCGGGATGGGACTGCCCGCGCCGATCGACGCCGCGGGTCTCGTGGCCGCCGCCTCGATCCTGCCCGGCTGGGTCGGCGTGGACGCGCAGGCTGTCGCCTCGGATCGATTCGGTTGCCCGGTGCACTTGGACAACGACGCCAACCTGGGGGCCTTGGCCGAGCATCGGCTTGGCGCCGGGGCCGGGCACGACTGCATGGTCTATCTGAAGGTCTCCTCCGGCGTCGGCGCCGGCTTGATCTTGGACGGGCGGCTGTTCCACGGTGGCGGGGGTACGGCCGGGGAGATCGGTCACCTGACCGTCGACGAGAACGGTCCGATCTGCCGGTGCGGATCACGCGGCTGTCTCGAGGCTTATACGTCGGTAAACACGGTGGCGGACTTGCTGTCTCACCAACACCCGGGCGCGTCGATGGCCGCCCTGGTCGAGGCCGCACGGGGTGGTGACGTCGCCGTACGACGTGCCTTCGAGGACGTGGGTACGCACCTTGGGTGGGGCGTGGCGATGCTCGCGAACCTGATCAACCCGTCGGCGCTGGTCATCGGCGGGGACATGGCGCAGGCCGGGGATTTTCTGCTGGAGTCGGTACGCGACGGGGTACGCCGCCATGCGCTCGCGTCTGTCTCGTCGACGTTGACGATGTCGGTGTCATCGCTGGGTGATCGGTCCGGCGTCATCGGGGCGATGTTGCTGGCGCTGGATCACACGGAGCTGGCGCTGCCCGCCGCTGCGTCCTGAGTGCTACGGGAGTTATCCACAAGAGATCAACTCGGCCTTTGGGTGACGTGGGCTGGCGGTTAGTCTCGGCCTTTGGTTCGGCTGGCGGTTGGGGGGCGTCGGGTGGCAGCGCTGCGCACGCGGGTCATCGCCTGCATGCTCGCGTGGTCGTCGTCTTGGCGCTCGCCGGCTGTACGGACGACGACCGGGTCCGACCGGACGACACGCTCCCACCGACGGCGTCGACGCCGACGGAGACCAGCGAGGATCTGCCGGGCCGGCCGGATATCCGTTCCCGCCTGAAGCGCTGGAATACACCGAGGCCGGCGCGCTGGCGTTCTTCAACTACTACATCGACCTGCTGAACAAGACGACCGAGACGCTTGATTCGGAGCCGATCAGGTTGCTGGCGGGGCCGGACTGCTTTGAGTGCGACTGATCAGGTTGACGATGTACGACGAGGACTCGAGCCGCGGGCCATCCAGTACGAGGGCGGCGAAATAGCCGTCGCGCAAGCAGCGGTCTGGCGTTCACTGCGTCCTGAGGGCAGGGTCGCGATTCGGCGCGCTGATCGCTGTCTGGCGAGGATACGTTGGACGACCGTTCACAGTCTTGGATGCTCAGGAGTCCGTCATTGAGACGTATCCCGACCTACGAGCTGAGCATCTCGGTGGAGATTGCGTGGTTTGCGGGCCAGACTCGATTGGCAGGTCGCCTCGCTCGGAGTCTGGTCGTCGCATGAACGATCGCGTCGGCTGCTCGTCGTCTTGGGCCTCCTCTTGTGGACTGTGGCCACCACAGCGCCGAGGCCGATCACTCCACCGGAGGGGTGCGGCAGAGTCGAGTGCGAAGTGAATCCAGTTTCCGTATGAGGAACTCCGCAGTCGTCGCCGAGCACGTGCAGACGGTCGTCGGCCAACGTCTACGTGGCATCCAACAACCCGCCGAATCCGCAGTATCTACACCTATGCACTGGTCCCGTACTGCGTCAAGAACGACGCGGAAACCGGTCGTTGCTTGACAGTGCCGAACTGTGACGCTGCGGCTGGACAGCTCAAGCTGTACTACTACATCTATCGCGAAGGATAGGCGCCGAAGGAACACCAGCGCCGCCGGGCTACTGGAGGCGAGCCACCCGCGTTGCGCCGCCGCTCGCCTCGGAATTGCGATTGGGCAGCCTTATGGGCCGGCATGAAATCCTCAGGGACAAGGCTGTGTGGAAGTCTGCCGCGTCTCGACCCACCCCCATCGCCGGAGGAGGTCTACACGTATTTCCAAGCCCTACCCATTCCCGGCCTCGTATTCAGCTACCAACCGCCGGACCTCGGGCTGGTCAACCTGCCGGAGATCTTCTTCACGACCGAGCCGACGACGGCGTCGTACACGGTGGACATCCGCGGCTACAGCGTCACGATCGAGGCGTTCGTCGATCAGTTCACCTGGCATACCGGCGATTCCGCGTCCCCCGAGGGTGAGGCGGTCGTCAGTGCCGACCCGGGTGCGCCGTACCCGAACCAGACGGTGACGCACACCTATCTGGCGCGCGGCACGTACCCGGCTTCGCTGGAAACACTCTGGACGGCGACCTACACCTACGACGGAAACGGTCCCTACGCCGTGCCCGGCTCGGTGACCACCATCGGCCCTACCCAGAACATCCAAGTCGTCGAAGCCCACCCCGTACTCACCAACCCATACGACTGAGCACGCTGCTCCGCGGCCACGTGACTACGCGTTTCCCGCCAGTCGCCACGGCCCACCTGGCGGTTTCTGCAGAAACCGCCAGAGTCTGAATGAGCCCGCGTGAATGGCTACGCTCAACTCCCCTGTGGCGGTTTCTGCAGAAACCGCCAGAGTCTGAGCCGGCCAGCGAGTCGCCACAGCGGCGCAGCGCGACGCGAGGTAGAGCGCGCCCTACCCTCGCGCTGGGAGAGACATCAGGGGTCAGACGCGTCCTACCTCGGGCAGCCTCCCCGCGCGGCGCGGCCCGCTCGACCGCCGTCAGCCCCCGCTCGCCGACTGGGATCGCTCCGTCGTTGTCGAAGTCGCAGGGTTTGGGCAAGATCCGTGGGGGCTATTACACCGCTGTAACAGCCGGTTGACCTGGGAGGCCACATGCACCGCTCAGTCCGCGTAACCGCTCTCGGCGCCGTTCTGGCCCTCACGACAACGGCATGTCTGGGCTCGGACCCCGAGGAAAATGCCGACACAGCACGCAACGCAGACGCGACCGAGGTCTCCCTCACCATCGCGGCGAATGCGGTTTCCGGCGGCAAGAACGCCGAAGAGGCCGACTGGATCGAAAACTACGTGATCCCGACCTTCATCGACCAGCAGGCCGAGGACGGTGTTGAGGTCACCATCGAATTCCAGTCCTCCGGAGTGGACGACGAGGAGTACAAGAGTCGGATCGCGCTGGACCTGCGTACGGGCAGCGGCGCAGACATCGTCTCCATCGACGGTATCTGGGTCGGCGAGTTCGCCGAGGCCGGATACATCCAGCCGCTGACCGACGTCGTCGGCGGTGACCTCGTCGACGAGTGGGACGGCTGGCCAGAGATCAACGAGGCAGTCCAGGCCAACATGTCGTATAACGACGAGCGGTACGGCGTTCCAGCCGGCTCCGATGGACGGGTCCTCTACTTCAACAAGGACCTCTTCGCCCAGGCTGGGCTGCCCGAGGACTGGCAGCCGACCAGCTGGGAAGAGATCCTCGAAGCCGGCCGCGCGCTCCAGGCACTTCCCGGCGTCACGCCGATCCAGCTCAATGCCGGTACGGCGATGGGCGAGGCGACCACGATGCAGGGCGCGCTGCCGATGCTCGTCGGCACCGGCGCGGAGATCTACGGCGACGACGAACTCTGGCAGGGCGACACCCAGAACATCCGCGACGTGCTGGACTTCTACAGCGAGATCTACTCCTCCGGGCTGGGCGACCCGACCTTGCAGCAGGAGGCCCAGGGCCGGGACAAGTCCTTCGCGGAGTTCGCGGCCGGCCAGATCGGCATCCTGCTCGAGGGCGACTACTTCTGGCGCTCGGTCATCGAGCCGACCGCCGGAGTTGCGCCGATGGCCAACCGGGATGACGCAGTTGGGTACGCGCTGGTTCCGTCGATGGAGCCGGGCAGCGGGATCAACGGCCAGGACTTCGTGAGCATGTCAGGTGGCGGCGGGCGGGTCCTCAACCCGGCCACCGAGTTCCCGCAGCAAGCCTGGGAACTCCTGGCCTTCATGAATTCCGCCGAGGCTACGAAGGAGCTCGTTGGGGACGGCGCGCGGCTCACCCAGCGCGAGGACGTCAACCAGGAGATCCTGTCCAACGATCCGCTGCTGACCTTCATCGCTGAGGAGGTCGTGCCGCTGTCTGCGTACCGGCCCGGTCTGGCTGTGTACCCGGAGGTCTCCCTGGCGCTGCAGCAGGCGACCCTCGACGTCGTCACCGGTACCAGTCCGGAGGACGCAGCCGCGAATTATCAGGCCGCGCTCGAACAGGTACTCGGTGGCGCAGACGACATCGCCAGCGACTGACGCAACCACTCCCGGCGGAGGGGACCCGGCCGACCTGAAGGGCGGAAGTCGGGACCCGGCCGCCGGGGGTGATGCCGATGTCGTGGGGCTCGGGAAGTGGCGCGCCTCGGCTTTCGTCGCGCCGGCGATGGTGCTCGTCGCGATCTTCCTGGTCTTCCCGGCCTTGTGGACCCTCTACATCGGGGTCACCAACTACCGGCTGACCGGCATCCAGGCTCGGGTGCCGGAATTCGTCGGGCTCGACAACTACGCCTCTGCTCTCGGCGACGCGAACTTCCTGAACTCGCTGTACCTGACCCTTGTCTTCGTCCTGTTCTCAGCGGTGATCGGGCAGAACGCTCTGGGCTTCGGTTTGGCGTGGCGGCTGCAGGAGGCTCGCGGCTGGGTGAAGGGCCTGGTCCAGTCTCTGGTGCTACTCGCCTGGATCCTGCCGAGCTCGATCGTCGCGTTCCTGTGGATCGCCATGCTGGACAGGGACTCCGGGACGCTGAATGCGTTGCTCGGTACGCCGGGGCTGGCCTGGCTGATCGAGTACCCGATGGTCTCGATCATCGTCTTCAACATCTGGCGGGGTACGGCGTTCTCGATGCTGCTCTATTCCGCGGCGCTGGCGTCCGTACCCCCGTCGCAATTGGAGACGGCGACGCTGGTCGGGGCCAGTCGCTGGCAGACGCTGCGGGACGTGGTCTTTCCGCACGTACGTGGGCACGTCCTGACCAACACGCTGCTGATCAGCTTGTGGACCTTCAACGACTTCACGCCGTTCCTGATCACGGCGGGCGGCCCGAACGGCCGTACCGAGACGCTGCCGGTCTACATCTACAACACCGCGATCACCGGCGGCGAGATGGGTTACGGCGCCGCGGTGTCCCTGATCATGCTCGTGATCAACCTGATCATCGCGATCTTCTACCTGCGTCTGCTGCGAGAGCGTCGATGACGGCGGGTACGTCGAGTCACGGCGCGATAGGCACCGGACCCGCGAGTCCGGCTGCGACGCAACCAAGTACGGCTCGGGCGGCTTCACCGCCACCGATCATGACGGCCGACAGGTGGTCGGACGGATCGGCTTCTACACGGTGATCGCGCTGGCCACTGCGTTCTTCGCGCTGCCCATGCTGTGGCTGGTGTCGACGCCGTTCGATGACACCCCTGGCCTCTCGATATCGGTGCCCGACCTGACCCTGAACAACTTCCGGGACCTGCTGGAGAACAAGTACGCCCTTCGCTCGCTGGTCAATTCGTCCCTGCTCGCAGTCGGGACCGCCGTGCTGGTCGTCATCTTCGCGGCGCTCGCTTCGTACTCGCTATCGCGCGTACGGATTCCCGGCCGGGACATGCTGCTGTACGCGCTGCTCCTGCTGTCCTCGATTGTCACCGGTACTGCGGCGATGGTGCCGATCTTCCTGATGATGTTCCAGCTCGGGCTGATCGACTCCCAGATCGGCGTGATCCTTGTGCTGTCCGGGGGACTGCTGCCCGCGGCGATCTTCATCCTCAAGGACTTCGTCGACACGATCCCGAAGTCGTACGAGGAGTCGGCGCGGGTGTTCGGCGCCTCGTCGTTCCAGATCCTGCGGCACATCGTCGTACCGGTGATCCGGCCCGGCCTCGCCACCATCGCGGTCTGGACCGTCGTCAACGTATGGGGCAACTTCCTCGTACCGTTCATCCTGCTGCGGGACACGTACAAACAGCCGGCAGCGGTCCTGATGCGCACGTTCTACACCGAGGGCGGGGCGCCGAACCTGGCGCTGATCTCGACGTTCTCGCTGCTGTATTCCATCCCGGTGGTGGTGATGTACCTGTTCGTCAACCGCAAGTACGGGTTCCGCTTCCACGGAGGGATCAAGAGCTGATGGCCGAGATCGAACTGGTCGGCTTGTCGAAGGTGTATCCCGGCGACGTGCGAGCGGTGGACTCCTTGGACTTGGAGATCGCCGGACGGAGAGTTCTTCGCGCTGCTCGGTCCGTCCGGCTGTGGGAAGACGACGTTGCTGCGTACGATCGCCGGCTTGGAAGCGGCGACCGAGGGTCAGGTCCGAATCGGCGGACGAGGACGTCACCCGGCTGCCGCCAGGTAAGCGGGACCTGGCAATGGTTTTTCAGGACTACGCGCTGTTCCCGCACATGACGGTCGTGGACAACATCGCCTATCCGTTGCGGGTCAAGGGAAAGCCGAAGGAAGAACGACGCAAGGCCGCGTCCGAGGCCGGCGAAGAGCTGAGCCTTGGCGGGTTGATGGAGCGCCGCCCAGCTGAGTTGTCTGGCGGGCAGCAGCAGCGGGTGGCGTTGGCGCGGGCGGTGGCGTGTCATCCCCGGGTGTTCCTCTTCGATGAGCCACTGTCCAATTTGGACGCTCGGTTGCGGCTGGAGGCGCGGTCGTTCCTCAAGAAGTTGCAAAAGGAGCTCGGTGTCACGACGGTTTTCGTGACACATGACCAAGCCGAGGCGCTGGCGATGGCCGACCGGATAGCGGTGATGGACAAGGGGCGGATCCGCCAGGTGGGTACGCCGAAGGAGGTGTTCCAGCGGCCGGTGAACACGTTCGTGGCCAACTTCATCGGGTCGACGCCGATGAACCTGCTGCCTGGCGTTGTCGCCGGCGATGTGGTGCGGATCGCGGGGCAGCAACTGCCCTTGCCCGAAGATGTCCGCGCCGCGGTCAGTGACGGTCAGGACGTGATTGTCGGGGCTCGGCCGGAATACCTGAAGTTCTCGGCGACGACCGTACCCGGGTCTCTGTCTGGCGAGGTGACGGTCGTGGAGAACCTGGGTACGGCGGCGCTGGTCACCCTGGAAGCCGAGGGACTCTCTGTCGCGGTCACCGTGCCGGAGGGGGAGGAGCCGGAGCTGGGCGACAAGGGCTGGGTGACGACGACGCCCGGGCGGGTCCTGATCTACAGCGCGGGTGACGGCGAACTCGTCGGGTCCGACGTCCCAGTCGCAGCTGCCTGAACCCCTTTCGCGGTGATGCCCACAACCGCCGGATCTGGCGCCCAGCACGGGACGTTATGCGCATAACGTCCCGGAAACTGGCACTGCAGCGGGACGTTATGCGCATAACGTCCCAGACGTTGGGGGTCCTGCGCTCAGTGTTTGGCGAACAGAGCGTTCAGTTCGCCGTAGCTCAGTGACCCGTCGAGCAGTGAATAGCTGCCTGACACCAGCGCCTCGCGAATCGCGCTGTGCGCCAGCCCGTACGCGGCGACCGCGATCGAAGACCCCAGGCTCACCCGCGCGACGCCGGCGCGGGCCAGCTCGGACACCGTCGGCGACCCGTAACCAACCAGCACGTTGACCGGCCCGTCGATGCCGGCGGTCAGCTGAGCGAGGACATCCAGGTCCGTGGTCCCCGGAACGAAGATCCCGTTGGCGCCGGCGGCCAGATATGCGCCGGCCCGGTCGAGCGTCTCCGCGAGTCGTGCGGCCGGATCGCCGACCCCCCGCAGATAGGGATCGGTGCGCGCGTTGATGAACAGCGGGATCTGCGCATCGTCGGCGGCTTGGCGGGCTGCGGCGATCCGCTCGACCTGTTCGGCTTTGTCGCGCAGCGGCGCGTCGCCGGCGTACATCCCGTCCTCGAGGTTGATACCCACGGCACCGGCGGCGAGTACGGCCCGGATGGTGTCGCCGACCCCGGCCGCGTCCGCCGCGTAACCGCTCTCGATGTCGGCTGTGACCGGCACGTCAACGGCAGCAACGATTCTCGCGGTCGCCTCCATCGCGAGCGTCCGGTCGAGTTCGTCGCCGTCGGGGAAGCCCAGGCTCCACGCCAGGCCGGCGCTGGTCGTCGCCACCGCTGCGAGGCCCCCCGCCTCGCTGATCCGTGCGCTTGCCACGTCCCAAGCGTTGGCGAGGACAAGCGGCGTGCCGGGCGTGTGCAGGGAACCGAACAGGACGGCTTTGTCGTGCTGGCTGGGCATTCGCTGCTGCTTTCGGTAGGTGAATCGTGGGCGGGGTCATACTGCGGTCCCCGGAGCCGCGACCGACGTTGGGTACGGCTCCGGGACACGCTGAGTCTTGCGGAAGGGTCAGACGCTGACGAGCAGTTCGTGATCGATCTCCACGAAGTCCTCGATCAGTTCAGCGAAGCGCCCGGCGACGAGTTCTTTGTACGCGGGCGAGCCGGTGTGTGCGGCATAGGCCGCCTGATCGGCGAAGTGCTCCACGAAGAGCAGGTAGTCGGGCTTGTTGGGGTCTCGGTAGACGCGAAACGACAATGTTCCCGGCTCCTTGTCGGGGCCCTTCGGCGCAAACTCCGCGACGACGGCCTCCGCCTCAGCCTGCTTGCCCGGCTTGAGTGGAATCGGAAATATCTTGCTGAGCATGGGGAATCCTCCTGGATCGGTAGGGGCGTGCTGCTAGATGTGAGGCAAAGGATCATCGGCCGGTCGGGGCGCTGTCTGGCCAAATCCGGACAGCTCGTCGCCGGCACGCCCCGACCGCCCCACGGCGCATTGGCGGTTTCTGCAGAAACCGCCACGCATGGGTCGGCTGGGTTCCGGGTGACCCAGACAGGCATGTCCGAATCCGGCCAGTTCGACCGGCTCTGATGGGTTAGACATGACCGATGACGACGTACTCGGCTGTGGTCACGACCGGCATCTACTGCCGGCCGGGGTGCGGTGCCAAGCCGCGCGCGGAGAACGTCCGTACCTTCGAACTGCCGGCCGCCGCCGAGGCTGCGGGCTTCCGGGCATGCCTGCGCTGCCGCCCGTACCGAGTGGCCGGACCGATCGCGTACGACGCTCCGGAGTTCGTCTGCCGCGCGGTGCAGCTGATCATCGCGGGCGAGCTGGATGACGGAACGGAGGCGGATCTCGCGGCGCGGCTGGGCTTTTCCGCCCGGCACTTGCGGCGACTGTTCACCGAACATCTCGGCGTGACTCCGGACCAACTCGCGCAGTCCCGTCGAGCCCACTTCGCGCGCCGCCTCCTCGACGACTCCGAACTCTCGGTGGCCGATATCGCTTTCGCGTCCGGGTTCGGCAGCCTGCGCCAGTTCAACCGCACGATGCGCGATGTCTTCCGGGGCTCCCCACGTGAGTTGCGCAACCGCCGGCGCAAGACCGACCGGCTCGTCGCCGACGGCGGCCTGACGATGCGCCTGCCGTTCCAACCGCCGTTCGACTGGGATGCGACGTCCGCATTCCTGGCCAGCCGGGCAGTCCCAGGCGTCGAGTCCGTCGAAGGCGCGGTCTACCGGCGCACGATCAGTTTGGACGCAGCGGCGGGCTTGGTCGAGGTGTCTGCCGGTGGTCCGGATCATCTGCTCATCCGCCTACACCTGCCGTACTGGGAGGGGCTCATCCACGTCGTTGAGCGGGTGGCCCGGATGGTCGGGATCGACACCGACGTAGGTCCAGCCGTGCAGGCTCTCTCCGCTGACCCAGTGATCGGCCCGCTGGTCGGCGTCGCGCCCGGGCTCCGGGTGCCCGGTGCTTGGGGGCCGCTGGAGGTCGCGATCCAGGCCATCGCGGCCCAAGAGGCGGACCCCAACGATCCACCGAGTGCAGCCTCGACCCGCACAGTGATGGGCGGGCTGGTGGAACACCTCGGCCAACCGGTCCCTGGACTCGATCACGGGTTGACGCACTTGTTCCCATCCGCCGAAGTGCTCCAGGCCGCCGACCTCGAGTCGATCGGCCTGTCGCGAGCCGTCGCGGAGCCGATCCGGGCGCTGGCTCGCGCCGTTGCGGCTGGCGATCTCGTGCTCGACGGCCACGTCAGCCTCGGCGAGGTCGTTGCCGCGCTGACCGGCATCGTCGGAGTCGCGCAGAGCGCGGCCCAGCACGTTGCGTTGCGGCTCGGCCATCGCGATGCGTTTCCCGAGTCCGATCAGTCGTTACGCGCGGCGCTCCGTACCCTCGGACTCTCGGGTCCTGCAGAGGAGATCGCGACACGATGGCAGCCATGGCGCGCACTGGCGGCGATGCACCTGATGACCTACGCCGGCTGCGGCCGAGATCTGACCCGACCGCCTGACCGACCGAGCGGGAGCCGAGTTGATCATCGGCAAATCGCCAATTGTTTGCGCAGAAATCCCCCATCTGCCGATGATCAACTTCGAGGTTGCCGGGTGAGTCAGGGGCCGACGGTGCGCACCGGGTTGTTCACGCCGGAGGATCGGGCAGCATCGCCGTACGCGTACCTGCCCGTTGACGTTCCGCCTGGGTGCGCGGGTCTGACCGTCGAACTCGAGTACGACCGGTCGACTGGGGTGCTGGACCTCGGCTGTTTCGGGCCGGCCGGCTTCCGGGGCTGGTCGGGGGGCGCGCGGAGCCGGTACGTGATCACGCCTTCGATGGCCACGCCGGGTTATCTGGCTGGCGAGCTCGAGCCGGGCGAATGGTCGGTCATCATGGGGTTGCATCGAATTCCGCCGACCGGCGTGCCTTGGCGCGTCGTGGTGACGTTGGGCAACGTCGACGCCGAGACCGAGTTCGGGCCCGTACGAGAGGGTGCGCCGCCGTTCCCCGAACGCCCGCCGCGACGGCAGCTCCCCGCCGAAGCCGGGTTCGCGTGGCTGGCCGGCGATCTGCACGCGCACACGGTGCATTCCGACGGCGATCGCACGATTGACGAACTTGCTGCGTTGGGGGTCGGTGCCGGACTGGACTTCCTCGCGGTCACCGACCACAACACGATCAGCCATCACCCGCTGCTCGCGGCGGCTGGCGCCCGCGCTGGCCTGACCCTGATTCCGGGACAGGAGGTCACGACCCATCGCGGCCACGCGAACGCCTTCGGTGACATCGGTTGGATCGACTTTCGGCAGCCGGCCGCAAATTGGGTACGGGAGGTGGCCGGCCGCGGAGGGCTGCTCTCGATCAACCACCCACTGATGACGGATTGCGCATGGCGGCACCCACTGAGCACCCCTCCGCCGCTGACTGAGATCTGGCACTGGACCTGGCTGGACCGGCGCTGGGGTGGGCCGATGGCGTGGTGGTTGGCGTGGGATCCGGCGACGATCCCGGTCGGCGGGTCCGACTTCCACCGCCCGGACCAGGGCCGCCCCTCGGCCAGCCGGTGACCTGGGTGCTGTCGGAAGTCGCCGCCGGGGCCGTGTCGAGCGGCGGTGTGGCGAGCAGCGGTGTGGCGAGGGGCGGTGTGGCGAGGGGCGGACGGGCGAGCGGCGGTGTGGGCCGTCAAGCAGGTGCGGGCAGCGCCTCTTCGTCCCTGGGCGAAGCCGTCCTTGCGGGACTGGCCACTGGCCGTACCTCGATCAGCGCGGACCGAAACGGGCCGGTCCTGCTCCGACTCGGCGACGAACTGCTGGCCCTCGACGCTGACGGGACGATCCTGGCCGACGCCTCCGGCCGACGCCGGGTGGTCCGCGGCCCGCGGGCGTCCTTCCCCGCGCCGGCGGAACCCGGCCCGAACTGGCTCGAGGATCACGAAACTGCGGTTCTAGCCCTCTGCGGGTAACCGGTCTAGCCCTGTGCGGGTAACCGGTCTAGCCCTGTGCGGGTAACTCGCCACCGTTCCCTGTGGGGTACCTGGCGGTTTGCCAGCAAACCGCCAGATTGGCCACGGCGGTCTTGTTGGCCGAGTATCTGGCGTTTTGGCCAAACCGCGGGATTGGTTCGCCGGCCTTGCCCGCCGAGCCGTCCGCAAGACTTTGGCGGTTTCTGCAGAAACCGCCAGATGCCGTTCGCCCGAGCTACGGATGGTCCGGTCGGAAGAACATCTCGAACTGGCGCTGGTCCGGATCCCGGAACGTGAGCACTGAGCCGTAATCGCGCTCCGCGACGGGTGTGTAGTCGATTCCCAGCTGTTCGAAGTGGGCCTGCCACTCGTCCAGGGCTTCGCGGGATGTGACGAGGAAGCCGATGTGGTCCAGACCGGTTCGCGTCGGATCGAACACTTCGCCCTGATTCGCATCGTGCTGCTGGCACTCCATCACGGTGGCCGACGGCGCATGAATCAGCATCACGCCGCTCCAGCCTTCCCCGTGCACCTCCTCGAACGACGCGAATCCGAGCACCCGCTCCAACCACTGGCTTGTGACGTCCTTGTCTCGCGTCGACAGCGAGATGTGCGAGATCTTCGACCACGTCGGCATGTTCCCTCCGCACCTAGTCATGGACCGGAAACCGGTGCACTTCTTGTAGAACAGAAATTCGTCGGAGCGCAAGTGCCCAGGTCAGGCCAAGTCCAGCAAGCACAGCCCCATGCAGGCGGCCCTGACTGACCGCAAGCCGGTCCCAACTGACCAGGATCGGATACGTTGGCCCTCGTTGGCGGCCAGGAGAGGATGACATGCGGGTCATCGTTGTGGGCGCGGGTCCGGTCGGCATGTTCTGCGGCATCACACTGGCGCGCCGCGGCTACGACGTCGTACTGGTCGATCGCGATGGCGGGCCGCCGCCCAGCGGCGGGTGGCAGCGGCGCGGCGTGATGCAGTTCCACCATCCGCACTTCTTCAGGCAGATCGTGCGGCGGGTCCTGCTCGAGAAGACCCCGGACATCTGGGATGCGTTGGTGGCGGCGGGGGCGGGCTACCGGCGGGATTCGACGGCATGCCAGAGGAGATGACCGGACTCGCGTGCCGCCGCTCGACATTCGAACACGTCCTGTGGAACATCGCGGCCCAAGAGCCGAGGCTGACGCTGAGCACCGGTCACGCCGACCGCCTCATCGCCGAAAGAGGCCGCGTCACAGGGGCCGTCGTCGACGGCCAGCAAGCAGAAGCAGACATCGTCATTTCCGCGACCGGCCGGGCGGCTCGGTTCGCCGACCACGTCAGGGCGCCCGGGGAGGGCGGTGCCTGCGGGTTCTCGTACGTCTCCCGGATGTACCGCGCTCGGGAGGGTGTCGAGCCGCCGCACGGATCTCCGCCGCTGGGAGCCATGCACCCGGGCTATCTGACAATGATGTTTCCTCAGGACGATCGAACCCTGTCGGTACTGATTGTGCGCCCAACGAGCGACGACGACCTTGCGCTCCTCCGACACAACGAGTGCTTCGACGCCACCGCGCGAGCCGTGCCGTTGCTGGCGACGTGGACTGACCCGACGCGGTTCGAGCCGATCACAGACGTCCTCCCGGGTGGTGGTCTGACCAACACCTACCGAGGGCAGCTGGACGAGAGTGGTCGTGCGCCGTTGAGCGGCTTGTTCTTCGTCGGTGACACCGTCTCGACCACGAATCCGTCAGCCGGACGGGGTGTTTCGCTGGGTCTGAGCCAGGCCAACACGCTGCTGGATCTGCTCGCTGACGACAGCGCAAACCCCGCCGACGTGGCAGAGCGCTTCGACGCTTGGTGTGCGGACAACATCTGGCCTTGGTACGAGGATCACGTCCATTGGGACGCGGCGCTGTTGCGGCGCTTTGCCGGTGAGGACCTCGATGTCGAGGGACGGATCCCCTCCGACGTCATCTGCGCGGCTGCCGAGGTTGACCCGAGCATCATGTCGGCCGCCGGACCGTTCATGGGGATGCTGGCCACGCCGTCGATCCTGGCGGCGGTCGAGGAACGTGCGCGAGTCGTGTTGCGTACGGGATGGCGGCCGCCGTACTCGCCCGGTCCGGGCCGTGCCGAGGTCGCCGTGCTCATCCGCAACGCGACCGCCGCCTAGCCGATGAAGACTTCCACCTGACTGAAGACGGTGTCATCCGTCAGCATGTCGCTGTGTCCGATGCAGGCGGTCTTGGTGTTGGTCGCGCCGACCAGCCGAACGCTGGAATCCGGATTGATGGTCGTGTCACAGGCTGACCACCAGGTCCGGTAGCGCACCGCCCCGGGCGTCTCGTCCCCGGAGTTCAGCTCAGCCAAGAACGCCGACTTGGGCCGCATCTCCTTGCAGCTGGTCTGCGGACAGAACCTGGCCGTCGACGTCCCATGGTTGGCGCCGGCCAAGGAGACCCAGGCATCCACTTCGTTCTGGCCGCCGAGGTTCTTCAGGTAATAGCGCGATGACATGGAGCCCATCGAGTGGCTCACGATGTCGATGGTCGCCCATCCGGTTTGCGCCTGGATCTGATCGACCTTGGTCTTGAGCTCCTGAGCCGTTGTGACGTTGCTCTGGGCCGTGTTGTAGCTGATCGCGAACAGCTCGGCATCGACATAGCCAATCGCCCGGAACGACGCGAGCATCTCGTTCCAGGTCGCGCCGCTGCTGTTCCAGCCGTGTACGAACAGGATCGGCTGGTGGACGGTCGCCGCATGGGCAGGGACGACCGGCAAGAAGGCAACAGCCAGCACGGCCAGGACGATGGTCAGAACACGACGCATTGATTGCTCCTCGTGACCTACGGACTGTCACGGTCTCATGGGCAACGCGGTTTCAGATAGGCCCGCGTGGGCCGCGCCTCGTCAGCTCCTCCGCAGCGCTCGGACCGCGAGCGCCGTCAGCCACCCGAACCCACTGATGACCGCGACTCGCTGGAACAGGCCGCCGAAGCTGACCAGCGACTTAGCCTGGGCAAAGCCCGCGCTGGCAAGACCGAATGCCGGCAGCATGAGCAAGCCGGAGCCGGCCGAGTACCGAGCCCAACCGTGCTCGCCCTTGTGGTGAAAGCGTCGCGCGGTGACCAACGCCGCAGCCGGCAAGCCGAGGAACGTGGGCACCGACATCAGGTCGTGCAAGAAGCCAGTTCTCGTGGTGTCGGTCAGGAGGTCAGGCGTGCCCGGTGGGTACCCGCTGACGGGGTCGGTCCGGAAAGCTGCCGCACCGATCAAGCCGACGGCCGCCGCGCCGATCAGGATCGGGGCAGCCTTCCGGACGTCCAGGACGTGCCGCCGATCGCACCAAGCCTGCCGCGTACGCGAGATATAGCGCTCCGGTCACGGTGAAGTTCGTGACCTGAACCGCTCGCCGCGGTCCCAGCGCCAGGGAGCTCACCGGATGTCGCAGCGGGTCGTAGTCGGGCCGAGTCGCTCCGTCCATTAGGAACGTGGTTACGAACACTGGTCCGGCCACGACTCCGCACGCGAGCAATCGCCGGGTGAGTTTCGCCGAACGAGTGTCTGATGTACGGGATATCGGGCCCCCTCCACACGGTTTCCTGCCGGATCGTCGCAGAACGCCGGACTGCCTCACGCGTCCTGTCCGGTCTCCGAGCGCAAGCGAAGTTGCACCGTCGCGATCTCCCAGGGTCGCATCGCAAGCTCCAATCGGTCGTCGGTCAGCGGCAGGTCCGCACCAGCGCGCCCGAACAGGTCCGTGCGACGAGCCGCCCGTACGCCGCCGACCACGGCAACCGTCGGTGCCGGATGCTCAGCCACGATGCGCAGCTCCAGCCAGTCCTCCCGGCGGCGAAGGCTGCACAGCATCACTCCCTCCCCGGTGAGCCTCAAGCCCTCGGCCGCGGTGAGCGGCAGACCTGGGGCAGCGCTCCCCGGAACGGCATGCAGCTCGTACAGGAACCGCTCCGCCGCCGCCAACACCCCCGCCTCCGACCATGTCCCGGTGTGCGGCATGACCGCGACGTGTGTCGTCGTAGCGCCCAAGCTCTGTGCGTCCGGCGTGGGGATCTCCGGCCCGGCCGGCTCCTCGCGGTACGGGTGAATGCTGCGGCTGAGCTGGCCCACGGCACGGACGAGGGTCATCGCGAGTGCACGGCCACCGTCGACGAGTTCGTACTCGGAGGCATGATCGAGCAGAACTGCGGCACCCCCGGCATCGACGAAGCCACTTGCCGGGTATGTCGGGATCGGCTCCTCGCCCCAGCCGCCCTCATTCGTGAGCCCCCGCTCCGTGACGGCGAACTGACCCTCGGCGTACGACGACGTCGCTGGCACGGCTAGCCCGACGTGCAGCCGGGTTCGATGGTCGGTGCTCGGATTGACGAAGCCGACGGACAACCGTACGAATGGTTCGCCGGTACGAAGCTCCACCCGCATCGTGACAGTTGTCGGCCGGACCTCAGGACTGCGCGCGCCTCGGTCCGGGGTCAGGCCGGCGGGCCAGCTGAACACACGGTCGACGACGAGCGCGGCGAGAAGCGGCCCGGTCTCGGCCGTGCCCACACTCACCTCATCAGGCGATTCGACCAGGAGGTCCTGCGCGGGCGGACCGTAGTTGTAGGTGTCCCCGACATCGCCACCGTCGACGATCCGTCCTACGCCGTCCAGCACCGTGCCGTCGGCGGCTGTGACTCGGAGGCAGCCATCGGCCCGCACGGATACGGATACAAGCCCGTTGTCCAATGTGGACTCAGTGGCAGCGACCGGCGCGACGCTGGCGCGTTCAGCGGGGCCAGCGGGGTCAGCGCCAGCGGAGTCGCCATCGGCCACTCGCGCGGTGGTCCAGCCCAACGCCGGCGTCGGCACATCGACCACCACCGTCCGGAGCGGCTCGGCCAGGACCCGCAGTGTCCACAGACCACCCGCCTTCCGCGCCAAGCGGTCGATCTCGTCGGCAGCCGCGTCGATGTCGAACGTCGGATCGCCGATGCGGCCGACATGAAACGTGACGGTTCGTTCCTCCTGCGTCCAGGCTTGGATGCGGCTGTTGAACAACTCCTGCCCGAAGCTGCGCCGGATGAGCGCCTCACGCAACGCCTCCGCTGGAAACTCGGCCTCGAGCAGAAGTCTCGGTGACCGGCCGATCTCCTGCGTCACAAGACGGCTGCCGTCGGCCAGCTCCAGCACCACGTCGGTGGCGTCCTCGCCGACGACGAGGGTCAACGGCACCAGGCCACTTCGGCGCTCCGGAGACGGATTGATGATCAAAGCCGCATCACACGGGACGTCGCTGGCCAGCGTGGTCACGACACCGTCCCGTACGGCTTGACCCAGATGGTCCGCCTCCGCGATCCGGGCCGCGACCTGGATCGCGGTCTCGTCTACGCCGCAACCGGTTACGGAGTCATGGCCGCTGGAGGCGATCAGGCGCTCCCAGGCCATGTCCAGGAAATGGCCGGGCCAGGTCGCACCCCACAGTGCGGCCCACGGTTCGGCGTATCGCGTGACCATGCGCTCTGCCCGAGCCATGTCTTTCTTGAGGTATCCCCGTACGGACAGCACGCCGGGGAGGATGTTGGCTCGAGCGTGACTCCGGAGTTCTCCCGCACAGAGGCGCAGCGAGTCGTCGTCCGGGTCGAGGCGCCCGATGTAGTCCCCGAGCGTGCACACCTGCAGCCGGATCGGGCCGCGTCCGTCGCGCAGGGATCGCACCGTCGACATCAACGTGGGGAGCGGGGCGGCGTGGTCCGTGCCGTACATCGCCAGCATCGGATCCGCGCCGAACCACGGCCGCATCCGGCTGGCGAATTCGGCGGCCCGCCGATCGAGCGCGGCGGCATCGGAGAGCAGGTAGGCGGCATTTCCGTACCCGCCGGGCAGGTACTCACACCGTACGTACGAACCGTCCGGCGCTGCCCAGCGGAAGCTGTGGAAGTCCACAATGGACGGAACACCACGCCACACGCACGCATGAGACAGACCGGCGAGCCGCAGGAATTGCGGCATCTGGGCGCAATGACCGAACATGTCGGGTAGGTACCCGACGTCCATCGATGCGCCGAGCGTTGTCGCCTCACGCCAACCGTTCTCCAGGTTGCGGACGATGGTTTCGCCGGAGCAGAGGAACTCGTCGAGCAGGATCTGCCAGGGGCCGAGTGCCAGTTGGCCGGAGTGCACCAACGCCCTTACCCGCTCGGTGTCCTCGGGTCGCACTTCGAGGTGATCGTTGATGGCGGCGGTCTGCCCGTCGAGAGTGAAGCGAAACTCGGGATCGGCCTCGGCACGGGTCAACACGTCGTCTAGCAGTGCCACCAGGCGCATCCGGAAGCGCTGGAACGGTTCGTACCATTCGCGGTCCCAATGGGTATGCGGGACCAGGTAGACGATCTCCGGGTCGCCCGCCATCACCGCAAAGCTACAGACCGGGCCGGGGTGGGCCAGCGCGGCCAGTGCGCTGCTTCGCATTGCACCCGGATTGCGCCCGTCGCCGGTAGTGCGTCACCGGTGATTGGTGCAATGAGGATGCAATGCGGTGACCGCTGCGCCGGGCCGACCTGATGGCTCAGGCGTCGTAGTCGATGGTGACGGCGTCCGAGACCGGCAGCGATTGGCAGGTCAGGACGAAGCCCGCGTCCAGTTCGGACTGGTCGAGCGCGTAGTTGCGGCGCAGATCGACCTCGCCGGAGACGACCTTTGCCCGGCAGGTGCCGCAGACCCCGCCCTTGCAGGCGAACGGCAGATCCGGACGTACTCGTTGCGCACCATCCAGAATGGACATGTCCCGCGCGATGGTGACCGGTGTCGTACGGCCGTCGAGGATGACCAGAACCTCGGAGGACGGGCCCTCGATGCCGGCTTCTTCATGCAGTACGGGCGGCGGCGGGATGTCATCGACGTAGAAGAGCTCTTGGTGCACCCGGGCACGCTCGACACCGAATTCCTCGAGCACGGCCTGGGCATCGGTGACCATCCCGAACGGCCCGCACAGCCACCAATGATCCACGGAGGAGACGTCGATCAAGGCGGGCAACAACTCTCGGAGTTTCGCCCCGTCCAGTCGACCGGTGAAGAGTTCGGCTTCTCGGGGTTCCCGGGAGAGGACGTGCACGAGGTCGAGTTGGGTGTTGTATTCGTCCTTCAAGTCGGCGAGGTCCTCAGCGAACATCACCGTGTCGGTACGGCGGTTGCCGTACAGCAGCGTCACCTGGTTGTCCGGGTTCGTGAGAACGGTGGCGGCGATCGAGAGCACCGGCGTGATGCCCGAGCCGGCGGCGATGAAGACGTGGTGCCCGGCAGCGTCGAGGTCCGGGGTGAAGCGCCCGGTCGGCGGGAGCACGTCGATCTCGTCGCCGGCGCGCACCTCGCGGCTGAGCCACGTTGAGAACAAGCCGTCCGGAACCTCGCGTACCCCCACTCGGGGTGCCGAGCCGGCCGGGGCGCAGATCGAGTACGAGCGGCGCTCCTCGCGGCCGTCGATCATCCGGCGCAAGGTCAGCGACTGGCCGGGCAAGAAGTCATAGGCCTCGGCCAGCTCCGGCGGCACCTCGAAGGTCACCGCGACCGCATCGTCGGTGAGCCGCTCGACGTCAGCTACTCGCAGCGGGCGAAACTCGGCCCGCGGACGGGTCTTCTGTGCCGCCACTTCTTCCGGCTCGACCGAGGCGGGTGTCGGCGTTGACGTCGGCGAGCTGGGTTGCGCGCTCAAGATCGACCACCGCTTGCTGACTCAGGGCGGCCCTGAGGCGAATGATTCGACTGAAGGGCGCCCTGAGTCGAACCTATTGGCACAAGGCGTCCTTCACTCAAGTAGCGGTGCGGGCTTGGCGCGCGGTTCACGGGCTCAGATTTCCTTGATGTGCTCGAACGGCTCCAGGCAGGACTGGCACCGCCACAGGGACTTGCACGGCGTCGAGCTGAACCTGGACAACTCGGTCGTACGCGCAGATCCGCATTGCGGACAGCGGATCGTCCGTACGGTTGCCCCGAGGTCCAGCTGGATCGGCCCGGTCGGCCGGACGGGTGCCGTGTGCGGCGGCGAGATCCCCGCCTTTGCGAGCTTGGCCCGGCCGGCATCGCTGATCCAGTCCGTCGACCAGGCCGGCTCGAGCACCGTGTGTACTTCGACGTCGGTGTATCCGGCTTTCAGGAGTGCCCGCTTCAAGTCGACCTTCATGGCATCCATCGCCGGGCAGCCGCTGTAGGTGGGGGTTATCGAGACGACAACGGTTCCGGTGGGTGTGACCCAGACATCGCGCAGCACACCGAGGTCGGCGAGGGTGAGCATGGGGAGTTCGGGATCGGTCACGGTCTCGGCAACTTTGCGTACGTCGGGAAGTGCCCCGTGGACGGTCGTCACCAGGTCGCCTCCGGATGTGCCCGGGCCAGGCTCTGCATCTCGGCGAGCAGGTCGGTCAGCGTGTCCGTGTGCTGCCCATCCCGACCGCGGCCGTCGTTCGGCGCGCCAGCGGCCTCGTCCGGAATGTCGAGCGTCGCCGCAGCGAGGACTTCCGCGACAACGGAATCGAATTCCGCGCGCAGCGTCGTCGGGTCCACGCCGATGCCTGCTTCGGCCAGCCGCACCTCGATGTCATGCGGTTCGAAGAGCTCGTTCACGTACGGCCAGATCTCGGCGAGACCCTCGACCGCTCGCCGATGCGACTCCTCCGTTCCGTCACCGAGTCGCAGCAACCAGCGCGCCGCGTAGTCACGGTGATAGGTCACCTCTTTGACGCCTTTTGCCGCGATCGCCGCCAGCACCGGGTCGCGGGATGTCCGGAGATGATCCAGCAACGCAAGTCGGTAGGTCGAGAAGACCAGCAGCCGGGCCACGGATTGGGCGAAGTCGCCGTTGTCCAGTTCGACGAGCGTGACGTTGCGGAAGTCGGGCGCATCGCGGAGGTAGGCGTAGGCGTCCTCGTCGCGATCCGAGCCGTCGGCCTTGCCGGCCCGGGCCAAGAGCAGCCGAGCCTGCCCGAGCAGGTCCAGCGCGATGTTGGCCAGCGCGACCTCGTCCTCCAGCTCCGGGGCCCAGGAAACCCACTCCTGCAGCCGGTGGGAGAGCACCAGGGCGTCGTCGCCGAGCATCAGGCAATACGTGGCGAGTTCCGTACCGCCCACACCGGACGGTACGGATGTATCGACTCCGGCCAGCGGGTCTTCGAAACTCGAGCCGAATGCCCAGCGCTGCTCGTCGTTGTCAGCCGCGATCGAGCCGTAGGCGTCGGCGAATTCGGTGCTGTGATCAGTGTGTTCCATTGCGCGCCATCACATGTGGGGGACGTTGTCGGGAATCTCGTAGAAGGTCGGGTGTCGATAGACCTTGTCCCCGCTCGGCGCAAAGAAGGCATCCTTCTCGTCCGGACTCGACGCGGTGATCGCCGCCGCGGGGACCACCCAGATGCTTACTCCCTCGTTGCGTCGGGTGTAGACATCGCGCGCGTTGCCGAGAGCCATCTCGCCATCGGCGGCGTGCAGCGAGCCCACGTGTACGTGGTTGAGCCCCCGCTTACCCCGTACGAACACTTCCCAGAGCGGCCAGCTGTTGCGCGGCGCCGTCTCGCCTTCGCCGGTAGGGACGGACGAGCCGGTCGGTACCGCCCCGTGCCCGCCTTCGGCGGTAAAGCTGCCCTCCGCCGCGTCGGTCATGGGGCACTCCCGCCCGAAAACGGGACGTTATGCGCATAACGTCCCGGAATCGAGTCCTGAAACGGGACGTTATGCGCATAACGTCCCATGGGATTGAACCGTCGGTACCGCGTCATGCCGCTGCGGTTCGACTTCGGGCGGCTTGCTTGTCGGCGTACGCGATCGCGGCCTCGCGTACCCACGTCCCGCCTTCGTGCGCCGTGCGCCGGTGCTCGATCCGTTCCTTGTTGCATGGCCCGTCGCCGCTGACAACCCGCTTGAAGTCTTCCCAGTCGACCTCGCCGAAGTCGTAGTGGCCGCTGGTCGCGTTCCAGCGCAGGTCGGCGTCCGGCAGCGTGACGCCGAGCGCTTCGGCCTGGGGTACGGACATGTCCACGAACCGCTGCCGCAACTCATCATTGGTGTGCCGCTTGATCTTCCAAGCCATCGACTGTTCGGTGTTGGGCGAGTCCTCGTCGGGTGGCCCGAACATCATCAGGGACGGCCACCACCAGCGGTTGACCGAGTCCTGCACCATCTCGCGCTGCGCATCGGTGCCGCGCATCATCGTCATCAGAAGCTCGTAGCCCTGCCGCTGGTGGAAGGACTCCTCTTTACAGATTCGCACCATGGCGCGGGCGTACGGACCGAAGGAACTGCGGCACAGCGGGACCTGATTACAGATCGCTGCCCCGTCGACGAGCCAGCCGATCACACCGACGTCGGCGTATTCCGGGGTCGGGTAGTTGAAGATCGAGGAGTACTTCTGTCGTCCTGAGATGAGCATCTCGGTCATCTCGCCGCGGTCGATTCCCAGCGTCTCGGCGGCGGAGTAGAGGTACATGCCGTGCCCGGCCTCGTCCTGGACCTTTGCCAGCAAGATCGCTTTGCGGCGTAGCGAGGGAGCGCGCGTGATCCAGTTGCCCTCGGGCTGCATTCCGATGATCTCGGAGTGCGCGTGTTGAGCGATCTGGCGGATCATGGTCTTGCGGTACTTCTCCGGCATCCAGTCCCGGGGTTCGATCCGCTGGTCGTGCGCGATCGTGTTCTCGAAATGCGTCTGCACGGCATCGTCATTGCCCGCTTTCGCCGCCTGCATCGCCTCGCTCATGATCCTCCAACCGACCGAACGTTCGGGTTCGCACCATAGCCACGGACCACCTCGCGGAGCCGAGATTGCGGCTCTGCTCACTCCATAGTGTTCCGCCGACGGGCCGAGAGCCAATCCCCGGGTACCGCCTCGGGCTCTGTCCCCCTGGCGCGACTGTGGACTGCGCGGCCGAACTTCGGCGAAATGTCGGCATACTGGATTGTGTGACCTACGGCGACGGTGAGGATGAGCGGCCGACCAGGCGCCATCCGACCAGACGCATGTCGCCCCGCTCGGCGGACTCCAGCGCGAGTGGCGCCGACCCGGACCGGGGCCGCGATCCGGTGCGTTCGAAGATCCTTTACAGCGGCATTGTCGCGTTGGTGGCAGCGATCGTCATTGCAATCGGTCTGGCCGCTCTGTTCGACATCTCCTTCTGGCCCGCGCTTGGGATCACCGCGCTGATCGGTCTCGGCCTGGCGATGTTGCTCGCCGTCCTCGTCGGCTGATCTCGCAGCGACTCGTACGCTGCTTGGATGTCTCGTCACCTGGCCGCCCTAGCCCTGGTCGTCCGCGACTATGACGAGGCGATCGCCTACTACTGCGGAGTGCTCGGGTTCGAGCTGGTCGAAGACACTGATCTCGGCGACGGCAAACGTTGGGTCCTGGTGGCACCGTCCACAGAGGCCGGATCGGCGCTGCTCCTCGCCAGAGCCAACGGGCCGGACCAGGTGGCCCGGATCGGCGACCAGACCGGCGGCCGCGTCTTCCTGTTTCTGCACACCGAGGACTTCGCGGCCGACCACGCCCGTTATGTGGCCGGCGGCGTGCGGTTCATCGAAGAGCCACGGCACGAGGAGTACGGGACGGTCGCCGTGTTCGAGGACCTGTACGGAAATCGCTGGGACATGATCGAACGTCGCCAGCTCGTCCCGACCCGGTCGCGCTCATGAGTGAGGTGCGGCTGCGGATCATCGATGCATTCACCGATACGCCGTACGCCGGAAATTCCGCCGGCGTGGTCCTGCTGGACGGCGATGGGTGGCCGGACGAGGAATGGATGCGCCAGGTCGCTGCGGAGCTGAACTTCTCTGAGACCGCGTTCGCCCACCCATTGACTGACGACCACGCCGCGGATTGGGCGCTGCGTTGGTTCACCCCCGTCGTGGAAGCCGATCTGTGCGGCCACGCGACCTTGGCCACCGCCCATGCCATCGGCACCGACGCCGCTTCGGGCGGCGAAGCCGAGACCCCTGCCGCCCGGACCACCGGGACAACCGGGCCTACCGAGGCCACCGCCACCCGGACCGTACGGTTCAGCAGCCGCAGCGGCGTCCTTCCGGCACACATCGCCGCCGACGGCGCGATCACCCTGGACTTCCCCGCGGCGCCGCTCCGCGAGGTTGCGGTCCCGGCCGGTCTGGCCGAAGCGCTCGGCGCCGCGCCCCATGCGGTGCTCGAGACGGGCGCCACCCTGCGCGACCGGCTCGTCGTCCTGCGCGACGAGGCAGCCGTACGGGCACTGGCGCCCGATCTGGAAGCGCTCATTGCGGTGACCCGAGAGGGCAACATCCGCGGCGTCATCGCAACCGCCGCCGCTGCGGATCCGGGCGGCGGCTACGACTTCGTGTCGCGGTTCTTCTGCCCGGGCGACGGGATCCCCGAGGACCCGGTCACCGGTAGTGCGCACACCGCGCTGGCTCCGTACTGGTCAGGTCAGTTCGGGCGCGACCACCTCGTGGGTCTGCAGGCCTCGGCGCGCAGCGGGCTGGTCCGGACACAGCTGGCGGGCAACTCCGGTGCCGGGGACCGGGTCCTGCTCACCGGTCGCGCGGTCACCATCCTCGATGGCACCTGGCTGCACGGGCCGCCTGAGTGACCCGCCGGCCGGCTGGGCCCAAAGTTGATCATCGGAAAATTGGAGCTTTATCGCTCAATTCAGCCAAACAAACCTCGATATTCCGATGATCAACTTGGGCTCTGTGACAGGGGAGTCAGTGCAGGCAGGACTCCGGCAGCTCGAACCAGCGCAGCGCTTCGAAGTCCGCCGATACGCGTTGGGTCGGGTCGTCACAGGCTGATTCGCAGCCCTCGCGCTCCGTAAAGACTCTGCGCGCAGCGTCCAGATAGCCGGCCAGCACGCTCTCGTCGGCGCGCTCCTGGTGATCGGGATAGCGCATGGCACCGTCCGCGTCATAGGTGACCTGGTGCAATCGCATCGGCGGCTCGGCCGGACCGTCACGATGTCGCCACAGCCCCGTGGCCGGGTCGAACTGGTAGTCCGGTAGCAGCCGAAACCCTTGGTCGGCAACGAGATGCACGGCAGCGACGATGTAGTCCAGGACCGCATCGCTGATGAAGTAGTTGAAGTTCACCCGTACCCAACCGGGCTTGATCCCCTCACAGCCGGAGGAGATCTCACGCTCGAACTCGCGGGACCGCTCGATGTCGATGCCGAGAAGTCGGTGCCCGTACGGACCGGCGCACGAACAGCCTCCGCGCGCCTGGATCCCGAACAGGTCGTTGAGCAGCGCGACCACGAAGTTGTGGTGCAGGTAGCGGCCGGCTGGCCGACGTACGACGAAGGACACGATCGAAAGCCGTTCGGCAGCAAGGTTTCCGAGGATCTCGATGTTCGGATTCTGGATCCATGACCGGACGACACGGCTCAAGTGATGCTCTTCGTACGCGCGGATGATGTCCGTGCCGACAGCTCTCTTGAGTTGGAACACGAGGCCTGCGCGGATCGACTCGACGATCGCGGGAGTGCCGCCCTCCTCGCGGTGCTCGATGTCGGTGAGGTAGCGATGCTCGCTCGGGTTCACGTACGCGACGGTGCCGCCGCCGGGTACGACCGGCACGCGGTTGGTGAAGAGTTCCCGACGCGCGACCAGCACCCCCGGAGTGCCGACCCCACCGATGAACTTGTGCGGGGAGAGGAAGATCGCGTCCTTCTGCGCCGCTGGGTGCTCGGGGCAGTCGGGGTTCATCGCGATGTCGACGTAGGGCGCGGCGGCCGCGAAGTCCCAGAACGACAGCGCGCCGAACCGGTGCAGCGCGTCGGCAATCCGGCAGGTGTTGGTGACGATGCCGGTGACGTTGGAGGCCGCCGAGAACGAGCCGATCTTCAACGGCCGATGTTCGTACGTGGCGAGTTGGACCTCGAGTTGATCGATGTCGATGTGCCCGTCGGCGTCCTCCGGGATGACGACGACATCGGCGATCGTCTCGCGCCAGGATACTTCGTTGGAGTGGTGCTCGAACGGGCCGATGAACACGACCGGCCGCTGCTCGGCAGGTATGTGCGCGCTCAGTTGGTGCCGGTCGTCGAGATCGGCGGGGATGCGGAGATTGAGGACACCGATCAGGCGGTCGATCGCCCCGGTCGTGCCGGATCCGGTGAAGAGGACGGCGTGCTCGTCCGTACCGCCGACCGAGTCCCGGATGAGCCGGCGCGCGTCCTCGCGCAGTCTCGTGGTCTGCAGGCCGGTGCCGGAGGACTCGGTGTGCGTGTTCGCATATCGCGGGAGGACCTCGTCGCGGATGAAGTCCTCGAGGAAGGTCAACGCTCGACCGGAGGCCGTGTAGTCGGCGTAGGTCACGCGGCGTGGCCCGTACGGACCTGGCACGACCTGGTCGTCGCCGATGACTGCCGCGCGGATTCGCTCCAGAAGTGTGCTCGCCGGGAGTGTCGGCTGACCGGCGGGCGGCTGGGCGGCGCGCGGGCGGGCGCAGAGCCTCGCCGCTGGGCAGGTGCATCGTGCGCGAAACTCACGCGTTGACGGTAGTCGTCCGGGACTTTCTCCGGAGAATGTCGGGTCTGGCGTGCCGCTCACCGCACTTAATCCGGAGAAAGTCCGTACCGAGCGAACCATCGGCGCCGAAATGCGTGGGACAGTGGATCATGACCATTTTCTGGATCATCATGGGTGTGGCCCTCGTCGGTGGCCTGTTCCTGGCGTGGCGGACGGACCACAAGAACAAGGCCCGGCGGATCGCACTCCAGGGGCAGACTCCCGGTCAGATGCAGGACGTGCGGGGAGACGTGAACATGGCGTTCAGGCAGTCGAATGTCATCCCCGGCGGCGGGACCTTCACGGCCTCAGGCCAGTAGGCGGGGACCCTCAGGCGGGGACCCTCAGGCGGGGATCCGCCGGGCGGCTGCGGCGAGCCGGCCGATTCCGAGGACTAGATAGCCGAGAGCGGCAAAGCCGATCGCGAGTAACACCACGTTGCGAGCCAACCCCGCCAGACCGATCTGGTCGACGTCGAGGAAGTAGTAGAGGAAGCGGCCGCGCTCGGAGTTGAGGTAGACCAGGACGCCGATCAGATAGACCAGTGGGTAGGCGAGCCAGGCCAGCGGATGCCACCAGGTCAGGTGCTCCTGACTGCGGCCGATCAACAGCCAGTCGAGGCCGACCAGGATGGGACTCACGACGTGCAACATGATGTTCTGCGGCGTGTAACCCATGCTCATCTCGGTCAGGTACACGTTCCAGATCACGCCGGCGACCACGACGTACAGGACGACCGCGCCGCGTAGACCGGACAGCCGCCTGGCAGCAGCCGGCTTCGCCAACGCCCAGAGGAAGTACGCCGCCGCGAGCAGGTTGACCTCGTAGGTGAATGTGCTGAACCGCCACCACAGCCCCGAGCGCGAGGTCATCGACACGATCACGAACGCGAGCACGATATTCGCCACGATCGCGATCCCCAGGACGGTAGCCGCCGGAGACCGGTCGGGCCCCGCGTCAGGCATCGGCGCCAGGGTCGGTGTCTGGGTCGTCTCGGCGGCGGCCATGGCAACACGGTACGACGAAGTCCTGGGAGAGAGCTGAGCATCACCTCACCGGCGGTCCGGTTGTGCCGGTCCACTCGGGCAGCCCGGTCAGCGCGGTCAGTCCTTAGCCGGCCCGTAGCGAAGGTTCAGCACGCCGGACTTGAAGGTCTCGGCATTCAGGAGTTCCAGCGGGATGGTCGGTTCGTCCGGCGGGAACAGCCGAGCCATACCGGCGCCGACGGCGATCGGGTGCACGAGCAGGTTGAGCTCGTCGAGGAGGCCCTCGCGCAGCAGCCAGCGGACGATGGTGGCGCTGCCGGACATGCTGATGTCGCCGCCGTCCTGGTTCTTGATGTCGGTCAGTTTCTGCGCCACGTCGCCGTTGATGATCTCCGTGTTGCGCCAATCGGTCGATTGCAGGCTGTTGGAAACCACGTACTTCTGCATCGGGTTGATGATGTCGCCGAACGGTTCGGCCTCGTGGTCAGGCCAATAGGCGGACCACTCGTCGTACAGGACACGGCCCATCAGGATGGCGTCAGTCGTGGCGAAGCCTCCGCTGACCGCGGCGCCCATGTCGTCATCGAAGTACGGGAAGTGCCACTTGTCAGGCGACTCGACGACGCCGTCCAGTGAGATGAAGAAGTTCGACTTGATCTTGCGCACCTTGGGCCTCCTGGGTTGGGTCCACTGCCACGGCGATTATCAGGCGAGCCGCGGTAGTTAGCTCCACCTGGTCGGGAGTGATGTCAAACCTGAACCAGAAGCTGTGCAGCAGAGCGGCAGAAGGGGTCATTGCTCTGGATGGAGTTCGATGACAACGACTTCAGGGTCCGCGCCGACCCGCATCGGCGGCCCCCAGAAGCCGGCGCCGGACGTGACATAGAGCTGGGTGTCCTCGATCCGGGAAAGACCGCTGACCACGCCTTGCTGAAGCGCGATCACGTAGTGGAACGGCCACAGCTGACCGCCATGCGTGTGCCCGGACAGCTGGAGGTCCACGCCGAACTCGACAGCGTTGTCCACCGTCACCGGCTGGTGCGCGAGCAGAACGACCGGGCGGTCGCGGCGACGACCGGACAATGCCGCCTCGAAGTCCGGTCCGTCGCCCATGTCCGCGCCGGTGATGTCGTTGATCCCGGCCAGGTCGAACGCGGCCCCATCGCGCTCGATCGCAAGCCGCTCATTCGCCAGGACGCGGACGCCGAGATCGGGGAGGTACTCGACCCAGTCCTCGACGCCGCTGTAGTACTCGTGATTGCCGGTCACGAAGAACGTGCCCTGCGGTGCGCTCAGGTTCGCCATCGGAGCGACGTCGTCGCCAAGGTCGGCCACCGACCCGTCGATCAGGTCGCCCACCACCGCCACCAGGTCGGACTCGGTGCCGTTGACGATGTCCACGAGTCGCTCCATCGCGGCTTTGCGCCGGATCGAGCCGAGGTGCGCGTCGGAGAACAGCGCGATCCGGAACCCGCCGAGCCGCGGGTCGAGCCCGGCGATCTGCACCGTGACCGTTTGTACGATCGGATCGGCCATCGCGCGGACGATCCCGTACCCGCCGACGGATGCTGCGGCAACCCCGGCCCCGACGGCGATCGAGCGGGATAGGAACAGCCGCCGGCTCACGTCACTCGTCGGGTCCGGCGCCTCCTCCAGCGGCGGATTGTGCCAGGGCGTGGTTCCGGGCCCAAGGCCGGCAGGCACCGGCTCGGGCGTCACTACGGCTGCCGGGGCAGGCTCCGAGCGCCGGGCGAAGAGTCGGATGCCGAGCCGGACGAACTCGCCGACGAGCAGGAACAGGACCAGGTAGAAGGCGAAGCCCAGCCAGCCGTAGCCCAGCCAGGCCAGCGGCAGCGTCACTTCGGGCGGCAGCAGGAACGTCCCGACCTGCGCAAAGACCGTGGACAGCATGACCGCGACCACCAGCCAGGTCCCGATGCGCCGGCTCCGTGAACCCGGCAGCGTGGTCGCCCGGACCAATCGTCGCCAGATGTAGTAGTGCATCAGGTTCAGGACGATGATGACCACCCCGAGGAACCCGAGCAGGGCGATCACTGACACCGGTCCATCATCCATGCTCGCGGGCCGGTCCGGGCGGGGCGGTCAGTACCCTTGCCTCCCGTGACCTCGCCGACCCTCGCTGCCCAACTCGCTGACGCCGATCTGCTCATCGTCGGCTCCGGCTTCTTCGGCCTCACCATCGCCGAGCGGGTGGCTACGCAGCTGGACAAGCGGGTCGTGATCCTCGACCGCCGTCCGCACATCGGCGGAAACGCCTACTCCGAGGCCGAGCCGGAGACCGGGATCGAGGTGCACAAGTACGGCGCGCACCTCTTCCATACGTCGAACAAGCGAGTCTGGGACTACGTCAACCAGTTCACTGAATTCACCGACTACAAGCACCGGGTTTTCACGATCTATCAGGACCGCGTCTACCCGATGCCCATCAATCTGGCGACGATCTGCGAGTACGCCGGGCGCTACATGACCCCCGACGAGGCGCGCGCCCTGGTCATCGAGCAAGCCTCCGAGATCAAAGCCGAGGACGTCTCGAACCTCGAGGAGCAGGCCATCTCGCTGATCGGCCGGCCGTTGTACGAGGCGTTCATCCGCGGCTACACCAAGAAGCAGTGGCAGACCGACCCGACGGAGCTGCCGGCTTCGATCATCAAACGACTTCCGGTCCGCTACAACTTCAACAACCGGTACTTCAACGACACGTACGAGGGTCTGCCGGTCAACGGCTACACCGCGTGGCTGACCAGGATGGCGGATCACCCGAACATTTCGGTCGCGCTGGACACTGACTACTTCGATGTCCGGCCGCTCGTGCCGGAGGGCCTGCCGACTGTCTACACCGGACCGCTGGATCGCTACTTTGACTTTGAGGCGGGCGAACTCGGTTGGCGCACATTGGACTTCACTCAGGAGGTATTGCCGACCGGCGACTTCCAGGGCACGTCGGTGATGAACTACGCGGACGAGGACGTTCCGTACACGCGGATCCATGAGTTCCGGCACTTCCATCCGGAGCGGAAGTACCCGACCGACAAGACGGTGATCTTCCATGAGTACTCGCGCTTTGCCGAGACCGGCGACGAGCCGTACTACCCGATCAACACGCCTGAGGACCGGACGATGCTCGAGCGCTACCGGGAGCTCGCGCGCAAAGAGGCGGTCGCGAACAACGTGATCTTCGGCGGCCGCCTGGGCACCTACCAATACCTCGACATGCACATGGCCATCGGTTCGGCGCTGTCGACCTACGACAACAAGATCGCACCGTACTTCACCGAAGGCACCCGGCTCGACGGCTCCCTGGACACCTGAACCAAGTTGATCATCGGAATATGGCGGGTTGTTCAGCCGTATCGCAGCGGAAACCCAGGCCAATTCCGATGATCAACTTCGCACTCGACCCGGTTGGGGTTACCCGCAGGGATCCCCTGAGCCCGAACGCGCGCCGGTTACGCTCGTACGGTGACGGTCGCGCAGACAGCGCCCTCGAGCTCGGTGGCTGCGAGGGGCACCGACATTCCGGCACTGACGGGTCTGCGCTGGTTCGCCGCCATCGTCGTCGTGGGTTTTCACATCCGCGGAAACATCCGTGAGGAATACCGCCCGGTCGCCGACGTCCTCTGGCCGATCCTCGACAACGGCTACTTGGGCGTGGACCTGTTCTTCGCGCTCAGCGGTTTCGTCCTGACGCTGAACTACGGTGAGCGGCTCGGCGCCAGGATCCGTAAGGAAGCCGCTGCACGGTTCTTCTGGGCGCGCCTGGCCCGCGTCTGGCCGGCCTACTTCGTGACCTTGCTGATCGCGGCGCTCTGGCACGGGGTGCTGCTCGCCTTTGACCTCGGCGATCCCGTCGTGGTCGATGAGTACAGCCCACTCAGCTTCCTGCGCCAGGCCCTCCTCGTCGTGTTGTGGACCTCGCCCGACTACGACCGGCTCACCTGGAACGGGCCGTCTTGGTCGGTGAGTGCCGAAGCGCTCGCCTATCTCACCTTCCCCGTGCTCGCGCTGGTCTTGTACCGCCTGCGCCGCCACCTGTCCTACCGACTGCTCACCGCCCTCGGTTTGGTCTGCATGCTGCCTGTGATCGCGATCGCTGGGGTTGCCTCGATCTACAGCCCGTACGCCTGGATGCTCCGGCTATTCGGCGCCTTCCTGGCCGGTTGCCTGATCTGCCTGGCGGTCAACAAGCTCAAGGCGGCCGGTCGGTCGACCGAGGTGCTCGGCCAGGTGCTGACCTACGGTTCGCTGGTCGGGGTGTTGGTCATCTTGTACGCGACGTACTCGATCGACCGGCCCAACGCCAGCATCCTTGCGATCCTGTTCTTTCCCGTCCTGCTGGCCGGACTTGCCCTCTCCCGCGGCGGCGTCGCCGGGCTCCTGGGCTCGCGGCCGCTGGTCCTCGGCGGGAAGATCTCGTACAGCATCTACCTGACGCACATGGTGCTCGTGATCGAACCGTTCTGGTTCATCCAGGGCCATTTCCCGACGCTGTTCGGACCTGGCCAGATCGGCAGCAAGATCTACTTCCCGCTCGTGCCGGTGCTCGCGTGCCTGACCGGGTACGTGCTCTGGCGGCTGGTCGAGGAGCCGGCCCGCCGGCGCATGCTCGCGATGCTCGGCCCGCCCAAGGCCGCGTCCCCGGAAAGTGCGGCGCCGGCCGCGGCCGAGCCCGGCGCGGGGACGGACCCGATCATCGACCAAGCGCCGCCCGACCCGGATGATTCGGCGGCGGAGACGTCGAAGGCTGAGTCGCTGCGCTGATCCGAGCTCAGCCGCTCTGACTCAGGGCCACCCTCAGTCGAATCATTCGACTCAAGGCCACCCTGAATCGGTGTGTGCCGGGCTCAGTTGACGATGTTGGGTCGATCGATCTGCGGCTTGAAGGTCAGTCCGCGGACGCCGGCTCGCGCGAGCCGCAACCGCAGCTTCCACGGCACCTTGCTGTGCGTCAGCTGCTTGACCATGTTTTCGACCAGCGATGCCGCCAGGGTCGGACTACGCAGCGACCTGGCCGAGGCGATCTGGTTGCGCACCCCATACTCGAACTTCCAGATGTTGTCCGCGTTGACGTCGCCGAAGTTGACCCCGCGGTTCTGGGGGAGCAGGTGATTGACCCGGGATGTCGGAATGAAGACGCCGGGCCGGAACTTGGCCAGCCGCTGGGTGTATTCGGCGTCGTCGTACCAGAGGAAGAAGTTCGAGCTCGGCAGGCCAACGGCGTGCACGCCCTCCCGGGTCACCAGCGCGGAGACGAAGCTGCACGACTTCATCAGGGTGAAGTCAGCACCCAGCGCCAGCGGGCGGGCAAAGTCCCAGGTCGGCTCCGGAGTGTTCATCTCGCAGAGCGAGCCGTCCTTCCACAGCACCAGGCTGCAGGCGAAGCTGGGCAAGTAGCCCAGCACCGGCTCGGCGCGGGCCAGCCCGTCCACGAGTTCGCCGAGCGCTTCCGGCTGGGGGACGGTGTCGTCGTCCATGAGCCACATGCCGTCCAGACCCATTTCGTACGCCAGCGCTACCCCGGCTGAAAAGCCGCCTGCCCCACCGGTGTTGGTGGGGAGCCGTCGTACGGTGGTCTCGACCTTGGAGGTCCGGTCAGCCAGGAACTTCTCGGTCTCGTCGGTGGAGGCGTTGTCGATGATGATGACGTGCGCGGGCGGGTTGATCTGAGCGTCAATGCCGTCGAGGGTCTGCTCCAGCAGCTCCCGGCGGTTGTAGGTGACGACCACTGCGCCTACGCGCATCAGTTGGACCCCTTCAAGGACTTGAGTCGATCACGGAGGTAGCTCGTACTCGGGACGACCGCACGCAACGCGTCGCTGAGCCGTTTCTGAGCAGCGGCCGCGCGCTCGTAGGCGCCCGGTTCGGTCACGAGTGTGCGCAGGGCAGCTTCCGCCTGCGCGAGGAACTTGTCCGGCGGCCGCGAGACCAGCATGTCCTCGGCGATCACGGTGCGCTGGCTGCCGACATCGGGGGACAGTACGAGGACACCCTGGCGCTCGGCTTCCAGTGACGTCAGGGTGAGCCCCTCGTTGTCGCTGCAGATCACCAGCACGTCGATATCGGCAAGGAAGTCGTCGGTCGGCCCCCATGGCCGGCGCTCAATGACGGAATCCAGTCCGCTCCGGTGGATCTGGTTCTCGGTCAACGGACCCAGCGGTCCGCTGCCCTGCATCACGAAACTGAATAGGCCGGGGTCGCGCCGATGCAGCCGACGGCACAGTTCGACGAACAGGAACGGGCGTTTCTGCGGAGCCAGCCGACCCAGGAACCCGATCCGGAGAGAGTCGTTCGACTGCGCGGCCGGGCGCTTCTGGACGGGCTCGGTGGACGTCAGCGGGTGGTAGGACACCTTGGCGCGGGGGATTCCGGCGGCGAGGATGTAGGTGTCGCGCAGGTGCGGCGAGATCACGTGATGCTCGTCCAGGTACGGCGACGAGTTGACGCTGCGCCGGACGAAGCCGCCGGTTCGGTGCTCGATGATGTGCGTCGTGTCCAGCACGTAGACGTCGTCGGCGAGGTGTCGCAGGGCCGGCAGGAAGTCGTAGGCCCGGGTCGAGTGATGGATGTGCAACGCCCGGATGTTGTGCGTATCCAGCAGGCCGACGAAGAAGCTGTGCCAGTCCTGCTCGGCAAGAGTATTCGCCGGAACGTAGACGTGCGGCGTGATCGCGAGTGCCTTGTCCAGCAACAGCTGAGCGGCCGGGACATCGGCGGTGATGACGACCTCGTAGCCGGCGTCGCGAGCCAGCTCGGCGGCCTGGAACGCCCACGATTCCGCGCCGCCGGATTCGAGCCAGTGCATGGCGATCCAGTAGGCGGGCGGGCCGTCGGTGCCGTTGAACCGCGGGGTTCCGGTGCTGCTGGCCCAGGCTGCGAGCGGACGCAACTTGAGCCGGCTCTTGACCCGGCGGGTGTTCTGGTTCTGCCGCCAGCGGTCGAGCAGCAGCGGCGCGCGGGAGTAGATCTCCTTGTACGTCCTGCCGATGACCTTGCCCTTGATCGAGGTGGGCGGGAGGAAGTGGAAATCCCCGGTCTCATCCAGCAGAGCCTGCGACGGCAGGTGAACCGGCCGGACGACCTCGGCTCCGCGTACCGCGTCTTGCGGGGTGATCGTGAGCCGGCCGACCGACTTCGTCGAGTCGACCTTGGCGCGCCCAGTCTTGGTGCGCAGGTCCTGGCCGGGCGGGATCGGCTGGAGTTCGACCGGGACCAGCTCCAGTTCCAGAGCATTCGTCGGATAGGCGAGCTGCAGGCAGACCGCGACCCTGGTGAGCCAATGCGTGCCCAGTCGCTCGAGCAGCCGTTCGCCGTCCTCGGTGAGGCTGAGGCGGATGTCCCGGACTCCGGTTGTGTCGCGGAGCTCTGCCACCACGCGCGCCGCCGTACTCGAATCGACGGTTTTGTGCTGCTCGATTCCTCTCACCCAATCTCTTGACGCAACGTTGCGATTGCTTCTTCGACTGGCCCGTCAACGGTCAGCCGGCCATGGTCGAGCAGGATGCCCCGATCGCAGAGCCGCCCCACCATGTCCAAGTCATGGCTCACGATCACCAACGCGTGCCCTGCCGCCTTCAGTTCCCTGATTCTAGCGAGGCACTTCCGCTGGAACGGTTCGTCCCCCACGGACAAGATCTCGTCGATCAGGAAGATGTCGGGCTGGGTGTGCACCGCGACGGAGAAAGCCAGGCGCAGGAACATGCCGGAGGAGTAGAACTTCACCTCGGTGTCGATGAACTCTTCGATCTCGCTGAAGGCGACGATCGCGTCGAAGTTGGCGTCGAGTTCCTCCTCGGTCATCCCCAGGATCGCGCCATTGAGATAGACGTTCTCGCGGCCGGTCAGGTCGGGGTGAAAGCCCGCGCCCACCTCGATCAGTCCGGCGACCTTGCCGCGTACCCGTACGCGACCCTCGTCGGCCCGCATGACACCCGAGATGAGCTTGAGCAGGGTGCTCTTGCCTGAACCGTTGAGGCCGAGGAGGCCCACAGCTTCTCCGTCGGAAACCTGGAACGAGATGTCGCTGAGCGCGACGAACTCGTGGCTGAGCGGCTCCTTGCGGCCACGGAGGTTCCAGACGACCTGGTCCTTGAGGGTGTGGCTGGAGCGCAGCGTGAAGTGCTTGGTCGCGTTTTCCACCTTGATCCGTGTGACCTGGGTGCTCGCAGGGCTCATGGACTCACAGCTCCTGGGCGAAGCGTCGATCGAGCCGGCGGAAGACGGCTTCGCCCAGCAGGAGGGTCAGAACAGAGGTGGCCAGGGCAACCACGCCGACCCAGAGCAGGTGTGGCGGCAGCGGGATGTCGCCATCGGTCCCTGGATACCAAAAGCACCAGTGAAACAGCTCGACCGCGGCGGTCATCGGGTTGGCCATGTAGAGCCAGAAGAAGAAGCCCTGACCGATGGCGGTGGTGACATTGGTCCACAGGTAGAGCACCGGGGAGATCCAGGTGGCGACCATCAGGATCAGGTCGACGAAGTTCTCCGCGTCCCGGAACACCACGTTGATCGCGCCGAAGAGCAAACCGAGACCCAGGGAGAAGATCGTGACGACGAGGAACCCGAGCACCCCCGCCCCGATCTCGCCGATGGACGGCCGCCATCCGGCGATGAGCGCGCCGACCATGAGGACGAGCAGCTGCGGAAAGAAGTGCACCATCGCCACCCACAGCGAGGACACCGGGAAGAGCTCACGGGGGAGGTAGATCTTCTTGACCAGTGCCCCGTTGCCCACGATCGACCGGGTGGCGTTGCCGAAGGCTTCACTGAAGTAGTTGATGGCCACGATGCCGGAGAAGAGGTAGACCGCGAAATCCTCGACGCTCTCGTTCAGCCTGAGGAAGACGCCGATGGCGAAGTAGAAGACGATGAACTGCACCGCGGGCTTCAGGTAGGACCAGAAGAGCCCGAGCACCGAACCCTGGTAGCGGACGCGGAGCTCCTTGCGGACGAGGAGCTTCACCAGGAACCGGCGGTGCAGGACGTCGGTGAGTCCACGGCCGCGGCCCGGCTCGATGAAATCGTCGGAGGTGAGGGTCGTCACGCGGAAACCCTCCAGCTCGCATCCCTGGCCGTTGACCCCGTACCAGGGCGACCGCGGGCCATCCTAATCAACCCGACTCAGGGGATCCCTGCGACGTTGGGTTCGACGCAGGGCGTCCCTGAGTCGAATGATTCGCCTGAGGGGCGCCCTCGTTCGGTCGGGGCGACTCAGGGCGCCCCTGAGTCGAATGATTCGCCTGAGGGGCGCCCTCGTTCGGTCGGGGCGACTCAGGGCGTCCCTGAGTCGATAGGTTCGCATCAGGGGACCCCTCAGTCGATAGGTACGCACCGATGGAGCCAATCTGGGATCTGGCCATCGTCGGCGCCGGTCCGGCCGGGGCGAGCGCGGCGCTGTCGGCGCTCCATGTCCGCCCGGCCGCGCGCGTGCTACTGCTCGACCGCAGCGACTTCCCCCGGGACAAGGCATGCGGGGACGGCATCGCTCCGCATGCACTCGACGTCTTGGCGTCCATCGGCGTGACCGGGATCGAGCGTGGCTACGCCGGGGTTGATCGACTGCAGATCGGCTTCGCCTCCGGGCCTGTGGTGAACGGTGTCATGGCAAGGCCCGCCTTCGTGATCCCGCGGGAGGTCTTCGACGCCCGGCTCGTCGAGGCTGCCGTGGCACGCGGCGCCGAGTTCCGTCAGCAACGGGTCCGTACGGTCTCGGTCCCGGCCGACACCCAAGGCCTCGTGCGCAACGGCGACGATCCGATCGTGCTGGACGGCGCCATCCGTGCCCGCCTCGTCATCGCCGCGGACGGTGCTTCATCGGTCATTCGCCGCCAGATCGCACCGCCGCGAGCCCGGGCGACCACCTGGCCGGCTGACCTGCTCCCTTGGCGGTTTCTGCAGAAACCGCCAGGAGATGTGGCGCTCGCGCGCTTGAGGCGATCCGGCGGCGACCGATTTCCTTGGCGGTTTCTGCAGAAACCGCCAGGGGTGGGTGCGGTGGGTACGCACACGGCCGTGGCCATTAGGGGATACGCACCGGTTCGGGCTCGCGGGGCGGGTCAGCAGGAGATCGTCTTCGCCTCGCCCAACGGTCGCGGCCCGGCCAACTGGCCGGCGTACGCCTGGTCCTTCCCGATCGGGGACGGTCGGGCCAACGTCGGGTACGGCGAACTCCTCGGACCTGGCGAATCGTTGACCCGCCAGCACCTGCTTGACCGACTCGAGGAACTGCTGCCGGGTGCCGCCACGGACGCGCGCGCTTGGCGGGCGCACCTGCTGCCGCTATCGACGGGGCGCCCTCGGCAGCCTGATGGCCGGATCCTGTTCGTCGGCGATGCGATGAACCTGATCAATCCGGTCACCGGCGAGGGCATCTTCTATGCGGTTGCCTCCGGTGTGCTGGCCGGGCGGGCAGGGCTGGAGTCCGGCGATCCGGGCCGCGCGTACCGCACTGCGATCCGGCGGGTCCTGGGCAAACACTTTCGACACACCGATGCCGCTGCCCTGCTGGCTCGGTCGCCAGCCATCGTGAGCGCCGCAGTCCGCGCCGCAGGCCGGAATCCCGCAACGTTCGACGATCTCGTCGAACTGGGCCTCGGTGCCGGCAAGCTCACGCCGTCCGCGCTGCGCGGGATCGCCACAGCGCTGCTCCGCTGACTGCGCAACCGCCGGGTATCAGTCGGATCGTGCGGTGCCTTTTCCTGGACGCCAGCGGGCGTGACCGGTCTTCGGCGTGCCCTCGCGGGCCAGTTGCAGGCGCGGCTTGGGCCCGTCGCTGCGGCCGGTTTGCGGCGCTCGAGCTCCCGCCTTCCAGGGCATCGGCCACGGCGCGCCCGGCCCGTCGTACCCCTGCTCGATCGCGGCGTGCAAGGTCCAGTTCGGGTTGTACAGATGCGCCCGGCCCACAGCACAGAGGTCGGCCCGACCGGCCAGCAGCAGCGAGTTGACGTCGTCCCAGGACGAGATCACCCCGACCGCGATCGTCGCGATCCCCACCTTGTTGCGGATGGCGTCGGCGAACGGCGTTTGGTACGAGCGCCCGAAGTCCGGCTTCTCCTCCGGCGCGATCTGGCCGGTGGACACGTCGATCGCGTCCGCCCCGGCATCGGCGAACGCCTGCGCCATCTGCACCGAGTCCGCGCCCGAGATTCCACCCTCGATCCAGTCCGTCGCCGAGATCCTTACGCTCATCGGCTTGTCGTCCGGCCAGACCTCCCGGATCGCCGAAAAGACCTCGAGCGGATACCTCAGGCGATTAGCCAGCGAACCGCCGTACTCATCGTCGCGCTGGTTCGTGATCGGCGAGATGAACGAACTCAGCAGGTATCCGTGCGCGCAGTGCAGCTCGAGCAGGTCGAAGCCGGCCCGGTCGCCCGAGATCGCGGAGGCAACGAACTGGTCGCGGATCTCGGCCATGTCCTCGATGGTCAACTCGCGGGGGACTTGGTTGACGCCGGCCCTGTACGGCAGGGCGGAGGGCCCGACGACCGGCCAGTTCGCGTCGGCATCCTCCAGCGGCTCGTCGATCCCCTCCCACATGAGCTTCGTCGAGCCCTTGCGCCCGGAGTGTCCGAGTTGGAGACCGATCGCGGCCTTCGACTGCCCGTGCACGGCATCGACGATCCGTTTCCAGGCGGTCTCGTGCCCCTGCTCGTACAGCCCGCCGCACCCGGGCGTGATCCGTCCCGATGCGCTGACGCAGACCATCTCGGTCATGACCAGCCCAGCGCCGCCGAGCGCTTTGCCCCCGAGATGCAGCAGATGGAAGTCGGTGGGATACCCGTCGACGGAGACGTACATGTCCATCGGAGAGACCACGACCCGGTTATGCAGGGTCAGTCCGCGCAAGGTGAACGGCTGGAACATCGGCGGTCTGACCTCGGCCGCGCCGATGTCCCTGGCGTAGGCCTTGTCCATCTCCTCGACGAACTCCGGATCGCGGACGCGCAGATTGTCGTGCGTGACGCGGCGGCTGCGGGTCAGGATGTTGAAGGCGAACAGCGCCGGATCCTGGTGCGTGTACTGGCCCAGATTCTCGAACCATTCCAAGCTCGCCTGAGCCGCCCGCTGCGTGGACTGGACGACCGGCCGGCGTTCCGCCTCGTAGGCAGTCAGACCCGCGTCGACCGAACCCTCCTCGTGCAAACAGGCGGCCAACGCCAGCGCATCCTCCATCGCCAGCTTGGTCCCGGAGCCAATCGAGAAGTGGGCGGTGTGCGCCGCGTCCCCGATCAGGACAAGATTGTCCTTGCGCCACTTCGCGTTTCGTACGGTCGTGAAGCTGATCCACTTCGATCCGTTGCCGACCACCTTGTGTCCACTGAGGACGTCGGCGAACAGCTCGGTCACCTTCGCGATCGCGGCCTCGTCGTTCTGCCCCGGACCCAGGGTGCTGGCGTCGACTGCGTCGAAGCCGGCGGCCCGCCAGACGTCGTCGGCCATCTCGACGATGAACGTGGAACCAGTTGCCCCGTAAGGGTAGCCATGAATCTGCATGACGCCGTATGGCGTTTCCTCGATGTAGAACTTGAACGCCTCGAAGACCAGGTCCGTGCCCAGCCACATGTACTTGCACCGACGTACGTCCAGGCTCGTACCGAACTCGTCGGCGAACCGCGTCCGTACGGCGGAGTTGACCCCGTCGCTGGCGACCACGAGGTCGTACGTCGACGTCAGTTCGTCCAACGGTGGCGCCTCGGTACGGAAGTGCGTCTCCACACCGAGGTCGGCGCACCGCTGCTGCAGGATCTGGAGGAGTCGAACTCGGGCCAACGCCGCGAAGCTGTGCCCACCCGAGGTGAACGTCTCCCCGGCGAAGTGCACGTCGATGTCGTCCCATCGAGCGAACTCGCGCTGCATCGCCGCGAACACGGCCGGGTCGGCATGCTCGATCCCGCCGAGGGTCTCATCGGAGAAGACCACTCCGAACCCGAACGTGTCGTCATGCGCGTTGCGCTCCCACACCGTGATCTCATGCGTGGGATCGAGTTGCTTGGCCAGAGCGGCGAAGTACAGCCCGCCGGGCCCGCCGCCGAGGACGGCAATGCGCATCCGGCTCAATCCCCTGCGACGGGTGCGGCGTCAGTGACAGTGGAGCCGACGTGAGACGTGCCACCGCGCAGCCGGAACCGTTGCAGCTTGCCCGTGTTGGTGCGCGGGAGTTCGGTCACGAACTGGATCCGGCGCGGGTATTTGTACGGAGCGATCGTGGCTTTGACGTGGTCCTGGAGTTCCTTGGCCTTCGGCTCATCGGCCGAGACCCCGTCGCGGAGCACGACGTAGGCGGTGACCAGCATGGTGCGTTCGGCATCGGGTAAGCCGACCACGCCGCACTCCAGCACGTCCGCGTGGCCCAGTAGCGCGGCCTCGACCTCGGGTCCGGCAATGTTGTATCCCGCGGAGATGATCATGTCGTCGGAGCGCGCCTGGTACCAGAAGTAGCCCTCCTCATCCCGGGTGTAGGTGTCGCCGGTGAGATTCCAGCCGTTCTGCACATACGTCGCCTGGCGGTCGTCGGCGAGATACCGACAGCCCGTTGGTCCCTTGACGGCCAACCGGCCGAGCTCATGTGCCCCGACCTCTTTCCCGTCGTCGTCCAGCACCGCGCCGATGTAGCCGGGCACGGCCAGTCCGGTAGATCCGGCGCGAATCTCGTCGTCCGCGCTGGCGATGAAGATGTGCAGCATCTCGGTCGACCCGATGCCGTCGATGATCTTGAGCCCGGTGGCAGCCTCGAAAGCGTCAAAGACCGCCTTGGGCAGTGTCTCGCCAGCCGACACACAGCGCCGGAGACTGGCCAGAAGCTTCGGGTCAGGGAGCGCGGCCAAGGCGCGATAGGCCGTGGGGGCGGTGAAAAGCACGCTCACTCCGTGCGTGGAGATGTGTTTCGCGAGCTCTTCGGGGCTGGCGCGTTCGACGAGCAGGATCGAAGCACCCACCGAGAGCGGGAACAGCACGGTCCCGCCGAGCCCGTAGGTGAATGCCAGCGGCGGCGTTCCGGTGAAGACATCGTCGGTTCGCGGCTTCAAGACGTGCAGGCCGAACGTGTCGCAGGTGGCCAGCAGGTCCCGGTGGAAGTGCATGGTCGCCTTGGGCCGACCGGTCGTGCCTGACGTGAACGCGAGGATCGCGACATCGTCGGCGGCGGTGCGTACTGCGTCGTACGTGGTCGGCTTGCCGGCAGCGCGGGCGCTCAGGTCTTCGGGGGAGTCACCGCCGTACGGAACGGTGATCAGCTCGGGTAGGCCGGCGGCTTCGAGGTCCTCGAGGAACCGGTGGTCACAGAGCGCGAACTGCACCTTGGCGATCTCGCCCACGACCGCAATCTCGCCGGAGCGCAGCAGCGACATGGTGCTGACGACGACCGCGCCGGCCTGCAGCGCACCGAGCCAGCTCACCACCAGCCAGGGGTTGTTCGGCCCGCGGAGCAGCACCCGGTTTCCTGGCACAACGCCCAGATCATCGGTCAGTACGTGGGCAACCTGCGCGGCGCGATCGCGTACCTCGCCGTAGGTCCAGTTCGTACCGTCCGGCGCGAGCAGGCACGGTCGGTCCACGCCGCCGGCGGCGATGCCGCGCTCCAGCAGGGCGCTGGCCGCGTTGAGCTGGTCGGGATAGGCGAGCTCAGGCAGATCGAAGATGAGCTCGGGCCACTGGTCGACCGGCGGCAGGTTGTCCCGCGCGAAAGTGTCGACGTGCGCCGAGGCGGATGCCCGTTCATCTGGGTGCAAGGGGACTCCTTTGCTCTGCCAGTGCCTGCCCAGTATGTCCCGACGCCCAGCGCGTCAGGTAGAGCGTGGCGGAGGCCGAGGCTGCGCTCGTGGATGGCAACCCAACCCTCGGCGGTTTCTGCAGAAACCGCCAGATGGGGCGCGCGCGCACTCGGAGCTCAAGCGAGGAGTTGGTGGGTGGCCAGCTCTCGGTAGAGCCCGTCGGTCTGGAGCAACGCCTGATGCGTCCCGACGGCACTGACCCGGCCGCCCTCGAGCACGACGATGCGGTCCGAGTCGGCAACCGTGGACAGCCGATGCGCGACAACCAGGACCGTGCGGTCGGCGGCGATCCGGTTCAGGGTCTCGCGGAGCACCTGTTCGGTGACGGAGTCGACGCTGGAAGTGGGCTCGTCGAGCAGGATGATCTCCGGATCGGTCAGCATCATCCGGGCCCAGGCCAGCCGCTGCCGCTGACCGCCCGACAGCAGGACCCCGTCGTCACCGACCGGCGCCTCGAGCCCGAGCGGGCTGCGCTGCACGATGTCCGACAAGCCGACGAGCTCGAGAGATCGCAGCATCTGCTCGTCAGTGGCTTCCGGGGCGCCGAGCCGTACGTTGTCGGCGATGGTCCCGGCCAGGACCGGCGCCTCCTGCTCGACGTACCCGATCCGCTCGCGCAGGCGCTCGCGTGGAATCTCCCGGATGTCGACGCCGTCGATCCGGAGCGTCCCGCCGGTTGGGTCGTAGAACCGCTCGATGAGCGCCAGTGCGGTGGACTTTCCCGCGCCGGACGATCCCACCAGCGCGGTGCGCATTCCGCGCTCCACGGCGAAGCTGACGCCGTCCAGCACCGGCGGTCCCGTCTCGTACCCGAAGCCAACGCCGTCGAACTCGATGACCGGTGTTCCCGACGGCGGCGGGGCTGGTACGGCGGATGGCGTACGGGCGAAGGCGTGCTCGTCGGCGTCTTCGGAAGGGAGGTCGAGCACCTCGGTCATCCGGTCGAATGCCGCCATCCCGGTCTGGATCGCCGTGAAAGCCTGGAAGGCCTGCGCCAGCGGGAGGACAAGCGCGAACAGGTAGAGCAGGAACGCGACGAACTGGCCGAGAGTGATTGCCCCGCTTGCTACTCGGAAGCCACCGACGGCGAGTACGGCGATGAACGACCCCTGCATCGCGAGATTCAGGATCGGGTTGACGAATGACTGCAGTGCGGCCATCCGTACCCCGGCGACGTAGGCCTGGTGCGCTGCCTCGCCGACCCGCCGGCTCTCACGCTCGGTCGCGCCGCTCGCCCGCAGGGTGCGGATGGAGGACAGCGCGCGCTCGGTAGCCGCGGTCATGTCCCCGACGCTCTCCTGAGCGCGCAGGCTTGCCCCGCGCATCGCTCGCCCGACAACGGCGATGGCCGCACCGCCGACCGCGACGGCGGCCAGCGTGATCAGCAACAGGACCACGTCGACGATGGCCATCAAGACGATCGCGCCGAGGCAGACCAGGACCGAACTCACGATGTCGAACAGACCCGAGGTGACGACGGAGCGCAGGAGTGTCGTGTCGGCGCCGACCCGCGAGATCAGGTCACCGATCCGCCGGCGATCGTACTCGACGATCGGGAGCCGCAGCAGATGTCCGATCAGGGTTCGTCGGGCGCGCAGTACGACACCCTCTGCGGTCCGCTGCAGCAGATACGACTGGACGGCGCCGAACACCGAATCGCCGAGCGCCGCCACAACCAGCAGGAGGACGAGCCCGTTCAGCGGGCCCCCGGTGCTGACCCGGTCGATCAGTGCCTGCACCAGCAGTGGCTGCACCAGGATCAGGAGCGCCCCGACGATGGAGATGAGGGTGATCGCGATCAGCGTGGTCCGGTGCTCGCGCAGGTACGGCAGGAACGCGTTGATCGAGCCGACCGGTCTGGCTTGGGGCGACGCCGTTGGTCTGACGTCCGTGCTGGCGCCGGGATCGGTCATGCTCGTCAGCTTATGTTGACGTTCGCGGGTCGTCAACAAATGCTGACGACCCTCGGTCGGTCTCGCTAGCTGGGCGGGATCGCAGCCATCCCCTGAATCTCGACGAGTGCCGCGTCGTCCCACAGGCGGGCGATCCCGATGCCGGCCATCGCCGGATAGTCGGTACCGATGAGCCGCCGCCAGACAGCTCCGATTTCGCGACCGTGCGACTTGTAGTCCGCCAGGTCCACCGCGTAGATCGTCAAACTGGTCAGGTGCTCGGGCTCGCCTCCCGCGGCGCGGAGCGCGGTCAGGAGATTGCCCAGCGCTTGCTCGAACTGCGCCACGACATCACCGGCACCAATGATCTGTCCCTCTGAATTCATGGCGGTCTGGCCGGCGAGGAAGACGATCCGGCAACCCGGCTGTGCGACGACCGCATGCGAGAAGCCGGAAGGTCTTGCCAGGTCCGGAGGGTTGACCCGCTGACTCCGGTTGGCCTTGGCTGCGGTGACCTTCGCGACCGCCTCAGACCACACGTTGCCCGTCACGCCACGCCCCCGTTCGCCTGAGGGTGGCCCTGAGTCGAATGATTCGACTGAGGGCCACCCTGAGTCAGGGTAGGAGTTGCGGTCATGACTGGATCGCGCCGCCGTCGACTTCGATCCCCTGTCCGCTGACCGAGGGGCTGTCCACGAGGAACTGAACGGCCGTGGCCACTTCCTCGACGGTGATCAGGCGGCCGGTGGGCTGCTGGTTGGCGAAGTAGGCCCGTACGGATGTCTCGTCCCGACCGGTCTTGGCGATGACGTTGGCGACCGAGGCATCGGTCATGGGCGTGTCGACGTACCCGGGGCAGACTGCGTTGACCGTGATGCCGGTCTTGGCGAGCTCGGCTGCGACCGACCGCACGAGGCCAAGAACGCCGTGCTTGCTTGCGGTGTAGGCAGCTATGAGCGGCTCTCCTCGTTTGGCCGCAGCCGAGGCGATGACGACGATCCGGCCGTATCCGCGCTCCTTCATGCCGGGGACGACGCGTCGGATGCAGCGGAAGGGGGCGGTGAGGTTGAGGTCGAGGATGCGCGCCCAGTCTTCGTCGGATGTCTTGTGCACCGGGGCGGACATCGCGGCGCCGGCGTTGGCGACGAGGACATCGATGCCGCCGAAGACGTCCTCGACCTCGGCAAAGAGCCGGTCGACGGCGCCGGGCTCGGTCAGGTCGGTCGGGATGGTCAGGGTCTTGCCGGGGAGCGTCGTCGCGACTGCGTCGAGTTCGTCGGCGCTGCGGGCGGTGAGCGCGACCCGGTGCCCCGAGGCTGACAGCCGCGCGGCCGCTGCGGCGCCGATGCCCCGGCCGCCCCCGGTGATCAGAGCCACTGGCGAATCGTCAGACATGTCCTGACCGTAGCGCCGGCGGCGATTCTCTCCGTGTGAAGGACGCCCCGTACCTGACCTATTGGTACAAGGCGTCCTTCACTCAGTTGGGCAGAGCCCAGAAGGCGTGACGGATTAGGGTCGGGCTTGTGATCAGGCCCGAGGAATTCACCGACGTCATCTACCGGGTCGAGGACGCCGGCTTCGCCGTACTCACGATCAACCGGCCAGAGCGGATGAACAGCTTCACCGGCCGTACCGTCGACGAACTGATCAGCGGCTTCAAGCACGCTTGGGTGGACAAGACGGTTGCGGCAGTCGTGCTGACCGGCGCCGGGGAACGGGCGTTCTGCACGGGCGGGGACGTCAAGCTTCGGGCCGAGACCGGCGGGTACGGCGAGACCGAGTGGGGCAGCTTCGAGATCGAGCGCTTGCACCGGATCATCCGCGAGATCCCAAAGCCGGTCATCGCCGCGGTCAACGGCGCAGCGGTTGGCGGCGGCCACGTCCTGCACGTCCTCTGCGACCTGTCGATCGCCGCGGAGCACGCCCGCTTCGGTCAGACCGGTCCAAAGGTCGGCTCGTTCGATGCCGGGTTCGGATCCGCTTATCTGGCAAGGGTTGTGGGCGAGAAGCGGGCTCGGCAGATCTGGTTCCTACTCGAGCTTTTCGACGCGGAAACCGCCGAACGCTGGGGGTTGGTCAACGAGGTCGTACCTGCCGATGAGCTCATGGCCAAAGCGGCCGAGTACGCCACCAAGATCGGTTCGTACTCCCCGACCGCCCTGAAATTCCTCAAGCACTCGTTCAATGCCGACACCGAGCACATCGGGGCGATCGGCGCCCTGGCCTTCGACGGGCTGAATCTGTACACGGAAACCGAAGAGAGCAAGGAAGGGGCGGCCTCCTTCGCGGAGAAGCGGCCACCGGACTTCAGCCCGTATCGCTGAAAGGCGGGGTCAGGCGGCGATCCGCTCGAGAACCACTACCGGGATCTCGCGGTCGGTCTTGGTCTGGTACTCGTCGTACTTCGGCCAGTGCTTGAGCATCTCGGCCCAGAGTTCGTCACGCTCCTCGCCGATCGCGGTACGGGCGCGCGCGGGGAAGCGATCGCCGCGCACCTGCACCTCTACCTCGGGGTTGTCGCGGAGGTTGAGATACCAAGCAGGGTGTGTCGGCGCTCCGCCCTTGGAGGCCACGATCACTGGGCTGTCGCCGGCCACGCCATAGATGAGGGCCTTCTCGCGCTTCTCACCGGTCTTGCGTCCTGTCGTGGTCAGGATCAGGGCCTGGGTCCCGTTCCAGTCGTGGCCGATCTCGCCGTCGGTCTCTTGGTATTTGGCTACGTGTTCGTCGCCGTAAAGCATGGGTACGGCTGTCCTTTCGATCTCGAGCGTCCCGGACTGCGGTGTTCGGGACTCGATACGTATAAGGCCCGAACCGGCACCAGAATTCCCGTGCGGCCGAGCGTCGGCCCTACTCGCAGCCGGGATCTCCGGGCAGGTAGGGGCGGAAGACCAGGCGGGCCGGGGGATCGGACCCGATCACCCACGGAGTCAGCTCGTTGGCCGCGGCAAGGGCGTCGAGAAGGATCGGGACCTCGGATCCCGTGACGACGACACACGAGGCCCCGCCGGGCTCCGAGCCGGTCGGCGGCTGCGGCGCAGTCGCGATCGGCCATATCTGCGGCGATTGCTCGAGTTCTGGTTCGCCCGCGGGGGCACCTTCAGCGGGGCCAAGCCGGAAGACGACGACTCCGTCCGGTTCGTAACCCCCACTGGCGCTTCCGACCGACGCTTGGGCGGCGTCAACGAAGCCCTGCAGCGCTGCCCGGGCGGCAATCTGTGGCTCGCTGAGTCCCGAGGACGGGTCGGCTGGGAAGCCGAGTGCGTACGCGGATTGCGTCACAGTCCGGCCGTTGGCCCTGATGGTCACCGTCGTGTACGGCATGTCGGTGACACCCGGCTCGCCGAAGTCGAGCTCCTCGCCCAGCAGGCCGGCGGTCTGCGCGGAGTTGAGCAGTTCCTGGATCTGTCCCTCGCTCAGCGTTGTCGACTGCAACCGGGCGATGGCCGGTCCGGGGTAGATCGCGATCGTCACTCCGCCCACGATCGCGGTGCCGTCACCGAGCAGCAGGAACTCGGGGACGTTGCGCAGATTGAACTCGATGGGTACGAAGCCACCGCCGGAGGTGATGGACACGATGACGTCCGCGGTCCCCGCCAGGTGGTCGTTCAGCGGGGCGTTCGTGCTGCCTCCATTGCCGCCATCTCCTTGGAAGACGCTTGCGCAGCCGGACAGCAACAGCGCCGAGATGAGCGCGCCGAGCGGAAATCTCGCCGGGCGGGGCAGCAGACTGCGGGTCCCACGCTTTGGGCTATGGGTCATTGGTCACATCCGGGATCGCCGGGCAGGAGCGGGCGGAAGACGAAGTACGCCGGGGGTTCTGCGCCGACCAACCACGGCGTGAGCTCATTCGCCGCTTGCAACGCCTCATGTAATTGGGCGGCTTCGGCGCCTTCGACGACCACGCAGCTCCTCGGGCTCTCGGAATACGGCGGGGGGACTGTCGTGATCGGCCAGGCAAGGGGTTCCTGCTCGAGTTCGGGATCGGCGCCGTTCTCCGCGGTGTCCAACCGGAAGACGGCAATCGCCGTCGGTACGTACGACTCGGCCGCCTCCTCCACTGTCGCGTGCGCTGCATCGATGAAGCCTTGCAGGGCCTCGCGGGCGGCGACCTCGTCCTCGCTGAGTCCGGCTGCCGGGTCATCGCTGAACCCGAGCGCATACGCCTGTTGTTCCATGGTCTGATCGGCGACCGTGATGCTGACGGTCGTGTACGGCATGTCAGTCACGCCGGGCTCGCCGTAATCGATCTCCTCATCGAGCAGGCCGGCCACGTCAGCGGCGGCGTAGAGGTCCTGAATCTGCTCCTCGTCGAGAGCCGTCGATTGCAGTGGATTGATCGCGGGGCCGGGATAGATTTCGATCATCGGGCCCTGGACGACCGCAGTTCCGTCGCCCAGGAGAGTGAACTCCGCTGTGTTGCGCAGATTGAACTCCACTGGCGAGTAGCCGCCGTCCGACTTGATGGACACGAGGACGTCCTCGGCCCCGGACGCGTGGTCGTATGTTGTCCCGGGCTGATCCGTCGCACCGCCGCCACTGCCGTCGCCCTCGAACACACTGGCGCAGCCGGACACAACCAGGGCAGCCAGGACGCAGGCGAGGCCAGACAACGGGCGGCGAATGGTGCTTCTGCGGGAAGGCAGGGTCATGAGGGGAAGACGCCTCAGCCCCGGCGAAGGTTGCACCGAGATTCCCCTCCTCTGACCGCCCCACGAACCGATACCCACTGGGGGTATAAAATCAGGCGAGCGGCAGAAGCCAGCAATCTCGGAGGAGGAGGAGGAGTGCACGGTGATCAGCAAGTCCTATCAGGTGACCGGCATGACCTGTGCGCATTGCGTGAACGCGGTGACCGGGGAGGTGGCGACGCTTCCCGACGTGACCGATGTGCAAGTGGACCTGACCGCGGGCCGGCTCGTCGTGACCTCGAATCTGCCCTTGGACGATGCCAAGGTCGCCGCCGCCGTGGATGAGGCCGGTTATTCGCTCACCTTCAGTGACTGATTTTGAAATTCGGCGACGACGGGTAGCGGTCTGAGGCAGATTCCCCCTAGCGTCTTTGGCCGTGACCGGTTCGATACCTCCTGGTAAGGCAGCGCCGACAACCGTCATCGTGATGGGTGTCTCGGGGGTCGGAAAAAGCGTCGTAGCCCAGGCGTTGGCCGAGTCGACCGGATGGAGTCTGGTCGAGGGCGACGACTTCCACTCCGCCGCGAACGTCGAAAAGATGCGCTCGGGTCATCCACTGGATGACGACGACCGCTGGCCCTGGTTGCAGTCGATCGCGGACTGGATCGGCGAGCAGGAGCGGGCCAGCCGCAGCAGTGTCGTGACCTGCTCAGCGTTGAAACGGCGGTACCGAGATCTGCTCCGCGACGGGCATCCGTCGGTGCGCTTCTGCCAACTGGACGCGGCCCCAGCCACCCTGCAGGCGCGGATGAAGGCCAGGCCGGATCACTTCATGCCACCGTCCCTGCTGAAGAGCCAACTGCGAACGCTGGAACCACTCGAGCCGGATGAGCCGGGCGGTCGGGTCAGCGCCGAGAGCGATCTGCACACCGTGCTCCGGCGGGTCTTGCACGCCATTGCCCAGGACTCTGCCGGATCCGGGTCACCTGCCTCGAACGGCAGCGGCCATGGCAACACTGCGACCAGGGAGGCGTCGTGAACGGCTTGAACGCATCGACAGCAGTTCTCGCCGCGGAGGCATCGGAGCGGTCGGCCTCCAACGGCGTTCTCCTGATCGCGGCGGTCGTCGCAATCGCCGTGATCGTCGTGCTGATCACGGTGCTGAAGCTGCACCCGTTCGTCGCGCTGATCCTCGGATCGGCGACGCTGGGCATCATCGCGACCTACCCGTTGCTGGACACCGTCAACAGCTTCGCCACTGGGTTCGGGATGACTGCGGCCAACGTGGGGATCCTGATCGCGCTCGGGGCCATGATCGGCAGGCTCCTGGCCGACTCTGGCGGCGCCGACCGGATCGTGGACACGATCACCTCACGCGTCGGAGAGCGCGGCTTGCCGTGGGCGATGGCTCTGATCGCCGCAATTCTGGGGCTGCCGCTGTTCTTCGAAGTCGGCGTCGTATTGCTGATCCCGGTGGTTCTGCTGGTCTCGCGCAGTACTGGCCAGTCCTTGATGCGCCTGGGCATTCCGGCCTTGGCCGGCTTGTCGGTCATGCACGGATTGGTACCGCCGCACCCAGGTCCGCTAGTGGCCATCGACACCCTCGGCGTGGACCTCGGTCGTACCTTGATCCTCGGCATCATCGTCGCCATCCCGACGCTGATCATCTGCGGTCCGCTGCTGGGTTCGATCATTTCCAAGTACGTACCTGCCGAAGCGCCGAGCCATTTGATCCCGAGTCGGGTGGCAGCCGACGGCGACGGCCAGGGCGACGGCGACGGCGAGGGGTCCGGGGGCGGAAAGCGGTCGACCGGTACGACGGACGTGCGTCGGCAGCCCAAGTTCGGTGCGGCGCTGCTTGCCGTACTCCTGCCGGTGATCCTCATGCTCGCGCGAGCGATCGGCGAGATCGCGCTCGACGAAGGCAACAGCGTTCGTACGGCACTGACCCTCGCCGGGACCCCGACCGTCGCGCTGCTGGCCGGACTGATCGTGGCGATGGTGGCGCTTGGCCGCGGGTCCGGCATGAGCATGGTCAAGGTCAACGAGTCGATCGGGGCGGGCTTGCCGCCGATTGCCGGGATCCTGCTCATCGTGGCTGCCGGCGGCGGCTTCAAGCAGACCCTCATCGACACCGGCGTCGGTGATGTCATCGGCGAACTGTCCGATGGCGCGAATCTGTCGCCGATCCTGCTCGGCTGGGTGGTGGCGGTTGGGATCCGGCTCGCCACCGGGTCGGCCACCGTCGCCACGATCACCGCTGCCGGGATTGTCGCCCCGCTGGCGGCCGACTTGAGCACCAGCGAGGGAGCGTTGCTGGCACTGGCGATCGGTGCCGGCTCGCTGTTCTTCTCCCATGTCAACGACGCCGGGTTCTGGCTGGTGAAGGAGTACTTCGGGCTCACCGTCGGGCAGACCATCAAGAGCTGGTCGCTGATGGAGACCGCTATTTCGGTCGTTGGCCTGATCTTCGTCTTGCTGCTGAACCTGATTCTGTAGCGCTCTTGTCTTGCTTTGCAGCCGGCGCCGTTTCGCTGGTGGTCGTGCCGGTTTCGGATTCCTCGGCGAGCTGATCTCTGGCGTAGCGCCAGGTGATCGCGATCAGCGCCGCGATCGGAACTGCCAGGAACGCGCCGGTGATGCCGGCCAGGTTGCCGCCGGCGATCACCGCGAGGATCACGATCGCCGCGTGCACCTGCAGGCTCTTGCTCTGCAGGATCGGTTGGAAGACGTTCCCCTCGAGCTGCTGCACGATCACGATGATCGCGAGCACGATCAGGGCAGCGGTGAAGCCGTTGCTGACCAACGCCACGAGCACCGCGACGCCACCGGCCACGAAGGCTCCGATGATCGGGATGAATGCGCCGACGAAGGTGAGAACAGCCAGCGGCAGGACCAGCGGGACGCCGATCAGCAGGAGGCCGAGCCCGATGAAGACGGCATCGATCAAACCGACGATGACCTGGGTGTGCATGAAGCTCGCGAGGCTCGCGTAGTAGCGCTTCCCGAGCTCGGTCACATGTGGTGCCGCGCGGCGGCCGGTCTGCTCGGCGAGCCACGGCAGGAACCGGGGGCCGTCCTTGAGGTAGAAGAACACCAGCGTCAGGATCAGGATCAAGACGATCAGGGCGTTGCCGACGGCGGTGATGCCGCCCAGAACGATGCCGATGATGTCTCCGGCGCTCTCCCGTACCCGCTTGAGGCCCTCGTCGATTGCGGCGCCGACCTGGTCGTCGCCGAGGTTCAGTGGTGGTCCGGCCAGCCAATCCTGGACCGACTCGAGGCCGCCGCCGATCCCATCGGTGACCTCCTGGGCTTGAGCGGCCACGGGCAGGATGATGACCGCTCCCACGCCGAGGAGCAGAACGAAGAACGCCAGGACGACCGTGAGGGCGGCCACCGCCGGTGGCCACTTGTGCTTGCGAAGGAATTTTGCGGCCGGCCACAGCAGCGTCGTGACGAACAGGGCGAGTACGAGCGGCAGCACCGCGTACCAGAACGTGCCGAGCAGGTATCCGATCAGCCAGAGGACCGCCGCGATGACGAGGAGTCGCCAGGACACCGCCGCCACCGCGGACAGCGCCGCCCGAGCCGGACCGGGGCGGGCAGGCTCGTCGCTCATGCGAACATCCTGTCCTACGCCGCGGCTGGGCGCCGCACAGAGCGCAGGTCGGCGGTAGCGTTCCGGCATGTCTGATGTCGGGCCCGATTTCGGCCGGGTCAACCGGCACCTCGACCAACTGGAACTTCGGGTTCGCCGCGCCTCCGGCCTGCATGGCCTCTATGCCGCGATCGGTCTGGTCGTCGGACTGGTACTTCCCGCCGCACAGGTGCGGTTCAACCAGGCCGACTTGCCTGAGCGCTACTCGGTGATCGGGCTGCTCTTCTGGTTGAACTCCGACTACGAGGTGGACCACTCGATCTTGGTCAGGGTCGCCGCTGCCGCCATCACACTGTTGTCCCTCATTGCGATCGCCGCTTTCCTCGTCGCCGCGGGGCGGCAGGACCGAACGGCGGCCACCATCGCGCTGACCGCTTCGGCACTCTTGCTCGTGTCCGTGATCCTGGCCAATTTCGTCTTCGGCATCACTGACATCGAAAGTGGATCCACCGACGACCCCCTCGAGGGTTGGGCAGTCGCATGCTGGGTGCTCCTGGTCAGCAGTCTGGTCGGCTGCTGGATCGCGGCCGCCCTCCGCGCCCAGTTCGACGACTGAGCCGCCGGTCAGGCGGGGAGGTCGGCCCGATCGCTGGCCGATGCTGAGCCCAGCCAGGTGTGCGGATTGCCGGCCCAGCACCAGCCGAGCTTGGGCATTGCCTTGCTGATCCACAGCGCCGGGACTCGCTGGTCGGCCACCCGCGAAGCGAGCAGCGAAAAGCAGTTGTTCTTCTCCAGTGAGTCCGGGAATTGCGTGATGAATGCGACGCCCTCGTCGACGGTCAACGGCGTACGGCCGGCTGCGATGATCGAGACCAGCGCGTCGTTGGGACGCACATTCAGATAGTCCGCACCGCGGTCCACGTCGAAAAGGACGTACGCGGCGCTGCCGGGGATGTGCACCGACTCGATCGGCGCGAAGCGGTCGACGTCGTCGAAGCCGTCGGTCACGAAACCCGGCTTGCCCTTGAGTTCGGTCAGCGGCATGGAGACGGTGGGCGCTACGAGGTCCTTGGTGACCACCAGAACGAACGGGACCCGTGCCTTGGTTGGGGCGCTGAAGTCCGCTTTGCGATCGAGGACGACTTCGTGCAACGGAGCCAGGAGTCCGCGAAACGCTTCGACGGACTCACCTGCCAAGGCGGGGTAGCCCTTGTCGATCAGATTGGTCACCTGGCGGTCGAACTCTGCATCAGCGCTGAACTGGGTCATGGATCCCCTTCCGGGATTGGCGAGAGCGATTTCTCAACGCCGCGACGGCTCATTTCGTTCCCACGGGCAGACTGTGGTTCAGGCGGCGAGAGGAGTACGGCATGGAGTACGTGCGATTGGGCGCAACCGGACTGCAGGTCTCACGGATCTGCCTGGGATGCATGAGCTTTGGTGATCCCGACCGCGGAACCCACCCGTGGAGCATGCCCGAGGAGCAGAGTCGCCCCTTCATCAAGAAGGCGCTGGAATCCGGCATCACGTTCTTCGACACGGCCAACGCGTACTCCGATGGCAGCAGCGAGGAGATCGTCGGCCGGGCCTTGCAGGAGTACGCCGACCGCGAGGAGTACGTGCTGGCCACCAAGGTGTTCATGCCGATGCGGCCGGGACCCAACGGCGGTGGCTTGTCCCGCAAAGCGATCCTGCACGAGATCGACGCCAGCCTGGAGCGACTGGGGATGGACTACGTCGACCTCTACCAGATCCACCGCTGGGACCCGAACACACCGATCGAGGAGACGCTCGAGGCACTCGACGAGGTCGTGCACACCGGCCGCGCGCGCTACATCGGCGCCTCGTCGATGTGGGCGTGGCAATTCAGCAAGGCTCTCTACACCGCGGGCGAGCACGGCTGGACCCGTTTCGTGTCGATGCAGGACCAGTACAACCTCCTCGACCGCGAGGAGGAGCGCGAGATGCTGCCGCTGTGCGCCGATCAGGGCATCGGCGTCATCCCCTGGAGCCCGCTGGCTCGCGGCGTGCTCACCCGAGACTGGGACGAGGACACGACTCGTTCGGGGACGGACCAGGTCCTGGCCAACCTGTACGGAGCCGAGGGTGACCGGGAGATCGTCGCGCGGGTTGCCGAAGTTGCTGACGCACACGGCGTCTCGCGGGCCCAGGTCGCGCTTGCGTGGGTGCTCGCCAATCCGGTCATCACCGCGCCGATCGTCGGAGTGACGAAGGACCGACATCTCGACGACGCGCTCGCTGCCGTGGATCTGCAGCTCTCCGCCGACGAGATCGCGCGCCTCGAGGAGCCGTACACCCCCCGTACGCCCGGCGGCTTCGCCTAACGACGAACGACCCTCTTCTGGCGGTTTGCTGGCAAACCGCCAAGGGACCACACCCATCTGGCGGTTTCTGCAGAAACCGCCACGTGTTGAGCGAACTCGGTATTGACATATTCCCATATGGGTATATGTTGCTCCTGTGCCTAGAGCAACCACCACCTCGGACGCGTTCAACGCCGTCGCCGAACCCCGGCGGCGGGAGATCCTCGATGAGTTGGGCTCCGATGAACTCTCGGTCGGAGAGCTCGTGGCGCGGCTCGGGCTGGCCCAGCCCCAGGTGTCCAAGCACCTCCAGGTGCTGCGGCAGGTGGACCTCGTCCGCAGCCGCACGGTGGGGCGGCAGCGCATGTATCGGATCAACGGTCCGGCGCTGAAACCCGTACACGACTGGGTGGCCGGCTTCGAGCGGACCTGGACCGAGCGCCTCGACCGACTCGAGCGCTTCCTGGAACAAACCACACCCGATAAGGAGCAATCATGAGCACCATGACCCGGCACGGCAGCGCAGTTGTCACCACCCCCTCCGACCGCGAGATCCTCATCACGCGGACCTTCGACGCCCCGGCCGCGCGGGTGTTCGACGCGTGGACCACACCCGACCAGGTCCGCCAGTGGTGGGGTTCGGACGACGCGCCACTGGTGGTGTGCGACATCGACCTCCGCGTCGGCGGTTCGTGGCGGTACGTCGTTCGAGGCGGGGACGGCACCGAGATGGGCTGGCACGGCACCTACCGAGAGATCGAGCGGCCCGGCCGGCTGGTCTCGACCGAGGTGTTCGAGGGCTTCCCTGACGCGGAAGCGGTCAACACCGCGACGCTGACCGAGGAGGACGGCACGACGACGCTCACCGTCACCGTGCTGCACGCCAGCAAGGAAAACCGCGACGGTCACCTGAACTCCGGCATGGAGGCGGGCATGCAGATTGTCCTGGATCGCCTCGAGGACCTAGTCCGGTCGTGACCCGGCCGACCAGCACCGGTCTTGCACCGGTCTTGCACCGGCCTTGCACCGGTCTTGCACCGGTCTTACACAGAATCAGGGTGGCCCTGAGTCGAAAGATTCGACTCAGGGCCACCCTAGTCAAACGAAACTAGTCGCCCCGAACGATCCGCCGCTTCCTGCGAGAGTCCTTGCCGACCGGGATCTTCGGGGGGTAGTACTCAAGCAGCGCGTTGTTGAACTGGGCGCCAAGGACGATCGCGAGTGACGCCAGGTAGTAGAAGATCAAGAAGGTGATCGGCGTCGTGAGTGCGCCGTAGGTCAGCCCGTTCGAGTACGCGTAGGAGAGATACACCCGCAACAGAAGGCTGGCGACCAGGAACAGGCCCGTCGCCAGCAGTGCGCCAGGGATGCCGCGCCGCCAGGCGTGCTTGTACTTGGGCGCCACCTTGTACAGCGTGGTGAGCAGGACGATCAGCACGAGTGCCAAGCTCGGGAAGTAGGCGAAGGAGACCACGGAGTCGACCTCGTCGCGGATGCCTTCCGGGAAGAGCCGAGGCAGCAGGTTGGGCCCGATCGCGATCAGCGGGAGCAGCAGGATGCCCGCGAAGAGGGCGATGAGATAGAGCCCGAGGGCGAAGAAGCGTTCCTTCACCGGGTGGCGGACCTCGTGTTGCCCGTACGCAATCGTGATCGCCTCGACGAACGCCGACATGGCTGACGACCCGGCCCAGAAGCTGATCAGCAAACCGATCGAGATGACGCCACCCTTGGTCGCATCCAGGATGGTGTCGACGGTTTCGCCCAGGAGGCTGTCGGCGACCTCCGGGCTGAAGATCAGCCGCAGGAACCGGTCGAGTTGCTCCTGCACCGCGTTTATGGTCTTCGGCCCGAAGAGTTCGGCCACCGGGCCGATCAAACCCAGTAACGCCAGCAGCAGCGGGGCGGTGGACATCGCGGACCAGAAGGCGGCCTGCGAGCTGACGCCGAACAGTGAGTCGTCCCAAGCCTTCGAAAGGGTACGGCCGGCGACCTTGCGCCACCGGTTGTGCACCGGCCCAAGCGCGGTCGGATCGGGGCCACCGTTGCGATGCCAGGGCTGGGTCGTGCGAACCGGGGCGGGTTCACCAGCGGAGGCGTCGGCCGGCGTGAGGGTGCCCGGCCCTGGGCCTGACTCGGTGCTCGACTTCGCAGTGGAGTCGCCGTTTTTCGTCGTTTCCGCCGGCACAGCCGGCTCCGCCGCGCGGGCAGCGTCAGGCGTGATGTCGGCGGTCACCGGTCAAGGATGCATGACGCTCGGTTCGACGCCGGGCATCCAGCCGGTAAGGCGGGTCAGCCGCCGCTGCCGTACGGGCGGGTGATGATCTCCAAGAGATGCCCGCTGGGCTCCTCCCAATAGACCCCGCGGCCGCCGTCATGCGTGTTGATCTCGTTGGGCTGCGCCTTGTGCGGGTCGGCCCAGTAGGTCAATTCTCGTTCCCGGATCCGACCGAAGATCTCGTCGAACTCGGCTTCCTCGACGAGGAACGCGTAGTGCTGTGGATGCACCTTCTCGGCCTGGATGTAGTCGAGGGACACCTCGTTGGCGACCTCGACGACAAGGAACGGACCGTACGTCGACGGCTCCGGCAGGCCCAGGATTTCGCAGAGGAAGTTGGCCGACTCGTATCTGTCCTTGACGTTGACGATGGTGTGGTTGAGTTGCACGCTCATGAGAACTCCTTCGGTCTCATAGCCAGTAGTTGTCGTGTCGCAGGAAGAATTCGGCGCGTTCCTCCTCGCTGAGTTCCTTGCCATTCGCCATATCGACGAGGCCTTCGAAGTACGCCTCGCGCGGCGCCCCGGGTGCGAACAGGATGAGCATCGTCGCCGGTTCGCCCGACTCGTTCTTGAAGGCATGGATGCCGCCCTCAGGCACGTAGAGAAAGTCACCTGCGGTGCCGTCCACCCAGGTTTCGCCGTTGTAGAGGCGGATCGTGCCGGACAGCACGAAGAAGGACTCAGAGATCGTGCGGTGGAAGTGCGGATCAGCACCGCCTACGGTCGGGCCCATGTTCCAGCGGTAGAGCCCGAACTTCCCATCGGTTGACGCGCCCGTGGCCAGGTAATCCACCCGCGTCCCCGACGGATAGATCAGATCCGGGTCGTGATCGTGTGGGCGCAACGTTGCGCTGACCTCGCCGGTGTCTCCCGCATAGCGCGGTTCTGGATAGGACATTGGCGACCTCCTTGGCGACCCGACCGAGGTTAGTGCGAAGCAGGGCAAAGTCAGCTCCTAACCTGAACGGCATGGTGATCGACATCGAACGCGCCCGCCGGGACACCCCAGGCTGTGCCGGGGTAGCACATTTCAACAACGCGGGATCGGCGTTGCCGCCGACGCCGGTCACCGAGGCCGTGATCGCACACCTTCGCCTCGAGGAACAGATCGGTGGCTACGAGGCGGCCGCCCGAGCCCGCGACGCTGTCGAGCGGCCGTACGCCGCGATCGCCGAGCTCATCGGCTGCGAGCCTGACGAGATCGCGATTGTGGAGAACGCGACCCGCGCGTGGGACATGGCGTTCTACTCCCTGAACTTCGAGCCCGGCGATCGGATCCTGACGGCGCACGCGGAGTACGCCAGCAACGCCATCGCCTACCTCCAGGTTGCGCGACGAACCGGCGCGGTCGTGGAGGTGATCGACGACGACGAGCACGGTCAGCTCGACGTGGGTGACCTCGAGCGGCGGCTACGGGCACCCAGTGCGCCGGTCAAATTGGTGGCGGTCACGCACGTGCCCACGCAGGGCGGGCTGATCAACCCGGCGGCCGAGATCGGCCAGGTAACCCGAGCGGCCGGCGTCCCGTACCTGCTCGACGCGTGCCAATCCGTGGGTCAGCTGCGGGTCGATGTCGGTGAGATCGGCTGCGATCTGCTCTCGGTCACCGGTCGCAAGTTTCTCCGCGGCCCCCGGGGCACCGGATTCCTCTACGCGTCGAGGGACATCGTCGGCACCCTCGAACCGCCCTTCCTGGACCTTCATGCCGCCGAGTGGACGGCTCCGGATTCGTACGAGATCCGACCCGACGCGCGACGCTTCGAAAACTGGGAGACCAACGTGGCCGCCAAGATCGGGCTCGGCGTGGCGGTCGACTATGCAATGTCGTACGGGATGGTCGCGATCGAGGAGCGGGTGCTCGGGCTGGCCGAAGAACTGCGTGCGCGCCTGACTGCGCTGCCCGGCGTCACTGTGCACGACCAGGGGAAACGACGCTGCGGCATCGTCACCTTCGCCGTCGATGGCTATCCTGCGTCAACCGTCCAGCAGCTCCTGAGTCAGGCGCACATCAACACCAGCGTCTCTGAGGTCAGTTCAGCCCAATTCGACTTCCCCGGCCGCGGGCTGACTGACCTGGTTCGTGCGTCCGTGCACTACTACAACACCGAGGAAGAGATCGGCCGGCTCTGCGACACGGTCCGAAGCCTGGCCGGCCGCTGAACTATCCCTCGGCCTGCTCGGCCTGCTCGGCCTGCTCGGCCTGCTCGGACTGCGCGGCCTGCACCTCTTGCACGGAGCGCTGCAGCACGCAGAACTCGTTGCCCTCCGGGTCGGCGAGCACCACCCAACTCACGTCCGCACCCTGACCGACGTCGGCTCGCGTGGCACCGAGGGCGAGGAGACGCTCGACCTCCTCGGCCTGCGTCGTGCCGTCAGCGCGTAGGTCGAGATGCAAGCGGTTCTTGACGGATTTGCGTTCGGGTACGGGCAGCACGTCGATCGTGGGGCCGCTGAGTCCCGACTCGTCGAAAGCGCCGGGCGGCGCGAGGCTGACGCCGCTGCCATCGAGGTCCGGGTCCGGCCAGGCTTCCCAACCGAGAGCGGCTGCCCAGAAGTCGGCGAGCCGTCCGGGGTCGACCGCGTCGATGGCGAGAACTGCGATCCTTGTCGGCATCGGCACATTCTCGCTGCACCCGGACGGATTGAGGAGGACGAGTCGTGCGTACCGAAGTTCTGGACGAGGCCTACGCCCGACTCCACGACATGGGTCCGGAGTTCGAGGGCGACGAGGAAGGCAACAACGGGCTGTCCAACCACGGACCGATGGTCGCCGAGGTGCTGGTCCGCCGCGGCTTCGATGAGAGCGTCCCCCGCTGGCTTGATCGGTATCTCCCGCGACTGGAGGGCATCCGCGGACCTTCCGAGGCCATCACCGAGGAGAACTGGCGCTCGGCCCTTGCCGGGGTCCAACCGGACAGGGCACCGAGCTTCGGCAGCCGGGCCGCGATAACGCCGGACTGGTCCGGCAGGTGCGGTACGCCCCCGAGCGCCGCCGCCGGACTCAGGTGTCCGCGTTGCGCGCTCCGGCAGATGCTGACGACGCGATGACGGTGCTGACCGAGCTGGTCACCGCCACAACGCTGCGCTACCTGCGCCGCGGGCACGGCAGCCCGGTCCTGTTGGTGCACACCGCCACAGCGCCGAATGGTGTCCTGCACACCCTGCCGGAGCTACCCCGCGAGCTGTGGATTCCGAGCTTGACCGCTGCGTGGGCTGCGGCCGCGGCGATCATCGCTGCCTACGAGCCAGGCGAGGATTCCCCGAAGGAGGCGCGGCCCGCCGTACCCGACGTCGGTGATCCAGCCGCCGAGATCCTCGAGCGTGCCGCCGCGCACGGTGACGAGCACGTCATCAAGTTCGCTGACACCGCGGTGGACGTCTACCGCCGTACCGGGGATCCGGACTCGTTGGCGGCGGCGCTGCACGTGGGCCAGTTGATCGGGCGGCGATGAGTTTGGCCGCTCCCGAGAGTCTCACCTGCGTACCAGCTCTCTACGCACCATCGACCAAGGAGTGACCATGACTCGAGTACATATCGACATCTCCATGTCTCTCGACGGCTACGTCGCGGGACCGAACCAGAGCCTCGAGGAGCCGCTCGGCGAAGGTGGCGAGCAACTCCACGAGTGGGTTTTTCCGCTGGCCTTCTGGCGGGAGATGCACGGCGAGGAGGGCGGCGAGGTCAACTCGTCAGATGCGGTGATCAGGGAAGCGCACGACAATATCGGGGCGCATGTCATGGGCCGCAACATGTTCGGCGGCGGACCGGGACCTTGGGGTGATGATGAGTGGACCGGCTGGTGGGGCGACGAGCCGCCCTACCACGGCCCGGTCTTCATCCTGACCCACCACGCGCGGGAGCCGGTCTCCATGGCGGGCGGGACGACGTTCACGTTCGTGACCGACGGCGTCGAGTCGGCTCTCGAGCAGGCCCGGCAAGCAGCCGGCGGCAAGGACGTGTTGATAGCGGGTGGCGCGAGCATCGCCCAGCAGGCTCTTGCCGCTGGGCTGGTCGACGAGATGCAGCTCCACGTCGTACCGCTCCTGCTCGGGGGCGGCGCCCGGCTGCTCGACAACATCCCGAGCTCGGCGCCCGGACTGGAGGTCGTACGGGCGGTCGACGCGCCGGGGGTCACCCATCTGAAATACCGCGTCTCGCACTGAACCAAGATCGTGAGCGGCAGGTGGCGAGCGGAAGTACACTCGCGCCGCTCACGATCATGCAGAGTGGCCCTGTGCTGATCCGGGAAGCGACGGCGGACGACTGGACTGCGATCTGGCCGTTTCTGCAGCTGGTCGTGGCTGCCGGGGAGACCTACAGCTATGACCGCGCCCTGACCGAATCGCGGGCGCGCGAGCTGTGGATGCTCGATCCGCCGGGCGCAACGGTGGTGGCGGTGCGGCCGGACGGACCGGTGCTGGGTACGGCGAAGATGCACCCCAACCACGGCGGGCCTGGCGCACATGTGGCCACTGCGAGCTTCATCGTGGATCCCGCGCACGCTGGGAACGGCGTCGGTCGGGCACTCGGCGAGCATGTGCTCGCCTGGGCGCGCTCGGCGGGATTTCGGGCAATGCAGTTCAACGCCGTCGTCGAGACGAACATCGGCGCTGTCGGGTTGTGGCGTTCCCTGGGCTTCCAGGTGCTGACGACCGTGCCGGAGGCGTTTCACCATCCGACCCACGGCTACGTCGGGCTGCACATCATGCATCGCTTCCTGTGAGCCGATGCAGTCCTGCGTTCTTGGGTGGGCAAGGGGGGAGTTGAACCCCCACGTCCTTTCGGACACACGGACCTGAACCGTGCGCGTCTGCCATTCCGCCACTTGCCCCAGCGGTCGCCCAGCGTAACAGCGACTGATCTGCCAACTGAGCGCCGTACGCGCAGCTCAACCGCCCCTCGAACGGCGTGCGAACTCAGCGTTCACGCCTCGACCTGACCCCGGCGAAGTCGCGTCCCGGCTTCCCGAAGACGCTGCACAGATACCATCGACCGTCGAGGGAATCAGGAGATATACGTGGGCGTGCTGCAGCGCTTCGAGCGAAAGCTCGAAGGTCTGGTTGGCGTGGCTTTCGCGCGCGTGTTCAAAGGCAAGGTTCACCCGGCCGAGATCGCCAAGGCCCTCGAGCGGGAGGCGACGGAACAACGGGTCGTCGTGGGCGAGGGTCGAGTCCTCGTGCCCAACCGCTACTCCGTGCGACTGGGTCCGGTCGACTACGAATACCTGGCCGAGTGGGAGGTCGAACTCAGCGCCACGATGGCCGAGATGGTCCAGGAACACATCGAGGCCGAGGGCTGGTCGACCTTCGGGAGGGTTCAGGTCAGCCTGTCCCGGGACGGAGACCTGCGTACGGGCGTGTTCCACGTTGACAGCCGGGTCGACGCCGATCAGCCGCCGCCTCCGCCCTTGGGACGACCCTCTGCGCCAGATGGCCGACTCGGCGGGGTACCTCCACCGCCGCGCGGACCGGTCCAGGGCATGCCGCCCGTACCGCCGGTTCCGCCGGTACCCGTACCGCAGGGCAGCCCCCCGCCCCGGATCTCTCTCGATCAGCGTCCCGGCGGCCCCGCTCCGCCACTCCCGAGTTCGACGCCACCCCGCTCGGCTCCGGAGGTCGTCCACGCGCTGGTCGTGGATGGGCCCAACACCCGCCATGTGCTGCGCGAGGGCAGCAACATCATCGGGCGGGGGACCGAGGCTTCGATCCGCCTGCCCGACACCGGCGTCTCGCGCCGCCACGTCGACATCCAATTGTCCCGAGGCAACGCCAGCGTCGTCGATCTCGGCTCCACCAACGGAACCATCGTCAACGGCCGCCGCGTGCCGCACATTCTCCTGGCGGACGGGGACGTGATCCGGATCGGGCACTCGGTCCTGGTCTACCGCCAAGAATCCGGACCGGTGCGTTGATGCCCCATTCCGCTGAGGCCACCGGCCGCACCGCAACCTCGCGGCGGGCCTCGCACCCGGCCATCCGCACGTCCGGCGCGGGCTCATGACCGCAGAGATTGTGGTGCAACTGTTCCGCTTCGGCTTCCTCGCTCTCCTCTGGCTCTTCATCTTGATCGCCTTCCGCGTCGTGCGAGCCGATCTGCTCGGCGGTCGCGCCAAGCGGGTCTCGGCCCCGGCTCGGCGGCAATCGGCAACCGGTCGCAAGGCCGGCCGTCCGCTGCGCCAGCTCAGGGTGACCGCCGGACCTCTGGCCGGTACCCGGATTACGCTCAGCGGCCAGACGATCCTCATCGGACGCGCCGACGACTCAACGCTGGTCCTCACCGATGACTTCGCCAGTTCACGACATGCTCGTCTCACCCAGCGCGACGGCCAGTGGTACGTCGAAGACCTCGGCTCGACCAATGGCACCTACCTTGACCAACAACGCGTCCAGGGGCCACTGGCTGTGGCACCAGGACAGCCCATCCGAATCGGGGCGACCGTGATCGAGCTTCACCAGTGAGCCAGCCGGTGCGTCGGAGACGAGCATCGCAGGAGATGCCCGCCGGGGCGCCCCGACCAGAGCGCACCCGAGTACGACGGTCCCCGGCGGGCGGCTCCGAGGAGCGGAGTCGACTCGCGTGCGAAGCGCGCCTTGTCTCAGCGCATGAGGCGGACCAGCGATGACCCTCGCGCTGCGGTACGCGGCTAGGTCGGACCGCGGTCTGATCCGCGCGAAGAACGACGACTCGGTCTACGCCGGGCCCCGCTTGCTCGCGGTGGCCGACGGGATGGGCGGGTACGCCGGCGGTGATGTGGCCAGCAAGGTCGTGATCGCAGCCTTGGAACACCTCGACGAAGAACTGCCGACCGGCGACATGCTGGCAGCGCTCGCGCGCGCCACCAGCGATGGCAGCGAGCACCTGCGTGAGCTGGTCCGGGACGACGTCGCACTCGAGGGCATGGGTACGACGCTGACCGCACTGCTCTTTGCAGGATCCCGAATTGCCTTGTGTCACATCGGGGACTCCCGCGGCTATCTGCTGCGCGATGGCGTCCTCACGCAGATCACGCACGACGACACGTTCGTTCAGGCCATGATCGACGAAGGCCGGATCACCGAGGAGGAGGCGCGTTCGCACCCGCAGCGCAACCTCATCCTGCGGGCGCTCAACGGAAACGAGGTCGAGCCGGATCTGTCCATGCGCGAAGCCCGCGTCGATGACCGCTACCTGCTCTGCAGCGACGGTCTGTCGGGAGTCGTCTCCGACGAGACGATCCACGAGGCCCTGCAGATCACCGACCCCCAGGAGTCGGCCAACCGGCTGATCGAGCTCGCCCTTCGCGGCGGCGGCCCGGACAACATCACGTGTGTCGTGGCTGACGTCATCGACGACTCCCGAGACGGCGACACGGGGATGATCGATCCGGTCGTCGACGGAGCGGCGGGTGACAACGTCGGACAGCGGGACATCGATCCGATCTCCTCGGCCGGCCGGGCAGCATTGGCCGCACCGGAAAAGCCCGTTGCCCACGTGGCCGCGCGGGCGGTCGCCGCGCCGCCACCGCGGCGCCGTACCCGCCTGCTGCTCGGTGCGCTGGCCGCTGTCATCGTGCTGGCGGCCGCGGCTGGGGGCGTTTGGGCCTACGTTATGTCCCAGTACTTCGTCGGAGTGCTCGGGACAGACGCGGAGACCCAACACGTGGCGATCTTCCGCGGCGTCAACGCCGAACTGATCGGCCTCGATTTCTACCGGCTCCAGGAAGAGACCGCCCTCTCGGTCGCGGACCTCAATTCCGCAGCCCGCAACTCAGTGCGAGAAGGCATACCAGCCGACGACCTCGGCGCGGCCCAAGCAGTACTGGACAACCTGCGCGATCAGCGACTGCCGCTGTGCGCGCCGTCCCCGACCAGGTCCACCGAGCCGACTGTGACGACCACGGCACCGCTGCCCGGGCCATCGACCGAAGCCTCATCTCGGCCATCCGAGCGGCCCACCACCACCGTGACAACGGGGTCCGGTTCCACCGATCTGCCGTGCCGTGAGGGCGGCTGATGGTCGCGTTGTCCGCGCCGACCCAGAGGGCGGCCGCCCCGCCCACGCGCCGGAACACCGAGCTCGCGATGTTGATCTTCGCTTGCCTATTGACGGTGGGGGCTCAGTCGATCGTGGACCTCACGGTCACTGGCTCGCTGACTGTGGATGTGGCGACGTTCGGGGCGTGGTTCACGGCGATCTGGCTGGTCGCCCATCTGATCGTTCGCCGGCTGGCGCCCTACGCCGACCCGTTGCTGCTGCCGGCCACGGCCTTGCTCTGCGGCATCGGGCTGGTCGTCATCCACCGCCTCGATCTGGCTGCGGCCGTGGACGCCACACTCAGTGGGGACAGCCCTCCCGGCGAACAGGCGCCGACCCAATTGATTTGGGCGACAGTCGGTCTGGTCCTGTTCATCGCTGTCCTGTGGATCATCCGCGACCATCGGGCACTCGCCAGATACGCGTACACGCTGATGTTCCTCGGGCTCATCGCGCTGGCGATCCCCGCCGTACTGCCATCGTCGCTGTCCGAGGTAAACGGCGCCAAGCTGTGGATCCTGGTGGGCGGGTTCTCGATCCAGCCGGGCGAGTTCGCCAAGGTCGCGCTGATCTGTTTCTTTGCCGCTTACCTGGTCGACAAGCGCGATGTGCTGTCGCTGGCCAGTCGCCGGTTCTTGGGTCTGGACTTCCCGCGCGGCCGTGACCTGGGCCCGGTGATCCTGGCGTGGGCGGTGAGCCTGCTGGTGCTCATCTTCGAGCGCGACCTCGGCAGCTCGCTGCTGATCTTCGGCATCTTCATGGTGATGCTCTACATCGCCACCGAGCGGTTCAGTTGGTTGCTGATCGGGTTGCTGATGTTCATGGGCGGGGCCTATCTCGCCTATCAGTCCTTCGGTCACGTCCGGGTCCGCGTGGACATCTGGCTCGACCCGTTCGCCTACCGCGACGACGAGGGCTACCAGATCGTGCAGTCGCTGTTCGGCTTCGGCACCGGTGGGCTGTTCGGCACCGGCCTCGGCGGTGGCCGGCCGGCAACCGTGCCCTTCGCCAGTACCGACTTCATCACGTCGGCGATCGGGGAGGAGCTGGGTCTGTTCGGTGTCGTCGCTCTCGTGATGCTCTATCTGCTGATCGTCGAGCGTGGATTGCGTACGGCATTGGTCGTACGGGACAGCTTCGGCAAGCTCCTGGCCGCCGGTCTGGCCTTCGCCTTGGCCTGGCAGGTCTTCGTGGTTCTCGGCGGAGTCACCAAGCTCATCCCGTTGACCGGCCTGACCACGCCGTTCGTCTCCTACGGCGGGTCGTCTCTGGTGGCCAACTTCGCGTTGGTCGCGCTCCTGGTCCGGATCAGCGACGCCGCCCGCCGCCCATCCGTCGTGATCACGCCGAAGACCGACCTCTTCGAAGCCTCGACGCAGATCATCACGCTCACCTCGGCCGACAAGGTGGACCAGAAGGCAGCTGCGAAGGCAGCCGAGCAGGCGGACAACAAAACCGCTGACACAGCCGTCGGCAAGGCCGCCAACTCCACCGACCAAGCCGCCGACAATGCTGCCGACCAAGCCGCCGAGCCGGCCGCCGACCAAACCGCCGACCAAGCCGCCGACCAAGCCGCCGACAAGGCGGAGCGGACGTCATGAACGCGCCGGTCCGCAAGATCGCGATCAGCGTGTTGGTGCTGTTCACCCTGTTGATCCTCAACGCCAATGTGATCCAGGTGATCCAGGCCGACAGCCTGCGCACCGACTCGGGGAACACTCGGGTCCTGATCGACGAGTACAGCCGGCAGCGCGGCTCGATCGTCGTGGCCGGTGAGCCGGTGGCGCTGTCCGTACCCACCGACGACACGCTCCGCTACCTCCGGCAGTACCCGGTCGGCCCGGTCTACGCGCCGGCGACTGGCTTCTACTCGCTGATCTACGGGCCGTCGGCGATCGAACGAGTCGACAACGATCTGCTCGCCGGCTCCGACGATCGGCTACTCGTACGCCGGATCACCGACCTGTTCACCGGCCGAGACCCCAAGGGCGGCAACGTCGTACTCACGCTCAACCCTGCCGCCCAGCAGGCTGCGTACGACGCGCTGCAGGGGGTCACCGGCGCGGCGGTGGCGCTGGACCCGAACACCGGCGCGATCCTCGCGATGGTCAGCACACCGAGCTACGACCCGAACCTGCTCTCCAGCCACGACCCCGCCGCGATCCGGGACTACGCCGCGCAACTCGACGCCGCCGAGCAGGATCCGCGGCTCAACCGTGCGACCCAGGACAACTACCCGCCCGGGTCGATCTTCAAGACCATCGTCGCCGCTGCGGCGCTCAGTAACGGCTACACGCCGGAGACGGTCATCCCGGCACCGGACGTGCTCCAGCTGCCAGGTAGCTCTGCAACGCTGCGCAACTTCGGCGGCTCGTCGTGCAGCGGCTCCGAGGAGCAGTCCCTCATCGACGCACTGACGATCTCCTGCAACACCGCGTTCGCGCAGCTGGGTGTCACATTGGGCGAGGACACGGTGCGGGACATGGCGGCCGGGTTCGGGATCAACGGGGAGGGCTTCAGTATGCCGCTGGCCGTCTCGCCGAGCCAGCTCGGAGACATCGAGTCCGAGGCTGCGTTGGCCCAGTCGAGCATCGGGCAACGGGACGTACGGGTGACCCCCATGCAAGCCGCCATGATCGCCAGTTGCATCGCCAATGATGGGCAACTCATGGCCCCGTACCTCGTCTCCGAACTCCAGGGACCGGACCTGTCCACCCTGGAGGAGGCCAGCCCGGAGGTCTTCGGCGAGCCGATCAGCGCCGACGTCGCCAATGGCCTCACGACGATGATGGTGAGCGTTGTCGAGAACGGCAGCGGTACTGCCGCTCAGATCGAGGGAATCGAGGTCGCCGGCAAGACCGGCACAGCGGAGGTCTCGGAGGGCGTCAACCCGCACACCTGGTTCATTGGGTTCGCGCCGGCCAACGACCCACAGGTGGCGGTGGCGGTCTTTGTGGCCAACGGCGGCAACTCCTCGAGCGAGGCGACCGGCGGCCGGGTTTCTGCACCGATCGCACGGGCGATCATGGAAGCCGTCTTGGGTAGCGCCTGATGAGCCGAGAGCGAGTGAGCATCGCAGCGAGGAACGAGCGTCGCCGAGACGACGGGAGCATCGACCGAGCGCCAGCGAGGGAGGAGCGGACCGTCGGGTGCGCGCAGCGCACGAGGCGGAGTGATCGAGCGGAGCGAGCGGTGCGCGCAGCGCACGAGGCGGGGCAATCGTGAGCCTGAATACCGGCGTCCGGCTGGGGGACCGCTATGAGTTGGTCTCCCGCATTGCCGCGGGCGGTATGGGCGAGGTGTGGCGCGGCAGAGACAGCACACTGCAGCGGATCGTCGCGATCAAAGTCTTGCGCAGCGAATTCGCCGGCGACGCAACGTTTATCGCGCGTTTCCGTACCGAGGCTCGCAACACAGCCATGCTGTCGCACCTCAACATTGCCCAGGTCTACGACTATGGCGAAGCGCTGGCCGAGGGTGAGCACGTCGCCTACCTCGTCATGGAGATCATCGACGGCCAGCCGCTGTCGGAGATCCTGGCCGGCGCGCATCGGCTTCCGCCCGGACGCGTTTTGGACATCCTGGGCCAGACCGCGGCTGGGCTCGGCGTGGCCCACCACGCCGGGGTTGTGCACCGGGACATCAAGCCGGCGAACCTGATCATCCGGCCCGACCGAACCGTGAAGATCACCGACTTCGGGATCTCCCGGGCGACCGACCACGTGCCGTTGACGGGGACCGGGATGGTCATCGGTACAGCGCAGTACCTGTCGCCGGAGCAGGCCATGGGCCGGCCGGTGACGGCCGCCTCGGATGTGTACGCGCTGGGTGTCGTTGGCTACGAGGCACTTGCCGGCCGGCGACCGTTCGACGGCGAGTCGTCGGTGGCCATTGCCCTTGCCCACGTCAACAAGGAACCGCAGCCGCTGCCAGGTGATGTGCCACCCCAGATCCGCGAACTCATCTTGCGCAGCATGTCGAAGGATCCCCGGCAGCGCTACCAAGACGGCCAGGCGTTCGCGGCCGCCATCGGCATGGTGGCCCGCGGTCAACCGCTGCCCACGCGCGCCGCTCCGAGCGGAGCCCCGGTCCCGCCGAGGTCCCCGCGACCCCAAGGCGGACAACCGCCGCGGGGCGGAAAGCCCCCGACGGCTCGGATGCCCGTGGCGCAGCCCCCGCGGGGGCGGCCTCCGGCGCGTCAGCCTGGCCGGCCGGTCAACTACGGACCGCGGCCGACTGCTCGGCCGATGCCGGTGCGGAAGTCGCGGACCGGCCAGTACGTCGCGGTCATCGTCCTGTTCGCACTCGTGATCGCGGTTGGGCTCCTCGCCGTCTGGCTCAATCAGAACAAGGACAACCAAGCGAATTCCGGGACGGGTACCGCCGGTGCCACGACCGCCGCCGACCCGGGAATGGTCTTCGTCGACACGAACGCCTACCGCGGAGTCCCGGTCGACGAGGTCGAAGCCGCATTGAGCGACTTGGGCCTGGTCGTGGACACCCAAGAACTCACGGTCCGACCGGATGCACTTCAGGCGGCTGGGATCGAGGATCAGCCCTTCGACAAGAATGACGTGGTTACCACCGACCCAACCCAGACCGAGGTCGAGGATGGGTCCACGGTCATCGTGTACTTCGCGAAGACGGCCTACGAGCCTGGGAACGGCAACGGCAACGGCAACGGCAATGGAAACGGGAACAACGATGGCTGACCGGCTGCAGTGGAGACGGGGGTGGACGGGATGACCACTCCACGCATGTTGGGTCACCGGTACGAGGTAGGGGAGGTCCTCGGCCGCGGCGGCATGGCAGAGGTGCACCGCGGCCGCGACATCCGGCTCGGCCGTGAGGTCGCGATCAAGGTGCTGCGTAGTGACATCGCGCGCGATCCGACGTTCCAGGCCAGGTTCCGGCGGGAAGCGCAGGCCGCCGCGTCGCTCAACCACCCAGCGATCGTCGCGGTTTATGACACCGGCGAAGACACTGTTGCTGCCGGGGACGTCCCGTACATAGTCATGGAGTACGTCGAGGGGCGCACGCTGCGCGACGTACTGAAAGACCAGGGCGTGCTCGACGTCAAGTCAGCCATGTCCTTGGCCGCGGACATCTGCGCGGCGCTGGACTTCAGCCACCGGAACGGGATCGTGCACCGCGATGTCAAGCCGGGCAACGTCATGATTACGCCGGCCGGTGCGGTGAAGGTCATGGACTTCGGCATCGCGCGGGCAGTGTCGGACAGCTCGGCCACGATGACCTCGACGGCTGCCGTCATCGGCACCGCCCAATACCTGTCACCGGAGCAGGCCCGCGGTGAGAGCGTCGATGCGCGCTCGGATGTCTACTCGGCCGGCTGTCTACTCTTCGAACTCGTCACTGGGTCGCCGCCGTTCACAGGGGACTCGCCGGTTGCCGTTGCCTACCAGCACGTCCGGGAAGATCCCCGGCCGCCGAGCACGATCAACCCGGATGTGCCGCCGTCGCTGGACGCCATCGTGTTGAAGGCGATGAGCAAGAACCCAGCTAACCGCTATCAGAGCGCGGCCGAGATGCGCACCGACCTGCTGCGTGCGGTGGCCGGTCAGCGGGTCGAGGCCACACCGGTGATGTCCGATAGTGACCGTACGGCGATGATCGCCCCGGCCACGGGCACGCGGTACCGCGCGCTGCCCCCGACGGCGCTGCCGCCGGTCCATGACGACTACGAAGACGACAGCGAGAGCCAGCGGCGCCGCCGGATCGGCTTCATCGTCCTGGCCGTCGCCCTTCTGGCGTTGGCCGGTGCCGCGGTCGCGTTGTTCCTGCTGCTGAACAAGGACGAACCTCCGCCCGCTGCGACGACCGTCGAGGTCCCGACGCTGATCGACCTGACCGAGGCCGACGCGCGGGCTGCGATCGAGGACGCGAACCTCACCGTCGGTGAGGTGACCGAGGTGGCCTCTGAGCCCGCCGACGAAGGCCTGGTCGTCGAGCAGACGCCGGCCGCGAACGAGACCGTCGAAGAGGGCACCGAGGTGGACTTCGCGGTCGGGTCCGGGCCGGACGTGGTCAGCATTCCGCCGGTCATCGGGTTGACCGAGGCGCAGGCCATTCAGACCCTGGAGACCGCGGGCTTCCAAGTCCTACCGTCGCGGCAAGAGGCGTCGCTGCAACTGGCCGGCAACGTCATCGACGTGAGCCCGGCCCAGGACAGTCAGGTCGCGCCTGGATCACCGGTGACGTTGACCGTGAGTACCGGTGTGTTCCCAATCCCCGAGGTGCGCGGCCGCCCCGCCGAGGAGGCCGAGGCCACCTTGCGGGCAACCGGCTTCACGAACATCCAGCGAGTCGATGCCGAGTCCGAAGAGACGCCCGGAACGGTGGTCGACGTGACCCCGGCGGTGGGGACCGAGGTGGCGGCTGGCGACCTCATCACGTTGGCTGTGGCCGTGCCCGTACCGGAGCCGACGCCCACGGAGCCCACCACGACGGAGCCTCCTCCGCTGCGATCCCCGGATCCTCCCGGCAAGACACCGAGTTCCCCTGGCAAGGAGAAGTTGATCATCGGCAAACAGCCGGATTGATCAGCAAGGAATCCCCAATTGCCGATGCTCAACTCGGGTCCTAGCCGGCGAAGACGGGATGCCAGAGGCCAGTTGCCAGGCTGACGGCGGTCGTGGCCGCGCAGAGCAGCGCGACGGTCACCACGAAGAGGTAGTCGCGGCGGCTGACGATGGACCCGCGGGCGTTCGTACGGGCGCTCGCTGTCGAGTCGAACCCGCGGGCATCCATCGCCATCGCGAGCCGCGACCCCCGTCTGATCGCGCCGACCAGGAGGGTGAAGGCTGCGCCGGCGGCCAGGCGCACGGCGGCCAGCGGATTGCGGCCGGAATCGACGCCACGCGCGCGGCGAGCCAGCCGGATCGTGTGCCACTCGGTCACCAGCAGGGGCGCCATCCGAATGGCGGCCAGGGCGCCGAACGCCCAGCGCGTCGACACCCGGCAGTGGAGGGTGAGCGCGTCAGCCACGCGTACCGGGTCGGTGCTCGCGACGAACAGGACACCGGGCAGGGCGATCGCGACGACGCGCAGGGCAAGCGCGGCTGATTCCCCCCAGTTCCAGTTGCCGTTGCCGGAGAAGAGCAGATTGACCCACGCGATGCCGGCGGCGGCGAGCAGGATCGACCAGGTTCTGGCAAATAGCGCGCGCGGTCTGATCAGGCCGGCGGCGGGCAACAGAGCGAGTTCTGCTGCTACCAGCACGGCCGGGGTCAGGAGGTCGACGGTGGCCAAGGCGGTGAACGTGACCATGAGGATCGCCACGATCTGGGCCACCGGGTTGATGCTGCCCAGCCGAGTGGGCGCCGAAGGCTGGCCATCGAGAAGTTGATCATCGGAACTGGTGGGTGTTTCCGCGGCCCCCGGCGTCGGAAAGTCCCCAGTTTTCCGATGATCAACATGGACTGTCGTGGTTCTCGTGGCCGGTGGGGTTAGGCGGAGCTCGTCGTCGGCGAGGTCGGCGACCAGACGTGGGTCATGGCTGATCATGCAGATGGCCGCACCGGCGTCGCGCGCTTCGGTGATCAGGGCCACGAGTTCGGTCCAGGTCGCCGGATCTTGGCCGAAGGTCGGCTCGTCGAGGATCAGTACGGACGGGCGCGTGGCGAGTGCTGTGGCCACCGACAGCCGACGTTGTTGGCCGCCGGACAAGGTGAACGGATTCGCGTCGGCGTACGCGGTGAGCCCCAGCCGGACCATGAGCGCTTCGGCGCGATCGTGGGCCGCCGGGTCAGTGGCGCCGGTACGGAGCGGGCCAAGGGACAGTTCATCGCGCACCCGTCCGGTGAGGAACTGGTGCTCAGGGTTCTGGAAGACGGTGCCGATCCGGTGCACTAGGTCGCGGGCCCGCCAGCGGTGTGGTTGGCCGGACAGCTGGCGGTTTCTGGAGAAACCGCCAGCACCCCGAGCCCGGTTCTGGCGGTTTCCGCGGAAACCGCCAGCAGCCTCGAGTTGGTCGCCGCGGGATCCGGCCAGCCGCTGACTCGCGATCACCTTGCCGACCGTGGGCTCCTTGAGCCCGGCAAGCAGCAGGCCCAGCGTGGACTTGCCTGAGCCGTTCGGTCCGGTGATCGCCGTGATCCGTCCCGCGTACAGGTCGATATCCGTCGCGGCGAGGGCAGGCTCATCCGCGGGCTCACCCGGATAGGAGAACCCGACCCCGCGCGCCGAAAGCACAGGAGTCCCACGCGGAGCCGGGATCCGCGGGCGTTGCGGCTCGTGGCGGACGCCGCCGTGGGTCGGACCTCGTGGCGGGCGGCCGCTTTCGCCCGGCTCGAAGGAGAGCTCGATGACGCGATCGATGAGCGGAAGCCAGGGCTCGGCGTCGTGGTCCACCAGGATCAGGCTCGTCTCGCGGTTCTCGAGGACCCGGGTCACGGCAGCTCGGACGAGTTCGGCGCCAGCCGGGTCGAGCTGGGCTGTCGGCTCGTCGAGCAGGAGTAGGCCAGGTTCGATGACCAACGCTCCGGCGAGGATGAGTCGCTGTTTCTCTCCGCCGGAGAGTGCATGCGTCGGTCGGTCGACTGAATAGCGGAAGCCGACCGCATCCAGGGCGGCACGGACCCTCGGCCAGATCTGATCGGCCGGGACGCCCCGGTTCTCCAAGCCGAACGCGACCTCGTCTCCGGCTCGGGTCATGACCAACTGCGAGTCGGGATCCTGGAAGACGATTCCCACTCGATCCCGCGCCTGCGGTGCCGGATGGCCATCGACATGCACGGCGCCCCGGGCGTCGCCGGAGTCTGGGCCCAGCAGCCCCGCCATGGCAGCCAGCAACGTGGACTTGCCCGACCCGGACGGCCCTTTGATCAGGACGCGCTCGCCCGGCTCGACCCGGAATTCAGCGTCGCGCAGCGCCCATTCCGTACGTCCGACGTACCGAAACCCGAACCCCCGGACGTCAACTCCTGCCGGCGCACTCACCGGGCCCGCCCGAAACCGGAGGCCGAGCGGACATTCTCCGGAAAAAGTCGCATCAGGCCGGGACCAGACCGCACATTCTCCGGAGAAAGTCGCATCAGGCCGGGACCAGACCGCACATTCTCCGGAGAAAGTCGCGCAGTGCGCGCTCAGCTGCGGGTACGGCCCGAGGCGAATTGGGACAGCGCTCCGGTCGCGGCCAGCGCCTTCGACAGCAGGACTGCGCCCACCCCGGCGATCACCAGCGTCGAGAGCGCTACGAGCCCGACATAGCTCAGCTGCCAATTGCCGGCCCAGGTCGGGTAGTAGAACGCCAGATCCAGCATGCCGGCCATCGCCCCGGCGAAGAGCCCGGCCAACAGCGCGCTGGACCAGGTGTAACGCCGGTACCGGAAGATCGCGAAGCCGAACTCCGCCGCCATGCCCTGCGCAAGGCCGTACAGGAGGGTCGCCACCCCGAACGGCGAGCCGAACAGGGTCGAGACGACGGCAGCCAGGGTCTCGGCGAAGATCCCCGCACCCGGCTTGCGGACGATCATCGGCGCAAGGACTGCGGGTACGAGCCAGATCCCGTACATGAATGCTTGCGCCGGCGGGAACGCGGCGAAGGCCGGCCCGGTCGCGCTCCAGAGCAGGTTCCAGGCCCAGAACACGACGCCGAACGCCACACCGATGACGGCAGCGATGACGATGTCGACGGTCCGCCACCGACTCTGTGGCGGCGCGGCCCCCGAATCGGGTTCATCGAGGACGGAGCCGTCCTCGGTCCGGGACTGAGTTGATGCAGCGGGCGATGGCGCGGCGGGTGAGGGTGCCGCGGGTGCCGGTGCGGTGGGTGACGGTGACGTGCGTGACGTGCTCATGAGTCCTCCAAACTCCCTGCGCTGGCATTACCCAGATCAGGTTCAAGGGTCTGCCGGGTGTCGGCACTCTCAGCGCTAGCGCGCTCCCCTGTTTGCTTCTTCTGTTGTGGGTCCAGCCTAGCTCTTCGCCGAGCCCGACTTTCCGCGCGCCAGCGGCGTACGGGCGAACAGCTTGGGCCACAGCGCGTTGGGTACGAGCCGGGCGGTCTTCATCAGCAGCATCATCGGCAAGGGAAAGACGATCTCGGTCTTTTCGCGGGCGATTCCGTCGGCGATGATCCGCGCCGCCTTGTCGGCCTCGATCATGAACGGCATCGGGAACTTGTTCGTCGCGGTCAGGTCAGTCCGTACGAAGCCTGGGCTGATCGTCTGCACCCGAATGCCGCGCGGACCCAGACTCCCGCGCAACGACTCGAGCAGGTTGATCAGCGCTGCCTTCGAGGCTCCGTAGCCCTCGCTACCCGGCAGCCCGCGGTAGCCCGCGACCGACGCCATTCCGGCGATCACGCCGCGTTTGTGCTCGAGCATGGTCGGCAGCAGGGCTTCGATGCAGTTCACGGTGCCCATGACGTTGGTGTCGAAGATCCTCCGGAACGCCTCAGCTTCGAATCTGTTGATCTTCACTTGTTGCCACGTGCCCGCGTTGAGTATCGCGACATCGATGCTGCCGAGCGCATCGCGTACCGACTTCACCGCTGCGGTCACTGCTGCTCCGTCGGTGATGTCGAGCGGCTCGACATGCATCCGTCCCTGCGAGATCGCCTCCAGTCCCTCGCGGCGCCGGGCACTGATCGCGACCCGCCCGCCGCGCCGGTGCAGTTCCTCGGCGAGGCCCGCCCCGATCCCGCTGGAGGCACCGGTGATCCAGAACGTCGTGCCCGCGATCTTCACCTGGTCCACCTTGTCATGTCGCTATTTCGGCCGGTTGTGTAGCCAACCGGCCGGAATGGGGGGTGCGGAGGCAAGAGATGCCTGAGTACGGGCGGTCGGGCGCGCTCAGTGCTTCGCGAACGGGTTGCGCGCCAAGCCGAGTTGACTGACGCCCAGATAGCCGACCCGGAATCCGGCCTCGCAGTAGCCGAGGTAGAACTCCCACATCTGCCGGAAGGTCTCGTCGAACTCGCCCTGCCCCTTGAGCTGCGGCCAGGCGGCAACGAAGCGGTCACGCCACTGCTTCAGCGTGTACGCGTAGTGCGGACCCATGTCGCGACGCTCCACAATGGACAGTTTCGTGTGCTGACGCAGGTTCGTCTCGATCGCGCGGATCGACGGGATGATCCCGCCCGGAAACACGTACTTGTGGATCCAGCCGTAGGACTGCCGGGTGGCCACCATCCGGTCGTGCGGCATGGTGATCGACTGGAGCCCCACCCGGCCGCCCGGCTTGAGCAACCGGTCCAGCGCAGCGAAGTACGTCGGCCAGAAGTCCTCGCCGACGGCTTCGATCATCTCCACCGAAACCACGGCGTCGTACGTACCGTGCGCGTGCCGGTAGTCCTGCAACCGGACCTCGACCAGATGCGAGACGCCGGCTTCCTCGGCGCGGATCCGCGCAAGTTGCGCCTGCTCGGTGGACAGCGTCAGGGTCGTCACGCGTGCGCCACGCTCGGACGCGGCGCGGATAGCCAGTGCGCCCCAACCCGTTCCGATCTCGAGGACATGGTCCCCGGCGCCGACGCGCGCTAGGTCCAGGATGCCGTCGACCTTGCGGAGTTGGGCCGACTCAAGGTCGTCGCCCTCCTCGAACCAGGCAGATGAATACATCATCGACGGGTCCAGAAACGCTTCGAACAGCGAGTTCGACAAGTCGTAGTGCCGCGCGATGTTCTCCTGCGCCTGGTCGACGGTGTTCTGCTCCTCGACCGGCTGAGTGCGCTCGACGACGTTGCGCAGCCGCTGCAGGGTCGGGTGAATCAGCGTGGAGATCCGTGCGGCGAACGGAGTGAGCAGGTCTGCCAGGTCGGTGCCGGGGCCGGTGGTCCAGTCGCCGACCATGTACGCCTCACCGAAGCCGATCTTGGCATCGGAGCCGAGTCGGGCGAAGAACGCGTCCGGTCGGACCAGGGTCATCACAGGTGCGGTACGACCACCCGCACCGATCGTCCTGCCGTCGGGCCAACGAACCCGCACTGCCAAGCCGTGCACCGCGCGCCGGAACAGCTTCTCGGCGATCGCGGCCTTGAACTTGTTCGTCGGTGGGTCGGCGAGACCTGGCCACAGACCCTCATTCGGGCGCGGGATCACTCGCGCAACACGGACAGCTTCGATGGGACGGTTCAGGGTGCTGGTCATGGCTACTGGACCCCTTTCTGGGGCGTGTGAACGGGACGGGGGACGACTGGCAGGCGCCGCGCCCACAACTTGATGCCCTGGTAGCGGATGAGTGCGCTGACCAGCAGGGGCATGAACGGATAGCGAAGGGCCGCACGAAGTACGGCGCCGCCGGTGGCCGGCCGGCGGCGTCCGCGCAGGGTGGCGGTGAACGGGGTTCGGCCGTCCTTGCGCAGAGCCATCGTGACCGACAGCTCATCGGCTGGCGGGGAGAAGCGCATGACGTACTGCCCGACCATGTCGAAGAACGGCGAGACATAGAGCTGCTTGTCCGCATTCGCGCGGCCGGAGTCGTCCGGGCGGAGGAGGTAGACGTGCCGTTCGCCGTACGTGTTGTGCACCTCGGCGAGGAGGGCCACGAGGGCATCGTCGGCGGCGTAACACCAATGCACCGAGATCGGGTTGAACACGTACCCGGCGACCCGAGCGTTGGCCAACATGATCACGCGCGCCGCCGGTGAGGTCGATGTCGGTGTCAGCAAGGTAGGCGACGACGTTGTCCTTGATCGACCGGTTCGGATCCCCGAGGTGATCGCGGCCCTCGAAGCGGGCGACCCAGTTCAACAGTTTGGGAAAGGTCGGCAGGGCGTCGAGGTCGACCAGCCACATGTAGACGCCGTAGGTGAAGGAGTTCTCGATCGGCATCCGCCGGGTGTGCCCGACCCGGGCGTAGTAGAGCGCCGGCGTCTGGATGTCCGTGCTGGAGGCACCGGATTGCGCTGACTCAGGGTGGCCCTGAGTCGAAAGATTCGCATCAGGGTGGCCCTGAGTCGAAACATTCGCATCAGGGTGGCCCTGAGTCGAAAGGATCCGCGCGCGGGTGGCGGTCACCAGGTCACCCCGAAGGACTCGGCGGCCCGTACGCCCGCGGCGCAGCCGTCCTCGTGGAAGCCCCAGCCGTGATACGCGCCCGCGAAGGCAGTTCGACCAGTGTTCAACGAGGGCAACAACCGCTGGGCGGCAACGGAGGTCGGCGTGTAGAGCGGGTGGTCGTACACCATCCGGTCCAGAACCGTGGCCGGGTCGATCCGCGAGTTGCTGTTGAGCGTCACCAGGTAGTTCACCGGCTCGTCCATCTGTTGCAGCTTGTTCATCCAGTACGTGACTTGAACCCGATCCACGTTCTGCGCACAGGAACTCATTAAGTAGTTCCAGCTTGCCCGAGCGTTCTCGGCGTTGGGAAGCACCGTGGTATCGGTGTGCAGCAGGGTCTCGTTGGTCGAGTACTCGAACGCCCCCAGCACCGACCGCTCGGCAGCGGTTGGATCGCCGAGCAGGCGCAGTGCCTGATCAGGATGGGTGGCGATGACGACGACGTCACGACGATGGTGCTGGCCGTCCTCGTCCACGATCTCGACGCCATCTGTCGTACGGCGCAGTGTCCGGACCGGAGCCGACGTCTGCACGGCAGTCAGGCTCTTGACCGCCTTGTCCACGTACGTCCGTGAACCGCCGACCACGGTGCGCCAGGTGGGCGAGTTCTGCACGGTCAACATGCCGTGGTTGTCCAGGAATGTGAACAGGTAGCGGGCCGGGTATTGCATCGACAGCTCGGTGCCCGAGGACCACACGCAGGAGACAACCGGGATCATGAAGTGCTGGACGAAGTAGTCGGAATAGCCGCCAGTTGCCAAGAAGGCGCCGAGAGTGATCGAGTCGGTCGTCGCCGAGTCGGCCGCGAGCAGCCGGTGGGCCTGCCGGTGGAAGCGCTTGACCTCCAACAGCATCCGGACGAATCGCGGGTCGGCCAGACGCTTGCGCTGCGCGAACACCCCGTTCAGCCCGCGCGCCCCGGCGTACTCGAGGCCGCAGCCCTCGCACTTGATGGACATGCTCATCTCGGTGCTCTGTGTGGCCACGCCGAGCTCGGCGAACAAGCGCAGGAGGTTCGGGTACGTGCGCTCGTTGTGCACGATGAAACCGGTGTCGACTGGGATGATCCGGCCGTCGGAGGTAGGAACGTCGTGGGTGTGTGCGTGCCCGCCGATCCGGTCGTCGGCCTCGAACAGGGTGACGTCGTACCTGCGCTGGAGCAGGTACGCCGAGGTCAACCCGGCGACGCCGCTGCCGACAACGGCGGCGGTAGGCCGCCGCGTCGAGGCCGCATCGTCAGTCGTCATCGCTCGGGTGCTCCCTCAGGTGTTGCTCAAGATCAGAGCGGCGCGGTCAGCCCGGCCGGTGGTGCCTGTTGGAATGCATTCGTCAGCGCGGGCCCGAACGGTTCGATTCCGAGTCCGCCGAGCACCACCTCCGCGACCAGGTTGTGCCACGCGTTGGCGCGGCGGAGCATGCCGTGCCCACCGGGCAGTGTGAACCGAGCGGTACGGGGTGCCACGCGCTTGGCCCGGAGGGCGTAGTCGAGCGAGCCCCGTGCCGGTACCCAGCGATCGGCCCGGCCGTGGGCGATCACCAGCGTTTTGTCGCGCAACTGTTGCACCGGATCGCCGGGCGGAACCCACGGAGCAAGGGCACAGACCGCCCGTACGGCGGGATGACCGGCTGCCCGGATCACGGCCCGCCCACCCATCGAATGGCCGACGAGCACGACCGGGAGGTCGCCGTACCGGCGGCGCACCTCGTCCAAAGCCCAGAGCGCGTCGTTCGCGGCGTCGGCCCGGTCCCCGTTCCAGCCGGCGACGCGGTAGCGGAGCAGCCATGGCTCGATCCCGTGCTCCACCAGCCGGTCCCGTACGGCGCGCTCGATCGCTCGCATGCGGAGCAGGGACAGGGCGGTATCCGACGGCGGGGTCACGCTGTCCGCGGTGCCGCCGTGGCAGAAGAGCGTGACTGCTGTCGGTGACTGGTTCAGGGACGTCACGTCGACCGACGGGCGGCTCATGGTGGCGGTCACGCTACAGCGCCGCTACTGGGTGTGATCCGGGAGTCTAGGTCGGTCATAACACCAGTTCGTAACGCGCGGCGCGCCCGGATTGATGGCAACTTTCCGTTGACCGCTCACTTTGCATCAGAATGCCTTTTCCGGCATATGCCATAGGTGGCATACTGAATCGATGCTCACCACGTTCGAAGTGCTGGCGCAGCCAATCCGGCGATCGATCCTGGACCACCTGCGCGGCGGCGAGCGGCTCGTGACCGATCTTGCCGATGCCCTCGATCTCTCCCAGCCGCTGACGTCGAAGCACCTCCGGGTGCTGCGCGAAGCCGGGCTGGTGACGGTCCGAGTCGACGGGCCCCGACGTTGGTACGGCCTGCAGGTCGAACCCCTCGTCGAACTCGACGACTGGCTCGCGCCCTATCGGTGGATGTGGCAGTCGCATCTCGACCGGCTCGGCGCCCACCTGAACGACATGGCCGACGATGAAGGAGTCACTGATGACGACTGACCGGTTCCGCATCGTCGATGGGCGGCCGACCGTGCAGATCGAGCGGCGCTACCCGCATCCGATCGAGAAGGTGTGGCGAGCCGTCACGGAGCCCGAGCATCTCGGCCAATGGTTTCCGAGTCCGGTCGAGGTGGACCTGCGGCCCGGCGGGAAGATGCGCTTCAGCGCGTTCGCAGAGGATCCGGACAGTGCCACCGGCAGGGTCGAACTCGTCGAAGCGCCGCGCCGGCTGACATTCATGTGGGGCACCGATCGACTCGCCTTCGAGCTGACCTCGGACGGCGACGTTACGACACTGACCCTGATCCACTCCTTCGACGATCGTTACGGCGCACCGAGTTTCGCGACCGGCTGGGAGATGTGCCTCGCCGGCCTGCGAAGCGTGCTCGCTGGCGAGCCGATGCCTGCTCCGGATCGTGGCATTGCCCGGCACGAGGAGCTCGTGCACGAATTCGGGCTCGACCAGCCTGAGATGTCTGGGACGGATGAACAGTGGACGGTCCGCTTCGAGCGCCAGCTGACCTGCCCGGCCGAGGTTGCCAGGGACCTGTGGTTCGGCGAGGACCAAACCACCGGCGAGCACATCACAGTCGAGTTCGCCGACGGAACGGGTCACGGAGCTCGGTTCATCCTCACCATCACCGGCAAGGGTGCTGCGGATCGCGACGAAGCCATCGGCATCTGGGGGACGGGCGCGGTCGGGCACCTCGCCAATTCGGCCGCCGAATGGGCACTCGCGCAGCAGGTACGGACCTGATCCTGGCGGTTTCTGCAGAAACCGCCAGACGTAACGGAACCACGGTGGAATCTCGGGGAGCCCGGGGACGTTCCACTGAGCACTGACCGGATCCGAACCAGACGCCCGGCAATCCTTCTACGGTGGCGGACATGCTCTTCTCACGTGGCAAGACCCAGCTGATCGATCCCGAGTCCGCCCTGCGCGGCCGGGAGCAGTCGATCCCCGTACCCCAAACTCACGCCGTCAACGGACACCGGATCACGCCGCCGTTCCCGGACGGCCTGCAGACGGCGGTCTTCGGCCTCGGCTGCTTCTGGGGCGCTGAGCAGGTGTTCTGGCAGACGCCGGGCGTCTACAGCACGGCGGCCGGGTACGCGGGTGGGTTCACGCCGAATCCGACGTACGAGGAAGTCTGCTCGGCCCGGACCGGGCACACCGAGGCGGTTCTCGTCGTCTTCGATCCGGCCCAGGTCTCGTATGCGCAGCTTCTCAAGGTGTTCTGGGAGGACCACGACCCGACGCAGGGCATGCGCCAGGGCAATGACATCGGTACGCAGTACCGCTCTGCGATCTACACGACCGACCCGCAGCAACTCGACGTTGCCAAGGCATCACGCGATGCCTATCAGGGTGCGTTGAACAAGGCTGGGTACGGCGAGATCACAACCGAGATCAAGGAGCTGGACGCCTTCTACTACGCCGAGGACTACCACCAGCAGTACCTGTTCAAGAATCCCGGTGGCTACTGCCCGGTGCATTCGACGGGCGTCTCGTGCCCGGTCGGTACGGGGGTCCGCCAAGATCAGGTTCCGGCCCAGACGGACGTACTTCCGCCCCGCTGACAGAGTTGCTGCCTGGCCGTCGTCAGCCTGGCGTGGCCAGCAGCCCGGAGATCATGAAGTCGGCGACGAACTCCGCGAACTCCGCCGCCGACCACCCACGTTTGAGGACGAGCAACTCGTAGATCTCGACTGAACTGCAGGTCCAGAGGACATCTGTGGCCTTGTCCAACGTGATGTCGTCGCGAAGGAAGCCGCGTTCGGCGAGGAAACGTGCGTGATGCTGCATGCGCTCGAGCCGCTCGGTGTCGCTCTCCTCGAGCAGAGAACTCATCTCGGGATCGCTGCCCGCAGCCGCGCGGATGAGCAGCCGGATCGGAGTCACCGCCGACGCGACCTCGGCGGTGAGGCATGACCATTTGCGCATGATCTCGGCCGGGTCGGCCTCGCGCTCGCGCATCTCGTCTGAGCGTTCGTAGGCCGAGACCGATCCCCGTCCGGCCAGCCCGCGTTCATACAGCGCGCGCACGAGTCCTGATTTACCGCCGAATCCCTTGTAGATCGTCTCGACCGAGACGCCAGCTTCTCTGGCGATCGCCGAGAGGGTTGTTGTGGCATAACCGGCATCCAGGAACTGCCGCTCCGCCGCGTCGAGTATCGCCGTCCGGTTGCGCAGGGCCTGCGTCTGCCGCCCGCTGGAGTCGTACCGGCGGGTTGCCCGCTTGACGTGTGTCGTCATTAGGTACATACTCCTGTATCCATTACATGGAAGTGTAACAGAATCGGGAGTTGGCCATGGAACGACAGGGCGGCGCAGACGCTGTGCTGGAGCGCCTTGTCCAGGCGGTGAACGGACACGACCTGGAGGGCATGGTCGCCTGCTTTGCCGACGACTACGTCAATGAGACACCCGTCCACCCGCTGCGCGGCTTCACGGGCAACGAGCAGGTCCGTCGAAATTGGGCCCAGATCTTCGGCGGCGTTCCCGATGTCCGAGCGGAGCTGCCGCGGCAGGTCGTCGACGGCGACACCGCGTGGACCGAGTGGGAGATGTCTGGCACGCGCCAGGACGGAATCACCTTCCTGATGCGCGGCGTGGTCATTTTCATGGTTGAGGACGACGCGATCAGCGCTGCGCGGTTCTACCTCGAGCCAGTTGAAGAAGCCACGGGAGACGTGGACGAGCACACCGTCCGAGTCGCAGGACACTCGGGCGCCGAAACCACAGAGGTGAGGTCATGATTCTCGTCGTAGGAGCCACCGGTCAGCTGGGCGGAAAGATCGCCCGGGCGCTTCTCCAGGCCGGCAAGGAGGTACGGATCCTCGTGCGTCCCGGATCGGCGTACGAACCTCTGGTCGCGGCCGGCGCTCGGGCCGTCACCGGTGACCTCAAGGAGCCCGACTCACTCGGCGCGGCGCTCCAGGACGTCGACACGGTGGTGACCACGGCGAACGCAGTCGGTCGGGGCGGCGCGGACACCGTCGAGTCGGTCGATGACATGGGCAATGCCAACCTGGTCGAAGCAGCACGTGCCGCCGGCGTCGGGCACTTCGTCTTCATCTCCGTCATCGGCGCGGACGCCGAGAGCCCGATGCCACTGCTCAAGGCAAAGGGCCGAACTGAGCAACGGTTGCGGGAGAGCGGCCTTGCGTGGACCGTCTTGCAGCCGAACCTGTTCATGGACAACTGGATTGCGGGCGTGGTTGGCGGTCCGGCGTTGGCGGGCCAGCCGGTCACGCTCATCGGCGAGGGTCGTCGTCGGCACTCGATGGTCGCGGCCCGCGACGTCGCGGCGTACGCGGTTGCGGCGATCGAGCATCCCGAAGCCCAGGGCCAGACCCTGCTCATCGGTGGCCCGGAGCCGGTTTCCTTCCGGGAGGCCGTCTCCGCCTTCGAACATGCATTGGGCCACGAAGTTCCGGTGCGCACCGTCGGGCCGGGGGAATCTGTCCCCGGCGTGCCGGCGGCGGTGATTCCGGTGTTCACGGCGCTCGATACGTACGACTCACCGTTGGAGATGACCCAGTTGAGCGCTCAGTACGGCGTCACGCCGACCACGCTCACGGATTTCGTGCACGGCGTCGTCACAGCCAACCGACAGCCGGTCGGCTGATCAGAGCGGGACCGCCATGCCTTCCCGGGCGATCGTGACTGGGATCGCGGCCGACTTCATCAACCGCCCGATCTCGTCGAGTTCGTCATCGGTGCGCCGCGGATCATGGTGAAACAGCACTAAGCGACCGACCTTGGCCACCTCCGCAAGACAGACGGCATAGTCGATCGCCGAGTGCCCCCACGTACACCGCGCAGGGAATTCCGCCGCTGTGTATTGCGCGTCGTGAATCAGGACGTCGGCTCCTGTCGCGAGCGCCAGCGCAGCCTCGTGGTACGGACCGAAGCCGTCCGGCCCGGGACCGAGGGAGAACGGGCAGTGGTCGGACAAGTACGCAATCGTGTGCTGCCCATCGCTGACCCGGTAACCGAACATCCGGCCGCCCTTGTGGGGGATCTCGCGAGCGAGCACCTGGAACCCGGCTATCTCATAGGTGCCCTCCTCGAGATCATCGAAGGCCCAGTCACCACGCAGCTGCGTCGGCGTGATCGGAAAGTGCGGCGGTGACATAGCTCGTTCCAGCAGTTTCTCGGCGCCATCGCCACCTTGCGCGGGCAACAGCAGTCGAACCTCGGCGCCCTCCTGATCACCCGATCTGAAGAAGGGCAGCCCGTGCGTGTGGTCCCAGTGCAGATGACTGAGCAGGATCGCGCCGCGAAAGGGTCGGCCCCGCATGAGGTGGCTGACCCCAGACAGGCCCGTACCGGCGTCCAGAAGCAGCGTCGGATCGGCATCGCCTCGGGAAAACGCGACACAGGACGTGTTGCCGCCGTACCGGACGAACTCCGCACCGGGCGCGGGCGTCGAGCCGCGCACCCCGCAGAGGTCAACCCTCACGCGTTGGTCGGTGGTGCGGCTCGTTCTTCCTCGCGGCGGTGCCCGCGAGCGAGCTCACGCAGCGCACCGACGTCCACCTGATCGGCACTGGCGACTGCCACCCGAACCTTGGTCAGCGCACGCAGCGTGGACGTACGGGTGCCGCCCTCGAGAAGCGCCCGCTCACCACCCACGGCGCCGGGCCCGAGTTCGGCAACGGACCTGCCGTCGACGAGAACTTCCAGGACGCCGTCCAACAGCAAGAACAATTCATCCCCCGACTCGCCCTGGCGGACCATCTCCGCACCCTCCGGCAGCGTACGGACCCGGGGCTTGGCACCGCCACGCATGATGGTGGTGGACAGGGTTCGCTCCAGCTCGGTTTCGGCTGCGGTGACCAGGGCGGGGCTGTCGACATGGCCCCATGGGCTGTGATCTCCGAAGTACTCCTTGGACCAGCCGGAGAAGTCTGTGATCCCGCTCTTGCCCACCAGCACGCCGGCGTCGTCGTAGACCCAATGCCGAGGAAACGGGCTGGCTCCCGTCATCTGGCCCTCGGTCCTTCCGTCGGCATGCAGTGTGAGCTCGAGGGTCGTCCACGCTGTAGGCGCCGAGAACTGGACGAACGGCGCCCGGCTGACCGTGCGGGGCATCGGTGCGCCGGTCCGCCCCCCGGCGGTCTGCCGGAACCGTACCCAGCTCGGCCCGACCTCGGGCTCAGCCTGCAGATCCGGGTACGGAATTGCGGCGAACGTGGCCGAGGTCAGGCCCAACCGCAGGGTGGTGGATCCGATCATGCCGCCCCCGGAGTACCCATGACCGGTGATCCGGCCATCGTCATCTGTGTCGATCCAGGCCTCGAGGCGGTTGGCGAATCGGAACAGGTCAGCGTCACGCCAGGCCTCCAGATCACCCAGTTCGGGGGCCGGCGGGGCGTCGTAATGCGTGACGCCCAGGGAGAACGTGAGCTTCATGGGCCCTGGTACGGCCTCCGACGGAATCCATGAGACCGAGGTGACTGACGCCGATCGACGCATGGCGGGGGTCCTTTCGACTGTCGCTAAGGGCCGCTGCCGGCCGGTTCCAGCGTCCCGCCGAGGACGGTCCATGACAACGGGTGTAGCCCGGCCAAGGACAGGGAGGCAGGCACCCCTCTCGACTCAGGGGCCAACTCCCTGGCCGGGGCTCCCGCCATGGCCCAGTCTTGTTGCGGGCTCAACTGGAGCGGGCGTACGAGGGGGAATCTTGATCGAGAGACCACGGATCGGGCTGTTTCTTGCCGACGACAACCTCATCGTCCGGGAAGGCGTCCGTGTCCTGCTCGAGATGGAGGACGACTTCGAGGTGCTGGGTACCGCCGCCGACTACGACGGACTGGTCGCCGGTGCAGAGGCGACGGCACCACAGGTCGTGGTCACCGACATCCGGATGCCCCCTACGTTCGGCCGGGAGGGCATCGACGCGGCGAAGGAAGTGCGCAAGCGGCATCCGGGCACCGGGATCGTCATCCTGAGCCAGTACGACGACCCGGACTACGCGGTCGCGCTGCTGTCCGAGGGGGCCGCCGGATATGCCTACCTGCTGAAGGACCGGGTCGCCGAGGGTGACCAACTCGCCAGAGCCGTCAGGGAGGTCGCGGCAGGCGGCTCGATGCTCGACCCCAAGATCGTGGCCGCGCTCACCCAACCGGTGCGTCGCAGCGACTTGAGTCCGGCCGAGGAGCAACTCCTGATCCACGTCGCCGAAGGCACGCCGATCAAAGCGATAGCGGTCGCCGGCAAGACGACTCCCGCGGACGTGGCCACGGCCATCGAGCGGCTCTTCGTCCGGCTCGCCGAGGGGTTGAGCGCCGGTGACCAGCAGTGCCTGATCCGACTGAAGACCTTGCAGCAGGCCATCATCGACCGCGAGGAGCAGGGTGAGTCCTTGTCGCGGCTGCTTCCCGACGGCATCGCCGCCCAATTGCGCGCCGGCGGCCGGGCGGTGGGCGAGACCGAGCGGCTGGACGTGACCGTCCTCATGTCCGACATCCGCGGCTATTCGGCGATCGCCGAGCGGACCGATCCCAGCGCGTTGGCGGGACAACTCAACGCGCACCGGGCCAGCATGAACGGGGCGATTCATGCCGAGGGTGGCACGGTGATGCAGTTCGTGGGTGACGCCGTGATGGCGGTTTTCGGGGCACCACAACCCAGTACGGACCACGCTGCCCGAGCGGTTGCTGCAGCTGCCGGGATGCATCTCGCTCAGCAGGAGGTGAACTCCCAGTTCACGGCGCAGGGCCTGGATCCGTTCGGGTTGGGCATCGGTCTGTCGACGGGTGAAGTCGCGGCCGCGTTGCTCGGCTCCGCGGACCGGGTCGAGTATTCGCTGGTCGGCGACACGGTGAACCTGGCTCAGCGGCTGCAGCAGTGGGCCGACGCCGGAGAGACCGTACTCAGCGCCCCGACGATGAACGCCTTGCCGACCCCGATCCCGGCCACCGAACTCGCGCCGGCCACGGTCAAGGGTCGGACGAAACCCGTGCACGCGTTCAAGATCGGCATCGTCGAGTTGACGTCATGAGCGAGGTGGCAAGCGACCCGACGGTACGGTCGGCCGAGCGGCCGGAAGCCACGCTGCCACTGCCCAATGCGCTCGCGTACGCGATCGCCGCGATTGCCGTGCTGATAACGATCCTCGTGCCCTTCGCGATTGTCGCGGGCGACCTGAGCCTCGACGTGGCCGTCGGCGACTACTTCATCCACACCGCATTCCTCTTCGCCGTGCTCGGCGCGGTGATCCTGTGGCGTCGGCCGGGACACGTTCTCGGCTGGCTTCTTGTGGCCGAGGGCGGGTTGGACGCCCTGACTCACATCCCCGATGAGTTCGAGCTGTTCCAGCTGGGCGACGTGACCGGCCTATCCGCGCACACCGTGGAGGTTGTGTTCAGTTGGATGTGGGTCCCGACCGTGGCCATCATCTCGATCGCGTTGCCGCAGGCATTCCCCGACGGCCGGCTGCTCCCCGGCCGCCCGTGGCGGTTGCTTGCCTGGTTCGGCGCCGCTAGCACAGCACTGCTGTCGGTGACGTTCATGATCGCGCTGGATGGCTACGAGCCACTGATCGTGGTGGCCTTTCCGTTGTTCGGCCTGGCCAGCCTGCTCAGTCTGATTCCACTCGTTGTGCGCTACCGCAGGTCGGTCGGCGTGCAGCGCCAACAACTGAAGTGGGCGTTCTTCGGGCTCGCGATCAGCGTCCCGATGCTGGTCGTCGGCACATCCGGAGTGTTCTTCGGTGCAGCGGGTGCGGCCTGGGCGATTCCTCCGCTGCTCATCATCCCGGCGACGATCACCGTTGCCGTACTGCGCTACCGGCTCTTTGACATCGACCTCGTGATCAGCCGGACCTTGCTCGTGGCTGGATTGGCCGGGTTCGTGACCGTGGCCTACGTCCTCATCGTGGTGGGGGTCGGCTCGCTCGTGGGCAGTGGTGACGAGCCGAACCTGGCCTTGTCGGTGGCCGCGACCGCGGTCGTTGCGGTGGCCTTCCAACCGGTACGGCGGGGGTTGCAGCGGGTCGCCAACCGGCTCGTGTTCGGTCGGCGGGCGACCCCGTACGACGTGCTGAGTGGTTTCGCGACCCGGGTGGGTGCGGCCGAGCCCTCGTCCAACACTCTGGTCCAGTTGGCCGAACTCATGGCCAGAGGTACTGGTGCGAACCCGGCGCGCGTGTGGTTGCGGGTCGGCTCCGAGCTGCGTCCGGCGGCGACCTGGCCACTGGATGCGGACTCCGCGGACTCTGCGGCCGGACCGGGCGGGCCGGGCGCAGTGTCGATCGACGAGGTCGAGGGCGATGGCGATGCCCCGTACCCGACGCTTCCGGATGCCGACCTGGCGGTGCCGGTGCGTGATCGTGGTGAGCTGCTTGGTGTTCTGACGATCGCGAAGCCGCGGGGTGAGCGCTTGACCGAAATCGACACTGACCTACTCGGGCGTCTCGCCGCGGCGAGCGGGGTTCTCCTGCGCAACCTCCGACTGGACGCCGAACTCGCCCAGCGGCTAGCCGATCTGGAGGCGTCGCGGCGGCGGCTGCTCAGCGCCCAGAACGACGCACGGCAGCGCATCGAGGAGGATTTGGCCGGTGGGTCGAGGGCGCAGCTGGCCACGCTGCGCGGACAGCTGTCCGGCCTGACCCGTGATGTCGACGTGGACGCCGCACCCAAGACCGCGCTGCTGCTGAATCAACTCGTCACCGCCACCGACAACGCGATGGACACGCTCGACAGTCTGGCGGCCGGGGTCTATCCGCCGAAGCTGGCCAGCGATGGCTTGGCCGCGGCGTTGATCGAGCAGTCCGGCAAGGCAGCGGTGCCGGTGCGGGTGAAGGCGGTCGGGGTCGGCCGATACGCGGCGGAGGTCGAGGCTGCGGTGTATTTCAGCGTGCTGGAGGCCCTGCAGAACGTGGCCAAGTACGCGAACGCCGACTCCGCGCAGGTGCTCCTGGCGCAGCAGGACGATCAACTCCGTTTCGAAGTCGTCGACCACGGCAACGGGTTCGATCCGGAGACGACGAGAACCGGCACCGGCTTGCAGGGCATAGCCGACCGGCTCGACACCGTCGGCGGCACCATGACGTTGAACTCCACACCCGGTCGGGGAACCACGGTCACCGGACTCGTTCCGGCCCAACCGGCAATCGATGATGCGCCGCTGCCTGCACTGGCCGGAGCCCAGGTATGAGGGCTGCGCAAAGCCACGATGTTTCTCGAGCCGAGAAAGAGCGGCTCGCAGCCGATGGAGGTTCCGACGGTCCCGACCGCGCCGTTGCTGACGTAGTGGCTGCCGATGCCCCCGCCGCCGACCGGGGTCCGGTAACGCTGCCGCTCCCGAACGCGCCGGCCTACGTCATAGCCGCGTTGGCGCTGAGTGCGGCGATCAGCCTGCCGGTTGCTGTAGTTGCCAGCGGCGCGTCCCTCGGCGATGCCTGGAACAAGTTGGACCTGCATAACCTGGCTCTCGGGACTGCCCTGGGAGCACTGATCCTCTGGAAGCGCCCCGGGCACGTGATCGGTTGGTTGTTGGTGCTGGCGGGCACCTTTGACTTCCTGGTCGTGGCAGCTGCCACGTATCGGTACATCGATCCGGACGGGACAGGCGGGTTTCCCGGTGGAAACGCCGTCTGGGACTTCTTCAACTTCTGTTGGGTGCTGGCCGCGATGTGTCTGCTGGTGGCCCTGCCGCAACTCTTTCCGGATGGCCGCTTGCTGTCGCGGCGCTGGCGCCCCCTTCTCCTGTTCTGCCTCATCGCTCCGCTTCCGCTTGTCGTGCTGTTTAAAATCGACCCCCGACAGGCCGAGCTGATGCACCTGTTCGACAAAGCCCTGCCGTTGTTCGGACTCTCGATCCTCTTGAGTGTCGCGCCATTGGTCGTCCGCTTCAGACGCTCCAGCGGGGTTGAGCGCCAGCAGATCAAGTGGGTGTTCTATGGGATCGCCGTGAGTCTTCCGACCGTCGCGCTGGGGTTCGCACTACCGGCCGCCAGCACCAACCCGGTCAGTCCAGTTCTCTCGTTGGTTCCGCTGGTTGTCATCCCGTTCGCCATCACTCTCGCGGTGCTGCGTTACCGCCTCTTCGACATCGACGTCGTGATCAGTCGGACGTTATTGGTGGCCGGCCTCGCGGGCTTCGTCACCGTGGCCTACGTGGCGATCGTGGTGGGCGCGGGGTCGCTGGTGGGCAGCGGTGATGAGCCGAACCTCGCTCTGTCGGTAGTCGCCACGGCCGTCGTTGCGGTCGCATTCCAGCCGGTCCGCCGGCAGCTGCAGCGGGTGGCGAACCGGCTGGTGTTCGGCCGGCGAGCGACGCCGTACGACGTCTTGAGCGGGTTCGCCACCCGGGTCGGGGCTGCCGAGCCGTCCGCGGAGACGTTGGTGCACTTGGCTGAACTCATCGCCAAAGGCACCGGCGCTGACCCGGCCCGGGTGTGGCTTCGGGTCGGCTCGGAGCTTCGCCCGGCGGCTACCTGGCCGACGTCATCTGACTCGGCCGCTGCACGTATCGACGTCGGTCTGACCATGTCCGGAGACGGAGAGGTCGACCAGGCGGTCCTGCCTGCGCTTCCCGATGCCGACCTCGCTGAGCCGGTTCGGGACGGCGGTGAGCTGCTCGGTGTGCTCACGATCGCGAAACCCCGGGGTGAACGGGTGAGCGAGATCGACTCGGATCTGGTCGGCCGGTTGGCGGCGGCCAGCGGCGTCCTGCTGCGTAACCTCCGGCTCGACGCCGAACTCGCGCAGCGCCTGACCGACTTGGAGGCGTCCCGGCGGCGGCTGCTCAGCGCCCAGAACGACGCCCGGCAGCGGATCGAGGAGGATCTGGCCGGCGGGTCGAGGGCTCAGCTGGCCGCCCTGCGGGAGCAGTTGTCCGGTCTGTCGAACGACGTCGATCGAGACGCGGCCCCCAAGACGGCGCTGCTGCTCGATCAACTGGTCAGTGCCACCGCGGGTGCGATGGCGACCTTGGACAGCTTGGCCGCGGGGGTCTACCCGCCGCGACTGGCCAGCGAGGGGCTGGCCGCGGCGTTGACCGAGCAGGCCGCCAAGGCCGCGCTGCCGATCACGGTGCACGCCGAGGACGTGGGCAGGTACCCCGCCGAAGTCGAGGCAGCGGTCTACTTCAGCGTCCTGGAGGCTCTGCAGAATGTCGCCAAGTACGCCAACGCGGATTCCGCCCGAGTGCTGCTCACCCAGGAACGCGACCGGCTGCGCTTCGAGGTGGTTGACGAGGGCGCCGGCTTCGATCCAGCGGCGACCAGGAAGGGCACCGGTCTGCAGGGCATGGCCGATCGGCTGGACACCGTCGGCGGCACCATGACGCTGCGCTCCGAACCCGGCCAAGGAACCACGGTCTCCGGGCTGGTACCTGCCCAGCCGGCTCCTGAGATCGAGCCCGCACCAACGCTGGTCGGAGCGACGCGATGAGGACCGCGTGGCTGGCGTGGGTCGCCTGCGCGGTCACCCTGATCATCGCTGCGGCTCGCCTGATCCTCGCCATCGTCGACCCGGCCTCCTCAGACGCCGCGAGTGCGCCGGGCGTTCCGGGCGGTGGTGTCCCAGTCGCCACCTTTGAGGCCCTAGTGCTCTCAGCTCTGGCTGTGATCGGGGCAGTGGTTGCCTTCCGTCGCCCGCAGAATCCAGTCGGCTGGATCCTGTGCACCATCCCGCTCTTCCTCGGAGTCGTGATCCTCGGCTCGCACGCCTACTGGAGCCTGGAACTCGGAAACGTCGGGCCCAGCAGTGCAAGGGAACTGACTGCGTGGGTGGCAAGCTGGATCTGGATTCCGGCGATGGTTCCGGCGCTGACACTCTTCCCGCTGCTCTATCCGTCCGGCCGACCACCCACACCTCGCTGGCGGTGGGCCCTGTGGGCCGCGCTCGCTGCGTGTCCCGCCCTGTTCGTCGGTCAGGCATTGACTCCCGGGCTGCTCGATGAGTACCCCGTGACCAACCCGCTTGGCGCGGACGGCATGCGCAGCGTCGTCGACGTGATCGGTGGAGTGGGGACCGCATTGATGTTCGTGGCGATCGTTGGATCCGTGGCATCGCTGGTGGTTCGATTTCGCCGCTCATACGGAGAAGAGCGGCAACAGATCAAATGGGTCGCGGCCGCGGCCGTGTTGAGCTTGGTCTTCTTCTTCTTTCCAGTCGATGAGCTCGCCGGCGACGATGTGGGATTTGCGCTGCTCCTGGTCGGCCTCCTCGTGGTGGCCGTTGCCGTTGCAATTTCGGTCCTGCGCTACCGGCTCTACGACATAGACATCGTCATCAACAAGTCCCTCGTCTTCGTCGTTCTTGCCGCGTTCATCACCGCCGTGTACGCCGCGATCGTGGTCGGGTTGGGCAGGTTGTTGCCCATTGGTGACAACAACCTCGGCCTGGCGATCGCTGCGACAGCGCTGGTCGCGGTGGCGTTCGAGCCGGTACGGGTTCGCGTGCAGCACTTGGCCAACCGGCTGGTGTACGGCCGTCGGGCCACCCCGTACGAGGCGTTGGCCGCGATGACGTCCCGGATCGGAGAGGCAACCGATCCCGATGAGGCATTGGCGGAGGCCGCCCGACTGTTGGCCGACGGAACCGGCGCGAGTCAGGCCGTCGTCTGGATCGTGCAGGAGGGACGGCTTCTTCCGCGCGGCACAGCCGGTGACGCCACCGGCGACCCCGAACCAGTGCACTTTGTCGACGGCGACCTGCCGACCTTGCCCGGCACGGATCTCGCGCACGCCGTCCGGCAGGACGGAGAGCTCGTGGGTGCGCTGTCGTTGCGCAAACGCCCCGGCGAAGGGGTCAGCAGCGCGGACCGCAGGTTGGTCGATGAACTTGCGGGGCAGGCCGCATTGCTCTTGGCCAACGCGAGGTTGCGCGCACGGCTGACCGACCGGCTCGGCGAGCTACGGGCCTCGCGACAGCGGATGCTTGCGGCCCAGGATCGGGCTCGGCACGCCCTGGAGCGCGACCTGCACGACGGTGCGCAGCAGGAACTGGTCGCCTTGAAGATCAAGCTCGGTCTGGCCGGCACGATCGCCACTCGAGAAGGTGTCACCGCCGTCGCTGCCGGGCTGGCTCAATCGGCGACCGTCGCGGATCAGGCCGTGGACACCCTGCGGGACGTGGCCAGGGGCATCTACCCGCCGTTGCTGGAGACTGAGGGGCTGGCGGCGGCGCTGTCGGCGCAGGCGAGACGCGCGGATCTCTCCGCGACCGTGCTGGACCGCGCCGGACGTCGGTATCCGCGCGAGGTTGAGGCGACCGCGTACTTCTGCGCGGTGGAGGCCTTGCAGAACGCCGTCCGACACGCGCACGCAAGCAACGCGCACGTGGAACTCGATGGCACCGACTCGAGCTTGACGGTTGTCGTGACCGACGACGGCGCCGGATTCAATGCCGAATCCACGACGTACGGGACCGGGTTGACCCACATGACCGACCGCGTCGACTCCGTCGGCGGATCGCTGCACATCGCCTCCCGGCCGGGTCACGGCACCACGGTCACGATCACGCTGCCCGCGGTGAGCGAAAGCGGTACGCCCGCCGGCACACCGAACGCGACTTTGGTGGAGGCCACGCGATGAGCAGCACAGCTGCCGCAGATGAACTCCTTGGAGCGCGGCAGCGGAGTCGGGCGTGGCTGGCCTGGGGACTGGCAGCAGTCGCGGCGCTGTTGTTGGTCGCCTCGGCGGCCTTTTCGCTGACGACGGGGACCGGCAGGACGCTCAGTGGCGACGCGGTCGTCTGGGTGTTCGCGCTGGTGTTTGCGGTCGTGGGCGCGCTGATTGCCGCCCGGCAACCCGACAACGCGATCGGCTGGATCTTTCTGGGTGCGGCCGTTGCCGTCGGGGTCGGCTCGGTGGCCGGCTCATACGCGAATTACTGGATCGAGACCGGAGATGGCTCGGAATGGTTGGGGAGGACGGCAGCCTGGTACTCGGAGATCTCCTGGGTTCCCTGGATCCTGGTGCCACCGACCTTCCTCTTGCTGCTCTTCCCGGACGGCCATCTATTGTCCCGGCGCTGGCGACCCATCGCCTGGTCCGCCGCGCTGGGCATCGCATTGGAGTTCGTGGTCGACGGGCTGGCTCCAGGGCCGATCGCGGACTTCCCCCAACTGAGGAATCCGTACGGCCTGGAAAGCCCTGTGCTGGAACCGATCACGGCGCTGGCGATGCTGTCGCTACTGACTGGTCTGGTCGGCTCGTCGGTGGCGCTCATTCAGAGGTTCCGCCGCGCGCATGGCCAGCAGCGTCAGCAGATAAAGTGGCTCGCGTTCGCTGGCGTCATAGCTGGCGTCATTGTCCCGGTCGTCGGCTTCGTCGCCTACGACACGCTTGGGGATTCGCTCGCAGACACGGTGATCATGCTGAGCGTCTTGGGCCTGCCGGTGGCGACCGGGATCGCCATCCTGCGGTACCGGCTCTACGACATCGATCTGGTGATTAACAAGACCCTGGTCTTCGTGATCCTGGCCGCGTTCATCACTGGTGTCTACGCGGTGATCGTGGTGGGTCTCGGACGCTTGCTGCCGATCGGAGACAACAACCTCGGCCTGGCGATCGCTGCCACGGCGTTGGTCGCCGCGGCGTTCGAACCGGTACGAGTACGCGTCCAGCACTGGGCGAACCGGCTTGTCTATGGCCGTCGCGCCACCCCGTACGAGGCATTGGCAGCGATGTCGGCGAGGATCGGTGAAGCGAGCGATCCGGGTGAGGCCCTGGCCGAGGCTGCCCGCCTGCTGGCCGAAGGCAGCGGCGCCGACCAGGCGGTCGTGTGGGTGGTCCAGGATGAATTCCTCGTGCCCCGGGGCACCTCGGGTGAGTCGACGCTCGAGCCCGCCCCCGTGCCGCTTGTCGATGGTGATCTGCCTGCTGTGCCCGACACTGACCTGGTCGAGGCAGTGCGCCAGGACGGACAACTCGTCGGTGCGCTGTCGCTGAAGAAGCGCCCGGGGGAAGGGGTCAGCACCGCCGACCGCCGGTTAGTCGCCGATCTCGCCGGCCAGGCAGCGCTGCTCCTTGCCAACACCAGGCTGCGCTCTCGGCTGGCTGATCGCCTCACCGAGTTGCGCGCGTCACGGCAACGGATGCTTGCCGCGCAAGACCGGGCCCGGCACACACTCGAGCGGGACCTGCACGACGGCGCCCAGCAGGAGCTTGTCGCGCTGAAGATCAAGCTCGGTCTGGCCGGCACGATCGCCACGAGGGAAGGCGCTGCGGGCATAGCAACTGGTCTCGCGCGTTCGGCCAGCGTCGCGGATCTGGCGGTCGACACCCTGCGCGACGTCGCCCGCGGGATCTACCCTCCGTTGCTGGAATCCGAGGGATTGGCCGCCGCGCTATCCGCTCAAGCCCGGCGCGCCGATCTTTCGGTCACGGTGCTGGACCGGGCCGGCCGCCGTTACCCTCGCGAGGTCGAGGCCACCGCGTACTTCTGCGCCGTAGAGGCGCTCGCGAACGCCATCCGGCACGCCCGTGCACGGCATGCGCATGTCGAACTCGACGGGACCGATTCGAGGTTGACGGTCACCGTCACCGACGACGGCGATGGATTCGATGCCGAAGAAACCAAGCACGGATCAGGGCTGACGCACATGACTGACCGCGCCGACTCGGTGGGCGGGACCCTGACCATCGCATCCCGGCCAGGCCATGGAACCACGGTCAGCTTGGTGCTTCCGGTTCTGGTCAGTTCGGCAGCCGCCGGCGCACCGGTCTGACCGGGGCCGGAGACTCTCAGCTCGCGGCGCTGCCCGCCCATGCGTCGGCGAGCACGAAGGGGTCGAACTCGGACTTCGTCATGAAGTCGAAGGCGCCAGCCTCGATCGCCTGGGTCCGGTAATCAGCCGGATCGTGGGTGGACAGCATCAGGACCCGGGTTCCCGGCTGATTCGCGCGGATTTGTCGGGTGGCTTCGAACCCGTCGATGTCGGGCATGTTCATGTCCATCAGCACGAGGTCGGGATGCAGAGTCGACGCCGCAGCGACGCCGCTGGTGCCGCCGTCGGCCTCACCCACGACCTCGAATCCGTCGGTCATGTCGACGACCATGCGCGCCACGTCCCGGAACGGGACCTGGTCATCCACGATCAGCACGCTGACGGTAGCCATCACCACTGAAGCATGCTCCTAACCCAGCTGCGGTGGAATCGTGAAGACCGGAAGTTCATTGGTGGTGCCTGCACACCCACCGGGTGAATCAGTCGGCCCGGTCGGCGTCGGTCGCGGCGATGTAGAGCAGGACCGCGCGCACCCGGTGGTGGCTGTCCGGCTCGTCGGCGAGGCCGAGCTTGGCGAAGATGACGTTGATGTGCTTCTCGACGGCGCGGGGGGAGAGTACGAGCAGGTCCGCAATTGCCTTGTTGTTGCGCCCGCGGGCGATGTGCGAGAGCACCTCCCGCTCGCGCACAGTGAGATCGTCGACCGGTGAGTGCTCTCGGGTCCGAGCCGTGATCAGCGCATCCACGACGGCGCGATCGACGACCGAACCGCCCTGGTGCACCTGGCTGATGGCGTCGACCAGATCCTCCACGTCCCCGACCCGCTCCTTGAGCAGGTAGGCGCGCCCGCCCGAGCCGTCCTCGAAGAGTCGGATGGCGTAGTCGGCCTCGACGTACTGCGACAGCACGACCACCCCGATGTTCGGGTGGTCGCGGCGCAGCGCTTGCGCGGCCCGTACGCCCTCGTCGGTCTGGGTCGGCGGCATCCGAATGTCGGTGAGCACGACGTCGGGCGTGAGTTCGTCGACGGCGGCCATCAGCTCCGGCAGGTCCGCACAGATGCCGACGAGTTCCAAGCTGTCCTGGGTGTCGATGAGCGCCCGGACGCCTTCACGCACGACATAGCTGTCCTCGGCGAGCAGGACCCGGATGGGTTGGCTGGCTTCGGTCATCGTCGCGTGATCGTACGGTCGCTACTCCTTGGTTGTCCGGCAGGCGCACTCAGACCAGGAGGCGCTGGGCTGCGGAGGAGATGTGCCTATTCTTGCGCGGTGGAGGTGGGCAGGTGGCTGACGTGAAGTCCGTCCTCGTACACGGCACCCGGATCACCTACCGCGAGGCGGGACCGGATTACGGCCCGCTGATCCTTCTTATCCACGGCGTCGCCTCGCAGTCGGCGACCTGGGATCTGACCCTGCCGTTCATGGCCGAGCAGGGATTGCACGCACTGGCGCCAGATCTGCCCGGTCATGGTGGCTCCGAATTGGGGCACGGCGACTACTCCCTCGGCGGCTTCGCCACGTTGCTGCGCGACCTGATGTTCACGCTGGGACTGGGGCCGGCGACCCTGGTCGGCCACTCGATGGGTGGTGGCATCGCGCTGCAGCTCGCCCATCAGTTCCCAGAACTCACCGAGCGGCTCGTCCTGTCGGCCAGCGGCGGGCTCGGAACCGATGCCCACCCCCTCCTGCGGGCAGCGTCCGCGCCCGGGGCGGAGTTCGTGTTGCCACTGGTCATGAATCGTGGGGTCGCCTGGGCCATGCGCCGCGCCCGGAGGGTCTTGGACGCGAGGGGCCGTACTCCTGGACTGCTCTCCGATGGCGCCATGCGCAACTACGGCGCGCTCTCGACCCCGCAGGGCCGCCGGGTGTTCCTTGCGACGGTGCGGTCAGTGATCAACCACACCGGCCAGCGGGTCACCGCCGTCGGGCGGTTGCATCTCACCAGCCATCTGCCCACGCTGTTGATCTCCTGCGCAGATGATCCGGCGATCCCGCGGGCCCATGCCGAGGCCGCGCACGCCGAATTGCCGGGTAGCCGCTTGGAGATCCTGCCCGGGCGCAGCCACCGGCCGCATCAACTGGACCCGGAGCGCTTCGCCAGGGTGATCGGTGACTTCGTCCGCAGCACGGTCCCGGCCACGGACCCGCCGAGCTGGCGTACCCGGCACGGGGTCCACGGCCGGTTGGGTAGCGAACCGCCGCTGGTGTGCGTTCAGATGACCATGTGCGGCAGACTCGCGGACTGTGAGTGAGCCGCAGACGCATGACACGGCACCCGTGCCAGAGACGAAGCCGTTGCCTTCGACGACCCAGCCGCCGGGCGATCCAGACAGCGACGCCGTATTGATGTCGGAATCCGTGCCGGTCCCTGCCGCGCAGCCGGCGCGCAGGCCGCGTCCCCGCCGGCATCACGCGGGTTGGTCACCGGGGCCTCCTACTCGATCACGGTACGGCTGACGGCCGACGGGGACCCGGCGAGCATCGGCCGGATCGCCACCGCGGTCGGGGCGTCGGGGGAGCGGTCACCGCGATCGACGTGGTGGACTCGCGCCCGGACGGGCTGGTCGTAGACGTCACGTGCTCCGCTGCCGACGGCACCCACGCACAGGAGATCGTCGCCCTGCTGCGCACGGTGGAGGGCGTCACTGTCGGGAAGGTCAGCGACCGGACGTTCCTGTTGCACCTCGGCGGCAAGCTGGCTGTCGCTTCGCGGGTTCCACTCAAGACCCGCGACGACATGTCGATGGCATACACACCGGGAGTCGCCCGCGTGTGTCTCGCGTTGGCGGAAAACCCCGATGACGTACGCCGGCTGACGATCAAGGGCAACAGCGTCGCGGTGGTGACCGACGGCAGCGCCGTACTGGGCCTTGGCAACCTGGGACCAGGACCCGCACTGCCGGTGATGGAAGGCAAAGCTGCGTTGTTCAAGCGGTTCGCCGACATCGACGCGTGGCCGATCTGCTTGGACACCCAGGACACCGACGAGATCGTACGTACCGTTGAGCTCATCGCGCCGGTATTCGGCGGGATCAACCTCGAAGACATCGCCGCACCACGGTGTTTCGAGATCGAGCGGCGACTGCGCGCGTCGTTGTCGATCCCGGTCTTCCACGACGATCAGCACGGTACTGCGATCGTCGTGCTTGCCGCGTTGACCAACGCCCTGCGCGTGGTCGGCAAGGACTTGAGCGCCGTGAAGGTTGTGGTCGCCGGAGCCGGGGCTGCGGGTACGGCGATCGTCACGTTGCTCTTGGCGGCCGGCGTCACCGACGTTCTCGTCTGGGATCGCAGCGGGATCCTGAGCCGGGACGACGACCAACTGTCCCCGGTGATGATGGAGCTGGCGCGGCAGACCAATCCCGACAACGTGCGCGGCGAACTGGCCGACGCACTGGTCGGAGCCGACGTCTTCATCGGGGTGAGCGCCGGCAATGTCCTGCCCGCGACGGCACTCGAGGTGATGGCCGACAAGGCGGTCGTCTTCCCGCTGGCCAATCCGACGCCGGACATCGACCCGGTGGCTGCCCGCCCGTACGCCTCGGTGATTGCCTCGGGACGGTCGGACCTGCCGAACCAGATCAACAACGTGCTCGCGTTCCCCGGCGTGTTCCGCGGCCTGCTCGATGCGCGGGCGACGGAGATCAGCTCGGAGATGCTGCTGTCGGCGGCCAACGCGCTCGCGGAGGTAGTGACCGACGATCAGCTCAACGCCAGCTACATCGTTCCCAGCGTGTTCGATCCGGCCGTACACACCGCAGTTGCCGGTGCGGTGGCCCGCGCCGCGCGCGCCACGTCCGCAACGGCGGACACCGCCCAGGCAGCAGACTCCGGACAGTCGCGTACGGAAGCGGGCAGCGTGGGTCCCGACCCCGCGACGCCTGCTGGAAGCGCCGATGCCTACCGGTCGCCAGACCCCGACGCTTCTGCGGACCTGACCCGCTGACTGTCGGGCACAATCGAAGCGATGCCCGAACTACCCGAGGTCGAAGCGCTCGTCCACCACCTCCGCGCCGAGGCTGTGGGCCGGGTCGTCACGCGCGTGGATCTCGCGGAGATCGCCGCCATCAAGACCTTCGATCCCCCGCACACGTCACTGGCTGGCCTAGAGATCACCGGCGTTACCCGGCACGGAAAGTTCCTCGACCTCGACGTCAGCGGTCTGCACATGATCGTGCACCTGGCCCGCGGCGGCTGGCTGCACTGGCGCAAGGATCTGCCGCAGGCCCCGCCCCGGCCCGGCAAGGGGCCGCTGGCGATGCGCGTCCATCTGGCGGAGCGCGACGACGAGGACGATCGGCCATCGGCCGGCGCCGGCTTCGATCTCACCGAGGCCGGCACCCGTAAGGGATTGTCGATCTATGTCGTACGAGATCCCGTGCACGTACCCGGAATTGCCCGGCTCGGGCCGGACGCTCTCGCTGACCGAGACCGAACTCGCGGGCCTGCTCGCGCAGCGCCGGGTGCAGGTCAAAGGCGCGTTGACCGACCAGCGGGTCATGGCCGGCATCGGCAACGCCTACTCCGACGAGATCCTGCACACCGCCAAGCTCTCGCCGTTCAAGATGACCGACCGGCTCGACGCCGCCGAGGTCGCCCGGCTGCACGCGGCGATGCAGGAGGAACTCAACGATGCGGTGAACCGCTCGATCGGGCAGGGTGCGGCGACGCTGAAGTCGGAGAAGCGGTCGGGGCTGCGAGTGCACGCCCGTACCGGACTGCCGTGTCCGGTCTGTGGCGACACGATCCGTGAGGTGTCCTTCGCCGACAACTCGCTGCAGTATTGCCCGACCTGTCAGACCGGTGGCAAACCGCTGGCCGACCGCCGGATGTCCAAACTGCTGCGCTGAACGAAGTCCCGATTTCGGGACGTTATGCGCATAACGTCCCCGGAATGGGCCGGTTCCTGGGTCCTTATGCGCATAACGTTCCAAGCCCGAACGCCGATGCCACCGGCCGCGGAGTCAGCGAGGACGTCGGAGGTCAGGACCTGGCCAGTGCGGTCCACCAGTCCTTGACCGGCGGCGGCTCCGCGTTCGAGATCCGCTCGCCCGGTCGGGGCAGCGCCAGCGCAACGCCCGACTCGGCGGCGGCGACGCACAACCGCTGCACCGGCTCGGCCCAGGCGTGGAAGGCCAGGTCGAAGGTCGCCCAGTGGACGGGAGCAGCACATCACCGCCCAGATCGAGGTGCGCGCGTACCGCCTCCTCCGGATTCATGTGGATGTGCGGCCAGCGGGTCGCCGTACGCGCCGATCGGCAGCAGGGTCAGGCCGAACGGGCCGTGCTCGCTAGCCGATCCCGGCGAAGCCGGCGGTGTAGCCGGTGTCGCCGCCGAAGAAGACCCGCTGGTCCGGCCCGCGATGACCCAGGAGGCCCACAAGGTCGTTGTTGCGGGCAAGCCCGCGTCCGGAGAAGTGCCGGGCTGCGGTGCAGATCAGCCGAAGCTCGCCGACGTCGGCCTGCTCGCCCCAGTCCAGCTCGATGATCCGCTCGTCGGGCACGCCCCAGCGGCCAGGTGGGCACCGATGCCCAGCGGTACGAGGAACGGCGCCGTCTGGGTACGACCAGGCTGCGGACCGTCGGCGGTCGAGGTGGTCGTAGTGGTCGTGGGAGATCAGGATCGCGTCGACCCGCGGAAGGTCCTCATCCGCACCGGCGGCGGATGCATCCGCCGTGGACCGGCCGTGGGTGACGGCGAAACGCGATCGCCCCAGACCGGATCGAGCAGCACGCGCGGCCGTCGACCTCCACGATCACGCTGGCGTGTCCGTACCAGGTGGCGGCCAATTGAGCCGCCTGCTCCGGCACGGACTCGGAGGTTGCCAGCGGCACGGGGCCGGCGGGTCGACCGCGGTCGTCGCGCGCGAGCCACGCCCGCATGATCGATGCGCCGTCCATCGCCGTCAGGGGGCTGGGTTCGACATTCACGAACTTGCCGTCACTGAACTGCGGCGAACCTTGCGCCACCGCCCGAAGCTGAGTCGCAGTGGCACCCAAGGCCACCGGCAGGCCCCACGCGGCTCGACCCACCCAGGTGGCGGCTGCGCCGAATGCGACCGCGCCGCCCGTACGGACGATCGTCCTGACCGGACTACTGATCATGCTCACAACACCAGAGTGCCACCCCGGCCAGCTGTTCCTCTGGTGATCTTGACGTTGTTGTCGGTTCCGGAGCCGGTTGAGGCCGCTGAACTGACATTTTCGTCAAGATCACGTGAAAGGGGGCAGTATCCACCGCGTGGAAACGGCTTTGGTGGGGATCGCACTCGTCGTCATCGCCGGCGGCCTGGTGTGGGGCGTGGCCCACTACCGCTCGACCCGCGGGTTCTCCAGTACCGAGCAGCGGCTCACCTTTGATGCGCTGCACACTGCCAGCGAGGCTGCGCCGCCGCTTCGCGCCGGGCTCACAGAAGCCTCCGCGGGCAAGTCCATCAGATACCTGCGCCAACTGCTGGGAACTCCTGCACTCGCGATCACCAGCACGGAGGCACTGCTGGCCTGGGAGGGCATCGCTTCACATCACCGGGAAACGGTGCTGGACCTGGCCGCGAGGACTCTGGAATCAGCAAGGCCGGCGGTCGCCAAGGCCGCCGATGTCCACTGTGGGCAGCCGTCCTGTCCGCTCCGCGGTGCAGTCATTGCGCCGATCACACTCGAGGACGGGGTCGCCGGAGCGATCATTGCGCTCACCTGGCAGGAGCCCGGGGCTGGCCTCGTCCGCGCCACCCTCGAGACCGCGCGCTGGGTCGGCACCCAGCTCGAACTCGCGCAGCTCGACCAGTCCAGAGCCCGCCTGGCGCGTGCCGAGATCAGGGCGCTGCGGGCACAGATCAGTCCGCACTTCATCTACAACACCTTGGGAGCCATCGGGTCGTTCGTACGGACCGATCCGGATCGGGCTCGCGAACTCCTGCTCGAGTTCGCCGAGTTCACCAGGTACAGCTTCCGCCAGCATGGCGACTTCACCACGCTGGCTGAGGAACTGGGCAACATCGAGCGTTACCTGTTGATCGAGCGAGCGCGGTTCGGGGACCGGCTGCAGGTGACGCTGCTCATCGCCCCGGAGGTGCTGCCCGTGGCCGTACCTTTCCTGACCCTGCAACCGCTGGTGGAGAACGCCGTACGACACGGCCTGGCCGGCAAGGCAGGTGTCGGCACCCTCTCCATCCGGGCCGAGGATGCCGGCGCACAGTGCCTGATCACCGTCGAGGACGACGGCGTCGGGATGGATCCCGACCGGCTGCGCGACCTGACGGCGATCGACGGCGAAGGACGCGAACACGTTGGGCTGGGCAACGTCGACGACCGTCTACGTTCGGTGTTCGGCGACGACTACGGGCTGGTTGTCGAGACAGCCATCGGCGCTGGTACGAAGGTGAGCCTGCGGATCCCTAAGTTCGCCGCCGGGGTCCGAGCCGGCTGAGAGCCTGCAGACCTCGGGGGAGTGGCGAAGGACAGGCCCTATGGAGGCGGTGCCGTCCCGGAGACACCGGCCCACAGGTTGTCGAAACTGATCCGCACGGGACCGTTCGTCATGTTGCCCGACGCGTACGACGCGACTCCGATGGCGCCCGGTCCTTGCAGCGCGGCAGTACTGTCGGTCGCGGTCAACAGCCAGGGGGGTTCCGCGGCTCCGACCGGCCAGACGTTGGCGCGCAGAGTCGTGGTCCCCGACCCGCTGACGTCGAGGCGCACATTGAGGAGCTGGCCTGCTGTATAGGTCAGCCCGGGCACGTCGAGACGCTGCAACTCGGTCAGCGTGCCGTTGATCACGCGGAACAACGTCACGTTGACCACGCCGTTGTTCAGGATCTTCAGCCGCACTTGGTAGTTGCTCGTACCGATCTTGCGTGCCATGACCCAGATGTAGTTGCCCGAACCGACCGTCGGCCGGTCTTGGGCGACCTGCACCTGAACCGCGGTATCGCCCGACGACAGCGAATTCAGTGACGCGGTCACCGTCTGGTTCGCAGCGGTCGACAGCACGCCGGCGCTACCGTTCACCGAGCACGGTGAGGTGGGCGAGACCGTCCACGGGCCGCCCAAGTTCGCGGTTCCCCAGCCACCGGAAACGGTACGGCTGAACGAGTCCGTCGCCAACGGGGTCCCCGACGATCCAACAGTCACCGACCTCGTCTGGGTGCCCGATGCTCCGTCGTCGTCGAAGACCCGCAGCTGGACCGAGTACGTACCCGGCTGTGAGTACGTCCGCGACGGCGTCGGGCCGGATCCCGTCGTGCCGTCACCGAACGTCCACGCGTACGACTCGATCGTGCCGTCCGTGTCCCGGGACGCGGTGCCGTTGAACGACGCAGTCAGTTCATCCGTGCTGAAACTGAAGTCTGCGATCGGCGGCAGGTTGTTGCCGGCCGGCCCGGAGACATCGACTGTCCTGGACGCTGCGGTCACCTGGTTGCCGAACGGATCCACGGCATAGATCTGGTACGTGTACGTGCCGCCGGGCAATCCGACGTCGTTGAACGTCTGGGTGGACAGCGTCCAGAACTTCGACCGCACGGTCGTGACGAATGCCGGGGTGGCGGTATTTCCGTTGCGAACCACGCGATAGGTGAGGTTCTCGTTGTCCTGGTCCCAGGTGGTTTGCCAGGTGACCCGGGCGGTGCCGCTCGAGGGGTTCGACAGGGTCGGAATCAGGCCATTGCTGGCGATCGGCCCACGGTTGTTCGGGGCAATGGATGGGATGGCGAATCTCACAAGGCCTTGCTGGGCAGTGTTGTTGACCCGGGTGAACTCGCCGCCGTACAGCACGTACTGGCTGTTACCGCCTACGTGCCACGGGCCTTGGCTCTGCCCGGTGAACGACCCGATGGTGAAGTCCGGTGCCCAGGCGACCAGTGTCGGCGCAGGGCGGCCGGCGAAGGCGCAGCAGGTACTCGTTGTGGTCGGCGCGAAACTGAATGCCGTGGCGTGGTGATGGACTCGTGGGGTGACTTCGGGAAAGGCGCGCATCCGCGAGCAATCGTGGGCATGTGACGCCGCATAGATGACCGAGCCGGACCGGAACGCCGAATAATGATCACCGCGGCAGTCCGCGATCCAGTGCAGGACACCGTCGATGGCTCGAATGGCGTAGACGCCTTCGGTGTTGCCGGGCCCGTAGAAGTCATAGGAGCCGCCGTAGACGTACGTGCCGTCAGTGCTGACGCTCCAGATCGCGGAGTCGTCGCCTCGGTTGGTGAACGAGTTGCTCATTGCGAACGGCAGGACCGCTCCGGTGGTGGGCTCGAGGGCACCGATACCCACGGAGGTGACGTTGTTCAACCGGGCGAACCGCCCGACAGCGATGACGCGGTTGGCCGACGAGACGTACGTGAGGCCGAGAACGGCCGAGCTCTTGGCCAGACTGCCATCGGAGTTGGTCCCCTCCTGGGTGGTGGGAGCCCAGGGCAGGGCCGCGCCGTCGGAGGCCCGGAAGGCAGCCAGGTTCTTGCGGACCAGACCGCCGGTGATGGAGGTGAACTGTCCGCCGACATAGACGGTGCTGTCGGTCGCCGTGATGGCCTTGACCTGGCTATAGACCGATGGGCGGAATGTCGACACCAGCGCGCCGGTGGCGGTGTCGTAGGCCGCTACGCGGTTGCGGGTCTGGCCGCTGGCAACCGTGAAGTCACCCGCCACATAGACCCGCGAGCCGTCCGGGGCGGCCTCGACCGCCAGGGCCTGTGCGTTCAGATTGGGATTGAATGACGTGATCAACGCACCCGTGGTCAGGTTGTAGGCCAGCATGTTGCGCCTGGCCGTCAACTGGGTTCCCGGTGCCGCACCTGCCGGCCGGGCGTTGTTGAACTTTCCGACCACATAGACCGTGTTGCCGACGACCTCCTGATCCCAGACCACCCCGTCGATCTGAACGGTTGGGAGGGCGTCGGCGCTCACACTTGGCGGGGTCGCGGGATCCGCGGGATTGGCCGGGGCGGTATCCGCGGCGGCCGAGGGCGCGAACGCGAGCACCCCGACCGTCAGGGCGAGGGTCCCGATGACCGAGACGCAACGTCGAACACTGGAACCGCCAACGATCATGATGTCCTCTGGCAGGAGCCGAATACAGTTGAGCGCAGAATTACATGCGGGTGCTCCCGCAGGTAGCCTTTCGCGGCGAGGCGCACATCGCGCAAGATCACCGCAGGTGACGGCCGTGCCGCAGCCTTGGCGGTTTTCGGGCACCGCGCGCGGCTGACCCGGCGCCCGTGCGGGGTTTCCCGGAACCCGCCAACGCGAGGCCGGTCATGGCAGTCTGACGGCCATGCGCGTGCTGGCGGTCGACGACGAGCCGCCCGCTCTCGACGAGATTGCCTTCCTGCTCCGTTCGCACACCTCGGTCGCCGACGTCGTCACCGCCACCAATGCGAGTGATGCGCTGCGGGCGATGCAGGAGAACGGGGCGCACCAGCCCGGCTTCGACGTGGTGTTGCTCGACATCCGGATGCCGGGTCTGGACGGGCTGGAACTCGCCAAGGTCCTGGGAAACTTCGCGCACCCACCAGCGGTGGTGTTCGTGACCGCTCACGATGACCGGGCAGTGGACGCGTACGACCTGGGTGCGGTCGACTACCTGCTCAAGCCGGTACGCGCCGATCGGCTCGATGAGTCGCTGCGCCGGGTGTTGCTGCTGCGCGATGCCACGTCCGCCGTCACCGAGGACGAGGTCATCCCCGTCGAACTGGCCGGCGTCACCACGATGCTGTCCCGCTCGTCGGTGCGCTGGGTCGAGGCTCAGGGCGACTACGCCCGGTTGCACACGCGCGAGGACAGTCACCTCGTCCGGATCCCCCTGTCCACATTGGAGGAGCGCTGGTCCGAGGCCGGGTTCGTGCGGATTCATCGCTCCTACCTCGTGGCGCTGCGACTGATCACCCAACTGCGCCTCACGTCCAGCGGATACGTCGTCATGGTCGACAACCGGGAACTTCCGGTCAGTCGCCGGCACACCCGGGAGCTCAAGGATCGACTCGTCCGCACCGTCAAGTCCGGATGGACGCGGTAACGCCCGCGGGAGGGCGACCTCCCAAGCGGGTCAGAGTCGACCTTGCGGGGCGGGCCGCCCGGCCGCCGGCCCACTCACGGCTGGAGATCGAGGAGCAGACCCAGGTCGGGGAAGTGTTGATCCGCGGCCTTGTTCGCGCGCAGCTGGGGTTGGCGCTGAGCCTGGCGGGTGTCGTCATCCTGCTGCTGGGGAGCCTGCCGATCGCCTTCGCCCTGTTTCCCGGGCTTGCGGATGTGTACATCCTCGAGCTCCGCCTTCCGTGGCTCCTGCTCGGCGTCTTGGCCTATCCATTGCTCTACGTGGTGGGACGGGTGCACGTCCGCCAAGCGGAGCGGATCGAGGAGGACTTCGGCAAGGCGATCGGGACGGAGTCCGAGGTAGGACATTCGTGACGAGTGCGAGCCCGTACGCCCTGGCTGCAATCCTGGTTGTCACTGCGCTGACGATCGGCATCGGCACGTACGGGTTGCGCTTCTCCCGGACGACGTCGGACTTCCTGGTAGCCAGCCGCACTGTCAGCCCTGGTTGGAACGCTTCCGCGATCGGTGGTGAATACCTTTCGGCTGCATCGTTTCTCGGCGTTGCTGGTCTGGTGATGAAGTATGGCGCCGACGTTCTCTGGTATCCGGTCGGATTCGCGGCGGGTTACCTCGCGCTGCTGCTGTTCGTTGCCGCGCCGCTGCGCCGCTCTGGTGCCTTCACGTTGCCTGACTTCGCCGAGGCCCGGCTTGGCTCGAAGACGCTGCGCCGCTGGGCGGTGCTGTTCGTCGTGGTCATCGGCTGGTTGTATCTGCTGCCGCAGTTGCAGGGCGCCGGCCTGACGCTTCGTACGCTGACCGGCGCTCCGTACTGGGTGGGCGCGGTCGTCGTCGGAATCGTGGTGACGGTCAACGTTGCCAATGGTGGAATGCGCTCGATCACCTTCGTACAGGCGTTTCAGTACTGGCTCAAGCTCACCGCGATCGCTATTCCAGCGTTCTTCCTGCTCATCGTCTGGCAGTCCGGAGGGCTGGGGCCGTTGACCGGCGACCAGTCGCCGACGTTCCCCGAGGAAACGACGGTGCTTGTCGACACGGCAGTCAGCGTCGTCGCGGAAGACTCGCTGACGCTGCGCGCACGAGGGACGGTGGACGGCACCGAGGTCGACGGAGCCCTGACCTGGGCGCCCGGCGAACACGAGGTCGCCGCCGGAAGCGAGCTGGTCTTCTCGGCCGGCGCGCAGGTGCCACAGGTCAGCGAGTTGCCGACGCTGTCCGGCCGCACGTGGGCCACCCCGCTGGGCACTGGTGGCGGTCACGATGACCACCCGCTGTTTGCGACGTACTCACTGATCCTGGCGACGTTCCTCGGCACGATGGGGCTCCCACACGTGCTCGTCCGCTTCTATACGAATCCGGATGGCCGCGCGGCTCGTCGTACGACGTTGATCGTGCTGGCTCTGCTGGGCGTCTTCTACCTCTTCCCGACGCTGTACGGCGCGCTCGGCCGGCTCTACGTGCCGCAGCTGCTGATCACGGGGCAGACCGATGCGGTGGTCCTGTTGTTGCCCGGCGCGGCACTCGGTGGCCTGCTCGGCCAGATCCTCGGAGCTCTGGTGGCGGGCGGGGCGTTCGCGGCGTTCCTGTCCACCGCGTCGGGGTTGCTCGTGTCCGTGTCAGGTGTGCTGTCCACCGACGTCATCGGACGCGGCTCAGTCCGGGACTTCCGCCGGGCAGCTGCGGTCGCCGGCGTCGTTCCGCTGGTGATCGCCGCGCAGATCGACCGGCTCGACGTCTCCCAGGTCGTGGGTCTGGCATTCGCTGTGGCCGCCTCCACCTTCTGTCCGTTGCTGGTGCTCGGGATCTGGTGGCGCAAGTTGACTGACGTCGGCGCCCTGGCCGGAGTGCTCGCCGGCGGGGGACTGTCCCTGACGGCCGTGCTGATCACGGTCTTCGGCGGGGAGTTGAGCGGGTGGCCGGGGGTCTTGCTGGCTCAGCCGGCTGCCTGGACTGTGCCGCTCGCCTTTCTGGTCATGATCGTCGTGTCGCGACTGACTGCCTCACGGGTCCCGAAGAACGTCGGCCGGACCATGCTCCTGCTCCATGCCCCGGAGTCCCTGGGTCTGGGCCGTTCGACGCCGAACTGATCGCTATCGACGTCACGCACCCGGGGTCGAAAAGTCCGCGATGAGCTCCGCGAGTGCGGCCGGCTGATCCTCGGAGACGAACGTGTATGAGTCCTCGATCAACTCCAGGCGGCCATTCGGGATGAGGTCGGCGAGCCTCTGTCCGTGCGCGAAGGGGAAGAACCGGTCCTCGCGAACCCATGCGATCAGTGCGGGCCGGTCGAAGCTCGACAACTTCCGCGCGGCCGCTACGGTGTACCGAGAAGATATGCCGCGCAACACTTTCCGTGTATCTCGACGCACGCCGCGATCGGTGAGAAACGGCCGTACCCAGGCCTTGACGACCTGGTCGTCGATGGGTTGCTTCGTCAGCCCTCCAAGGACGATGGGCAGGTTGCGCACCCAGCGGAGGCGAAGGCCCTGGAGCGCCACGGTCACGAGTCCGGGCACTCGCGCGGCCCACTGCAGCGAGCGGAACGTCGGTGGCAGGAAGTTCGTGAACGCGTCGCACGGCGTCAGAACCAACCGCGCCAGACGGTCGGGGTGCTCGGTGGCCACGATCTGGCAGATCGCCCCGCCGGTGTCGTTGCCCACCAGCGTGACCTCGTCGAGGTCCAGCGCCACGAGGAAGTCGTTGATGATCCGGGCGAGTCCCGGCGGCGTCAGGTCTGCGCCACGACGCATGGCGGTCCGGTGCGCGCCCAATGGCCAGTCCGGGACGATGCAGCGGAAGCGGCTCTCGAGCAGCGGGACAACCTTTCGCCACAGCGTGCCGCTGACGAGCAGCCCGTGCACGAACACGATCGGCTGACCGGAACCGGTCTCCCGGTAGTTGACGAAGCCCTGATCAAGGCTCACCTGATGCTCGGTCATCGCGGCGAGTCCCTTTCACGGCTCGAGGAAAAGCGCAGTGTCTCGTACGCGAACGTGCTACCGCTCGTCGTACGCGTGGGCCCGTCCAGCGAAATGGACCATCCTCTCGGCGCGAGAATGAACCAAGCCCTCTCCCCGGCGTGCCGAAATCCTTACGGTGACCGCCATCACCCGGTGGACGGACCTGCCGGGTCCTGCCTCTGGAGTGCCGCTGGTGACCGAGCAAGTAGAGCGTCAAACGCTCACCCCCGAGCAGTACGTCGAGGCGCAGAACTCCCCGGAATTCGCGGAGTTGCGCCGCCGCTTCCGTCGCTTCGCCTTCCCGATGACCGTGGTCTTCCTTGCCTGGTATCTGCTCTACGTCCTGCTCTCGACGTACGCATCAGATTTCATGAGCAAGGAAGCGTTCGGCAATGTGAACGTCGGGATGATCATGGGTCTGTTGCAGTTCGTGTCCACGTTCGTGATCACGACCTTGTACGTACGACACGCCAACAAGAACACCGACCCGATCGCGGACAAGATCCGCGCTGAGCTCGAAGGTGGCCACGATGCCTGACCGGTTGATGGCTGCCGCCGCCCCGACTGCGACCGTCGGTGAGCCGGTCGTCAACATCGCGATCTTCCTGGTTTTCGTGGTCATCACGCTGTTCATCACGTTCCGGGCCAGCCGCAACAACCGGACAGCGGCTGACTACTACGCCGCTGGGCGGACGATCACCGGCTCGCAGAACGGTCTGGCGATCGCCGGGGACTACCTTTCCGCCGCGTCGTTCCTCGGAATCGCCGGCGCCATCGCGGTGTACGGCTACGACGGCTTTCTCTACTCGATCGGCTTCTTGGTCGCCTGGCTGGTCGCCCTGCTCCTCGTTGCCGAGCTGTTGCGCAACACCGGCAAGTACACGATGGCCGACGTACTCGCGTTCCGTATGCGACAGGGGCCGGTCCGTACGGCCGCCGCTGTGTCGACGCTGGTGGTCTCGATCTTCTATCTGCTTGCCCAAATGGCCGGGGCCGGCGGCCTCGTCGCGTTGCTGCTCGGTGTGAGCGGCAAGGGTGCCGAGGCTGCGGTGGTCATCGTGGTCGGCGCATTGATGATCACCTACGTCCTGGTCGGCGGCATGCGCGGCACCACTTGGGTGCAGATCATCAAGGCCACGCTCCTGATGGTCGGCGCGCTCGTCATGGTCGTGTGGGTCCTTGGCAAGTTCAGCTTCAACCTGTCGAGCCTGTTCGGTGCCGCCGAGGACGTTGCCGCTGGGGCCACGACCCCGCGCGACGTCCTCGCCCCGGGTGCCCAGTACGGCGCTACCGGTACCTCGCAGTTGGACTTCGTCTCGCTCGGTCTGGCGCTGGTGCTGGGTACGGCCGGCCTGCCGCACGTGCTGATGCGGTTCTACACCGTGCCCACCGCCAAGGACGCACGCAAGTCCGTGGTCTGGGCGATCTGGCTGATCGGGGTCTTCTACCTCTTCAGCCTGATCCTGGGTTACGGGGCCGGTGCGCTCGTCGGGGCCGACAAGATCCTGACCTCGCCGGGCGCCGTCAACTCCGCGGCTCCGCTGCTGGCCTTCGAACTCGGTGGTACGGCACTGCTGGGCATCATTTCCGCAGTCGCTTTCGCGACGATTCTCGCGGTGGTGGCGGGCCTGACGATCACCGCCTCGGCATCCTTTGCCCACGACATCTACGCGTCTGTGGTCAAGAAGGGTGTCAAGACCGATACCAGCGGTGTGGACGAGGTCAAGGTCGCCCGGATCACCGCATGCGTGATCGGTGCCGTGGCGGTGGGACTGGGGATTCTCGCCCTCCAGGCAGGACTGAACATCGCCTTCCTGGTGGCGTTGGCCTTCGCGATCGCGGCCTCGGCGAACCTGCCGACGATTCTGTACACGCTGTTCTGGAAGCGCTTCACGACGCAGGGCGCCGTGTGGAGCATCTACGGCGGACTGATCATCTGCGTCGGGTTGATCATCTTCTCGCCGGTCGTGTCGGGTGCGCCGCCCAACCCGGCAACCGGGATCAGCCCGTCGATCTTCAAGGACGTGGACTTCCACTTCTTCCCGCTGAACAACCCAGGCATCGTCTCCATCCCGGCGGCGTTCCTTCTCGGCTGGCTGGGCACGATCCTCTCCAAGGAGAAGCCGAACGTCGAGAAGTACGCCGAACTGGAGGTCCGCTCGCTCACCGGCATCGGCGCCGAGAAGGCGATTTATCACTAACGGTCCCATCCAGATGCCGGCGCTGTCCTGCCGGCACTACTCCGAGCCCGCCCTGTGCATCTGGCCAGGGCGGGCTCGGCCCGTCTCGGCACACGAGCTATAACTGTGCGAGGGCGTTAGATTGCAGAGAACGCAGGTGGCGTCGAGCCGAAGCGCCACGGGATAATCACGCTGCGTATGCGGACACGCACACGACAACTGACACCACCGGCAGGCTGATCGCCGGTCGGCAGTTGGGCCACGGGGACTGCGGGACGCGGGGAAGGGACACACCAGCGCTGCCATGGACGACAGCCTTGCCGAGGTGATGCGGCTGCTGGCCCTCGCCCAGACTGGCAACCGCGAGCAGGCCCTTGAACTGGTCGACGAGGTGCTCAGCGTCGCGGAGAGCCCAGGCATGCTTTATGCCCGCGCCGTAACCGTGCACTCCATAGGTGACCACGAGGCCGCCGCGGAGGCCGCAGAGCGGATGCTCGCAATCACCGCTGCGCCAGGACAAGGTGAGGTCACCGGCTGGCGATCGATCGCTTTGGCGTTCCGGGCATGGCAGAACCTGCTGCTGCCCAAGTCCGGGGCGCCAGGCGCCGATCTGGAGTCGATCATGCATGACCTCGTTCACGCCGAGGCCATGTTGTCCAGCGACGTGTCTGATGCCTTCGGCCTGGCGACTGCGCACACGTGCCTGGGAAACGCCTATCACGAGTTGCGGCTCTACGAACTCGCCCGTCCCAACTTCGAGGCTGCCTTTGCTGTGGCGACCGCCGACTCGGCTGCGGTCGTTGTCGATCGCGCCGTAGCCAGTCAACTCAATCTCGCCACGATGCATCTGAACTGGTCGGTTGAGCTGCACCGCATCCGAGACAGCGAGGGTGCGCAGGAGAAGGGCGCCGTCGCGGCCAAGCACGCTGCGCTGGCGCGCGAGTACGCGGTCACCGAGGAAACCCAGCAATACGCGGCCCACGCGGAAATGCTCCTTGCGTGTGCCAACTCCCTTGGGGGCGGCGATGGGAGCGCCGTCGACCAGATCCGTGACGCACTCAGAGTCTTGGAGGGCCGAGGGCTGCGCGAGAGCCCTTCCTATGCGCTGCCGTTCCTCGCCCGGGCGTTGGACCGCGCGGGTGAGCACACTCAAGCCCTCGAAGTCGCCGAGCAAGCCATCAGAGCGCTGCCCGAGGACGCGACCTGGATGGTGGCGTCGGCGGCGTACCACACCCAAGCCAGCTTGCTGGCGCAACTCGGGTCCGACTCAGCACGTGCGGCATTGGCCTACGGGGACCAGCTGGCCGAAACCATGTGGGCGCAGCGGCTGCGCACCCTGCACGACGTCAGCTCGAAGCAATTCCTGGAACGTGTGCTGCTGGAACGCGATCGCGTCCGCGTCCTGGCCAACACCGACGCATTGACGGGGATCGGCAACCGGCGCGCCTTCGATTTCCGAATGGTCGAACTAGGGTCCTCGACTTCACCGCTGCACAGGGTTGCCCTGATCGTGGTGGACGTGGACCGGCTCAAGGTGGTCAACGACATGCATGGGCATGAGGCCGGCGACCGAACCCTCAAGGCGATTGCCGGCGCACTAACCAGCCAGGTCCGATCAGACGATCTGGTCGCACGTCTGGGTGGCGACGAGTTCGTGGCCGTGCTCGACGGGATGGACCGCGCGGCGGCCGGCGAGGTCGCCGAACGTATGGTGGCCGCAGTTGCGGCGGCGGTCGGTCCGACTGTCACCATCAGTGTCGGAGTGGCCACGGGTCCGGCCGCCGAGGCAGGTTCGAGTCTGCTCCGTGCGGCGGACCGGGCGATGTACACCGCCAAGCGCAACCGGCGGGTTGCGATGACCGGCTCCCATTCCAGTCTTCCCGAAGAGGCCCACCCGAACTAGTCCCAGAGTTCAGGGTTGTGGGGGTCTTCGGGTCCGGCATGGCCCAGAACCCCGAACTGCGATCGGCTGTGGATTGCAGAGTCTCCGGCGGCGGGGATCCAGGATGATTTCGGCATGGCCGCGCGTCCCGCGATCGTGCCACAGGCCCTGCGATACAGGGTCTTTCGTGGGACTTGGGCGATATCCAGTGGACTTCTCACACCCGATCAACTCCGGGGCCGGGCTTACGTTCGGCTGTTTCGAGACGTCTACGTCAATTCCGACGATCCCGTCGACCATCGGCTGCGCATCGAAGCTGCCTCCCTGCTCCTGCCCGACTCAGCGGTGGTCGGCGGCCGCAGCGCACTGTGCCTGTCCGGGATCCCTGAGGTCACTGAGCACGATCGGGCAGTTGAGGTGATCGTTCCTCGCGGTGTGCGCTTCGGTCCGATCCGCGGGATCAGGGTCCGGACGACCTCGCTCGCCGATGACGAGGTCGTGCCGGCCCCGATCCGTCGTACCACACCGCTGCGCAGTTGCCTCGACGTCGCTCGCGAACCAGATCTGGTCGAGGCGATCATCGCCCTGGATATGGCGCTGGCGCGGAACCGGGTCACCGAAAAGGATCTGCGGGAGGCTGCGGATCAGTTGTGCGCTGTGCCCGGCATGCGCCGGGCTAAAGTCGCAATTGGGCTTGCAGACGGTCGGGCCGAGTCTCCACAGGAGAGTCGACTTCGGGTCACGCTGGCGCACGCCGGACTGACGCCCGTACCTCAGCACGTCGTGGTGGATCGCGCAGGCAGATTCGTTGCCCGCGTCGACCTCGCCTTCGTCGCAGCGCGCATCGCCGTCGAATACGAAGGGTCCTGGCACTGGGAGCCGGGTCAATTGCGCCGCGATCGGCAGCGCCTTGACCGACTCACTGCGGTCGGCTGGCGGGTCATTCATGTGACAGCAAAAGACCTGCGCGAGCCGGAGACTCTGGTGGCAAGGATCCGGGCGCTGTTGAACGCCTGAGTCCTCACGAGTTCGGGGTTGTGGGGGTCATCGGGCCGCGCATGCCCCCAGAAACCCCGAACTGCGGACGTGCCCGACCGTTTTCAGCCGGCAATAGCGGCCACGGGTGAGGTCCGCGCAGCGCGCCGGGCGGGCAGAACCGAGGCGAGGAGTCCGGCCACGGTCGCGATCGCGACGACGGCAGCGATCTGGAGCCACGGAATGTCAAGAATGATGTCCCCGCTCACCTGGCCCAAGATGGCAGCGGTGCCCGCGAGGCCATAGCCGGTCCCCACCGCGATGCCCACGACGGCCGCGACGCCGGCGACCAGCAGCGCCTCCCAGGCCAGCAGCCCGCGTAACTGGCCACGGGTCAGCCCGAGCGCGCGCATGAGGCCGTTCTCCTGCCGGCGTTCGATGACCGAGAGCGCCAGTGTGTTGCCGACACCGATCAACGCGATGACCACCGCCACGCCCAGCAGTGCCGTGACGACCAGCAACATCGTGTCGAGGATCGAATTCAGCGCCGTACGGAGGTTGGCGATACCGGCCACCTCGACCGTGGAGAGAGCCTGACCCGCAACATCGCTGATCTCGTCGACGGCGTGCGCGATTGATCCAGAATCGAGATCGTCGTCCAGACGAAGCCAGATCTGACCGATGCCGGCCGACGAGTCGAGCGCTCGGAGATCGGCCGCCGGCATCGTCGCCGACTGGGCCGCGTCATTCACGACGACCGTCAGCGTCACCGACCGGTCACCGACGGACAGGGTGACCGGCTCGCCCGCTCGGACTGCCCACGCATCGGCGAGCCAGGAAGCGATGGTGACCTCACCTGGTTGCGGCACTCCTCCGTCGGCGGAGCGCGCCGTCTCGAGTCCCTTCGCCGGGTCCACGCCCAGTGCCTGCCACGGCGCTGCGTCCGGTCCGACGATCTCGGTGCTGAGCAGACTGGTGCCGGTCTGCACGCCTTCTACCCCCGTGAGCCGACCGAGCAGGTCTCCCGGGAGATCGTCGCCGTAGGTGGAGACCACGACATCGGTCGGATAGCTGGCCAGCAACTCGGCGTTTGCAGTCGCTTTCGTCGAGGCTGCACCCACGATCATCGCGGTCGTCAGGGAGACCCCGATCAACAAGGCCGTAGCCGTAGCGGCCGTACGACGGGGGTTGCGCGAGGCGTTCCCCGCGGCCAATGCCGCTGGCAGGCCGCCGAATCGAGCGATCCCACGACCGGCAAACGCGACCAGTGGCGGCAGCACCCGCTGGACCAGCCCCAGCGCGCCCAGCGCGGACAGCGACCCACCGAGTACGGCGACGAGCAGGTCACCGGTCTTGACGCCGTACCCGAGTACGGCCACCCCTGGCAGGAAGAGGAGCAGACCCACGCTGAGATACAGCAGCCCACGTCGGGACCGGATCGGGGCCCGGTCGGCAGGTCGAAGTGCCGAGACCGGCGCAACTCGGGTTGCCGCCGCCGCCGGGAAGACCGCGGCCAGCAGCGTGACCAGCGTGCCGAGCGCAAGGCCGATCACCGCTGCGCCCGGAGGTACGGACAGCCCCTCGAGCGGGATCGAGCTCGCCGACTGTCCCACGATTGCCGAGGTGAGTGCGGCCAATCCGATGCCGAGCGCAACGCCGATCGCCGAGGCGCCCAGTCCAGTGATCGCGGCTTCGGTCAGTACGCCCCGTCGGACCTGCCGGGCGCTGGCGCCCACGCAGCGCAGGAGGGCGAGCTCGCGGGTGCGTTGCGCGAGCAGGACCGAGAAGGTGTTGGCGATGACCATGCCGGCCACGAGAACCGCCAGAAACGCGAAGACCAGCAGGATCGTCGTCAGATCCGCCGCGTCGCGGGTGAATTCCACGGCCCGATCCTCGGCGGCTTGCTGGCCAGTCCTGATGGCGCCGCCGACTCCGTGTGCGTCCATCGCCGTCCGTACGTCGGTCAGGAGTGCATCGACGTCTGTCCCGGGAACTGCTGCGATTCGTAGTTCGAGCGGCGAGCCGCCGCCCCAGGCGTCGACCTGTTCGGCCGTAGCGAACAACCGTCCTTGAACGTCTGCTGTCGGGTCCGACCCGAGATCGACCACACCGACAACGGTGACCTGTTCGGTGATCTCAGACTCCCGTCCCTTGTCGTTCCCAGCGGGACCGGCAGCGATCGCGTACGTGGTCACAGCGACCGACTCGCCGACTTCGGCTCCGACGCGAGTGCTCACGGCGACCTCACCGGTCGCGCTGGGCAGCCGCCCGTCGGCGAGTTCCTGCCACTGCAGTTCCGGTGCGGTAGCGACGCTCTCGACAGGCGCGTACTGAGTACCTGATCGACCCGGCAACTCGACCTGGGCATAGGTCTCGGTGTCCGCCGATACCGCCGCGACGCCGGCAAGGCCACCGATCACCTCGATGAACTCCGGCGTGAGCCCGGACTCCGGACCAGGTGCGGGCTCGGGAGCCGGTGTCGAATCGGCCGGGAGCCCATCGGATCCGAGCACGACGACGGCCGCGACATCGACGTAGCGCGCGCCGACCGCTTTCAGCATGGTGACCTTCGTCGTATCGCTGAGCACCAGCGTGGCGACGACGAAGCCGATGGCGATGATGATCGCGACACAGGAGGCGATCAGCCGCCCGACATGTGCCCGGACCTGGGCAAGGGAGATCCGCAGCATCAGCGCGCGGCCGGTGCGCTGCCGGCCGGCACACGATCAGGTCCGACTTGGGACGCGAAGTCCGGCGCCGGCTCGAGTCCGCGCAGCGCGTCGATCACCGAGCCGGTAGTCGGAGCAGCGATGTCCCCGGCCACCGAGCCGTCGGCGAGGAGGACGACGCGATCGGCATACGATGCCGCGATCGGGTCGTGAGTGACCATGACCACTGTCTGTCCGGTTTCTCGGACACTGCTGCGCAACAGCGCGAGGACCTGGGCGCCCGAGGTCGAATCCAGATTGCCGGTCGGTTCGTCGGCGAAGACGACGTCGGGGCTGGGCAAGAGCGCCCGGGCAATCGCGACCCGCTGTTGCTGGCCACCGGAGAGTTCGTAGGGCCGGTGGGTGAGCCGGTCGGTGAGCCCCAGCCGGGCGACCACGCCGGCCAGCCGCTCGACATCTGGAGTGATCCCCGCCAGTTGCAGTGGCAAGAGGATGTTTGCCCGGGCGTCCAGGACCGGAAGCAAGTTGAACGACTGGAACACGAAACCGACGCGCGAGCGCCGTAGCCGGGTCAGATCCCGATCGCCCAGGGCGCTGAGCTCGGTCTCGCCCAGCCACACCTGCCCGCTGCTGGGGGTGTCGAGCCCGGCCAGGCAATGCATCAAGGTGGATTTGCCCGAGCCGGAGGGACCCATGATCGCGGTGAAGGCGCCACGTGCAAACCCGACATCAACGCCGGAAAGCGCGACGACCGAGGTGTCACCGCGGCCATATACCTTGGTCAGCCCGACGGCGCGCACGGCGACCGACGCCTGATCGGACATGAAGTCTCCCGCGACTCGAAAGTTGGACACCGGAGCGGGCGCTCCGGTGCATGTTCGAAGCTACGAAATCCGCAGGTGCCCTGCGTCGGGCTGGGGAATGATCTATGCCCGCCGAGGTCATCCCGGGGGTTGAGTCAGGTGTTGGCGTCGCGCAGGAGCTCACCGGGCTGCACGAGCCCGGCCCGAAAGGCCAGCACGACGGCCTGAACCCGGTCGCGGGACCCGGTCTTGAACAGAACCCGCCCCACGTGTGTCTTGACGGTGGCTTCGCTGACGACGAACTGCGCCGCGATCTCCTTGTTCGAGGCGCCATAGGCCATCTGGACCAGCACCTCGCGCTCCCGGGGCGTCAACTCAGCGACGGCGGCCTGGTCGGCTGCGGCCGCTGCGGTCGCGGGGGTCTGGCCGTCGCCGGCGGGTCGGCTGCCGCTGAGCAGCGGCCCGATGTGCTGCAGCAGGCGTCTCGTGGAGCGGGCAGCAATGACGGCGTCGCCCGCGTGAACGGTGCGAATCGCGGAGAGCATCTCTTCGGGGAGCGCGTCCTTGAGCAGGAACCCGCTCGCTCCGGCGCCAATCGCGGCAAGCACATACTCGTCGATGTCGAAGGTGGTGAGAACGATGACCCGTGGCGCTTCGGGCAGCGATGTCAGCGTCCGGGTCGCCTCGATGCCGTCCAGCCGCGGCATCCGGATGTCCATCAGAACGACGTCGACCGGCGTGCGGGTCAGTGTCTGGATGGCATCGGTGCCGTCACCGGCCTCTGCCACTACGGTGAGGTCTGGCTGGGAGTCGATCAGCATTCGGAAGCCGACCCGGACCAGCTGCTGATCGTCGACCAGGCCCACTCTGATGGACGGGGCGGCGGCGCTGGGGGAGTCGAGACCCGGATCGGTCACTGGAGCGACACTCCCCGTGGATAGGGGATCCAGGCGTGCACGCCGAACCCGCCGCCGGATCTCGGTGCCGCGAAGAACTGGCCGCCGTACAGGGTTGCCCGTTCCTGCATCCCCAAGACCCCGTGTCCTGGTCCTGGCCCGGTGCGGGTCACCGCGCCGTCGACCGATCCCGTGGTCTCGGCGTCGGCGATGGCAGCCGACGCACCCCGGCCATCGTCGATGACGCTGAGGTCGAGGTGACCCTCGAACCAGCGCAACGTCACCCACGCTCGGCTGGCCGGCCCGGCATGCTTGAGGACGTTGGTCAGCGATTCCTGCACGATGCGGTAAGCGGCAAGTCCAGGGCCGGTCGGCAGGCGTCGCGGTTCTCCCTCGACGAGCAGATCGACATCGAGACCACTGGCTCGTACGTCGGCCACCAGCTCCGGGATCGTCGCGGCATCCGGTTGCGGGACGAAGGTGGTGTCCTTGTCGTCGCGAAGCACGCCGAGCAGGCCGCGCATGTCCGACAGTGCCTGCCGTCCGGTGCCGGCGATCGCCTCGAGCGCGCCGAGCGCAGCCTCGGGCTCAGCCCGGCCCGCGTACCGTCCGCCGTCAGCCTGCGCGATGACCACGGAAAGGGAATGCGCGACGACGTCGTGCATCTCGCGAGCGATGCGAGTCCGCTCCCCAGATGCGGCGAGTCGGAGTTCCTGCTCGCGCTCCAAGCCCATCAGGCGGGCACGTTCTTCCAGATCTGCTACCTGTTGCAGCCTGATCCGACGCAGGCTGCCCAGTGCCCAGGCCGCGATGACCGTCACCGCAATGGCCCCCGCCACGATCAATCCGGTGCCGAGGTTGAAGCCGAGCCCGTACGGCGTGTACTGCGTTGCGCTGGGAATGGGGAAGTACGGCGTGGCGAAGTAGAACCGGTACGCGGCCGCGAAGGCGCCGAGCAAGCCGACGACCAGCCCGGCCCGCCCCGCCCAGCGCGGCCCGAACGCCGCCAGGGAGTAGATCGTCACAAGCACTGCAAAGTTGGCGGGCAAGAAGTCCTGGGCTAAGCCCAATTCGAGCGTCCCGAAGAGGGTGACCAGGCCCGCGGTGACCAACGGAACCGTCCGCCGCCAGGCCAGCGAAAGAGTCAGCCCGAGGCCGACCACCAGTTCGGCATCTGTGAACACAGCGAACAGGACGACCGGAAGGATGACCGTGACCAAGGCAATGAGTCCGGCAAGGAGGACGTCCACCAGCTGCACATGGTCGCGCAGCCAGACTGCACTGCGTTCGAAGAAGGTCGGGCCGGGCACGACGCGAGGGTAGGCGTCCGAGCCGGGGCAGTCGTCAGCCCGGAGGTGGATTCGGTTTCTGACTCCGCCTCAAACGGGGTGCGAAGGGAACCTGGCCGATCTAGCCTTTGCCGGCATGACCGGCCAGATCATCGACGCCGACCCAGCCGCCGCGCAGCCCGCTCCGCCGGCCACGGGACCCAAAGTCACCCTGCTTGTCCTGCGCATCGTGGTTGTGCTCACATCCGTGCTGATCTTCGTCTAACCGTTGCCTGCCGGCGCCTATCTGCAGGGCGTGTTCGACGCTCTCGGCCTGCACGAACTCAACGCAAATATCGTCTCGGCGCTTGCCCTGATTCAGGTCTTCGTGGCCCTTGCCTACTGGCGGATCGGCGGGGCGTCGCTGCACCGGTGTTCGCCGAGCTCGGGCTGTTCATCCTGCTCTTCGTGCAACTCTCGTTCGGGTACGCGCGCACGATGGCGGTACACATCCCGCTCGGCGTTGCCATCGTGGGCTTCGCCGGCGCGATGATCGGGCGGGTCTTCGACAAGCAGGCAGCTCTGGCTCGTCCGCCGCGCCGACCCCCGGCTGACCTTGCCGGAACGGTTCTCGGTCCAACTGCCCATCCCTTCGGTCAAGCGGGCGAGCGGTAGCGAGGACGGCGCGAGCTATTCGAGATCGTTCAGCGAGAAGCCGATCTGGAGATCGTGCCGGGCTTTCAGACACCGGTCTTCGGGTACGACGGCACGTTTCCCGGCCCGACGGTCGTCACGCGTCGGGGTCAACCGGCGCTGGTCCGGCACACCAATCGGCTGCCGGTTCCGACCGTGGTGCACCTGCACGGCGGACATACGCCGGCCGACTCGGACGGCTACCCGACCGATCTCTTGCTTCCCGAGGGGGGCGTCGAGTTGCGCGGGACATGCTGCGCACGACAGGGGTGGCGATGTCCGCACCGGCAGCCGAGATCACCACTATCCGATGGAACAAGGAGCCGCAAGGCTCTGATACCACGACCATCGGATGGACTTCACCGCTCCGCAGGTCTGGCGCGGCCTCGCCGGGTTCCACCTCGTCCATGACGACGAGGAGGAAGCACTGGGCCTGCCGTCCGGTGAGCGCGACATTCCGCTGATGATCGTCGACCGTGCCTTCGAAGCGGACGGTCAATTCCGTTATCCCGCACTCGATCCGACGATGCTGGAGGAGCCGGGAGTCGAGGACGCCTTCATGGAGGGCGTATCTGGTGACGTCATCCTCGTCAACGGTGCGCCGTGGCCGATCCTCGAGGTTGATGCCGCTCGATACCGGCTGCGCATCCTCAACGGCGTCCAACGCCAGGCGCTACGACCTGGTGCTGCAACCTGCCCCCGACACCGGGACGGCCTTCGTGCAGATCGGCTCGGCCGGTGGGCTGGCGCTTCTCGCGCGGCCCGGTCGGCGGCCACGCCGGCTGGACCGTCAACAACCGGGCCTTCGACCCGCAGCGGATGGATGCCGAGGTCTCTCTGGGCGAGGTGGAGATCTGGCGATCTTCACTGACCTGCAGCATCCGATCCACGTCCACCTCGACCCGTTTCAGGTCGTCGCGCGCAACGGCAAGGACCCGGGCGTCCTTGACGTCGGGTGGAAGGACACCGTCTCGCTGCTGCCCGGCGAGTTCGTCGACGTGGCGGTCCGGTTCGCCGACTACCCGGGTGCTTGATGCACTGTCACACCCTCGAGCAGGAGGACATGGCGATGATGGCCGCGTTCCGGACCAGCTGATCCCGCGGCGGTCAGCAGACTGCGGGTGGCTACGGACCGTCCGTGATGGGGACCGAGGTCCCGGTCCCGCTGCCGGCGCTGGGGCTCAGTGCGGCATCTGGCACCACAGCGAAGGAGACGACCGAGTCCGGGCCGATCCACTCGCCACTGTTTGGCGTGTGCGATGAGACCCGCCACTCGTTCTCCGGGAAATCGGTGCGTCCGTATCCAGTCGCATCGATCGAGCGGACTTTGACGCCACCATGGCAGTCGGTGACGAATCGGATTGCGTTCTCGGCCTCAGCGAGGGTGCACCCTACGAGATCGGGCATGCTCCAGAACTCGGCCTGCGGTTGCGGCGTGCCGCCCATTGAATCCCCCGTGGTCATTGTGTCGTTCTGACGCAGTTGCCGATCGATCCGTTCCATCCGCGCCGACGCATGCTAGCTGTGAAATGCCGAAAGGGACATGTCTTGAGCGATCCCGCGTACGTTCGGGCTCGTGACTCGGCCCGCTGCTGTCTGCGTGGATCTGGGTTCCACCTTCACAAAAGCCGCGGTGGTTGACCTGAGAACCGGGTGGCTGCTGGGGACTGCCGAGCATGCGACGACCCTCGATCCCGATGTCATGACAGGCATCCGAGCAGTCCAACACGAGTTGGTCAGTCTCGCCGCGGACCCCACCCAGCTGGTCTGCTCCAGTGCTGGCGGCGGCTTGCGACTGGCCGTTGTCGGCTACGAGCGCGAGATCAGTGCCGAAGCTGGGCACCGAGCTGCACTGTCGGCCGGTGCCCGGGTGGTCCATGTGTCCGCGGGGCGACTCGATGACGGCGGGGTCGTGGCTCTTCGCGAATCGGCTCCTGACGTGCTGCTCCTTGTCGGCGGAACCGACGGTGGCGAGGGGCGCGTGCTGTTGCACAACGCATCCGCGCTCGCCGCGGCCGGGCTCGCCGCACCAATCGTTGTTGCGGGCAATATGGCTGTACGCGCGCAGGTGTGCGAGGTACTGGCCCAGGCGGGGCGCACCGTCGTACCGACGCATAACGTGCTGCCGGACATCGGCGAGTTGGATCCGGAGCCGGCTCGGGCCGCCATTCGCGGCGTTTTCCTCGACCATGTCATCGGCGGCAAGCGCCTGTCCGCGGACCCAGCATTTCCGCAGCTGGTGCGGGCCGTCACCCCGGACGCGGTCATGGACGGCGTCGCCGTGCTGGCGCAGGAGATCCGTGTCGAGGTGCGGCACGAGGCTTCTGGCAGCCGCACGACGTCCGGCAGTGTGGTGGTCGTCGACGTCGGCGGGGCGACGACCGATGTTTACTGCGTGCTTTCTCCGGATGCCGAACAAGCCATGCTCCATCAGGCGGCGGTCGGCGTGCCCAGTCACCGGCGGACCGTCGAGGGTGACCTCGGCTTGCGGTGGAGTGCCGATGCGTTGATGGCAGCCGCGGCGGACGAGCGGTTGCTGTCTGCGGCGGACTCAGCCTCCCTGACCGGGTGGGCCGCCGAGCGGGCCGGAGTCGTGGGGCCACCGGAAACCGTTGACGATCGGCGGAATGAGCTTCGGTCGGCCGAACTCGCCGTGACGATCGCCCTCCGGCGCCACGTACGAGCCGAGGCGGCGTACGGCGTCGTGGGCACTGCCGGCGCGTCGGCCCGGTCGGCAACCACCGTCGTCCTGTCCGGGGGAGTGCTGCGCCATGCGAGCCCGGGCCAGCGACAGGCGCTGGTCACCGCCGTGCTCGATGACCGAGGCGGTGCCCGAAGTGTCCTGCACGGCGCCGACATCCGGTGTGACTCGCGCTACGTCCTCGCCGCGGCCGGGCTGCTCGCCGCGGACTTCCCGGATGCGGCTCGCGGCCTGGTTCGAGCGGGTGGCCTCGTCGGCTGACGCTGAGCACGGTGTACGGCTTACATCAGCGACTTTCTCCGGAGAAGGTGCGGTCTACCGTCGGCAGACCGCACTTTCTCCGGATTAAGTCCGTCGGGCTCAGCGCCGCGCCTCCAGGACGATGTTGAACGGCGTCTCTGCGACCCGTCGTACCGAACCGAAGCCTGCGCCGATGACGACCTCGCGCAGCCGCGCTTCGCCGGCTTGGGCACCCAACGCCGTGCCCACGTCCTGGGACAGCGAGTTCGCCGTGCACAGGAGCGTGGAGAAGGCGTAGTAGGCAGCGCCGACCGGGTTCAGGTTGTCCTCGATCCGATCGCCTGCGTTGGGCTCGACGATCAGGAGCGACCCTCCCGGAGCCAGGTGGTCAAGGACGTTTCGGCACGCACCGGCCGGATCGCCCATGTCATGCAGCGCATCGAAGAAGCACACCAGGTCGTACTGGCCGTCGAAGTCCTGGGCGGTGCCCTGTTCGAAGGTCAGGTTGGTGCCGAGTCCGGCGTCGGCTGCCTCCTTGCGCGCGGCTTCCAGCGAGCCGGTGTGCGGGTCGATCCCAACGACGGTCGAGTTCGGGTAGGCCGCCGCCAGCAACCGGGTCGAGGCGCCTTGGCCGCAGCCCACGTCAGCGATCCGCGCACCGGCTTCCAGTTTCGCGGCCACGCCGTCCATCGCAGGGATCCAGGTGCTGGTCAGGAAACTGGTGTAGCTGGGCCCGAAGAAGCGTTCGCAGCCCTCGAACAACTCGTGGTTGTGCTCGCCCCAGGCCACGCCCTTTCCGGTACGGAAGGCCTCGGTCAGCCGCTCGGTGCTGTGCACGCTGGCCACGCCGAGCTGGAATCCGCCGATGACGCACGCGGGGCTGGACTCGTCGGTCAGCGGGATCGCGTGCTCGTCGGGCAGGTTGTAGCGACCCTCTCCCACGTAGTGGACGTATCCGTTGGCGGCCTGCGCGGCCAGCCACTCCTGTAGGTAGCGCTCGGCGTGGCCCGTACGCGCAGCCAGATCCGCTGCGGTCAGCGGCCCTTGGCCGGCCATCGCGCGGTAGAGACCGAGTTTGTCACCGATCGCGACCAATGATCCGTTCACCAAGGCGCCGATGTCGCCGACTGCCTTGTGCACGAAGTCCATCAGTACCTGCTCGTCCATGTCTGCTTCCCATCTATGAGGATCGGTCGGTCGACCGAATGAAGGCAGTGTGAGAGGAGGCGGGCAGCATGTCAAGAGAAACCTCAGAATCCGGGCTGTCCCTTGCAACAGGGCAGATCCAGCTCTTGCTTCTTCCGCGATACGCGTGCATCCTGATCTCGGTCGGTCGACCGAAGGGAGACAGCGTGGCGAGAAAGCAGGACGGCGGTACCCGCACGGCGATCCTGGACGCCGCGCGCGAACGGTTGCTCGTGGACGGCTATGCCAGCCTGTCCACCCGCAAGGTTGCCGTTGAGGCCGGAGTACCGCTGAGTCAGCTGCACTATTACTTCGGCTCCAAGAGTGGCCTGATCCTTGCCCTGTTGGAGCTCGAGAACCAACGTCGACTCGAGCGGCAGCGCACGATGTACACGGCCGCGGGCGTGCCACTCTGGCAACGCTACGAGCAAGCCTGTGACTACCTCGAGGACGACCTGGATTCGGGATACGTCCGGGTGCTGCAGGAAATGATCGCGGCCGGCTGGTCCGAGCCCTCCCTGGGGCAGGCAGTCCGGGACCTGCTCACCGGGTGGTTCGGGCTGCTCACCGATGTCTTTGCCGAGGCCGAAGCCGAACACGGCGAGCTGGGTCCGTTCACGGCGGCTGAAGTCGCAACGCTCGTAAGTGCCATGTTCTTGGGCGCGGAGTCGATGCTGCTGCTCGGCTTCGATCGCCAGACGCTCCCCATTCGGTCCTCACTTCGGCGCCTGGGCCAGCTCTTCCGTACCTGGGAAGACACGAACAACGTCAAGAGTGGAGTTGGTTCCGCATGAGAGCGGTCGAGCCGGTCGAGGAGGGCTTTGTCGAGCGGGACGGCGTACGACTCCACTACGAGGTGTACGGAGGCGGGACGCCGACCCTCGTACTGCTGCCGACCTGGACCGTCATCCATTCGCGGTTCTGGAAAGCCCAGATTCCGTACCTGTCCCGGCACTACCGAGTCGTGACCTTCGATGGTCGGGGCAATGGGCAGTCGGATCGTCCGAGCGGGTCAGAGTCTTATACGCACATGCAGTTTGCTGCCGACTCACTGGCTGTCATGGACGCCACGGACACCGACAAAGCGGTTCTCGTTGCACTGTCCTGTGGCACGTTGTGGGGAATCCAGCTCGCGGCCGATCATGCCGAGCGCGTCCTCGGCCTGGTCGCCATGGCACCGGCCGTGCCGCTGGCTGAGGGACTGCTCGAGCGCATGGAGTACGCCTTCGGCGAGGAGTACGAAACAACCGAGGGGTGGGCGAAGTACAACGCCGCCTATTGGCGGAAGGACTATCCCGACTTCCTCGAGTACTTCTTCAGCCAGATGTTCAACGAGCCGCACTCCACGAAGCAGATCGAGGATGCCGTCGGTTGGGGCTTGGACACCGATGCGGAGACGCTGATCGCCGCCACCTACGGACTGGAAGCCTGCGGGTCCAAGAGCTTCGTGTCGGTGTGCGAGCAGGTCCGCTGCCCGGTGCTGGTGATCCAGGGCGACGACGACAAGATTCGCCCGTACGCCGGCGGCGTTCGCTTGGCCGAGGTCACCGGCGGGTCGCTGGTCACGATCGAAGGCGGCGGGCACGGTCCCATGGCCAGGGACCCCATCCTGGTCAATAAACTGATCAGGCAATTCGTCGACTCGGTCGCACCTCCCGCTCCGCGGGCTCGTACGTGGACTCGGGCGCTGCGTCGACCCAAGCGCGTGCTGTACGTGTCGTCACCGATCGGGCTTGGCCATGCCCAACGGGACGTCTCCATCGCCGATGAGTTGCGCAAACTTCATCCCGACGTGGAAATCGACTGGCTTGCACAGCATCCGGTGACCACCGTGCTTGCTGCGCGAGGCGAACGGATTCATCCGGCATCGAAATTCCTGGCGAGTGAGTCGGCGATCTTCGAGAGCGAATCAGCTGAGCACGACCTGAACGCCTTCCAGGCCGTGCGCCGGATGGACGAGACGCTCGTGAACAACTTCATGGTGTTCGCCGACCTCGTCGAGGAGGAACCGTACGACCTCTGGGTTGGTGACGAAGCCTGGGACCTCGACTACTTCCTGCACGAGAACCCCGAGTTGAAGAACACCGCGTTTGCCTGGATGACCGACTTCGTCGGGTGGCTGCCGATGCCCGACGGCGGGGAGCCCGAGGCACGTCTGACCGCGGACTACAACGCCGAGATGATCGAGCAGCGGGCCCGCTTCCGGCGCATCCGGGATCGGTCCATCTTCGTCGGCGACCCAGACGACATCGTTCCCGACCGATTTGGTCCGGACCTGCCGGCCATCCGCGCGTGGACCGAGGACAACTTCGACTTCGCCGGCTACGTAACAGGATTCGATCCCTCGGCCTATCTCGACCGGGAAGCGATCCGCGCGGAGTTGGGCTACCGGCCGGATGAGCAGGTCTGCGTGGTGACGGTGGGCGGTTCCGGCGTCGGGACGGCACTGCTGAACAAGGTGATCGCCGCGCACCCCTTGGCCGCGCAGCAAGTAGCCGGGCTCCGGACAGTTGTTGTCGCCGGTCCGCGGATCGATGTCGGGTCGCTACCCACGCATCCGGGACTCGAAGTGCACGGCTACGTTCCCGAGCTCTATCGGCACCTGGCAGCTGCGGACCTGTCTGTGGTCCAGGGCGGTCTGACCACAACCATGGAACTCACTGCCAACCAGCGTCCGTTCCTGTACTTCCCGCTGGCGCACCATTTCGAACAGAACTTCCACGTACGGCATCGGCTCGAGCGCCACGGAGCCGGCCGCTGCATGGACTATCGCACCTCGGTTCCGGATTCCATCGCCACGGCCATTGCGGCCGAGATGGGGAAGCCGACCAACTACCGACCCGTCGAGAGCGCCGGTGCGAGCCGAGCGGCGGCGATGCTCGGCGAGTTGCTGTGACCGCCGAGGATCAGCGCGCGGTCACCGCAACGGCGCTGGACTATTTCGAAGGCTGGTTCGACGGCGATGCCGCGCGCATGGAACGCGCGCTGCATCCGGACCTGTGCAAACGGGCGATCCGACCGGACGGGTCGGTGGACCTGACCAGCGCGTCGGAGATGATCGAGGCCACCGGGCAGGGCGCTGGTAAGGCGCAACGGCCGGCGGATCTCGAAATCCGGGTACGGGTCGAGGATGTCTACGAACATCTGGCCAGCGCGACGGTGGACAGCACGGCGTACCGGGAGTATCTCCAACTCGTACGGACGCAGGACGGCTGGAAGATCCTGAACACGCTCTACTGCCGGACGGTCTGAGCGGTCCGCGCAGCACATTTCGGCCGGTTGTGTAGCGAACCGGCCCTTTGGGTTGGGCCATAGCGCGGGTTGTGTAGCGAACCGGCCTATTGGGTTGGGCCATAGAAGTAGCCACGCGGGCTCGGCCGACGCTCAGCGGGGCAGGAGTTCCCGGGCCCAACGGCCGCCGTTGTTGGCGGCGAGAGCCAGGCCATCGGAGCCGTCGGCATCCAAGGCGGCGTAGGCGCCCGTGCCCGCGCCGACCAGCGCGGTGACAGTCGAGAGGCCGGCCCGCTTCTGGAAGAAGCTCTGGCGGATCTTCCAGCCGACCACCGCGCGCCGTTCCAGCACCGACGTCTGTCGTACCAGCGAGCCCGACCGTACGGCGAAGGCCGCCCCGTCCCAGGCATGACCGAGTGAGCGGTAGCGGTCGATGCCGAGCGCGATTCCGAGAGCAGTCAGGACTGCCCCGACGATCGTGACGGGGGTGATCTCGATCAGCAGTCCGACGATCAGGACCGCGAACCCGGGCAGGGCGGACCGGACCAACCGCCGACGCAGGGCGGCGACCGGGTGCTTTCGCCACGGGGCATCGAACTGTCGAACAGCTCGACGGGCCACCGCAATGGCTTCGGTGCGCGGCCCCAGAGGCAGGAGTTGGCTGCGGCTGTTGGCGGTGCTGACGCCGGTGATGAGAGCCGTCAGCCGAGCCGCCCGAACGAGTCGCATTCCCAGTCCCTCGCTGAGCGTGTAACCGCGGATCCGCGCGATCTCGACGGAGACCGTGCGACGAGTGAACAGGCCGCGCTCGCTGATGAGCAGGTCGCTGCGTTTCACCAGCCGGAACCGCCAGTTCAGCAGCACCGCGCCGATGACCGAGCCCAGCGCCAGGAGAAGGAGGACAGCGACGACGAACAGCGCTACCTGGCGTGCGGTGATGGCTTCGGGATCAACGCTGATCCAGGAGAACCATGAGTCCGGCAGATCACGGGCGAACTGGGACAGGAAGCCGACGGCCGCGATCGGCAGCGCGAGGTAGCTGCCCACCAATGGCGCGTAGAGCAGCCAGGCCGGACGCGCCCGCGCGTACTCGATCTCCTCGATCGGCTCATCGCCCCAGGCGGTCGCGTCCCGATTCTGGCGGCTTTGGCCAAAACCGCCAGGTGTAGCTGCGTCGCCAGCTGTGCCTTCCGCGCCGGTACGGGCCGGCCGTCGTCGCGCCCGGAGCAGCGCCTCGCGCAAGGCATGTGCGGTCTCGGACGGAAGACCGTCGATCACCGCCTCCTCGGCACCGGTGCCTGAGGCGGCAGCCTCGATCTTGAGGCGCGCGAGCCCCAGGATGCGATGCAGCGGGCTCACCTGGCTGTCGATGGCGCGGATCCGGTCCACCGGAATCGTGCGGACCCGGCGCGAGAAGATTCCCTGCGCGATGATGAGTTGGCGGTTCGCAATCTGGTAGGTGAAGCGATACCAGTTGAGTGCCGCCAATCCGATGATCGCGGCGGCCAGCACGGCGATGATCCCGACGATGCCGATGGAACGCAGGCCACCGCTGATGCCGAGGTAGGCAAACGCCCCGATCAGCCCCGGGATCGCTTCCCGAAGTCCACGGATGGTCAGTGCATGAATCACGATGACTTTCGCCGAGGTCCGCAACGGCTCGGGCGTGTCCTCATCCGCGTCTCCGCGGACCAGGAAAACCGACTCAGGCACACCTGCTGAAGCATCAGGGCGCCCCTGAGTCGAATCATTCGACTCGGGGCCACCCTGAGTCGAGTCAGCCGACTCGGGGCCCCCCTGAGTCAGCGGTCGCTCAGGTTGCATCGTCGTCGTAGAGGTTCGCGCGTTTGGACAGGTCGTCGGCGACCTGCGCCGCGGGGTACTGGTCGAGTTGGTGGATCTCGACGCTGCCGTGTGCCGACGCGGTCCGGACCGAAACGCTGGCGAGGCCGAACATCCGCTGCAACGGTCCGCGGTTCACATCGACGGTCTGGATCCGGCTGATAGGCACCAGAACCCAGGTTCGGGACAGCCAACCGGTCAGCGTGTAGATCCCGTCCGCCGTGACCTCCCACCGGTGCACCGCGTACTTGTACCGGGGGAGGATCAGGATCTCAGCGAGAAACAACAACGCCAGTGCCCATGGCAGGACGTCGGAGGCAACGACCAGCCAGCGGGGAGCCTCGTCCGGAATGAAGATCGATGCCGCGATGGCCGGGATCAACGTAAACAGCGACTGGATGATCGCCTCCACCGTCCACAGCCCGATCGCCGACCGGGACACTCGCCACTGCGGTTCCCGGGGAACGGAGGCGCCGCCTGGGATCGCGCTCGGTACGTCGGCGCCAGGGTTCTCCCCGGCCTCCGGCGACGTTTCACTGACCGCCGGCGCGGAGTCGGTTGACTGCTGCGTCGTGACCGGGCTTACGTGCTCCGGGTCCGTCACTGCCCACCCCGTGCCGGGCGAGCCGTCTCCCCGCCGTACGGGCCGAAGAACTGGGCCGCACCGATCCGGACGGACATCGACCAGGTCGGATATGCATGGACGCTCTGGGCGATCCGCCCCACCAGAACCCCAGCGCGCATGGCCAGCGTCCCTTGGGTGATGAGTTCCCCAGCGACCGGTCCGACCACGCTCATCCCGACGAGCTTGACCAATAGCTTGCTGCGCAACACCTTTGGCGGCGCGGCGATCATCTTGACGAACCCTTCGGTACGGCCGGCGCAGCGCGCGCGGTCCGACGTTCGATCGCTGACGAAGGCGACCTGCGCGGTCTCGCCGTACGCCGCGAAGGCTTGCGCCTCGGTCAGTCCGACGTGGGCCACCTCGGGATCGGTGAAGGTGACGCGGGGGATGGCACTCGGGTCCCACTCCCGACGCCCACCGAGCAACGCCGGGCGGTTGCTGGGCGCGAAGGCATTGTGGGCAGCGAGCCGGCCTTGCTCATAGGCCACGTGGGTGAACTGCAGTGCCGAGGCGCAGTCTCCCGCGGCAAAGATTCCCTCGGCTGTGGTCGACATGTGCTCGTCGACCTTGATGCTGCCGGCCCCGTCGATCTCGGCGCCGACCGCATCGAGGCCGATGCCGTCGGTGTGCGCGGTGCGGCCGACCGCGAGGAGCAGATGCGAGCCCGACACCACGGTCTCGTCGCTGAGCAGCAGGGTCGGTCCCGACGAGATGCTGGTGACGGCTCGACCGAGAACCAGCCGCACGCCGCTGGATTCCAGCGCCTGGCTGATCACCGCACTGGCTTCGGGTTCCTCGTCGGGCAGCACCCGATGTGCGGATTCCACGAGGATCACCTCGCTGCCGAGGCGGGCGTAGGCCTGAGCCAGTTCGCAGCCGGTGATGCCGGCACCGAGGATGACGAGTTGCGGTGGCAGTTCGGTGAGGTCGAAGAGGGATTCCGTGGTCAGGTGCTCGACGTCCGACAGACCCGATATCGCCGGGATCGTCGGCTGCGCGCCAGTCGCCAGGACGATCCGTTCGGCTCGGACGGTGCTTGTCCCCACCTGGACCTCACCGGCGCCGAGCAGCCGAGCCCGCCCTGGCCAGAGGTCGATGCCGCGCCGGCGCAGCTGGTCGGGTGATTCGTCCAGTGCGACATCAGCCACCACGGCTCGTACCCGGGCCATCACGGCCGGGAAATCGACCTCGACCTCGGAACGGAACCCGTACGACGCGCCGTTGCGTGCCTCGCGCACCCGCCGCGCGCTCTCGATGAGCGTCTTGCTGGGTATGCACCCGGTGTAGGTGCACTCACCGCCGGGCTTGTCGGCCTCCAGGAGGGCGACCGACTTGCCGAGCGCTCGGGCACCGTCTGCCGCGCCCAGACCAGCGGCACCCGCCCCGAGCACCACCAAGTCGTAGCTCGTCATGGCTCCCATCCTGACAGTCGGGCAAGACCCCATGCTCGAACCGCTTTCCCGCTTGCGTGTCAGGATCTTGTTATGACGTTCCCTCAGATCCCCGAACTGCCGGCCTCGGCAATCGAAGCGGACGCCGTGCTGCTGGATGTGCGCGAGGCGCGTGAGTGGGCCGCCGGCCACGCCGCGTCCGCCGTACACATTCCGATCGGAGAGGTGATCGGCCGGTTGGGTGAGCTCCCCGAATCGGATCCGTTGTACGTGATGTGCCGCAGCGGTAGTCGTTCCGCGCGAGTCGCCGGCTATCTGCAAGGCCAGGGCATCAACGCCGTCAACGTGGGCGGCGGCATGCGGGACTGGGCAGCGGCTGGCAAGCCCATGGTCAGCGAGACCGGCCGCCCGCCGGAGGTTATCTAGCGATGATCATCATCGCCGATTGAAAGAGTTCCTCGAGCATGCTGGAGCGCTTCTTCCTGCGGTACGGGCGCCCTCGACGTTACCTGGCGCGGACTGGGCTTGCCGTCCACGCCAGAGTCACCCTGCCGGGGCCGGATTGGCGGCGTGCGTCGGATCGACGAATCGGTCCGTAGCCGTCACGAGGCCGCGAATGTTCCCCTCTTCGGTGGCGGAGTGTCCGGTCGCCGGGACCATCATCAGTTCGGCGCTCGGCCAGCGTTGCTGCAACTCCCAAGCGGTGATCGGCGGAGTGCACACGTCGTAGCGTCCCTGCACGATCACACCCGGAATGTCCTTCAGCACACCGGCATTGGCGATCAGCTGGCCCTCCTCAAGCCAGCCGTGATGCATGAAGTAGTGGTTCTCGATCCGGGCGAAGGCCACGGAGAACGTGGGGTTGTCGTACAAGACGAGTTGCTTAGGGTCCTCGATCAGCTTGACCGTGGCGGCCTCCCAGATGTTCCAGGCCTTCGCGGCCGGGCGGTGAACCGCTGGGTCGGGGTCGCTGAGGAGCCGGGCATACGCGGCCACGACATCGCCACGATCCTCCGGTGCCAGTGGCGCAAGGAAGTCCTGGTATCGCTCGGGGAAGAACGCGTTGGCTCCGCTCTGATAGAGCCAGTCGAGCTCCTGCTGGCGCACGGTGAAGATGCCGCGCAGGACCAGTTCGGTGACCCGCTCCGGATGGGTCTGCGCGTAGGCCAACGCAAGGGTCGAACCCCACGACCCGCCCAGGACCAGCCACCTGTCGACGCCGAGCATGTTCCGCAGCGCTTCGATGTCGGCGACCAGGTGCCAGGTCGTGTTGGCGCTGAGATCGGCGTCGGGGTCGCCTGCGCTCGGCCGGCTTCGGCCAGAGCCGCGCTGGTCGAAGACGAGTATCCGGTAGCGCGCGGGGTCGAAGAGTCGGCGATCGTTCGGGTTGGCGCCGCCACCGGGACCGCCGTGCAGGAAGACGGCCGGCTTGCCCTCGGGGTTGCCGCAGGTCTCCCAATAGATCTCGTGCCCATCGCCGACCGCGAGGAAGCCAGTGTCGTACGGCTCGATCTCCGGATACAACTGCGCGGCGTGGGGCATGTGTCCATCTTTCACGTACGTTCCGGTGTCTCCCACGTGAGGTAGCGCGCGTCTCACCCAGGACTTCACGCGCGAAACCGAGGTACAGCGCGTCTGACCTCACCTGATCGGAGTGAGCGTGACGGGAAGGTCCACCAGGCCGCGGATGACGAACTCCGGTCGACGTACGGGTTCGCCGGCCAACTCGATCGATGCAGTACCCGCGAGCAGGGCTGCGAACGAGGCCTGCAACTCGACCCTGGCCAGCGGCGCGCCGATGCAGAAGTGGATCCCAGCGCCGAAGGAGATGTGCGGATTGTCGGCGCGACTGAGGTCGAGCCGGTCGGGATCAGGGAAGGCTGCCGGATCGCGGTTGGCCGAACCCAAGAGCGCGGCGATCTTCTGGCCCGCCTGCACGGTCACGGCGCCGACCTCGACGTCGCGTACGGCTGTGCGTTCGAACAACTGCAGCGGCGAATCGAAGCGCATCAGTTCCTCGACCGCCGTCGGGATCAACGACGGATCGGCGCGCAGTCGAGCGAGTTCGTCAGGATGTCGCAAGAGGGCGAGCATGCCGTTGCACGTGACGTTGACCGTTGCCTCATGCCCTGCGTTGAGCAGCAGGATGCAGGTCGTGACCAGCTCGTCCTCGGTGAGCCGGTCGCCATCGGTGTCCCGTACGGAGACCAGGTGGCTGATCAAGTCGTCTCTCGGCACGGTACGGCGTTGCGTGGCGAGTTCGCGCAGGTAGGTCACGAACTCCGCAGCGGCGCGCTCGGCGGCGGACTCGAGCGCAGCCGGGCGGTCGTACTCATACATCTTGACGATGGCGTTCGACCACGGCCGCAGCAGCGGTCGATCGGCTCCGGGAACCCCGAGGAGTTCGGCGATCACCGCGACAGGGAGCTCGTCAGCGTAGGACGGGACGAGATCGACCGAACGGCCGCCAGCTGCCTCTTCGATGAGCTCGGCGACCAATCGCGTGGCCAGTTCTTCGACCCACGGACGCAGCCGTTCGACATGGCCTCGCGCGAAGGCGGCCGCGACGAGTCGGCGGAGTCGGGGGTGCTCGGGCGGCTCCATCTCCAGCAGGGCGTTGCGGTGGATCAGATTGAACGACTCGAAGTCAGCCAGCGGCTGGCGATCTCGCCAGATCCGGCCGAGCGCGCGCTGCCGGAGTACGGAGTTTGCTTCGGCATGCCCGAAGGCAAGCCACATCCCCAGGCCGTCGTCCCAGCCGACTGGGTGCTCGGCCCGGCGTGCAGCGAAGACTGGGTAGGGGTCATCGACCAGCTTCGGATCATCGAGATCGAGGAGGACCGCCACGTTGCCGAGAATAGATCGGCAGAACGGGCCGAAGGTCCCGCTACGAACCCGGCTCCGGCGCGCACAATGAGTCGTGGCTCGAGCGGACCAGCATCGGCCGTGGGTGGTAGCCCATCGCGGGGCGTCGTCCGAAATTGCCGAGCACACGGCCAGGGCCTATGAAAAGGCAATCGAACAGGGCGCGGATGCCGTCGAGTGCGACGTACGGCTGACCCGCGACGGGCACCTGGTCTGTGTGCATGACTCGACGCTGTCGCGCACCTCGGACGGTCGAGGCCGGGTATCGGAGGTGACGCTCGATGAGCTTCAGGATCTGGACTTCAGCGGATGGCGGACTGAGCTGCCGGCCAACGCGGACGAGCTGATCTCCGATCGCCCGGTCGAGGCACTGCCGGTTCTCGAATTCGATGACCTGCTCGACCTGGTTGTGAGTGCGCCTCGGCCCCTGCGCCTGTTCGTCGAAACGAAGCATCCGACGAGGTACGGCGGTCTCGTCGAGGAGCAGTTGGTCGCCAGCCTTGCCCATCACGGACTGCATGAGCCGCGTGATCCGCTCGACTCACTGATCACAGTGATGAGCTTCGCGACCACAGCGGTTCGTCGGGTGCTCGCCCTTGCGCCGGGTCTGCCGGTCGTGCAGCTTTATCGTCAAGTACCGCCCCTGCGCAGGGATGGCTCACTCCCTCGAGAGATCAACATCGTCGGGGCGAACATCGAGACCGTGCGCCGACATCCCTCCTACATCGAACGTGTGCACCGGCAGGGCAACCGCTGCTACGTGTGGACCGTGGATGACCCTGAGGATGTCAAGCTGACCCTTGACCTCGACGTCGAGGGCATCATCACCAACCGCCCGGCGCTGGTCCGGGACATGATCGAAGCGGCCTGACCGCTGCCTTGAGCGTGCGGTTGCGTAGCGAACCGGCGCTTTGACCGGGCTGACAGCCGCGGTTGTGTAGCGAACCGGCCTTTCGGGGCTGTGTTCCCGTGGCGCATTAGGGTCGCAGGCATGGCTTCCAGCAGTGCCCGTACCCGCTCCAGCAACAAGCGTCGCCCCGGCGGCGTATCTCGACCGCGGACCCAGACCGTCGATGCACCAGAGAGCGGCGACGTTCCGAACCCCCGCCAGCCCTGCCCGTGTGGGTCCGGGCGGCGCTACAAGCACTGCCACGGATCGGGTCGCCCGGTTCGGGTCGCCCGTCCCTTCGAGGGGCTCACTGGCGAGGCCGACTTCATCGCGCTGCGGGAGTTGGTGTCCGCGGCGACCTCGCCGCTGACGCTGGCCGATCCCGCCCACGCCGACCGCAAGGTGACGCTCGCCACCGCGCTGCCGCAGCTGGCGCCGGCCCTGGTCCGGGCGGACGGCCACATCCTGCTCGCCTTGCAACTGGTTGCGTCCAGCGACGACATCAGCCGCGACATAGGGACCGCCCTGCAAGCGGCGTTGGTGGCCGACCACGGCCAACCGGTCAATCCCGGTCCGATCGGCGGCGCCGGTTCTGCCGGACCGCGACTGCAGGAGCTGCTCAGCGATGCTCCGCTGGACATCACCGTGCATGAGGATTACGGCTATTGGTTGCGGACGGAGGACGACGACGAACCGGTCGACCCAGCACTGTCCGAACTCATGGCGCAGGCCAACTCCGGGGTGATCCCGTCCGTACGGATGCCGGGTGCCGAAGCCGCGTACTGGTGTCGGCCCGACAATGCCAAGGCGCACCTGCGCTGGGTGATGACCCATCCGGAGGAGCCGCTGCTCGACGCATTGGCCGTACTCGGCGCGGCCGGATCGTTGGATCTGGGCCCGGGTACGAAATACGCCGGGGCCTTCCGCGCCCATGGTCTGGTGGCTCCGGTCTGGGATCTTCCCGCGGACACGCCCGCCGAGGATTGGTGGCAGCCCGCGGAGGCGTTCCAGGCGCGACTGACCGAGACTCTGCAGGCAGCACCACGTCTGGACGAAGCGGCGCGACGGTTCCGCTCGGAGATCCTGTCCCGGCAGGTCACCTTGCGATGAGCGGTCCGCGGGATCAATCGTCGGAGCAACCGTCTCAGCAGCGGCCTGGGCCACTGGCCGGCGCTGACGGGCGCAGTTACCGCCCGATCGAAGAGGGAGTCACGACTGACCTCGCCGATCGCATGACGTACGGCGGATACCTGCATCTCGAACGGCTGCTGAGCGCGCAGGTGCCGCTGTCTGAACATCACGACGAGATGCTGTTCATCATCCAGCACCAGGTCACTGAACTCTGGCTCAAGCTGCTCACTCACGAATTGCGTTCGGCGCGAGAGAAACTGGCTGCCGACGACCTGCCGCCGGCGCTGAAGCGGATGGCGCGGGTCAAGCACATCCAGCGGCAGATGTTCGAGCAGTGGTCGGTGTTGGAGACGCTCACGCCGATCGAGTATGCGCAATTCCGGGGGAAGCTGGGCGTCGCATCCGGCTTCCAGTCGGCGCAATATCGGACCGTGGAGTTCCTGCTCGGCAACAAGAATCCCGGCATGATCAACGTCTTCCGGCACGACCCCGAGGTCGCAGCCGTGCTGCAGGCTGACCTCGAGGCGCCGAGCCTGTACGACGAGTTCCTCCGCTTCCTTGCCCGATCCGGTCACGATGTACCTGGCGAGCGGGTCGAACGCGACTGGTCGCAGCCGTACGTGGCTCATCCCGGTGTGGTCGAGGTCCTGCGCCGGATCTATGCCGAGCCGGAGCGCTACTGGGCCGAGTACGAGGCCAGTGAAGAACTCGTCGATGTGGAGGAGAGCTTCCAGCTGTGGCGGTTCCGGCACATGAAGACCGTCGAGCGGGTGATTGGCTACAAGCGAGGTACGGGCGGCTCGTCCGGGGTCGGCTTCCTCCGAAAAGCGTTGGAGCTCACGTTCTTTCCTGAACTGCTCATGGTTCGCACCGAGATCGGCGCGGATGCCGATGGCTGAGCCGTCGGTCTCTGACGCGGTGCCCGAGCGCACTGGCGCCAGGTCCGAGCAAGCTGGCGCGGTGCTCGACCTCGCTGACGCGCAACGCCGTGACGCCGAGGACCCGCTGCGGGCGTTCCGGGGCCGATTCGCGATCGGGCCGGACCCGATCGCCTACCTGGACGGCAACTCACTCGGCCGCCCACCCAAGGCCACTCTTGCGCGGTTGCGCGGAGTGCTGGATGACGAATGGGCCGGTCGACTCATCCGTAGCTGGAACGAGCGCTGGGTCGCGCTGCCGGTCCAGGTCGGGGACGAGCTCGCCGAGACCGTGCTGGGCTCCGCCTGGGGGCAGACCGTGATTGCCGACTCGACCACGGTGCTGCTCTACAAGGCACTGCACGCAGCCTGCCGCCTTCGCCCCGACCGCACCGAGATCGTCGTCGACGAGTCCAACTTCCCGACCGACCGCTACCTGGTGGAGAGCGTCGCCGCGGACCGCGGCCTGGCGGTTTGCTGGCTAACCGCCGACCCGGAGGCCGGAGTGAGCATGACTGAGCTGGCCGAGGTGCTCGGCCAGGACACCGCTGTGGTGCTGCTCAGCCACGTGGACTACCGCTCCGGCTATCTCACTGACCTCCCCGGTATCACCGCCGCCATCCACGACGTCGGCGCTGTCGTCGTCTGGGACCTGTGCCACTCGGCCGGCGTCATCCCCATGTCCCTGGACGCTGCGGACGTGGACTTCGCCGTCGGGTGCACGTACAAGTACCTCAATTCCGGTCCCGGGGGACCGGCGTTCCTCTACGTCGCGACACGCCATCTCTCGCGGGTTGAGCAGCCGATCACCGGATGGTTCGGGGCGGCTGATGTCTTCGCGATGGCGCCGCGGTACGAGGCGGCCCCGGACATCCGACGCATGCTGTCCGGCACGCCATCGGTGCTGGGGATCGTGGCCGTACAAGAGGGAGTGCGGCTGATCGCCGAGGCTGGACTGGACCGGATCCGCGCCAAGGCCATCGACCTGACCGAGTATGCGATCGCGCTCGCCGATCGGCGCTTGGCTCCGCTGGGGGCGGCGGTCGCCAGCCCGCGCAATCCCGCCGAGCGCGGGGGACACGTCACGATCCGGTGTGCCGACGCCGAGCGGGTCACCGAGCGGCTGATCGCGGCCGGAGTCGTACCGGACTTCCGGAATCCGGACCTGATCCGGCTCGGCCTGTCCCCGCTGACGACTTCGTACGAGGAGGTCTGGACGGCCGTGGACATCTTCGCGGACATCCTGGCGAAGGGCTGATCTGTCGGGACGTTATGCGCATAACGTCCCGGAATCCGGAGCTCCAGCGGTCCTTATGCGCATAACGTCCCGAAATAGGGCGCTCCAGCGGGATGCGAGCACGAGGTCACCGTTGTCAGTGATCGTCATTCCGTCGATTCCGGAAAAGCTCATGGCGATCGCTGCGGGGTCTGCACCCGGCGCGACCAGAAAGTCGTACTCCAGCTGCGGTACGGCACTGGTGTACTCGACGTACTTCCCCGGCATCGTCGAGGCGATCACAGTTGACGCCGGCGGCAACGCGTACGTGACCGGTCCAGCGGGCTTGCAGTTCGCGGCGACTCCGGGCGCCTTTCAGACCTCCCAGCAGGGCGGATTCGACGCCTTCATCACGAAGATCAATCCGCAGGGCAGCGGCCTCGTCTACTCCACGTATGTGGGCGGCGACTGGGACGACTTCAGCACCGGCATCGCCGTCGACGCCGCCGGCAACACCTACCTCACGGGCTGGACGAAATGCCCGATCCCGGACGGCCTCGCCTGCGGCTTCCCGACGAAGAACGCCTTCCAGCCGCGCTTCGGCGGTGGGAACAACGACGCGTTCGTCACGAAGATGAACCCGACCGGGACCGCAATCGTGTACTCCACCTTCCTTGGCGGCGGCACCGTTCTGAACACCACCGACGACTGGGGTCAGGACATCGCCGTGGACGCGACGGGGGCTGCGACGGTCCTCGGCTACAGCTACAGCCAGGACTTCCCGGTGACGCCCGGGGCCTACGACACCCAACCCAACGGGCTGGATCTGTTCGTGACCAGGTTCGCACCGGACGGCAGAACCCTGCAGTACTCCACGTTCCTCGGTGGTTCCGATCACGAAGAGGGGTACGGCCTGGCCCTGGATTCAGCGAGGAACGCCTACGTCACCGGCTTCACGCTGTCCTACGACTTCCCGACGACACCCGGGGCGTACAAGCGGCAGATGCAGACCGGCTGGGAAGTGTTCGTCACCAAGCTGAACCCGACGGGTTCCGGACTTGTCTATTCGACCTACCTCGGTAGCAACAGCGCTTCGGACCGCGCCTGGGACCTCGCTCTGGACTCGAGCGGAAACGCCTACGTCACCGGTGACACCAACGGCAGCAACTTCCCGGTGTCAAACGCGCCACAGCCGAGCAACGGCGGCGGTCAGGATGCATTCGTCACCGAACTGAACGCCGCGGGATCTGCTCTCGTCTACTCGACCTACTTAGGCGGCAACACCTGGGACCAGGGCTACGGAATCGCGGTCGACACCACCGGAGCGGCGGTGGTCGTCGGGGGGACCACCTCAGCCAACTTCCCGGTCACTCCCGGTGCGATCCAACCGCAGAACGGCGACCCGAACCGTTTCAACCCCGACGACGGCTTCGTCACGAAGTTGTCTGCTGCAGGTACGCCGCCGCCGCCCCCACCGCCGCCCCCGCCGACGTGCACGATCTCCGGGACTGCCGGCAACGACAGGCTGCAGGGGACTGCCGGCGCCGACGTCATCTGCGGATTGGGCGGAAACGACGTACTCAACGGTCTTGCGGGCAACGACGTGCTGATCGGTGGGATCGGAAATGACACCCTCACCGGAGGGAAGGGGAACGACAGCCTCCGTGGAGACGCCGGCACCGACACGCTCAAGGCTGTCGATCAGGTTTCTGGGAACGACGCGGTAGACGGAGGCGCCGGAACCGACACCTGCCGCTCCGATCCGGGGGACTCGGTCACCGGCTGCCCCTAGGGCTGAGTCAGGCGACGCAGAACTCGTTGCCTTCGGGGTCGTGCATCACGACGTGGCCGAGATCCCCGTCGTAGGACTCCTCGCGCACTCGCGTCGCCCCGGCCGCAATCAGCTCCTCGACTCGCCCGCGGATGAGCTCCGCTCGCTCGGCCATGTCCCACGGCGGCTCACCCGCTACCCGGATGTCGATGTGCATTCTGTTCTTGGCCGTCTTGCCCTCCGGCACCGGGAGAAAGCCGATCGCCGGACCCTTTCCGTCCGGGTCGATGATGGAAGCGCCGTGCTCCTCGACGTAGCCGGGCTCATCCACGTAGCGCAGTGCCAGCGCCCAGAACTCAGCCAGCCGGTGCGGATCGGCGGCGTCACAGCCGAGTGTCCAATGTGTCGCCATGGTCGAACTCTATTGTCAGGTGGACCGATTGGCGCCGCACGCGGGTCAGCTACCCGTCGCTTCGGCGAAGGTCTTCAGGATGTCTCTCCAGCCGTTTTCGGCGCCGACACCGCGGCGCAGGTTTTCCCAACCCGCACCGTGCTTCTCGAACTCCGAGTGCACAAAACTGATGGTCGTACGGTCGGGGCCGTCGCTCTCGAAGCGAACGTCGATCCGACTTGCCAGCTCGGGATCATCCTGAGCCTCGAAGTGCACACCGAGTTGCCAGGAGAGCACCACATGAGTCGGCGGCTCCCACACCAGGACCCGGCCCCAGACGCATTCCTTGCCGTCCGCCGAACGCTCGTACCAGCGACCGCCGACCCAGGATTCCATCCGGACTTCGAACCCGTCGCCGTCACTAAGGTGATGCTCACGCGGCCACCAGCTGTCGACCCGCTCGGTGAAGTAGTGGAACGTTCGCTCGATGGGCGCGTTGACGGTGACCTCGACTCGTACGTCGGGGTCGATCTGCAGATCCGTCATGAGTTCTCCTCGGTTTCGGCGAAGTCTTTGAACTCCGCGAGCGCATGGGTCCAGAACTGTTCGAAATAGCTCCGCATGGCGTTGATGCCCTGTGGGTTGAGTCGATAGAGCCGGCGAGTGCCGACCGCCTGGTCCAACACGAGCCCGGCCGACTTGAGCCGAGCCAGGTGCTGGGACACCGCCGGCCGACTGACCGGGAGCTCGTCGGCGAGTTGACCGACCGCCATAGGTCCTCGACCCAACCGTTCGAAGATCGCCCGGCGGGTCGAATCGCCCAGCGCGTCGAGGACGGCACCTTGGTAAGTCGTCACGAACGGTAAGTTAGAACTTACGAATGCGGTTGTCAAGCTGCGCCAGACCAGTTTCCAGTCAGGCCCGAACTCGGGGCGGGTCGTCGGCTACTCCGCGCGGCAGCGAGGGAGGAGATCAGGCGCTGGGGTCGCGCAGGATCGGGCAGGACATGCAGCGCGGCCCGCCTCGGCCGCTGCCCAACTCGCTGCCGGCCAGGCGCAGAACCTCGATCCCCTGATCCTCCAACGCTGCGTTGGTCACCACGTTGCGCTCGTAGGCAACCGTCAACCGCGGGGCCACCGCGAGTGTGTTGTTGCCGTCGTCCCACTGCTCACGTTCGGCGGTGATCGGGTCCAGTCCGGTGTCGATCACCCGAAGCCGGTCGATCTGCATCGCTTTGGAAGCCGCGACCAGGAACGGCTCCGGGCCCGTGATCGACAACTCCCCGTCCTCGTCGGCGGCCTCCGGCGGCAAGCCCTCCGGTTCGGTCAGCGTCCAGGCCACGAGGTCTGCAGCGATGTTCTGGTACATGACGACCGCATCGACATCGACCATGGTGCAAATCGTGTCCAGGTGCATCGTTGCGCGCTCCTGCGGAACCGGAACGACCAGGACCGTGTGCGCGAGTCCGCGGTGAAAGACCCGCCGGGCAAGCCGCTCGGCCCCGGCGGGGGTGGTCCGCTCCCCGACGCCGACGGCCACGACACCCTTCGACAGGAGAAGTACGTCGCCGCCCTCGACGTGCTCGAGACTCGGGTCGTACAACCGCTGCACACCGGCGAACCGGGGATGGTGGGCGTAGATCGCGTGGGTCAGCGTGGTTTCGCGCCGCCGAGCCGGCATGGCCAGGGCCGTGACGGCGACTTGATTGCCCACCCAGACCGACGAATCCCGGGTGAAGAGCAGGTTGGGCAGCGGCGGGATCACGAAGTCCACGCTCGGCATGAGTTGATGCGCAAGCCCGCGGGCACCCGGCAGTTCGTCATGACCCACGCCGGCGATGAGTGCGCCCGCGAGACCTGCGGCGCTGAGATCGTCCAGATACGAGGCGGCGACGTCTCGTAGCGTGACGCCCAGTCGAGGATCGTCCACAGCCCCGGCGATGACCTCGGCCCGCGCGGCGGGGATGTCCATCACCTCCGTGAGCATGACGTCGACGTACAAGACTTCGACGTCATGCGTGCGCAGGGACTCGGCAAAGGCGTCGTGCTCTTCTTGCGCCCTGGCGACCCAAGGGATGTCGTCGAAGAGCAGCGCGTCGTTGTTTCGCGGCGTCAGCCGCTTCAGCTCAGGCCCGGTCGGTGCAGCAGGACCGTTCGCAGTCGACCAACCTCGCTGTCGGCGTACGCCTGATCACTCATCAACCGCAGGCCGTAAATGTGCCCTGCCTGACTTCCCGTAAGGACTGCCGAACAGGACGCATGGGTTGCAGATCCCGGTGGGATCCAGCCGATCCTTGACCGCGTGCAGGACAGCGATGCCGAGATCGCCGACTTCCCTCGAGAGCCAAGGTGCGTGATCGATGCCGACTGCGTGATGGTGCGTGATGACTCCACCATGCGACATCAGAGCGTCGGTCGCTGCGCGCTTGGCCAGCAACCACTGCTGCAGCGGTCGGTCGTCGTCACGATCGGCGATGATTGTGAAGTAGAGCGACGCGCCAGTCGGAATAGACGTGCGAGACGTGACACAGCACCAGCGGACTTTTGTCCCCTGCAGATAGCGACTCGGTCAGTGCGGCACGGGTCGCGTCGTAGACCTCCGGGAGGTCAGACCACGTAGCTGCCGTCTCGAGCGTCTCCACGAGCAGGCCGACGTTGAGCAGGACGTCACGCATGTACGGACCCGAGTAGCGGTTGGACACCCAACTCTGGCCGACCGATCGCCCGACGCGAATGGCCTCACAGCGCCGCAGCAGAGAACTGGCCGCGCGCCGCCGTGCGCTGACGACGTCTTCGGCGCCCTCCCAGCCGAGAATCAACAGGCAACCGCCGCCGTGTCCGCGGGCTCGCAGCAGCCCTTGCAGCGCAGATGCTTTCGAGCTTGCGGCCAGTACGAGGTTGGCCCTGCGTCTCGTCCGGATCAGACAGCCGCACAACGTCGGGCAACAGGTCCGTACGAGCTAGCTGGCGGAGTCCTTCGAGCGCCCGCGGCCACGACTTGAAGGACCAGCCCTCGTACTGCTTCGTCTCCGGAGCCGGTCGGACCCGCAGGGTGAGCTCGGTGATCACGCCGAGGGTGCCCTCTGAGCCGAGCACGACGCCGAGGAGCTCCGGCCCGGCGGCACTGGCGGGCGATCTGCCCACATCCCACGTTCCGGCCGGAGTGGCCAGGCGAAGTCCCGCGACGAGTTCGTCGAATCTGCCGTACCCGGTCGACGCCTGGCCGGCGGAGCGCGTGGCGGCGTACCCGCCGAGCGTGGCGAACTCGTAGCTCTGCGGGAAGTGCCCGAGAGTCAGGCCGTAGCGCGCCATCCGAGCCTCGAACTCCGGTGCCCGTAGGCCAGGTCCGGCCTTGACCAGCAATGACTTGGCATCGATCGAGTCGATCGAGCTGAGTCGCGCGACATCCAAGGCGATGACGGCCCGATGCTCACCGGCGCCGCCGGCCAGGCCGCCGACGACGCTCGTTCCGCCGCCGAACGGGATGACCGCGATGTCGTCCTTCGCACAGCGGGCCAGGACGGCGAGGACTTCGTCATGGGAGCCGGGGAGCACGACTGCGTCAGGTAGGCCGGAGACATCGCCGCCGCGGCGGCGGATCAGGTCCAGATAGCTGCGGCCGCCACCCCGGCGAATGCGACTCGGGCCATCGGTACGGACGTAGTCGTCGCCAACGATCTCGATCAGCGCAGCGCTCGTGGCGTCGGTGAGCATGGTGGCGACGGTCGTGACCGTGCGAGAGTCCTCGGCCGGAGTTTCTCTTGGAGTCCAACCGATTTCGCGGCGGAGCCATTTGCGGGCCGCGGCCGGCAACTCATGCGGGGCATCGACGTGCCCCCAACCGGTGAGCGTGAGTTCGGCTCGTTCCCTTGCCTGGCTCATGGGCAGGGAGTTTACCCAGTAAACCGGCGTCCCCTTGGCGGCTGGCCCGCATTGCCAACCGTCGATTTCGTAGCTGAGCCTGAAATCGCGGCGCCGCGCGGCGCCGGCCAGCATGCTGTGACCTATGCCCGTCTCCTGGCCGTCCCTCAATGCGGCGAGCCGCGCCCGCGACTTGGACTCCTTGGCCCGGTGCGGGGTGGACCTCCTCGTGGTGGGCGGCGGCGTGACCGGTGCCGGGATCGCGCTGGATGCGGCCAGCCGCGGTCTGCGGGTCGCGCTCGTCGAACGCGGGGATCTTGCCCAGGGGACAAGCCGGTGGAGCAGCAAGTTGGTGCACGGCGGCCTGCGCTATCTCGCGCACGGGGACATCCGGCTCGCTCGGGACAGCGCCAGAGAGCGCGCGATCCTGATGACCCGTACCGCCCCGCATTTGATCCGCGCCCTGCCATTTATGATCCCGGCCACGGTTGGGGCTACGGCCCTCACGCTCGGCCGGTTCGGTACGGGGGCCGGGGATCTGATGCGGGTCGGACTCCCGGGTGGCGCTGCTGCCTTGCCGCGCGCCCGTTGGGTCGGCCGGCAGCGGGCCAGCGATCTCGTGCCGGGGCTGCGCCCTGATGCGCGCGGCGGAGTCGTGTTCTGGGACGGCCAACTGATCGACGACGCCCGGCTGGTGCTGGGGCTGGCACGTACGGCCGCGACGTACGGCGCCTCGATCCTCACCAGGATGGAGGCGACCTCGGTCGGTGCGGACGGAGCCGAACTCAGCGACCGGCTCGATGGCGGGCGGCAGTTGTCGGTCGAAGCGCGCGCCGTCGTCAATGCCACCGGTGTCTGGGCCGGCGAGTTGGCCAACGGGGTCACACTCCGCCCGAGCCGAGGCTCTCATCTGGTGCTGCCCAGCAGCTTGCTCGGCTTTCCGCGCGCCGCCTTGACGGTTCCGCTGGCCGGGTCGACGAGCCGGTACGTCTTCGCCCTCCCGCAATTGGACGGCCGCACATATCTCGGGCATCACCGACGAGCCGGTCGAGGGGCCAATCGGCGAGACGGACCCGCGACCGGACACCGCCGAAATCGACGTCTTGCTCGACACGATCAATACCGCGTTGGCGCAGCCGCTGTCGCGGACGGACGTCCTCGGGTCCTATGCCGGGCTCCGGCCGCTGGTTGCCGGGGTCGCCTCGAAGGGCAGCGCGGATCTCTCCCGGCGGCACTTGATCAGCCGGGCGAGCTCCGGGGTCATCACGATCACCGGGGGCAAGCTCACCACCTACCGCGAGATGGCCGAGGACGCCGTCGACCTCGTCGCGGCTCAGCTCGGCAGCGACGGGCCCTGTCGTACCGAACATCTGCCGCTCATCGGCGCGACTGCATCGGACGGGTTCGCCGCCACTGCCGCGACGCCGTGGCTGGTGGCGCGATACGGAACCGAAGCCGCGCGGGTTGTCGCCGAAGGCGGCTCGGACGGATCCGAGCTGGTGGTGCCAGGGCTGCCGGTCACAGTGGCAGAGCTTCGATACGCCGTACGGCATGAGCTGGCCCTTGGCGTTGACGATCTGCTTGACCGCCGAACCCGGATCGGCTTGGTGCTGCGCGATCGAGCTGCGGCGCTGCCGGTGGCCGTGCAGGTCCTGTCCGACCTGAAGCAGAACCGAGTGAAGGACGCCTTCTGCCGATCGGTTCGACAGAGGGCTTCCTTCACTCGGTGTTGCGGGTTGACTGACCGAGCGACCCCTGGCGGTTTGCCAGCAATCCGCCAGCGTTGGGCCTTCGGTGCTCGGGTCGTGGCTTGGCGGTTTCTGCAGAAACCGCCAAGTTGGGGGCTACTCGGGGGTGGAGTCCTCGGGATTCGCGCCCTCGGTCGGTGGCTCGGTCGGTGCCTCGGTCGGTGCCTCGGGTGACGCGGCCTCGGGCTCCTTGGGCTGGGCCATCAGCCCGTAGAGCTCCTGCCGGGTCTGCTCGAGGATCTCTGCCGCGCGGGTGGCCTGGGCCGGAGTCCCGTGCAATGCCACCGTTCCGGCAGCAACACCGACCTGAGCGATGATGCCGCGCAGCGCGAGGTTTTCAGCCCGCACGTCGCCGGCGACGTCCGTCCAGGGTGTGCCGAGCTGAGCCCGGTTCTCCTCGACGTATGCCCGTCCTTGCTCGGTCAGCGTTGCGGTCTTGCGGCCGTCGAGCTGCTCGACCTGGATCAGGCCCTCGTCCTCGAGCTGGGACAGGGTCGGGTAGACCGTGCCCGGACTGGGCCGCCAGACGCCGCCGCTGCGCTCACTGATCTCGCTGATCAGCTCGTACCCGTGCCGTGGTTGCTCGTCGAGCAGGACCAGGATGGCCGCGCGTACGTCGCCGCGACGGCGGGCGCCACGGCCTCGACCGCGACCTCGTGCCCGCCATGGGCCACCGGGCGGACTGAAGCCGGGGCCGCCCTGCCAGCCCGGTCCGGGTCCGAATCCGGGACCGACCGGGGGACCGAACATGCCGCCGGGTCCGAACGGGAAGCCGGGACCGCCGTCTGAGCGGTCGAAGCGGCCGAATTGTCCGGGGCCAGATTGCCCGGGTCGCTCGAAGCCGGGTTGTCCGTGGTTGTGCTCGCCGCGGCCGTGCCGACGGCCATGCCGCTCGCCGTGCTGCCGGTTGTGGTTATCACCGTGGTCGCGCCGGTGTTCCCGGCGGCCGGATCCTCGGCGCGAGTCGTCGTGTGGCCCGGGTTCCCGAGCGGTGCCGCGGGCTGCCTCAGCAGCGGCGGCGATCAAGTTGTTCCATGCTGTGCTGGCGTCCCGCCAGCCGGAAGATGCGTATGTCGACATCTGTGGTTTCTCCTTGTGCGTTTCAGTCGGCGTGTATCGCCGATGCTTAGACGATATATCGACAAGAGACGGAACGCAAGGGGTTTTCTGGGAAAGCTCAGGCCTGGCGGTTTCTGCAGAAACCGCCAGGCCCGGACCCGGGTGGCGGGCGCATCACAAGAGCGGGGTAGGCCAACCAAAGAGCCCGCGCGAGCGAGGGTCGTCTAGATTCCGTGAGCATGGGACTACTCGAAGACCGCGTCGTGATCGTCACTGGAGCAGGCCGAGGGCTGGGCCGCGGCGAAGCCTTGGAATGTGCCCGTCAGGGAGCCGCGGTTGTGGTGAACGAGTTCGATCCGGCCACGGGAGCGGCGGTCGTCGCCGAGATCGAGTCGGCCGGGGGACGAGCGGTACTGGTCGAGGGCGACGTCAGCCAGATCGACGTGGCCGACCGCCTTGTGGCAACCGCTGTGGACAGCTTCGGCCAGCTGGATGCTCTGGTGAACAACGCCGGCGTCCTGCGCGACCGCACTGTGGTCAAGATGACGCCGGAGGAATGGGACGCGGTCATCGCCGTACACCTGCGCGGGCACTACGCGACGACGCACGCCGCCTGTGGCTACTGGCGAGCGGAGAGTCGGCCCGGCCGAATGGTCCACACGACGTCATCCTCGGGGATCCTCGGCAACTTCGGTCAGTCCAACTACGGAGCGGCCAAGGCCGGCATCGCCGCCTTCTCCACGATCGTGGCCCAGGAGATGGCCAAGTACGGAGTGACCTCGAACGCGATCGCTCCGGCTGCGCGCACTGCAATGACCGAGTCCGCGTACGGCGACATCCCGACGATCGAGGAAGGCACCTTCGACTTCTGGGCGCCTGACAATGTGGCGCCGTTCGTGGCCTGGCTGTGCTCGGACGCGGCCGGGGACATCAGTGGCAAGGTCTTCGGCGTCCAGGGCGACGCCGTTGAGCTCTACCGCCCCTACACCTCTGTCGCGGTGATCGAGAACGACGGAAAACGCTGGGAGCCAGAGCAATTCACCGACCGGGTCGGCTCGCTGTTCGACGAGAGCGGCATTGTGCCTCAGGCGGAGTTCATGATGACGAAGCTGCGGTACTCGATGTCTCAGCGTGGCGGCTGACCCCAGTCAGGGGATCAGCAGCAGCTTGGCGGTCGTCTTGCGGCCCTCGAGGTCGCGGTGTGCCTGGGCGGCATCTTCCAGCGGGTAACGGTGTCCGATCTCCACTGTGAGGCGTCCATCGGCGATCCAGCCGAAGAGTTCGTTCGTACGCCAGAGCAGTTCTTCGCGGTCGCGGGTGTAGTGGGCGGTGCTGGGCCGGGTCAGAAACAGGCCGCCCCCGCGGTTGAGTCGCTGCGGATCGAAAGGCGGCACCGGACCGCTCGCCGCGCCGAACAGGACCATCATCCCGCGGATCCGCAGCGCCTTCAGGCTGTCGTCGAACGTCGCTGCCCCGACCCCGTCGTACACCGCGTCAACGCCGACCCCGTCGGTGACTTCCAAGGCGGCATCGACCATCTGGTCGTACGAGACAACGCGATCCGCGCCGGCGGCTTTGGCCTTCGCCGCTTTCTCCGGCGTCGACGTCGTCGCCAACACGTGACCACCGCGGAGCTTGACGATCTGGGTCAGGAGTTGCCCGACCCCCCCGGCCGCGGCGTGCACGACTACCCAATCGCCCTGCTGGACCGGGTACGTCGACGTGGCCAGGTAGTGCGCGGTGATTCCCTGCAGGATCGCCGCGGCGGCCAGCTCGTCGCTCACGCCTTCGGGAACGGGTACGGCCTCTGTCGCGCCAATGGCGACGGCCTCGGCGTAGCTGCCCAAGCCGTCCTTCCAGGCAACGCGGTCCCCGATCGAGATGTCGTCGACACCGGCGCCGACTGCGCGTACCGTCCCGGCACCCTCCATGCCGAGGATGAACGGCGTCTCGATCGGATAAGCGCCCGAGCGTTGATAGGTGTCGATGTAGTTCACGCCGGCGGCTGCGATGTCGACGACCACTTGGCCGTCACCCGCCTCCGGCATCGGGCTGTCGACGAGTGCCAGGACCTCGGGTCCGCCGTGCTCGGTCACCTGGATCGCCCGCACGTGCCGCCTCCTGCCGTCGTCGTCTCCCGACCGAGTTGATCATCGGCAAACGGGGGTTTTCTTCGGAAACAACCTACCCATTTGCCGATGATCAACAGCCTGCTCAGCAGACCTCGCGTTTCTCTGCGAAGGGCTACTCCAGGGTGCGGCCGGCCCACGTCCAGGCGTAGCCGGTGTCCTCGCAGGCGAGCGCCGGCAGGCACAGGTCGAGGGGGCGGAAGGTGTCGATCATGACGGCGAGCTCGTCGAAGTACTCCACGCCGATCGCGCGCTCCGGTGCACCCGGCTGCGGACCGTGCGTGAACCCATTGGGGTGCAGCGAGATCGAGCCCTGGCCGACTCCGGAGCCCTTGCGCGCCTCGTAGTCGCCGCCGCAGTAGAACATCACTTCGTCGGAGTCGACGTTTGCGTGGTTGTACGGGACCGGGATCGACTCGGGGTGGTAGTCGACCTTGCGGGGGACGAACGAGCAGATCACGAAGTTGTGGCCTTCGAAGGTTTGGTGCACCGTCGGCGGTTGGTGGACCCGGCCGGTGATCGGCTCGAAATCGGAGATGTTGAACGCGTACGGGTAGAGGCACCCGTCCCAGCCAACGACGTCGAAGGGGTGCTGGGCGTAGGTGAACTTCGTCCAGCCGACGCCGCCGTTATGGTCCGAGGAGCGATGCTGGACAAGGACTTCCACGTCAGCGCCGGTGTCTGTGAATGGCTCGGTCGGCACCCTGAAGTCGCGCTCGCAGTAGGGCGCATTCTCGAGCAACTGGCCTCGCGCGGAGAGGTACCGCTTGGGCGGCGTGATCAGCCCGGTCGCCTCCGTACTCAGCGTCCGCAGCGGATCGCTACCGGTCGGAACGATGCGGTAGGTGATCGACGTCGGGATCACGACATAGTCGCCGCTGCCTATGTCGAAGGCGCCGAGTATGGATTCGAACCGCGCCGTACCGCTTTCCACGTAGATGCACTCGGCGCCGATGGCGTTGCGGTAGTACGGGGAGGGCGTATCGGCGTACGAGTACGAGATCCGGCAGTCGGCATTTGCCAACAGATGCTGGCGACCGGTTATCGCGTCCTTACCAGGCTCATCGAGCTTGTGCGTGACGAAGTGGCGTGGCCGCAGCGGATGGTTGGACTGCCGCGCCCACTGTGGACCGTCGAACGCCTCACTGTTGACGATCGCGGTCGGGAGGTACTCGTGGTAGAGCAGTGATGAGTCCGAAGAGAAGCCCTCGGCGCCCATCAGCTCCTCGGCGTAGAGGCCGCCGTCGGGCTTGCGGAACTGCGTGTGCCGCTTGCGGGGGATGTCGCCGACCTGGCGGTAATAGGGCATGAACGGTGACCTTTCCAGACGTGTGGGCGTCGTGCACGACCGTCCGTTATCAGGACGCGCGCGTCCGGTTCCAGCCTCTTGAGGGTGCGCTAGCGTTCCAGGCCGTGTCAACTTCTGACTCTGCGCCCACAGGTGATGCTGTCCCTGCACCTGACTCTGCGGTCGCGACTGAACCTGGCGCTGCTCGATCGAGCGCGACCGGCCCAGCGCCGACTGCAGCGCTGTCCGCACTCTTCGGCAGTCTGATCGATGACGCCGCGCTGTTCCCGCCAGGAAACGCGACGATGCCCGACGCCGTGGCTGCCCATCCGCATCACCTCGCCGGCACCTACGGTCGACTCGTCGGCCGATTCCTGTGCCCCGCGTCGCGAATTCCTGAGCTGGCGCAGGCATGGTCTCGGCCCGAGCCGCTCTTTGTCGGGATCATCGCCGATACCGGCATCGATGGGGTCAGCGACGCCGTGACGCAGGTCGTGACGGACTCGCGGCTGGAATTGGGCGCCGTGGAGATCGTGCTGCCGCCGGGCTCCTCGCTCGATGTACTGGGCGACATTCTCGACGCGCTGCCCGAGGTCACCGGATACGTCGAACTACCGCGAGGACAAGACATCTCCGCCGAACTCGACGCCATCGCGGTGGCCGGGCGGGAGGCCAAGTTCCGTACCGGCGGCGCGGTCCTGGGCGCCGTGCCGGCGCCGGAGGAGCTAGCGGTCTTCATCAGCGAGTGTGTCGCGCGGCGGATCCCGTTCAAATGCACGGCCGGGCTGCACCACGCGATCTGCGGGACCGAGGACGAATCGGGCAACACCCAGCACGGTTTCCTCAACGTGCTCATGGCGACCCAAGCTGCGGTTCTCGGCGAGGAGCCCTCAGAGGTTGTCGGGTGGCTCTGCGAGGGCAGCGCGGAGGTGATCGTGCACGCGCTGCGCGCGCTGCATGAACACGACGCGCGTCGCGTCCGTACGAGCTTCATCGGCTTCGGGTCCTGCTCGTTGACCGAGCCAATCGACGAGCTCACCGCCCTGGGGCTGCTGTGAGCGAGCCGACGCCGACGCGGGCGCCGACGCCGACGCCGCCGGGGACCGGCCGGACGACGTGGGTGCCGGTTCCGGAGGGCAGCGACTTCCCGATCACGAACCTCCCGTACGGCGTCTTCTGCGTGCAGGAAGGCACGCCGACCAATGCGGAGGGCGGAGGTCGCCGGATCGGGGTGGCGATCGGCGAGCAGATCCTCGACCTCGCTGCTGCCGCGGCCCGGGGGCTGATCAACGAGCCGTCGCAGATGCTGCGTGCGGCGACGCTGAACCCGTTCCTTGCCTGCGGCCGCTCGGAGTGGGACCGCATCCGCGCCGAAGTCACCGAACTGCTCAGCGATGAGTCCAAGCGTGGATCGGTCGAGAAGATGCTCGTCGCCCAGTCCGAAGTCGAGATGTGCCTGCCTTTTGAGGTCGCCGACTACGTCGATTTCTACGCATCGATCGATCACGCGACCAACGTGGGCAAGCTGTTCCGGCCGGACTCGCCGCCCCTGCTGCCAAACTGGCGCCACCTACCGATCGGCTATCACGGCCGGGCCGGCACGGTGGTCGTGTCCGGTTCCGATGTCCAACGTCCGAACGGTCAGCGCAAGGCCCCGGATGCCGCGACGCCGACGTACGGACCCTCGCAACGGCTGGATATCGAGGCAGAAGTCGGGTTCGTCGTGGGGAGGCCGACAGAGCGCGGGACCCAGGTGGGGATCGGCGAGTTTGCCGACCACGTCTTCGGCGTCGTCCTGCTCAATGACTGGTCGGCGCGCGACATCCAGGCCTGGGAGTACGTACCGCTGGGCCCGTTCCTGGGTAAGTCCTTTGCCACGTCGATTTCGCCGTGGGTGGTTCCGTTGGCTGCGCTGGAGGCTGCGCGGATCCCCGGTCCCGTTCAGGAGCCGGACCCGCTTCCGTACCTCAGTCGGGTCGAGGAGTGGGGGTTGGACCTGACTCTCGAAGTCGAGTGCAACGGGACTGTGGTCTCCCGCCCGCCGTTCGCAGCGATGTACTGGACCGCCGACCAGCAGTTGGCGCACATGACAGTGAACGGCGCGAGCCTTCGTACGGGCGACCTGTTCGCATCGGGGACGGTGTCCGGGCCGGAGCCGCAGCAGCGGGGATCCTTTCTGGAGTTGTCCTGGGGCGGCAGCGAGCCGTTCACCCTCGACGACGGCAGCCCGCGATCGTTCCTCGAGGACGGCGACACGGTCACGTTGCGGGCCAGTGCGCCCGGCCCGGATGGCACCAGGATCGGCTTCGGCTACTGCACCGGCACGATCCGACCTGCCCGCTAACCAGCCCCCCGGAGCATCCTCCCGACGGACTTTCTCCGGAGAAAGTGCGGTCTGGCCCGGGCTAGAAGCGACATTCTCCGGAGAAAGTGGGTTGGGGCCGGGCCGGGCCGGGCGGCAAGGTCAGGACAGCGCGGCGCGGATATCCTCGGCGGCCAGAACCACGCGCTCGCCGACCTCGTCCACCGAGAGGTCTCCGAGGCTCACCACTCCGACGCTCGCCCGGAGAAAGCTCAAGCCCGTCACCGGGGCGGCGATGCCGTGCGCGCCGGGTTGGAGTTCGCCGCTCGTGGTCACGTACCCCGGTTCGCTTGGCGCGTCCAGGGCGAGGATCGCTAAGCCAGCCGCCCCGCGATCGAGCGGGTGGCGGGAGCCGACGCGGTAGGCGACGTGGTAGTTGGTCCACGTCGGCTCGACGACTGCAACCGCAAGTGCCTCGCCGGCGTCGGCGATCGTCAGATGAGCGGTTGCTCCGACATCCTCGGCAAGCCGACGCAGCGGACCGCCGGCAGCTTCGCGGAGCAGGGGATGAATGCGCTGCGCGAGATGCAGGACGCCCAGGCCCAACCGCCAGCGGCCTTCGCTGTCGCGCTGCACCATGCCCTGGTGGGCAAGGGCAGTGATCAACCGATAGACGACCGGCCGGTGCGTCTGCAACGCCTCCGCGAGTGCGGTCACGGTCATCGGCGCGGAAGCCTCGGCCAGGAGTCGGAGCAGGCGCAGCCCACGTTCCAAGGACTGCGAAGTCTCGGCTGCCACGCTCGCGACCCTAGGCCAGCCGTCTGGTCACCCGGTAAAGGCGGAGACCGCCTCGTATAGGGCGTACACCGCGAAGCACGCGAACAGGATCGCTGCCGTACGGCGGACCAGCTTCACCGGAAGCCGGGTGACCAGCTTGGCCCCGACGAAGACAGCAAGCGACGCGATGAGGACCAGCGCCGCGAAGGCACCGACAAAGACCGAGATCGGAGCATCGAAGCGGGCAGCGAGTCCGGCAGTTGCCAGCTGGGACAGGTCTCCCCACTCGGCGAGGAACGTGATCCCGAACGAGGCAAGCGTGATCCGCCAGGCCGGCCAATCCTTGTGCGTTGCAGCCTCTGCCTCAGTCAGCCCATCTCCCGCGCCCTCCTTGGCCGAGCGCCAAAGCAGCACTGCGCCAACCGCGAAGAGCACAGCGACTCCGACGGCTACCCATTCCCGGGGCAGCAGAGACAGCAATGAACCCGCGGTCACGGCTATCGCGGCTTGTACGGCGAAGGCTGCGCTGACTCCCGCCAGAACCGGCAACGGCCGGAAGCGACTGGCCAGGACGAGCGTTGCGAACATCGTCTTGTCGGGCAGTTCGACCGGCGCCACGAGCACGAACGCCGTGACGACCACCGAGAAGATCATCGAGTTGCGGGTCCTCCGCTGCCGAGCGTGAACAGCCGATGCGCCTCGGCAGTCGCTGCTCGCAGCACCTCCTTGACCGGCAGATCGAGTTTCTCTGCAGCGCGGGCGACATCGTCGAACTCCACACTGACGTTGACCACGCGGCCCTCGTCCCGGGCCAGCTTCACGCCGATCTGCTCACCCTGAACCCGAACGCTTGCCGGTTCCCGGTCCAGCGCGAATTTCGCGACCGGGATGCGACGCAGCCCGATGGTCGATGTCCGGACGAAGATCTGCTTGCGGACGTCGTCCTCCGCCGCGGCGCCGCAGAGGACGTGCAGCGTGTACGCGGGCCGACCCTTCTTCATGAGGATCGGGCTCAGCCAGGCATCCGAGGCGCCCGCGGTCAGCAGAGCGGTGAGTACGTCCGGCCAGAGCCGGGGATCCATGTCGTCGACGTTGGTTTCCAGCAGCACCGCCGTACCCGACTCAGGTTGTCCCACCGGCTCGCCCAGGATGAGCCGTACGACGTTGGCCACCTCGTCGACATCGCGGGTGCCGGCTCCGTGGCCGACGGCCTGAACCCGCATCTTCGGCATTTCCTGCCACCGCGTCACGATCGTCGCCAGCAGGGCCGCGCCAGTTGGCGTGCACATCTCGTACGGGGCGGGGCCCGACCAGACTGGTGCGTTCACATCGGAAAGCAGTTGCAGCACTGCAGGTCCGGGGATCGGAATGAAGCCGTGCTCACCGCGGCTCATTCCGCTGCCCAGGGAGACGGGACCGGCCGACAGCTCAGTCAGGCTCAGCGAGTGCAGTCCGGCGCAGACACCGACCACGTCGGCGATCGCGTCCAGGGCCCCGACCTCGTGGAAGTGCACCTGTTCCGGCGTTGTCCGATGGACGTCTGCCTCAGCGCGCGCCATTCGCTCGAAGGCACTCAGGGCCATCGAGCGGATTTCCTCGGCGAGTTCTGCGGATTCGAGCTGGGTGCGGACGTTCGCCCAGGTGCGAGTGACGGTGGAGCGGGGCGCCTTGACGTCCACCTTGGTCGCGGCCAGTCCCTGTCGGGTGGTCGAGGAGACGCTCAGTGCGATCGGCTCGACGCCGATGGCATCGACGGCTTCCTGCATCACGTCGACGGAGGCGCCGGCGTCCACCAGGGCACCGAGCAGCATGTCGCCACTGGCGCCAGCGGTGAGGTCCAGCCAACCGATCACGACACGGAGTATCTACGAGCCGCCTAGGCTCGCTGCCATGCCTGGGGTCCCGCCGACGCGTTTTGCCTTCCTCGGTCCCGAGGGCACGTTCGCCGAGATCGGGCTGCGGAGTCTGCCGGCGATCGCTGCCGGCGGGGAGTCGGCCGGCCAAGCGCTGCCGTCGGTCAGCGAGGTGCTCGAGGCCGTACGCCGTGGCGAGGCCGATGCCGGCTTGGTCCCGTTGGAGAACTCCATCGAGGGTTCGGTGGCGGTGACGCTGGACGAGTTGGCTACCGGGGAGCCCTTGGTCATCGTCCGTGAGGTCTTCGTACCGGTGACCCTGCCGCTGCTCGTGCGACCGGGAACCTCGCCGGAGGACATCCGTACCTTCGCCACCCACCCACACGCCTACGGCCAGGTTCGGCGCACGCTCAAGTCGATCCTGCCCAACGTCGAGGTCGTCGCCACCACGTCCACGGCCGTCGCAGCGCAGGGGGTCGCTCAGGGCAAGTACGACGCTGCGGTCGCCTCGCCGATCGCGGGAACCCGGTACCGGCTGACTGCCGTACGGGATGACGTCTCCGATCATCAGGGTGCTGTTACGCGGTTCGTCCTTGTCTCGCGACCGGCCCCGCCGCCTCCCGTCACCGGCGCGGACAAGACGTCGATCGCCGCCTTCATCGACGACGACCACACCGGCGCGCTGCTCGAGGTGCTGACCGAGTTCGCGATCCGCGGGATCAGCCTGACCCGCATCGAATCACGGCCGACCAAGGAGCGCCTCGGCGTCTACTTCTTCTCCCTCGACTGCGAGGGCCATGTCCTGGACAACCGGGTCGGCGAGGCGTTGAGCGCGCTGCGCCGGCTCTGCTCTGACGTGCGGTTTCTTGGTTCCTACCCCCGCGCTGACGGCCGCGAGCCAAAACCCGTACCGGACCGGGCAACCGACGCGTCCTTCGGCGACGCCGCCGCCTGGCTCGCGCGTCTCGGCGAAGGGCGCCTCTAGCTCAGGGCAACGGGACGTTATGCGCATAACGTCCCGCTGACGGGCCCGAAACCGGGACGTTATGCGCATAACGTCCCAAAATGTGGACGGTCAACGCGGGTATCAGAGGTAGAGGCCCGTGGACTCTTCGATGCCTTCGGCGGCGATCGCATGGGCGTCGCGTTCGCGCAGGATGATCAGCGATTCCCCGTGCACCTCGACCTCGTGCTGGTCATCCGGTGAGAACAGCACCTGATCGCCCGGCTTGATCTGGCGTACGTGGTTTCCGACACCGACGACCTCACCCCAGACCAGCCGCTTTGCCATCTGGGCGGTCGCCGGGATCACGATGCCGCCGCTGGACCGACGTTCGCCGGCTTCCTTGGACAGGCTGACCAGGAGTCGGTCGTGCAGCATCTTGATCGGCAGCTTGCCGCGGGTTCCGGCCTCTCCTGACCGTCGTGGCTCACCGATATCCGGGAAGTCGTTGTCCGCCACGACCTCGACGCTACCCGGAGCGACGCTGGTTCGACGCAGCGCCGCTCACAACACAACCGTCAGTCATCAACGTGCTTGCGCCCATCCTTATCGTGCAGATATGTCGGAACCCCTGCCCCCCGTGATCGCAGCGCACTACGCGCTGGACCAGGAGGCGAAACGGCTCGGGGGCGACGAGCCGACATTGGAGGCCATCCGTACACGGGCGTTGTTGGCCCGGCACCTGCCAGCGTCACCCGCCGTCGTTCTCGACGTGGGAGGGGCAACCGGGGTGTACGCGCTGCCGCTGGCCCGCCAAGGCTACGAGGTGCACCTGTTCGACCCGTGGCCGCCGCATGTCTCGACCGCCGCTACCGGATCGGCTGCCCAACCGGAGACTCCGTTGGCCTCCGCCCACGTAGCGGATGCCCGCCAGCTTGGTTTCGATGACCAGAGTGCGGACGCAGTCCTGTTGCTCGGCCCGCTGTATCACCTCATCGACGCCGCGGCGCGGGCTGCCGCCTTGGCCGAGGCGTTCCGTGTACTTCGGCCCGGCGGTGTTCTATTTGCGGCAGCGGTCAGCAGATTCGCGTCAACCTACGACGGCATCCGGCGCGGGTACGTCGCCGCACCGGACTTCGAGCGGATGATCCAGGGAGTGCTTGTCGATGGGGTCCATCGCAACCTTGACCCCGTGGCCCATCCGGACTGGTTCACTCTTGCCTACTTTCACCGGCCGGAAGAACTCCGATCTGAGCTTGACGAAGCCGGATTCAATTCGGTGAGTGTTGTTGCGATCGAGGGGCCGGGCGGATTTCAAGACCGCCTGAACCTGAACGACGAGGTAGGCCGGACCGCGGTCCTACGGGCGATCGAACGAGTGGAGGCCGAGCCGTCGCTCCTGGGCGCCAGCTCGCATCTGATGGGCATCGGCATCCGCTGAGCTGGAGGCGGCGCTAGCGGTCGGATGTGGATGCCTCGCGCGCAGCACGAGCTCGAACAGTCGGCCACCGACGCCACCATGGGTTGTAAAGACTCAGGAGCAAGTGACCACTGCAGTAGGCGATCTACCCCCAGCCGAGTTCGTGCAATCGAGCGTCGTCGATGCCGAAATGATGTGCGATCTCGTGCACGACGGTGATCGCCACCTCGTCGACGACCTCGTCCTGCGTGGAACACATCGCACAGATCGCCGACCGGTAGATCATGATCCGGTCGGGCAGGTCACCGCCGTAGTTCCAGTCCCGGTCGGTCAGCGCGAACCCCTCGTACAGCCCCAGAATGCTCGGCTCCTCCGCATTGCGGTCCTCGACAAGGATCACGACGTTGTCCATCAGCTGAGTCAGCTCCGGCGGGATCAGGTCCAGCGCGTCGGAGACCATCTCCTCGAACCGCGACAGCGGTATGTCGATCACCGGTGTCGTCCCACCAACCCAATGTGCCGGTTCGCTACACAACCGCCCGATTCCGGCCGGTGAAAGCGGCGGTTGTGTAGCGAACCGGCGGAATCCAGGCGGCTCACCAGCTGACCGGACGCGGACGCCCCTCCTCGTACCCGGCAGCGCTCTGGACGCCGACGACGGCGCGCTCCTGAAGTTCGTCGACGGTACGGGCGCCGGCATAGGTGCATGCGCTGCGAACCCCGGCCATGATCGTGTCCAGCAGGTCCTCGACACCCGGGCGAGCTGGGTCGAGGTACATCCGGGACGAGCTGATCCCCTCGTCGAACAGCCCGGAGCGTGCGCGGTCGAAGCCGCTCTGCTCCCGAGTCCGCGCCGACACTGCCCGGGCTGAGGCCATGCCGAAGCTCTCCTTGTACTGGCGGTTGTCGCTGTCGCTGTGAATGTCGCCGGCGCTCTCGTAGGTGCCCGCGAACCAGGAACCGATCATCACACTGGAGGCGCCGGCGGCCAGCGCCAGTGCAACGTCCCGCGGATGCTTCACGCCGCCGTCCGCCCACACATGTTTGCCGACGGATCGGGCGGCCTTGGCACACTCCAAGACTGCCGAGAACTGCGGGCGCCCGACGCCGGTCATCATCCGAGTCGTGCACATCGCCCCCGGCCCCACGCCAACCTTGACCACGTCCGCGCCTGCCTCGATCAGCGCCCGCGTGCCGGCGGCAGAGACCACGTTTCCGGCGACCAGCGGCTGATCAGGACCGACCGCTGCGCGAACGGCCTCCAGCGCGTCGATCATCTTCTGCTGGAAGCCGTGCGCAGTGTCGATGACCAGAATGTCCACGCCGCTGTCGAGCAGGGTCTTGGCGCGTACGACCACATCGCCGTTGACCCCGATCGCGGCGGCAGCCAACAGCTGGCCTTTGCTGTCGACGGCGGGTTGGTACAGACCCGCTCGTACCGCCCCCTTTCGGGTCGTGACCCCGACCAGCCGCTCACCGGCCACGACCGGCGCGATGCGCACGCGTTCGTCGGTCAGCAGGTCGAAGATCTTCGCGGGATCGGTGCCGTCCTCCACGGTGATCATGTGCGGGCTCATCGCCGCGCCGACCTGGGCGAATCGGTCCCAGCCGGCGCAGTCGCCCTCGGTCAGGATGCCGACCGGTCGCATGCCCTCAACAACGACCGCCCCGCCGTGTGCCCGTTTGTGCAGCAACGACAGTGCCTCGCCGATCGTGGTCTGTGGAGTGACCGTGATCGGGGTGTCGTAGACCAGGTGGCGCTGCTTGAGCCATTCGACGACATCGGCCACGACCGAGGTCGGAATGTCCTGCGGGATGACCGCGAGCCCGCCGCGGCGTCCGATCGTCTCGGCCATCCGCCGCCCCGAGATCGCGGTCATGTTGGCGACGGCGATCGGGATCGTCGTACCCAGCCCGTCCGGGGTGGTCAGGTCCACGTCGAGCCGGGAGGACACCGTCGAATGCTGCGGAACCATGAAGACGTCGTCGTACGTGAGGTCGTACCCGGGTGCGGCGTCGAGGAACTGCATGCGGCCATTCTCCCGTGCGCCCGATCCGAGGCGGAACACCGCTCGTCCCGTGAGTGTTGTAACGGGGTTGGCCCTGGGACCACCGGGCCTGGAAGGATTGATCACGACAACCGCACAGCGCTGCATCACGTGCGGCCGAGAACTGGTCGCCGAGCGCGCAGCAAAATACGACTACTGCACATCCGCGCCATGCCAGCGGGCCAACCTCAAGGGTGTGCCCTTGATGGCCGTCGGCGTGAACAAGTCATCCGAGCAGTACGTGCTGGCCGATGAGAAGAGTCCGAACGACATGGCCAGCGGCACATATCGGGACCAACGACGAGCGACGTACGGCAAGCTCGCCGAGCGCAGCCCGGCATCCTCCACGCCGGATTCGGGTGCACTGGTCGCGGCGTCCCGCGCCAGACCCCGCCGGCAGCCGGCTGGTCCCCGGCCGAGGAAGCCCGCCTGGACGCCGGCTCAGCAGAGCCTCGCGATGATCTACAACGCGCGCGGCATGCGCCCGGACGAGATCGCAGGGAAGATGGGCGTCAGCAGCTACCTGGTCACGCAGATGGTCCTGGCCGCCAAGAGCCGCGGCCGGTGAGCACACCGGGAGCACACGCGTGCGCCGGCAACGCGAGGAGGGATCGGCGGTTTGCCAGCAAACCGCCGAGGAGCACCGTCGGGGATCGTGGCTGCCCGGATAACCTCGTACGGTGATTGATCTACGGGCGTTGCGCGAGGATCCCGACCTCGTCCGCGCCAGTCTGAGTGTGCGTGGCATGCCGCCGTCACTGGCCGACGAGCTCCTGGATGCCGACGCGGCGCGGCGAGCGGCCGTGACCAGCGCCGATCAATTGCGTTCCGAGCAGAAGGCGGCGTCGAAGAAGGTCGGTGCCGCGTCCGAGCAGGAGCGCCCGGCGTTGTTGGCGCAGGCCCAGGAACTAGCCGCCCAGCTCAAGGCCCTCGAGGAAGAGGAGCGCGCGGCCGACGCCGCACTGCGCGAAGCACACCTTGCGATCCCGAACCTGGTCGAGGACGGCGTTCCGCCGGGGGGAGAGGACGACAGCGTCGTCCTGCAGACGGTGGGCGAGATACCGACGTACGACTTCGAGCCGCGCGACCACGTCGAGATCGGGACGGCCCTGCGCGCCATCGACCTCGATCGTGGCGCCAAGGTCTCGGGGGCGCGCTTCTATTTCTTGACCGGAGTCGGCGCGGAGCTCGAGTTCGCGCTGGCCAATCTCGCGATGGCCCAAGCCAGGGACACGGGCTTCACACCGGTGATCGCGCCATCGCTCGTCCGTCCAGAAGCCATGGAGGGCACCGGGTTTCTCGGGGCGCACGCAGACGAGATCTACCGGCTGGCGAATGATGATCTCTACCTGGTCGGTACCTCGGAAGTCGCATTGGCCGCTTACCACTCCGACGAGATCCTGGACTTTGCCGCGGGGCCGATCCGGTTGGCCGGTTGGTCCTCGTGCTTCAGACGAGAGGCCGGCTCGTACGGCAAGGACACTCGAGGCCTGGTTCGGGTGCACTGGTTCGACAAGGTGGAGATGTTCTCGTTCTGCACCCCGGACGAGGCCGCTGCCGAACATCGACGCTTGCTCGAATGGGAACAGCAGTTTCTGGGTGCGCTCGAAGTCCCGTACCAGGTCGTGGATATTGCAGCCGGGGACCTAGGGAGCAGCGCCGTTCGGAAGTTCGACTGTGAGGCGTGGTTCCCGTCGCAGTCCGCCTACCGCGAACTGACGTCGGCCTCCAACTGCACGACGTTTCAGGCCCGCCGGCTCAACATCCGCTTCCGCGACCAGACCGGTCGCCCGCAGATCGCCGCGACGCTCAACGGGACGCTCTGCGCGATCGCCCGGACTATTGCCTGCTTGCTCGAGGTGCATCAACAGGCCGATGGGTCGGTGCTTGTGCCGGCGGCATTGCGCCCGTACCTCGGGGGTCGAGAAGTCCTGGAACCCGTTGCCTGACCCGAGCACCACCGCACTTTCTCCGGATAATGTGCGGTCTGACGGCGCGCAGACATGACTTTCTCCGGAGAAAGTGCGGCGCAGCCCGGTCCGGATCTGGACCCGTCGTGGCGGCCCGAGCTGGTGGCCACCGACCTAGACGGGACCTTCCTCGACTCCGCGGCGCGGGTGAGTCCGCGCACGGCTGCAGCCCTGAAGCGGCTGCGCGCGGAGGGGATCCCGGTCGTGGGCGTCACGGGTCGGGCGCCACGCCTTCTGCACACGGTGCACGAGTACTTCGGCGGCGAGGGGATCGTCGTCCTGGCCCAAGGTGCCTTTGTGGGCGATCTCGCGACCGGTGAAGTGCTCCACCAGGTAACCATGCCCAGTTCGCTGGCCCTGGACATCACTGCGCAGATCGAGGCGTTGTCCGGCCCATTGCTCTATGCCGGTGAATATCCGCGGGACGGTCGGCATGTCCTCTACGTGGAGCCGGGCTTCGCCTGGCCGTACAACGAGGGCCGAGAAGTGGTCGTGCGCGCCGACTTACCCGCGGACGGTCCGGCGCTGAAGTTCTATCTGAAATCCGGCCGCTACGAACAGGACGTGCTGCTGGACATTGCGCGCTCGGTCGTCCCGCAGTCAGTCGCAGAGTTGACGCATGCCGGACTGGGTTTCATCGAGTTGTGCCCGCCCGGCGTCACGAAGGCGAGTGGACTCGCCGTGGCCCTCGACCGGTACGGCGTCGACCGCAAGGACATACTCGTCTTCGGTGACATGCCCAACGACCTCCCGATGTTCGGGGGCTGGGCCGGCCGAGCCGTCGCAGTGGCGAACGCCCATCCCGACGTACTGGCCGTGGCCGACGACGTCACCGGGACGAATGACGACGACGGCGTTGCCGACTACCTCGATCGCCTGCTGTGGCCCGGCTCGGCGACCCGCGCCTGACCTCGCCGTATGCCCGTGCAATGCCGGTCAAGGCCGGCGTTCGCTACACAACCTCACTTTTCAGCGGGCCGAAAGCGGCGGTTGTGTAGCGAACCGGCGAGAAGGTTCGGAAAGGTGAGGCCATGGACGAGTTGCTCGACGCCGTACGTACGGGCCTGGCGAAGATCGGGGACCCGGAGCGGGCGGTCGGTCAGCAGCGCTACATGAAGTCGACCATGCCCTATCGCGGAGTCCGCTCCGCGGAGTTGGCCAGGTTGTGCAAGGGGCTGTTCGCCGAGCATGCGCTCCCCGACCGCGCCGCCTGGGAGGCAGCGGTGCGCGGGTTGTGGGATGACGCCGAGTTCCGCGAGGAGCGGTACGCCGCGATCGCGCTGACGGGGCATTGGGCCTACAGCTCGTACCAGGACAGCGGAACGATGCCGCTGTACGAGCACATGATCGTGAGCGGCGCCTGGTGGGATTACGTCGACGAGTTGGCGATCCGTCGGGTGGGGCCGCTCCTGGGGGGCGAACACGACGTCGTCGCGCCGGTCCTTCGAGCCTGGTCGACCGACGAAAACATCTGGCGCAGGCGAACTTCGATCATCGCCCAGATCAAGGCGAAAGCCGGGACCGATCTGGACCTGCTCACCGACGTTCTTGCGCCCAACCTCGAGCACAAGGAGTTCTTCGTACGGAAGGCGATCGGCTGGGCCCTTCGGGAGTACGCCAAGACCGACCCGGATTGGGTACGGCGGTATCTCGGCGACCATGGCGAGCAGATGTCCGGCCTGTCGAAACGCGAGGCGGCCAAGCACCTCTGACCCGTCGACGCTTGGACAACCGCAGGGGGCCCGCACTTTCTCCGGAGAATGTCGCTTCTGCGCCCGTCCAGACCGCACTTTCTCCGGAGAAAGTCGCTGTGGCCAGATGGCCCCGATGTGAACCCCGAAGATCGCTTACAGGTACTGGCCGCTTCCCGTGCCGTCGCCCGAGCCCGGATAGCCCGGCATGCCCGGTTGCCCTTGCGCCTGGCCCGGCATGCCCGACGAGCCGGCCGGCAGTGCGCGCCGACGCATCTCCTCCAGCTGCACCCGCGCGGCCATCTGTTGAGCGAACAGCGTCGTCTGGATGCCGTGGAAGAGGCCCTCCAGCCAGCCCACGAGCTGTGCCTGCGCGATCCGGAGTTCGGCATCGCTGGGTGTCGTGTCCTCCCCGAACGGCAGTGACAGTCGGTGCAACTCATCGCGAAGTTCCGGCGACAAGCCATCTTCGAGTTCGTGAATGGAGCGTTCGTGCACCTGGCGCAGGCGGTTACGGCTCGCATCGTCGAGCGGAGCGGCGCGGACCTCGTCGAGAAGCTGCTTGATCATCGAGCCGATTCGCATCACCTTCGCCGGCTCGGAGACCATTTCGCCGACCTCGCGGCTGGCGTCGTCGCTCTCGTCCGTACCCCGATCGCTGCCACCGACGGCACCGTCGCGCCCGTCCAGCCCGCCACCGGCGGCGAGCATGCTCGCCTGCGCATCGTCGTCCGCGACAGGTTGAGTGCCGATCGGACGCCCGTCGGGGCCGATCACGACCACCTGGGGCTGGGCGGAGGCTTGCTCGTGTTGGCTCATGCCCCCCATACTGCCCCGCCCACATCAATCGATCCGCGCCAGGCCAGGGCGGGCTGTCCGTGACTAGGGTGTGATGGTGCCCGACTCCGTCATCGCCGAGCTTGACGTACTTCGGGTCAGGGGCCAGTTCATGTCCTTGGCCGATGGGTTCGTCCATGTGGACGGTGCTGCCGGCAGCCTGGTGCCCTATTCGGTTGCTTCCGCGGTGGGCAACACGATGCGGACCGCGGTGGCCAACCGTGGCGGGCCGTTCGCTGCCTCGGCGCTGGCCGACGAGTTGGTGCACGGCGCCCGGACTGCGATCGCCGATCTCGTCGGTGGCATGCCCTCCGGCGTGGTTCTCGGGCCCAACATGACCTCGCTGACGTACACGATTTCCCGCGCGCTGTCCAAGACCTGGCAGCTGGGCGACGAGATCATCGTCTCCCGGCTCGACCACGACGCGAATATCCGGCCGTGGGTGCAGGCGGCTCGGGCGGTCGGGGTGACGGTGCGCTGGGCCGAGGTCGACATCGAGACCTGTGAACTGCCGGAGTGGCAGTACGCCGAACTTCTGAACGAGCGGACGCGCCTGGTCGCGGTTACCGCGGCAAGCAATGCGGTCGGGACGCGGCCGGACGTGGCCACGATCGCGCGCCGGGCGCACGAGGTCGGCGCGTTGGTGTACGTCGACGCCGTGCATGCCGCCCCGCACGTCCCGCTGGACATCACCGAGCTCGGCGCGGATTTCCTGGCCGTTTCCCCGTACAAGTTCTGCGGCCCGCACCTGGGTGCCGTGACCGCCAACCCGCGGTTGCTGGCTGACCTGCATCCGGACAAGCTCGCCCCGTCACCGGACAGCGTGCCCGAGCGCTTCGAGACCGGTACGCCACCGTTCGAGCTCTTTGCTGGGCTGGCCGCGACGGCTGACTACCTGGCAGACCTCGTACCTAGCAACGGTTCTCGGCGGCAGCGCATCATGACATCGATGCAGGCCGCGGAGGCGTACGAGGAGCGCCTCTTCGCCCGGCTGCACTTCGGGGCGCAATCCATGACCCATGTCACGACGCTCGGATCTGCCGTCCGGCGTACGCCGACCCTGTCGCTCACGGTGCGCGGCAAGCACCCCCGTGAGGTCAACGAGTTCCTTGCCGAACGCGGAATCTGCGCCTGGGACGGGGACTACTACGCGACCGAACTCTTCGACACCATGGGTGTCAACGCCGAAGGCGGCGCGGTACGGATCGGCCTGTTGCACTACAACACCGAGGTCGAGGTAGATCACGTGCTGGATGCGCTGGCCAGTCTCGCCTGACTGCGCCGGAACCCCCGGCGGTTGTGGCCAAAACCGCGAGATCAGCGGGGAACTTCGAGCAGGATCTTGCCGATGTGCCGGCTCGACTCGACAATCCGGTGCGCCGCACCGGCCTCGGGCATCGGGACGACGCGGTCGATGATCGGCCGCACCCGGCCGTCGGCGACTGCGGGCCAGACGTTCGCCCGTACATCGGCGATGATGGCGCCCTTGCCGGTCGGCCCTTCGACCGGGCGGGCTCGCAGGCCGGTGGCATGCACCGAGCCGCGCTTGGCCATCAGCGCCCGGAGGTCGAGTTCACCCTGCCGGCCACCCTGCATTCCGATGTTCACCAGCGCGCCGTCCTTGGCCAGACACGCGATGTTGCGGGCGAGATAGGCGGCGCCCATGTTGTCCAGGATGACGTCGACGCCGCGACCCTCGGTCAGTTCGGCGACCCGCTCCGCGAAGTCCTCCTCTCGGTAGTTGATCGCCGCAGCGGCGCCCAACTCCACGCAGAAGTCAGCCTTGGCCGGGGATCCCACGGTGACGTAGACCGTTGCTCCGAGCATGCGGGCGAGCTGGATGGCGATCGTGCCGATTCCGCTGGACCCGCCGTGGACCAGGAGCGCCTGCCCGTCGGAAAGGCCGGCGAGCATGACGACGTTGGACCACACGGTGCAGGTCACCTCGGGGAGACCGGCAGCCGGAACGAGTTCCAGTCCTGCGGGTCGCGGAAGGACTTGCACAGCAGGAACATTCACCTTCTCGGCATTGCCGCCGCCGGCCAGCAACGCGCAGACCTCATCGCCGACGGACCAGGTGCTGACCTCCTTGCCTACTTCGGAGATCACGCCGCTGCATTCGAGGCCCAGAATGTCGGAAGCTCCGGGCGGCGGCGGGTAGAAGCCCTGGCGCTGCATGATGTCGGCCCGGTTGACCGCGCTCGCGGCGACGTCGATGACGACCTCGCCTCGGCCACAGGTGGGATCAGGGACCTCGGTCCAGGTCAGAACCTCAGGGCCGCCGAACGACGGAAGGGTGATGGCGTACACGCGCCCTAACCTAGCGAGCCGGCGATTCCGGACTTTCTCCGGAGAATGTGTGGTCTGGTGCGGGCTTGATCGGACTTTCTCCGGAAAAAGTCCGGGTGGGTTCCAGGAATCCGCGGAGCAGGGCTGCAGTTCCGGCCAGGTGCTCGCTCATGGATTTCCGCGCGGCCAGAGGATCACCGTTCAGGACCGCCTCGACGATGGCTCGATGCTGGTCGTTGGAGTTGCGGATGTTGGCCGGCAACCGGGGGATGGCGTCGAGCAGGTCGTTGACGTCGGTACGGACGTCCGCCACGTAGCCGGCCAGGACCGGGAGTCCGGCGGCTTCGGCTATCGCCAGATGCAGCCGCGAGTCGATCGGCCGGTAGTCCTCGATCGAAACCGCACAGGACTCCTCCAGTAGCCAGCGCAGCTGGGTACGGACTGCCGGCGCGAGCTCCCGAGTCGCGGCAAGCTCGGCGGCACCTACTTCGAGAACCCGCCGAAGTTCGAGCACCTGCGAGATCCGTTCACCGATGCCGGGCAACGTGCCATCGGCCGGCGCGACGAGCGAAGCCGGACCTGGGCGCCGCCGCATGAACGTGCCACCGCCTCGACCTCGTACGGATTCGAAGAACCCGGCTTCCACCAAGGACCGCAACGCCTCGCGCAGTGTCTCCCTGGCGACGCCGAGCGAGGCCGCCAGTTCACGTTCGCTGGGCAGCCGCTCGCCAGGATTGATGACCCCGAGTTTGCCGGCCTGGAGCAGCCTTTCGACGGTCTCCTCGAAGGTTTGCCCGGTGCGGATCGGCCGGAAAACGGGGCTGTCCACCAAGCGCTTGCCAGCTCCGGGCATCCCTCCGCGACTGGCCATGACTCAGTATGACCAAAGGCGCTCCGCCAGCCCGGTCGTTCGGGCGGTACCGCAGCGCCCGTACCGTCCCGACCCCGGTTCGCCGGCCGGAGCGAGCGCGGCTCAGGGCGTGAAGGCCACGTACTTCGTCTCGAGGAACTCCAGCAATCCGTCGTGGGCGCCTTCTCGGCCAATCCCGCTCATCTTCACCCCACCGAACGGGGCGGCCGGGTCGCTGACCACTCCGCGGTTGATGCCGACCATCCCGGATTCCAGGGCCTCGCTGACTCGCAGTCCGCGGCCGAGATCTCCGGTGTAGACGTAGGCCACCAAGCCGAACGGGGTGTCGTTGGCCTTCTCCACTGCCTCGGATTCTGTGCTGAACGTGGTGATCGGAGCGACCGGGCCGAAGATCTCCTCGCGTAAGCACTCCGCGTCGTCAGACACGTCAACCAGCACGGTCGCGGGGTAGAAGAAGCCGTCGCCGTCAGGACGCTCGCCGCCGACGAGCGCACGCGCGCCGCGCTCAACCGCCTCTTGTACGAGCCGATCGACCTTGTCGACGGTCGCTTCGTTGACCAGCGGGCCGAGTTTGACGCCGTCGCCGTCGCCGCGCCCCATCGTCATGGCGCGCATCTTCTCCGCGAGCTTGTCAGCAAAGGACGCAGCCACGGACTCTTCGACATAGAAGCGGTTGGCCGCCGTGCAGGCTTCGCCGCCGTTGCGCATCTTGGCGAGCATCGCTCCGTCGACCGCGGCCTCCAGGTCGGCGTCGGCGAAGACCAGGAACGGGGCGTTGCCGCCGAGTTCCATCGAGGTGTTCACGACGTTGTCGGCCGCCAGCTTCAACAGGCCCTGACCGACTTCAGTCGACCCGGTGAACGACAACTTGCGGACCCGGAAGTCGGCCAGCGCGGTCTCTGAGATGACCGACGCCTTCTTCGTCGGGAGGACGTTGATAGCGCCCGCCGGCAGGCCCGCATCGCTGAGGATCTCGGCGATCAGCAGCGCGGTCAGTGGTGTTTCGGCGGCGGGCTTGAGGATCGTCGGGCAGCCCGCGGCGATCGCCGGCCCCCACTTGCGGGTGGCCATGGCGGCGGGGAAGTTCCACGGGGTGATCAGCAGGGCCACGCCCACTGGCTGGCGGGTCACCAGGATCTTGTTCGCGCCCGCCGGGCCGGTGGTGAAGTTGCCGTCGATCCGTACGGCCTCCTCGGCGTACCACCGGAAGAACTCAGCGGCATAGGTTGCCTCGGCCTTCGCGTCGGGCAGCGCCTTGCCGTTTTCCCGGACCATGAGCACGGCGATGTCGTCGAGGTGCTCGGTCATCACCTCGAACGCGGTACGGAGGATCTCGCCCCGTTGCCGCGGCGGCATGGCGGCGAACTCCGGCAGGGCGGCGTGGGCCGCATCGATCGCGGCCGTGGTATCCGCGGCAGTGGCGGCGGCGACCGTGCACAGGGTCGTCCCGTCAGCCGGATCGGTCACATCGAAGCGCTCGCCGTCGGAGCTCGCCACCCACTTGCCCCCGATGAAGAGGTCGGTGGGTACCCGACTGGACACTCCGGAAATCGACTCGGTCGTCATAGCCCCAGCCTCCCAGCGTCAGGGCCGTACGGCTATCCGGAAGCTGCCGTTGCCGCGCCCTTCTGGTCCGGGAGTCAGGCCTTGGCCTTCTCCCGCGCCCGCAGGTCCTTGCGGAAGATCTTGCCGCTGGCCGCCTTCGGGATCGCGTCGAGGAACTCCACGTGCCGCACCTTCTTGTGCGGGGCGACCTTGCTCGTGACCCACTCCATGACGTCCTCGGCGGTGAGTTCCTGGCCGGGGGCGGGGACGACGAAGGCTTTCGGCGCTTCGCCGCCTTCCTCGTCATAGACCCCGATCACCGCCGCGTCAGCGATCGACGGGTGGCCCAGCAGGACGGCCTCGATCTCGGCCGGCGCCACTTGGTAGCCCTTGTACTTGATCAGCTCCTTGACCCGGTCGACGATCCAGAAGAACCCGTCGTCATCGACCAGGGCGACGTCGCCGGTGTGCAGCCAGCCGTCGTCGTCCAGGGTTGCGGCGGTGGCCTCGGGGTTGTTCAAGTAACCCTTCATCACCTGTGGCCCGCGTACCCACAGCTCGCCGCGCTCGCCCTCAGGTGCGTCCTCGCCGGTCTCCGGATCGACCAGTCGCGACTCGGTATTGGGCAGCGCCACGCCGACGCAACCGCGGGGCGCCTCCGTACCGTCCGGGGTCGAGTGCGAGACCGGCGACAGTTCGGTCATGCCATACCCCTGACAGACCCGCAGGTTCAGCCGCTGCTCACACAAGAGGGCGAGGTCCTGATCCAGTGGGGCGGCGCCGGAGAAGATCACCTTGACCGAGGACAGGTCGTAATTGTCGACCAGCGGATGCTTGGCCAGCGCCAGGACCATTGGTGGGGCGGCGTAGATGCGGGTCACCTTCTGGTCCTGCAGGGTCTTGAGGAACTGCTCCAGCTCGAAGCGGGGCAACGTCACCAGCGTTGCGCCCAGGGACAGCCCGATGTTCATCAGCACGGTCAGTCCGTAGATGTGGAAGAACGGGAGTACGGCGATGACCCGGTCGTTGCCGTCCAGGTGGAACAGCGGCTCGCACTGGCGGATGTTGGCGACCAAGTTGCGATGGGTGAGCATCACTCCCTTGGGCAGCCCGGTCGTACCCGAGGAGTACGGGAGGGTGATCAGATCGTTGGCTGCATCGATGTCAGCTTCGACCGAAGGACCCTTCGAACTGAGCAGGTCCTGCAGCGATTCGTGGCCTTCGGCGCCGTCGAGCACGATCACCGCGTCGACCGGATGCTTCTCGACAGCGGCCAGGGCGCGGTCGAGGAACGGCGACACGGTGATCAACAGCTTGGCGCCGGCGTCATTGAGCTGGAAGGCGATCTCGTCAGGCCCGTACAGGGAATTGATCGTCGTCGAGATGGCGCCGGTTTTGGCGATCCCGTGGAAGATCACCGGGTAGTAGATCGTGTTTGGGCTGAACACCGCGACTACGTCGCCCTTCGTGATGCCGCGTTCGGCGAGCGCCGCGGCGAAGCGGTCGATATAGCCGGCTAGCTGGGCGAAGGTCAGCGTCTGGCCGCTGATGCCGTCGACCACCGCTGGGTGGTCCGGCTGGCGAGCGGCGGCTTGCAGTACGTAGTCCGTGGCCGCGATGTCCGGGATCTCGACGTCGGGGAAGGTGCTTCTGAGTGACATGAGTGGAGACTCCTAGGGTCGGGGCCAGAGCACGGCTTGGGTGCAACGGAACAGTGCGATCGTCTTCTCGGTCTGCCGGTGCGTGACCTCGGCGTCCCAGACCTGGGTCGTACGACCTGAATGAACTGCACGAGCGATTGTGTGGAGGTCGCCGTCGCGGGCGGTACCGAGAAAGTTGGCCTTGAGCTCGATCGTCGTGAACCCCGTGGAGCCCTCGGGCAGCAGGGAGCGGCAGCCGTACCCGCACGCCGTGTCGGCCAACCCGACGATCACGGCGGCGTGGAGGTAGCCATTGGGTGCAAGGAGATCGGGCCTGATCGGCACGGTGGCAACGATGCGGCCCGGCTCATGCTCGAGCACCTCGAAGCCCAGGAGGCCCGGAAAGGCTCCAACACTGATCGAGTTTAATCCCTCGACGACGCTGGATTCCATGCGCAGACCTTAGGCGGGCTTGCCGGACGCCGGGGAGCCTTGGGCGAGTCCGTGATCTGAATGATGGGAACCGGGGAGGATGTTGATGCATCACAAGACGCGACCAGCCCAGCGTGGCCAGTGATCCACCATTGGCCGCAGCACGATGTGTCCCACCTCGACCGCGACGGAGACGACGTCCACCCAATGAAACAGACTGCCGCCATCCTCGGCTTTGCCATCGCGTTTCTACTCAGCGTGTCCGGCTGCTCCAAGCCGGAGGCGAGCGAGATCTCATCTGCCGTCCAGGCCGATGACCTTGATGCAGAGATGGCGGACTGCTTCGCGCAAGCAGTTCTCGAGGCCGACATCAGCGGGTCGAGCCTTGACGTCCTCGCCGAGGACGGTATTGCGACCGACGACGGAGGGCAGGTCACCGTCATCAAGGACGACATCCCGACGATCCAGGCAGCAGCCAGCGAGTGTGGGTTCGAACTCACTGGTTCGGCCTAGCTATACCGTGGGACCGTGCCCGGCGCCCGTCGTGCTGCCGCCTGCGTAGCGGCCGCCCTGCTCTTCCTGACCGCCTGCGGCACGCCGTCAGCCGACGACATCACGGCAGCGCTCGTGGACGACGGCGCGGACGAGACGGCTGCTCGGTGCATTGCCGAGGAGGCGGTCAAGGGAGACCTGTCGACGGACTCCCTGGATCGGCTGGCCGAGGAGGGGATCATCGACGACAACGGTGACGACGTCCAATTCCTGGAGGATGACTCCGCGCTCATCCAGGCGCTGATCACGGCCTGCTTGTAGCCACACCCAGATATATGCATGGTGCATGCATATGCAACACTGCTGGGATGACCGCGACGACCGAGAGCACCTCTGCGGGGCCCGGAACCGAGGTGGCCGGTAGCCAGATCGTGATCGAGGCATTCCGGGTGGCCCGGGTTCTCGGTTCGGCAGATCGGAGCATCGGCGGACCACCGCGTGCTTGGTTGCTCCACAAGCTCGCGCTGACTCCCGGGGCCCGGGTGGCTGATCTTGCCGACAGCTGCGGCCTGGACGCCTCGACGGCCAGCCGGCACGTACGAACGCTCGAGGACGCCGGTCTGCTGACCCGACTCGGGGATCCCGACGATCGCCGGGCCGCTCGGCTGTCCCTGACCAAGGCCGGTCAGGACGCCCTCGACCGCGCCCTGCGGATCCGCGGCGACCTCGTCACCAAGGCGACCGCGCACTGGTCTGACGCCGACCAGCGGCGCTTGGCCGAACTACTCACCAGGCTTTCCGGCGATCTTGCCGCTGCCAACACAACGGACCCCGCCCTCACGAAAGGCACCTCCAGCACATGAGCACTGCACCCGAGACCGACCCCGTCGAAGCCGAGGACTCCGAGGAGGAGACCCAGGCCTACTTCACGCACCGCCAGATCATGATCGTCATGTCCGGGATCATGTCCGGGATGTTTCTGGCCGCGCTGGACCAGAGCATCGTGGGTACGGCCTTGCCGACGATCACCAGCGAACTCGGCGGACTCGACAAACTTGCCTGGGTCGTGACTGCCTACCTCGTGACAGCAACGGCGGCAACTCCGTTGTGGGGCAAGATTTCTGACCTGTACGGCCGCCGGCTGATCTTCCAGATCGCGATCTCGATCTTCTTGGTCGGCTCGGTTCTCTGTGGGGTGGCTCAGGACATCACCCAGCTGATCGGCTTTCGGGCGCTGCAAGGTATCGGTGGCGGCGGCCTGTTCTCGATCGCGCTGGCGATCATCGGCGATGTCGTACCCCCGCGGGAGCGGGGCAAGTACGGCGGCTACTTCGGTGCGGTCTTCGGCGTCTCCAGCGTTGCCGGTCCCCTGGCCGGCGGCTTCTTCACCGATGGACCCGGCTGGCGCTGGATCTTCTACATCAACGTGCCGATCGGGATCGCCGCCCTGGTGATCACCTCGCTCGCCCTGAAGATGCCGGTCATCAAGCGCAAAGTCTCGATCGACTACGCGGGTGCCCTGACGATCGTGGTCGCGGTCACCAGCCTGATCCTGTACCTGGAGTGGCGAGGGAAGGACTACGGCTGGACCGACCCCTGGGCGCTGGTCCTGCTGATCACCGCTATCGCCGGGATCGCGATCTTCTACTTCGTCGAGCGCCGGGCTGAGGAGCCCATCATCCCGATGCGGCTGTTCCGGAACCCGGTGTTCAGCATCGGTGGGCTCTACGCGTTCCTGGCCGGAATTGCGATGTTCGGTGTGATCATCTTCCTGCCGCTCTACCTGCAGGCCGTGAAGGGCTTCAGCGCAACCGAATCCGGACTGGGCATGTTCCCAGCCGTGCTCGGCATTCTCGGGTCTTCGATCATCTGTGGGCGGATTCTGGACAAGACCGGCCGCTACAAGGTGTTCCCGATCGTCGGCGCGATCCTGCTGACCATTGCGATCCTGCTGCTGTCGACGGTCGCCGCGGACACGAACTACTGGTTGGTCGCCGGCTACATGCTGCTCTTCGGGGCCGGCCTCGGTGCTCAGATGCAGACCGTCATGACCGCGATCCAGAATGCGGTCAAGATGCGTGACCTGGGTTCGGCCACCGGTTCGGTGACCTTCTTCCGGCAGATGGGTGGCGCCATCGGCGCTTCCGGCTTCGGTGCGGTGTTCGCTGTCGTACTTGCCAACAATCTCAAGGACGTGTTCGCCGGACTGGGCGGCGGTGCTGGTGCGGCGCCGGTCAGCATCAACACCAATGACGTACGGGCGCTGCAGGCGCTGCCGCCCGGTGTCAAAGAGCCGGTGCTGGAGGCCTTCGCGGATGCCCTCGGGACGATGTTCCTGTACGGCGTTCCGGCCGTCCTCGTGGCCCTGGTCGCTGCGTTCTTCCTCAAGGAAGTGCCGCTGCGGGCTTCCGCCAAGCCGCCGGGCAAGTCGGACAAGCCCAGCGACGACGAAGACGAGGCGAACGCACAACTCGAAGCGAGTGCCACACCGACTGCCTGAGGGTCACCCAAGGCGGGTTTGCGGTCAGGCCAGGCCGCGGATGGCCCGAGTGGGGGGCCGGTGTCCCTGGATCGAGCTCACCATGTCCAGGACCTCCCGGGTTTCGCGTACCTCGTGCACCCGGAACATGCGGGCTCCCTGCCAGGCGCACACCGCGGTCGCAGCAAGCGTTCCGTACAGCCGTTCGCCGACCGGCAGGTCCAGCGTCTCGCCGACGAAGTCCTTGTTGGACAGCGACACCAGGACCGGCCAACCCGTGGCTATGAGCTCCGGCAGCCGGCGCGTCACTTCGAGTGAGTGCCAGGTGTTCTTGCCGAAGTCATGACCGGGGTCGAGCAGGATCCGGTCGCGATCGACACCAGCTTCGACTGCCCGTTCAGCCAGTCCCACCGTCCGCTCGAGGATGTCGGCGACCACGTCGGCGTACACGGTTCCTTGCGGGTCGGTGCGCGGCGGCAGGCCACCGGCGTGCGTGCAGACCAGGCCGACACCGCGCTCGGCAACCACGTCGATGAGCTTCCCGTCGAACCCACCCCAGGCGTCGTTGATCAGATCAGCGCCGGCCTCGCAGGCAGCTTCGGCGACCTCGTGCCGGAACGTGTCCACGCTGATCACCAGGTCTGGATAGGCGGCGCGGCTGGCCGAGATCACGTCAACAACCCGCCCGATCTCCTCATCGGCAGTGACCTCAGCACCCACGCCGGCCTTGACCCCACCGATGTCCACGACATCGGCGCCGGCGGCCACTACCTCGTGGACCCGTTGCATAGCCGCCTCGAGCTCGTACGTCGCGCCCTTGTCGTAGAACGAATCCGGGGTTCGATTGACGATCGCCATGATCAGCCGCTGCTCCGGCCCGAAGGTGCGCCCACGCAGCCGCAGCGGAGCAGGCTCAGTCATGCACTCATTGTGGACACATGCCCATGGCGGCGGTTAGCCAGCAAACCGCCAGAACGGGGGCCACGCGGGATCGCTTGGCGGTTTCTGCAGAAACCGCCAGCGTTTGGGCCGTGCCGGATCTGCGCGGGAGGTGACATATTCGCCGTACGGGGCGGTGAGCTCAGCATCCGAGCGATTGTCGCGTGAGAGGGGACGCCCGAGACATGGCAGAACTGTTCGGTGTTTACGACCGCGAGATCATGCGGCACACGGTCATCGATGTCGTCCGCCGCAGCGCTGCCCGCACGCCCGACGCGCTCGCGATCTCGTACGAGGGCACGACCCACACGTATCGCGAACTCCTCGATGCTGCGCTGGCCGCGGCCGGGGGACTGGCGGCAGCCGGGGTCGGCCCCGGCGATCGGGTGGCGGTGTACGCGCGCAACAGCGATCTGTACGCGATCTCCTGGCTGGCCACGCAGGCAATTGGCGCGGTGCATGTGCCGATCAACTTCATGCTTGGTGCCGGTGAAGTGGCCTTCATCCTCGAGCACTCGCAGCCGGTCTATGCCCTCGCCGACGGGAACCTCTACGACGTCTTGGCCGAAGCGGCGCAGCAGGCAAATGTCTCGACCACGTTGGCCGTCCAGCATCCGCGGGGCGGTGAGCGGCCCAGCGACCTGACTCTCGCCGCGCCGGCCGCGGGACTGGTCGAGCCGCCCGGCCCCTCGCATCCGGACGCTGTCGCCCAGATCGCGTACACCTCCGGCACCGAATCTCGACCCAAGGGCGCACAACTGACCCATCGGGCGCTGATCGCGCAGTACCTGAGCTGCATCGTCGACGGTGAATACCGTCAGCCGGACCGGGTGCTCAACGCGCTCCCGCTCTATCACTGCGCGCAGATGCACTGCTTCTTGATGCCCTCGCTTTATCTCGGCGCGGCCAACTACATCATCGACACTCCCACGCCGGACAACATGATCGCGGCGGTCGAGGAGCATGGGATCACGTCGATGTTCTGCCCGCCGACGGTCTGGATCGGCATCCTGCGCAGCTCCGGCTTCGACCCAGCCCGGCTCGCGACAGTGACCAAGGGCTATTACGGCGCGTCGATCATGCCGGTGGAGACGGTCAAGGAGTTGTCCTCCGTCCTGCCGGAGATGCGGCTGTGGAACTTCTACGGCCAGACCGAGATCGCCCCGCTGGCAACGGTTTTGCCGCCGCACGAGCAGTTGTCAAAGCCTGGGTCCGCCGGTCGACCGACCCTGCACGTTGAGACCAGGGTCGTCGACGACGACATGAACGACGTCGCGGTTGGCGAGGTCGGCGAGGTCGTGCACCGATCCCCGCAGGTGATGAGCGGCTACTACAACGACGACGAGAAGACCGCGGAGGCGTTCGCCGGCGGCTGGTTCCACAGCGGTGACCTGGCCATGATGGACGACGACGGCTACCTCACGATCGTCGACCGCAAGAAGGACATGATCAAGACCGGCGGGGAGAACGTCGCCTCACGGGAGGTCGAAGAGGTCTTGTACGAACACCCCGGCGTCGCGGAGGTCGCAGTAATCGGACTGCCCGATGCGAAGTGGATCGAGCGGGTCTGCGCGGTCGTTGTGCCGCGGGCCGACGCCGATACCGCGGAATTGGCGAGCGCCCTGACTGCCTTCGGGCGTGAGCGCCTTGCCACATTCAAAGTCCCCAAGCAGGTCGAGTTGATCGACGCCCTGCCGAAGAACCCGAGCGGCAAGATCCTCAAACGCGAACTCCGGGACCGCTTCGCCGACTGAGATCAGACGGGCCCCCGGACAGAGTGGTCATCCGGCCGGCGCAGTGTCCGAGTGGTCCACTTCTTCCTCGGCCGCCGCGATCGCGGAGTTCGTGACCCTGGTCATCATGAGCAGCGTCAGCAGGATCAGAAAGCCGGCACCGGCAAAGACGGCGCGCAGTCCGAGAAGCTCGCCGACCACCCCGCCCACCGCGGCGCCGAGCGGGCGGCTGCCCCAGGCGACGAGACGGTAGCCGCTGTTGACCCTGCCCAGGAGTCGATCGGGGGTGATGCGCTGCCGCAGCGAGACAGCGACCACGTTCCAGGTCGCGCCGATGGCTCCGCCCACGAAGAAGGCGACTGCGATCAGCAGGGCTTCGGTGCTCACTGCGGGCGCCGAGACCGTGATGACGCCGCCGAGGAGGCTGAAGGCCATCGTGCGGCCGGGACCCAATCGCCGCTCGACCCGGTCGGCGACGAGGGCTCCGATCAAGCTGCCGGCCGCGATGGCGCCGAACAGCAGCCCGAAACCGGCCTCAGTCAAACCGAGGGCGGAGTCCGGTCCCACCGCGTAGAGCACGAAGACGGCGAAGACGGCGTTGGTCGCGAAATTGAACACGCCGGTGACGGCGGCGAGGGTGCGCAGGATCCGGTGCCGCCAGAGGAACCGCAAGCCTTCGGCCACGTCGGCGCGCATCGTGGTTCGCTGCTCGCGCGCTACCCGGAACTGGCCGCGAACCAGCAGCAGAACGCCGATCGCGACTGCCCACAGTGCCGCCGGCGCTGCCAACGCCACGGCGACCCCGATCGCGACCAGCAAGCCACCCAGCGGCGGCCCGATGAACTCGTTCGCCGTCAACTCGGCGGCCTGCAGTCGGCCGTTGGCGCGGGACAGGCGATTGCGAGGTACGACCTGAGGCAGGATCGACTGTGCGCAGGTGTCGTACACGGTCTCGGCGCTGCCCAAGAACAGCGCCACGGCGTACAGCGCCCAGATCGAGTCGTACCCGAGCAGCACGGTCGCGACCAGTACGACGAGCGCCGTGGCGCGAGCAACGTTGGCCGCCAGCATTGCCGCGCGCCGGTCCACCCGGTCGGCCAGTGCGCCGGCGGGGAGCGCGAATAGCAGCCACGGCAACGTGACCGCAAAGGCGATTCCAGCGACCAGCACCGGCGAGTCGGTCAGCGTCACCGCCACCAGCGGAAGGGCAACCTTGATCACTCCATCGGCGAGGTTGGAGAAAGTCGAAGCTGTCCACAGCCGCCAGAACGGCGCACCCAGAGGTTCGACCCGCCCGGGCGTGGGGGTCGGTACGGGCGTGTTGGCAGGTTGCATCATCGAAGAATGACATATCGGTCGAGAAAACTCGATCGATATGTCATTCTTCTTATTCCTGCGTACCATGTGCGCGTGGACAGCGGCGAGGGGTTGGCGCACGATGCGCATCCCACCGGGCGGCCGGAGGCCTCGCTGCTGCAGGCAAAGGCTGCCTCGCACCCGCTCCGACTGCGGATTCTGCGGCTCTGCGGGCAGCAGCCGATGACCAACAAGCAACTTGCCGACCGTCTGGACACCCTTCCCGGCACGACGCTCTATCACATTCGCCTGCTCGTCGAGGCCGGCTTCCTGGAGCCGATCGGGGTCCGCGCAGGAGTCAGCGGCGCGTTGGAACGCCCCTATCGCTCGACCGGTCTGTCGTGGTGGCTGTCCAACACACGACTCGACGGGCCCCAATCGATGGCGCCGATCGAGGCTTTCGAGCAGGAACTACGCGAGGCCGGTCCCGGCTCGGTACGTACGTTCAGTCGCTTCGCCCTGCACCTGTCGCAGGAGGAGGTCGTCGAGTTGGACCGACGCATCGTGGAAGTTCTGGACGAGTATGCGGCCAGCGACCACGAGCGGCTGGATCGACCGGCGTTGGGTGGGATCTTCGTGATTCATCAGCTCGCCGATGTCCCTGCACCACCGTCAGACGGGGGCGACGCCGATCAGACCGTTGCGGGTGACCAGAGCGGCTAGTTCCTGCTCGTCGAGCCGATCAGTGCCCTCCGGCCGCCGCGGCAGGACCATGTAGCGGGACTCCGCACTTGCATCCCACACCGTGATCTCGACCTCCGGGGCCAGGTCAAAGCCGAATTCGGACAGTACGGAACGAGGTTCGCGGACGACCCTGGAGCGATATGCCTCGCTCTTGTACCAAGTAGGTGAGGGCCCGAGCAGTGCGATCGGGTAGCACGAACACAGCGTGCAGACGATGACGTTGTGCGCGTCGCCGGTGTTCTCGACCACCTTGAGTCGTTGCTCCTGCAGGCCACCGCCCATCGACAGTTCGACCTCGGCTAACGCGGTGTTTGCGTCCTCGAGCAATCTCGTACGAAATCCGTCATCGAGCCAGGCACGGGCAACGACGCGCGCCCCGTTGGCCGGCGAGGCCCTGGCGAGGAAGGCCTCGAGGGCTCGGTCCAGTTCCTTCGCGTCGAGCAGTCCACGTTCCTCGAGCAGGGCCTCGACGTGGCGGGTTTGGGCAGCGAGGTGTGCATCCGTTCCGTGATGGTCACCGTTCATGCGAACCGGTTTCCCCTTCGACGTCCATCGGGGTCAGCAGGCGCTCCCAGATGTCCACCGTGACCGCATGTTCTCCCTCGTCGAACAGGTCCCGCGCCTGGAAGCGCACCGTGTAGACCGGCAGCGGGTCGCAGGGCAGACCTCGCGAACGGTCATCCGGCAAGGGATGGCGCCCTTGCGACTCGACGATCGTGCCGATCGCGCCGCGGGCATAGCGGGGGAGCCGGGTGTGATGCGGCGGGTCCGTACGGCTGGTCCGCACTCGCGATCCCGGGCTGAACCGGTCAGTCACCGTGGTGCTCCTCGCCGGCCGAGATCTCCGCCGCGGAGACCACGCCCTTCTCGACCAGCAGCGTGCTGATGGCATACAGCCACTTCTCGTAGTAGGAGGACTCGAGGTAGTGCTGGGGATTCATCCGCTCGACAGCGTCGCGGAACTCGTCGAGGTTGTAGATGCCATCGCCGATCAGTGCACGGTTCATCGCGAACACATGCGCCTCCCAATCGGAGTGGAAAGGCGGCTCGTCGGGTTCTTCCTCGACCGCGCCGAAGCCCTGCATGCCTCCGACGTCGTTCACCCGGCTCATGCAGATCCACCTCCGGTCTTCACCCTGCCATGGCCGGTCCTTGCCGGGGCACCCTCGCACTGGTTAGCTCGCGGCACCGCGCAAACGATCATGGGGGCTTCATGAGGCACGCCTTACTCCGTCTGTTGTGCCTACTCGTGCTGGCACCGGTCCTCGCGGTCGGCTTGTCGACTCCCGCCTCCGCCGAGCCAACCCAAGGTCTCGGTGTCCTCGAATTGCCTGGTCCACTGCGCATTCCTGGACTGCCGCTGCTCTCTCCGCCCGGCTCCAACGACTTCAACTGCCGGCCGAGCCCAGCCAAGCCGTACCCGGTCGTGCTCGTACACGGAACGTTCGCCGACTCCTTCGTCAGCTGGCAGTCGCTGAGCCCGATGCTCGCCCACGACGGCTACTGAGTCTTCGCGCTCGACTACGGCAACCGGGGGACCGGCCCGATCGAGACATCGGCGGCTCAACTGCGGGACTTCATCGACCAGGTCCTCGCCGCGACCGGGGCGGCGAAGGTCAGCATCGTGGGGCACAGCCAGGGCGGGATGATGCCCCGCTACTACATGCGCTTTCTCGGCGGCGCGGCCAAGGTGCACGAGCTGATCGGGATGGCCCCGTCCAACCACGGCACGACTCAGCGTCTGGCACCGATCGCCGGCCCGCTCTGCCCGGCGTGCGCGCAACAGGCAGCTGGCTCGGCGTTCATCACGAACCTGAATGCCGGCGGCGAGATCGAGCCGGGCGTCGACTACACGGTCATCGTGACCCGGTACGACGAGGTCGTGATGCCTTACCGGAGCCAATACCTCAACGGTCCGAGCGCGCAGATCACAAACATCACGCTGCAGTCCAAGTGCCTGCTCGACATCGCCGACCACCTGCTGATCATCTATGACTACCCCGGCGCTGCAATGGGTCGAGCACGCGCTCCTTCGCGACGGTCCGGCCAACCCATCGTTCCGCCCGTTCTGCGTCTGAGCCGGCTGCCGGGTTCATCAATAAAGAGCGACGCTGGTGAGGAAGCTCCGCTGACTGCGAGACTTCTCGATGCCGGGGCTGGCAGCCCAGCGGTCGCCTGACACTGGAGTTCGCATGGAACGAATGAGCCTGTTGGATGCGTCATTCCTCTACGTCGAAAATGACGTGACGCCGATGCACATCGGCGGTGTGGCGATCTTCGAAGGGCCACCGCCCACGCATGAGGAACTCGTCAGCCGGTTCGCCGCGAAGCTGCACCTGGTCCCGCGATACCGGCAGAAGGTCCGCTTTCTCCCGCTCAACGTCGGGCTGCCTATGTGGATCGACGACCCGCACTTCAACATCGACTACCACGTACGCCGTACCGCGATCCCGAAGCCCGGCGGGCAAGGCGAGTTACGCAACTTCATTGGTCGCCAGATGGCGCAGCATTTGGACCGGGCCCGCCCACTGTGGGAGATCTGGGCGGTCGAGGGTCTGGAGGACGGTCGCTGGGCGATCGTGTCCAAGGTCCACCACTGCATGGTCGACGGGGTCTCCGGGACCGACCTGATGTCCGTACTCTTCGACGTCGAGCAGGAAACCGAGCAACTGCCAGAAGTCCCGTGGCAAGCCCGCCCGGAACCCAACGTCATCGATGTGTTGGCACAGTCAGTTGCCGGAGTGATCAGCCCGGCCGAACAATTCCGCGTCATCATGCCCGCACTGCGCCACCCCCGCGAAGCGCTCCGCATGACCATGGAGACGTTGCGGTCCTTCGCGAGTGCCGGCGCCCGGCTGATGCCCCAGGCGGAGTCCTCGCTCAACGGCGGGTTCGGCCCGCATCGCCGCTGGACTGCCGCCCATTCCACCCTGGCCGATGTGAAACGGATCCGAGCGGGACTGGGCGGCACGGTCAACGACGTCGTGCTGTCCGCCATCACCAAAGGCTTCCGCTCGCTGCTGCTCAGTCGTTCCGAGGAAGTCGAGGGGCGGACCGTACGCACGTTGGTTCCGGTTTCGGTACGTGCCCAGTCCGAGCGGGGGACCTATAACAACCGGGTGTCTGCGGTGTTCGTCGACCTCCCGGTCGGGCTGGAGGATCCGGTCGCCCGGCTGATCGAGATCCGCCGACAGATGGACGGGGTGAAGGAGTCGAAGGACGCCATGGCCGGTGAACGGCTGGTCGACCTGGCCGGCTTCGGTCCACCCATGCTGCTCGCTGCCGGTCAGCGCTTGGCGTCGTCGCTGCCCCAGCGCAGCATCAACACAGCGACGACAAATGTTCCCGGACCACAGCACCCGCTGTACTTCGCCGGGCGCCGACTCATCGAGTCCTCACCGTTGGTGCCTCTGGCCGGGTCCATCCGCATCGCCATCGGCATCTTCTCCTACGACGGCGGCGTGCACTTCGGCATCACCGGGGACTACGACACCGTGCAGGACATCGACGTGTTGGCCCAAGGCATCGAGGACGGGGTCGCTGAATTGTTGCTTCTCGCCGAAAAGAGTGCGGCCGCAGAGCAATTGGCTAAGCCGAGGCAAGCCCCCCGGCGGGTGACGAAACCCGCGAGCAAGTCCACGAAGAAGACCGCGACCAAGTCCGCGAGCAGTCGATGACAACGCAGTCAGTCGCCAAGACCATCGCCGAGCTTCCGTTCCTCGGCGCTGACCGGTTCGATGAGCGCCCCGCCCAGCGGTTCCGGGGGGACGGCGAGTGGCAGGACGTTTCCTATCGCGAGGTTGCGGAGGCCACCACAGACATCGCGCTGGGTCTGATGGACCTCGGGGTCAAGCCCCGTGACCGGATCTGTGTGCTGTCCGACACACGACCGGAGTGGGTGCACGCCGAGTTCGGAATCTCAGCCAGCGGTGCAGTCGTCGTGCCGATCTACCCGTCCAGCTCTCCCGAGGAGTGCGAGTGGGTGATCGGTAATTCCGGTGCGGTGGCCGTATTTTGCGAGAACTCCGCTCAGTTGGCCAAGATCGCTGCGAGCTTGCCGCGGTTGAGCACCGTTTCGCACATCATCATGATCGACCCCGCGGACGGCATCGACACCGGCAGAGCCCAGCTCCTGAGCCTGGTCGACCTGCGGTCTCTCGGCAGCAACGGTGACCCGCTGGAGTTGGCCCGGCGTACTGCGGAAGTCATGCCGGAGGACATCGCGATGATCGTGTACACCTCGGGCACCACCGGACGGCCCAAGGGCTGCACGCTGACCCACGTCAACATGACTTCCTGCTGCCGGATCACCAGCGAATTGGAGGTCATCGGTCCCGACGATGTGGTCTATCTGTTCCTGCCGATGGCTCACGTGTTCGCCCAGGTCGTGCAGCTCAGTGCCTCGTCAGTGGGAGCGGTCGTCGCCTACTGCAGTGGTGATGCAACGCGGATCCTCCCCGACTTCGCCGAGGTAGCCCCGACGTTCGTGCCGTCAGTTCCGCGGATCTTCGAAAAGGTCTATTCAGTCTTCAGCAGCCAGGTTCCGGCCGAGATGGTGACCAACGCGGTCGCCGCCGGAACAGCTGTGCGCCAGCTCGAAGCGGCGGGGCAGCCCGTACCCGAAGCTCTGGCCGAGGGGTTCGCCCAGGCAGATGCCGCGTTGTTCGCAAAGGTCCGCGGCGTCTTCGGTGGAAAGCTGCGCGGCGCGATCTCAGGCGCCGCTCCGATCGCGCCGGAGATCCTGCAGTTCTTCCACGCGGCAGGTGTGCCGGTGTACGAGGGCTACGGCATGAGCGAGTCGTCCTCGGTCGGCACGCTCAACAGTGCCAAGGCCACCAAGATCGGCACGATCGGACAGCCGGTGCCGGGCTGCGAGACACGCATCGCCGAGGACGGCGAGATCCTGATGCGTGGTCCGCACATCTTCACGGGCTACTGGGACAACCCGCAGGCCACTGCCGAGACGATCGTCGACGGCTGGCTGCACACCGGCGATTTGGGGACGATCGACGAGGACGGCTACGTCAGCATCACCGGTCGCAAGAAGGACATCATCATCACAGCCGGCGGCAAGAACCTCACGCCGGCCAACCTGGAGAACGACCTGCGGCAATCGCCGTGGATCTCTCAGGTTGTCATGCACGGCGACCGCCGCCCGTACCCCGTCGCGCTGATCACTCTGGACATCGAGTACGTGCTTCCCTGGGCCAAGGAGCAGGGGCTGCCCACCCAACTCGACCAGCTAGCCACGCATCCGACGGTCATGGCGGCGATCCAGGATGCGGTGGACCGCAACAACTCCCATCACGCGAAGGTCTCGCAGATCAAGAAGTTCGCGATCCTCGATCACGATCTGTCCCTGGAGGCGGGCGATCTGACCCCAACGCTCAAGGTCAAGCGCGCCGTCGTCCAGCAGAAGTACGCCGGAATATTGGACGCCATGTATGAGGACGTGTCGCCGGTCAGTTAGTGGACCGACTCGGCCGAGCAGCGTTGCTGTGGCGAAACTAGAACTGCTTTCCCGGGTACAAGTGGCGAATCACCTTCGGCGGGCGAAACGGTGACCAGTCCCCGACGGGCTGCGCGAGTCGATCGGCAATGGCATACACCGCGGCCGGGTGATGGCCGATACCGCAGTGACTGCTGAGGACCGCGATGTTCTCCGACAGCGCGGTCTCCGGCTCGATGCAACTGCGCCAGTCGACGATCCCATCGGTTCGGGTGTAGAGCGACGTGGCCGGCATCGGGAGTGGCCGCCAGTAGCCGTCGGCGCCGGGGAAGTCGGCGGCAGTGACGTGCAGATGCGAGTAGCTGTCGTACAGATGGGTGGCTCGGGTCCGGGCTCCGGGACTGAGTCGGTACGGGCCGGCCAGCGTGATGACCTGACGGACGTCCTCAGGTCGGCGGCCGGCGATCTGGCGGGCGAAGATGCCGCCGAGGCTCCAGCCGATGATGCTGACCGGTGCGTCGGTCTGGTCGACGGTCTTGCTGACCAGATCGTTCATTCCCTTCAGAGCCGCGCGGGTCGGACCCCGATTGCGGCCCAGACTCCAGCCCGACACCGCGTACCCGCGCGAGCGCAAGTAGTTGCGCAGCAGTCGCGTCGACGGATCGCCGGCGAAGAATCCGGGCAGCACGATCACCGGATGCCCGTCCCGGCCGGAGCGGCTCGCAGCGCGCGGCCAGGCACTCACGAAGGCGCCGAACTCGACCCAGGCGCGGCTGGGTTCCAGCGCCGTCAGGATCGCGGCCGGCTTGCGCCAGCGCTGCCCTGGGGGCGCTTCGCTCGCCGTGGTCGTCACGTTCTGCCTGCTCCCGTACTCGCCTAGGTTGGTTGCCATGATCCCATCGTGGACGCTATCGGTCGGCCGGGATGATCTTGGACAGACCGAGTTGGCGTACGGCTCCGCACCTGGACGTGGGTGCCGGGCAGGCCCTGCTGCGGGTGGACCGGGTCGGCGTGACGGCGAACAACGTCACCTACGGGGTGCTGGGGGAGTCCTTCCACTACTGGGACTTTTTTCCGGCCGCGGCCGGGCGCGGCATCGTTCCGCTCTGGGGGTTCGCCGAGGTTGTCGAGTCGGCGGTCGACGGAGTGGAGGTCGGCGTTCGGGTGTACGGATATCTGCCGTCGGCCGCGCACCTGCTGGTGACCCCTGATCGCCCGGGGCAGCGCGGCTTCCGGGACGCCAGTCCGCACCGCACGCAGCTGCCCTCGCCGTACAACGCCTACGCGTCGACGACCGGCGATCCGGCGAACGAAAGGGAGCGTGAGGACCTCCAGATCCTCTACCGCCCATTGTTCTTCACCTCGTTCATGCTCGCGGATCGGCTGGCTGAGGCCGGGGGATTCGGCGCCGAGGTCTTCGTTGCATCATCAGCATCGAGCAAGACTGCGTACGGTACGGCGTTCCTGTTGCGCGCCAACGGTGTTGAGCTGGTCGGGCTGACCTCACCGGGAAATGTCGACTTCACCGAGAGCCTGGACTGCTACGACCGCGTCCTACCTACGACGCGGACTCCGAACTCAGCAAGGATCGCCCGACGACGTACCTGGACTTCGCCGGCAGCGCTGCGGTGACGGCTGCGCTGAACGCGCACCTCGGTAGCTCGCTGGTCCACCACGCGGTGATCGGGGTGACCCACCAGGACGCCAGCCGGATCGGAACGTTGACCGGCACCCGACCGACGGTCTTCTTCGCGCCCGAGCAAATGCGCAAGCGGACCGGTGACTGGGGCCGGAAGGACTCGACGAGCGATTCGCGGCTGCCTGGCGCAGCTTCGCCCCCGTTGTCGAGGACTGGGTCGACGTGGTCGTTGGCGAGGGGCCGGAGGAGTTGGAGCGAGTCTGGCTGGAAGTCATGTCTGGCAAATCCGAACCCCGAACGGGACACGTACTCACGTTCTGACGCCTCGACCCAAGATCATGAGCGGCTGGCGTGCAGCCGGACTCAACCCAGGGCGCTCATGTCTCTGGCCAGCCTCGACTCAGGGCGGCGCTGACGATCAGGAAAGCGGGTTGGCCGCCTCGGCTACAGCTGCGCGAGCGGTCGTCGCATCGAGTGCAGCCAACGCAAGCTCGGCCAACTTCTCGCACTCGGCCATGCTGTGCGCAGCCAGGCTGGCCCGAACCGCAGGAACAGAGCGGGCCGACATCGACAGGCTCGTGACGCCCATTCCCGTGAACACCAACGCGAGCAGCGGATCACTTGCCGATTCCCCGCAGATGCTCACCGGCTTGTCGACGGCGCGGCCCGCCGCAGCGCATCCGGCGATCAACTGCAGGAGAGCGGGCTGCCAGGGGTCGAGCAGGTCGGCAAGTTCACCGCACATCCGGTCCGTGGCAAGGGTGTATTGGCTCAGGTCGTTCGTACCGATGCTCAGGAAGTCCACGACCTCCAGGAGCCGCGCAGCCTGCAGAGCGGCCGACGGCACCTCGACCATGACGCCGGCCATCGGCAAGCCGTGCTCGTGCACCTTGGCCGCGAACTCCGCAGCCTCGGTGCGGGTGGCGACCATTGGCGCCATCACCCAGACGTCCGCGCCGGCTGCCTTGGCCGCCTCGGCAGCCGCAGCGAGCTGGCCCTCGAGGATGTCCGGTCGGTTTCGCGCGACCCGCAGCCCCCGGATGCCGAGCGCAGGGTTGGCTTCGGGATCGAGTTCGAGGAAGGGCAACGGCTTGTCCGCGCCGGCGTCCAGGGTGCGCAGGACCACCTTGCGTCCACCCATGGCGGTGAAGAGTTCGGCGTAGGCGTCCCGTTGGGCCTCGACGGAGGGTGCGTCGGTACGGCCGAGGTAGAGGAACTCCGTACGGAAGAGCCCGACTCCCTCGAAGTCACCCTCCGGTACGTCGGCGAGGTCGGCAGCCGAGCCGACGTTGAGAATGAGCTTGATCGGGCGTCCATCTGAGGTGCGGCCCGGGCCGGAGGTCTTCTCGAGCAGCAGCCGCTGTTGTTCTGCCTGTTCCTGGACGGTTCGCGCCTCCTCAGCAGTCACCGTCCGCACCGCACCGGTCGAGCCGTCCACGGTGACCGACGTTCCATCGGGGACGTCGAGGATCCCGTCGCATGCGACGACCGCGGGCAACCCCAGCGCCTTGGCGAGGATCGCGGTGTGGCTGGTCGGGCCACCGCGACGGGTGACCAGGCCGAGCACCAGCCGCGGGTCGAGCAGGGCAGTGTCAGCGGGGGCGAGATCCTCGGCCGCGAGAACGAACGGATGCCCGACTTCTGGCAGGCCCGGCATAGGTACGTCCAACAGCACAGCAACAGCTCGGTCTCTGATGTCCTCCAGGTCGGCCACGCGCTCGGCCATGTAGCCGCCGAGCGACTCGAAGACGGTCCGCTGTTCGGCGATCGCGTCAGTCACCGCCCATGGCGCGGGTCGCCCATCGGCCACCCGTGATTCGATCGCTTCGATCAGGGTCGGGTCGGTGGCGATCATCGCCTCGGCCCGCAACACCTCGGCCGCGGTCTCGTCGGCGGCATCGGCCCGCCGGGACAGTTCGGCGGCCACTGCTTCAAGTGCCTGCTGAGCCCGCTGCACCTCCGCGGCCGGGTCGTCGACCGACGGGACGTCGTCGGGTAGCGGCATCGGGGCCGCTATCCGGTGCAGCGGGCCACCAGCCATACCTGGGCTGACCCCGAGTCCTTGCAGATCGGTTGCTGGGCTAGGCATCCGTGCTCTCCGGCGGGTCGAGATCCTGGACCAGCAATTCGACCAAGGTGTCCAGCGCCCCCTCGGAACCATCGCCGTCAGCGGACAACACGACCGTCTCCCCACCCTTGGCGTCGAGCGCGAGTACGGCCAACATGCTGCGGGCATTCACCGGCTTCCCACCCGGCTTGGCGATCATCACCGGCATGCTCTGCTCGGTCGCCGCCTTGACGAACAGCGCTGCCGGCCGAGCGTGTAGTCCGACCCGCGAACCGATCGTTACCTCGCGCTCGGCCATCCCTGGCTCCTCCTCTGTGTGCGTGAACAGACTTCCACCGGTACCCCGCCTCGTGGCGCTCAACTCGGGTTACGAGGTGATGCTGATGACGAGCTTGCCGCGCACGTGCCCCTGCTCCAGGTACCGCAGCGCGTCGGGGTCTCGCTCAATGCGTAGGTCCGGTCGATGACCGGTGCGAGCTCGTCACGTTATGCGTACACTGTACGTACGTAAGGGAGGAGCCCGAATGGCCGCGAGCAGTGCCCGGCCACGGCTTCCCTTGACCAGTGAACGCGTGCTGCGAGCCGCCATCGCGCTCGCCGACGAGCGCGGGATCGACTCGCTCAGCATGCGCAAGCTCGCCCGCGAACTCGGCTTCGAGGTGATGTCGCTCTACAACCATGTGGCCAACAAGCGGGCCCTGCTCAACGGCATGGTCGACCTCGTAGCTAGCGAGATTGCACGGCCGGCCGAAGGCGGTGACTGGAAGGCAGCCATGCGCCGCAGCGCAATCTCGGCCCGAGGCGTTCTCCTCAGTCATCCTTGGGCGTGCCTGCTCTGGTCGGGTACCTGGCCCGGGTCAGCGAGGTTGCAGTACGCAGAGTCGCTGCTTCGATGTCTTCGGGATGCTGGCCTGTCCAAGGAGCTGGCCCATCGGGGGTCCCACGCTCTGAACACGCACATCCTGGGTTTCGCTCTCCAGGAACTCGCCCTGCCGCTCAACGAGGCCGAAACCGGCCAAGCAGCGGCGGACCTGCTCCTGGAGATCCCTCGCGACGAGTTTCCCTATCTCGCCGAGCACGTCATGCAACATCTCGGCGAATCCACCGAAGACGGGGTGTTCGAATTCGTCCTCGACCTGATCCTGGAAGGGCTCGATCGCGAGAACAGTGTGTGAGCGCCTCTGAGCAGGCGGCGGAGCTACTGTGCGCGAGGCTGGTTGAACCTCAGCATGTTGCCGGACGGGTCCCGGAAGGCGCAGTCGCGGACACCGTAGGGCTGGTCGATCGGCTCTTGAATGACCTCGGCGCCCGCGACGCGGATGCGCTCGAAGACAGCATCGACGTCGTCGGTCTTGAAGATGACCGCGCGCAGGAGGCCTTTGGCCAGTAGTTCTGCCATGGCCTTCTTGTCGGCGGCCGAGGCGTTCGGGTCGGCGAGCGGCGGCTCGAGAACGATGTCCACATCTGGCTGTGACGGCGCTCCGACGGTCACCCAGCGCATCCCCTCAAACGCCACGTCGTTGCGCACCTCGAGGCCGAGCACGTCCCGGTAGAAGGCGAGGGCCTTGTCATGGTCGTCGACTGCGATGAAGCACGTTGAAAGGTTGATGTCCATGCGATTTACGCTACGGGCCGGGGAGCGGGCTTGGCTTCTCCATTCCTGACCGGTCGCGTGTACATCTTGGCTATGCAGGCGGGGATGTTGGCGCCGTCGTCATGACTGCGGGCGCGGTAGGAACTCGGGCTCTCGCCGACCAGTTCCGTGAACCGTGAGCTGAACGATCCCAGCGAATTGCATCCGACCGCGAAGCAGACATCCGTCACCGTTAGGTCACCGCGCCGCAGCAGCGCCTTGGCCCGCTCGATCCGGCGCGTCATGAGATAGCTGTACGCCGTCTCCCCGAAGGCTGCGCGGAAGCTGCGGGAGAAGTGGCCCGGCGACATGAGAGCGGTGCGGGCCAGGGCCGGAACGTCCAGCGGCTTCGCGTAGTCACGGTCCATCTGGTCTCGGGCCCGACGCAGCCGAACGAGGTCATCCAACATCACGCGGTCCAGCATCACACAGCACGTACCGCCGATGCCCACGCAGTTCCACACCCGCTTTTCCTCGATCCCGATCCCGAGGGCCCGTACGACTTCCTGCACGTTGGTGAACCGGCCCTCGGGTAGCCGACTCAGCAGTTCGCGGACGTGGTCGGTCGCTTGATGCTGCTCGGCCGAGGCCAGCAACTCCGCACGGGTTCCCGGAAAGGCAACTCGGATCACGCCACTCCTCCGCGTGCGTCGGGTGTCCGCCCTGCACCAGGCCGCGTACCTGATGAGCCAGGTGTTCGTCTTTTAGCGGACCGTGCTTGTCGGATTGCTGAACCGTGGTTCGCACCTCCCAATAGCCGAAATCAGTGCGCAGGGTGGTGTGCAGAGCACGCTTCCCTGAGCAGCCCACCTTTCATGACGCAGTGTCGAGGCGTCCAGCCCCCTCGGAAGACGTACGGCCGTACCGTTGCAGCGTGATCGGGGCAGGCCGCATGGGCGCGGGGACGCGAGCCACGCTGGGATTCACGGCGGCGGCAGTGCTGCTGGCCGCTTCGGCACTCGCGGGCTGCAGCGCCGCGTCGCCTGACTCGTCCGTCGGCACCACCGGCGAAACGACGCCCGCCCGCACCTCGAGCACCACCGCGGCGCCGACCTCGCCCGCTGCGACCACTGAGTCGGTGGCGCCCCGCACGGATCTGCCTCCCACGTTGTCGGGCACCGACTGGGAGCGAATCCAGACGACCGAGAAGGTCGTCGCGCTCACGTTCGACGGCGGCGGCAGCGATGCGGGCGTGGAGTCAGTGCTGGCAACGCTCGCAGCGGCCCAGGACCGGCAACGTTCTTCATGACCGGCGACTTCGCGCGAAGCTTCCCGCAGCGGGTCAGCCAAATCGCTGCGGGCGGGCACCGGTTCGGAAATCACAGTGACCATCACGACGCGTTTCCGGGTCTGACCAGCGAGGAGATCGGGGCAGATCTTGCCCAGGTCGAAGCGGCCATCGCTGCCGCCGGGGGGTCGACCGCGAGGCCGTTCTTCCGGTTCCCGTTCGGGGATCGGACCCCGGAAGTCATCCAGGCCGTCAATGCCAACGGTTACGCATGCATCAGATGGACGGTCGACACGTTGGGATGGCGGGGAACCAGCGGCGGAATCACCGCCGAAATCGTCCGGCAGCGGGTCCTGGATGCCGTCCAACCGGGGGAGATCGTGCTCATGCACTTGGGTGCCAACCCCGACGACGGTACGACGCTGGACGCGGATGCACTGCCAGGCGTGATCCAAGCGCTGCGTGACTTGGGCTATGACTTCGTGACGCTTGAGGCGATGCTCGACTGACCACGCCGAGCAGAAGCAAACCAACCGCACCATGCACGCGACGGGACTCCGACACCGTGATCCTCCCCAAACAGCGCGACCCCCGCTTCATCACCGTCCGCCGTGGGGGACGCTGACGGACGCCGACCATCGACTCCTGGCCTTGTGGGCCGCGGCGTGCGCGGAGCACGTTCTGCACCTCTTCGAGTCGGTGCGGCCGTCGGACCCACGACCCCGCGAGGCGATCGAGCAGATTCGGGCATGGGCGCGCGGCGAGATCAGGATGTCTGAGTCCCGAGCGGCGGGTGGCCATGCCATGGCTGCGGCCAGAGAGTTGCGCGGAGCCGCTCGGCACGCCGCATTTGCTTGCGGCCAGGCGGCAGTCGTGGCGCATGTCGCTGCACACGAGCTGGGAGCCGCGGCCTACGCGATCAAGGCCGTACGTGCAGCGGCGCCTCGAGAGGAGGGTGAGCGCGCCGGCCGCCTCGAGTGCCGTTGGCAGCGCGAACAGCTGCCGGATGGGATTCGCGAACTCGTCCTGGACGATCAGCGGATGCGCAACGAGATCTGCTGGTCGGTCTTCGACTGTTGAGGGGTGTGTCCGCGCGCGCCGAGAAATCTGTGGCACCGGATGTCGAGATCGCGGCAGTGGCTCCGTCCCAGGGACAGTAAGCGGCCAGTCGGGCCGCTCGAGGGAGGAGAGCCATCATGCGTCCGAACGAGATCACCGAAGTCCTGAACCGGCCACTCAGCCAGGAGCTGCTGGCCCGGGACCTGACCCGACTGGCCTATGTCGCCAAGGACGGCACCCCCCGCAACATCCCGATCGGGTTCACCTGGAACGGCTCCGAGATCGTCATGTGCACCTCGACGAACGCGCCGAAGCTGCCGAGCCTCCGCGTCAACCCAATGGTTGCCCTGACGATCGACACCGAGGTGCACCCGCCCAAGATCCTTCTCATCCGCGGTCGGGCCGAGCTCGACGTCGTCGATGGCATCCCGGACGAGTACCTCGAGGCGAGCGGCACGTACAAGATGACACCCGAGCAACGAGTCGAGTGGGAAGCGGGAGTGCGTGCGCTCTACGACAGCATGGTCCGGATCGTCGTGACTCCGACGTGGGCGAAGCTGATCGACTTCGAGACGACGCTGCCGAGCGCGGTCGAGGAACTGATCCGGCAGCAGCAGGAGCGTCAGCCCGCCTGAAACCTGGCCCGCGCAAAGAAGGAGAACACCATGACGATTCAGCGGATGGACCACGTGAGCGTCGTCGTCGACGACCTTGACGCTGCCATTGCGTTCTTTGCCCAACTCGGTATGGAGTTGGAGGGCCAGGCGCCGATCGAAGGACCTGAGGTGGACCGGGTCAATGCACTCATCGGCATCCGGGTCGACCATCGCGATGATGCGGACCCCGGACGGCCACGGCCGGCTCGAGTTGACGAAGTTCCACTCCCCGGCGGCGGTCAGCCCTGAGCCGGAGAACGCGCTGGGGAACACGCTGGGCCTGCGCAGCATCATGTTCGCCGTCGACGACATCGACGCCGCTGTCGGCGGCCTGCGAGCCCACGGCGCGGAACTCGTCGGAGAGGTCGTGCAGTACAAGGACAGCTACCGGCTCTGCTACGTCCGCGGCCCCGCAGGGATCATCGTCGCGTTGGCCGAGCAGACCCGAACGTCATGAGCGGAGCACCGAGCCGTCACCTGATCCGCCCGCTCAGTCGTCGAAAGCCTCTATCGCGGCGGCGATCGGCTCGAGCCCCGCGATGAGCTCGTCGAGCTCGTCGGCGCTGAGCACCTCGTACGCCGGTGCTGCCAGCTCGTCGGTGAGGGCCTCGATCTGCTCCCTGGTCTCCCGGCCGGCGTCGGTCAACTCTTCGGCGGGGTTTACGAGGCCGCGGCCACGCAGCCGGTCGACGACGCCGGCCAGCTGTGTTTCGGGCAGGTGGTGGGTGCGGCCGAACTCCTTCGCCTTCATCCCGAATGAGAGAGCGATCAGGACGTGGGCTTCGGTGCCGCCGATGCCGTGGGCGGCGAGGGCGGTGTTGTGGCCGTCCCCGCGATGCTCCCGCAGCAGCGTCGCGGCGTGCCAGAGCTTGGCCACCGGTTCCTGGGGAGCGTCGAGCACCCGGAGCCCGGCATACAGCACCCGGCCCTCGGTCGGCGCGCTGACCGCTGCTTGGGTGGCGATCTCGGCAAGCCGCACCAGACCGGGGGAGTCGGCGAGCTCCCCGATCTTCTGTCGAAGAGTGGCTGCGCTGCCCCGTTCGCGCACGGCGAGAGCCTCCTTCGGGGTGGTCTTTCCCCAAACCCACGGGATATGGCGCGCCACCTCTCCATCGGCGAAGTTGTAGAAGACCGCGTGCACCACCTCGGCCGGTGCCATCCCCAACGGCGCTGCCCGGCCGGCGAAGTATCCGTCCCAGTAGTTGCGCATGCCGAGGGCCAGGAACGACTCGGTCGCCACGTCGGAGAAGGAAACGGTGGCGATCGGCTCGATGAGCTCGAACATGCGGCGGACCTTGGGCAGCGGGTGCGGCATCGGTCGGCATCTCCTGTGGCGTGACGGCGGGGAAGGATCCTCAGCGGTGCCGGGCGGCACCAGTAAGGTCGCACATTGGCGTTGCCGCTGGTGGACGGTCAGTCGAGCGGCATGGAGGGCTCGCATAGTGGCCTAGTGCGGCGGTCTTGAAAACTGGCCCTAGTCAACACCCTCGCAGGTAAAAGACTGTTTGACGGTTTAGATGATCTTCGCGTGCCTAGACGTGTCGTTAGTTTCGCACCCAGTGATGATGAAGAACACAGGAGGCGTCCCACCCTGAGGCCTGTATGCGCGCCCGGGAAGAAGCGAAATGCCGACGTGTTGGTGCTCGCAATGACGCCGGAGGCACGGCACGTAGGCGGCCGTTCCGTCGCCGCTGCTGCGCCATCCAGTGGCCTCAGCTGTTGGGCTCAGCTGCCTGGGTTGTGCTTCCCATCCGCAGGCTGACCGGACCGCTCCATTGCGCTGAGTAGCTTGGCGATTGCAGTCCCGGCGCTCTGCGGCGTGGCGATACATCTTGTGGCCTGTCCAGCGCTACCGGAACGAGTCCAGCCGCCGGCGGTGAGCCAGTCCTCGCACAGCCGTGTCCACTGTCCGACACCAGGCTCCCCGAGAGCCAAGCCGAGGCCGTGTCGGCGGCCATGCGGGAAGACATGCAGCTCGAAGGGCACCTCCGCCTTCGCCAGCGCAGCCGCATAGCGGAGCGAGTGGGACACGTGAACCGACGGGTCATTGGCCGTGTGCCACAGGAATGTTGGCGGCGTGTGAGAGCTCACCAGGCTCTCCATTGACTGGCTGCGCCGCCCCGCGGGGTCGGAGTCTGGGCCCAGCAAATTTTCGACCGAACCCTGGTGAGCATTGCGTCCGAAGGAGATCACCGGATAGCCGAGGACGGCGAAGTCAGGTCGGGTCCCAGCCGTCGACCCATTGCAGACCGCCGCCGCCAGATGACCACCGGCCGAGAACCCGATCACTCCTACCCTGTCCGGGTCGATGGAGAAGGCAGTGGTCCCGGCGCGGACCTGACGCATGGCCGCCTGGGCATCCTCGAGGGCTGAAGGAAAGCGGTGTGGAGCAACTCGATAGCGAAGAATCAGGCAGTGGAAGCCGAGTCCATTGAGCCACGCTGCGACCGGCTCGGCTTCGTGGTCGGCGTGTTTGCCATAGCCGCCTCCCGGGAGGACGAGAACCGCGGGGTGGGGGCGGTCATCCCCCAGTACGGGGTGCGCGCTGACCCGCGCGGGAGTCATGACTGGCCAGAGGGGTCGAGCACGTGAGTCACGTACCTGCGCATGACTGTTTCCAGGACGGTTTGTGGAGGAGCGTTCCAGACTGCGCGACTGAAGATCTCCACTTCGATGTCGCCCGAGTAGACCGTGGCTTCGACCATCCTCCGGATCGAGGGAATGTCGATGTGGCCGTCACCCATCATTCCTCTGGCCAGAAGGGCATCTGACGGGAGCGGGGTGATCCAGTCCCCGACCTGGAAGCCGCAGATTCGGGCATCCGCTCGATCGATTTGCGCGGGTAGGTCCGGATCCCACCAGACGTGAAAGGTGTCAATCACCACCCCCACGTCCTGCTCCGCGAACAACTCGGCGACGTCCAATGCTTGCTTCAGTGTCGACAGCACTCCACGGTCTGCGGCATATATCGGATGCATGGGCTCGAGTCCCAACCGCACTCCGGCGGCCCGCGCGTACGGCACGAGCGCTCCTAGTCCGTCGACCATCCGTTGGCGAGCTCCGCGAAGGTCACGGTCGCCAGCTGGAAGGCCGCCGACGACCATCACCAGGCAGGCCGCCCCGAGCTCGGCGGACTCGTCGATGGCCCTGCGGTTGTTGTCCAGGGCGGCCTGGCGTTCGGTCACCGCCACCGAGGTGAGAAAGCCGCCCCGGCACAGGGACGAGACCCGCAGTCCGGCGCTGCGAACCAGTCGGCCGGTCTTGGCTATCCCGAGTTCCTGTACCGGTTCCCGCCACAACCCGATCGACCGGAGACCGGCCTCTGCGCAGGCATGAACCAGCTCAGGCAGGGGCCAGGCATCTGTTGTCTTCTGGTTGAGGGACAGCCTCCCCAAGCGGGCATCACCGGCTCGCGGCGTTGCGATGACTGCCGTCTGTCCGGACGGGACATCAAAGCTCATCAGCCGACGCCGTGAACGGCGAGGAATTGCTTCATTCGATGCGCGGCAAGCTCGGGGTCCGGGAGCACGTCCGCACGATCGGCCAGCTCCTTGGCTTTGAGCAGGTGTGCCAGGCTGCGCCCGTTCTGCATCCCACCCACCATGCTGAATCCTGGCTGGTGCCCAGAAAGCCAGGCAAGGAACGCGATCCCGGTCTTGTAGTAGGGAGTCGGTGCGCAGAACAGGTGTCGGGCAAGTGGCACCGTGGGCTCCAGCATCTGCCTGTAGGTCGTGGTGTCGCCGTCATCGAGGGCTCGCAGTGCTCGCGCGGCGACTGGGCTATGGCGGCGAAGATGCCCAACAGCGCGTCGCTGTGGCGGTCCCCGTTGCCCAAGATGAGTTCCGGATAATGGAAGTCATCGCCGGTGTAGGTGCGCACGCCGACGGGCAGCGATGCACGGACCCGTTCCTCCACCTCCGGGTCCAGCACGGAGATCTTGATGCCGTCGACCTTGTCGGGATGTGCGGCGATGAGGGCGAGCACGGTCAGACTCGCCTGCTCGAGGTCCGTAGCGCCCCAATAGCCCGAAAGAGCCGGATCGAACATCGGCCCGAGCCAATGCAGGATCACCGGCTCCCGGCACTGGGACAGCAGTCGGCCATAGACCGTCAGGTAATCGTCGGGTCGGACAGCCGCAGCTGCCAACTGACGGCTGGCCATGATGACCGGTTGGGCACCCGTGCCCTCGACGAAGGCAAGCTGCTCTTCATAGGCGTCCTGGATGTCGCCGAGATCGGCGAGATGCGATGACACGTGGTCGGTCCCGGCCCCGGCGGCGATGCGGCCATCGACGGCAACGGCTTCGTTCGCACTTCTCCGGATCAGTTCTTTGGTAGCCGACCAATCCATCCCCATGCCGCGTTGGGCGGTGTCCATGGCCTCGGCCACACCCAACCCGAGACCCCAGATGTGGTGACGAAAGCCCAGCGTGGAGTCCCAGTCGATGTCGGCGGGGGCTCCCGGCACGTTCTCCGCCCAGGCCCTGGGCACGACGTGCACAGCGGCCAGGGCGCGGATGAACACCCAGCCCTGCTCGGCGCCCACGACGGCCATGCCCAGCAGCAGCCCCTCCAGCACCAGGTGCGGCTGGGTGGGCCAGGATCTGCCGGTCCTTGAACGTGCCGGGCTCGGACTCGTCGGCGTTGCAGATAGACGTACTTGACGTCGCCGGGCTGGGTGCCCGCGGACCAGCTGCCACTTCTGCCCGGTGGGGAACCCGGCGCCGCCCATCCCGCGCAGCCCGGCGTCCTTCAGGGTCTGCGTGATCGTGTCCGCGTCGAGCTCGCCGGCCAGCAGCGCGCGCAGGGGTGGCGTAGCGCTCGGCGACCCCCGACCCGGCCGGGTAGGGGTCGTTGGGCCAGGGGTTCGGTGCGCTTCGTTTCGCCGGCGCAGCGCCGATTACGTCGCTGGGGACCGCGCGCCGGCCACGAGCGCGTCGGCCTCTCTCGACCGACGCCGGCCGCTCGTTCACCGCCACCGCCGGGCGCGACGTCGCAGCGGCCGAGGCAGGACACCTCGACCAGCTCGACCTCGGCGTCGTCCCCGTAGCGCTCGCGCAGCTCGGCCAGCCGGGCGTCGCCGTCGCGCAGGAAGCACGGCAGGTCGTGGCAGACGTGCAGGGCCACCTTGGCCGGCGGCTCGGTGCGGAAGTGCGGGTAGAACGAGATCAGGCCCTCGATCTCGTAGTACCGCGGGCGGCGGGTGTCGCGGGCGAGCTCCTCGAGCTCCGCCCGCGGCAGCCACCCCAGCCGGGCCTGGATCGCGTTCAGCGCCGGGATCAGCGACGGCCCGGGAACTTCCCGGCCCGCGTCCTCCACACCCGGCACCCGCCGGCCCCGGACCTCCGAAAAAACGGCGCGGCCGTCAAAGCTCTAAGGAGTCACGCTCCTCGCACCCCCGGCGGCTCGACCTTCACCGCGCAGTACTTGAACTCGGGGATCTTCCCGATGGGGTCGATGGCGTCGATGGTGAGGACGTTCGCCGCGGCCTCGCGGAAATGGAAGGGGATGAACAGTTCCCAGCGGCTCGCGGTGCGAGACGCGCACCCGCAGCTCGATGTCCCGCGCCGCGACGATACCCGGACCAAATCGCCGTGCGCGAGGCCGCGGTCGCGGCGTCCTCGGGGTGCATAGACCTCGGCGACCGGCGAGATGGCGTCGAGCGCGTACGACCGGCGGGTCATCGTGCCGGTGTGCCAGTGCTCGAGCAGCCGGCCGGTGTTGAGCACGAACGGGTACTCCGCGTCGGGCAGCTCCTTGGCGCGGCAGAAACTCGCGGGCACGAGCTGGCCCCGCCCGTCGCCGGTGAGGAACCGCTCGTCGAAATGAGGATCGATGCCGTCGGGGCTCCGCGGTCGGCGCCGGCCATAGCCTGCCGGTGAGCCCCAGGTTGTCGTAGTCGAGGCCCTGGTACGCGGTCAGCGCCACGAACTCGTCGAAGATCTCGCCGAGCCGCGTATGCTGGGGTAGCCCATCCGGGGCGAGCCTCGCAGACAATCTCCCAGTCGAGGCGGGCCTGGCCCGGCGGGCGCAGCGCGGGCCGGCCGATCTGCACCCGGCGATCGGTGTTTGTATAGTGCCGGTCTTCTCCAGGTACGAGGTCGCCGGCAGGATCACGTCGGCGAACTCGGCCGTCTCGGTGAGGAAGATGTCCTGCGCCACCAGGAAATCCAGCTCCTCCAGGGCTTTTCTCACCTTGTTGATGTTCGGGTCGGAGAGGAACGGGTTCTCGCCCAGGCAATACATGCCCTCGGTCGCTGCCCTGGAGCGCCCCCTTGGTGATCTCGGTGACGGTGAGCCCGCGGGTGGGTCGAGCGCGACGCCCCACGCCGCCTCGAACTTTGCGCGAATGGCGGGGTTCGCGACGCGCTGGTAGTCCGGGTACATCATTGGAATGAGCCCCGCGTCGCTCGCGCCCTGCACGTTGTTCTGCCCGCGCAGCGGGTGCAGCCCGGTGCCCGGGCGCCCGCAGTTGCCGGTGAGCAGGCAGAGCGAGATCAGGCAGCGGGCGTTGTCGGTGCCGTGGTGTGCTGGGAGATCCCCATCCCCCAGAACGTCCGCGCCGCCCGCCCCGCCCCAGGTGCGGGCGATATCGCCAATGGTATCCGCGGAGACGCCGGAGATCTTCGCGGAGGTCTCCGGCGGGTAGTCGGCGACGGTGCGGGCCAGCGCGTCGAAACTCGACGCGCGGTTCGCGACGTAGGCCTCGTTGAAGAGCCCGAGCCGGATGATGTCGTGCATCATCGCGTTGTAGAAGGCGACGTCGGTGCCGGGCTTGAGCCGCGCGTAGACGCCGGCGTGGCGGGCGACCGGGGCGCCGCGGATCGATGAAGATCAGCTTGAGCCGCGGGCGGCGGCGTTCTTGAAGAACTAGCGGCGACCGGGTGGTTCGAGGTCGTGTTGGTGCCGGCGAGGAGCGCGACGTCGCTGTCGGCGATGCCGGCGAAGGTGTTGGTGACCGCGCCCGAGCCGATGGTCTCGAGCAGCGCGGCGACCGACGAGGCGTGGCAGAGGCGCGTGCAGTGGTCGACGTTGTTGGTGCCGAAGACGGTGCGGACGAGCTTCTGGAAGACGTACGCCTCCTCGATGGAGCATTTCGCGGAGCCGAACCCGGCGAGGGCGCCCGGGCCGTGCTCCGGCTTGATGGCATTGAATCGGCGGCGACCAGGTCGAGCGCCTCGTCCCAGGTCGCCTCGCGGAAGGCGGGATGCACGTCTTCATAGCGGACCAGCGCCGGCGCCGCGTCCTTGCCGGCGCCCGCCTTTGCGGCCCGTCCCGCCGTTCCCCCGTCACCGGCCCGGTCGCTCGCTCTCGCCGACCTGCGGGGACAGGGCGCCCTTCGGGTAAGCGTCGGTCGCGGATCAGCGGCACGGTCAGGCGCTGCGGGTACATCGCGTAGTCGAAGCCGTAGCGCCCCTTGACGCAGAGCCGCTCTGCGACCGGGCTGGCGCGGCCGTCGGCGTAGAAGATCTTGTGGCGCTCCGGTCGACGTAGTAGGTGAGGCTGCAGCCGACGCCGCAATAGGGGCACACGCTGGCACCTGCGTCGAGCTCCGCGCGCGGGCGGATCGGGAGCCGCGGATGGCTTTGTTGACCAGCGCCCCGGTGGGGCAACGGCCATGCATTCGCCGCACGAGACGCAGGTGCTGTCGCCCATGGGCGCGTCCAGATCGAAGGTGATGCGCGAGGCGTAGCCCTTGCCGGTGCGGCCGATGACGTCGTTGTTCTGGATCTCGTCGCAGCCGCGGATGCAGCGATCGCAGAGGATGCAGGCCTGGTGGTTGACGTCGATCACCTTCGGACGGGTCGGTAGCGGCCGCCCCTTGCCGCGGGGGAGCGGGGTCGGCGCCGCCGAAGGCGTCGCGCGAGGCGTGCAGCACGTTGTCGCCGGTGGTTGTCTTTCGGGACCGGAGCGCGGGGCTGATCGGACATCAGCAGTCGGTGAGCATCGCCCGCTGCGCTGCACCTTCTCGCTGGCGGTCGACCACCTCCATGTTCGGCTCGCCCGGCCGCACGCACGAGGCCGCGAGCACGCGGGCGCCCACGTCGACCACACACATCCGGCAGACCCCGACCGGGCGCAGCGCTCGTCGTGGCAGAGGACCGGAATGGCGATCCCGATCCGCTTCGCCGCGTCGCGGATCGTCGTCCCCTCGGGGACGGTCGACCCTCTGGCCGTCGATCGTCACGCCACTGTGCGGATGGGGCGACCGGCGGTTCCTCTGTCGCGGGCGTGACTACCACCTGGATATCACCTGTGACCTGCGGAACACCACCCTAGCCCGGACACGGGCATCTGGGGCTGTCCCGGGCGTCGACGGCGACGCGGACCGGTCGCCGGGCGCGGCCGTGACCTCGGCGGTGGTCAGGACGGCGACGGCCCCGCGGCGGTGTCGACGTCGATCCGGGTGGTGCCGCCGAGCGGGACGACCCGGCGCACGGTGCCCGGGCACGGCGACGCGTCGGGCGGACGGCGCGCGCCGGCCGCGCAGGCAGCCGGCAGCGTTCGGGCCGGGCCACGAGGAGCGTGTCCGCGCCCGGTCGAGCGCGGGCGGGAGGTGGGTGGTGCAGCCGAGCAGGGCGGCGGAGTCGAGCGTCGGCCGGGCGCGTCGAGGACGTGCGCCGGTGGCGCCGAGCTGGCGGAGCCGGCCGGCGATGAGCAGCGCGGTGCGGGCGGCCAGGGCGTGCGGCCTCGTCGCCGGTCGTGGGTGACGAGCACGACGGCCGCCGTCGAGCCGGTCGAGCGCGGCCCGCAGGTCGGCGATCAGGTCGGCGCGGGTGGTGGCGTCGAGCCCGGCGAAGGGTTCGTCGAGCAGCAGCACCCGCGGTTCGACGGCCAGCGCGCGGGCGATGCCGACGCGCTGCGCCTCGCCGCCGGACAGGGTCCGCGCGTCCCGGCCGGCCAGGTGCGTCGACGCCGAGCGCGTCGAGCCACGGCGGGCGCGCTCGCGGGCCTGCGGCCGCGGGCGTCCGCGGAACCGCAGGCCGCCCGCGGCGTTGGCGAGCACGGTGCCGCGCCGCAGGACCGGGCGCTGCAGCACGGCGGCGACCGCGCGCGCGCAGCCGGCCGGCGTGGCCGGCGCGCCGTCGAGCAGCACTGCCCGTCAACGTGGTGACGGCTCGAGGCGGGCCGAGCGCGCGCAGCAGCGTCGACTTGCCGGCGCCGTTGGGCCCGAGCACGGCCAGCGTCTCGCCGGCGGGGACATCGAGGTCGTCGACGTGGAGCAGCGCCGGCTCGCCGGCGTGCACCCGCAGGTCGCGGCAGCCGATCCGCGTCCGTCAGCGCCGGTCGGGCCCGCGCTGCTGGGCGAGCGTCGCACGAGGTTGACGGCGAACGCGATCGCCAGCAGGACCAGCCCGAAGGCGATCGCCAGCGCGAACTGGCCGCGGCTGGTGGCGAGCACCGCCGCGGTGGTCAGCACCCGGGTCTCGCCCTGCGATGTTGCCGCCGACCATCTGGGCCGCGCCGACCTCGCTGACGACCGCGCCGAAGCCGGCCATCGCGGCGGCGAGCAGCGGCAGCCGGGCCTCGGCCAGCAGCGCCGCAGCGCGCGCGCGCGGGTCGCGCCGAGCGCCGCGCATCTGCACCAGGAAGTCGGGGTCGACCTGCTGCAGCGCCGCGGCCATCAGCGCGGCGACGATCGGGCGTCGCGATCGCGGCCTGGGCGAGGATCATCGCGGTCGGGTGTGTAGAGCAGGCCGAGACCGCCCAGCGGGCCGCTGCGCCACAGCAGCACGGTGACGAACAGGCCGACCACGACCGGCGGCAGGCCCATGCCGGTGTTCGCCACCGCGAGCAGCGATCCGCCGCCGGGGAACCGGCCCAGCGCCAGCGCGGCGCCAGCGGGACGCCGATGCACAGCGCGACGCGGTCGCGGTGAACGAGACCCGCAGCGTCAGCGCGGTGATCGACCAGGCGTCCTCGTCGCCGGTGAGCAGCAGGCGCAGCGCGTCGGCGAACCCGTCGCAGCAGGACGTCCACGGCCGTTGCGCCGCGTCAGCTGCCGAGCGAGGCCTCGTCCTTCCGGCGTCCGGGGTGAACAGCGGCTGCCCGTACTTCTGCCGTCCGAACTCGCCGATCAGCTGCTGCGCCGGCGGCGGCGACGACCCAGTCGGCGAACGCCGGCGGCGCCGTCGGGCGCACCCGCTCGCCGGCCTTCGTCGGTCATCTCGATCACGTGGTAGACGTTGAGCAGGTCGGGGTCGCCCTCGCCGAGCACGTCCGAGCGTCGAGCGTGTCGCGCTGGGCCAGGTAGGTCGCGCGGTCCGAGAGGGTGTAGCCGTCCTTCTCGCTCGGCGACCCGCAACGTCGCGCCCATGCCCTGACCGGTGGACTGGTACCAGGCTCCCCGCCGGCGTCGACGCCGGCCTTGCGCCCACAGGGCCTTCTCCTTGGCGTGGGTCCCGGAGTCGTCGCCGCGGGACACGAACGACGCCTGCGTTGCCGCGATCTTCTCGAAGTGCCGCGGCGCCGTCCAGCGCCTCGATCCCGGCGGGGTCGTCGCCGGGCCCGACGAGCACGAAGTCGTTGTGCATCACCAGCCGCCGCCGCCCGGCCGTGCCCTCGGCGACGAAGTCCTCCTCGGCGGCCGGGGAGTGCACGAGCAGGACGTCGGCCTCGCCGCGCCGGCCGAGCTCGATGGCCTGGCCGCTGCCGACCGCGAGCGGTCTTGACCTTCCAGCCGGTGTCCCGCGTGAACGCCGGCAGCAGCTCGTCGAGCAGGCCGGAGTCCTGGGTGCTGGTGGTCGTGGCGAGGATCAGCGACTTCTCCGCCGAGGGGCCGGCTCCGGCGCCATCCGCCGCACCCGCAGGACGAGACAGCGACGGCCGCCAGCACAGACGCGGCTCGACGCATCGCTGCTCCTTTCTGTGCTCAGTGCAGAACGGTGCAACCCTAGGGTGTCGCGGCGTGAGCCGGATACCGGCGAGATCTGCGACGATCTGGCCCGCCGGATCAGCGCGGCGACCTGGCGCCCGGTGACGAGCTGCCCGGCGTCCGGGAGCTCGCCCAGGCAGTGGTGACACCGCCGCATCACGGTCAGCCGGGCGCAGCGCGCGTTGCCGAGGCCGGGGTGCTGAGCTCGACCGAGCGGCGACGCGCCCGGGTGGCCGCCGACGCCGCCTCGCCGCCCGCCGTTCCTGCACGCCGAGCGAGCTCCGGCTGGCCGGCAGCGACGACCCCGCCCTCGACCGGTCGGGCCGCGGCTCGTGCCGGAGCTGGATGCCGCGTGCCGGCCGAGGCAGCTTCCGCCGGGCTGAGCGCGGTGCGGCGGGGTCGCGCGGACGGCGCCGCGATCCACCTCCTGCACCACAGCGGCGGCGTACAACGCTCCGTTCGCGCGGCGGCTGCTGCGCGGCCGGCGCCCGCACCTGGTGCACCTGTGGCGGCGGGAGCAAGGGCTGCTCGTGGTGCCGGGCAACCCGGCCGGGATCCGGGACGGTCCGCGATCTGACGGGCTGTCGGGTCGCGCTGCGCGGTCCCGGCACCGGGACGCGGGTCCTGCTCGACCGCGCTCGCGTCGCGGCCGGCGTCGACCCCGATGCGTTGCGCGGGCCCGAGTCGGCACCCACCTGGAGGTCGCCCTCGCCGTCGCGACCGGCAGCGTCGACGCCGGGTCGGCGTCCGCTCGGCCGCCACCGACCTCGACCTCGACTTCGTGCACCTCACCTGGGAGGACTACGACCTCGGACTGCCCGGCACCGCCCTGGCCGCGGCGGCTCCGCTGATCGCCGCG
>CAVYBR010000009.1:0-22911 GCA_963766765.1 uncultured Actinomycetota bacterium
TATCCGACCTGACCGAGGCTGCCGCAGTTGGTCGGAGACGTTCAGGGTGACTACCGAAGAAGCCGCTGAGGCTGGTAGCCGGAGCCAGATTGGGCCGGTCTCGTAGGGGCCGTAGACGTCGCCGAAGTACTCCGGCACCAGATCGGCGTCTCCGAGTTCTCGAGCGTGAGCCGAACGGCACGATCCATCACTCCGCTGAATCGGCAGCACAGTCATCGCCCGCGGTGTACGAGATGTTCCAGCCGAAGCAGGACGGCGCTATGCAGGTGCTACTCAAGCCTTGACCCGTGCACGTGAAAACACGTGGAGCCGCCCGTTTGTTGGTGACCGGGCGGGGTACCTCCCGTTCCCATCGGCGAAGCACGAGACTCACCAGAAGCGTTCAAGGAAAGGAACCTTATGTTCCGTCATACGAAGCGGTTGCAGTTCGAGGCGAAGCCCGAGAAGCCTGACGCGTTGTACGCGCGGAAGTTGCAGGAGCTGATCGGCGGGGCGTACGGTGAGATGACCGTGACGATGCAGTACCTGTTCCAGGGCTGGAATTGCCGCATCGAAGGCAAGTACAAGGATCTGATCATGGACACCGCGACCGAGGAGATCGGTCACGTGGAGATGCTGGCGACGATGGTCGCGCGGCTTCTCGAAGGGTGCCCCGGCGACGATGACCGCCGAGGCGGTGAAGGACCCGGTGATGGCCGCAGTACTCGGCGGAATGGATCCTCAGCAGGCGATCGTCGCGGGCGGCGGGGCGCTGCCCGCGAACAGCCAGGGTGTGCCGTGGAACGGCGCCTACATCGTGGCCAGCGGCAACCTGTTGGCCGATTTCCGCGCCAACGCGGCCGCCGAGGCGCAGGGCCGGTTGCAGACCGCCCGGCTGTACAACATGACTGATGACCCCGGTGTGAAGGCGATGCTGCAGTTCAACCTGGCGCGCGACACGGTGCATCAGAAGCAGTGGCTGAAGGCGATCGAGGAGCTGGAGGCCGACGGTCTGGAGGGCCCGATCGTGCCGAACGCGCTGTTCGACGAAGAGGACCAGAACCACAACCACACGATCTGGCGGCTGTCCGACGGGACCGATGGCAAGAACGGTGGCTGGACCAAGGGCGAGGATCCCTTGGAGTACCTGATCGATCCCGAACCGTTGGGCGGCCCGGAACCGCGCCGGCACCCGACCCGGCCCTGTTCGGCACGTACTCCAGGGTCCAGGACCTCAAAGGGACCATCAAGGGCAAGGCACAGGCCAAGGCGAAGAAGAGTTCCAAGTAGCACTCGCGGCCGCCCCGACCGGAAGCAAACCCGGGGCGGCCGGTGACCCGTCCGTTGCCCAGCTCGAACTCCGGGAGCACCATGCGAGTCGTCGTCACCGGCGCCCGCGGAAACATGGGGAGCGCTCTGATCCATCGCTTGCGGGTGGCAGGGAAATACGACATCGTCGCGCTGGCACGACGGACACCCGACCACTGCGCGGTCAACGGACCCGAGTGGGCATCGATTGCTCGCTCGCCCTACAGTTGGTCACCGGTTACAAGAGGTGTTCCGTGGCACGGACGCGTGGTCGATCTGGCGTGGGCGTTTCAGCCGTCACACCGGGTCCGGTACCTGGGGCCGGGTCCTGGACGCGTGTAACTCGGCAGGTGTCGGGCAGGTGGTGCACATGTCGTCGGTGGGGGCGTACTCGCCCAAACGTGACGCCGAAGCGGTCGGTGAGGATTGGCCGGTCACGGGTGTGTCGAGTTCGGCGTACAGCCGTCACATGGCCGCAGCGGAGAAACTGCTGGACTCTTTCGAACGGACCTCGAATGGTACGGCGGTCGGCCGGGTGCGGCCGGGGATCATTGGGCAGCGTTCGGCGGGCAGCGCGTTGTTGCGCTACGCGATGCCGGTGCTGCTGCCGGCCGGCGCCATTGGCGCGGTTCCGGTGTTGCCGATGCCTGGTGGGTTGACGATCCCGATGGTGCACGCCGACGACGTCGCCGACGCGGTCGTGCGGATTCTGCAGCAACGGGCTGTTGGCACGAGCTGGAGGATTCCGTACCGCCCAGCTTCACCTTGAACATCAGCGGCGAGACCGCTGTCTGGATTGAGGTCGGACGGCTGGCCCTGTGCGAACGCGCCTATTCCGGCAGTCGTCAAGGACGCGGCGCCTCTCCACCCCTCACCTAGCTCGATGGTACCCGGGCTGCGCGACCTGGGTGCGCTTCTTCTGGAGACGCTCCTGGTCTGGCCATTTGACGTCATGGGCCCAGCCAAGCCGTCGAATCGTCTGATGAGCCAGGCGTTGATGTCGATCTGCCCCTTGAGCACGCCGTGGCGTGCGCACGTGGGATCGGCGTGGTGGAGGTTGTGCCATGACTCGCCCTGACTCAGGATGGCAAGCCACCAGACGTTCCCCGATCGGTCGCGCGCCTCGAAGGGCTTGTTGCCGGTGACGTGGCAGATCGAGTTGATCGAGAACGTGACGTGGTGCATCAGGGCGATGCGCACCAGCGTCCCCCAGAAGAACCCGGTCGCGGCACCGTGCCACGACATGTCCCACAGTCCACCGATGATCGCAGGCGCGAGGAGAGAGAACGCCGCCAGCTCACGGAAATGCCGCGAGATCGCTGCCATGTCACGGTCTTTCAGGAGGTCTGGCGCGTAGCGCTTCGGCTCGGCGCGATCTTCGCCCCAGAGCACCCATCCGGCATGGGCGAAAACAAACCCTTTGGTTACAGCCCACGCGGTGGTGCCGTAACGCCAAGGTGAGTGTGGATCTCCGTCTCGATCGGAGAACTTGTGGTGCTTGCGGTGGTCCGCGACCCAGCGGATGACGGGTCCTTCGAGAGCCATGCTGCCGGCAACGGCGAGTCCGATCTTCAGGCCACGCCTGGCCTTCAGCGCGCCATGGGTGAAAGCGCGGTGATACCCGACGCCAATGCCGGTCGTGGTGATGGCGTAGAACACGACCAGGAGCACGATGTCGTGCCAGCCGATCCAGCCGCCCCAGGCGAAGAAGATCGCCGGCAGTAGCGCGAGGGTAGGAACCACAATGAAAATCCAGATGAGCCCACGCTCGAGCCTGCCACCTACAGGCTGGAACTCGCCCGGAGGCGAGTCATCGAAATCTACGGCTGACGTCATGGAGCCACTCCTCGTGTCTAATTCAGGGGCCGCCACTCGAGCACAGGTGGGTCGGTCAGAGCCGCCTTTGGTCACCTCCGGCGCTTCGCCTCTGAGCGCCAGGTCCCGCCGTCTTGGTCGGCCCAGGCGGACCGACGTCGTTCCCTTCCGGTGCCCCAATACATCGCCATCCAATCGGGCTCGGCGTTGCTTCCCGGTCAGCGCATTCACCGATCCAGGACTGGAGTGGGTACACGGCCTGCACCCGTTCAGAAGGCCGCCCTCGTGGTCGGTGTGGCCTTTCTGGCGGTTGGAGTGCTGGGCTTCATCCCCGGGATCACCACCGACTACGGCACGCTGAACTTCGGCGGTCATCATTCCGGCGCGAAACCCCAACCGATGGGTGGACTTGTCACTACCCATAGCCCGCTCGCCCAACCCGGATTGGTGAGATCGAGGATGGTCAGCAGGGCTTCGACGGCGGCGGCGATCGTGGGGCGGCCGCGCGCGCTGCTTGGCTGAACGCGTGCGACCTGGGTCGGCCAGCGGCCTCGAGTCCGCCAGCGACCTGTTGCGATCGGTCCCCCCAATCCGAGCTTCTAACCCAAGGTCTCGGTTCGTGAGACATGCTGTGAGATGACCGCGGTCTGCGCATCTTGCCGCTGCTCGTCGTCTTCTTCGCGGCGCACTCTCCTCGGGGCCGCCGCTGGAGCCTGGAAGAGGCTCGCGAACTCGGCGTCAGAGCCACCTTGGATGTACCGCTCACCACAGGCGCCGTCGGACTGCTGTCGCGGGTGCGCTGTGCAGAACTGTCGATGCGGGCAGCGGATCGTGCGTGTAGGCCCTGGGTACCTCGTTCACGGGAGCCTGGGACTCATCTCGCCTCGGTCAAAGATAGGCCAGCAACGGCGTACGTCTCAGGTTGATCGTAATGACTAGTCTCTCCGTCTCTACATCGTCCGTGGCCTGGGAAAGCCAACGCGCACTGACGGAAACCCTGCTCCGCGAGGCCGCAGAGGAGTACGGCGGCCGCCGCGAGGACCTATTGCGGGAAGCGGTCGTGCAAGGCGCTCCGATGGCGAGGTCGCTCGCCCTGCGGTACGACGGTCGCGGAGTCGACCGCGAAGAGTTGTTTCAGGTCGCCTATGTCGGCCTCGTCAAAGCCGCGCGGGGCTACAGGCCGGGCCCGGACACGGACTTCAGGTCGTACGCGTACCCAACCATTCGGGGTGAGATCAAGCGGCATTTCCGGGACAACGCGTGGGCAGTCCGGCCACCGCGCCGGATCCAGGATCTGCAGGCATCGATCAACGCCGTCGAAGGCGAACTGGCCGCACACTTGCACCGGTGGCCGACTGACCAGGAGTTGGCCGACCGCATCGGGGTTCCGGTCGGGGAGATCAGAGATGCGCAACGTGCCATCGGTTGCTTTCACCCGGTATCGCTGGACGCGCCATTGTGGATCGACTCGGCGGTGTCCCTCGGCGGTACGGTGCCGGACGAAGCGGACACGTTCGAGCTGGTGAATCAGCTCGAGACACTTCGTCCAGCGGTCGAGAACCTGGGCGATCGGGACAAGCTGATCCTCCGCCGGCGGATGGTCGATCATTGGAGTCAGGCCGAGATCGCTTCCGAGATCGGAGTCAGCCAGATGCAGGTCTCGCGTCTTCTGAGCCGGATCATGAGCGTCCTTCGTTCCGAACTGGCCCCTGATCGTCAGGCCGACGGGGTCTCTGCCCGAAATCGACGGTCTGGCAAGGCATCGCCGAGCAAGGCCGGGTACTGACGGTGCGATACAGGGGAGCGGGAGGTACGGAGATGTTTCCGGCGGAGCCCGTCGAGGTCTTTCTCAAAGCTGCCGTGGGCTGAATGGGCTGGCAAGGCTGGAACACATTCTTCCGATTGTCGACGGCACTAGGCGCCGGCCCGAGGATTGCAGACAGTTGCTTCGGGGCACAGAATTGCTCGCCGACCAGGAGGTGCACGATGGGCGCATCCGAAGCGCGATCTGGGGTACTGCCGTGAGCGGCGACCAATTCCTGGCCCTGACTCAGCGTCTGTCGAAGACGTTGACTCCCGGCGACCTGGACCACACGCTGAGTCGGATCACGGCGGCCGCAGTCGAAGCGCTGCCCGACACCGACTATGCCAGTATCACGATCCTGCACGCCGACGGGCAATTGGAAACCGCCGCTCCGACCCACGAGCTGCTCTGGGGTGTCGACGCCGCGCAGTACGAACTGCGTGAAGGTCCTTGCTACGAGGCAGCGGCAGACGCTGTTCATGTGGCGGCACCCGATCTGGCCCATGACGAGCGATTCCCGCGGTATGCCGCGAGTGCGGTGGCCGCCGGTATCCGCGCGCAGGCGGGGATCCGGCTTTTCGACGCGCCGAAGTCACGCGGTGCTCTGAACCTGTACGCTCGCGAGGTTGGCGCGTTCAGCGATTTGGGCGCGATCGGAGAACTCTTCCAGCACCAGGCAGCGATGGCGATCGACTATGCCCGGGAGATCCACAATCTGCAGGCAGCGGTACGGACCCGCGGCATCATAGGTACGGCGGTCGGCATCGTGATGGAGCGGTATCACCTGCCTGACGACCGGGCATTCGCATTTCTGACGCGGCTGTCTCAGGACGGCAACGTGAAGCTGCGCGAGGTGGCTGAACGCCTCATCGCAACCACCCGCCGATGACCGGCGATTGAGGCGGCGGCCTGTTCTCAGCGTGGTTTAGTTGATCTGGCGGTTACTCGGCGCTACCGGGGTAATCTGCTCTGCGGCCATCCATTCGGTGGTCTCGTTGTGGTGCTCGTCGCGGTATTGGACGAGGCCGTACCAGCCGGACGGCTGATGGTCATAGGCAATGAGCCATGCAGGCCGCCACCCATCGTGCAGCCAGACGTTCACGTGAGCCGGCAGCTGAAGGTGATCCAGCCGCTGCGAATCATGACGAGCGCGATCGTCTGAGCCCTTGCGGTTCGCGCTCATGGGACGTGAGCGATTGCTGCTGAGACACCGTGCGTGTGACGTGGCCACTCAACGTAGGAGCCGAGGGAGGCGGTGCTTGGGGCGCGACGGTCGATACGGGGCAGGTTCGTGACGAAGTAGTGATCCATCTCGTGGTTCAGCCTCCTATCAGCCAATCGGTGACAGTGCGCCACCCGGAAGCAGTGGAACTACCGACTCAGTTCCCCGCCGAAGCTGCTCCAACCAACTTCCCGCCGTATTTCGGCGTACGACGTCGTACAGGTACGGCAGCGGTGTCGTTGCGTGACGCTTCGAGGTGGTGTCGACGGCGCTTGAACGTTGGCCGGTTCGGCGCTTGAATGTGAGCGGCCGTGGGGTCATCCGCGTCTTCGCGCGTCTCGTCCTGAAGGACAAGGCGCCACAGATCGCTGACGCCGTACGTCCTGGTGGGAGCGGCTCACCCAGCGCGCAGTGCTCCAGGAGGCCGGCGAGCTCGGCGTGCCGCTCCGAGGTTAGGACGACTACCGCTACCTGCTCGGCCTGGACGCTCCGGACGGCCTGCTCGGGTTCGGCGCAGTCGTCCGCGGCATCGACCCGACGTACGTCGACGACTTCTGGAGCGAACCTGGCTACCTGGGCACCGAGAAGTCCGCGCTGGGCGAGGCCTCGGGGTGGGCGTTGGCCTCCTCGGCGGTCTCGGGTCCGGCCAGCCCGGCGTGAGCGCGACGGACCCGTTCTCCTCGAACAAGGCCACCCAACGGTCCCAACTGCTCGGCAACATCCACAGCCCGTGGATGAACACCCACTGGCGGTCGTCCCGTGGCATTCGCGTGGTCGCATTGCTGCAGCTCGTGTTCGGTGATCGTCTGGACAGGTGCGGAGTCAGACATCTGTGTCCCATACCTGGTGCTGGTCCGGTGGTCCCGAACGCGTTGGGTCTCATCGCTGACCATCCTCTCGTGCTGATTGAGGTGCGTACAGAGGTGCGCGGGACGACTCGTGGCCGCTTCCGCTGGGATGCCTGAGCAGTGCGAGTGCGGCTGCGGGGTACTTCTTCACGACCGGCCGATCCCTCGCCGCCTTGCCCGCGAACTGATCCACACCACCACCGAGGCGAGCAACACCAGCGAGAAGCCGATCAGCAGCGGCCACGCGAGTGGCTTGGTCGAGTCGAACTGGTCGCGGGCCCGGAGCGCTGCAAGCAGGATCGGGCCGACCATCACGATCTCCACCTCGAGCGTCCGAGCAGTCGTCTGCATCAGATGGATCGGAGGATTCGAGGAGGTTCTGGCCTCGGCGAGGATGCGATTGGTCGAGGTGGTGAGGAAAGGTCGGGCTGTGGGCGTGACACTGAAGAGGTATGTCTACGGAAGCTGTTGCTAATTCGGTGCAGTTGCCGCCGTTGGGGAATCCGAACGAGCGGGCGGCGGTTGGTGCGGAGTTGCAGGTGGTGCTGCAGGATCTGATCGATCTGTCGCTGGTCGGGAAGCAGTTGCACTGGAGTGTGGTCGGGGCGGCCGCTCATGGTGTGCATCTGTTCCTCGATGAGTTGGTGGGGGAGTGGCGCGAGCTGGCAGATGTTGTGGCTGAGCGTGCGGTGACGTTGGGTTTCGTGCCCGATGGACAGAGTTCGGCGGTGGCGGCCGGGTCGCGGGTGGAACCTGTGGCGGTGCGGTCGCTGGTCGATCATGCGGTGGTCTGGGAGTTGGGTCGGCGGGTGGCGGCGGTGGCTGAGCGGATCCGGGCGCGGCTCGAGTCGATCGGTGCTGCGGATCTGGTGACGCAGGATGTACTGGTCAGGGTGGTTGGGGCGTTGGAGAAGCAGCAGTGGCTGTTGCGTGTGCAGCTTGGTGAGAAGGCCTGATGGCTGTCACCAGAGGGTTCGTCGGCCGGCGTACTGCGGATTCTTCGCGAGTGCCGCCCGGGCAGTACGTCACGCGGGACTTCCCGGTGTTGTCGGCCGGGCCGACCCCGTACACGCCGTTGGACGCGTGGGACTTCACGATCCGTGGCGCCGTCGACAGGCCGGTCTCGTGGTCGTGGACAGAGTTCAAGGCGTTGCCCCGCGAGAAGTTCACCGTCGACATCCACTGTGTGACGAAGTGGACGAAGCTGGACATGGCTTGGTCGGGCGTTTCTCTCGATACGTTCCTGGACGCGACGCCGACCGACGCGGCGCATGCACTGGCGTTCTCCGACGGCGGTTACACCACAAACATTCCGCTGGCGGACCTGCGCGGTGGGAGGGCCTGGGTCGTCGACGAGTACGACGGGCGGCCGCTTGATCCGGAGCATGGCGGGCCGGCGCGACTGCTGGTACCGCACCTGTACTTCTGGAAGAGCGCGAAGTGGATCCGTGGTCTGGACCTGCGCCCTACCGATCAACCCGGCTTCTGGGAGATGTTCGGCTATCACAACTATGGAGACCCGTGGAAAGAGCAGCGCTACTACGGCGATTGACGTGGCGGACCGGCACGGTGATCTCGACGGCCTTCGAGACCCCGCGGGTGAAGACGATCACGCTCGCGGTACCTGATTGGCCCGGGCATCGTGCAGGTCAGCACGTGGATGTGCGGCTGACGGCGCCCGACGGGTATCAGACGGAACGGAGCTATTCGTTCGCGTCGGCGCCGGCGGACGAGTACCTGTCGCTGACGGTCGAGCGACTCGACGACGGCGAGGTTTCGCCTTATCTGGTGGACGAGTTGCGAGCAGGCGACGAGCTCGAGTTCCGTGGTCCGGTCGGCGGGCACTTCGTCTGGGACGACGACCTCGGTGGTCCGTTGTTCCTGGTCGGCGGAGGGTCCGGCATGGTTCCCCTGCGGGCGATGGTTCGGCAGCACCGTGCGATCGGCAGCCGGGTGCCTGTCCGGGTCCTGTGCTCGGCGCGCTCGCTCGAGTTGCTGATCTATCGCGACGAGCTGATGGAGATGGCGGCGTACGATCTCGTCGATGTCTCGATCACGTTGACTCGTGAGGCCCCGAGCAGTTGGCGTGGCCATCGCGGACGCATCGACCCGATGCTCTTGAGTATGGCCGGGTGGGCAGCCGATCAGATGCCGCTCACGTATATCTGCGGACCGACCGCGTTCGTCGAGGCGGCAGCGGCAGGCTTGGTGGCTTTGGGGTACGACGCGGCGCGGATCCGAACCGAACGCTTCGGCGGAACAGGAGGGTGACGAAGATGAGACCCCTCGACGGCAATGCCATGGCGGGCGTCATGCATGACCTCTTCGCACGAGACATGACGACCATGGGCTACAAGTGCACGGGTTGTGGCCGTACCGGGGTCGTGGCGGAGACGGTGGTGTACAGGTCAGGACCCGGCACCGTGGCGCGATGCAGGGACTGCGACACGATTCTGCTGATGCTCACCGAACGGCACGGGATGTACTGCGTCGACTTGCCCGGAATGCCATAGACAGCGCGTGGCCGCACCACCTTCACCTTGAAAGGCGCTTGATGACTATCCAGCACCCGCCCGACCCGACCGCCGCCGAGATGGCGAAGCACTTGCCGCCGGCGATCACGAGGTACTTGCGCGAGGCCGATCCCCAGCACAAGGCGAACGCTCACGACCTGCTGGCCGCCTTCGCCACCGACGCCACGCTGATCGACGACGACGGCACCACCTACACCGGTCACGACGAGATCCACCGCTGGCGGGAGACCGAGACCAGCGAGTACACCTATACGGTCGAGGTCAGCCACGTCGAGAAGTTCGACGACTCCCGGTACGTCGTCACCCATCACCTGGAGGGTGACTTCCCCGGGGGAGTCGTCGACATCATCTACCGGTTCACCCTCGCCGACGGTCTGATCACCAGGCTCGAGATCGCTCCCTGACTCCGTCGTCAGCGCGGTACGACCAGAGGTGTACTACGGACGAACGCTGATGATGGTCTTTCCCTTGAGCCGCTCGGTCGAGTTGAAGGTGGTGACGGCGTCGTCGAGAGATGCGACGGTACCGATGTTCGTCCGCAGTCGCCCGTCCCGCACCCGCTCGACGATCTCGGTCAGCTGGGCGCGGTCGGCCTCGACGACGAAGTCGATCGCGAGGCCGTCCGCGGGCCGTGATTCCGGCGGCCCGACGACGGTGACCAGCGTTCCTCCGGACTTGATCAGGGCTGCGGACCTTTTCTGGATGTCGCCGCCGATGACATCGAACACCAGATCGACCTGCCCGATGTCCTCGAGCGAGTCGTTGGCGAGGTCGACGAACTCGTTCGCGCCGTAGTCGAGCGCCTTCTCCCGGTCGGCGGCCCGTCCGGTGCCGACGACGTACGCACCCGCCTCGCGGGCGAGTTGCGTCACCATGGTGCCGACCGCGCCGGCTGCGCCGTGCGCGAGGACGGTCTGCCCGGACTGAAGGCGGCCGTGCTGGAACAGTCCCTGCCAGGCGGTCAGTCCGGAGATCGGCAGGCTCGCGCCGACGGTGAAGTCGACGTCGCCCGGGAGCGGTGCGAGGTTGCGTGCCTCGATCGCCACGTACTCCGCCAGGGTTCCGTCGCGATGCCAGTCCGCAAGGCCGAACACCCGCTGACCGACGGACAGTCCCGTAGTGCCATAGCCGAGCGCGGTGACCACTCCGGCCAGCTCGTGCCCGGGGACCGACGGTGATCGGTCCCGGTCGGCACGGTCGGTCCAGGTCGAGGGCCACTCCAGCTCGGTCGGTACGTAGCCCGAGGCATGAATCCCGACGACGACGTCGTTGATCGCCGCCGGCGGCTCGGGACGCTCCGCCAGCGTCATCCCTGCCGTCCCCGCTGCCTGGTCCGTCACCACGATCGCCTTCATCAGGCACCTCCTCGTATCCAGTCTTTCGCCTCCGCGGCACTTTCGGCCGGTAACCATTCGCAGCACCACATCGTCGCCGTCTTACCACGCGAGGGAAGGGAGTTGGGTACGTCGCGAAATTGTTTCGATGCGGACCGTAAGATCCGTGCCTGTCCAACCACCAACGGATATCTGCACGCGCCGGCGGATTCTGATCAACAGGCAGAGGTGAGATCCAGTGACCGGGTGGAGGGAGGGGCTCGAGCGATTCCTCGCCACCGACCCGAACGACGTCGGATGTGACCGGGCGATGGCTGTTCTTCACCTCTATGCCGAGCTACTCGCAGCCGAAGTCGACGCTTCCGAGCGCTATCCCGGAGTGTCAGCGCACCTTGCCGCCTGTGAAGCGTGCGCGGAAGCTGCTGACGGGCTGCTGGCCGCCGTACGTGACCACGATCTGAACTGAGATCGCGGTCACAGCGAGTTCCGCGGAACTCGGGACCAAATCGACTGCCTGCGATGTTGTCACCAGTGACGGCGCAGCCAGCGACGTCAGAAAAGGAGAAACCGTGTCACACGACTACAGGAAGACTCCGGAGGCGGTCAGTCGCCTCACCGACAGTCAGTTCCGCGTGACGCAGAAGGACGGGACGGAACCCGCATTCCGCAACGAGTACTGGGACAACCACGAGCCCGGGATCTATGTGGATGTGGTCTCCGGCCAGCCTCTGTTCTCGTCGACCGACAAGTACGACAGCGGCACCGGGTGGCCGAGCTTCACCAGGCCGATCGCGGCCGATGCAGTTCGCACAGAGACGGACAGGTCGCTGTGGATGACCCGCACGGAAGCGCGGTCCACCGGAGCCGACAGCCACCTCGGTCATGTTTTCGATGACGGCCCCGCCGCGGCGGGAGGCCAGCGGTACTGCATGAACTCCGCCGCACTGCGCTTCGTCCCGGCCTCCGAACTGGAGATCCAGGGGTACGGCGAGTATCGGTCGCTGTTCGAGACGGCTGACACCACGAGCACTGAGGAGCATGCGTAATGACGAGTGGAATCGACGACACCGGGCAGGTCACGATCAAGCCCGGCACTGAGACAGCCGTTCTCGCCGGAGGGTGTTTCTGGGGTATGGAGGACCTCATTCGCCGCCAGACCGGCGTACTCGAGACGCGTGTCGGGTACACGGGCGGGCAGAACGACCACGCGACGTACCGCAATCATCCCGGGCACGCCGAAGCCGTCGAGATCGTCTTCGACCCGGCGCGGACGACATACCGCGACGTCCTGGCGTTCTTCTTCCAGATCCACGACCCGTCGACGGTGAACCGTCAGGGCAACGACATCGGCACCAGTTATCGCTCGGCGATCTTTCCGCTCACTCCGGAGCAGGAGAAGGTAGCTCGCGACACGATCGCCGACGTCGACGCGTCGGGCCTGTGGCCGGGCAACGCCGTGACGACGATCGAGCCTGCCGGTCCGTTCTGGGAGGCCGAGCCGGAGCACCAGGACTACCTGGTCAAGTACCCCGCCGGTTACACGTGTCACTTCGTACGCCCGGACTGGTCCTGCCGCGGCGCGCCACGACCGCCTGATCCGACGCTGAGGGTGTGCCCGTCGCCGACGCGACGGGCACACCCTGCTGGTTCTGTGGCGTCGCGGAGATCATCGCGAGACGGTAAGCAGAGGCGGATCGGCGGTCACCAATGAGCCGAACACAGTCGAGCGGGAGAGGCCGGCGATGAGTGAGATGTTGCAGGGAATCCAAGCCGATGACGGTGCGGCGGTTGCGGCTGCCGACGTCCCGAAGGCGGTGACGGCGGGGCGGTTGGCGTACGCCGACGGTGCGACTCAGGTCTTCACGATCGACGGGCGGACGACCTATACCGAACGAGGCGGCGACAGTTCGGGAGAGTGGTACGTCGATGACCAGGGCCGGTTCTGTTCGTTCTGGCCGCCGTCCTATCGAGCCTGTTACGCGCTTCGCTGGATGGTTGAGGACAGGCGGATCGTCGGACTCCGATTCACCGGGCTCAGCGATGGCGTGACGTTCGAGGGCCGCTACGAATAGCGTCCGCGACCAGGATCTGCAGAGCGGGAATCACGTCCGTCTCGAACCAGGGGTTCTTTACCTGCCACCTGAAGTTCAGGGGGAGGGGTGCACCAGTGGGATCCGGTCCGGAGCGTAGTGCCGATAGGCGCCGACGGTCTGGGTCAGGTTCTTCTCGGCGTTGGTCCCCAGATAGTGATTACCATACGCAATTTGTGCCACAGTGGCGAAGGAAATGTTAGCCCTTGCCCGGATAGTAGAAGTCCGTCGGGAGCAGAGCGATCGTGTCCGGGTCGTAGAACTGAGCCTCGGTGACGCCCAGCCACTGCCGCAGTTCGATCCCGCTGGCGTCGTTCCAGGGGATCTGGCTGTCCTGAGCATGCCGACCGGGCGCCTGGCCGATGACAGCGATCTTCGAGCGCGGCGATGCGGAGTAGATCGGTTCGTACCCGCGCCCCGTCGCCCACGCGTTCGAGGCGTGGGTTCGTGATCTCGTGACGCAACGCGGTGAGTTGGTCCACCCGGGGCGGCAGGCAACCAAGCGCGCCTTTAACAGGACTAGGTAGACCAGTTACTGACTGATCATTCGAACGGCCTGTGAATAACATCGGGACAACTGTCACTGCTTTCGAGATATGGAGCGAGCAGTGGCGCTCGAGTGGACGGCGTCCTGAATGGACGGTATCGTCCATGTTGTTCCATCGTTCGACACAGCGAGGTGCCGGACCTGTGATCACCACGTTCCGCTGATCGCCGGAGATCCATGAAGAGCGAAGGTTCCGAGTCGTTGTCGCAGGTACGGGTCGTCTCCGCGGAGGTGGCCCTGGAGAACCGTGCCTGGGTTCGCGACCTGAGTAGCGGTGGAGATCGGCGCGAGCTCGCGAGCCGACGTTTGTACGAGATTCTCCTGCGAGCCGCGAGGGTGGAGGTCGGTCGGCGGGCGGAGAGGCTACGACTCCTCGGACCGGAGTTGGACGATATTGCGCACCAGGCCGCCGCGGACGCCCTACTGGCGATCTGCGGCAAGGTCGCGACGTTCCGCGGTGAGTGCAAGTTCACTACCTGGGCGTACAAGTTCGTGATCTTCGACGTGGCGGCCAAGGTCAACCGGCACTTCTGGCAGCGGGCGGGTGTTGCGTTCGACGAAGAGGATTGGGACCGTCTTCCCGCACGGCTGGGGATCGAGCCGGAGGCGCATGCCGAGAGCCGGGATCTGATGAACGCCGTACATCGAGCCGTCGATGAGAATCTGACGGCGAAGCAACGGATAGTCTTCGTCGCGCTGGTGCTGAACGGCGTGCCCACCGACGTGCTCGCTGACCAGCTCGGCGCGACTCACAATGCGATCTACAAGATGATGTTCGATGCCCGCCGGAAGTTACGCGCCGCGTTGGTCGACGCCGGCTACCTGCCGGAGCAGCAGATCGCATAAGAAGTGTCAGTGCGGTCTACTCGACGATTACTCGCGTGGTGTCGAAGGCGACGTACCCGGTGAAGTCGTGTCGGACCGTTTCGATCGCTGACCGCTTGGGATGCGGGTAACACCATGCAGCGTCGATGTACTCGTGATGCGGCGTTTCCACACTGTAGTAGCGGGCTCGCCCCTTCCAAGGACAGACAGAGGGAGTCGGGCTCTCCTTCAAGGTGCCGATCATCAGCGAGTCCGGAGGAAAGTAGCGGCTCCCTTCGATCGAGATAATGTGTTCACTGTCTGCGTCGGCGAGTAGAACGCCGTCGATCGTCGCGCGCACCGTCGTCCTTCCGGTGGAGGTCTTCGAGACTCTGTGTCCTGTCCGACCATCGGCCTTACTGGCCGCCGCGCTACTTCACGGTTTCGTCGTAGAAACTGTTGATTCCGTCAACGATCTCTTGCAGGCAGTCCTCTGTCGCGAAGTGTCCGGAATCGAGGCGGACCAGCTTTGCGTCGGGGAGGTCACGCAGATATGCCTCTCCGCCGGCCGGGGTGAAGAAGATGTCTCCCCGGCCCCAGAAGATCAGAGTCTTGGGCTGGTCACGGCGCAGCCGTCGCTGCCAGGCAGGGTATTGGGCTGCGTTCGTCCGGTAGTCGTAGAAGAGATCCAGGTGCACCCTGCGCGCGTTCGGCCGGGCCAGAAAGTGCAGATCGAGGTTCCAGTTGTCCGGGCTGATCTTCGTCGGATCGGGATGGCCGGTCAGGTAGATCGCCTTCACTGTTTCCGGTTCGACCAGTGCCTCGAGCGGCGCCTCGGTCTGGGGGTTGCGGTCGACCCAGAGGACGCGACGAATCCCGTCCCAGATCTCGGTGAACCCCTCTTCGTAGATGTTGGAGTTCTGGATGACCTGCCACTGCAGCCAGTCCGGATGAAGCGATATCAGTCGGTTTCCGATCTGGCCCCCGTAGTCCTGCATGTACAGCCCCATCGGTCCGGTGAAGTCGATCGCAAGCATCGCCTCGTCGACGATCTCCGCGAGGTGGTCGAATGTGTAGTCCCACTCCGCAGGATCGGGCATCTCGGTGTTCCCGAAGCCGGGGTAGTCGATCGAGACCAGGTGGAATCTGTCGGCCAGTGCCGGCATCAGGTTCCGGAACTGGTGAGACGAGGAGGGGAATCCGCCCAGCAGCAGGAGTTTCGGTGCTCCGGGCTTACCCGCTTCGCGGTAGAAGACCTCCAACCCACCGGCGGACACGGTCTGAAAACTCGTCATGGGCTCTCCACACTCATTCCACAGGGACCTGATCGCGCGCCTGCTCGGCCGTCAGTTGCGTCCGGCCATCACGCCGCCGTCGACGTTGAGAATCGCCCCGGTGATCCAGCTGGCCTCTGGAGAGAGGAGGAAGACAATTGAGGAGGCGATGTCCTGGGCTGTACCAACCCGTCCCAACGGATGGAAGCCGTCGAATCCCTTCACGGTCGCCTCGAGCTGGTCGGCCGGGATGAAGCCCTCGTACAACGGCGTGGCCACCACCGCGGGAGCTACGGCGTTGACGCGAATGCCGTCGGCCGCCAGTTCCATGGCCAGGTTGTGGGTCAGAGCGTGCAGGCCGGCTTTCGCCATCGAGTAGCCGGTCGCCGGCGTCGCCGCCACCGCCTGATGGGCCCACATGCTGCCGATGTTGACGATCGCACCGCCAGAGCCGGCCGCCTTCATCCCCCGCACCACCGTCTGGGTCAGGAAGAACGTGGCCCGGTTCAGCTCCAGGTACGCGTCGTAGTTCTCCTGGCCGTAGTCGAGGAATTCTTGGGGGATGAAGAATCCGGCCGCGTTGACCAGTAGCGTCGCGTCGGCGTGCTCTGCGGCGAGTTGCTCCTGCACGTCTTCGACCTGCTCGCGATCCGCCAGGTCGGCAGTGATCCCCCAGGCCTGGCCCTTCTCACCGAGCTCGGCGACTGTCTGGTCGACCTTCGCCTGCTGACGCCCGACGATGACTGTCTTGCCCCCTTGCCCGACAACGTCCACGGCAGTCTGTCGCCCCATGCCGCTGCTGCCACCTACCACGATGAGCTTGCGACCCTCGAAATATCCACTCATGAGCTTCCCCTCGATCCACGCCGGGTCCGAGTGACCCGGACGTCCCTACTTGTGTGCCGATCGGGGGTCCGGCCTTACTGCTGCCCGGGATGCTGATGAACGTGAGGTGTATCGCCTCCGCCCGTCGAGCCGGAATCGTCGGGCGTTCCGAACAGATAGTGAGAGAAGGCCGAATGCCGATTCGCGTGCTCCGCCGGCTCGGTCGGAAGCCCACGTCCCTCCAGCTCGTCCCAGGTCGTGTCGGCGATGCGCCACAGTTGGTGTGCCAGTCGTCCGGCGACTCCGGCATGCGGCGAGTTGGGGTGCGGCCGCGTCGGCGAACTCCACTGTCGTTGCGCCAGAGCCCGGGCCAGATCTGTGGCGCTGTCGGCCCCATGGAGTCGCTCAAGGCCGGACACGATCCGTGTCTCGGTCGATTCGTGCTCGGCCAGTAGGCGTTCGGCCTCTCGCCAGGTCTCGGTTGCGCTGAGATTCAGAAAGCGCGCGTCGCCGTACGCCCTGCCTTTGAGCACTCGGAGCGCCTGCTCGAACTGTTTGAGATTGTCGAGCAGGACCGCGGCGTCCGCACCGGGCAACGTCCTGGCCGGGGTGAGCAAGACATCGGCGACGGCCGCCGCATGCTGTGCGGCAACAGCGGTGAACTGGTCCGTGATGCGACGCCGGTCGAATCCGTCCATGCTCAGGTCCTGAGAACGCGCGGCGAGCTCTCTGAGCCTGGAGTGCTGAACATCTACGAGCTGCTGCAGTGGGGCGGAGTGGTCCACCTGCTTCTTCTCGTCTGCCAGGATCCTGGAGTGCGGATGGATCGGTGGGTGCGACGGATCGAGTACCACGGCGTACTGCGGATGGTCCTGCAGGAAACGCTCGACTGCAGGGCAGTAGTTCGTCACCAGGACACCTGTGGAGAGGAGGTCGTCGAGGACCGCCTTGATCAGTGTCGTGGCGAGTCCGCGTCCCCGCTGATCGGCAGCGATCTCGGTGTGCCCCAGAACACGCCGCCGGCCGACGACCCGGAAGTCGAGGGTTCCTACGGTCGTGCCGGCGACGAGCAACTCGTACCTCCGCAACTCGCCGTCCTCGACCACGGTCAGCTCGCGCTGAGCGTCGCTCGCCAGGGTCCTCATCAGTTGACCTCGTCGAGTTCCAGCGGCTCGTCGTCGACAACGTGGATCGCGGCTTCTTCGGCGCTCGCGGCGCCTCCGTCGATCCCGACCTCGGCCGCGACCAGCTCTTCTTCGAGATCGAAGTGCGACCCCTCGTCCCGAGCTACCAGACGTCCGGCCCGTTCCCCGCCGACCTCCGGACCGTCGACATACTCCGGCGGTACGGCGTACGGGTCGATATCAGGCTCCTCCTGAGCAAGCCGCTGTTCGAAGGTCTCACCCAGCAACGCCTCCGCCGCCGTCGTACCGAACCCCTCACCAGCCGACCACTTCTCCGGCGGCGAGTAGCCCTCGTCGAGAAGGTCGGAGACCCCGCGCCCGTCCAGCGTGTCGGAGAACTGGAGCTGGTCCTCGTCGTCCACGCTGTAACTGCCGTAATACTCCCGGCTGACCTCGCTCATCCGTCCTCCTGCCGACCGGCCGGCGGCGTGCCGGCTCCTCACGAGGTTCGTGTCGGCCACGGCACGCGTACTTACCCGTCGAGCAGAACCACGGACGATCCGGTGGGTGTCCTGCCCTGATGGCGGACCGTTCATCTCCACAAGCGGCAGCAATCGTTGCTCGGCCCCGATAAGCTCGTTTCGTGCCCGAGACAGTGAACGAGCTCGATCGCCGCCTGACCGCCCGCGGCGCGGCCACGCGAGCCAGGATCGTTGCCGCTGCCGACGAGTTGATGTCGCTCAAGGGCGCCGCGGCGACCACGCTCGACGAGGTGACCGCGGCGAGTGGGACGAGCAAGTCACAGTTCTACCGGCACTTCAGCGACAAGAGTGCCCTGGTCCAGGCAGTGATCGCACTGCGGGGCGGCCGGGTCCTCGAGCGCGAGGAGCAGTACCTCCGCAGGGTCGACTCGTTCAGCGGACTGGATCGCTGGTGCCGGGCCATCCTCCAGCGCGTCACGGCGCGCCGGGGAGCGCTCGGCTGTGAACTGGGCTCACTGTCGACCGAGCTCTCCGACCAGGACGAGGCAGCACGCGTCGATCTCGAGGCGCACCTGACGTCCTGGATCTCGCTGCTGGCCGGAGCGCTCGAGCGGATGAAGTCGAACGGCACGCTGTCCAAGGCCGCCGATCCACAAGCGCTGGCGACGGGAATCATGGCTGCTCTCCAGGGTGGGTACGTTCTCGCCCAGGCCGCCCGTGACCCCGGACCGATGCAGGTCGCCCTCGATCTGGCGATGAACTCGGTCCGGGCGTACGCGAAGCCGGCCGGCAAGAAGTAGCCGTCCACACACTTCCGCAACCGTCCTGGTTACGAGGTCGGGGCGGGCCGCGGCGCGCCGAGGACATCGGCGTACTCCGGGTTCTTCTCGATGAAGCGGCTGACGACGGCGCAGTAGTTCGACACCGTCACCGACCGCGTGCGGATGTCGTCGAGAGCGCGGCCGACCAGCGCCCACGAAAATCCTCGTCCGCGGAAGGTCTGTTCGATGACGGTGTGCGTGATGGACAGGTGCGAGCCGATCAGATGGTAGACGAGGAGCCCGGCCTGTTGACCGTCGACGAGGAGCTCGTAGTACTCGTCGTCTGCGTGGTGGACCACAGTGATCGTCGGAGAAGCCGTCGTACTGCTGGGTGTTTGCGCAAGGGCCTCCGCGTCGTCGACGGTCAGCAGGTCGGCCAACGGAGCCAGCCAGCCTGTACCGAACGCCTCGGTGGGAAGACTTGCCTGCCAGGTCAGGGTCGATCCCGCGTGGTTGCGGAAGTGAAGGACGAGCTGCCAGGCGTCCTCGGCTGTGTGGAGGCCTGCTGCGGTAAGCAGTTGCACCCGCACCTTGCTCGGAAGCGAGTTGAGCATCAGCGGTTGTGTCCGCAACGGCAGGACCAGGCGCCCTTCTTCCGACCGCACGCTATCCGGGTCGTCCGTCCGTGCGCTGCTCCAGCTGGCCAGCATCAAGTCCATCTCGGGGTTGTCGAACAAGCCTGCGGTGACGCTGAAGTCGACCGGCGGAGTGCCGGTCATCGTCCGCTCGTCCGGGCCGGTCACGGACAGCTCGCCACCGGCGAGATGGAAGCCCGTTCCGTCGGGGCGAAGAACGTGATCAGTCATTGCTACTTCCTCTGTGCTGCGCTCTGAACGGACTGCTGAGGTGCTCGTCCATGAAAGGACTATATAGTCCATCCTCTGGATGGCGCATCGCGGCTACCTCCTCCGACCAGAAGTTGTCACGAATCCCGATTCTCGGGACAGATCGGGCAAGGCTGGCGGCGTGAAGTGGACTGTTTAGCCCTCTTTACGGCATCGGAGGGGCCGGTGGCGCGGGGAATACCTCGATCGACAGGACGGCGATATGACAGTGATCATCGAGAGCGACCGGCTCATGATTCGGGAGTGGACCGAGGCTGACGCGGACGCAGCCTTGAGGATCTACGGGTCTGCCGAAGTGGCACGATGGCTGGCGCCCGCGATGGACCAGGTCCCGAACAAGGCGACCATGCGCCTGCTGCTCCGCGCGTGGATCGAGGCCGGCAAGAGTCTCGTCGTACCCGCCGGGCGATGGGCGATCGTCACCAAAGCCGACGGTGCAGTGGTCGGCGGCCTGACGATCGGCCTGTTACCGCCGTACGAGGAAGACTTCGAGATCGGCTGGCAACTCGAGCCGGCGGCCTGGGGCCGAGGGTTCGCGACCGAGGCGAGCCAGGCCTTGATGCGCTGGGCATTCGCAACCGGGACGATCGACGAGTTGTACGCGGTCGCCCGACCGCAGAACCGTCGTGCCTGCGCGACCGCGCGGCGTCTCGGGATGGCGTGGGTAGGCGAGACCGACAAGTACTACGGCCTGCTGATGCAGATCTACCGCGTCCGTGCGGCCGAACTCGAGTGAGTGGACGGAGGGTGAATCGATCCGCAGGATCTGCGCTACCTCGGCGGTGGCGCGTTCGGTGGTAGCCCAGGTGCCTCGGGACGCCCTGGTGCTGATGACTCGGCTCGACTTCAGTGTGCCGGAGGGCGTACCGGTTGGGCCTCAGACGGGTGTAGTAAGCCATCCGACCAGATCGCCATCTCGGTAGAGCTCGAAGCGGCCTTGCTCGGTGTGGTCGATCAGCTCCTCGGGTGCTGCTTCCCAGCCAGGCGCCGAAGCCCATCAGGAGCCGGCCGGCAATCAGGATGCCGGTTCATCAACCGAAGCCAGCGATCTCATCGAGTACCGGGCTAGGGCCACGGCCTGGACGGCTACGTCATCAGCAACTGCTTCGTGACTCCCCGTCATTGAACGATGCCGTCGCGCGCCCGGGGTCGGGCAGTCGATCGGACTTGACGACTCATTGTTCGACGACTCGTCCCGCGACCGTGGGCCGATATGCTCAGGCGACTTCAGCAGCCGGGAGGCAGCGGCACACGAAGGAGTACTTGATGACCGAACCGCTCGGGGACGCGGATCGTCCTTACCTGGTCGTCCCGAATCCTGACGACCAGGTCTTCCTTGAGGGCCCGATGGAGTGGACGATCTTGCTGCGTGCCGATGGATAAGCCAGAGGCCGAGCAGGGTGTCGACGCGACGGTGCTCGTGGTGACCGCGATGCCGCTGTCGAAGCTGGCCCGGGCGGAGCTGAGCGAGATGCTCGGGCCGGGTTATGCGGTCGTCGACATGAGGTCTGCGCCTCGTTCGGCGAACATTGTGCTCACGCCGGTTGTCAGCGCTTCGGCCCTGGGTATCCTCCGGGGCACCTTCCCGCGGGCGCGCATCCTCTATACCGAGTTGCACGACGACGAGCGGGGCATCAGCTTCGCCGGTCCGTTGTCGCGGATCGTGGCTCAAGCGCCCGACGGCTACTTCGTGGCGCACTCCCTCGACGCGCTAGGCCCGGTCGTCCAAGCCGAGGCGAAGCTGCAACTGTCCGGCAGCACCGGGCGTACGCCGCTCACTCTGTCGCTGAGCCCTGGTGCGCCCACCACGCAGTCTTCCCATCAGCAACAGGAGCTAGCCGAGCCCGGGGCACAGGCTCCTGAGGTGCAACAGATGGCAGGCAAGACACGCCCTACTGTCCGCTGGATCGATCGCGCGACGTCTTCCTCCACGCCACCAGGGCGATGGTTGGACCTTGATCCGATCGACGCGCTGGTCGTGCGCCTGGTCGGGGCGGACGAGCCCCGCCGGGATACCCTCTGGCCGGCGCTGATCGCCGAATGCCTTGTGCGGCTCGCCGGATGCCGGCACGAGGATGTACTTGTCGACATCGGCGGACTGGAGCCAACGATCCGCGCCGAGCTGCAGATCCGGGTCGCGAGCGAACAGATCGACCAGGCACCCTGGCCGTAGCGATCTCTGTCCAGGCGTTGCGTCACGTCGCCCGCCGACCGAGCTGGCTCGCAGGCCCTATGCGGACAGCGTGGACTCGTCAACCTCGGGCCAGCACGTCGGCCGCGCTAGATGGACCATTGGCAGCGGTACCGATGAGCAGCGAATCCCCAGGTCAGACGCCATGTTGCCGCATCCTGGCCACTCCTGGCGCTGAGCACCGGAGACATCCTCGAAGGCACCCAGCAGATCCAACAGTTGATCGTCGCCCGCCGCCTACTGGGCAAGACCTCTGCCGAGCTCAAACAGCCTTGTTCGCAAGGGCTTCCAGCTTGTCCGACTTCCTCTCAGAGCAAGCCGGAACCTCGCTCGATGTCGCCGAAATCCGGGTGCTGCAGGATCACCACCGGCTCGGCTGTGTCACGGATGCTGCAGCGGCGGGTGAGGGGCGGGGCGGAAGCGGTCGGTTGCCTCCAGGAGGTGGTGCAGGGTGCTTGGTTCGTCGAAGGCGTGGCCCGCATCCGGGACCAGGTGAAGCTCGGACGCCGGCCACGCGCGATGCAGCGCCCAGGCGGCGTCGGGCGGCGCCAGGAGGTCGTAGCGGCCGTTCACGATCACTCCTGGGATATGCCCGATCCTGCCCATGTCCCGCAGCAACTGGCCAAGCTCCAGGAAACAGCTGTTGCCGAAGTAGCGGCTCTCCAAGCGCGCACAAGCGACCATCCCGGGTACGTCGTCCTCTTCCTCCATCGGGCGGGGAAGAAGGGTGGCTGTCATGTCCTCCCATCGCTTCCATGCCCGCGCCGCGGTGACATGCGTCTCCGGGTCCGGTCTCGCCAGTCTGCGCGCGTAGGCGGCGACGAGGTCGATCTGTTCCGTCTCCGGGACGAGATTCCGGAATCGTTCCCACTCGTCCGGGAAGAGCCGCGACACGCCACCTTCGGCGAAGCACCATGACTGGTCGGCGGCCAGCTCGAGGTAGACGCCCCGGACGACGATTTCGGTCACCCGGTCCGGATGTGCTTGTGCATATGCCAGGGCGAGTGTGCTGCCCCATGAACCGCCGAACACCAGCCACCGCTCAATCGCCAGGTGCTCGCGGA
>CAVYBR010000010.1:0-183512 GCA_963766765.1 uncultured Actinomycetota bacterium
GGAATTGACCACCATGCCGCTCTACGTCGACGACGACGGCGTCGAGCGCGTCGTGCACGCCTGGAGGATCGCGTCATGAGCCCGGAACCGGTGTACATCCTGGGTGCGGGTATGCATCCGTGGGGCAAATGGGGTCGCGACTTCACCGAATATGGGGTCGTCGCCGCGCGTGCCGCACTCGCGGAGGCAGGGCTGGACTGGCGCCAGATCCAGCTCGTCGCGGGCGCCGACACCATCCGCAACGGATATCCGGGGTTCGTCGCCGGGGCGACGTTCGCGCAGAAGCTGGGCTGGAACGGCGTCCCCGTCACCTCGAGCTACGCGGCATGCGCGAGCGGCTCGCAGGCGCTGCAGAGCGCGCGGGCCCAGATCCTGGCGGGATTCTGCGATGTCGCACTGGTGATCGGGGCGGACACCACGCCCAAGGGCTTCTTCGCCCCGGTGGGCGGCGAACGCAAGAACGACCCGGACTGGCAGCGTTTCCATCTGATCGGTGCGACGAACACCGTGTACTTCGCAATGCTGGCGCGTAGGCGGATGGACCTCTACGGCGCCACGCTCGAGGATTTCGCACAGGTCAAGGTCAAGAACGCCAAGCACGGGCTGAACAATCCGAATGCCCGGTACCGCAAAGAGAGTTCGATCGAGGACGTATTGGCCAGTCCCGTGGTCTCCGATCCTCTTCGGCTGCTGGACATCTGCGCCACCTCCGACGGTGCGGCCGCGCTGATCGTGGCGAGCAAGTCGTTCGCCGAGAAGCATCTCGGATCGCTCGAGGGCGTGCCGTCGGTGCGTGCCGTGAGCCTTCAGACGCCGCAGTATCCTCAGCATCTTCCTGAATTGCCCGACATCGCAACGGATTCCACTGCGGCAGTGCCGGCACCAGGTCGGGTGTTCAAGGATCAGATCCTCGACGCGGCCTACGCCGAGGCCGGCATCGGTCCCGAAGACCTGAGCCTTGCCGAGGTCTACGACCTGTCGACCGCGCTGGAGTTGGACTGGTACGAGCACCTCGGTCTGTGCCCCAAGGGTGAGGCCGAGAAACTGCTGCGCAGTGGCGCAACGACCATCGGCGGCAAGATTCCGGTCAACGCGTCGGGCGGCCTCGCCTGCTTCGGCGAAGCCATTCCGGCACAGGCGATCGCGCAGGTCTGCGAGCTCACCTGGCAGCTCAAGGGACAGGCCACTGGCCGCCAGGTCGAAGGCGCCAAGGTCGGCGTCACCGCGAATCAGGGATTGTTCGGACACGGCTCGTCGGTGGTCGTCGCGCGCTAGATTCGGTCGGTGTCCACGATCGAATCCGTTGAGCCGCTTCCCTTCATCGACGGCATCGTCTACGGCGAAGGGCCACGGTGGCACGACGGCCGGTTGTGGTTCAGCGACGGACCTGCGGGCAAGGTGTACTCCGTCGGCGAGGCCGGCGACCTCACCGTGGAGGCCGAGGTCGAGAAAGCCTCGGGGCTCGGCTGGCTTCCCGATGGGACGCTGGTGGTGTCCGGCCTCATGGACGCACACATCCATCACGTCGACGCACACGGCAACGTGGTGGCGGCATTCGACCTCAGCGACCTCGCCTGGTCCACGAACGACCTGCTCGTCACCCCCGACGGGCGTGCCTACGTCGACATGTATCAGGTGGACGATTCCGGGCTGACGGGACACATCGGCCTCGTCGACACCACCGGAGCGGTGCGCATCGTCGCCAGTGGACTCGACGTCCCGAACTGCATGGCGTCCCTGCCCGGCGAGTCGACCATCGTCCTCGCCGAGACGAACGGGTCGCGAATCCTGGCGTTCCCGACTGAACCCGACGGAAGCCTCGGCGCCCCAAGCGTGTTCGCCGACCTCGGCCCCGAACGTCACCCCGACGGGTTGTGCGTCGACGTCGAAGGCGGGGTGTGGGTCGGTTGTTACGACACCGGCGAATTCCTCCGCGTCGTCGCGGGCGGAACCATCACCCATCGCGTCGAGATCGACCGAGGGTGGGCGATTGCGCCTGCTCTCGGTGGTGTCGACGGGCGCACCCTGTACATGGTGATCGACGAAACCACCGTGGAAGGTCTCATGGCCGGCGACTCGACGGGATGGATCATGCAGGCGCGGGTCGACGTGCCTGGTGCCGGCTCTCCCTGAGAATTAGGTGACCTCTCCGTCACGCCGGAGCAGCGCATCGAGAGTCGGAAAGATGACGCGATTTGGCCGATTTCCATCATTTTGCCGACTCTCGGCGGCATGAATCAGACTCAGGCGACGCCGAGGTAGGCGGCGCGAATGCTGTCGTCGTCCAACAGTTCCCGCGCATTACCGCTGCGGGTGACCTCGCCGGTCTCCAGGATGTAGGCGCGGTCCGATCGGCTCAAGGCCTGCTGCGCATTCTGCTCCACCAGCAGCACCGTGGTGCCCCCGGCGTTGATCTCGGCGATGATCTTGAAGATCTGCGATATCACCATCGGCGCCAATCCCATGGACGGCTCGTCGAGCAGTAGGACTCGCGGTCGAGCCATCAGTGCACGGCCGATCGCCAGCATCTGTTGCTCACCGCCCGACAGTGTCCCTCCAACCTGAGTGCGCCGTTCCGCCAGCCGAGGGAATGTCTCCAGGATCCAGTCCAGTGTTTCCTTGTGTTCGGCCTTGGAGGCGAATTTCCTTCCGTAGCACCCCATTTCGAGGTTTTCGATCACCGTCATGCCCGGAAACACACCCCGGCCTTCAGGCGCCTGCACCAGCCCCCTGGTAGCGCGGTGGTGAGCCTTCACCTTGGAGATGTCGGCGCCGTCGAACCACACCGACCCCGACGTCAACGGCAGCAAGCCCGAGATTGCCCGCATCGTCGTCGTCTTACCCGCACCGTTGGAGCCAAGGAGCGTCACCAGCTCGCCTTCACGCACCTGCAGCGAAATGCCGTGCAGCGCGCGGATGCGTCCGTATTGCACGACGAGGTCGCGCACCTCGAGCAGTACCGGCCTGTCATCAGGCTTGTCGTCAGGCTTGTCGTCATTCGATATCGTCATCGGGAACTCCCAAATATGCCGCGATGACCTTGGGGTCCTCGCGGATCTCGGCCGGCAGTCCGTCGGCGATCTTGCGACCGAACTCCAGCACCACGATGCGGTCGGTCACCCCCATGACGAGCCTCATGTCGTGCTCGATCAGCAACACCGTGTAGCCGTCGTCGCGGATCTTCTGGATCAGCTCGATCAGCGCCGCCTTCTCGCGAGGGTTGAAGCCGGCGGCCGGTTCGTCGAGGCAGAGCAGCTTTGGCTCGGTAGCCAGCGCACGGGCGATCTCCAACCGCCGCTGATCGCCGTAGGGCAGGTTCTTCGCCTTCTCCTCGCCACGTTCGGCGATCCCCACGAAATGCAGCAATGCCGCCGAGCGTTCGATCGCGGAGCGCTCCTCGCGGCGATGACGTGGAGTCCGGACGAGCGCTCCCGGCACCGAAGTGAAGTGCCTGGCGTCGGTTCCGACCATGACGTTCTCCAGCGCGGTCATCTCGCCCCACAGCCGGATGTTCTGAAACGTGCGGGCGATGCCGCGGCGGGTGATCTGGTGGCGTTTGATCCGTCCCAGCGGGGCACCGTCGAACGTCACCGTGCCGGACGTTGGCCGGTACACCCCGGTGATGGCGTTGAAGCAGGTTGTCTTGCCCGCACCGTTCGGACCGATCATGCCGAGGATCTCGCCGCGCCGGATGTCGAACGTCACCGAGTCCAGTGCCGTGAGGCCACCGAACTTGACCGTCAAATCCTTTGTCTGTAGCAGGGTTTCGCCCTCGGCCACCTCGATCTCGCGGTGGACGCCTGCCAGCTCCTCGATGCTCATTTCGCAGACTCCTTCGTCGGCGACCGCAGGAACTCGCGAGCCGCCTTACCGTAGGCGAGTAGCTGCTGACGGGCCGGGAACAGGCCCTGGGGCCGGAAGATCATCAGCGCCACGAGCGCCATACCGAAGAACAGGTACTTGAGGTCGCCGAGGTTGATCCCGAGGAATTCCACGCCCAGCAGGCGGTTCGGCAGATAGACGATGATGAACGCGCCGAACACCACGCCCAGCTTGTTGCCCTGCCCGCCGAGAACCACGGCGCAGAGAAACAGCATCGAGTTGATGATGTTGAACGTCGGTGGCGCCACGAATTGCACCTGGCCGGCGTACAGCGCTCCGGACAACCCGCCGATCGCCGCGCCGATCACGAACGCCCATAGCTTGAACTTGAACGTGTTGACGCCCATCACTTCTGCGGCGTCCTCGTCTTCACGGATGGCCACCCAGGCCCTTCCGACCCGGCTGCGCTCCAGGTTGCCGACGAACAGAAGAATGATGACGATCATCACGATGCCCAGCCAGAACCACCAGGTGCCGTAGTTGGCGTCGCCCATCGAGTTCCCGCTGGAGAAAACCCCTTCGGGCAGGCGTTCGCTCTGCCCCACCCGTGGATAGGAAACCTCGTTGAGGCCGCGGGGGCCGTTGGTGACGTCGGCGAGGTTGTCGGCAAGCAGCCGGATGATCTCGCCGAACCCGAGCGTGACGATGGCCAGGTAGTCGCCGCGGAGCCGCAGCGTCGGCGAGCCCAGAATCAGGCCGCTCAGGGCTGTGATGGCCATCGCCAGCGGTACGCACGCAAGCCACGCCCACTCTTCGTGGAACCATCCGTTCGGGCCGGTCTGGTTCCACGGACTGTTTGGACTGGTCAGCAGCGCGACGGTATATGCGCCGACGGCGTAGAACCCGACATATCCGAGGTCGAGCAGACCGGTCTGGCCCACCACGACATTGAGGCCGATGGCGATGATCGCCACCATCGCGAACTGCGCCATCGTGCCACCGAAGCTGATGTTCGGCGTATTCAGGAACGGCGGCGGGAACAGGGGCAGCAGGGCCAACAGCCCGAAGCCGATGACGCCGAAACCCCACTTCTGCACGCGGGACAACCGATCCCACCACTGACGCAACCCGTCGCCGGGCGCCATCAACTTGTCGGAGAGACTCTTCGGCTTCTCGCTGGGGCTCATGCTCTCGCCTTCCCGAGGCTTTCACCGAGTATTCCGGTCGGCCGGATCAGCAGCACCAGAACGAGCAGCACAAACGCCACCACGTCGCGCCACTGGGTGCCGAAGACCGCCTGCCCGTAGTTCTCCATGATTCCGAGTAACAGTCCGCCGAGAAGGGCGCCTCGCAGGTTGCCGATACCGCCGAGCACCGCCGCGGAGAATGCCTTGATGCCGAGCAGGAAGCCGCCGGAGTAGATGATGCCCTGAGGCACCTTGAGGGTGTACAACAGCGCTGCCGCCCCGGCGAGCAGACCACCGAGCAGGAATGTGGTCATGATGATTCGCTCGCGCGAGACACCCATCAGCGTCGCTGTGGTGGGATCCTGCGCTACGGCACGAATGCCCCGGCCGAACTTGGTCCGGTTGATCGCCATGTCGGTCAGCAGCGCGAAGGCCAGTGCGGAGGCCACGATCACCAACGTGACGTTGGAGACGGTCGCACCGAAGATCGTGAACTGAGTCTTGGGCTGCATCAGGATGATCGGCTGCTGCGCGTTGCTACCGCCGTAACCCTTGAGCAGCTTCGGCAGCACGAAGTGCACGAACTCCTGCAGCACGAACGACATACCGATCGCCGTGATGAGGAATGTCAACGAACGTGCACCGCGTCTTCGTAGTGGCCGATAGGCGATGAATTCCAACCCGACCGCCGCCGAACCCGACACGAGCATGGCGAAAAGCATTGCCACGCCGAGGTACAGCACCGTCAGCGCGACGCCCTTCTCATAGTCGTTGCCGCTGGGGGTGAAGCCCAGGATGATGTCGAGGCAGAAGTACGCGCCGAACATGCCGAGCATGAAGATCTCGGAGTGCGCGAAGTTGATCAGCCGTAGGACACCGAACACCAGCGTGTAGCCGACGGCTACCAATGCGTAGATCGCGCCCCATGACAGGCCATCGATCGTCAACTGCCAGAAGCCGTTTCGCAGGCCATCCAGGTTGAAGTTGATGTTCGCGGCCATGCAGGCGTACTGCTCGACGCACTGTGCGGAGATCAAGCTCATCCGGCGGCGGCTCCTCGCAAAATCGTTGTGCTAACGAGAACGCGCCCGAGCCATTGAGGCCTCGGACGCGTCTCGATCAGCTTTCTACTGAACCTTGTAGATCCAGATCAACGTGGTGGTCAGCTCGCCCTCGGGGGTCCACTGGTACTTGCGGCCGATGCCCTGACCGTCGTAGGTGCGCACGAACTCCAGCAGATCCGGCCGGGTGATCTTGCCCGAGTCGATGCCCTTGAGCATGATCGCGCCGAGATCGTAGCCCTCGACGCTGTAGGTGCCTGCCTCCTGGTTGAACGCCTTCTTGTAATCCTCGGCGAACGTGCCGGTGGCCGGGCCGCAGGGGCAGGCCAGGATCGCGCCCTTGGACGCTTCGCCGGCCTGCTTGACGAACTCGGGATCCTTGGTGCCGTCGGCGCTGACGAACGCACCCTCGAAGCCGCCGTCCTTGAGCTGCTGGACGAACGGAGCTGCCTCCGCGTAGTAGCCCGCGAAGAACACCGAGTCGGGGCTGGCGCCCTTCACCTGCGTCACCGCTGCGGAGAAGTCCTTGTCGCCCTTCTTCACCGAGATGTTGCACGCCGAATCGGCGACCGGGCCGAGCGTCTCGCGCACCGCCTGGGCCAGGCCGAGCCCGTAGTCGGTGCTGTCATCCACGACGCACACCTTCTTGTGACCCAACGTGTTCTTCAGGTAGTTGGCGACCGAGGGGCCCTGTACGCCGTCGTTGGCCAGCCCGCGGAAGAAGGTCTTCCATCCCTTCTCGGAGAGCGTGACGTTGGTGGCGGACGCGGTGGCGGCGACCAGGCCGGCCTGGTTGAACACGTCGCCGGTGGCGTTCGTCTCGCCGGAGAACGCGGGTCCGATCAGGCCGATGGTGAAGGCGTCGTTGATGATCTGCGGCGCGACCTGGGTGGCCTTCTGCGGATCGCCCTCGGTGTCGAACGTCTTCAACTGCACCTGGCAGCCGGGGTTGGCGGCGTTGTGCTGGTCGACGGCGAGCTGAATGCCGTTCTTGATGTTGATGCCGAGCGCGGCGTCGGGTCCGTTGAGCGCACCCGCCATTGCCAGGGACACCGGCGGGCATTGCGCCTTACCGTCGCCTGCCGGATCAAGAGGCGTCACACCCTCGGGTGGCTTGACCTCCGCACCGTTCTCGTCGATCTGGACCTGTTCGACGATCTTCAGGTCACCACTCCCCGCCGCGCCCCCCTCGCTGGGCTCGGATTGTTGTTGGCAGCCGGCTATGCCCAGCACAACCAAACTCGCGCTACCGATAGCAAATGCTTTCCGTGCCACGCGACTGCGCACGCTCCACCTCCGGGTCAATGTTTTCGTCGGCATCGACAGCCCTGCCCAGGTCGGCGGGGGCGGCGATGCTTCGGGACGACCATAGCCAACGCATGGCAGGAGTGCGTGATGTTGGTGAAGGGACCGTGCCGATCTGGTGGACGATCCGGCCAAACTGCAGCGTCGGAAACGCACAATTAACGGTTGGCCTGGGAATCGCTAGTTCGACGGAGACGCCTCATTGGGCGTGTCGAGGGTCTCCAGTACGACCTCGGCGACGCGCTTCATGGTGGTCCGGCGGTCCATCGCGGCGCGCTGAATCCACTTGAATGCCTCGGGTTCCGTCATCCCCTGCTTCGCCTGCAGCAAACCCTTGGCGCGCTCGACAAGCTTGCGCGTCTCCAGCCGGTCGGAGAGCTCGGCGACTTCCTGTTCAAGCGCGGCGATCTCACTGAAGCGGCTCACCGCCACCTCGATCGCGGGAATCAGGTCGTTGATGTTGAACGGTTTGACCAAATAGGCCATCGCTCCGGCATCGCGTGCCCGCTCGACGAGTTCCCGCTGACTGAACGCGGTCAGGATGACGATCGGCGCAATCCGTTTGGACGCAATCTCCGACGCCGCATCGATGCCGTCGCGGCGCGGCATTTTCACGTCCATGATCACGAGGTCTGGACTCAGACTCTCGGCCAGGTCGACGGCTTCCTGTCCGTCGCCTGCCTCACCGACAACTTCGTAGCCTTCTTCGCGCAGCATCTCGGCCAGGTCCATCCGGATGAGCGCTTCGTCTTCGGCGATGAGAACACGGCGTGGCTTCTCGTCGGCGGTCGGTGACCCGGTCATGGCTGCCATTGTGGCGGTAGCGGCCTCGATCAGCGACCTCGGGGGCATCCTCTATGGTTGAAGGCCGCTGCGTTGTCGACACGCGAACGCCCTCGTATCCCAATTGGCAGAGGAAACGGATTCAAAACCCGTCCAGTGTGAGTTCGAGTCTCACCGAGGGCACAAGTTGCGCAACCTGCTGCGGACCACCATTGGTGGCCCGCAGCAAGTACCCCTCGACGTTCTAGGTTGCGGTTACGAAGGGTCCTGGGACGGCCGGCGCGTTGCGGCTTTCCCCGGAGCCACCGCTGACAATCGAACCATCGCAGTCAGTCGGAACCGCATTCCACTCGACCCCGCTCATGAGCAAACTGCTGGCATGTACGGGTTCGTCGGCCGTCGGCTCCGCGGCAACCACCGGCGCGATCGCATTTCGCAACAGCCGGCGTATCCCAACAGACCTCACGGCCACTCCTGGTTCCATCTCGGTTCGAGCGGATCGACAGAGACAACGGATTTAAATTAGCGCATTCGAACGAACTGGGCATACCCAATTGCGAAACAGGATCGTGGAGATATTTACGCGGCGCCGATATGGCATAGCGTGCCAAAACTATCCCGCTTACCTCGCCGACGTCTTGTGCATTCAGGTGCGGCTTGAGCAAATCTTGGCTAGTCGACAGAACCTTTTGTCAAAAGTGACAAAATGCCTGCAGAAGCGCCTGAATCGCAGGTGAATCCCCCCGAGACGGCGCGACTTTCCCCTCACGGCGACACCACCCCTGCGAACACCGGCAGAACTGGCAACCTTTCGCATCCGAGAGGTGGATAAGGGCACAATTTCGGCACGCTGTGTAACGAAAAGAATGCCATTCGGGGCGCGAATTCCGATTAGCCCAGTAGCGCGACTACAAGTAGACAACGCGCATCACGCGAGAGCACCGGATCGAGACCCTCCGCCGGCGCCGGGACACGCGTTAACGCGATAGACCGGCGCCCGAGGCTGGCAACTCGTAGGGCCGAGGCAAACGAATGGGATCGACTCCCCTGTCGAAGTCGATCCCAGAAGCAAAATTGCGAGTCCATATAACGAACCGTTCCCGCACCGCCGCCCTCACACCGAAAAACTGCAGGTGGCGGCCGGGCAGCGCTACGCTTTGTGCTGTGGCGATGAGAGCCCGGCCAGGGTGCGTGCCAGACGTGGCCGCGGACGGCCGCGTGTCCGGCCGCACGCCATATCACTCCGAGAGAGCCGAGCGGCACCGACGCGTGCTGAACGTGACCGCCATGATCAGCGCCGCCATCGTCGCGTTCTTCGGCGTCCAGGGATTGTTCATAGGTCAGGAGTGGTGGGTCACGGTCGTCACCCTAGGCAGCGCGGCCGCTTACGTGCTGATTCCGCGGCTGTGCGGAATGCACGAACTCGTCGCGCCCCTGGTGTTCTTCGTGGTCTCCTACCTCACCATCACAGTTCTGTGCGTCTATTTCGGCACGGGTTCGGGGCTGCAGTTCTATTTCGTGGTGGCCGCGGCGATCATGCTGGTGATTCTCGGCACTGACCACATCGTCTTGGCCACAACGCTTTCCGCCATCGGCGCCGCCACCGTGATCCTGCTCGAATTCTTCGTGCCCAATGACACGGGTACACAACCACTGTGGACGTTCAGAACATCGTTCGTCCTGACAGTGATCACCGCGTGGATCCTCGTCATCGCGACAATCTGGTTCTCGCTGCGCGAGATTCGTCGCGCACGGGAGGCGATGGAGGCGGAGTACGAAAGATCCGAGCAGCTGCTGAGCAACATCCTGCCGGCGACGATCGCAAAGCGGCTGAAGGACCCGTCGCGCAACATCATTGCGGACAAGTACGACGACGCCTCGATACTTTTCGCTGATATCGCGGGCTACACCAAGCGGGCGAGTGACACCTCACCGAGCGATCTCGTGCGATTCCTGGACCGGCTGTACACCGACCTGGACTTGCTCGTCGACCAGCACGGCCTCGAGAAGGTCAAGACCAGCGGCGACTCCTACATGGTGGTCAGCGGGGTGCCGGAGCCTCGACCCGACCACGTCGAGGCACTGGCCAGTCTGGCTCTGGACATGGCCGATGCCGTCGCCGACCTCAAGGATCCGAAGGGACGCGCGGTGCCGCTGCGGATCGGGCTGGCGGCGGGACCGGTGGTGGCAGGTGTCGTCGGCGCGCGAAAGTTCTTCTACGACGTGTGGGGTGACGCCGTGAACGTCGCATCGCGCATGGAGACCACTGACGAAGAGGGCCGAATTCAAGTCCCTCAGGATATGTACGAGCGCCTGAACCACGCATTCGTCCTGGAACCGCGCGGCGAGGTGGACATCAAGGGCAAGGGCGTTATGCGGACCTGGTACCTGGTCGGGCGGCGCGACGACCACGCCGTTCGAAGCGCTGTGGAACAGGGCGCGGTCGCCGGTCGCTCTTAGTCGCTTTAGGTCGTGTCAGACCTTGCGGTTCTCCGACTTGATCAGCCAGGCCAGCTTCTCGAGGCCGTCGATGAGCTGGTGCAGGATGTCGGCGGTGCTGGGATCCTCGGCATCCACCCCATCGTGCACAGTCCGCAGGGTGTCGACGGTCGCGTAGACGCGCGCGGTGATCAGGTCGACGACCTCGTCGGTGCTGTGCTCGTAGGCCGGGAACTGCGGAAGCGTGGTGCCCTCTGCGACGGTGTCCGACCGTCCGTCCGGCACGGCGTCCAGCGCCCGCATCCGCTCGGCGACGGTGTCGCTCGCCTCGCGCGCGAAGTCGACCAGCTCGTCGAGTTGCAGGTGGAGATCGCGGAAGTTGGTACCGACAACGTTCCAGTGCGCCTGCTTGCCCTGCAGGTGAAGCTCGATCAAGTCGACCAGGACCCGCTGGAGGCTCTTGCTCAGATCCGCCGAGGCCTGGAATCCGTGGACGTCTGTGTCATTTCGTCGATTGCTACCCATACACAGACCAACGTGCAGAAAACTGGAATGACTCCAATTTAGCCTGTGACTACGCTCACAATTGGCTGTCTTGTTGCTGGTCCTGCTTCTCGAGCAGCCGCGCGTACCCGGCGCCCATGCCCAGCAGGATCAGGCCGACGACGATGAATACCGCGACGCGGAAGATGCCGTCCAAAGTGCCGAGGTCGAAGAGGAACAGCTTGGCCATCGCGGCGCCAACCAAGGCCAATCCCCCGCCGATCGGCAAGGACCGATTGGCCCGCGGTATCCGCGCGGCGTAGATGAACACTGCGGCGGCCATCACGATCCAGCAGATCGTCGCAGCCATGTGCCCGGCGAAGAAGCCGCGCTCCTCGCCGCCGATCAGCACACCGGCGGTGACGGTGAAGGTGGTGATGGCGTAGACAGCCACGACCGCCGCGCCTGCCCACATCGCCGAATCCTGGTGGTCCAAGGTCCACACGATCACGACGGCGAACGCGATCAACAGCAGGCTGGCTATCAGCGTGGAAACCGCTGCGGCGGTGGTGGACTCGGTGGCGTACACCAGCGAGCTGGGAGGCGCGTAGCTCAGGTAGAAGGCAGCGCCGACGACAGCGAAGCCGACCGCAACCCATCGCGCGATCACCTCGCCGACGCGCAGCGACGGCCACGACGATCGCCATTGCCAGCAGCACCGGGCCCGCGACGTCGCCGTCGAATGCGGCCACCACGGCGATCGTCGCGGAGATCGCCGACAACGCCGACCAGATGTGCCGCACCGTCTTGTCGACCCCGGGCAAGCGATCGCCGATGAGCACGATCGCGAGCATCGTCGCGGCGAGGACGGCCGCCATCAGCGCGGCCACCACGCGGTCGGCGACCAGTGCCACACAGAGCACGGGCAGTACACCGGCGCCGGTCACCAGCGCCATCAGCACCCGGTTGGAGGTCCAGCGCAGCAGGATCAGCGCAGCGACGATCGCCAGTCCCGCCGCGATGGCGCACGCGGCAACCAGCCACACGTCGCGCCCGCCGTTGAAACTCAGCGCAAGCAGAGCGATGAGCAGCGGAAACGTACTGGCCGCAATGCGGGCGCAGTGCAGCCAGATCCAGTCCTTGCCCAATTGCACCGGTAGCGATACGGCGGCGAGCGCCAACATGAAGGCGACGAGCAGCAGCGTGATGCCATCGGCGACCACGGGTGCCAGCACGATCAGCGGAACCAGCACCAGAACGCCCGAGATGCTGGGAGTCCCAGCGCCGGGCCAAGGTCAGCCCACCGCCACCGATGACGGCGGCGACGACCAGGCCGACAGGCGCGGACACCCAGTCATAGATGGTCGTGATCGCGATGACGTCGATATAGGCCGCGGCGATCCCCGTCGCGGCAAGGGCGATGGCACCGACGTGGCCACCGGGCCGGTTGTACAGCCAGATGGCCACCGCCACCAGAGCACCGGCCAGCAGCACTCCGCCCGCCACCCGTATCTCCGGGCGCAGAATGCCGGCCTGGGCGGCCAGTACGAGCAGCAGCACGACGCCGATCAAGGTGACCGCCACTCCGGCGACGGCGAGCAGCTTGCCGATCCAGCTCTGGTCGCGCGGCGGCTTCTGCACGGACGGCGCCGGTGGCACAGCCTGCTGCGGCATCGGAGCCGCGGCGTGTGGCTGCTGGTACTGGGGCTGATACTGCGGCCAATAGGGCACCGGGTACGGCTGCGGCTGCGGAACCGGATGGGCCGGCTGGGCGGGCTGCGACGCTCGACCAGCATGCGGTCCAGCACGGCCAGATCCGCCGATACCCTCGCCATGTATTGCGATATCGCCGAGAAATCGGCGGACACGCCGGGCGATGATGGCGCGATGCGGTTCGGTCATGGGTCACATCGTGGCAGCCGGATCACCGTTTCCGGATGAGTAGGACTACTCGGTATTCGTCCAGGCCGTGTTCGATCGCATATCGGGCCAATTCCACTCGATTTGCGACCTGAAGCTTGCGGAACGTGGCTTGAACGTGGTTCTCGACGGTGCGGTGGCTCAGCGACAGCCGGGTCGGCGATCTGCTTGGCCGTCAGCCCCTTTGCGACGTGACGCAAGTATCTCGGTCTCGCGCTCGGTCAGGCTCGGGGTGGCCGGGCCCGGCTTCTGGGCTCGCCGCGATGCGCCGGTATTCACCCAGCACCAGCCCCGCCAGCCCGGGAGTGAACACGGCACGGCCCTCCGCGGTGGCCCGTACCGCGTCGCCGAGTTCCTGCTTCGACGCGCTTTTCACGAGATAGCCTGTCGCGCCCGCCTTTACCGCTTCCAACACGTCCTCGCGTTCGTCGGATGCCGAGAGCACCAGGATTCGTGAGGACGGCGAGACCGCGAGCACCTCCGCGGTCGCCTGCGCACCGTCACCGTCGGACAGCCGCATGTCCATCACCACGACATCCGGAAGCACGACCGCGGCCCGGCGACGCGCGGCGGCCACACCGTCTGCGGTGGCGACGACGGTGAATCCGTCGTCGGCGAGATCGCGGGCCACCGCGTCGCGCCAGATCGGATGGTCGTCGACCACCATCACCGTCGGGGTACCGTCAGCTCCCATTCCGTCCCACATCCCGGCCCGGTGTTGAGCTTCGCGCTCCCACCCAGCCAATCCATCCGTCCGACAATCGATTTGGCCACGCCGACGCGGCCCTCGCCGACCGCTTCGTCCAGCCGGCCGTCCGCGATCCCGACGCCGTCGTCACGGATGCTCACCGTGACCGAGTCGCCGAGATCCTCCAGCAGCACGTAGGCCTGGGCGTCGGGGCCGGCATGCGCGGCGACGTTGTCCAGCGCGTTGACCGCCGCGGCGTACAGTTCGTCGGCGACTGCCGCGTCCAGCAGCACCGGATCGGCGGGCACGCTCACCGACACCCGGTCCGAGGCTCGCTGGCGCAACAGCGCGCCGATGTCGGTCAGCTCGCCGCCGGCGGTTCGGCGTCGGCCGTGCTGACCAGGCGCCGCAGCGCACGCTCCTGCTCCCCCGCCAGCTCGGCCAATTCAGCTGTCTCCCCGCCGATTTCGCGACCGCGGCGCGACACCAGCGCCAGCACCTGGATGGCGCCGTCGTGCACCTGGCGCGACAGCCGCTCCCGCTCCTGGTGCGAGGCCGCCAGTCGCGCGCCTGTTCGAGTTCGGCGTGGGCGCGCCGTGCGGTCTGCGCGGCCATGCCGACCGCGAGACCGACCGCGAGTTCGATGACGATCGTCGCGTTGCGGCCCAGGTCGTAGTTGATGAAACCCTTCACGACCGTGCTGGCGATCATCACCGCCACCCCGGCCAGCATCCCGGCGATCGGGCCGGGCAGGATGGCCGCGGAGATCGTGGCATTGGTGGCCCACAGCGTCGTCGGCCACGACTGGTTGTCCAGCGCCCACTGATCGCGAGGCGACGAACTCGGTGGACAGGATCAGCGCCACCACGACAACGATTTCGGCCAGCACCCACGCCGCACGCCGGCCGAAGCCCTGCAGATAGGCGAACGCGCACGCCGCACTCCATCCGATCAGCACGGCGAAGAGCGCCCACGCCGATCGCGGGACGGTCCAGGTCGGCGTTGACCGCGATCTGAAAGCCCAGCGCGTAAACACAACTCAGCAGCCGGAACACCTGCGCCGCCCGCCACAGCGGCGTGGCCGGATCCGGTGATGCCTCGGCACTACAGCACCTTGGACAGAAACGCCTTCGTCCGTTCGTGTTGCGGGTTGCGCGAGCACCTCGCGCGGATGGCCCGCTCTCCACGACCACGCCCCGTCCATGAACACCAGGTGGTTGGCGACCTCGCGGGCGAAGCCCATCTCGTGGGTCACCACCACCATCGTCATGCCTTCGGCGGCAAGCTTTTTCATCACCTCGAGCACCTCGCCGACCAGCTCGGGATCCAGCGCCGAGGTCGGCTCGTCGAACAGCATCAGCTTGGGGCTCATCGCCAGGGCGCGCGCGATCGCGACCCGCTGCTGCTGGCCGCCGGAGAGCTGCGCCGGATAGGCCGTCGGCCTTCTCCGCCAGTCCGACCTGGTCCAGCAGATCCTTGCCGCGCGCCATCGCGGCGTCCTTCTTGACGCCCTTGACGTGGACCGGTGCCTCGATGACGTTCTCCAGCGCCGTGCGATGCGGGAACAGGTTGAAGTGCTGGAACACCATCCCGATCTCGCGGCGCTGCTTGGCGGCGTCGCGCGGCGACATCTCGTGCAGCTTGGCGCCGCCTTCGCGGTAGCCGATCAGGTCGCCGTCGACATACAGCCGGCCCGCATTGACCTGCTCCAGATGGTTGATGCAGCGCAGGAACGTCGACTTGCCCGAGCCGGACGGGCCGACCATGCACAGCACCTCGCCCTTGCCGATCTCCAGCGTGATGCCCTTCAGGACGTGCAGCGCGCCGAAGCTCTTGCAGACCTCTTCGGCCTTCACCATCGGTGTCATGCGCCTCACCTCCTCCGCCTGGCGCTCCCGGTCCCTGCGCCTTGGCCAGCGCCTCGAGTTGCTTGGTCGTCAGCTTCCGCGACGCGCCGCGCGCGAAGTACCGCTCCAGGTAGTACTGCCCGACCATCAGGATGCTGGTGACGACCAGATACCAGAACGCGGCCACCAGCAGCAGCGGCACGGGCTCGAAATCGCGTGCGGCGATCTCGCGGGACGTGATGCCGTACAGGTCGAGGGTGAACGGCACGGCGGTGACCAGCGATGTGGTCTTCAGCATGCTGATGACCTCATTGCCGGTCGGCGGGATGATCACCCGCATCGCCTGCGGTAAGCACCGTGCGCCGCATCGCCATCCCCCACGACATGCCCAGTGCGGTCGACGCCTCGAGCTGGCCTTCCGGCACGGAACTGATTCCGGCGCGGATGATTTCGGCCATGTAGGCGGCCTCGTTGAGCGCCAGCCCGAGGATCGCCAGCAGGAACGGGATGGACAGGGCCTGCAGGTTGAAGTCGAAGAACGACGGCCCGAACGGCACGCCGAGCTGGATGTTCTGGTAGATCATCGGGATCAGGCCCCAGAACACCAGCTGCACGTAGACCGGGGTGCCGCGGAAGATCCACAGATACACCCACGACACCGATTTGAAGACCGGGTTGGGCGACAGCCGCATCACCGCCAGCAGCACGCCGAGCACGATCGCGAGCACCATCGAGTAGACGGTCAGCTGCAGGGTGTTGACCAGGCCGACCTGCAGCACCCGCTCGTTGAAGAGGTACTCGCCGAAGACGTGCCAGCTGATAGGCGGGGTTGGTGGCCGCGCCGTAGAGGAACAGCCCGACGAGGACGACGATGACGACCGCCGCCACCCACCGCCACGGATGACGCAGCGGAACGGCATCGATAGCGGCTGGAGCGGTGGGCGGCGACGTGTCGACATCGGTCATTGTCGGACGCCTCTGACCTAGCTGACGGCGCCGTTGATCACCGGCTTGTCGATCATCCCGTTCTCGACGCCCCAGTTGGTGGCGATCTCCTCGTACTTGCCCGACTCGATCAGATGCTCGAGCGCCTTCTGCAGCGACTGCGCCAGCGGCGAGCCCTTCTTCACCGGCCATCCGTACGGTGCGGCGTCGAAGATCTCGCCGGCGGCTTCGAGCTTGCCGTTGCTCTGCTTGATCGCGTAGGCGGTCACCGGCGAATCGGCCGACATCGCGTCGGCCTGACCGAGCACCACGGCGTTGGTCGCCGCGTCCTGGCCGTCGAACGGAACGATCTCGATCGCCGGCTTGCCCGCGTCGGTGCATGCCTTGCTCTTGGCGGGCAGCTCGTCGGTCTCCTCGGTCGTGGTGGCCTGCACCGCAACCTTCTTGCCGCACGCGTTGTTCGGGTCGATCGGCGTTGCCCGGCCGCTGCGCCCACAGGATACCCGCGCAGAAGTAGGTGACGAAGTCGACGGACTCCTCGCGCTCCTTGGTGTCGGTGAACGACGACATGCCGACGTTGTAGGTGCCGCCCTGAATCGACGGGATGATCTTGGCGAAGTCCGACTCGCGGTATTCCGCGGTCAGGCCGAGCGTGCCGGCGATCGCGTTCATCAGATCGACGTCGAAGCCGACGATCTTGCCGCTGGGATCCTTGAATTCGTTCGGCGCGTAGGGAATGTTGACGCCGACGATCAGCTTCCCGGACGATTTGATCGTCCTCGGGCACGGTGTTCGCGATCTCTTCGACCTTATCGGCCGACGCGCTGTCGTGTGGCCGGTCGTCTCTTCGCTCGGTTGGTACCGCTCGCGCACCCCGACAGGAGCAGTGCGCCAGTCGCAGCAAACACCGCCGCGAATGCGCCAGAGTTTCCTTCGACGGTCTTGACATCCACCTAGCACGGTTTCCCTCTACTTTCTGCCTCGTGGATCCAGCGCGGAGCGCCGGTAACGGGGAACAGTAGTAGAGACCCAGCGCGCAGCGGCAGGGGAACGAAACGGCCGATAGATTCCAGCAGTCGCCAAGGACACAGTTTGCACACGGATAAGGCAATGGCGGCCTCCTTTTACCTTTATGCCACACTTCGCGCATGGAAAGCCCTGCTCCTCCGAGCCTGTTGCAACATCTGTGGAAGTCCACCTTGCTGTCCGGGGTTCTGGCCGTGATCCTCGGCGTTCTGGTGTGGCGTGGCCGACGTAACGATCATCGTCACGGCGATCTTCTTCGGTGCCTATCTGTTGGTCACCGGCATCACGCAGGTGGTATTCGCATTCAGCCTGCATGTGTCGGCCGGTGGCAGGGTGCTGCTGTTCATCAGCGGCGCCGCCGCACTGATTCTGGCGTTGCTGTGCTTCCGCAGCCTGCAGGAGTCGATCCTGCTGCTGGCGATCTGGATCGGCATCGGCTTCATCTTCCGCGGCGTCGCGACGGCCGTTTCCGCGATCAGCGACCCGACCCTTCCCGGCCGGGCATGGGAGATCTTCATCGGCTGATCAGCCTGGTGGCAGGCGTTTTCATGCTGGCCTGGCCGTTGGAGTCCCTCGAGACGCTGACCATAGTCGTCGGCATCTGGCTGATCGTCATCGGGGTGTTCGAAATCGTCTCGGCGTTCGGCATCCGCAAAGCCTCGAAGGACTCGGCGGTTGCCGCGGCAGCGCGCCGCCCCCGCGCCTGCGCAGAGGAAAACCGGTGAGCTAACGCAACCGGTTTCTACTACACTCCGTCGTAGATTGTTGTCCAGCCGCGGGAGAGGGCACATGGACGCACTGGACGTGTCGCGGTGGCAGTTCGGAACCACCACCGTCTACCACTTCATCCTCGTTCCGCTCACGATCGGGCTGGCCCCGCTCATCGCGGCCATGCAGACGGCCTGGGTCGTCACGGGAAACCCGGCGTGGTATCGGCTGACCCGAGTTCTTCGGCAAGCTGTTCCTGATCAATTTCGCGCTCGGCGTGGCGACCGGCATCGTGCAGGAATTCCAGTTCGGGATGAACTGGAGCGAGTACTCACGATTCGTCGGCGACATCTTCGGCGCACCGCTGGCGTTCGAGGGCCTGATCGCGTTCTTCTTCGAGTCGACATTCCTCGGGCTGTGGATCTTCGGCTGGAGCCGGCTGCCGCGACTCGTCCACCTCGCATGCATCTGGATCGTCGCGTTCGCGGTCAACGCCTCGGCCTACTTCATCATCGCCGCCAACTCGTTCATGCAGCATCCCGTCGGAGCCAGATACAATCCCGACACCGGCCGCGCAGAACTGGTCGACTTCGGCGCACTGTTGACCAACAACACCGCGATCTGGGCGTTCCTGCACGCAGTCGCCGGATCGTTCCTCACCGCAGGTGTTTTCGTCGCAGCGGTGAGCGCCTGGCTGATGGTCCGGAGCCACAGGCGTGCGGACGAGACCGACGAGGCGCGCAGTATGTATCGGCCTGCGACCATCGCAGGCAGCCTCGTCGCACTGGTGGCCGCCGGGGGCTTGTTCTTCACCGGCGACTTCCAGGGCAAGCTGATGTTCGTCCAGCAACCGATGAAGATGGCATCGGCAGAGTCGTTGTGCGACACCGCAACCGATCCGGACTTCTCGATCCTGACGGTCGGCACGCACAACAACTGTGCCAGCGTCGAGCACCTCATCGAGGTGCCCTACGTGCTGCCCTTCCTGGCGGAATCCAAGTTCAGCGGGGTCACCCTGCAGGGCGTCAACGATCTGCAGCAGTCTTACGAGCAGAAGTTCGGGCCCGGTGACTACCGACCCAACCTGTTCGTGACGTACTGGGCATTCCGGGCCATGATCGGGCTGCTGCTCGTGCCCGTCGCGTTTGCGCTCGCCGCACTGTGGCTGACGCGTCGCGGCCGAATGCCGCGCCACCGGTGGTTCGGCTGGTTCGCGTTGATCACGATCCCCACGCCGTTCCTGGCCAACTCCGCGGGCTGGATCTTCACCGAGATGGGCAGGCAGCCCTGGGTGGTGGTGCCCAACCCCACCGGTGACCAGCTGGTGCGAATGACCGTGCAGGAGGGCGTATCCGGTCATGCGGCCGGAATGGTGGTGTTGTCATTGACCGTCTTCACGCTGCTGTATGGCGTGCTGGGGGTGATCTGGTTCTGGTTGATGCGCCGGTATGTGATCGAGGGTCCGCTCGAACATGACTCCGAACCCGTACCGCCGCCCTCGCCGGACGACGAGGACGTCGCTCCCCTGTCCTTCGCGTACTAGGAGATCGTGATGGGCCTTCAAGAGTTGTGGTTCTTCATCATCGCGGCATTGTTCGGCGGGTTCGTGCTTCTCGAGGGTTTCGACTTCGGCGTCGGCATGCTGATGGCCCCGCTCGGGGCGGCCGGCAAGGCGACCGGTGCGGATCCCGAGCAGCGGCGGCGCGCGGCACTGAACACCATCGGACCGGTGTGGGATGGCAACGAGGTCTGGCTGATCACCGCGGGCGCAGCCATGTTCGCCGCATTCCCCAACTGGTACGCCACGCTGTTCTCGGCGCTGTACCTGCCCCTGCTGGTCATCCTGGTCGGGATGATCATGCGCGTCGTCGGCATCGAATGGCGTGGCAAGATCGACGATCCGCGGTGGCGCGGGTGGGCCGACGGCGGTATCGCGGCAGGATCCTGGTTGCCCGCCATCCTGTGGGGTGTTGCCTTCGCGATCCTGATTCAAGGTCTGCCGATCGATGCCGACGGTCAGGCGCACCTGGCGATCAGCGATGTGCTCAACGGCTACACACTTCTCGGCGGTCTGGCGACGGTATCGCTGTTCGCGCTCTACGGCGCGGTGTTCGTAGCGCTCAAGACCGCAGGCCCGGTGCGCGACGACGCATTTCGCTTCGCCCGGGTGTTGTCGTTGCCCGCTGTCGTGCTGGCAGGCGGATTCGGGCTGTGGACGCAACTGGCGCACGGCAAGACATGGACGTGGCTGCCGCTGGGCATCGCCGTGATCGCGCTGCTGACGGCGGTGGTGTTGATGTCGACCCGCCGCCACGAGGGCTGGGCGTTCGCGTCGATGATGGTGGTCATCGCCGCCGTCGTGGTGCTGCTGTTCGGATCCATGTATCCGAATCTGTTGCCCTCCACCCTCAATCCGGACTGGAACGTGACGATCTACAACGGCTCGTCGACCCCCTACACGCTGGCGATCATGTCGTGGGCGTCGCTGACGCTGCTGCCGCTGGTTCTGGGATACCAGGCGTGGACGTACTGGGTGTTTCGCCGCAGGATCACCGCCGACGCCATACCGGCCTCGATCGGATTGTCGCGGCACCGCACATGAACGGCCCCGTCGACCCGCGCCTGTGGCGCGCATCATCCGCGATGCGCCGCTTCCTCGTGTCGACGACCGTATGCGGTGTGCTGATCTCCGGCGCCACGATCGCCTCCGCGGTCGTGCTCGCCGACATCGTCGCCCGGGTGATCATCGATCCGGGCCAGCTCAGCATGGGCGGCCTGCTGACACCGCTGTCGATTCTGTTGCTGCTGTGGACCTTCCGAACACTTGTCACATGGCAGCAGGGCCGGCTTGCGCAGCGCGGGGCCAGCGAGGTGATCGCCGACCTCAGCCGATCGGTGCTGACGGCGACGACGTCGCTTCCACCGCGCCAACTCGCCGAGCACCGCGATGACGCGGCAATCCTGGTCACCCGCGGCCTCGACGGGTTGCGGCTGTACTTCACCGCATATCTGCCTGCACTCTTCATCGCGGCGATCCTGACACCGGCCACCGTCGCCGTCATCGCGCTGTACGACTGGCGATCGGCGGTGATCGTATCGATCGCATTGCCGCTCATTCCGATCTTCATGGTGTTGATCGGCCTCACCACCTCCGAGCGGTCGGCCGCGGCGCTGCGCGCGATGGCCACCCTGCAGTCCCGGCTGCTGGACCTGGTCGCGGGCCTGCCGACTCTGCGTGCCCTGCGCCGCGTGGGCGGCTCCGCAACCCGGATCGCCGAACTGGGTGCCGCCCATCGCCGTTCGACGATGGCGACGTTGCGCATCGCCTTCCTGTCCTCCCTGGTGCTGGAATTGCTGGCCACTCTCGGAGTCGCGCTGGTCGCGGTGAGTGTGGGTCTGCGGCTGGTCTACGGCGATGTGACGCTGACCGCGGGCCTCACAGCGCTGCTCCTCGCGCCCGAGGTGTTCTGGCCACTGCGCCGCGTCGGTGCGGCATTTCACGCCGCACAGGATGGAAAGGCGGCCGCCGACAACGCCTTCCGACTGGTCGATGCACTGCCCCGCCGCCGCGCTGGGACGCGCGAGGTCACGGCGGCGACTGCCACCATCGACATCACGGCATGGGACGTCGCCGCCGAACCTGGCCGGGTGACAGTGATCGCCGGGCCCAATGGTGTCGGCAAGACCACCCTGTTGCAGGGTGTGCTGGGCCTCGACGAGCCGCCATCGGGCCGGATACGTGTTGCGGGTGTCGATATCGCCGACCTGAACTTGCCGGCGTGGTGGGCACAGATCGCCTGGCTGCCACATCGTCCCACGATCATCCCGGGCACCGTGCGTGAGAATCTCGAACTCTTCGGACCGCTCGACGACATCGAATCAGCCTGCCGTATGGCATGTTTCGACGAGGTGCTGGCCGAACTGCCAGAGGGGCTGGCCACGGTGCTCGGCGGAGGCGGAGTCGGCCTCTCGCTCGGTCAGCGACAGCGACTCGGACTGGCCCGGGCGCTCGGGTCGGCGGCGCCCGTGCTTCTTCTCGACGAGCCCACGGCGCACCTCGATGCCGAGACCGAACACCGGGTGCTGCAGGCCATCGCTGCGCGCGCGGCCGAGGGGGCGACGGTGATCGTCGTCGGCCACCGTGCTCCCGTGCTGGCCATCGGTGATCGCGTCGTGCAGTTGGGCAGCCTCGTCGATGTTTGAGTTGTTGCGCCCGCGCCTTCCCCGACTGCTGCTCGCCATATTGTTCGGGGTGCTGTCCCTTGGCAGTGCACTTGCGCTCGCCGGGGTTGCGGCATGGTTGATCACCAGGGCGTGGCAGATGCCGCCCGTGCTGGACCTGACGGTCGCGGTCGTTGCGGTCCGCGCGCTCGGCATCTCCCGCGGCGTATTGGGTTACTGCGAAAGGCTGGCGTCCCACGAGACCGCACTGCGGTCCGCCGCCGACGTGCGTGAGCGGCTGTACGCGCGGCTCGCGGCGGGGCCGGTCGACGCCGTAATGCGGCGACACACCGGTGAGCTCGTGAGCGATATCGGTTCGTCGGTCGACGAGTTGTCCGATGTGCTCGTGCGCGCGGTGGTCCCGATTTCGGTCGCCGCCGTCCTCGGATCGGCCGCGACCATCGCCATCGCGGTCATCTCGCCCGCTGCCGCCGCGGTGCTGGCACTGTGCCTGCTGATTGCCGGCGTCGCGGCGCCCGCGCTGGCCGCCCGCGCGGCGATGGCCGCTGAACACCTTGCCGCACAGCACCGTTCACAGCGTGACACCGCGGCGATGATCGCGCTCGAGCACGCCCCCGAACTGCGCGTCAGTGGCCGGCTCGACGAGGTGCTCGCCGACGCCGACCGACAGCAGCGCGAATGGGGCCGCGCCATCGACCGGGCGGCGGCGCCTGCGGCGTTGGCGTCGGCGGCTCCGGTCGCGGCGATCGGCGCCAGTGTGCTCGGTGCTGTCGTGTGCGGAATCGCCCTGGCGCCGACCCTGGCGCCGACGACACTGGCGATATTGATGCTGTTGCCGCTGTCGGCTTTTGAGGCGACAGCGGCATTGCCCGGCGCAGGCGTGCAGCTTGCGCGCTCCCGCGTCGCCGCGCGTCGCCTGCACATGCTGACGAACCCCGACACCGAGGAGTCACGACGGCCCACGGTCCCCACGGTCCATCTCGAACGGGGCGACAGGGTGGCAGTCACCGGGCCCAGCGGCTCGGGCAAGACGACGCTGCTGATGCACCTCGCGGGTCTGTTGCCCGAGGAGATGACTTCGGACACCGCGTTTTTTGCCGAGGACGCGCACCTGTTCGACACCACGGTGCGGGACAATCTTCTCGTCGCCCGCGGCGATGCGACCGACGACGATCTCCGCGAAGCCCTGGACCGCGTGGGCCTAGGCGATTGGCTCGCCTCGTTGCCCGCCGGACTGGCCACGGTCCTCGTCGGTGGCGAAGCGGCCGTGTCGGCCGGGCAGCGCAGGAGACTCCTGCTTGCCCGCGCGCTGGTTTCGGCGGTGCCCACGGTGTTGCTCGACGAGCCGACCGAACACCTCGACGCCGCCGACGGCAGGCGGTTCCTCACCGAACTACTCAGTCCCGACGGCCTCTTCGCGGCCGACCGCACCGTCGTCGTCGCCACGCATCACCTGCCCGCCGACTTTGTCTGTACCACCGTCAATCTCCCCGCCTGCGGGTAACCTCTTCCACCATGAGCGAGCCGGAGAACCCCGCAACGCCACCTCAACCCCCGCCGCCACCTCCTGGGGCGTCACCTCCACCACCTGCGGGGGCTCCGCCGCCCTCGTACGGTGCGTACCCCGGCGGTTATCCCCCACCGCCGCAACAGTCGCCGTACGGCGGCTACGCCGCGGCGCCGCCGGCGACGGCCCCCAAGAATGGGTTGGGTATCGCGTCGTTGGTGACCGCGATCATCGCCCTGCTGAGCGTTTTCGGCGGCCTCGTACTCGGCTTTGTCGCAGTGATTCTCGGCTTCATGGCGAGGGGCCGCGTCAAACGTGGCGAAGCGACCAACGGAGGCGTCGCGATCGCGGGCATCATCCTCGGGCTCCTCAGCATCATCGAGGCTGTCGTCGTCATCGGCCTGTTCGTCTGGGGATTCAACGAGGTCGGCGGGACCGACTACGTCGATTGCATCAACCAGGCCGGCAGCGATCAGGAAGCCGTCCAGCAGTGCGCGGACCAGTTCACCAATAACCTCGAGACCCAGTTCTCGATGACCATCACCACACCGGCGCCCTAGCGTGGGAAGTGCTTGACGATTCCCTCCTGCACCACGGTCGCCAGTAACTGACCCGACTGGTCGAAGAAATGGCCGGTGCCCAGCCCCCGTGAATCGGCGGCCACCGGCGACGACGTCGAGTACAGCACCCAGTCGTCAAACCGCACCGGACGGTGGAACCACACCGAATGATTCGTGGTGACCGCGAAGATTCGGTCGAAACCCCATGACAGGCCGTGCGTGGTGATGATCGAGTCCAGGACCGTGGTGTCCGATGCGTAGGCCAGCGCCGCGGCGTGCAGGGTGGGGTCGTCGGGAATCTGGCCTTCGGCCTTCATCCACACCCGGTTGTAGGTCAGCTTTTCGCCCTTGCTGCGCATCACCCAGGTCGGGTCGTTGGTGTAGCGCCAGTCGATCGGCCGCAACGCATTCACGAAATGCGGAACGACGTCTTCGTATCCGCGCAGCAGGTCGTCAACCGGCGGCACGGTGAGCGGACCCGGCAGATCGGGTGGTGCGATCCCGTGTTCGAGGCTGCGGCCACCGGCAAGATAGGACACCATCGCGGACGTCAGCACCACGCCGTCCTGCATCACGTCCACCCGGCGGTTGGCGAAACGACGCTCGTCACGGAGCCGGGTGAGGTGGAACTCGAGATCCTTCTCCGGATCGCCGCCCGCGATGAAATGCACCGACAGCGCGCTCGGCGGTAACGGGTATTTGAGGCTGCGCGTCGCCGCCATCAGCGACTGCGCCACCATCTGGCCGCCGAACGTGCGCACCGGATTCTTGCTCGGGTGCGAACCGACGTAGGTGTCGTCGTCTATCTGACGGAGGTCGAGTATCGCCAGCAGTTCATCCAAATCTGCCGACACTCGGCCCCCTTCTAGACGTCGTCCTCCCCGATCCGGTGCACGTGGATCAGATTGGTGGAGCCTACTGTGCCCGGTGGAGCGCCCGCGATGATGACCACCAGGTCGCCGCGCTTGTAGCGGCCGAGTTCGAGCAGCGACTTGTCGACCTGCTTGATCATTCCGTCGGTGGTCAGGATGTGCGGCACGATGAAGGTCTCAGTGCCCCAGCTCAGCGCGAGCTGGCTGCGGACCTCGGGCAGTGACGTGAAGGCCAGCAACGGCAGTGGGGTGTGCAGCCGTGCGAGGCGGCGGACGGTGTCGCCGGACTGTGTGTAGGCCACCAGCGCCTTGGCGTCCAGACGTTCGCCGATGTCACGTGCCGCATACGAGATGACGCCGCGTTTGGTGCGGGGCACATGTGTCAGCGGCGGGACCACCACCGAGTTCTCCTCGACCGCCGAGATGATCCGGGCCATCGTCTTGACGACCTCGAGCGGGTACTTGCCGACCGAGGTCTCACCCGAGAGCATCACGGCATCCGCACCGTCGAGCACCGCGTTGGCCACATCGGACGCCTCGGCACGGGTCGGCCTGGGATTCTCGATCATCGACTCGAGCATCTGGGTGGCGACGATGACGGGTTTGGCGTTCTCCCTTGCCATTTGGATGGCGCGCTTCTGCACCAATGGCACCTCTTCGAGTGGCAGCTCGACGCCGAGATCGCCGCGGGCGACCATGATCGCGTCGAATGCCAGCACGATGGCCTCGAGATTGTCGATGGCTTCGGGCTTCTCGAGCTTGGCGATGACGGGCACCCGCCTGCCCACACGGTCCATGATCTCGTGCACGAGCTCGATATCGGCGGGTGAGCGTACGAACGACAGCGCGACCAGGTCGACGCCGACCTGCAGCGCGAATTCGAGGTCCTCGATGTCCTTCTCCGACAATGCGGGGGCCGAAACGTTCATTCCGGGCAGCGACATCCCTTTGTTGTTGCTGACCTTGCCGCCCTCGGTGACGGTGCACACCACGTCGTTGCCGTCGATGTTGTCGACGACGAGCCCTACGTTGCCGTCGTCGACGAGAACCCGGTCGCCTGGCGTGGCGTCCTCCGCGAGCCGCTTGTAGGTGGTCGACACCCGGTCGTGCGTGCCCTCGCAGTCATCGATCGTGATCCGCACCGTCTCACCGTCGGCCCAGACCGTCGGCCCGTCCGCGAACCGGCCCAGGCGGATCTTGGGACCCTGCAGGTCGGCGAGGATGCCGACCGCGCGTCCGGTGGCGTCGGATGCGGCTCGCACCCGCTTGTAGTTGGCTTCGTGATCGGGGTAGTCGCCGTGGCTGAAGTTGAGCCGCGCGACGTCCATTCCCGCCTCGACCAGTGCCCTGACGGCTTCCTCAGTTGCGGTGGCCGGGCCCAGGGTGCAGACGATCTTTCCGCGTCTATTCACGACTCCTGAGCATAGTCGTTAATCGATTCAGACGACGGCCAGCGGCAACGCACCAGGTATCACCGGTGAAGGTAGGTCGGACTCTCCCATCAGGTATTTGTCGACGGCATGAGCTGCGCTGCGCCCTTCGGCGATGGCCCAGACGATCAGCGAGGCCCCGCGGTGGGCGTCCCCGCAGACAAACACGCCCGGTGCATCGGTCTGCCAATCCGATCCGCAGGGCAGAGCGCCGCGACGGTTGAGTTCGAGGCCGAGTTCGCCCAGCAGCGGCATGTGTTCGACACCGTCGAACCCGATCGCCAGCAGGGCCAGTTCACACGGCAGTTCCAGCGGCTCCCCGACCGGTGTGATGACCCGGCGTCCTTCGGCGTCGCGTTCGACCTTCACCTCTGCGACCTCCATGGCGCGTAGGTTGCCCCCGTCGTCGCCGAGAAAGCGCTGTACCGCCACTTCGTACCGTCTGTCGCCGCCTTCTGCGTGTGCGGGCGACAGACGCGTGCGCAGCACGATCGGCCACATCGGCCACGGCGAGCGGGACTCGTCGCGATATTCCGGCGGTTCGGGGTTGTAGTCCAGCTGGGTGACGGATTTCGCACCCTGCCGGTGGGCGGTGCCCAGGCAGTCCGCTCCGGTGTCGCCGCCGCCGATGATCACGACGTGCTTGCCCGCCGCGGAGATCGTGCTCTTGCCGTCGCCCTCGCACTCCTTGTTCGCAGGCACCAAATGGTCCATCGCGAGGTGCACACCCTTGAGATGCCTGCCCTCGACCTCGCTGTCCCGTGCCCGCAGGGCGCCGACCGCGAGCACCACAGCATCGTATTGCTGCTTGAGCTGCTCGATGGGAAGGTCCACGCCGACTTCGCATTCGGTGACGAAACGTGTTCCTTCGGCGCGCATCTGGGCGAGCCGCTGGTTCAGCGTGGCCTTTTCGAGCTTGTACTCCGGGATGCCGTAGCGCATCAGGCCGCCGATGCGGTCGTCGCGCTCATACACGGTGACATCGTGGCCCGCGCGCGTGAGTTGTTGTGCCGCAGCGAGTCCAGCAGGCCCCGATCCGACGATCGCCACCCGGCGGCCCGTGGCGATGGCGGCGGGCTGGGGTTCGACGATTCCGTCCATCCAGGCCTGGTCGGCGATGGTCTGTTCGATGCGTTTGATCGTGACGCTGCCGCCCGTCGTCTCCTCGCCGATGGAAAGCACGCATGCGGCTTCGCACGGCGCCGGACACAACCGTCCGGTGAACTCTGGGAAGTTGTTGGTCGCGTGCAGGCGGTCGCTCGCAGCGTCCCAGCGGCCGCGCCGCACCAGGTCGTTCCATTCCGGGATCAGGTTGCCCAGCGGACAGCCCGCGGTTCCCGAGTGGCAGAACGGGATTCCGCAGTCCATGCAACGCCGGGCCTGTTGGGAGACCTCGCCCGCACGTTGGTGCGGATCCTGTTGCTCGTAGACCTCACGCCAGTCGCCGACGCGCTCGTCGACGGCTCGCTTGGCGGCTTCGACCTTGGGAACTCGCAGGAATCCTGTCGGATCAGCCACGGCTTGCCTCCATGATCGCGGTGTCGACGTCGCGGCCCTCGCTTTGGCGACCCACGTGGCCTCCAGCACGCGTTGGTAGTCCCGCGGCATGACCTTGGTGAACTGCGCACTGCGCCTGGGCCAGTCCGAAAGGACGCTTGCGGCCAAGGTGCTTCCGGTGTGCTTCGCGTGCGTGGCGATGACATCGCGCAACCACGCCAGATCCTCGGGCTCGAGGCGCTGCAACTCGACCATCTCGGTGTTGACCTTCTTCGGATCGAGGCCCAGCACGAACGCGATGCCGCCAGACATTCCCGCCGCCATGTTGCGGCCCGTTTTGCCGAGCACCACCACCCGGCCGCCGGTCATGTACTCGCATGCGTGATCGCCGACCCCTTCGACGACAGTCAGGGCCCCGGAGTTGCGTGCGGCGAACCGCTCCCCGACCCGGCCGCGCAGAAACAGCTCGCCGGACGTGGCGCCGAAAAGCAGGGTGTTTCCCGCGATCACGTTGTCCTCGGGCAGGAACAGCACGTCATCGGGCGGCCTGACGATGACCCGGCCGCCGGACAATCCCTTGCCCACGTAGTCGTTGGCGTCTCCGATCAGCTCCAGCGTGATGCCCGGAGGCAGGAAAGCCCCGATGGACTGGCCGGCAGAACCAGTCAGGGTGATGTGAATCGTGTTGTCGGGCAGACCCTCAGCGCCATAGCGACGGGTGACCTCGGAACCGAGAAGGGTGCCGACGGTGCGGTTGACGTTGCGCACCGGCAGTTCCAGCCGGACGGGGTGCGCGTCTTCCAGAGCTCCCTCGGCGAGCTGGATGAGGGTGCGGTCCAGCGCCTCTTCCAGACCGTGCTCCTGCCCCCTGGTGTCGACGGCGTTCTCCGCTGTCGGGGACCGCGAAGACCGGAGACAGGTCCAGGCCCTTGCTCTTCCAGTGGGCGATGCCCTCGTCGGTGTCGAGCACCTCGGCGTGGCCGACGGCCTCGTCGATGCTGCGGAATCCGAGTTCGGCGAGGTATCGGCGGATGTCCTCGGCGATGAACCGGAAGTAGTTCTCGACGAACTCCGGTTTGCCGTTGAACCGCGCCCGCAGCTCAGGGTTTTGGGTCGCGACGCCGACAGGACACGTGTCGAGGTGACAGACCCGCATCATGATGCAGCCCGAAACCACGAGCGGAGCGGTGGCGAAACCGAACTCCTCGGCACCGAGCAGCGCGGCGACAATGACATCGCGAGCGGTACGCATACCTCCGTCACACTGCACCGTGATGCGGTCACGCAGACCGTTGAGCATCAGCGTCTGCTGGGTGTCGGCCAGCCCGATCTCCCATGGCACGCCGGCATGTTTGAGGCTGGTGAGCGGCGCGGCACCGGTGCCGCCGTCGTATCCGGAGATCAGCACCACGTCGGCGTGCGCCTTGGAGACACCTGCCGCGACCGTGCCGACGCCGACACTGCTGACTAGCTTGACGTGGATGCGCGCATCGGCGTTGGCGTTCTTCAGATCGTGGATGAGCTGGGCAAGATCCTCGATCGAATAGATGTCATGGTGTGGCGGCGGCGAGATCAGGCCGACGCCGGGCGTCGAGTGTCGGGTCCTGGCGATGTTCGGATATACCTTGTAGCCCGGAAGTTGCCCACCCTCACCGGGTTTGGCGCCCTGGGCCATCTTGATCTGGATATCGGTGGCGTTCAGCAGGTAGTCGCTGGTGACGCCGAAGCGACCGGAGGCAACCTGCTTGACGGCGCTGCGACGTCTGGGATCGTAGAGGCGGTCGGTGTCCTCGCCGCCCTCCCCGGAGTTGGAGCGGCCGCCGAGGTTGTTCATCGCGATGGCCATGGTTTCGTGCGCTTCGGCCGAGATGGAGCCGTAGCTCATGGCGCCCGTATTGAACCGCGTGACGATCGAGTCGACGGACTCGACTTCCTCCAGCGGAACCGGCGACCGCAGGCTCTTGAAACCGAAAAGGCCGCGCAGGGTGCCGCCCTCGGCGGAGAGGCGGTTAACCTCGTCGGAATACTGCTTGAAGACCTCATAGCGGCCGGTGCGGGTCGAATGTTGCAGCAGGAAAACCACTTCGGGCGTGAACAGATGCAGTTCGCCCTCGCGGCGGAACGCGTATTCGCCGCCGACCTCGAGTCGCCGGTGCACACGCTCGGTCGGATTCTCCGGGTATGCCCGCCGATGCCTGACCTTGACTTCTTCTGCGAGCACGTCGAGCGCGACGCCCCCGAGTTGGCTCGGGGTGCCCGTGAAGTACTCGTCGATGACGTGCTTGTCGATGCCCACGGCCTCGAAGGCCTGTGCGGCGGTGTAGGAGGCGACGGTCGAGATGCCCATCTTGCTCATCACCTTCGTCACACCCTTGCCGAGCGCTTTGAGGTAGTTGCGCACTGCCGCAGCGGGTTCGATGCCGGTGAGCTCACCTTCGCGGATGAGGTCTTCGATGGACTCGAACGCCAGGTACGGATTGACCGCGGCGGCACCGAAGCCGATGAGCATCGCGATGTGGTGCACTTCGCGGGCGTCGCCGCTTTCCACCACCAGGGCGACGGTGGTGCGTTCCTTCGTGCGTACGAGGTGATGGTGTACGGCCGATACGGCCAGTAGCGACGGAATCGGCGCACGGGTGTGGTCGGAGTCGCGGTCGGAGATGACCAGGGTGCGTGCGCCTTTGGCGATGGCGTCGCACGCCCGCAGGCGTAGGTCCTCCACGGCGTCGGCGAGGCCCTCGCCGCCCCGTTCGACGTCGTAGAGCGCTTTCAGGACGGCCGTCCTCAGCCCCCCTTGCTCACCGTCGTCGTTGATGTGGACGATCTTGTTGAGTTCATCGTTGTCGAGAACCGGCCAGCGCAACACGATCTGGCGGCACGACGCCGCGGTCGGCTCGAGGAGGTTCTGCTCGGGACCCATGACGCGGGCCATCGAGGTGACGACCGCCTCGCGGAGCGCATCCAACGGCGGGTTGGTCACCTGCGCGAAGAGTTCGACGAAGTAGTCGTAGAGCAGCCGGGATCGCTGGGACAGCACGGCCGTCGGGGTGTCGGTGCCCATGGACCCCAGCGGTTCGGCGCCGGAGGCGGCCATGGGAGTGAGCAGGATGCGCAGCTCTTCCTCGGTGTAGCCGAACGCGATCTGTCTGCGCACGACGGACTCGTGGTTGGGCTGAACGCGGGCACGGTCGGGCAGCGTCGCGATGTCGAGCAGCCCGGAGTGCAGCCACTCCCCGTACGGGCGGTTTTCGGCCAGGGACTCCTTGATCTCGTCGTCACCGACGATGCGGCCGGCGGCGGTGTCGACGAGGAGCATCTTTCCGGGCTGGAGCCGGCCCTTGGCGACGATCTGCGAGGACGGCACGTCGAGCACACCGCTCTCGCTGGCCAGGATGATGCGGTCGTCAAGGGTGCGCCACCAGCGTCCGGGCCGTAATCCGTTGCGGTCCAACACCGCTCCCACGAGAGTGCCATCGGTGAAGGTGACGCAGGCCGGTCCGTCCCACGGCTCCATCAGCGAGGCGTGGAACTGCCAGAACGCCCGTTCGGCGGGCTCCATCGTGGTGTTGTTCTCCCACGCCTCGGGGATCATCATCAGAACGGCATGCGGCAGGCTGCGCCCGCCCAGGTGCAGCAGTTCGAGGACCTCGTCGAACGACGCGGAGTCGGATGCCTCCGGCGTGCAGATCGGCGACAGACGGCTCAGGTCACCGGGAATCTTGGCGCTGGCGAGCATGGCTTCGCGTGCGTGCATCCGGTTGCGGTTGCCGCGCACGGTGTTGATCTCACCGTTGTGCGCAACGAAACGGAACGGATGCGCCAACGGCCACGACGGGAACGTGTTCGTCGAGAAGCGGCTGTGCACGATGGCGATCGCACTGAGGCAGCGTTCGTCGCGCAGATCCGGAAAGTATTGGGGCAGTTGCATTGTGGTGAGCATGCCCTTGTACACCATGGTGCGGCAGGACAGCGACGGGAAGTACACGCCGTTGCGTTCGGCGCGCTTGCGCAGCGGATAGACGCGACGATCGAGATCGATACCGCCGAGTCGGTGCGGTGAGGCGACGAACAGCTGTTCCATGTGCGGCATACAGCCGAGCGCCGTCGCGCCGACCTCTGCCCCGTCCGGGTCGGTGGGGACCTCACGCCAGCCGAGAACGGTGAGCCCTTCGTCGTCGGCGATCGCTTCGACGCGTTCACGTGCGGCGGCCCGTGCGTCGGAGTCCTGCGGTAAGAAGCAGATCCCCGCGGCGAACGTGTTGGCGCCGTCGGCGGTAGGCGGCGGCAATTCGAAATCGACGGCGTCGCGCAACAGCTCGACGGGCAGCTGGATCAGGATGCCTGCGCCGTCGCCGCTGTTGGGTTCGGCGCCCGCGGCCCCACGGTGTTCAAGATGCTCCAAGGCCACCAGCCCGTCGACGACGATGGCGTGCGACCGGCGGCCTTGGATGTCCGTGATCATGGCGACGCCACAGGAGTCCGACTCGTTGTCCGGGTCGTACAGGCCTTGCGGCTCGGGGAATGCCGAATAGAGCATCGAGGGAGAACCTCCGCAGTCCGGGAAATGATGTCCCGGGACTGCACCGGCCCGAATAGCGATTGTATCAGCGCAAAGTGCGAGCTACCCGTCGAGAACCGTCGGGACCAGCGGGAATCCGGGAAGGTTGCGCACCACGGTCCAGGTGACGGCGATGGCGACGATGACGACGGCGGAGAACCGCGTCATCCACGGTCGTCCGCTGCGGCGGCGCACCAGAATCCATACCAGCAGCAGCGGCAGACCGATAAGGGCGACGACGTTGTCGACGACGGCAGCGGCCAGATCCAGGTGAAGAACGTCGTGCACCATCCGCATGCCCCCGCAGCCTGGACAGAACAGACCCGTCGCCGCGATGAAAGGGACACGGAAGGAAGAAGTTCGGTCGATGCGGATCGCCGAACCCGATGTAGGCAAGGACACCCGCGAATGCGGCGCCCGTCCCGAGCGCGGTATACAGCCGTCCCCGGCTGGGGGCCGTGCTAAGTGCCATCGCGCAGCGGACGCCCCTCCGGATCACGCACCTTGTCGGTGAATATCAGAACCGCATCGATGATTCCCCAGACGATGGCACCGAGCCCGCAGGTCACGAGCCCGACGATGAGCTGGGCCACGCCGAGACCGACCTGGCCGAGATACATGCGGCCGATGCCGACGATCCCGAACAGCCCGAGCAACTGCAGCAGGCCGGCAATCATCTTCGTTTTGTCCGAGAACGGCTCACCCGTCAGCGGGTGACGGCCGAACGGCGCGCTCGGATCCTGGTAGGCCTGCGGGTACTGGCCGGCAGGCGGCGGGTACTGCGGGGCATAGCCGGGCTGTGGCGGAGGCGGAGGTGCTGGCTGGCTTCCAAATTCGTTGCCACCGAACTGCGGTTCAGTCATGACAGACAGCATGCCAGACCGGACGGCGATTACCTCAGGTTTGGCCGCCGACCAGGCGCAGGGTGTCCACGAGACCGGTGATCGGGATCGATGGGTCGATCGAGCGCAGCAACCCAAGGCCGATGCCGAGCGCGAGCATCACGGTGGCCGTTTCACCGCCGGGCATCGGCGGATCGGTCGTGACGGCGGATTCGGCTGCCCCGGTGAGTATTTGGAGGATGGATTCCAGCCGGGCCGCCATGTCGGTCCGCAGCTGCTCATTTCGGCGGGCATGCACGGCGAACTCGACCTCGAGCGACGTCCAACCCGGATCGCCGATAATGCGTTCGGCCCACTCGCGAAGTGCCTCGATCCGAGACCCCGCGTCCGGTCTCGCCATGACGTCCAGGATCTCGGCCAGCCGCTCTGACCTCACCTCGTCGAGCACCGCCGTGCACAGCTCGTCCTTGTTGCGGAAGTTGGAGTAGACCGCTCCTTTGGAGAAGCCCGCCGCATCGGCGACCTTTTCGAGTGACGTCGGGTGATAGCCGTCCTCGAAGAAGAGTCGCCGCGCGGTGCTGACCAGTTCGGACCTGGTCTGCGCCTGGCTCTCGGCGCGGGACAACCTCGGCATTCTCGGCAGTCTAGCCCTTTGACATACTTTTGGACTCTGGATACCGTCGGTATCCATACGAGAGGAGGCCCATGGCCTACCCGAAGATCGCGCTCGAGGGCGCCGTCGTGGCGGTGACCGGTGGCGCCCGCGGCATTGGAAAGGCGACCGCTGAGGAGTTCACCTCGAGAGGTGCGGTCGTGTGCGTCGGCGATCTCGACGCGGCACACTCACCCAACGCCTACGTCGTGGACGTCAGCTCCCGCGACTCGTTCGGCAGGTTCGTGGACGCGGTGCTCGGCCGTCACGGCCGCATCGACATCCTCGTGAACAACGCAGGGGTGATGCCGGTGGGCGATTTCCTCTCCGAGGACGACGCGATCAGCAGAACGACACTGGACGTCAACGTGTGGGGCCTCATCCACGGCATGAGAGCCGTGATGCCGCACATGATCGACCGCGGCCGCGGACATGTGGTCAACGTCGCATCGATGGCGGGCAAGTTGGTGGTTCCGGGCCTGGCGGTCTACAACGCCAGTAAGTTCGCCGCCGTGGGACTGTCTGCCGCGGTCCGTGAGGAATACCGGGGTTCGGGTGTCAGCGTCAGCACGGTGCTGCCGAGCGCGGTGCGGACCCGGCTCGCGTCGGGTGTGCCGCTCGGGCACGGCATGCCGACGGTCGACGCTGACGACGTCGCGCGTGCGATTGTCGGTAGCGTCCGGCGCCGTCGCGCCGAGATCACCGTTCCGCGGTACCTGTCGGGCTGGGATCTCGTGAATGCGGCGGCGCCCGAACCGGTGATGCGGCTGGGCCGCAGGCTGATCGGCGACCGCAGGGCGTTGACATCGGTTCAGCGCGATGTACGTGCGGCCTACGAGGAGACGATCGCAATCCAGGCCGCGGATCGATGATGGCCAAGCGCGAGCCGAGAGTCGTCATCATCGGTGCGGGCATTGCCGGCATCGCCACCGCGGTGACATTGCAGGACAACGGTTTCCATGACTTCACAATCCTGGAGAAGGGTTCCGATGTCGGAGGGGTCTGGCATTGGAACCGATACCCCGGCCTCACCTGTGACGTGCCGTCGCAGCTGTACCAGTTTTCGTTCGCGCCGAAGCCGGATTGGACCGGCCTGTTCGCGCCGGGCGCAGAGATTCAGCGCTACCTTCGCGATGTTGTCGACCGCCGGAGTCTCGACACCCGTCTCCGATTGAACACTGAGGTCGAGTCGGCGGAATTCACCGGATCAACCTGGCGTGTAACGACTTCTGACGGTGCGGAGTTGGAGGCAGACTTTCTGATAGCCGCGACCGGCGTGCTGCACCACCCCTTCACCCCGGACATCCCCGGGCTCGATTCGTTCGCCGGCGACGTCGTCCACAGCGCGCGTTGGGGCGACGATGTGGTCACCGACGGACGGCGTATCGCCGTCATCGGCAACGGCTCGACCGGGGTACAGATCGTGTCCGCACTTCAGGCCGGCGCCGACCACATCACACACTTCGTGCGGACCCCGCAATGGGTGATCTGGGCGCCGATGGGGCTGTCCCAGCCGACGCTGGTGGGCTCCTTGTTGCGAAGTGCGCCTGCGTTGCATCGTCGGCTCTACGGCGTGCTGCTCCGAGGCTCACGCATCTTGACCGACATCGCCCTGCGACCGACTGTGCAGCGTCGGCTGGCACAGAGTTACGCGCGATTGTGCCTACGCATACAAGTACGCGATCGCGAGCTGCGTGACAGTCTCACCCCGGACTACCAGCCCTTCTGCAAACGCCAAGTCATCTCGAGCTCGTACTACCAAGCGGTCAAGGCGCCGAATGCCGAGATAAACACATCGGCCATCGAGGAGATCACGTCACAAGGGATCCGGACCGCCGACGGCCGCAAGACCGACGTGGATCTGTTGATCCTCGCGACCGGATTCCATGCGCACAACTACATGCGGCCGATGAACTTGCGCGGCAGGGACGGAGCGTCGATCGACGACGTTTGGGCCAAGGGCCCACGTGGATATCGGATGACGGCGATTCCCGGATTCCCCAATTTCTTCACCGTGCTCGGACCGAACTCCCCGACCGGTTCGGTGTCACTGCAGTACTCGGCGGAGTTGACCGCCCGCTACATCACTCACTGGCTGAGGCGATTTCGTGATGGGGACATCGACACCGTCGAGGTGACCGAGGAAGCCACGGCGAAGTTCAACGACGACGTCGGAGAGGCGCTGGGCCCGACTGTGTGGAATACCGGTTGCAACTCTTGGTATCTCACCGATGAGGGCAATGTCGACCTATGGCCATACGACCGGAAGGCGATGACCGCAATGCTGAGTCGACCCGATGATGGTGACTACCACATTCAGAATGGTGGTGGTTGGTAGTTGGCGGCGAGCCAGGCTTGGCGTTGGCGTTCTTCTTCGGCGATGAGTTCGGTGCGTTCTCGGCGTTCGGCGTTGATGCGGTCTTGGCGGTCCTGGGCGCGGGTTTGTTTGCGCCGCGGCATCATCGCCCACCGGTCGGGGTCGGGGTCGGCCAGCTGTGCCGGCAGGTCGAGGTCCGCGGTGGGCGTGGCGAGGGTCGGAAACATCGCCGCGCCGTGCGCCTCGGTGGTGTAGACGTGTCCGGTCGGGGACCTCAGCACCACGGTGCCGTCGGGCAGCTGGCGATCAGACCAGCCGCAGAACGTTTTGATCAGGTGATGAATCCGGCAGTACGGCTTGTTGTTCGACGGATGCGTAGGCCCGGCCGGATAGGGCACCGTGTGATCGATATCGGACTTCTCGGCCGGCTGGTCGCACCCCGGCCAGCGGCACGTCAGATCGCGCCACTGCACGAACTCCTTGTTCTTCGCACTCAGGTGATACCCCGGATCCGGCGCCACACCCGTCGGCACAGTCAGCGGTTTCAGCGTGGCGGTGGTGGCCAGCTTCCGCACCGATTCGGCGGGCAGCACCCCGAACCCGCGCAGATACCCCGGCGCATCGCTGCTGCCGTCGAGGGTGCCCTGCTCGGCGAGCACGTGAATGACTGTCGTCGCGGCACTTCGCGCGGAAGCCTGTGCCGCCGCGGCTGTGCAATCCTCACGTCCGCATTGACACGCCAGGGCGGCTTCGCAGCGCCCTAAGGCGCCGGAGGCATCGGCACGACGCTGTGTGTGCGTGCGCGGATCGTGTTCACACACGCTGGCCGCCAGCGCATCCAACCTCGCATTGAGCGCGGCCCCGTCGGCGGCACGCACATGACCGGAAGCAAACGCCATCCCCACGCCGGCTTCGTCCACCTCGAAGTACCGGTTCTCGTCGACCTTGGGTGGGACGCGCACTCCAGCAGGATCAAACTTGGCCACCCACTGGTCCACCCGATCGCGCAACTTGGGCTTGGACAGCTTCATCCACTTCTCGCAATGCCGCGCGATCGCCTCATCCAGCTCGGGCATCACCGCGTCCTCGACATTGTCGGTACGCGCGATGATCGTCGACACCATCCGATAGTCGATGGTGCCCCGCAAAAACACCTTGGCCACCGTGGGCAGCCGATGCGCCAACGTGCACGCGAACTGCACCTGACCCACCGCCCGGGAATGGCTGATGTTCTGCACCGCCGACACCTCCGCGGCCACCCCCGCGCAGTAATCGACCAGATACCACTCCAGATCGGCCAACGCACCCTGCCGCCGCTCATACAACTGCGCGACCGCCAACAACCGCTGCGCAGTGGACATCGATTCGTAGCGCGTGGCCTCACCCATCAACTCGATGAGATCCCAATCCCGATCGCACTCGAACATACGTTCGACACTACAACCCACCACCGACAAGCGCCGTCAGCTGCGCCGAACCGCTTCCTGCGCCAGTTGCACCCGCGACGTCGAGCTCGCCGGTGGAAGAATCCCGGCGGGCACGGGCATCACCGGACCGGTGAGCCTGCCCGTCGAGTTCACAGCCTGCCCCTGAGCCGGTCCCGATACGACCGTCCGTCCGGGTCGTACGTCAGGCGATACACGGGTTCGGCCCACAGTCGTGTGAACAGGCTCAACTTCTCGGCCTTGTGCGGGCGCAGTCGACCCGGCGGGCGTGGCCCCTTCCGGCCCGATGTGTACCAGTCGCCCAGTGCCTCTGCCGCCGAAACGATTTCCTCCACAGCACTGACCGGATCGGCGAGTCCCCGGTCTTCGCTGCCGTCTTCCGCGCGATCAAGGTGCTCGCGCAGCAGCCGTAGCCTCAAGTCGCGGGCGAAGGACCCCTCGGAATCGAGGACGGCACAGGACAGCTCACTGTCATGCGTCCAGGATCGCCGATTGAGGTTGTCGCTGCCGACGCATGCCCACACATCATCGATGACACACGCCTTCGCGTGTACGTACACCGGTGTGCCCTCATGGTTCTCGACATCGAACACATGCACCCGGTCGGGACTGGCCTCGAAACACGTCTCCAACGCCTGGCTACGGCCAATCTTGTTGGGCGGCAGAGACAGCCGGCCGTCGACGTCGGGGTGGGCGAGGTTGACCCGCGTCGCCTCGCTCCCCAGCGCCTCGACCGCGACGTGATCCTGATCCGCGGGATCGAGCCGAACATGCGGGGCGGGCAGTTCTGCGCGGGGCTGCTGGCCGCCTGCGACGACCTCGGCGGCGAGCTCGTCGTCACCCTCGGCGCTCTCCTGGCCGACACCCCGCACACCCGGCCGATCCCGGTGACCGGCACCGCTCACCGAGCCTCGACCTCGTCGACCGGCTCAAGCTCGAGCAGTCGACGTACGAGGGGCCGACCGGCATCGTCGGGGTCTTCCAGGACGCGTGCGTGCGGGCTCGACGTCCCCGAGATCTCGTTACTGGGCGGCGGTGCCGCACTACGTCGCGCAGCCCCCGTGCCCCAAGGCGACGCTGGCGCTGCTCGGACAGCGTGGAGGAGCTGCTCGAGTGCAAGCATCCCGCTCGGCGTGCTCCCCCAGGACGCCCGCGCGTGGGAGCGCGGCGTCGACGAGCTGGCCGAGGAGGACGAGGACGTCGCCGACTACGTCCGGGCGCTCGAGGAGACCCGCGACACCGCCGACCTGCCGGAGGCCAGCGGCGAGGCGATCGCCCGGGAGTTCGAGCGCTACCTGAAGCGGCGTACCGAGGACGGCTGAGCCGGCCGACCCGCCCCGACCGAACCGAGGTGGTCTCCCCCGCGTCAGACGCTGCACACGCCGGCGTGCAGCCGTGCCGACTCGGGGAGCCCGTCATGACCGATCCAGCGAACCTGCGCCGCACCGTCGCGGTCCTCACCGCCTCCCTCGTCACCATCGCCGCCGCCTGGGCGGTCCCGGCTCACGCGGGCGACCGTGGGGATGACCCCTGCATCGGAGAGCACCACGACACCGGAGGCGTGACGGTCCGCGCCACGCAGGACGGCCAGGTGGTCACGGGCACCGACCAGGGCGACGTCCTCGACGCGAACGGCCACCTCGGCGTGACCGTGGACGGCATAGGCGGAAACCGCTTCGCCCGGAACCGACTGCTTCTGTGGCAGCCGCGATAACGGTTTTCCAGCAGTGCCTCGATCTGCGGGAAGATCAACCCGAGTCCGATGGCCACCAGCGCGACCAGCGCAACCCACCGGATCGCGTCCTGCGGCAGGTGCAGCAGTGACAGCAGCGCCGAACCGAGCAGGGTCACCACGCTGAAGCTGAACACCAGGCCGGCGATCACGCGGTAGGGCCGCACGTCTCGACAATGCGCGCCGCGGCAGGACCTTCGTGGCGACCGCGCCGCCATGATCCTCGGTGTCCGCAGCGTGGGCCGGCGCTCTGGGTACCGGAGAAGAAGATGACCGGCAGCACCGGCAGGATGCACGGTGAGATGCCGGTGATCAACCCGCCGATGAAGCCGATCGCGATCGAGTGTCGTCATGTCGGATATTCGGAGCCGTAATCGGTTCGGACTACAGTGTGCGGCAGTGTCATTGATTGGTAATGAGTGAGCGCACGCAAGAGGCGGCCCGGCACTGAGCCGGACCGCCTCCTCGCGGGGACGTCTTCGGTCGCTACATCGCCGGCGGCCGGCGGCATCAGAACCGTGTCGATCAGGTACACGGTGGCGTTGGCCGTCTGCACTCCGCCGCAGATCGACCGACGCGTCGTTGACCTTCAGGTCGTCACCGGAGCCCGTCACCGTTACAGTTGCCGCCCTCCACCGTCGTGTGGGTTCCGTCGACCTGTTCGGACTGAGTCGGCCCGCGACGACGTGGTAGGTGAAGATGCTTGTCAAGGGTCTTCGAATCGGTCTTCAGGCGGTCGATCGTCGCCGGCTCGATCTTGGCGAACGCCGTCGTCGGCAGGGGCGAACACGGTGAACTCGCCGCCGTTGAGCGTGTCGACGAGATTCACGTCCGGATTGAGCTGGCCCGAACGGCCGCGGTCAGGGTCTGAGCATCGGGTTGTTGGACGCGGCCACCGCAACGGGGTCCTGCGCCATGCCGGTCACCGAGCCGGGGCCGGTCGGGTTCTGCTGCGGCGTACGCCGCACAGCCGGGCCCGACTAGGTCCGGCCTGGGCGACGCCGGCGAGACGAGGCGAACAGACCCGCCGCGGCCATGGTGGCCAGCGACGCCCCGACGCCGGGTGTTGGTGGTCTTGCGCTTGATGTTCATCGAGATCTTTAACTTTCGGTTCCTTTTCGCGACACGGGGTATGGAGGGGCCGTCTTGGTTCATGCGCGTCGATCAGCTGGCGGCCGGCGGCATCAGCACCGTGTCGATCATGTAGACGGTCGCATTGGCGGTCTTCACGCCACCGCAGACCAGGCCGGCGTCATTGACCTTGAGGTCGGGCCCGCGCCGGTCACCGCGACCGACGCGCCCTGCAGCGTCTTGTGGTCGCCGGCGACCTGCGGCGGGGCTGGCCTGCCCCTCGACCACGTGGTAGGTCAGGATGCTGGTCAGCAGATCCGAATCGGTCTTGAGCTTCTCGATGGTCGCCGAATCGATCTTGGCGAACGCGTCATCGGTGGGCGCGAACACCGTCAGCCCCGGATTGCTGTTCAGGGTCTCGACGAGATTCACATTCGGGTTGAGCTTGCCCGGACAGCGCCGACGTGAGCGTCTTGAGCATCGGGTTGTTCGACGCCGCGACGGCCACCGGATCCTGGGCCATGCCGGTGACCGAACCCGGGCCACTGGGCACCTGCTCGGCGTAGGTCGCGCAGCCCGTGCCGACGAGATCGGCGGCGGGGTCGGCCATCGCCGTGGTCGCGGGGGCGCGCTCGGAGGTCATCGCCGTCGCCGAGGACATGCCGGGGCGGAGCTCGTCGTCGAGACTGCTGCTCGAGGCCTCCGTGGACGAATCGCTCGAGCACGCGCGACGCCGAAAATCGCCGGCCGCGCCCAGTCCCGCCGCGGCGACCGCTTTCCGGTGAACTGTTTCATCACTGCCCCATCCCTGTCACGGACGACATGCGTCGCCGTCCTTGCGGTTCCACATGGGATTCGGTGTGCGTCGTCCGGATGGCGTGACGTCACAGTTGCGTCACATTCTGGCGCGGTCTTGCGCCGAAATTGCGCTGAGGGTTGTGAACGCCGATCGGGGCCTGTTGGCAATCCGGGCCGGCGCTAGTTCGGCGGCACGCAAGAAGCGGCACAATAGGGGCGGTGAGCAAGGCTGCGCGTGCTGATCCTCGGCAGCACCGGTTCGATCGGCACCCAGGCGCTGGAGGTCATCGCCGCCAACCCGGACCGCTTCGAGGTGGTCGGTCTGGCAGCCGGCGGCGGCAATCCGGACTGCTGGCCCGGCAGCGCGCCGAGACCGGCGTGACCAACATCGCCGTCGCCGACGACGCCGCGGCCGCGCAGGTCGGCGACGTCACGTATGCCGGACCCGACGCGGTCACCCGCCTGGTGGAGAACACCGAGGCCGACGTCGTGCTCAACGCGCTCGTCGGCGCGCTGGGCCTGCAAACCCACGCTGGCCGCGCTGGCCAGCGGCGCCCGGCTGGCGCTGGCCAACAAGGAATCGCTGGTCGCCGGCGGTCCGCTGGTGCTCAAGGCGGCCGAGCCCGGCCAGATCGTGCCCGTCGACTCCGAACACTCGGCGATGGCCCAATGCCTGCGCGGCGGCACGCCCGACGAGGTGGCCAAGATCGTGCTCACCGCGTCGGGCGGCCCGTTCCGCGGCTGGTCGGCCGCCGACCTCGAACCCGTCACGCCCGAGCAGGCCGGTGCCCATCCCACCTGGTCGATGGGCCCGATGAACACGCTGAACTCGGCGTCGCTGGTGAACAAGGGCCTGGAACTGATCGAGACGCACCTGCTGTTCGGCATCGCCTACGACCGCATCGAGGTGGTCGTGCACCCGCAGTCGATCGTGCACTCGATGGTCACGTTCACCGACGGCTCGACGCTGGCCCAGGCCAGCCCGCCGGACATGAAGCTGCCGATCGCGCTGGCGCTCGGCTGGCCCGCCCGGGTGCCCGCGGCGCGCGCCTGGCATGCGACTTTCGCACGGCCTCGACCTGGGAGTTCGAGCCGCTGGACGCCGACGTGTTCCCGGCCGTCGACCTCGCCCGGCAGGCCGGCCAGCGCGGCGGCTGCCTGACCGCGGTCTACAACGCGGCGAACGAGGAAGCGGCGGCCGCCTTCCTCGAGGGGCGCATCGGATTCCCGGCGATCGTGCGAACAATCGCCGAGGTCCTGCGCGCTGCCGACCAGTGGGCCGCCGAACCCGCTACCGTGGATGACGTACTCGATGCGCAGCGCTGGGCCCGCGACCGGGCAAAGCGCGCAGTCGAGCAGGAGATTTCAAGAAAAGGACTAGTCACCAAATGATGTTCGTCGCTCGGCATCATCGCGTTCGCGTTGTGCATCCTCATCTCCGTGGCACTGCACGAATGCGGCCACATGTGGGTGGCGCGCGCCACCGGGATGAAGGTGCGCCGCTACTTCGTCGGGTTCGGCCCGACGCTGTGGTCGACCCGCCGGCCCAACAAGCTGGGCGAGACCGAGTACGGCGTCAAGGCCGTCCCGCTGGGCGGCTTCTGCGACATCGCGGGCATGACGTCGATCGACGAGATCGCACCCGAGGACGAGCCGTACGCGATGTACAAGCAGAAGACGTGGAAGCGCGTCGCCGTGCTGGTCGCGGGCCCCGCCATGAACTTCGTCGTCGGTCTGGTGCTGATCTACGCCATCGCCGTGATCTGGGGTCTGCCCAACCTGCATCCGCCGACCACCGGCGGTCGTCGGCGAAACCTCTTGTGTCGCAGCCGGAAATCACCAAGGGCAAGCTGGGTGACTGCAGCGGACCCCGGCCTGCGGCCGCCGCCGGCATCCAGCGCGGGCGACGTCATCGTCAAGGTCGGCGACACGCCGTCGGCACACTTCGACGAGATGGTCGACCGCGGTGCGCAAGCTGCACGGGCCCGACCCCGTTCGTCGTGCGAGCGCGACGGCAACGCAGATCACCGCCGTCGTCGACGTCACGCAGGCGCAGCGCTTCGGCCAAGGAGGACGGCAGACGCAGCCGACCGACCGTCGGCGCCATCGGCATCAGCGCCGCGCAGTTCCGCGCCGACGCAGTACAACCCGCTCTCGGCGGTGCCCGCCACGTTCGCGTTCACCGGCGACCTGGCCGTCGAGCTGGGCAAGTCGCTGGCCAAGATCCCGACCAAGGTCGGCGCGCTGGTGCACTCCATCGGCGGCGGCGAACGCGATCCCGAGACGCCGATCAGCGTGGTCGGGCGCCAGCATCATCGGCGGCGACACCGTCGAGGCCGGGTTGTGGGTGGCATTCTGGTTCTTCCTGGCCCAGCTGAACTTCGTGCTCGGTGCGATCAACCTGGTCCCGCTGCTGCCGTTCGACGGCGGTCACATCGCGATTGCGGTGTTCGAGAAGATCCGCAATATGATTCGGTCGGCGCGCGGCATGGTGGCCGCGGCGCCCGTCAACTACCTCAAGCTGATGCCCGCCACCTACGTAGTCTTGGTGGTGGTGGTCGGCTACATGCTGCTGACCGTGACCGCTGACCTGGTCAACCCGATCAGGCTGTTTCAGTAGGAGACCATGGAGACCATGACCTCCGTCGGCCTGGGCATTGCCGGCACCGCCCGCCGCCGACCCTGGCGCCACGGCGCAAGACCCGCCAGCTGATGGTGCGGCGACGTCGGCGTCGGCAGCGACTCATCCGATCGCCGTGCAGTCGATGACGACCACCAAGACCCACGACGTCAACTCGACGCTGCAGCAGATCGCCGAGCTGACCGCCACCGGCTGCGACATCGTTCGCGTCGCCTGCCCGCGCCAGGAGGACGCCGACGCGCTGCGCCGAGATCGCGAAGCACAGCCAGATCCCGGTGATCGCCGACATCCACTTCCAGCCGAAGTACATCTTCGCCGCGATCGACGCGGGCTGCGCCGCCGTGCGCGTTAATCCGGGCAATATCAAGGAGTTCGACGGCCGGGTCGACGAAGTCGCGAAGGCCGCAGGGCGCAGCGGGCATCCCGATCCGCATCGGCGTCAACGCCGGCTCGCTGGACAAGCGGTTCATGGAGAAGTACGGCAAGGCGCACGCCGGAGGCGCTCGTCGAGTCCGCGCTGTGGGAGGCCTCGCTGTTCGAGGAGCACGGCTTCGGCGACATCAAGATCAGCGTCAAGCACAACGATCCCGTGGTCATGGTCGCCGCCTACGAGCTGCTCGCCGTCGCAAGTGCGACTACCCGCTGCACCTCGGCGTCACCGAGGCCGGGCCGGCGTTCCAGGGCACCATCAAGTCCGCCGTCGCGTTCGGCGCGCTGCTGTCGCAAGGGCATCGGCGACACCATCCGCGTGTCGCTGTCCGCGCCGCCGGTCGAAGAGGTCAAGGTCGGCAACCAGATCCTCGAATCGCTGAACCTGCGCCCGCGTGGGCTGGAGATCGTGTCGTGCCCGTCGTGCGGGCGCGCCCAGGTCGACGTCTACACGCTGGCCAACGAGGTCACCGCCGGCCTCGAAGGGCATGGAAGTTCCGCTGCGCGTCGCGGTGATGGGCTGCGTCGTCAACGGTCCCGGCGAGGCCCGCGAGGCCGACCTCGGCGTCGCGTCCGGCAACGGCAAGGGGCAGATCTTCGTCAAGGGTGAGGTGATCAAGACGGTGCCCGAGGCGCAGATCGTCGAGACGCTGATCGAAGAGGCGATGCGGCTCGCCGAAGAAATGGGCGACGATCGGCCGGATCAGACGTGCCAGCGGTTCGCCGATCGTGACCGTAAGCTGATGCATGGCCCTGTGAGCGGGGTCACGGCCGCCAGTCGTAGAAAGAGTCTCCATGTCGGCTCCGCCGCTATTTCGCCGCGTCGATGAGCGACGGGTATCGGTGGTGCGCGACGCCGGCGCGGTGCGCCGGGTGCTCGACGAGGATCCGGTCGGCACCTGCATGGTCGCCTCGCGGGTCGCCGAACACGGCATCGATCCGGCCGCGATCGGCGGTGAGCTGTGGACGCGCCGCGACGCCGACGAATCCCTCTGTTACGCCGGGGCGAACCTGATTCCGCTGCGCGGTGGCGCCGACGATCTGCACGCGTTCGCCGACAAGGCGATGAGCACGGCGCGACGCTGCTCGTCGTTGGTCGGCCGCGCCGAGATGGTGCTGCCGATGTGGCAGCGGCTCGAGCACGCCTGGGGTGCGGCGCGCGACGTGCGCGAGCACCAGCCGCTGATGGCGCTGAGCACGGCGCCCGCTGTGTGCGATCGACCCGGCCGTGCGCCAGGTTCGCGCCGACGAACTCGACGCGTATCTGGTCGCGGCCATCGACATGTTCATCGGCGAGGTCGGCATCGACCCGCGGATCGGCGACGGCGGCCGCGGCTATCGGCGCCGGGTGGCCGGGCTGATCGCCGCGGGCCGCGCGTGGGCCCGCTTCGAACGCGGCCAGGTGGTGTTCAAGGCCGAGGTGGGATCGCAGTCGCCGTGCGGTCGGCCAGATCCAGGGTGTGTGGGTGCATCCCGACTGGCGGGGCCGCGGCCTCGGGACCGCGGGCACCGCGGCGTTGGCGGCGGCGGTCGTGCGCAGCGGTCGCACCGCCAGCCTGTACGTCAACAGCTTCAACACCGTGGCCCGGGCGACCTACGCCCGCATCGGCTTCACCCAGGTGGGCACCTTCGCGACCGTTCTGCTCGACTGACCCACCGCCTCAGCGTCGCCGGGCTGCCGTCGCGCACCCCAGGGAAATGCCATTCTCAAATCTGCATGGCATTCTGGAAACGTGATCATGCTTCTCGGTTTGCGAGAGTACATTTCCGCGATATGGAAACTGTGCGTAGTTTCTGCCGCGTTTGCACCTCGGTCTGCGGCATCCTCGTCGACGTCGACGGGGACGAGGTGATCCGCGTTCGCGGCGACCAGGACCATCCGTTCTCACGCGGCTATACCTGCGCGAAGGGCCGGGCGCTGCCGCTGCTGCACCACCACCCGGATCGTCTCGAGACGACCGCGGATGCGGGTGGACGGCCGAGCTTGCAGGACACCACATGGGACGCCTGCCTGGATGACCTGGGCAGCCCGGCTGAAGGACATCATCGACCGGCACGGACCCGCAGTCGGTCGCCTTCTACTTCAGCACCATGGAGAGCGCCGGGTTCCGGATGGCCGAAGCGTTGCACGCCGCGATCGGCACCCCGGCCAAGTTCAGCCCGCTGACCATCGACGGCACCGCCAAACCGTTGGTCTCGGATCTGGTGGGCGGATTCATGGGCCTGTCCGGCCGAACGGACCTCGACAACGCCGACTTCCTCTGGCGCCGTTACGGTTCCGTATTGCTGTAATTGACCATGACCGTCTCGTAGCCGGCCGCCCGCAACTCCATGGCGGCATGCCGGGGGTCGTCGGACTCGATGCCTTGCCCGATCCGGTTCAGTACGGTTCTAAAGATGAGTTCCGCGGGCTTCTCCCGCGCCGCGACCTCGCTCTCCTCATCGTAGCTCGAGTAGTGGTTGCGGTTATCGCCGCGAATTCGGCGGCACAGGTCTGCACGGTCTTGAAGACCGGTCGCACGCCGAGTCAGTGCCGTAGCAGCCCGATGCCCGCCTCCCACCAAACGCGGCCGCAGGGCGGCGATTTGACCGTCGGAACATCCGGATCGCTTGGCCTTGCGCGGCGTTGGCTCCATGAGGGCGGGCGCGGCGTGGATCTTCAGCTAGCAGGTCGACAAGGGCGGCGATCTGGTCGGAGGGCCCACAGGTAGATCCCGGTCCTTGCGAAGACCTGTTCGACGCTGGCGCCGGCCCGCAACGCCCGCTCGACGTCGTCGATTCGGCCGTCCGTCGGTATCTCGATCTTTTCCAGGTGGACCCCGCGATGTCGTAGATCCTCCAGGATCGGGTGTCGTCCAGAAGCCTGATTCGGTCGTCTCCATCGAGCGCAGCGCCTTCTGGAGCACCTCGACGAAGTTGCGGCCCACCGACATCGCCTCGCCGACGGACTTCATCGTCGTGGTCAGTCGCGGATCGGCACCTGGAAACTTCTCGAAGGCGAACCGAGGCCACTTCACGACGACGTAGTCGAGGGTGGGCTCGAAGGCGGGGCTGGGGTCTGTCCGGTGATGTCGTTCGTGAGCTCGTCCAGCGTGAAGCCGACCGCGAGCTTGGCGGCGATCTTCGCGATGGAAACCGGTCGCCTTGCGACGCCGGGCGCTGGAGCGGGAGACGCGCGGATTCATCTCGATGACCACAGCGCGACCGGTCTCCGGGTGAACGGCGAACTGGACGTCGATCCGCCGGTGTCGACGCCGATGTCGTGCATCACCGCGGCGGCCGCGTCCCGCAGAGTCTGATACTCGCGGTCCGTCAGAGTCATGCGCCGGAGCCACGGTAATAGAGTCGCCGGTGTGCACGCCCATCGGGTCGAGGTTCTCGATGGAGCAGATAACGAGGAAGTTGTCCTTGCGATCGCGGATCACCTCGAGCTCGAACTCCTTCCAGCCCGATCACGCTCTCTTCGACCAGAACCTCCCGAGAAGGGATTGCTCGAGTCCGGCCGCAGGTCCGGTCTCGTCGAACTGCGGCCGGGCGCGAACGATGGCGACGCCTGCTCCGCCCATCGTGTAGGACGGTCGCACGACGACCGGGTAGCCCGAACGGTTCGCCGCCGTGAGGACCCCGTCCATGGAGCCGCACACCTCGCTGTCAGGCGATTCTGCACCGATGGAGGCGACGATGTCCTTGAAGACCTGGCGGTCCTCACCCGCTGGATCGCGTCGATGTCGGCTCCGATCAACTCGACGCCAGAGCGCTCCAGCACGCCCCGCTCATGCAGCTCGGACCGCCACGTTGAGCGCGGTCTGCCCACCGAGAGTGGCCAGGTCGCGTCGGGCCGCTCGCGCTCGATCACCCGCTCGACGACTCATCGGTCAGCGGCTCGATGTAGGTGGCATCGGCGAACTCCGGATCGGTCATGATCGTGGCCGGATTGGAGTTGACGAGGCTCACCCGGATACCCTTCGGCTCGCAGGACGCGGCAGCATGGCCTGAGTGCCCGAGTAGTCGAACTCGCATGCCTGCCCGATCACGATGGGACCGGAGCCGATGACCAGAACATGGTTGAGATCTCGCGCCTAGGCACTGCGCACACCCGATTCCCGCGCCAGTTTGTCGCTGAGTACCACTCGCTCGTTCCTCGCTGCGATGCTACCTAGCGCTCGGCCTGAGAGCAGGTCGACGAATCGGTCGAAGAGATAGTCGGCATCGTGCGGGCCGGCCGCTGCCTCCGGGTGGTATTGAACCGAAAAGGCCGGTACCTCAAGGCAGTTGAGGCCTTCGGCTACCCCGTCGTTAGACAGACATGGCTGACTTCGGCGGGGCCGTACGGGGTGTCGAACGGCTCGGGCCGCTGCGTGGCGATCAAGGGCGCAGATGGTTCCGAGGCGCCCGGTTCGGAGGCGCCCGGTGCCTGGATGGCGAATCCATGGTTGTGCGCGGTCACTTCAACCTTGCCGGTGGCCAGGTCCAGCACTGGGAGGTTGATCCCGTGGTGGCCGTAGCGCAGCTTGTATGTAGACAGGCCCAACGCGCGGCCCAGGATCTGGTTGCCGAAGCAGATCCCGAAGAGCGGCACACCGGCTTCGAGCACACCGCGCACGGCCTCGACGGCATAGTCGGCGGCAGCCGGATCACCGGGTCCGTTACTGATGAAGACCCCGTCGGAGAACCGGCCAACAGCTGTGTCGCTGTCGACCGGGCGGGATGCACCGCGACCTCGACCCCGCGCTGCGCCATCCGGTGGGGGTCATGCTCTTGATGCCGAGATCGAGCGCGGCGACCCGGAAGCGGACCCGGCCGATCGCCGGGACCACGTGGGTCTGCTCGTCGTCACGTCGGGTGCGGGATCAGCACCGGCCATGTGCGGGGCAGCCAGCACCGCCGCGAGGACCTCGTTGACGGCGGATCTCAGGCTGGACACGCAACCCGCATCGTTCCGCGCTCACGCAGATGCCGGGTCAGCGCGTCGGTGTCGATGCCGCTGATGCCGACCACGCCGGCATCGACGAGTGCGGATTCGAGGCTGCGTCGGGAGCGCCAGTTCGACGGCCGCGGACTCGGGTCGCGCACGACGAAGCCGGCCACCTGGATCGCAGCGGACTCCCCGTCCTCGTCCTCATGCCGGTGTTATGGGTGCCGTCGTCAGGACCACCTGACCGGCATAGCTGGATCGGTCAGCGTCTCCTGATAGCCGGTCATCCCGGTGTGGAGACCGCCTCGCCCACGGTCTGCCCGCCCGCGCCAATGACTCGCCCCGAAACGTCCGACCGTCCTCCAGCACCAGCAGCGCCGGACGACGTGCGGTTCGCCGAAAACCGCCAGGCGTCGACGGCAGCACGTACGTCACCGTTGCGCCTTGCCGTCGAGCACGGTGGGCACCCCGCGGAGGAATGTCGCCACGACTCGGGCCGGCAGGTTCCGATCGGCGTACGGCGTGTTGCGGGCCCGTGGCAGTTCGCCGGGCTGACGACGGCGCGCGCGTCGGGTCCACCAGGACCAGGTTCGCCGGCCGGCCAACCTCGAGAGGCTGACCATGTCCGTCCAATTGCCCGATCCGCGCGGCCGGACAGACATCCGATCCGCTAGGCCGCGCCAATCCAGCAGGCCGGTCTCGATCATCGCCTCGACGGCGACCGACAGTGCCTGTTCGAGGCCGAGCATCCCGGGGGGCCATCGCCACTCGCATCCTTGTCCTCGAAGGCGTGCGGTGCGTGATCGGTGACAATGGCATCGATCGTGCCATCGGCAAGCCCGCGCGCAGCGCCTCAACGTCCTCGAGGGTCCGCAGCGGCGGGTTGACCTTGAACAGCGGGTCGTAGCCGGTCACGCACTCGTCAGTGAGCAGGAGATGGTGCGGGGTCACCTCGCAGGTGACGGCGACCCCGTCTGCCTTGGCCCGGGCCAGGATGTCCACGCCTCCCCCGAGTCGATACGTGGCAGACGTGCAGCCGAGAACCCACATGAGCTGCCAGCAGGACGTCACGGGCGATGATCGCCTTCGGCGACGCTCGGCCATCCGGTCAACCCGAGGCGGGCCGAGAGCACTCCCTCGTGCATCTGGGCACCGATGGTCAGGCGGGGCTCCTCGGCGTGCTGGGCGATGACCCCGTCGAAGGCCTTGACGTACTCCAATGCCCGCCGCATCAGAGTGGGTCCGCGACACACTTCCCGTCGTCGGAGAAGATCCGCACCCTTGCCGGCGAGTCGGCCATGGCCCCGAGCTCGGCAAGCTGCGTACCGGACAAGCCGACGGTCACTGCACCGACCGGCGCGACATCGACCAACCCGGCCTCACGACCCAGCCGCCAGACCTGTTCGACCACCCCGGCGGTGTCGGCCACCGGATCGGTGTTGGCCATGGCATGGATCGCGGTGTACCCGCCGAGCGCCGCGGCCCGGCTGCCGGTCTCGACGGTCTCGGCGTCCTCGCGGCCGGGCTCGCGCAGGTGCGTGTGCAGGTCAACAAACCCGGAAGCGCGATCAGCCCGGCTGCATCGAGCAGCTCCGCGTCGGCCGCCAGCCCCGTACCGATCTCAGCTATTACCCGTCGCGAAGAAGCAGATCGACCGCATCCTCGCCGTACGGACAACGCCCTTGATCAGCCAAGCTGTCGAAGAACTCACGCCACGCCCCCGTCACTCTCCGACGCTCCACCCAACAGCAAGTACAGAACGGCCATCCGTACGGACAGCCCGTTGCTCACCTGCTCGACGATCGTCGAGCGCACGGAGTCGGCCACCTCCGCCGCGATCTCCATCCCCCGGTTCGTCGGGCCCGGATGCATGACGATGGCCTCGTCGGACAGCGTCGCCATCCGACGGGCATCCAGCCCATACCGGCGGCTGTATTCGCGAGCACTCGGAAAATAGGAGGCGTTCATACGCTCCTGCTGCACGCGCAGCATCATTACCACGTCCGCCTTGGCCAGCACGCTGTCGAGGTCATAGCTGACCTCGGCCGGCCAGGATCCCACCCCGACCGGGAGCAGGGTGGGTGGGCGACGAGCGTGACGTGCGCGCCGAGTGTGTCCAGGAGGAGAACGTTGGACCGGGCCACCCGGCTGTGCAGGACGTCGCCGACGATGGACACCCGCACGCCATCCAGTCGACCCAACCGGCGCCGGATCGTGAATGCGTCCAGAAGTGCTTGCGTCGGGTGTTCGTGGGTTCCGTCCCCGGCGTTGATCACGCTGCCCGCGACCCATTCCGCCAACCGATGCGGAGCGCCGGATGCGCTGTGCCGGCACACGATTGCGTCGGCGCCCATCGCCTCCAGGGTGAGGGCGGTGTCTTTGAGGCTCTCGCCCTTGGACACGCTCGATCCCTTGGCCGCGAAGTTGATCACGTCGGCCGACAGCCGTTTCGCGGCGAGCTCGAAGGAGATGCGGGTTCGAGTCGAATCCTCGAAGAACAGGTTCACCACCGTGCGGCCCCGCAATGTGGGCAGCTTCTTGACTTCGCGCCCGGCTAGGGCCGCGTCAATCTGCTCCGCGGTGTCCAGGACTAACGTTGCGTCGCCAAGATCGAGATCGGCTGCGAGAGTAGGTGACGCCTCACAGCCCTCCTCCCGGCCCGTTCTGGCCCGCAGGATTCGCTTTCGCCGGTTTCGGACCGGGTAGGACCAACACCTCGTCGAAGCCGTCGATTTCGGACAATCGGACCCGGACCTGCTCGCTGCTCGCGGTGGGGAGGTTCTTGCCGACATAGTCCGCGCGGATCGGCAGTTGGCGGTGACCTCGATCAACAAGCACCGCGAGTTGCACGACCCGCGGCCGGCCCACCTCACGCAGCGCATCCAAAGCCGCCCGGATCGTCCGGCCGGAGAACAACACGTCGTCGACCAACACGACATGCCGCCCGTCGATGCCACTATCGGGAATCGATGTGGGAGACAACGGACGTACCCCTCGACTGCGAAGATCATCTCGGTAGAGCGTGATGTCGACCGTGCCGACCGGAATCGGATCATGATCACGTTCGGTGAAGACCTGGATGCGCTCGGCCAGACGTCGCGCGAGCGGACCACCTCTCGTCGGGATGCCGAGGAGGGTCAATTCAGGGAGATGGGCGTCGCCGGCCCGTTCGATGATCTCGTGCGCGATGCGGTCGATGACCCGGGTGATGTCGGATGAATCGAGGATGCCTCGGCCGCTGGAGGCCGACGATTCGGCAGTGATGTGGGCAGCTGGCATATGCCATCGCCTCCTTCTCCGCCTCACGGGACGGGGTTAAAGGAGCAGTTCAGGCGACAGTAGCCGAATACAGTCGGTAACTCGCCACTCGCCACGCGCCACGCGGGCATGATTACGTGTACGCTGCGTAACGAGGTTGCTGGGAAACCGGACGGATTACCCACAAGTAGCAAGGGACACTGATGATCAGCGAGTATGCGCGTCAGCTCGGCGCACGGCTTCGGGCCATCCGCAACCAGCAGGGCTTGTCGCTGCAGCGGGTGGAGGACAAGTCGGAGGGCAAGTGGAAGGCCGTTGTCGTGGGCTCCTACGAGCGCGGCGACCGGGCGGTAACGGTGCAGCGTCTGTCAGAGTTGGCCGCCTTCTACGGAGTTCCCGCCGTAGAACTGCTGCCCGACCCACGGCCGAGCAGCGCCGAGATCAACGTAGAGAAGATCGTTCTGGACCTGGAGGCATTGGGCTCCGTACCGGTCGATGAGGCTGGGCCATTGGCGCGCTACGCCTCGACCATCCAGGCGCAGCGGCACGAGTACAACGGCCGCGTGCTGTCGATCCGCGCCGAGGATCTCCGTTCCTTGGCGATCATCTACGACATGGCGCCATCTGAGCTTTCTGAGCGTTTGCAGGATTGGGGAGTGCTGTCCGGTCCGCCCAACGGCGTCAACGGACACAACTCAGAGGTCTGAGCTCCCTGCGGCGGGCAGCTGTTGGACCCCCCGCGGGAAACCGTTCCCAAGATCCCGTTGAGGAAGCTCGGCGACTCGTCGGTGGAAAGACTCTTGGCTAGTTCCACCGCCTCGTCGATGGCCACTGCATCGGGGACGTCCGGGCAGTAGAGCAGCTCATAGATCGCGATCCTGAGCAGTGCGCGGTCGACGCCTGGCAGGCGCGGCAACGTCCAGCCCTGGGCATGTTCGGAAATGAGACCGTCGATCTCGTCCTGGTGAGCGAGCACGCCCTCGACCAGGACGGCTGCATAGGGAGCAACCGGCGGTTCCCCTACCTCGGCTCGATCCGCGAGCAGGCCGGCGACGTCGGTCCCGCGCAAGTCCGCCTCGAACAGGATGTCCAACGCCCGTTTCCGGGCCTTCCTGCGCGCAGACATGGCGGATCCGTCAGGCCCGACCGAGGTAGCGGCCGTCGCGCGTGTCCACCTTGAGTCGGTCACCGGTGTTCACGAAGAGGGGAACATTGATCTTCGCGCCCGTCTCGAGGGTCGCTGGTTTGGTCCCTCCCGTGGACCGGTCCCCCTGCAGTCCTGGGTCTGTGTGCTCGACCAGCAGCTCGACAGTGACCGGTAACTCGACGAAGAGTGGGATGTTGTCGTGGACGGCCACCACGGCCTGAGCGTTCTCAAGTAGGTAGTCTGCCCCACCCCCGACAACCTCGGCGGCAACCGGAATCTGGTCGAAGGTGTCGCCGTCCATGAAGACGAAATCCGACCCGTCCTTGTAGAGGAAAGTCATGTTCCGCTTGTCGACGGTCGCGGTCTCCACCTTGGTCCCGGCGTTGAACGTCTTGTCCACGACCTTGCCGGACATCACGCTCTTGAGCGTTGTACGGACGAAGGCGCCGCCCTTGCCGGGCTTGACGTGCTGGAAATCGATGACCGTCCACAGTTGACCGTCGAGGTCCAGGACGATGCCGTTCTTCAGGTCGTTCGTGGTTGCCATCTCGTTGGGTGTGCGGCTCAGAGAGCCACAAGCTCCTTGCTGGTCAGGGTGAGCAGATCGGGACCGTCAGCGCCCACCACGAGGGTGTCCTCGATGCGGACTCCACCTCGGCCAGCGAGGTACACGCCGGGCTCGACGGTGACTGTCATGTCTCGTTCCAGCCTACCGGCGCCCAACGCACTCAACGCTGGCGCCTCGTGGATCTCCAGCCCGACGCCATGCCCGAGGCCGTGGGAAAGCGGGCCCATGGCCGGCCGCCACGATGGGGTTGCGCGCCGCCGCGTCGACATCGACCACGGAAGCACCGACGGTCAAGGCCGCGCGACCGAGGCGCTGGGCAGTAGCCACGAGTTCGTAGATCTCGCGTTGCCAGTCGGCGGGCGGACCCAGGACGAAGGTGCGGGTCATGTCCGAGTGGTATCCAGCGAAGGTCGCGCCGAAGTCGAGCTTGACGAAATCGCCGACGGCCAGCACGGCCTCAGCCGGACGGTGGTGCGGTATCGCGGAGTTCGCCCCGGTGGCGACGATGGTTTCGAACGACACCGCATCCGCACCCAATGCCAGCATTCGGTTGTCGAGATCCCGGCCCACCTCGCGCTCCGATCGGCCGGCACTCAGGCCGCCCGCACTGATCAGCTCGGCAAGCGCCCGGTCGGCGATCGAGCACGCTGCACGCAGCGCTTCGATCTCGGCGGCGTCCTTGACGACTCGGAGTGCCTCAACGGCGGCTTCGACGCTGAGTAATTCACTCGCGCGGCGCGCGGCGGTTGCCGCCTGCAACCGGGCCAGGCCGTCCACCGTGACCAGGTGCGATTCATAGCCGATCCGGGCGGCGCCGGACTGGGCGGCACGGCCGGCCAGAGCCTCAGCGCACGCGCGTTCGGTCAGCAGTTCCAGGTCGGGGGCCTCGACACCTGCCTGCGTCGTGTACCTGCCGTCGGTGGCCAAGACATCGGAGCCGTCCGGGCGGACGAGCAGCGCTGCGTTCGATCCGGTGAAGCCGGTCAGATACCGGACGTTGACCAGGCCACTGACGATGATCGCGTCGAGTGTGCGCTCGACTGCCACCGCCCGTAGCCGATCCCGTCGTGCGGCGATCCGGGAACGGTCATCGGTCGTGGTCTGTGGCAGGAGGTCGGTCACGACTCGCCAGGCTACGCGTGCGGTTCGACGCTCACCTGGGCCGCAAGCCAGCGCAATCCGAGCAGGTAGCCGTCGACGCCCAGCCCACAGATGACGCCGGCGGCATGCGGGGAGATGTACGAGTGATGCCGGAAGGACTCCCGGGCGAAGATATTGCTGATGTGAACCTCGACCAGGGGGGCGGTCAGCGCAGCGCAAGCATCGCCCAGGGCGATCGACGTGTGCGACCACGCGCCGGGGTTGAGCAATACACCGTCTCCGCTGTCGGCGGCCTCATGCAGCCAGCCGAGTAACTCGCTCTCGGAGTCGGTCTGGCGAACCTTGATCGCAATTCCCATATGCGCAGCCGCGCTTTCACACAACACCTCGAGCTGCGCATAAGTGGTGTTCCCATAGATCTCCGGCTGACGGCTACCGAGACGTTCGAGATTGGCGCCGTTCAGCACCTGAATCGGCACGTAGGGTCCTTCCATGCGAGGCACGAGACGTGGCTAGTGAGCCCACCTAATCGGGATTATGCACTCTGCGGGGGCTCAGGCGGGCAAAACGTCGGAATATGCCGACTCTATGAGCGTGTCCGCCGGTGCTTCGAGGATGCGTGGCCGGGCGATGCCCTCCAACACCACGAACCGCAACTGGTCCCCGCGGGCCTTCTTGTCCACGCGCATCCGGGCCAATAAGTCCTTCCACGGCGCGGAATACGTGGTCGGCAATCCCATGGCCGATAGCAACTCCCGGTGCCGGGCCGCGCTCCCCCGGTCGAGCAGGCCGGAATGTCTGGCGAGTTGCGCAGCAAAGACCATGCCGATGCTGATTGCCTCACCGTGCCGAATTGAATACCCCGACACGGACTCGATGGCGTGCCCGAGAGTGTGTCCGTAATTCAGCATCTCCCGACGGCCGACGTCAGTGAGATCCTCGGCGACCACCTCAGCCTTGACGCGTACGGCCCGCACGACCAACTCGGCCTGATCCGCACGACCGGAGGGGTCGCGCTGGAGCAGATCGAGGATGACCGGATCGGCGATGAACCCGCACTTGGCGACTTCAGCCAGGCCCGATCTGTACTCCTCGTCCGGCAGGGTGTCGAGGACCTGCAGATCGGCCAGCACGGCCACCGGTGGATGGAAGGCGCCAACCAGGTTCTTGCCGGCCGGCAGATTGATCGCTGTCTTTCCGCCGACCGCCGCGTCGACCATGCCGAGCAGGGTGGTCGGGATGTTGATCAGCCGCACGCCACGCAGCCAGGTGGCGGCGACGAAGCCAGCCAGATCGGTCACCGCGCCCCCACCGAGCGCCACGATCATGTCGCTGCGGGTGAATCGGCTCGCCGCGAGGACGTCCCAACAGTGGTGCGCAACGTCGAGGCTCTTGCCGGATTCGCCATCCGGTACGGCAATCGCCGTCACCTCATGGCCGGCCGTGCGGAGCCGGGCCAGCACCTGCGATCGAACGCCTTCGGGCTGCGAGGCGTGAATCAGTCCGATTCGCAGCGCCCCCTGTGTGGCCTCGGTGACCTGATCGGCAACGCCGTACCCGATCAGCACGGGGTAGGGCGCAGATCCGCCGACCTCGATCCGCTCGGAAGACACCGGCCGGGGCTCCATGTCAGCGCGCAACCGGAGACAGGGACCGGCGCAGCTGATCGACGATCGTCTCGACGCGGGCCTGTGAGGTCTCCACGACATCTGTGGCCACGTCGGCGTACAGAGGCGCTCGAGCGGCCAGTAATTCCCGCAGGTGCGCTCGAGGGTTGATCGCCAGCAGTGGCCGGTCGCGGGCCAGGCCGACCCGTTTGGCGGCAGCCGGCACGTCGACCTTGAGCCATACGACGCGATGACCGGACAGCAGGGCGCGGGTGGCGGGGTCGAGGACCGCGCCACCGCCGAGGGCGAGCACTCCGTCGTGGTCGGCCAGCGCCGCGGCGACGGCAGCACCCTCCAGCCGACGGAAGTGCTCCTCGCCCTCGTCGAAGAAGATGGCGCTGACTGCCTTTCCAGCGGCACGCGAAATATCGTGATCGGTGTCGCGGAAGTCGACACCCAGCGCGTCGGCCAGCGCCCGGCCTACGGTCGACTTGCCGGCCCCGGGTGCGCCGACCAGCACCACCACCGGTCGGGTTGGCGGCCTCACCGGAAGCTCAGATTGTCGAGGTAGGCACTGACGTTGCGGCCGGTCTCCGCGACCGAGTCACCGCCAAACTTCTCCAGAACCGCGTCGGCGAGGATCAGAGCCACCATGGCTTCGGCCACGACACCAGCCGCGGGTACCGCGCAGACGTCGCTACGTTGGTTGATCGCCGCCGCGGCCTCCCCGGTCGCGATGTCCACGGTCGCCAGAGCCTTCGGCACGGTCGAGATCGGCTTCATCGCTGCGCGCACCCGAAGCGTTTCGCCGGTGCTCATGCCACCTTCGATACCACCGGCTCGTCCGGTGACCCGTTGCAGGCCGTCCGTCCCCGAGACGATCTCGTCGTGTGCTTGCGACCCCCGTCTGGCCGCGGTGGCGAATCCATCCCCGACCTCGACACCCTTGATCGCCTGGATTCCCATCAACGCCGCGGCCAGTCGGCTGTCCAGCCGCCGATCCCAATGCGTGAAGCTCCCCAATCCCGGCGGGAGTCCCTCGACCACGACCTCGACCACGCCGCCGAGGGTGTCTCCTTCGCGCTTGGCTGTGTCGACCTCGACGACCATCGCGGCGGCGGTGTCCGGATCGAAGCAGCGGACAGGGTCGGCATCGATCCCCGCGCGGTCGGTCACCGACGGGACCAGCTCTGCCGGCGCCTGCACCCGCCCCAGTGCGACCACATGGCTGACGAGTTGCGCTCCAGTCGCCTGGGCCAGGAAAGCAGCCGCCACCGTACCCAGGGCCACTCGAGCTGCGGTTTCCCGGGCGCTGGCCCGCTCCAGCACCGGACGCGCGTCGCTGAATCCGTACTTCTGCATCCCAGTGAGATCGGCGTGCCCCGGTCGCGGCCGGGTCAGCGGTGCGTTGCGCGCCTGTCCGGCCAAGACGGACTCGTCGACCGGATCGGCTGCCATCACGGTTTCCCACTTCGGCCACTCGGTATTGGCGATCTCAATAGCGATCGGGCCACCCATGCTGACCCCGTGCCGTAGCCCGCCGAGGAAGGTGACCTCGTCGCGCTCGAAACTCATCCGTGCGCCGCGGCCGTACCCCAACCGACGCCGCGCCAGGGCCAGGACGAGGTCCTCGGTGGTGATGTGGACGCCGGCCGGCAGCCCTTCGAGGATCGCGGTGAGAGCCGGGCCATGTGACTCTCCCGCTGTGAGCCAGCGCAGCATGGCAACAAGTTTGTCAGGTACGGAGATTGACGCTGATTCTCGCGTCCATCGCTCACCCGAACTGTCCCACGCCGAGCACCACCAACCACGCACCCAGGAGAAGCGCTGGACCGAACGGAATCGGCGTTCGCAGCGTTGCCCGGCCCACGGCAAGCAGCAGGAGTGCACCGACGGCGCCTGCTACGAATCCGACAAGGACAGCAAGGACGGCAACCTGCCAGCCCAGCCAACCCATGTGCAGACTGAGCAGAGCGGCGAGCTTCACATCCCCGAGACCCATGCCGCTGGGACTGATCAGCGCCATGACCAGCAACACGATGCCCGCTGCCGCGGCGCACACCAGCCCGCGACCAAGGGCCGACCATTCGTTCATCACTGCGGCATCGAATGCGAGCGCCAAACCGGAGACGACCGCAGCTGCCAGCGTGAGTCGGTCGGGGAGGCGGTGATGCTCGAGGTCGATCGCGGCAAGGACCAGTCCGATCAGGCCCATCGCCAGGAAGGCCAGAAGGGCTGGGCGCCAACCGATCACGACAGCCAGGCTGCCGAGTACGACGGCACCGCAGATGCTGAGCACAGCACGCCTGCGTCGGCTGGCTGGATTCCCGAGCAACCAGCCCTTGACCGGCTGCTGCCATGGCCACACGCGATCCGGGACCGTGCTCGACGTGGCCGCTGCCGCCGGACCCAACAATGCTCCACCGATCGCGCCGCACATCAGAATCACCGGACTTTGGGCGATCGACGCGAGCAGGCTCATGGTGGGGCGAGACTGCCACCCCGCAACAAGGCCGCGCGCATCGCATCCACAGGTGCCGGCCGGCCCGTCATCAGTTCGACCTGCGCGGCCGCCTGCCAGAGCAGGACTGACGCGCCGCCGCCGGCTCGAGCGCCCCCGCTGACCGCGGCCTCGACCAGTGCAGTGGGCCACGGGTCGTAGGTCACATCAATGCAGATCTGCCCGGCCCGCCACGGCTGATCGAGCAGATCCCGGGTCGCGGCGGCCGGAACTGTACTGATGACCAGATCCGCGGCCAGTGCGCTGGTTGCGGCACCGGCCGTCGGCCAGTTGTGCAATTCACAGCTCAAGCCAAGCCGCTCGGCCAACGTGACCAGCTCCCGACCGCGAGCTGCGTTCCGGAGCACGACGTCCACGTGCTCGACGCCGAAATCGGCGAGCGCGGCGACAGCCGCCGCAGCCGTCCCCCCGCACCGATAACGGTGGCTGAGCCACGGACCGATCCTGACGAGTGGCTGCGTGCATCCCCGGCCCCGAGTTCGCGTATGGCTCCGGACAGGCCGGCCACGTCGGTGTTGTCCGCATGCCAGCCACCCACGCCCCGAATCAGGGTGTTCGCCGCGCGCAGGTCAGCAGCGAGATCGGACGCGGTGTCAGCGCCGGTCACAGCCTCCTGCTTGAGCGGCATGGTGACCGACACGCCCCGCCAGTTGTCGCCGAGTCCGGCCAGCCAGCTGCGCAGTTCTCCGGCGTGCAGCTCGACGCGCTTGTACGACCAATCGGTCAAACCCAGGGCGGCGTAGGCAGCCCGGTGCAGCACCGGAGACCGGGAGTGCGCGATCGGACTACCGACGACCGCGCACTCAGGCATGGCGGGTCATCAGCCGCAGCCGAGACCGTTGGCCTCGCACTGGGCCTTGGCCGCGAGAAACTCCTCATAGCTGGCGGTGAAGAAGTGCTCACCTTCGATGTTTTGCAGCACGTAGTAGAGGTAGTCGCCGGGGGCTGGTTGCAGGGCACCGAAAATGGACGGCTCCCCGGGATTGCTGATCGGGGTCGGTGGGAGTCCGAGGCGGATCCGGGTGTTGTACGGCGAGTCCTGAGTCAACATCTCGGTGGTCAGCTCACTGCCGTTGATGCCCAACTCGTAGGCCAGAGCCGCGTCGATCCCCAAGGGCATCGAGATCCCCAGCCGGTTGTAGATCACGCGCGCGACGAGCGGGCGTTCTGCCTCGACGGTGACCTCGGACTGGATGAGCGAGGCAACCGTCAGAACCTCGTACGGACTCAGGCCCACCGCAGCGGCATTCGCTTCCAGTCCCGTGTCCGTGACCACCTCGTTGAAGCGCGCGACCATCTCGGCCAGAACCGACACCGCGGTGCTGTCCGGGCCGACGTCGTAGGTGGCCGGGTAGAGGAATCCTTCGAGCTGTCCGTTTGCCCACGCGGGAAGACCGAGTTGCGAGGGATCAGCCGCTGCGGCTTGGTATTCCTCCAGCGGGATGTCGCTCTTCTCGGCCAAGGTCTCCAGGGTCCGGTCGACGGTGTATCCCTCGGGAATCGTGACCCGGTCGAAGAGCCTCGCGGCCGGATCGAGGATCAGATCCACCGCGGCCTGGCCACTCATCTGGAGATGCATCGAATAGACCCCCGGTTGGATGTTCCTGATCTCCGGGTTGCCGCTGGCTGCATCCAGGAACGCCTGTGCGCTGGCTACGACATCATTCTCAGCCAGGATGTCGGCGATGTCCGCCGTGGGCGCGCCTTCCGGAACCTCGACTTCGACGGTCCCGCTTCCCGCACCCGAGTAGTCCGGCACCGGGTCGTCGGTGAACAGATCGATCACTGCCCGGCCGCCGTAGAAGATGCCAGCCACCAGGGCAGCGATCAGGCCCAGCGACACCACCACGGCCAACGGTCGGCGGCCACCCTTGCGCGGCGCGCCTTGCCCTCGGCCCCGGCGATGCCCCTTCTCCGGTTCTGATTCTGGGGTCAGCAGGCCAAGTTCGTCAGCGGGATCCTCGACGTGTACGTCGTCATCGAAGTGCGGCTCCTCAGCCAGGGGCAGGGCTTCGTCCAGCGGCAGCGCCGCATCCACCGGCGGCTCTTGCACTGGTGTCGCCCCGGTGAGCGGCGCGCGGCTCACCGGCGCTGCCGGCGCTGCGGGCGCGCGGCTCAGCGGAGCCGCCGGCGCTGCCGGCTCCGACGTCGGCTGGTCGGGCGGTCTGCGCCTCGGCTCCGCCGGCAGTGGAAAGCTGATCTTGGCTGTGGCGTGATTGTGCAGTTCAGGGTCGTACCCAGGACGGTCCCCACCGGGCGGCTTGTACATCGGCAGGTCGGCGCTCGCCCGCCGGTAGCTGGGCGGCTCAGCGGCAGCCGGCTTGGGGCTGGGTTCTGTCCCGTTGTGGCGGGAGCGTGAGCGCTCCCCGTCAGAATCGGGAGGCCGAACCGGCGGCCAGTCCCCTCGATCGAACATGAGCGGCCCGGTATCGGCAGTCGGCGGCGGCAGGGTTTCCTCATCGTCGTCGGGCTCCGCGCGATGTCGACTCATTGCCAGCCCGCCTCGTGCGCTGCGCGCACCGCTCGCTCGTTCCTCGCTGCGATGCTCACTCGCTCTCGGCTCACGCGCGCCCCCCGCGGCCCCGCTGGTCCAGCCAGGACTGAAGGATGATCGCCGCGGCAGTCTGATCCACGACACTGCGCTGTTCGCGGCTGTCCAGCCCACGTGCTGCGAGCAGAGCGCTGGCGGCGCGGGTGCTGAGCCGCTCATCCACCAGTCGAACCGGGACCGGCTCGATCAACGTTGACACGCCAACAGAGTAAGCGGTTGCCTCGTCGGCTGCTGCACCTCGGGCACCAGAAAGGTGCAGGGGCATGCCCACGATGACCTCGACGACATCGTGCTCGCGCACCAGAGCGGCGATCGTACGTTGATCGGCGCCGCCGGGATCGCGAGGCAGCGTGATCAGCGGGCTGGCGAACAGTCCGTACGGGTCACTCAGCGCGACCCCTACGCGTACCGATCCGACATCGATACCCAAGAGACGTCCGCGCGGCGACGGCGAGTCAGTCATGGGCCGCGAACGGCACCGCCGAGCGCACGTTCTGCCTGCTCCAAAGCAGCAGGAATTCCGGCGGGGTCGGTCCCGCCACCTTGAGCCAGATCGTCTCGCCCCCCACCTCGGCCGCCGACTGCCGGAGCCGCCGCGCTCAGGAGCACAGCCGCCGACACACCCCGCTCCCGGGCCGGCGCGTTCGTCGCCGTGACCAGCGCGACCTTGCCATCCGTCGCTGAGGCGAGGAGGACCGCGGCCGCACGATCGGCTGGGATCCGGCCGCGCACGTCCTGCGCCAGCGCACGCAAGTCCGCAGCGGACAGACCCGCGGGCGCAGCTGCGATGAACGCGACGCCGGAGACGTCCCGTGCGCTCTCGGCAAGCTCAGCGGCACCGGACAGGGCCGCGGCGCCGCGCAGCTTTTCGAGTTCCTTCTCGGCCGTCCGCAGCCGCTCGACGGTCTGTCGGACCCGGTCCGGGACTTCCTCAGCGGGGACCCGGAACAGCTCGGTGAGCTGGCTGACCAGGACATGCTCGCGAGCCAGGTAGCGGAACGCATCGAGGCCCACGAGCGCGTCGATCCGGCGTACGCCCGATCCGATCGAGGACTCCGAGAGCAGCTTGACCAGGCCCAGCTGTCCCGAGCGGGTGGTGTGGGTACCGCCGCAGAGTTCCCGTGCGTACTCCCCCACCTCGACGACGCGGACCTCGTCGCCGTACTTCTCGCCGAACAGCGCCATCGCACCGAGCTCGCGAGCGTGCTCCTGGGTCGTGAGAAACGCCCGAACCTCCAGGTCGTCGGCGAGAACCGCGTTGACCTCGTCTTCGACGTCGCCCAGGACGCTCGGCGGCACCGCAGATGGGGTCGAGAAGTCGAAGCGCAAGCGGCCAGGCGCGTTCATTGACCCCGCCTGTGTCGCACTCTCCCCCAGCGCGCCGCGAATTGCGGTGTGTACCAGGTGAGTTGCGGTATGCGCACGCGAGATCGAGCGTCGGCGCTCGACATCGACAGACGCGAGAACGGTGTCCCCCACGAGAATCTCACCGGACTCGACCCGTGACTTGTGCACGATCAGCCCGGGCATGGGCGCCTGGACGTCGAGGACAGTCACGACCGCCCCGTCCGCAGTGATCGTGCCCTCGTCGGCGAGTTGGCCACCGGCCTCGGCATAGAACGGGGTCGCCTCCAGCACCACTTCAACCGCGGATCCCTGGCCGGCCACCGGAACCTGGGCCCCATCGACGAACAGTCCGATGACCCTCGCCTCACGGGCAACCTCGGCGTACCCGGTGAACACCGAGGCGCCATGACCGTCCAGCACCGCTCGGTAGGCCGAGACATCGGCCTGGCCGGTCTTACGAGCGGCGGTATCTGCCTTTGCGCGTTCACGTTGCTCGGTCATGAGCCGGGTGAAACCGTCCTGGTCCACGGCGAGCCCGGCTTGCTGGGCGATGTCGATAGTGAGGTCGATCGGGAACCCGTATGTGTCGTGCAGGGTGAAAGCTTGCTGACCGGAAAGGCTTGCCGCACCAGAGGACTTGGCCTCGCGCACCGCGGTGTCCAAGATCGTCGTCCCCGACACCAAGGTGCGCCGGAACGCCTCCTCCTCGGCATACGCATAGGAGGAGATCCGCTCGAAGTCGGTGGCGAGCTCGGGGTAGCTCGGGGCCATGCAGTCCCGTGAGACCGGCAGCAGCTCGGGCAGCGCCGGGTCCTCGTAGCCCAATTGGCGCATGGACAGGATCGCCCGGCGGAGGAGGCGCCGCAGGACGTACCCCCGCCCCTCGTTGCCCGGACGTACGCCGTCACCAATCAGCATCAGACCGCTGCGCACGTGGTCGGCGATGACTCGCAATCGAACGTCGTTGTCGTGATCGGCCCCATAGCGATTTTTGCTGACCTCAGCCGCTCGCTGCAGCACTGGAAAGACCTCATCGATCTCGTAGAGGTTCTCCTTGCCCTGCAAGAGGTAGGCGACCCGCTCCAGACCCATACCGGTGTCGATGTTCTTCCTGGGCAGGTCGCCGAGGATGTGAAAATCGCTCTTTCCCGGTCCCGTGCTCGGTCCCCGTTCTTGCTCCATGAAGACCAGGTTCCAGATCTCCAGGAAACGATCCTCGTCTACGATCGGGCCGCCCTCTGGGCCGTACTCGGGGCCGCGATCGACATAGATCTCCGAACTCGGGCCGGAGGGGCCCGCGACCCCGGTGGACCAGTAGTTGTCGTCCATCCCGCGCCGCTGGATGCGCTCGACCGGCAGGCCGGTCACTTCCTGCCAGAGCCGGAAGGCCTCGTCATCGTTCTGGTAGACCGTCGCCCAGATCGTTTCCGGGTCGATGCCGAAACCACCCTGGTTCTGGGGCGTCGTGATCAGCTCCCAGGCAAATCCGATCGCCCCTTCTTTGAAGTAGTCGCCGAAGGAGAAGTTTCCGGCCATCTGGAAGAACGTGCCGTGCCGGGTGGTCTTGCCGACCTCTTCGATGTCGAGGGTGCGTACGCACTTCTGCACGCTCGCGGCCCGCAGCCAGGGGGGTGTCCGCTGCCCGGTGAGGTACGGGATGAACGGCACCATTCCCGCCACCGTGAACAGCAGGGTCGGGTCATCGCTGAGCAGGCTCGCGCTGGGGACGACGCTATGTCCTCGCTGTTCGAAGTAGTCGAGGAAGCGTTTCTTGATATCGGCCGTGCGCATCAGGCCGTGAAATCCTCCGGCTTTGCGCCGAGCTTGCCGTCCAGACCGACACCCGCTCGTAGTTCCTGCTCACGCTCGGACATGGCCGCGCGTACGTCACCGGCGAACTCACCGATGGCCGCCGCCAGTTCGGACAACCCCGCCGTCAGCGATTCGGCGATCCCGCCGGGGGTCAGTTTCTGCGCCGCAGCCGAGAGGCGGCGCACGACGAGGGCGCCAACAGTGATGCCCAGGGCCAGCCAGAACAGGCGGCGCATCAGTGTTTGCCCCCACGGCGCCGTCGACCGCCCGAAGCAGCCTGGGCCCCTTCACGCCTGCCCTTGACTGCTTGCCGGACGCCGTAGGAGAACGCAGCCGCTTTGACCAACGGCCCGCCGACGGTGGCGGCGACCACGCTGGTCAGGGCCGCGGCGTTGCTCGACATGCTCGCCGCATTGGCGGTGATCCCGTCGACGCGCTCGAGATTGGTGTTGACCGCGCGGACGGTGGTGACCGCGTTGTCCAGAATCGGACCCGCACCCTCACGTGCTGCCCTGATCGCCAGAGTCGTCTCATCCAAGGTGCGACCGAGCTTGAGGATGGGAACAGCCAGCAGTAACACCAGCAGGGCCAGTGCACCAGCGGCGACGAGCCCGGCGATCTCTCCAGCAGACACAGTGCCGCCTTTCTCAGGTACGGGGGGACCGGCCCAGCCTAGCGACCCGGCCGTACGTGTGCCCGCTCGGCGACGTGGTGCCGGGCATCACTTGACCGAGCCGGCCAGCGTTCCCTGGACGAAGTAGCGCTGGAAGGCGAAGAACACGATCAGCGGCACGATCAAGGACAAGAAGGCACCTGAGGCAAGGACATCGACGCTCTCGCCGAACTGACGGGTCTGTGACTGCAGGAACACCGTCAGCGGCTGCTGATCGCGGCCGGCAAACACGAGTGCGATCAGGAAGTCATTCCACACCCAGAGGAACTGGAAGATCGCCAACGATGCGATCGCCGGAAGCCCCAGTGGCAGCACGACCTTGCGGAAGATCGTCCACTCGCTTGCCCCGTCCATCCGGGCGGCCTCGAGCAGATCCCGCGGGATGCCGGAGAAGAAGTTGCGGAGCAGGAAGATCGCAAAGGGCAGCCCGAAGGAGACGTGGAACAGGATGACACCGACAAAGCTGCCGAAAATACCGAGTGAGCCATAGATCTGCGCGATCGGGATGAGGCCGACCTGCACCGGAACCACGAGCAGCCCGATGACGATCAGGAAGATCCAGTCCCGACCCCAGAAGTCCATCCAGGCGAAGGCGTAGGCCGCCAGTGACGCCACTGCGACCACGCCGAGGGTCGAGGGCACCGTGATCAAGATCGTGTTGAAGAAGGAGCTCGTCACCGCGGAATTGCCGAGGAGATCGGAGTAGTTGTCCACGGTCAGCTGCGACGGCTGCAGTAAGGCCGTCCACCACCCGCTGGAACTGATGTCCCGGGAACCGCGCAGTGAGGAGACGAACAATCCGATCGCCGGCACCAGCCAGAAGATGGCCACCAGAACCAGGAAGATCTGGACGAAGCCCCCGCCGGTCCTGGTGGCGATCCGGCTGGCGATGCTTCGATGCGGCGCTCCCAGCGCTTTCCGGGCAAGGTCTTCCTGCTCGGGTCGCTCCATCGTCGTCGTCACTGCTGCTCCCGGCGGAATCGTCTGATGTTGAAGGCCATGGCGGGTAACACGAGCAGGAACAACAGCACGCTGAGTGCGCTACCGAGTCCATGGTTGTCGGCGCCACCGAAGGAGACTCGCCACATCTGGAGTGCCAGCACACTCGCGTCGTCCTGCACCGATCCCGGCGCGATGATGAAGACCAGGTCGAAGACCTTGAGCACGTTGATCACCAGCGTCACCAGCACGACGATGAGGACAGGTGACAGCAGTGGCATCGTCACCCGGCGGAAAACCTGCCACTCAGTCGCGCCATCGACGCGGGCGGCCTCCAACGCGTCCCGCGGAATTGCAGCCAGCCCCGCGGCGATGAGCACCATCGCGAAACCGGCCCAGATCCACACGTAGGAGCCGATGATCGCCGGTGTGATCAGCGCTGGGCCGAGCCAGTCCAGGCCGTTGAAGGGCTCCCGGAAGTTCTCACTCGGTAGGGCGAGGGTGTAGCTGCCGTCCGCGAGATCCGCGAACTCGAACGTGCCGTCGGCAGCCGTCTCGGCAGTAGCGACGACACTGCCGTCCTCGACTGCCTGGACGGTGACGCCGGGCAATCCGAGTTCGTCCTCGTCGATGGCGCCTTCGTTACCGCCACCACCGGGAGCGAAGTCGAGCCACACAACGCCGCTCAGCGTGTCTCCGCCGGATGGCTCACTGGCCGCCTCGGCTGCCGGGTCCACATCCGCCGGCGCGAAGCCGACCAAGCCCAGTTCGGCGGTGTCGCCCGGGCCGAACGTATCCGCGGTCTCGAAACCGCCGTCTGTCGGCGCCAGTACCGATTCGTCGCGTGGTTCAGCGCCCGGATAGGCAGAGGATTCGGCAAACACATCGTGCACGCTCACGATGAGGGCGTTGGCCACACCCTGGTCCGGGTCGGCTTGGTAGACCAGCCGGAAGATGATGCCCGCCGCGACGAATGAGATCGCCATCGGCATGAAGACCACCAGCTTGAAAACGGTGGCCCATTTGATGCGCTCGGTGAGTACGGCGAAGATCAGACCGAGGGCCGTGACGACAATCGGTGCCACGACCACCCAAATTGCATTGTTGCGAAGCGAAGTGAGCGTTCCCGAGTCGGTGAACATGTCCTGGTAGTTCTCGAGGCCGACGAAGGTATCGCCTTGGGCATCGAAGAGACTTCGCCAGATCGTGAACAAGATGGGGTAGAGCACGACTACCCCGAGTAGGAACAGTGCCGGCAACAGATACGCCAGCGACCACCAACTGCGGCCGAGCCCGGGTTGTTTGGCGGGAGGATTGATCGCCGCCGCTCCCCCTGCGGTTGCTACCTGCCCCTCGTCGCGCAACCCGGGCTCGTCCACAGTCATTGATAGATCTCCTATGCGCCGTACGCGGCTGCTGCGGCTGCTTCGAGTGCCGCAGCCGTTGCCTCAACCGTTGTCACATCAGCCAGGAAGTCCTGCAGGAGCTTCCACTCGCCCTCGCCCGGGGTACCCCCGAAGGCCGACGGCATCTGGTCTGACATGTCGAAGCGGAAGTTGTCTCCCGCGCCGACGAGGGCCTCGGCGATCGCCCGGGTGGTGTCGTCCGGGTAGACGTCGGTGTCCACGGCGGTGTTCGGCGAGATGAATCCGCCTCTTTCCGCCCAGATCTCGGCGGCCTCAGGGGTCGCCAGGAACTCCAGCAGCGCCTGTGCAGCAGGACTGTCGGTGAGCGCCACGGCGACGTCGCCGCCACCCACGACCGACTCGGGCGATCCGTCGATGGAGGGGAACGGGAAGAAGTCCGCATCCTCACCGACCACCGCGTTCGTGGAGTCGCCGATCACGCCGGCCACGAAGTCACCTTCGAAGACGATCGCACCCTGCGGGTCGTCGGAGAAGACCGCCGAAACGGAGTCCGGGAACAGGGCCTGCAATGCACCTGACGGTCCACCGACGATGTTGTCCGGTGCCCATACCTCAGCCAGCGTTTCGAGGGTCGTGATCACCGACGGGTCGGTCCACGGAATCTCGTGGGCGGTCAGCTGGTCATACATCTCCGGCCCGGCCACCCGCAGGTAGACGTTCTCGAACCAGTCGGTCAGCGTCCAGCCGTCAGCACCCGCGACCGAGAAGGGAGTCGAACCCGAGTCGGCGATGAGTCCCGCGGTCTCCAGGAGCGCATCGAAGTCCTCCGGTACCTCGGCACCGGCGTCGGCGAAGGTAGCCGTGTTGTACCAAACGGTGGACTTGTTGGCGGCCTTGAACCAGACGCCGTAGAGCGTGCCGTCGACACTGCCCAGGTCACGCCAGACGGCGCTGAAGTTCTCGTCGACCGCGGCAGCAACCTCGTCGCTGGCTGGCTGCACGGAGCCGTCCTCGACGAACTGGCTGAGGAGGCCCGGCTGCGGCAGTACAGCCACGTCCGGCGGGTCGCCACCGGAGATCCTGGTGCCGAGCACGGTTGCGATCTCATCGCCGGTCGAGGTGTAGGTGACCTCTGCGCCGGTCTGCTCGGAGAAGGCGTCCAGGACCGCTTGAGCCGACTCTTGTTCGGCGTCGCTCCAGACGGCAGCAAGTTCGACCGACTCGCCCTCCAGGGATCCGTCTCCGGATGTCCCGCCGCCGCCTCCATCGTCGCTGCCGCCGCAACCGGCCAGCAGCAACGCAAGGGCGGCTGCCCCTGCGGTGATTCGTGTAGTGCGACTCATTCCATGCCCTTCTGTGGTGGCGTGTTCTCCTCGTGGAGAACCGCTGTTATTGCGCTGCAGAGCTCTGCGCGTCGCCCCAGACCGACTCACCGGTCTCAGGGTCGAAGACATGCAGTCTCTCTGTGTCCACAGCGACGGTCACTGGAGACCCCACCCGCGCGCCGGTGCGCGGGCTGAATCGAGCGACCATCACCGTTTCCGAACCAGCGGGGGTTACATCCTCGCCGAGATCACGAGCAAGCTCGCGGGTGTCCTCGGTGACCACCTGTGGTGCGTCGATGGCGAAGTGCACCAGCACGTCGGACCCCATCGCCTCGACCAGATCAGCACTGGCCGTCAACTGTGCGCCCTCGGGTGCGCGAGCCAGGCTGGCATCGCTCATGTCCTCGGGCCGGATGCCGACAATCACCTGCCGGTCGAGATAGTTGCGGACCGCAGGGCGGCGGGACAGCAACTCGGAGCCGACTGTCAACCGCTGACCGCCGACCTGGAGTTGCATGGGACCGTCGGCCGCACCCTGGCTGAAGGTTCCCATGAACAGGTTCATGGCTGGGGAGCCGATGAATCCGGCGACGAAGACGTTGTCGGGGCGGTCGTAGAGCACCTGGGGTGCGGCGACCTGCTGCAGTTTTCCCTTCTTCATCACCGCCACCCGGTCCCCGAGCGTCATGGCTTCGGTCTGGTCGTGGGTGACGTAGATCGTCGTGACATCGAGGTCGCGCTGCAGGCGGGCGATCTCGGCCCGCATCTGCACGCGCAGCTTCGCGTCCAGGTTGGACAGCGGTTCATCCATCAGGAAGGCCTGCGGCTCGCGGACGATCGCCCGACCCATAGCCACGCGCTGACGCTGACCACCCGAGAGATTCCGCGGTCGCTTGTCCAGCATGTCCACCAGGCCCAGCGTCTCGGCGGCCTTGTCCACCCGCTTGTTGACCTCTGCTTTGTTGAGCTTGCGCAACTGGAGTCCGAACGCGATGTTGTCGCGGACCTTCAGGTGCGGATAGAGCGCGTAGCTCTGGAACACCATCGCGAGGTCTCGGTCGCGGGATGGAAGGTTGTTGACGACCTTGTCCCCGATCTTGACCGTGCCCTCGCTGATCGTCTCGAGACCGGCGACCATTCGGAGCGCCGTGGTCTTGCCGCAACCGGAGGGACCCACGAGGACCAACAACTCGCCGTCGTTGATCTCCAGATTCAAGCCGGTCACGGCGCGGGTGCCGTCGTCGTACACCTTCCCGACGTCATCCAGTATGACTTTGGCCACTCGGTTCCACCTTCCACGGGATATGTCCTCGTGCAACCTAGCGGTGTTCCCGCCAGATACCCGACAAGGGTCCAGTCGTGATGAACGCGTTACTTTTCCCTGCTGGGACGTCGCCGAAGGACTGCTCTCAGCTTGCTCAACCGCTCACCCATTCCAGCCTCTGCGCCGTGTTCGGTGGGCAGGTAATAGTCCTTTCCGTCCACGGCGTCGGGGGCGTACTGCTGAGCGACGACACCCTGCGGATCGTTGTGTGAGTACGCGTAGCCCTGACCGTGGCCGAGCTTGGCGGCGCCGGAATAGCTCGCGTCGCGCAGGTGGAACGGGATCGGCCCAGCCAGTCCCTTGTGGATGTCGTCGATGGCTGCCCCGATGGCCGCATACGAGGCGTTGGACTTCGGTGCGGTCGCCAGATGCACGACCGCCTGCGCCAGGGGGATGCGGCCCTCGGGCATGCCGATGAACGAGACGGCGGTATAGGCAGCAACAGCCAGCGGGAGCGCTGTCGGGTCGGCCATCCCGATGTCCTCGCTGGCGCTGATCACGAGTCGGCGGGCGATGAATCGCGGATCTTCGCCTGCCTCCACCATGCGAGCCAGGTAGTGCAGCGCCGCGTCGACGTCGCTGCCGCGAATCGACTTGATCAGCGCACTCGCGACGTCGTAATGCTGATCCCCATCCCGGTCGTAGCGAACCGCTGCCTGCGTGACCGCTCGTTCCATGACCGGCAGGGTGATCTCGGAGAGTCCCTCATCCCGCGCCGCGTTCGCGGCAGCCTCCAATGTCGTCAGTGCCCGGCGCGCGTCGCCGCCGCCGATCCGTACGGCATGGTCCTCGGCTTCGGCAGTCATCGTGAGCGCGCCGCCGTAGCCCCGCTCGTCGGTGAGCGCACGGCGGAGCAGGACCCGTACATCGTCATCACCCAGCGGTTCCAAGGTCAGCACGATCGACCGCGATAGCAGCGGGCTGACGATCGAGAAATAGGGGTTCTCGGTCGTGGCCGCGATGAGGCTGACCACCCGGTTTTCCACCGCTGAGAGCAGGGAGTCCTGTTGCGTCTTCGAGAACCGGTGCACCTCGTCGATGAACAGCACAGTCCGGCGCCCGGTGAGGCCGAGATCCTTCGTGGCGGCATCGATGACGGCCCGGACCTCTTTGACACCTGAATTGAGGGCTGACATCTGTACGAAGGTGCGCTTCGTCGCCAGCGAGACCACGTGTGCCAGGGTCGTCTTCCCGGTGCCCGGTGGCCCGAACAGGATCACCGACATTCCTTCGTCGGCGTCGACAAGCCTGCGCAGCGGCCGTCCCGGGCCCAGGACCGCTTCCTGACCGACGACCTCGTCAAGGGACCGGGGACGCATCCGAACTGCCAACGGCGCGGCCGCGGCGGCGTTCTGTGCTGCCGCTTCGTCGAACAGGCTGGCGGGCTCGGTCACGGTGACACTCCGTGCTTCGCACGGCCGTTCCCTGCGCTCCTCGCTCGTCCCTCGCTGCGATGCCCGGTCACGGTCACAGACCGTACGCCGCGCCCGGCCGCACGGAACCGGCCTGACCTACGAGCCGTCCCACGCTCGCCGCCGAACCCCCACTGCGCTCTTTCCTGTGTCCGAAAGGCAGTCATGTACGTCGCGATCGATCGACCCTGGGGCGTTCGTACGACGGGCGGCGGCCGCCCCTGGGTAAACCCGGTCCGCACAGCAAGGACAATGGCTGAGAAGACACAATGGCCAACAGCCACGGGGTCGCACAGCTGTCTCTGCCACGCAGTCGGGAAGGGGTCAAGCCCTGAGCACCTCGCCGCCACCGGCTCCCCCGCCTGGGTACGGCCAGCCCCCGAAACGCAGGGGCGGCCGGCACTCCTCCGAGGCGCGGTCAGACACCCGGCTGATCCAGCTGCCGACGGTCACGCCCAATCCGGTTGGCCCACCTCCCGATGCGCCCGTACCGGCGCCGCTGCCGCGACCTGCGCCGCCGCCGGGTCAGTCCGGGCAACCCGCCCCGAGTCCGGTGGCTAGAACGGCTGCACCTCCCGCCCCGCAACGGAAGCGGTCGCTGTTCCGGTCCAAGGTCGACATCACAGAGCTGGAGCGTCGTGACGCCGCTCGGCTGACCATTCCGCTGCGCGGGCCCCGCCGGATTGCCGTAGTGGCACTCAAAGGCGGGGTGGGCAAGACGACCCTCTCGGTCCTGCTTGCCGGCATCTACTCCCAACATCGTCACGAACCGGTCCTGCTGCTCGATGCGGATCCGACGTTCGGCTCGCTGCTACTCCGCAGCGGTGTCGCCCCGACCCACAGTGCGCGCGACCTCGCCGGGCGCGGTGACCCTGGCGACCTGTCGATACTCCTGCCGTACTTGGCGCTATCGGGATTCGGCACGTTCGTGCTGCCCAGCGGCCTCGATCCTGGGGAGAGTGCGCGCTTCGACGAAAGCACGTTCGTCGCGACGATGGACGTCGTCCACCGGCATTTCCCCGTGACGGTGATCGATTGTGGCGCCGGGCTCAGCGGCGGGCTGATGACCCAGCTCCTGGGCGGAACCCACACTCTGGTGTTCGCGACCTCGCCCAGCGTCGACGGACTCACCGCCACCTACGCTGGTCTGCGCTGGATCGCCGAGCGTGGCTTCGCCCCCCTGGTCGCCAACAGTTTCGTCGTCGTCACCGCCGTGCGATCACGCCGCGCGCAAGTGGATCTGGCGGCTGCGGCTCGGCGCTTCCAAGGCCTTTGTCGTGGCCTGCTGAGCATCCCGGACGATCCGCATCTCAGGGCTGGCGCCCGCATCGATCAGACCTCCCTTGCCGAGCCGACCCGGGCAGCGATGACGCACCTGGCCGCGGAAGTGCTGGAGGCAGCACAGCAGATCGGGTGACCGGCGCGCCCGGGATCGGGGGCTCAGCTGCGACCGAGGACCTCGCCGAGCGCACCGAGCATCAGCGTGACGATGTCCCGGCGGGCGTTGTAGCCCATCAGACCGATTCGCCAGACCGAGGCGGCGAATTCGCCGGCGCCGGCACCGATCTCGATGTTGTAGCGATCCAGCAACTGTGCCCTGACCTTCGCGGAGTCAACGCGTTCGGGAACGCACACCGTGGTGAGCTCCGGAAGTCGGTGGCCATCCGCGGCGAAGAGGTCAAGGCCCATCTCCTGCAGCCCGGCCTGCAGTGCCGCGCCCGCTTCCGCGTGGCGGGCTATGACCGAGTCCAACCCCTCCTCGAGAACTCGGCCGAGACCGGCGTGCAGGGAAGCGACCATCGCTGTCGGTGCGGTGTGGTGGTAGGTACGACCGGTGCCGCCACTGGCCTCCCCGGCGTATCCACCGAGCATGCCGAGGTCGAGGTACCAGGACTGCGGGCGCTCGATCCGCCGCGCCCAGGCACGATCATTGATCGTGAACGGCGAAAGACCCGGAGCGACGCCGATGCACTTCTGGGTGCCGGAGTAGGCCAGGTCGACCCCCCACTCGTCGATGGCCAACTCGATTCCGGCCAGCGAGGTCACGCAGTCGGCAAGGAGAAGCGCATCACCCTTACCGGCCGCGAGCGCGGCCACGTCGTTGCAGATTCCGGTGGAGGTCTCCGCGTGCACTGCCGCGATCATCTTCGGCGCCGGGTGCGCCGACAGGACCGCGTCGACATCGAGCGGTTGCCCCCAAGGCGCATCGACCCTGATGACGTGGGCACCGCAGCGCGCGGCGACATCACACATCCGTACCCCGAACAGACCGTTGACGCCGACGACGACGACGTCGCCGGGACCGACGATGTTGACGAAAGCGGCCTCCATGCCGGCGCTTCCGGTAGCCGACAACGGCAACGTGCGGCGGTTGTCCGTCCGATAGACAGTCCGTAGTCGCTCGCAGGTTTCGTCGAGCATGGCGAGGAACAGCGGGTCGAGATGCCCCAGCAGCGGTTGCGCGAGGGCGGCCGTCGCCTCTGGGTACGGATTGGTCGGACCGGGTCCCAGCAACGTACGAGCAACGACAGCCATGGCGCCGACGATAGAGCGCCCGGTCAGACCGAGTGAAGGACGCCTTGTGCCGAACCTATTGGTAGAAGGCGTCCTTCACTCGGATGGGACGGCGTCGACTCCGGCTTCCTTGCGTTGTTGCGGCGTGATAGGGGCCGGCGCACCCGTGAGCGGGTCGTAGCCGCCGCCGGACTTGGGGAACGCGATGACCTCTCGGATCGAGTCCTCGCCGGCGAGCAGAGCGCAGACCCGGTCCCATCCGATGGCGATGCCGCCGTGCGGCGGCGCACCGTAGGAGAACGCCTCGAGCAGGAAGCCGAATTTCTCCTGGGCCTCTGCCGCAGACAACCCCATGACGGCGAACACCCGCTCCTGGACGTCGCGGCGGTGGATCCGGATCGAGCCTCCGCCGATCTCGTTGCCGTTGCAGACGATGTCGTAGGCGTAAGCCAGCGCGTGCTCAGGATCGGTGTCGAAGGTGTCCAGAAATTCGGGCTTGGGTGCGGTGAATGCGTGGTGGACGGCCGTCCATGCCCCACTGCCGACTGCCACGTCGCCAGAGGCCCGGGCCTGCGCCGACGGCTCGAACAGCGGCGAGTCGACAACCCAGACGAACGACCACTGCGACTCATCGATCAACCCGCCGCGTCGCCCGATCTCGAGTCGCACTGCGCCGAGCAGCGACCGCGCGGCCGCAGGGTCGCCCGCCGCGAAGAAGACACAGTCCCCCGGTGCGGCACCGACCTGTGCGGTCAGACCGGCACGCTCGGAATCTGAGAGGTTCTTGGCAACCGGCCCGGACAGTTCGCCGTCGGCACCGATCAGGACGTAGGCGAGGCCCTTGTGCCCGCGCTGGCGGGCGAAGTCCTGCCAGGCATCCAGCGTGCGCCGTGGCTGGTCGGCGCCGCCCGGCAGCACCACAGCTCCGACGTAACGAGCCTGGAAGACCCGGAAGCTGGTGTCGGTGAAGTACTCGGTGCAGTCGACGAGTTCGACCCCGAAGCGGAGGTCCGGCTTGTCCGTGCCGTACCGCGACATGGCCTCGGCGTAGGTGATCCGCTGGATCGGCGTCGGAATCGAATAGTCGATCAGCGACCACAGAGCACCGAGAATCTCCTCGGTCAGTGCGATGACGTCGTCCTGGTCGACGAAGCTCATCTCGATGTCGAGTTGGGTGAACTCGGGCTGTCGGTCGGCGCGGAAGTCCTCGTCGCGGTAGCAGCGCGCGATCTGGAAGTAGCGCTCCATGCCGGCGACCATGAGGAGCTGTTTGAACAACTGAGGTGACTGCGGCAGCGCGTACCAGCTGCCGGGGCGCAAGCGAGCCGGGACGAGGAAGTCCCGAGCGCCTTCTGGCGTCGAGCGGGTCAGCGTCGGTGTCTCGATCTCGACGAAGTCATGTCCGTGCAGCACGTCGCGCGCACTGCGGTTGACCTCGCTGCGCAGCCGCAGGTCAGCAGCGGGACGGCTTCTGCGCAGGTCGAGGTAGCGGTACTTGAGCCGCACCTCCTCGCCGACCTCCACATGGTCGTCGATCTGAAACGGCAGCGGTGCGCACTCCGACAGGACTTCGACCTCGGCAGCGATGACCTCGATCTCGCCACTGGGCAGCGCAGGGTTCTCGTTGCCCGCCGGCCGCAGTGCGACCTCCCCGACAACCCGCAGGCAGTACTCATTGCGCAACTCGTGCGCCACCGCCTCGTCTCGTACGACGACCTGCACAACGCCGGAGGCCTCACGCAGATCGAGGAAGGCCACCCCACCGTGATCGCGCCGGCGACCGATCCACCCAGCGAGGGTGACGGTCTGTCCGGCATGGGAGCGACGCAGGTCTCCACCTGCGTGGGTACGAATCACAGAATCCTCTACTCGACGGTCTTCGGGGTGGAGACGATCTCCGGGCTCAGGTCTACCTCGGGTGGCAACCAGGTATTCGGGTCAGCGGGCACCTGGTCGCCACTTCGGATGTCCTTGACCTCATGCCCAGTCTCCGCCTCCGCGCCGGGAAACCAGACGTACGGGATTCCGCGTCGCTCTGCGTACCGGATTTGCTTCCCGTACTTGTCCGCCGAAGGTGCCACCTCAGTCGGCACGCCCCGAGCTCGGAGTGCTTGGGCCACTTGGGTACTGGCTGCTCGCGAGCCCTGGCCAGCGAGTGCGACGAGGACGGCTGTCGGGACACTGCGCGCGGGCGTCAGCGTTCCATCGGCGAAAAGCGGTACCAGCAGCCGGGATAGTCCCAACGAGATGCCCACGCCGGGATAGGTCATCCGCCCGTCACTGGCCAGCGCGTCGTAGCGGCCCCCCGAGCAGATCGAGCCGAGCGCCTCATAGCCGGCCAGCCGCGTCTCGAAGACCGTTCCGGTGTAGTAGTCGAGGCCACGGGCGATCCGCAGGTCGACCTCCACCGTGATGCGGTCGGAGGAGAGGTCCTGGCAGCCGTGGAGTACGGCGGCCAGCTCATCGAGCCCCTCATCGAGAAGTTCGTGCTGGACGCCCAGTCCGCGCACCTGGTCCACGAACGAGGTTGTCGCGCTTCGGATATCAGCAAGTCGGAGCAGCGCCTGCGCCTGCCCGGATGCGAGACCGGACTGGGTGAGCAGTGTGCCCACTGCATCGGTAGGCAGTTTGTCCAGCTTGTCGATCGCTTGCATCGCGGCCGGCGGATCCGTAGCGCCGATCCCCAACAGGAAGCCCTGCAGGAGCTTGCGGTTGTTGACCTGCAGGCGGAAGGGCCCGATCACCGGCAGCGCCGCAAGCGCCTCGGCCATCACCCTCGCCACTTCGACATCGTGGTGAAAGTCCAGCGTGCCTTTGCCGACGATGTCGATATCTGCCTGGGTGAACTCTCGATAGCGGCCCGCCTGCGGTCGCTCTCCGCGCCACACCTTCTGGATCTGATAGCGGCGGAACGGAAAATCCAGCCTGCCGGCGTTCTCGAGCACATATCGGGCGAACGGGACGGTCAGGTCGAAGTGCAAACCCAAGTCGGGTTCGGTGTTGCGGTCGTCGGCCAGACGTCGGACGGCGTAAATCTCCTTGTCGATCTCCGCTCCACCGGTCAGCCGGTCGATCGGTTCGACGGCCCTGGTCTCGATCGGCGCAAAGCCGTGCAACTCGAATGTGCGCCGCAATCTGTCGATGATCTGCGCCTCGACCATGCGTTGCCCGGGCAGCAGCTCTGGAAAGCCTGACAGCGGAGCCGGTCTGTGCGTGGAGCGCCCGGGCGGGATCTGGGCCGTGCCCTGGCTGGGGTCGACATCGGTCATCTACAGGCTCCGCCGGGGCGCTGCGGGCTCGTCACTCAAGTCTTGCAAGTACGGGTTGCTCCGCCGCTCCTGGCCGATGGTGGTCGCCGGCCCGTGCCCTGGTAACACGACCGTCGCATCATCGAGGGGCAGCACGACCCGTCTGAGCGAGGAGGTCATCTGGCTCATCGACCCACCCGGGAGGTCGACCCTTCCGATCGAGCCGGCAAAGAGCAGATCACCGCTGACCAGGCCGGGTGCGTCGTCGAGGGCCACTTCGAAGGCAGTGGAGCCCAACGTGTGGCCGGGCGCATGCCGGGGGGTCAGCCGGACTCCGGCGAGGTCGAGGTCGAGGCCCTCGGTCAGCAGGCGCACGTCCTCTGGCTCGGGAATCGGCATCCCCTGGATGAAGGGGGCCAGCGCCGGGCCGTGCCATGAGATCGGGTCAGCCAGCATCGGGCCGTCGTCGGGGTGGATGTAGGCCGCGATGCCGTACCCCGAGCACACCGGAACCACCGAGAAGGTGTGATCGAGATGCCCGTGCGTGAGTACGACGGCCACCGGCTTGAGCTGGTATTCAGCCACGACGTCACGCAGCGGCGAGGCGGCATCCAATCCCGGGTCGATGACGACACACTCGCCACCGCGGGCCGCGGCCAGGACATAGCAATTCGTCCCGAACACCCCGGCGGGAAAACTCACAACCAGCATGATGGGCAAGGCTACCCAGCACCCTTGGGCATAGCTCACAGATGCTTCACGGGCGGCTGCGTAGACTTCGCGCTCGGTCCTCCGTGGCCGGCCACACAGCCGGACATACGGTGGCAGGTGCCTCGCTCACGCGGGCTGCCCCGGATCCGCTCGCACTCCGGTGCCGGGTCCGCACGCGTACGAAAACGATGACTCTGACGGGAGTACGAGATTGGCTACGAACAAGCAGCGGCGCGAGGCGGCGCGGCGACAGTTGCAACGGCAACTGGAGCGCCGGGCCGAGGAGGCGCGCAAGCGTCGCCGCAACCTCCTCGTGGGGGTCGCCGCTTTCACCGTGTTCATCGTGGTCGGTGGAGTGCTGTGGTTCACCGGCGTCTTCGACGAACCCGCCGAGGATCCGGCCGCCAGCACCGACACCGAGACCCTTGCTTGTACGTATTCGCCTGCCGACCCGGCGAACCCCAGCCTCACCGAGACCGGCACGCCACCTGAGCCGGACGGCAGCACGACGCCCGTCGTTCTGGACGTCGAGAGCACACAGGGCGCCTTCCAGATGAGTCTGGACCCGGTCAACGCGCCCTGCGCGACCAACAGCATGAAATTCCTCGCCTCGTCCGGCTTCTTCGACGGCTCGTCCTGTCACCGGCTGGTCAACAGCGAAGCCTTCGGCGTCCTGCAGTGCGGCGACCCCAGCGGCAGCGGCTCGGGTGGCCCGAGCTACAGCTACACGTCCGAGCCGGAGAGTGTCGCCGGCCTCGCTCCCGCACCGGATGGTGCCAGCGCGATCTATCCGCGCGGCAGCATCGCGATGGCGCAGGGCGGTCAGCCTCCGACGATCGGCAGCCAGTTCTTCATCTGCTTCCAGGACACCCAACTGCCCCCGGATTACACGCTGGTGGGAACGATCACCGCGGGGCTGGAAGTGATCGAAGCGGTAGCAGCCGGAGGCAACGACGGGACCTTCGAGACCAATCCGGACGGATCTCCCGGACCGGGCGGCGGCGCCCCGCTCATCCCGATCCAGCTGACCACCGTGACCGTCGAACCCGCCGTCGCCTGATCTGGACGGCAACGACGGGATCCGCGCCACCGGTGGACCTGACGGCAGCGCGTGCCATCGACCGGTCAATGCAGACTGCTTCGGTGGGGCCGGTCAAGCTGTGACGCGGTAGACGTCGTAGACACCGTCGACTCCGCGGACGGTACGCAGCAGGTGCCCGAGGTGCTTGGGGTCGCCCAGCTCGAACGTGAAGCGGCTCACCGCAACTCGGTCTCGTGTGGTTTGGACTGACGCTGAGAGGATGTTGACGCTCTCGTCCGACAACGCCCGGGTGATGTCGGATAGCAGCCGGTGGCGGTCCAACGCCTCCACCTGGATCGCAACGAGGAAGATGGCACCGGGCTGCGGCGCCCACTCGACCTCGACCAGACGCTCGGCGCGGGACTTGAGGTCGGCGGCGTTCGTGCAATCCCGCCGGTGTACCGACACTGGGCCGCCCCGAGTCAGGAAGCCCAGGATGTCGTCGCCCGGAACCGGCGTACAACAGCGGGCCAGCTTGACCCAGACATCGGTGACTCCGCGTACGACGACGCCCGTCTCGCCAGATGTCGTCCGGCGGATCGGTTTCGTCGGCGTCGTCGTCTCGGCCAGGTCCTCGACCGTGCCTTCGGCGCCGCCCATGCCGGCGACGAGCTTGTCGACGACGGATTGGGCGGAGACGTTGCGCTCCCCCACTGCCGCATAGAGGGCACTGACGTCGGCGTAGTGGAGGTCCTTCGCCAGAGTCGAGAGTGCCTCCCCACCAAGCAATCGCTGCAACGGCAGACCGCGCTTGCGCATCGCGATGCTCAGCGAGTCCTTGCCCGCCTCGATGGCCTCTTCGCGGCGCTCGTGCGCGAACCATTGCCGGATCTTGGTCCGCGCGCGAGACGAGCCGACAAACCCGAGCCAGTCCTGAGAAGGGCCGGCGGATTCGGATTTCGAGGTGAAGATCTCGACGGTGTCCCCGTTGGACAGCTGGCTCTCCAGCGAGACCAGGCTCCCGTTGACCCGGGCACCAACGCAGCGGTGGCCCACTTCGGTGTGGACGGCGTACGCGAAGTCGACTGGCGTGCCGCCCTCGGGGAGGCTCACCACGTCACCCTTGGGTGTGAAGACGAAAACCTCTTGCGGACCGAGCTCGAAGCGCAGGGACTCCAGGAACTCACCGGGCTCCTGATTCTCCCGCTGCCAGTCCAGGAGCTGTCGCAGCCAGAGCATCTCGTCGTTGCTCTTGGCCGGGGCGCCGCCCTTGGTCTCCTTGTACTTCCAGTGCGCGGCGATGCCGTACTCAGCCGTACGGTGCATGTCGCGGGTCCGGATCTGCAACTCGACCGGCTTGCCCTGCGGTCCGATCACGGTCGTGTGCAGTGACTGGTAGAGGTTGAACTTGGGCATCGCGACAAAGTCCTTGAAGCGGCCCGGGACCGGCTGCCAATAGGCGTGGATCACGCCGAGGGCGGCGTAGCAGTCCCGCACGGTCTCCACCACGATGCGGATGCCGACGAGATCCCAGATGTCGGTGAAGTCGCGGCCGCGCACGATCATCTTCTGGTAGATCGAGTAGTAGTGCTTCGGGCGGCCGGTCACGGCCGCGGTGATGTTTGTCGACTTGAGTTGCCCACGTACCGCGGCGGACACATCAGCCAGATAGGTGTCCCTCGACGGCGCCCGATCGGCGACCAGGCGGACGATCTCGTCGTAACGCTTGGGATAGAGGGTCGCGAAGGCCAGGTCCTCGAGCTCCCACTTGATGGTGTTCATGCCCAGTCGGTGCGCGAGCGGAGCCAGGATCTCGAGGGTCTCCCGCGCGATGCGCTCCTGCTTGTGCGGCGGCAGGAACCGCAGTGTGCGCATGTTGTGCAGCCGGTCGGCGAGTTTGATAACTAAGACCCGAGGGTCGCGCGACATGGCGATGATCATCTTGCGAATGGTCTCGACCTGAGCGGCATCGCCCATCTTGACCCGGTCGATCTTGGTGACCCCGTCCACCAATCGGGCGACGTCGGGGCCGAAGTCCCGGGACAGGTCGGCCAGCTCGTACCCCGTGTCCTCGACCGTGTCGTGCAGCAGCGCCGCGATCAGGGTCGTGGTGTCCATGCCCAGCTCGGCGAGGATCGTCGCGACAGCGAGCGGATGGGTGATGTAGTCGTCGCCGCTCTTGCGCTTCTGCCCGGCATGCAACTGCTCGGCGACGTCGAAGGCTCGCTGCAATTCCCGGAGGTCCGCCTTGGCGTGCGCCTGACGATGGCTCGCGACCAAGGGCTCGAGGACCGGCTTGATGCCCGGTGCGCCTCCGCCGGCGATGATCCGCCGGGCCAAGCGGCTGCGGACGCTGCGCTTTCCGGTACCAGCCTGCGTCGCTGCAGATGTGTCCTCAACAGACCTGGTCGCGGACTCGTCCGGCGCCGGGGGCTCGTCGGTGGTGGGCACACTCGGCGGCGCTACATCGCTGCTCACGGCCCTCCCTCGCACTGGGCACGGGCGCCCCGTGGCCTGGATAGGACGACCTGTCTGCAACTGTAGCCCGCATCCCGCCCCAGGCGGACCAGCTGGGCCCCCGCGCGGGGCGCGGGCGGGATCGGGTCAGCGCTTCTGCTTGCCCGACCCACCTCGTGTGCGCGGCCCGCGGACCGGCTTTGCCCCCGGGCGCGGCGCCAGCCTGCTGCCCGCGGACTGACCCTTCCCGGCGCTCGCTGCTGCGTTGGATGACTCGGACTCACCGTCGCGTCCCTTGCCGGCGCCGGCCCCAGCGGCGCTCGGGGTGGTCGTGCTGGGCTTAGTTGTGGCTCGCTTGGCCGCTGTGGGCTTGGCCGCTGTGGGCTCGGCCTTCGCACTCGAGGCTGGCGTGGCCGAGGTCGCAGCCTTGGCCGCACCGGCCGGAGCCCGGGTCCCCCGCGGGCGGCTGCGCCGCGCGGATGCGACGACGCCCGTCTTGATCACGGGTTCGCCGTCATCGTCCGTCGGCAACAACGGCATCCGCGGGATCGGGGTCGACGGCTGCGCTGCGCGCTCCTTTGGCGGAAGCTTTAGGTCCAGCCGACTCGGCACCGAACGCAGGACCTCTCGCGCTGCGCTTCTGCCCGCCCTTGGCCCCAGCTTTGTCCAGCGCTGCGCCCGCACGCCTGGCGTTCACCCGCTTGGCCAGTTTCTGGTAGTCGGGCTCGCGTTCCTTGAGATCACAGAGGACCGGCGCCGCCAGGAAGATCGACGAATAGACGCCGGCGAGCATGCCCACGAACAGAACGAGCGCGAGGTCCTGCAGTGTCCCCTCGCCGATGAGGAACACCCCGGCGTAGAGCAGACCGAGGACCGGCAGCAACGCGAAGATCGATGTGTTGATCGACCGCATCAGGACCTGGTTGATCGCCAGGTTCGCGGACTCTGAGTACGTCCGTCGTTGGCTGGCCAGCAGGCCCTTGGCGTTCTCGTCCACCTTGTCGAACACGACGACGGTGTCGTAGAGCGAGAATCCGAGAATGGTCAACAGCCCGATCACCGAGGCGGGCGTCACCTCGAAACCGATGATGGAATAGACCCCGGCGGTGATCACGAGGTCGTGGACCAGCGCAACCATTGCGCCGGCGGCCATCTTCCATTGGAACCGAACGGCCAGGAAGACGAGCACGAGCACGATGAAGACCAACAAGCCTTGCAGCGCCTTGCTGGTGACATCTCGGCCCCAGCTCGCGCTGGTGGTCGAATTGGTGACGTCAGCGGGATCCACGCCCGCGGTATCTGCGATGGCTTCCGTCACAGCGCGGCTCTGTTCCTCGGTGAGGTCCGCGGTGATGATGACGAGCTGGTTTTCGCCTACCGACTGCGCGCTCGTCACCTCGGCGCCGGCGTCTTCGACCGCCTGAGTGACGTCGTCGAGTTGTTGCTCGGTCCCCTCGGTACGGAAGCGCTCGCCCCCAGCGAATTCGACGCCGAGATTGAATCCTCGCCAGATCATCGACGCGATGCAGATCAGTACAAGGACGACGGAGACCGTGTACCAGATCTTGCGCTTGGCGATGAACTGGTAGCCGATCTCACCGAGATAGAGCCTGACCGGCCAAGGTTTGCGCGCAGGGTCGGACTTGGCCTCGGGCTCGGTGTCGTCGCTGTCGACGGTGTCCTCGATCTCGACGCTCTCGTCGTCGTCGAGGACCGCGACGTTCGCCGGAGCGCTCTTCTTCATGGCCATCAGCTGCCGCTCCTCTTGTTCGAGCCTCGTCGCACCGGCGGCCTACCCGAGGCGCTGGAACCGGCACCGGCCGTGGCCACAGCCGGACTCGCGCTGGACGCCGGTCCGATCCGTAGCCGGCCCAGTCCGGAGATGCGGGGCGAGGAGAACGTCGGGTTACGGGACAGCAGGGCCACCAACGGATGCGTGAAGAGGAACACGACCACCAGGTCCAGCACCGTGGACAGACCCAGGGTGAAGGCGAATCCCTTGACCCCGCCGATCGCGAGGACGTACAGGGTCGCCGCCGCCAGGAAGCTGACCGCGTCAGCCGACAGGATGGTCCGTCGAGAACTCACCCAGGCTCGCGGAACCGCAGCTCGCATCGAACGCCCGTCGCGCACTTCATCTTTGATGCGTTCGAAGAAGATTATGAAGGAGTCCGCCGTGATACCGATGGCCACGATGAACCCGGCGATACCGGCAAGGCTCAGCGTGAACCCGATCTGCCGACCGAGAATCACCAGGCACGCGTACACGATGACGGCGGACAGCCCGAGACTCGCGATCGTGACCAGACCGAGCAAGCGGTAATAAAACATCGCGTAGACGAAGACCAACAGGATGCCGATACCCCCGGCGATCAAACCGGCGCGCAACTGATCGGCGGCCAGCAGTCCGGAGACGGTCTCGGCGGTTGACTGGGTGAAGGTCAGCGGCAGCGCGCCGTATTTCAGCGAGTTCGCCAGGCTGGTCGCGGTCTCCTGGGTGAACGATCCGGTCACCTGAGTGCTCGGCGTGTCTATGGTGCCTTGGATGGTCGGCGCGGAGATCACCCGACCGTCGAGGGTGAAGGCCACGTTCTCCTGGGTATGCGCGGCGGTGTATTCGGCCCACCTCTGCCGGGCGTCACTCTTGAACTCCAGATTCACGATCCAGCCCTGGGTACCTCCTGGGTCGAGCCCGGCGCTGGCGTCCTCTACCTCGTTGCCAAGGATGATCGCCGGGCCGAGGAGGTATTTCTGGCTGCCATCCACATGGCAGGCCACCACGTAATCCTCTGGACGGTCCGCGGTGGATTGCTCTGGATCGACCTCGGTGGAACATTCGGTCAGCGCTGCGTAAGCCGCCTGCGCCTCCTCTTGGGTGACCGCCGGCCGCTCCGGATCCGGTGCGGAGGTCCCGTCGGTTGACGTCGGAGTGCCGGTCGCTGCTGGGTCGGTCGTTGCCGCCGGATCCGTTGTCGCCGCCGGGTCGGTCGTCGCCGCGGGGTCGGTGCTGGCCGTGGGGTCTGCTGCCGCCGAGGGATCTGCGCTCGCGCTGGGATCGGCACTCGCACTCGGATCAGCGGAGGTCGTCTCGTCCGGCGCGACCGCCGTCACGGGCTCCGGACCTGTGATGACCGGACGGAACAGCAACTCCGCCGTCGTGCCCAGTGAACGCGCCTGCTCGCCCTCGTCTCCGGGCACCGAGATGACGATGTTGTTGTCGCCCTCGGTGACGACCTCGGCTTCGGCGACACCGAGACCGTTGACGCGGCGTTCGATGATCTGTCGGGCGGTCTCCAGCTCCTCCGGGGAAGGTGCGCCACCGTCCCGCGTCTGCGCGGTCAGCGTCACGGTCGTGCCGCCCCGGAGGTCGAGTCCCAGGCGTGGCGTCGGCGAGTCGCCGGTGAAAAACACAAGCGCATACAACGTCGCGATGATGAGAACAAGGGCGACGAAGTACCCCCGGAGCTGCGTCTGCGCACGTGCCACTACGGATTCCCCTTCGAGATCAGATCGCTGTCGCCGCGCGAGTCACCCGGTGGTCAGGTTTGCGCGCCGGCAGACGGGTACGGCTGGTGTCCCTGCTAAGCGGACGGGGTGTTGCGCGTGGGGCGATCCGCGTCGTCGACGACCTCTACGACGGGATCGTCGGCTACGTCGCTGTCGTCGTCGTCTTCGAAGGTGCTCTCCCCGGGACGCACTTCGAGGACCGCCGCGCGGGCGAAGGTCGCGACCACACCGGGTGCGATTTCGACATCGACGGTCTTTTCGTCCAACGCGGCGACGTCGCCGTACAGACCTGAGGTGAGCATGATCGGCGCGCCGACGACAAGTGAGTTCTGCAGTTCGGTCTGTCGCGCCAGCAGCTTCTTACGCTGCCGCGTCTGCATATAGATGATCACGCCGAACAGCGCGAGGAATGGAAGGAAGAGCACTAAATCGCCCACAGGGTCTTATTCGCCTCTTTCTCACTGGATCGGGTCTGGTCCGGATGTCTAGTCCCGGGTGTGGCCGGTGTCGCCGAGGAGAACCTCGGCGAGGTGAGCGTGCCCCAAGCTGGCAAGCACTCCATCAACCGGACACGCTGCATTCTAGGCGTCGAACAAGGACGGTGCGGAAGACGGGGGCGGCAGAGCCGCACCTGCCGCTCCCGGTGCCCTCGGGGCGGGCGTGATTCCCAGGTGCTCCCAGGCGGCCATGGTGGCCACCCGGCCACGCGGAGTACGGATGAGCAGCCCCGCGCGAACCAAGAAGGGTTCGCAGACCTCTTCGACGGTCTGGGCTTCCTCGCCGACCGCCACGGCCAGGGTCGCGATCCCCACCGGGCCTCCGTCGAACCGCTGCACCAGCGCCCGCAACACAGCCTGGTCGAGCCGGTCCAGGCCCAGGTCGTCGACGTCGAACAACGCCAGACCGTCCTTGGCGGTTGCGAGATCCACGACCCCGTCCGCGCGCACTTCGGCAAAGTCGCGAACCCTGCGCAGCAGTCGGTTGGCGATCCGTGGAGTTCCCCGTGAGCGTCCCGCGATCTCGGTCGCTCCGTCCGGGCGAAGGTCCACGCCGAGCAGTCGGGCGCTTCGTTGCAGGACGGCCACGAGCTCGGGTGGGTCGTAGAACTCCATGTGGCCGACGAACCCGAACCTGTCCCGCAGCGGCCCGGTCAACAGCCCTGCCCGCGTGGTGGCCCCGACCAGGGTGAAGGGGGCGACCTCCAGCGGGATCGCCGTCGCGCCGGGCCCTTTGCCCACGACGACGTCCACCCGGAAGTCCTCCATCGCCACATAGAGCAGTTCTTCGGCCGGCCGGGCGATGCGATGGATCTCGTCAATGAAGACGATGTCGCCGGGACCGAGGTTGGTCAGCAGGGCGGCCAGGTCCCCGGCCCGCTCGATCGCCGGGCCGCTGGTCACCCGCAGCACGGCACCGAGTTCGGCGGCGATGATCATCGCCAAGCTGGTCTTGCCGAGTCCGGGTGGGCCGGAGAGCAGAACGTGATCCGGTGGCCGGGAGCGGCGTCGAGCGCTTTCGAGTACGAGATCCAACTGCCCACGGACCTTGGGCTGGCCGATGAACTCATCGAGTCGGCGCGGCCGCAGGGACGTCTCGATGTCACGATCTTCAGGCGAGGCGTACGGCGACACCGGCGCGTCCACCGAACTTTGTCCGGAGAATGTGCCGTCTGGCTCCCCGCTGATGCGACTTTCTCCGGAGAATGTGCGGTCTGGCTCGCGATGCTCGGTCATAGCCGATCCAAACTCGACAGGGCCTGCCGGAGCAGTGCCCCCACCTCGACGGTGTCACCGCGCTCGATGCGTTCCTCGGCCTCAGGTGTCACCGCTTGCAGCGCGGCCTCGGCTTCCCGCGGGTTCCAGCCCAGGCCGAGCAATGCCTGCATCAGCGAACGGCGCCACCCTGGTTCACCATCGGCCACAGCCGAGCCGGGCACGGAGCCGGCCGACCCGGTCTCTGGCCCCGCTCCGAGGCGATCTTTCAAGTCGATGAGCAGCCGCTCGGCGCCCTTCTTGCCGATGCCGGGTACCTGGGTCAGTGCGGCGATGTCACTACTTGCCACAGCGCGGCGAATCGCGGCGGGACGATGGATCGCCAGAACTGCCTGCGCCAACCGCGGTCCGACCCCGTTGGCGGTCTGCAGAAGTTCGAACAGAGTGCGCTCGTCGTCATCGACAAAGCCATAGAGAGTCAGTGAGTCCTCGCGCACCACCAGGCTGGTCGCCAGCCGGGCGGCGGTGCCCGTCCGCAAGGTGGCCAGCGTGCTGGGCGTGCATGAGACGGCCAGCCCCACTCCCCCGACGTCGACCACCGCTTGATCGGGGCCGACGGCACTGACCACTCCGGTCAGGTGCGCGATCATCGACCGGCTCCCCAAGCGCCAGCGGGCAGCGCGCCGCCGCGTCCGGTACTGGCCAGCGCCCTGCGCTGGAGTGCCGCTCCACGCCAGGCATGACAGATCGCCAACGCGAGTGCATCGGCTGCGTCGGCCGGTCGTGGCGGTTCGGGCAGGTTCAGCAAGCGCGTGACCATGGCACCGACCTGCGCCTTCTCGGCATTCCCGGAACCGGTCACCGCAGCTTTGACCTCGGTGGGGGTGTACATGGCGACGGAAACACCGCCGCGCGCGGCTGCGAGAACGGCTATCCCGGCGGCTTGACCTGTGCCCATGACTGTCCGGACGTTGTGCTGGCTGAACACTCGTTCGACCGCGAGCACTTCGGGCTGAAAGGTCGTGATGAGCCCAGCGATCGCATCGAACAACTCGAGCAGCCGCTGCCCGAGCTCTGCACCGGGTGGTGTTCGCAGCACCGAATAGGTGACGGCGCGGGGCGAACGACCGGGTGAGCCGTCGATCACGGCATAGCCGCATCGGGTCAGCCCAGGGTCGATGCCGAGAACGCGCACGAGACCTCCTGAGGATCAGCTCGCCAGGATGCGAACACCTGTTCGACAAACTAGCCGCGCGCGTGGCCCAGGCTGGGTAGACACGCCACGAGCGCTCGCGAACTAACCGACCGCGGCCAGGACCTCGTCGCTCACGTCGAAGTTCGCATAGACGTTCTGGACGTCGTCGCTGTCCTCGAGCGCGTCGATCAGCCGGAAGACCTTGGGGGCGGCCGCCTCGTCGAGCTCGATCTGCACGCTGGGCAGGAAGGATGCCTCGGCCGAGTCGTAGTCGATGCCGGCCTCGACCAGCGCGGTCCGAACGTTGACGAGGTCAGACGGTTCACTGACCACCTCGAAGGAATCGCCCAGATCGTTGACCTCCTCGGCGCCCGCATCGAGGACCGCCGTGAGCACGTCGTCCTCGGTCACCGATCCCTCTTTGGGCACCAGCACGACACCCTTGCGGTTGAACAGGTAGGCCACCGAGCCAGGATCGGCCATCGAGCCGCCGTTGCGGGTCATGGCCGTACGGACCTCCGAGGCGGCCCGATTGCGGTTGTCGGTGAGGCACTCGATGAGGACGGCCACACCGCTGGGTCCGTACCCCTCATACATGATCGTCTGCCAGTCGGAGCCGCCGTCCTCGGTGCCGGCGCCGCGCTTGACGGCGCGGTCGATGTTCTCGTTTGGCACGGAGGCCTTCTTGGCCTTCTGGACCGCGTCGTACAGGGTCGGATTCCCAGCGAGGTCGGCGCCGCCGGTTCGAGCCGCGACCTCGACGTTCTTGATCATCTTGGCGAACAACTTGCCGCGCTTGGCGTCGATCACTGCCTTCTTGTGCTTGGTCGTCGCCCATTTCGAGTGGCCACTCATGCTCGCTCCTCCGCCCTGCTCACGTCCTGCGCCCGACTGGGTCCGGCGCGGTTTCTGACTCTCGCCCGGTCGCGCCGTGCGCCATGTCGCGGACCATCTCCACGAAGAACGCGTGGATCCGGCCGTCGTCGGTCAGCTCGGGATGGAAGCTCGTCGCCAGGAGCGCGCCCTGGCGGACGGCGACAACCCTACCGTCAGCGGCTCCCCCGCTCACGCGGCCGAGGATCTCGACATCCGGGCCGGCCTGCTCCACCCAAGGCGCTCGGATGAAGACCGCCGCAAAGGATCGCTCGCCGACGGCCGGCATCGGCACCTCGTTCTCGAACGACTCGATCTGGCGGCCGAAGGCATTGCGCCGCACCGTTATATCCATGCCGCCGATCGTGTCCTGATCATGTGGCGCGGCGAGTATCCGGTCGGCGAGAAGGATCATGCCGGCGCACGACCCGTACACCGGTAGGCCAGCTCGGATTCGAGCGCGTAGGGGCTCCATCAGCCCGAATCTGTTGAGCAGCTTGGCGATCGTGGTGGACTCACCGCCGGGAAGTATGAGTCCGTCGACGGCTTCGAGCTCCCCGGCTCTACGGACCGAAATTCCGGTCGCTCCCGCGTCGCCGATCCGACGCAAGTGCTCGCGGGAGTCCCCCTGTAGGGCAAGGACTCCGAGGATCGGTGACTTCACCAGCCGCGCTTGGCGTACCGCTCGTTGTCGGGCAACTCCGAGACGTTGATCCCGACCATCGCCTCACCCAGACCTCGCGAGACCTTGGCGATCACATCCGGATCGTCGTGGAAGGTCGTCGCCTGCACGATCGCGGCTGCGCGCTGTGCCGGATTTCCGGCTTTGAAGATCCCCGATCCCACGAATACGCCTTCGGCGCCGAGTTGCATCATCATCGCCGCGTCGGCTGGTGTGGCGATCCCGCCCGCTGTGAAGAGAACAACTGGCAATTTGCGGGCCTCGGCGACCTCGGCGACCAGCTCGTAGGGTGCCTGCAGTTCCTTGGCGGCGCTGAACAACTCGGTCTCGTCCAGCCCGGACAGCCGTCGAATGTCGCCTCTGATGGAGCGCATGTGCCGAGTCGCCTCGACGACGTTGCCCGTGCCGGCCTCGCCCTTGGAGCGGATCATCGCTGCGCCCTCGGCGATGCGCCGCAGGGCTTCGCCGAGGTTGGTGGCACCACAGACGAACGGAACGGTGAACGCCCATTTGTCGATGTGATGCGCCTCGTCGGCCGGGGTGAGGACTTCGGACTCGTCGATGTAGTCGACACCGAGACTCTGCAAGACCCTGGCCTCCACGAAGTGGCCGATCCTGGCTTTGGCCATCACGGGAATCGTGACCGCTGAGATGATCGAGTCGATCATGTCGGGGTCGCTCATGCGGGCCACCCCGCCTTGCGCGCGAATATCAGCCGGAACGCGCTCCAGCGCCATGACTGCGACTGCTCCGGCGTCCTCGGCGATCTTCGCCTGCTCGGCGGTCACGACGTCCATGATCACGCCACCCTTGAGCATCTCGGCCATGCCACGCTTGACGCGCGTCGTGCCGGTACGGGGGCGGTCGGTGGGCTCGGACACGAGAAACCTCAGGATTCGACGACGCTGGTTGTGCCCAGTCTACGTCGCGATCGATTTCCGGCCCGGGATGGCCGTGCGCGGATAGACGTGCCGGAACTGGATGCTGATCCGGGGCCCAGCCGCGGCCACCTTGGGCACCGCGTGGTCCCAGGTCCGTTGGCAGGAACCGCCCATCACCAACAGGTCGCCCGATCCGGGCAGGTAGGTCAACGACGTACCGCCACCCTTCGGCCGCAGTTTGAACGGTCGCGCGGCACCAAGGCTGACCAGTGCCACGATGGCCTCGGGAAGCTCGCGAGCGACCCGGTCGCCATGCCAGGCCACGCTGTCGGCGCCGTCGCGGTAGAGGTTGACCCCGACCTGGCTGAACGTGACCGCATAGTGCGCGCTCAGGGTCGCGGCCATCCCCTGCAGAGCCGTTGGCGGCGGCTCTTGGTCGGCCTCTCCATCGAGGTACCACCGATGCGTGAGCCGCGGCTCGGTGACCTTGCGGTCATACATCCACCGCTCGTGCTGTCCCCATCGAGTGCCGTCCAGCAATCGGGCGAACAACTCGTCGGCGCCGCCGAGCCAGCCTGGCAAGTGATCGACCCAGGCGCCGTCGCCCAACTGCCGTCGATGGCAGCCGGTGAGTGCCGGGTCGTATTCGATCTCTCCGGTATCGAACAGCGAGGCCTGCCATGCCAGGTCGCGCTGCAGGGTCATGCATTCGAGGCTACAAGCGGAATCCGACACTCGCCGGGAGCTTGGCTCAGGCCGACGACAGCGGTGCTCCGTTCGCGGCAAGGAGCACCCAGGCTCCGCCCGGAGCGAGCCGGATCACCTGCCCGGCGGCATCGGTCAGCCTGGTACCGGCCTCCGGCGTCGGCCGACTCCACACACCGTCGATCCGGTGCCCGTCGCGGAAGATGGCAACCGGCCCGGTGCCGACTGTGGTCGTTCCGATCGTCGGCGAACCATTGACGTCCGCGCCGACCCCGTCCGGCCCGACCTGGCAGAACATCACGATGACATTCGCAGTCGAGACGACGGGACCGCTGGCGTCGAACTGCGGTGCACCGTTGATGAACCGCACGTATCGCCCAGCCGCTGGATCGAAGCGGAAGTCCACACCTGTCGTCCCGACTGGCACGGTCAGCTGGCTCCCCGATGCCGCGGTCGACGTGCCCGGATAGCTCCCCCAGAGGAAGCCCATGTTGGTGACCCCGGCAGCCGGAAGGGCGGCGGCCATGGCTGGCAGGTCGAGGATCAGGTTGTACGGCGAGGGGCGGCCATTGGCGCGCCGATAGAACTGGGGGTGCACGTCGCCCGAACCATTGACGACGTTGGCGCCGGCGACGATCGCCAACTGGACGGGCGCGCCCCCGGAGAACGCAAGCCCGACGGGGCCGTACTGAGCCAGGATCTGGGTGTCGCTTGCCCGTACCGATCGCACCGGACCGACCTGGGAGGGAAAGCTGGATCCGAACACCGCCATGAGCCGGGTCAGCCCGCCTTCGACCTGTTCGACATAGACGATGTCGGCGGAGCTGATCCCCATCTGCGGACGACCCGGCGCCGTGTCGTCGATCTTCACGGCGTAAACCTCCGTGGGGGCGACGCCCGGCAACCCGTTGAGCGGGTTGACGTCGCCGGCCACCGGCGGCGCGGTGTAGGGCGCATGACTGGTGGACGCAGACGTCGAATCGCGTTCCGAAGCTGAGTCAGGTCCCTCTCCCGTACAGGCCGACAGCAGGATGACGCTGGTCAGGGCCAGGGCGCGGACGGCCAGCCTGTGTCTGGGGGGCATCGCCCGACCCTACGGGCGCGTGCCGCCGAGATCTCAGAGCACCGGAGGCGTGTCGGCCACCTTGGCCGGGCGATCGTCGATGTCGAAGTGTGCGGGCAGCGCCCGACGACCACCGAGCCGAAAGAGTCGGGGAAGGCCCTGCCCGCGCAGTTGGCGGTTGTCGCGCACCGCGTCGTTGTAGAAGCGCCGGGCGAGCACAACGCGTTCTGTTGTGGATCTGAGGTCCTGCCGGAGATGTTGTGGCAGTCCTCCCAGTTCCGGCCCGACTCCGCGCAACATGTGGCCAAGGGTGTTCTCGGCCGCTTCGCGAGAAGCATCGTCGGCGTTGAGCGCTTCGTGCGCAGCGTGGCGTAGCTCGTCGGCCCGCCCGCCGAGAAGGTCGGGGTGCTCGTCGGCGATCGCTTGCGCGACGGCGGCACGGCGGACAAGTTGAGCATCCAGCGCCGACCTGGCTGCAAGGACCCGATCGTCGAGTCGATCCAAGCGGGAGACTGTCGAGGCCAGCCACACGAGCAGGATCGCGAGCAGAGCGAGCCCGATCAACAGGATCGTTTGGCTGCTCACGGCGGCCGAGGGTAGCCGGGCCAGTCTGCCGGCCTCGCGCTGCGATGTGTCCGACCTGCGATTCTGTGCCAGAGTCACGTGCATGGCCGTGCTCAACGAGGCGGCGCGCCGGCTCATCGAGAGCGGTCCGCTGGCCCACTTCGTCACTCTGGCTGAGGATGGCTCGCCGCAGGCGTCCGTCGTTTGGGTGGGTCTTGATGGGGACGAATTGGTCGCCGGTCATCTCGACGGACGACAGCGCAAGCTGCACAACGTCCGTCGCGATCCCCGCGTGGTCCTGTCCTTCGAGGCCGACACCAGCAACGGCATCGGTATGCGGCACTGCCTCATCGTGTACGGCAACGCCCGAGTCACCGAAGGCGGCGCCCCGCAGCTGTTGCATCAGCTGGCCCAGACCTATGTCGGTCCCGGGACGGTGTTCCCGCCGTTCCCGGATCCACCTCCGGGCTACATCACCCACATCACCCCGACTCGGGTCGGCGGGCTCGGCCCGTGGACGGACTGACGCGACGCTCGAATCAGTGGCGCGGTGGGCCAGCGATCACCCGCCCGTCGCGGAATCTGTGGGATCGGCGAGCGCCGACCGCTCGGTCGTGACCTGGACCTCGCCGCCGATTCGGGAGGCGACCGTCTCGTACACGGCGAGAATCCGTTCCGAGACGACCGACCAGTCGTACTCCCGCACCGCGATTCGCCCAGCCGCCACGAGTTCCGCACGTCGCGCCGGACTTCCGAGCAATTCGGACAGGCCTCCGGCCAGCGCCGCCGAGTTCCCCCGCCGGACCAGGACCCCCGCAGCACCGTCGTCCAGGACCCGCCGAAACGCGTCGAGGTCGCTCGCGACGATGGCGGCTCCCGCGGCCATTGCCTCGACCAGGATCACGCCGAAGCTCTCCCCACCCAGGTTTGGCGCGCAATAGATGTCGATCGAGGCGAGCATCCGAGCTTTGTCTGCTTCGGAAATCTCACCGAGGACGGTCACCCTGCCCTGCAGCACGTCAGGCAGGTCCTCGTACAGATCATCGACGTCGCCACGACCGGCGACGAGAACGCGCAGCTCGGGATGCTCCGGCGCGATCTGGGCCAGTGCCTCGATCAGCATCGGCAGTCCTTTTCGGCGCTCATCGAAGCGACCGAGAAAGCCGATGGTCTGCCCGGCCCACGGAAACCCGTCAAACGGCCGTGCAGCGGCAAAGTGCGCGACGTCGACCCCGTTCGGGATCACGATCGCATCGCCGCCGAGATGTTCGACCTGTACTCGACGGGCCAAGTCGGACACTGCAATTCGTCCCGAGATCCGCTCCATGAACGGCTGTAGCACGCCCTGCAACGCGCCCAACCAGCGAGACCGAACCGTGGCGGTGTGAAAGGTGGCGACGATCGGACCCTTTGCCAGGACGCAGGTCAGGAACGAAAGGCTGGGCGCCGAGGGTTCGTGTACGTGCAGGACGTCGAAGTGTCCGTGTCTGAGCCAGCGCCGCACACGGGCGGCGGCCACCGGACCGAACTGCAGCCGAGCCACGGACCCGTTGTAGCGGATCGGCACGGCACGTCCAGCGCTCGTGACGTAGTCGGGGAGGTCGTCTTCCTCGTTCGCCGGAGTGAGCACCTCGACGTGATGACCAAGGGCGATCATGGTCTTCGCGAGGTCACGCACGTGGTACTGCACTCCACCCGGTATGTCCCAGGAGTACGGGCAGACCAAGCCGATTCTCATCGTGTCTGCCGTCCGCCCGCCGCGCGTGCCATGTCCTCGTGCCACAGCCGCTGCATCATGTGCCAGTCCTGCGGGGCATCGGAAATTCCCGCCGCGAACTGGTTGACTACTTCTTGCATCGCCTCGGTCACCTTGTCCCGCAAGCGCTTCGGCGCTTCGGGACCGTTCACGATCACCTCGGGGAAAAAGGTGATCGTCCAGTCGTCGCCTTCGTATCCGGCGATCGTGGGGACGAGGGCGGCCCCGGTCTGGATCGCGAGCAGCGCGGGCCCCGGTGGAACGGTGATCGGCTCCCCGAAGAAGGTCACCTGAACCCCGCTGCCACCCAGATCCCGTTCACAGAGCAGGCACACCGTGCCGCCGCCCCGCAGTGTCTCTGCCAACCGGCTCGCGGGCGGACGGTCACCACCGGTCAGCGGTACGACGACCATGCCAAGAGATTCCCGGTAGGACTGAAACCGCTGGTAGAGCCGCTCCGGGCGCAGCCGCTCGGCCACTACCGCCATGGGCGGTCCGAAAGCGGTGAGGTAGGACACCGCAGCAGCGTCCCAATTGCCCATGTGCGGAAGTGCACAGACGACGCCCCTCCCCTGGTCCCTGGCGGCCAGCACGTTGTCTGCGCCGGTCACTCGCGTGCGCTTGGCCACGACGTCGAGGGGGACCGTGGGCATCCAGAAGATTTCGCGGAAGTACCGAGCGTAGGACCGCAGGGCGCGACGGGTCAGCGCATCGAGTTCGGCCGCACCGAGTTCGGGCCCCACGACGCGACGCAGGTTGCCGCGCAGTCGATCGACAGCCGGTCCACCGCGCCGCCACCCCAGGTCGGCGACAAGGTCGAAGGTGGCTCGAGCGAGTCGGTTGTCCATCAAGCGACCGGCCCGCCAGCCCAGCGCGAACCCAGCCGAGACTGCTCGCTCGGCAAGACTTTGGTCAGCCACCACCAGACTCCTGCGCTGGCTGTTGCAGAGGTGGGCGTCCAGCCGCGCGGCGTACGGCAGCCAGGCGCTGACCCACTGTGATCACGCCAACTGCCACTAGTACCCACAGGGAGATGGGCAACGCGACGGAGATCCCCAGTCCCGCCAGTCCCAGACCGACGAGCACGAGAATGAGCCGCTCAGCCCGCTCGGCGATCCCCACGCTCGCGTTGATCCCCACGCCCTCCGCCCGGGCGCGCACGTACGGAATCAGCTGACCCAGGACCAGAGCGAGGAGCGCGGCCAGAATCAGATCTGGGCGAGTTGCTGTCTGCCCCGATGCGGCATACCACCAGATGACTGCAACGAAGATCGAGGCGTCGGCCACCCGATCAAGCGTCGAGTCCAGAACCGCACCGAACGTCGACGCCGTTCCGCCGGCTCGCGCGACGGCACCGTCGAGGAGATCGAACAGGACGAACGCCGTGATCGCGATGACGCCCAAGAGAAATCGGCCCGTACCGATCAGCAGCGCGGCGGAGGCGACGGTACCCAGCGTGCCGACCACGGTGATCGCGTTGGCGCTGACCCCTAGGCGGTGCAACCCGCCACCGATCGGAGCGAGCGCCCTGCCGACCGACGAGCGGGCGCGGAGGTTGAGCATGAGCTGTGGGGACCGGCCTTCCGCACCTCGGGAGTAGGCCCACTCTAGCGGGGCAGAGACTGGCACTTGTGGCGCGCAGCCTTGAGGGGTAGGGAGTCTGGTACACGACGTGCGCGCCGCCACGGTCGGCGCCAAGCCGCATCGAGGAGGCTGCGCGATGTCCAAACAGTCCAGTCCCGGTCGAGGGACCGAAAGGTCGGTGAGGCCGGCCAACGATCCCTCCCGGATCCGCAATCTCGCAGTTGTGGGGCGAAGCGGATCCGGGAAGACCACACTCGTCGAAGCACTGCTCGCTGCGACCGGCGCCATCAACCGAATGGGCTCGATCGTCGAGGGCAACACGGTCAGCGACAGCGACCCGGCCGAGATCAAGCAGCAACGATCGGTCTCCCTGGCGCTGGCTCCGATCCAGTACCAGGACCACACGATCAACCTGCTCGACACCCCCGGCTACGCAGACTTCGTCGGGGAACTCCGAGCCGGGCTCCGCGGCGCGGACGCCGCCCTGTTCGTCATCTCGGCAAGTGACGACATCGACGCGGCGACCATGGCCCTGTGGGAGGAATGCGCGGCTGTCGGACTCCCCCGGGCCGTCGTCATCTCGCGCCTGGACCACCCCCGCGCCGACTGGGAGAAGGCGCTCGCCGCCTGCAAGAACGCCTTCGGGGACGGCGTCGCTCCGCTCTACCTCCCGCTGCACGGCGACGACGGTGCGGTGTGCGGATTGATCGGCCTGCTGAGCCAACAGATCTTCGATCACACCGCCGGTGGCCACGTCCCGGTGGTGCGTGAACCCGACCCCGAGCATCGCGACGCCATCGTCGAAGCCCGCTCGAACCTGATCGAATCGATCATCGCCGAGAGCGAGGACGAGACGTTGATGGATCGCTACCTCGAGGGCGAGGACATCGATGTCAAGACACTCGTCGACGACTTGGAGACCGCAGTCTCGCGTGGCTCGTTCTTTCCCGTCCTCGGCGTCTGCGCGACCAGCGGCCTCGGCATCAGCGCGCTGCTGGAGCTGCTCGTCGGCGGATTCCCACATCCGGGCGAACACGAGCTACCGACTGTCACCGGCGTCGACGGCAGCGCGGTCGAACCCCTCACCGCCGACCCGGTCGGCCCGCTCGTCGGGGAGATCATCAAGACCACGATCGACCCGTACGTGGGCCGGGTCTCCTTGATCCGGGTGTTCTCCGGGACTCTGCGCCCAGAAACTGCCCTCCACGTCTCCGGCCACGGCCTCACCGACCGAGGACACGACGATCACGACGCCGACGAGCGCATCGGCTCCGTGCTGAGCCCCCTCGGCACGACCTTGCGCCCCATGGCCGAGTGCATAGCCGGCGATCTCTGCGCGGTGACCAAACTGCTTTCGGCCGAGACCGGGGACACCGTCTCGGCCAAGGACCGGCCCTTGCTCGTCGAGGCATGGGACATGCCCGAACCGCTCTTGCCGATCGCGGTATCGGCCAAGACCCGCGCGGATGAGGACGCCCTCGCCAAAGGCCTGGCTCGGCTCATCGCCGGCGACCCCACACTGCGACTGGAGCGCAACGCCGAGACCCACCAGCTGGTCCTCTGGTGCATGGGCGAGTCACACGCTGATGTCGTCCTCGACCGACTCCGTACGCAGGGTGTCGATCTGGAGACCGTCCCCGTGGCGGTAGCGCTGCGCGAGACCTTGGTCGCGCCGGCAGAGGGCTTGGGTCGACACGTCAAGCAATCCGGCGGACATGGCCAGTACGCCGTCGCGAAGGTCATCGTCGAGCCGCTCGAGCGCGGTGCCGGCTTTGAGTTCGTCGACAAGGTCGTCGGTGGTGCCGTACCGCACAACTACATCCCCTCGGTGGAGAAGGGCGTTCGCGCCCAGATGGAACGCGGCCTCGATGCCGGCTTCCCATTGGTCGACATCAGGGTGACGTTGGTCGACGGAAAGGCGCACAGCGTCGACTCCTCCGACGCCGCATTCCAGACCGCCGGTTCGTTGGCCCTTCGCGAGGCGGGCGCGCGGGCAGGGGTGACGCTGTTGGAGCCCGTGCACGACGTACGGATCACGGTGCCCGATGAACACGTCGGAACCGTGTTGAGCGACCTGTCCGGCCGCCGCGGGCATGTGACGGGGACCGAGGCCACCAGCGGCGAGCGAACCGTCGTCCGGGCCGAGATCCCCGAATCCGCGCTGATTCGGTACGCGATCGACCTCCGCTCATTCACCGGCGGGACCGGCCAGTTCACGCGGAGCTTCCTGCGCTACGACCCGATGCCCGAGCACGAGGCAGGTGCGGTCCGCTCGGAGCGGGCCACCGCGCGCTGAGCGCAGGGGCAGTGCTGACAGCAGGGGCAGCGCTGACAGCAGGGGCAGCGCTGACAGCAGGGGCAGTGGCTGAATCGGCGCGTTTGCTGCGCCGGGAAGGTGCTGCCCGTAGCCTGGCCCGCATGCCAGGACATCGCGCGGCCGGACGGCTGGCTGCCGTTCTCCTCGCCGCGGTGGTAGCACTATTCGCTCTCGTTGCCGGCCCTCCGGCCGCCGCTATGGCGCTCCCCGACTTCGGCACAGATCCGGTTCAGGACATCTCCAACCCGACCGGCAGCAGCATTACCGACGTCCGCGTCGGGGAGAACGACGGCTTCGACCGCTTCGTCATCGAGGTCGAGGGCGACGTGGGCGCCTACTTCGTGGCCTACGTCGATCAGGTAACCGAAGACGGTTCGGGCGACCCGGTACCGGTCGAAGGGGACGCGTTCATCCAAGTCACTCTCGCCGGCGTCCCGAATGATCCGCTGGCGCCGCAGGACACGATCGATGCCGGGCTTTCTGGCCTGATCCAGGTCGTGGGAGCTGGTGCGGGGTTCGAGGGCACCGTCAGCTACGGCCTCGGAACGGCCGCGGCCGCCGGATTCCGCGCTTTCACACTGACCGAGCCAAGTCGGCTGGTCATCGATGTCGCGCACCCGAACGTGGTACCGACCGCCACCAACACCGCCGATCCCACGGAAGGGCAGACCACGGCAGAGACCGCACAGTCCGAGCCGCAGGGGACGCCCGCTGAGGCATCCGACGAAACCGACTCGACCAGCACCTGGCTGCTCTTCCTGGTCGTCGGACTCGTGGTCTTCGCGCTCGTCGCCGGGATCCTCGGTTGGCGGATGCGTAACCCGAACCCGCGAAGGCGCTAGTCCGTCGACGTCCAGGAGTCGGCGAGTAGCTGACGGGTCTCGCTCAGCAGTTGCGGGAGGACACGCGTCAATCCGACGACCGGCATGAAGTTGGTGTCGCCGCCCCAGCGCGGCACGACATGCTGGTGCAGGTGCGCTGCGATCCCAGCGCCGGCCACGACTCCCTGGTTCATGCCGATGTTGAAGCCCTGCGCACCCGACACGCGCCGGATCACCCGCATCGCCTGCTGGGTGAAATCGGAGAACTCCGGAAGTTCGCGCGAGCCCTCCAACTCCGTGTAATCCGCGATGTGCCGGTAGGGGACGACCATGAGGTGGCCGGCGTTGTACGGAAACAGGTTGAGCACCGCGTACACCTGCGCCCCGCGCGCCACGATCAACGCCTCGTCGTCTTTCCTGGTCGGGATCGTGCAGAACGGGCAGTCGTCGTCACCGGACGGCCGCCCCTCGCCCTTGATGTAGGCCATCCGGTGCGGTGTCCAGAGCCGATCGAAGGGTTCGTACGGCGTCCCATGCGTCGTCACCTCAGCGTCGGTCATCAGGAGGCTGACTCCCCGGGTTCCTGCTCCTGCGCCGGCGCGACCGGGTCGGCATTGTTGCGGCTGGCGGCGAAGTCAACGATCAGGGCGACCGCTTCGTCCACCGGGACTGCATTGCGCTGCGAGCCGTCCCGGAAGCGGAACGAGACCGCCCCCGCCTCCTGGTCGGCGGCGCCGGCAATGAGCACGTAGGGCACCTTCTGCTGACTGGCGGTCCGGATCTTCTTCTGCATCCGATCGTCGGAGGAGTCCACCTCCGCGCGGATTCGGTGCTCCTGCAGCTTCGCGATCACGTCGTCCAGATACCCGACCTGGTCGTCGGTCACCGGAATACCAACGACCTGAACCGGAGCGAGCCAGACCGGGTACGCACCGGCGTAGTGCTCGGTGAGGATCCCGAAGAAGCGTTCGATCGAACCGAACAGCGCGCGGTGAATCATGACCGGCTGCTGCCGCGTCCCGTCAGCGGCCTGATACTCCAGCCCCAGTCGTTGCGGGATCTGCAAGTCCACCTGCACGGTCGACATCTGCCAGGTCCGGCCGATCGCATCCCGGGCCTGGACGGAGATCTTCGGCCCGTAGAAGGCGGCCCCGCCGGGGTCGGGGACAAGATCCAGCCCGGACGTCTCGGCGACTGACCGCAGGGCCTCGGTGGCTTCCTCCCAGAGCTCGTCGGAGCCGATGAACTTCGGTGAGTCGCCCTTTGTGGACAGCTCGAGGTAGAAGTCGTCCAGGCCGTAGTCGCGAAGGAGATTTAGTACGAAACCGAGCAAAGAGGTGAGCTCATCGGCCACCTGCTCGTTGGTGCAGTAGATGTGGGCGTCATCCATCGTCAGGCCCCGCACCCGGGTCAAACCGTGCACGACACCTGACTTCTCATAGCGGTAGACGGCTCCGAATTCAAAGAGACGCAACGGCAATTCACGGTACGAGCGCCCGCGCGACTTGAAGATCAGGCTGTGCATCGGGCAGTTCATCGGTTTGAGGTAGTAATCAGCACCCTCCATCTCCATCGGCGGGAACATGCTCTCGGCATAGCTCGGCAAGTGGCCGGTGGCCTCGAACAGCGCAGCTTTGGAGATGTGCGGAGTGTTGACGAACTCATAGCCGGCTTCCTCGTGCCGAGCGCGTGAATAGGCCTCCATCTCCCTGCGGATGATCCCGCCTTTGGGGTGGAAGACAGCAAGGCCTGACCCGATCTCGTCCGGGAAACTGAACAGGTCCATCGCGGCACCGATCCGACGATGGTCGCGCCGCTCCGCCTCGGCCAGCATCGCCACGTGCTCGTCCAGAGCCTGGCGGCTCTCCCAGGCGGTGCCATAGAGGCGCTGCAATTGCGGGTTCTTCTCGCTACCTCGCCAATAGGCGGCCGCGGAACGCATGAGTTTGAACGCCGGGATAGTCCGGGTGCTCGGCACGTGCGGACCCCGGCACAGGTCCGTCCAGACTCGATCGCCTGATTTCGCGTCGAGGTTGTCGTACATGGTCAGCTCGCTGCCGCCCACCTCGACCGAGGCACCCTCGGCCGCGTCGTCGGCCGCCGACCCCTTCAACCCGATCAGCTCGAGCTTGTATGGCTGGTCGGCCAACTCGGTGCGGGCTGCGTCGTCGGTCACTACCCGACGCGAGAACCGTTGGCGGGCTTTGACGATGTCCCGCATCCGGGCTTCGATGCGCTTGATGTCCTCCGGCTTGAACGGCTCCGGCACGTCGAAGTCGTAGTAGAAGCCGTTCTCGATCGGCGGCCCGATACCGAGCTTCGCTTCCGGGAACAGGTTCTGAACCGCTTGGGCCATCACGTGCGCGGTCGAGTGCCGCAACACGGCACGGCCCTCCGGGCTGGACATCGCCACCGGCTCGACCGCGCAGCCCTCGGCCGGAGACCACTCGAGGTCGTGCAGGACCCCATCGGCATCCCGTATGACGACCGCACCGTCAGGACCGTCGAGCGATATGCCCGCGGCCTCCAGCGCCTGCGCGGCCGTCGTGCCGGGCGCCACCTGGACGGCGGCGGCAGCAGTGGACGGCGAAGACGCAGACACGAAGGGCTCCTTGGGCGTGGATGGATGCCGCATATCGCGGCGATGCAGCGAGGATAACGAGGCCGGACTGAGGTCCCGGCCGATGTCTCAGTCTGCGAAGCGAACGATTGCTCAGTCCACCCGGCGGACGCTGTCCCCGGCCGCCACGCGACCGGGGGTCACCACCTCGGCGTAGACGCCGAGGCAGTGCTTGGGCGTTCGGGTGATCGACAGAACCGCTTCCCCGACTTGGATCCGTTGGCCCAACCAGCCGCGTTCTGCATCGCCCTCGGCCTCGAGTTTCAAAACGAGATTGGCCCGCGGATCGTTGACATCGCAAGCCGCGGGACCGGCATCTGGGTCAGCCGTGAGCATCGCGCCCTCGGACACCAGGTGGACCGGGAACGCGTCAACGGCATGACCGCCCTCGGCATCAGTGGCAGCGACGTCAACCGGACGATCCAGCCAGCCGGAGAGCGCGGCCGCTGGAACCTGCTCCCCGACCTCCGCGTCGGGAACCCGGATGACGGGCTGCGCTTCGCCCGGTGCCGCGACCACCTCGCGCAACCGCGGCTCTTCGCGAGCGGTGATCCGCTCGCCGGTCGTCGCATCGACGACTGAATGGGTCCGATCGCCCTCGAGCCCGGTCGGACCGACCTGGGCGGCATCCACCGTCGTGCCGGCCAGCGACTTCACCGGGTAGACCCAGACGGCACTGACCGTGCCCAGAACCGCGGACGAACTCATGAGCCAACGGTACGGCGGCCCAGCTTCCACGCGCCAGCAGCCACGCGGTCCCCGGCGGGTGGTTGGGCAACGGCGCGCCCTAGCAGGGCACGTCGGTGAAGGTCAGGTTGAACTCCTGCACCGTCGACCCGTCGGTGAACACATAGCCCGGCAGCGTGTGCGCGGTGATCACGATCGTTCCCACCACCGGGATCAGGACCCCGCTCGCCGGCACCTCGTTTCCATTGCTGTCCTTGTAGATGCCGCCCTCGTACGGGAACAGCGTGACCCCGTCATTGGCGGTTCCGCAGGCATCGCTGACCTCGACGGCCGGATCGGTTTCGATCGGTGGTGGCGGCGGGGGTGGGGGCGGAGGCGGCGGGGGCGGCGGGGGCGGCGGCTGACTCGTCGGTGGCCGTGGTGGCGAGGTCGATGGCCGGTGCGAGGTCGTGGGCGCTGGGTTCGTCGTGGGGTCCTGGGTCGGTTCGACGGACGCGCCGGGTGCAGTGGTGGTTTCGCCACCGGGCGACGTGTTGACCGTCTTGCCCTCGGCCTCGACCGTGGCACCCGCGTCGTTGTAGGGCGTCTGCCCGGGCGTGCCGCAGCCGACCAAGACGCACAGCAACGCCACAGCCGCAATCAGGCGGCGCATCTGTATTCCCCCCCGTGGTGGATCGCCAGTGGGCGCTACTGGGATCGAACCAGTGACCTCTTCGGTGTGAACGAAGCGCTCTACCGCTGAGCCAAGCGCCCGAGACCCGGCTACCCTACCCGGCGCGGGCTCATCGCCACAGCGGCACCCACTGCGGAATCCAGCCGGGAACGCCGGTCAGATGCAGGGTGATCACCAGGACGCCGTAGACGAACGCGGCAGTGGCGAGGGCAATCAAGACGCGTACCCAGACCGGCTGCCGGGTCACCCAGTCGGTCCACGACTTCACGTGCCGCTTGGTGAACTCCAGCAGGCGCTCGGCCCAGGTGAACTCCGTCGCGAGGACGAAGAGGCCGCCGATGACGATCAACCAGCCCGGGCCGGGCAGCGGAATCGCAGCCGCGCCACCGACGAGGATCAGGAATCCGACCACGCCGACGCCGATCCGATAGACGTGGTTCACCGGCGCGACGGCGGCGACGCGCCGACGCCAACGGGTTTCAGCGATCCGCTCACGCAGGCTGCGCTGCTCGTCGGAGTCGTATCGAGCCCGACGCTGCTCGCTGGTCTCGTGCTTGGGCGCTGCCATCAGTGAGCCCCAGTCTGCCTTACCTGCCGTCCAGGGTCAGACCGTGACCTACCCGCTGGCCGCCATCGGCAAGGTGGGGGTGCTCGGCGCCGTACGACCGGACTCCAGCGTCACGCCGTACCCGTTGAACGTGTCGATCCCGGAGGCAGTTGACGACAGGGTCCGCAGATCCAGGTCACTCTGGACCACGTCGAACGTGCCCAGTGGCTGCGGATCGCCGACCTCGTCCAAGCCCCACAGGACATAGATCTGATCGTTGTCGTCGTTCACGGGCAGCCCGTTGGTCATGATCATCTTCTGGCTACTGCTGTTCACCAACGTCGCCACCGGCTGCCCGTCGCCGTCGTGCAGCGGCGTCATCGTGACCGGGCCCGCTGCGGCAAGGTCCTGCAAGATCTCAGCGCGCTCCGCAGCGACCGTGGCGACCTCGTCCCGGGCGGTTTGCAGGTTGAGGTTCCAGATACCGAGTCCGGCGATGACGAGAACCGCGGCCGCGGCCGCCACCAACGTGCTGAGCGACGTCCACGTCGAGCGGGCCCGACGTGCCGTCGCGCCCCGGGCCGAGTGCGACCGACTCCGCGCCGCGGCGAAATCGATCAGTTCGCCATCCGGTTGAGCCGGATCTGGCTGCCGGCGAGCTTCTTCGCTGCGCGGGGTAGTGGCGACCTCGGCCATCAGCCGTGACCGCAACTCGGGTCTGGGAGACTGCTGCGGCAGCTGATCCACCAACGCGCTGAGCACCCGCCCGCTGTCCTGAAGCGAGGACTGGCACCGCTGGCAGCCGAGCAGGTGCGTGGTGAACAGTCCCTCGTCGTCGGGTTCGAGTGCGCGCAGCGCCCAGCCGACGGCGAGTTCATCCCACTCTGCGTGGGTCGGGTCGTTCTGATCGAGGCCGCTCATGCTTGAACACCTCCGGCTGACGGTAGGTCGCCGAGCGTGCCGTCCAGAACCTGGCGCAGCCGGCGCATGCCGGCGAGCATGCGGGTCTTGACCGTGCCCAGCGGTGCGCCGGTGAGTGCGGCGACTTCCCGTTGGGTGTAGCCGCCGAAGTAGGCCAGGGTGAGCGCTTCTCGCTGTACCGTAGGCAGTTCCGACAGTGCAGTGCGCACGTCAGCCCCGGCCAGCCGCTGCAGGGCCAGGTCAGAGGGGTCCTCACCCAGTAGGGCGGGTGGGTCGAGCTCGACCAGCCGGTCGCGGCGGCGCCGCTGGGATTCCTCCCGACGCACGGCGTCGACGCTGCGATGATGGGCAAGGGCAAGGAGCCAACTGCCGAACGCGCCCTTTGCCGCATCGAACTTGTGTGGATCCCGCCACAGTGCCAGGAAGACCTCCTGGGTGGTGTCCTCAGCCAGGACGTGGTCGGCGAGAATCCGCACCGCCAGACTGAACACCTGCCGGTGGTAGCGGTCATAGATCTGGGCGAGGGCGTCCTGCTCACCTGAGGCAAGCCGAGCGACCAGATCCGCATCGTCGGCCGGCGACAGCCCGGTGCGACTCATGACACTCATCCTCACACGTGGCATTCGCACGTGCTCATGCGAGCGGTTCATCTCAACTGTTGCTCGCGAGCGGCGCGGCGCCGCGCATAGGGTGAGGCCGGTGAGTCGGCACCGGAAACCGCGCCGGACCCCGGGAAAAGCGCTGGTCCTGGCCGGGTGGACCGGACTAGCCGTGATCGCCGTCGTCGTCGCACTGCTGGTGTGGCCGCGAGATCCCGTTCCAGTGGAGGCAGAGGCGATCACCACGTCCGAGCCGCTCAGGTTGCCGACGGTGTCGCCCTCCCCTCCCCAGCCGTCCTCGGTGACGCTTGCCTTTGCCGGCGACGTCCACTTCACCGGCCGAACCGAGTCCCTGCTCGACGACCCGGCATCTGCTTTCGGGTCTATCGCGCAGACGCTTGCCGCCGCCGACCTCGCCATGGTGAACCTCGAGACCGCGATCACCGACCGAGGCATCGAGGAGCCCAAGGAGTTTCATTTCCGGACCTCTCCGGTGGCATTGCACGCGCTCGCGGCCGCCGGAGTCGACGTCGCCACGATGGCCAACAACCATGCGGTCGACTACGGACCGCTCGGCCTCGATGACACGCTTGTCGCAATTCGGGAGAGCCCGATCCCCGTGATCGGTGTCGGCCCGGACGCCGGCTCGGCCTACGCGCCGTACCGGATCGACATCCGCGGGGTGGCGATCTCCTTCTTCGCCGCAAGTCAGGTGCCCGACCACACCTACCGCGCGTGGACCGCCACCGACGACTCACCTGGAGTCGCTACGACCGCCGACCGGGACCGGCTGATCGCCGGCGTGAGCCAGGCCAGCGCCGCCGGTGACGTCGTGGTCGTCTACCTGCACTGGGGTATCGAGAACGACGCGTGCCCCACCCCGGAGATGGAGGACCTGGCCCGGGACCTCGCCGCGGCCGGGGCTGACGCCATCGTAGGTACGCACGCGCACGTGCTCCTCGGCGCCGGCTACCTCGACGAGCCGGGCAGCACGGCGTTCGTCTCGTACGGGCTGGGCAACTTTCTGTGGTGGCGATCCCGACCGTCCTCCGATATCACCGGGGTGCTCACGCTGACCGTGCAGAACGGGTCGGTCACGGCGTCGGTGTTCACACCGGCCGTGATCGACGAGACTGGTCGCGCCGTGCCGGTCGCGGCTCCGGAGGTTGCAGAGCACCGCGCAGACTTCGAAGATCTGCGTGACTGCACCGACCTGCTGGCCACCCCCACCGTTTGAGTGCCGGCTAAGGCGTAGGTACAGTCCGCGGAGCACGAATACGCGGACGTGGCTCAGTTGGTAGAGCATCACCTTGCCAAGGTGAGGGTCGCGGGTTCGAATCCCGTCGTCCGCTCGGCAGAGCTCTCAGTCCAGGGAGCTCGCACACGGTGGAGTGGCCGAGAGGCGAGGCAACGGCCTGCAAAGCCGTCTACACGGGTTCAAATCCCGTCTCCACCTCGACGGTATCCTCGAGCCGGTCACAGCGGTTCTGGATACGCCAAGACGTACGGAAATGGGCGGTTGGCGCAGCGGTAGCGCGCTTCCCTGACACGGAAGAGGTCACTGGTTCGATCCCAGTACCGCCCACCATGTGTCTCACGAATTGGGGGGTCAGCCTCCGGGGCTGATGCGTTCCCGCCAGACCCGATCGACGGCTCGAGCGAGCTCCGCCTCGGTTCCGTCGTTCGTGATGACCACGTCCGCGACGGCCGCCCGCTCCTCGTCGCTTGCCTGCGCGGCCATGCGGGCACGCACCTGCTCCTCGCTCATCCCGCGGTCGCGCATCAGTCTGTCGATGCGGGTGCGTTCGGACGCCTCCACGACCACGATCAGGTCGAACTCGTGACGGTTCTGCACCGCGCCTTCGACGAGGAGTGGCACGTCGTAGACCACGACGCCGCCGGGCGGACTTTCGGCCAGCAGCTGCTCCATCCGCTTGCCGACCAAGGGGTGCACGATGGCGTTGAGGCGCAGCCGGGCGGCTGGATCGGCAAAGACGATCTCTGCCAAGCGGCCCCTGTCCAGATCGCCGTCCGGACCGAGGACTTCCGCGCCGAACGCTTCCACCACCGCTCGCAGGCCCGCTGAGTCACGCGAGACGACCTCACGTGCCACCTCGTCGGCGTCGATGACCCGGGCGCCGTGCTCGGCGAGACCGTCGGCTACCGCGCTCTTGCCCGAGCCGATGCCGCCGGTCAACCCGACAAGGAAGGCAGCACTCACCGGGCCGACCCTAGGGCAACCGGATCCGAGCCCGGCGATGTGCGAAAGGGTGCAGTTTCGGGTCGATTTCTGCAGAAATCCGCACATTGCCTCGGGCTGTCAGGCTGCGGAAGCCCCTGGAATCCAGTGCTCGGGCGGCACCCGCTCGTCATCGGGGGGCGGTCCCGGCGGCGTTCCATCGCCGAAGGGACGCCCGCCGAGATCCTCGCGCCCATGCGGTGACAACCAATTCGACAGGTCGGGACCTTTGGGCACGATCTGGGTTGGATTGATGTCGGTGTGCACGACGTAGTAGTGCTGCTTGATGTGCTCGAAGTCCGTGCTGTCACCGAACCCCGGTGTCTGGAAGAGATCCCTGGCATATGCCCAGAGGGCCGGCATCTCCGACAGCTTGTTGCGGTTGCACTTGAAGTGGCTGTGGTAGACCGCATCGAATCGCGCAAGAGTTGTGAACAGCCGGACATCGGCCTCGGTGATGGTGTCCCCCATCATGAATCGCTGGTCCTTCAGGCGATCGTCGAGCCAGTCCATGCGGGCGAAGACCGTGTCGTAGGCCTTCTCGTATGCCTCCTGGGAGGTGGCGAATCCGGCCTCGTAGACGCCGTTGTTGAATTCGCGTCGGACATCCTCGCTGACTTCGTCGATCTCATCCCGCAGCTTGTCCGGGTAGAGCTCAGGAGCGCCCGCTCGGTAGAAAGGTCCCCATTCGGTGTCCAGGTCCAGGGTCAGCTGACCGAAGTCATTCGTGACGACCGCGCCGGTGGGGATGTCGATCATGGCCGGGACCGTGATGCCGTCGGGGTAACCAGGCTGCGCTTTCTCGTAGGCTTCCTTCAACCGGGGTATGCCGAGCACCGGGTCGACACCGCCCGGGTCGAGGTCGAAGGTCCAGCTGTCCTCTCCGTGGGTGGGGGCGGCCGCTGCCAGCGACAGCACCGGCTCCAGTCCCAGCAACCGTCGAACGATGATCGCCCGCGTCGCCCATGGGCAGGCGCGGGCGACGGCGAGTCGATAGCGTCCGGCCTCGACCGGCCACCCGTCACGGCCATCAGCGGTGATCCGCGCCGTGATGTAGCTGGTATCGCGGATGAATTCACCGCCTTCGGAAGGGAGCCCACCCTGCTCAGCTCCCGCCTCCGAATCCCGCTGAGATGTCTGATCGGTCACGGTTCGAACGTACCCGGCGCGTCTTGGCCGTACCTGCCGCCGCGGCACCATATTCTGCGCCTCGAAGGGTCACCGCGACCCGGTCGCTTCCCCCGACCGACGAAGGGCATCACATGGGCCGCCACACCTATCGTGGCCGTACCGCCGGGCGGCATCGCCTCACGCGGGCCGGCGGGATCCGCTGCTATGAGATCCATGCCGTCTCCATGTTCCGACACGGCCAGGACCTGCCCGCGCGGCGCATTCAGCCGCAAGCGCGGCGAACGCAGCGACACTCCTGGGCGTTCCTGGCCCGCAACGGTGGAACTCCGCGACCTGCTTTCGCCCTGATCCTGTCCCTCTAACCGGCTCGCGCGCTCACGAAGTGCTGGTGGAGCCCGCCGATGGTGTGGAGGTCGGCAGCGGGTCGCCACCGTTGATGGCCGAGCTGGCCAGGCTCGCCAGCGCCGCATTCAATTGATCGTCAGCGACCAGCCCCGGCGCCAGCGTGATGGAGTAGGTACGGTCCTCTACCGCCACGACGAGCGTGGCCTCGGTCACGCTGACCATGACCACACCGTCTTCGTCACCGACGGGAACATCCTCGGTGCGATCACCGGCATTTCGGCTCTGCGTCACCACCGTGTCGATGCGGTCGGCCGCGGACTCCACGGAGTCGTAGGTGAAGACCGATGCCTGCACGAGCGGCGCGCTGAAGGTTCCGTCCGGATTGGGGATGACACCGTACGAGCAGGTCACGCGCCCCGTTCGCCCGATCTCCGGCTCGGGAACGCCCACGACGTACTGCGTCATACCGTTGATCCGCACGCCGAGGCCGGCGTCGATCGCGTCCAGGCTCAGCAGCGAGGCGCACGTCTCCGGCAGGACGAATGGCTCGGGGGTGGGTTCGGCCGTGGTGTTCGGGCTTTCCGAGCCGCTCCCCGTTTCCGAAGGGTCGTCGGACTCCGCGGCCGCGCCGCAGCCGGCCAGAAGGAGGCCGGCCACGGCGAGTGCGGCCGCGAGGCGCAGGATCAGCCCCCGGCGAGCTTCTCGCGCAAGGCTGCGAGTGCTTCGTCGCTGGCCAGCGTTCCACCGGCCGAAGCGCTCGGCTCGTCGCCTTCGGCGGCCTCACTGGAATAGCTGGTGTCGGGCGAGGCGGCAGCATCGGCGTCGGCAGCCTTCGCCTCGGCGACCTGCTTGACGTGCGCCTCGTACCGCTGCTGGGCTTCGGCGTACTGCCGTTCCCACTCCTCGCGCTGGGACTCGAAGCCCTCTTTCCACTCCCCTGTCGAGGGGTCGAAGCCCTCGGGGTAGATGTATTCGCCGGCCTCGTCGTAGCTGGCTGCCATGCCGTAGGCCGATGGGTCGAAGTTCGCCGCTTCGCCGATGGTGCCCTCGTTGGCCTGCTTGAGCGACAGGGAGATGCGCCGACGCTCGAGATCGATGTCGATGACCTTGACCAGGATCTCGTCGCCCACCTGGACGACCTGCTCCGGGATCTCCACGTGCCGCTCCGCGAGCTCGGATATGTGCACCAGGCCCTCGATGCCCTCATCGACCCGTACGAACGCGCCGAACGGAACCAGCTTGGTGACCTTGCCGGGCACGACCTGGCCGATCTGATGGGTACGCGCGAACTGACGCCACGGATCTTCTTGGGTTGCCTTGAGGGACAAGGAAACCCGCTCGCGGTCCAGATCGATGTCCAGCACCTCGACGGTGACGTCCTGGCCGACTTCGACAACCTCGCTCGGGTGGTCGATGTGCTTCCAGGAGAGTTCGGAGACGTGCACGAGACCGTCGACGCCGCCGAGATCCACGAATGCGCCGAAGTTGACGATCGAGGAGACCTGACCGGTGCGGACCTGGCCCTTGGCAAGCTTGTTGAGGAACTCGCTGCGGACCTCGGACTGGGTCTGCTCGAGCCACTGGCGACGGGAGAGGACGACGTTGTTGCGGTTCTTGTCGAGCTCGATGATCTTGGCTTCGAGCTCGCGGCCCACGTAGGGCTGCAGGTCCCGGACGCGGCGCATCTCGACCAGCGAAGCGGGCAGGAACCCCCGCAGTCCGATGTCGAGGATGAGCCCACCCTTGACGACCTCGATGACGGTGCCGGTGACGACCTCGTCGGCTTCCTTCTTGGCCTCGATGGTGCCCCAGGCGCGTTCGTACTGGGCGCGCTTCTTGGACAGGATCAGCCGGCCTTCTTTGTCCTCCTTCTGGAGAACGAGTGCTTCGACCTGGTCACCGACCGAGACGACCTCGTTGGGGTCGACATCGTGCTTGATGGACAGCTCTCGGGAGGGGATCACACCCTCGGTCTTGTAGCCGATGTCGAGCAGTACTTCGTCGCGGTCGACCTTGACGATGATTCCTTCGACGATGTCTCCGTCGTTGAAGTACTTGATCGTGGCGTCGATCGCAGCCATGAAGTCCTCGGCGGAGCCGATGTCGTTGATGGCGATCTGGGGCCGTGCAGTCGTTGTGGGGGCGGTCATGAGGTAGAGGAACTCCGGACAGGCGTCGATGGTGGGCGGGTTGGCGGGTGCGGTGGCGCAGGATTGCCAGAATTACGCTGGACAGCAAGCCGGACAGCACACGGCCGCAGCGCCCCTCGATCCTACCCGGTCTGGCGCAGTCGGCGACGCGCGGTGTTCGAGCGTGCGTGCGATGCTCGATGCGATGAGTCTTCCTCTCGATGCCGACGGTTATCCGCGCGCCGATGACGTCGCGCGCAGACCGGCCGATGCCGACGTGACCCGATCAGCCAACCGGCTCTGGTGGAACCACGCAGCTCCGGCGTATCTGGCCGAACATGGCCAGGATCTCGGCTCCGCCGATTTCTTGTGGTGCCCAGAAGGCCTGCGTGAATCCGAAGCCGGCCTCCTGGGCGACGTCGCCGGCCGTCTGGTGCTGGAGGTGGGCTGTGGCTCGGCCCCCTGTTCTCGTTGGCTGGCCGCCCAGGGCGCGACCTCGGTGGGTGTCGATCTGTCCGAGGGAATGCTGGCGCAGGCCGCCCGCTCCTGCGCCGACACCGGCATCGCGGTGGCCCTGGTCCAAGCCGACGCGAGCGCGTTGCCGTTCGCTGCGTCGAGTTTCGAGGTTGTCTGCAGCGCGTTCGGTGGCTTCCCTTTCGTGGCCGATGTCGGGCGGGCGCTGCGTGAGGTTGCCCGCGTGCTGCGCCCCGCCGGACGGCTCGTCTTCTCCGTCACCCATCCCTTCCACTGGGTGTTTCCAGACGATGCCGACCCGGCCCGACTGCAGGTCACGGGTTCCTATTTCGACCGGCGCCCGTACGTCGAACTCGATGAGCACGGAAGACCGATGTATGTAGAGCATCATCGGACGATGGGCGACTGGATCCGGTTGCTGGTGTCCGCGGGTTTCAGTGTCGAGGACGTCATCGAGCCGACGTGGCAGGGGGGACGCGACGTGGTGTGGGGTTACTGGTCGGCTGACCGTGGCGCCCTGGTTCCAGGAACGGCGATCTTCAGCGCGACATTGCGGGATCACGAGGCGCCGGCGTGAGCCAGACCTGGCGCGAGCGTCGGGCCCGGTCGGCTGCCAAGGCGCAGACCGCGATGGCGGTCTTCGATGAGCCGATCTCGGTGGGGCGGCTCGTGCTTCGCTATGCCGTCACCGGCCTCCTCGCCCTGGTCATCGTGGCGGTTGCCATGGCGCTCGTGAGCCGCGAATTGGGGACGCGGTCTGCGATCGAGGATGCCGTCCGGATCACCTCGCTGACCGCCGGTGTAGCCGTCGAGCCGGCTCTGGACGACGGGATCCTGACCGGCGACCCGACAGTGCTTGCCGAGCTCGACCGCATCGTCCGTGAGGAGGTGCTGCGCGGCTCGCTGATCAGAGTGAAGATCTGGGACCCGGACGGGACGATCCTCTACTCCGACGAGGGCCGGCTGATCGGGGATCAGTTCGAGCTGGGCGCCGACGAGCTCCAGGCCTTGCAAACGGGGCAGCCCGAGGCCGACATCAGTGACCTGTCCGAGCCGGAGAATCGCTTCGAGGAGCCGGCCAGGGAGTTGCTCGAGGTCTACCAGCCGGTCACCACCACCGGCGGGACATCATTGCTTTTCGAGGCTTACTTCACCTACGACGGCGTCGCCGAGGCCGGGCGAAGCGTCTGGCTGCGCTTCGCGCCGTACAGCATCGGCGCCCTGGTCATGCTCGAGTTGCTGCAGGTGCCGCTCGCCCTCTCCCTGGCTCGGCGCCTGCGTCGCACGCAGCACCAGCGGGAGCAGTTGCTCCGCCAGGCGATCGAAGCCACTGAGCAAGAACGCCGCCGGATTGCCAGTGACCTGCACGACGGAGTCGTGCAGGACCTCGCCGGTGTGGCGTTCTCGCTCGGCGGCATGGCGCGCGAGGCGGCCAACGACGGCAAGGACGCACCCGAGGTCCGGGAGGCGGCCGAGCGGGTGCGCGATTCCTTGCGTCAGTTGCGCTCTCTGATCGTCGAGATCTACCCACAGAACCTGTACGAGGAGGGGCTGGAAGCGGCGCTGACCGATCTCTTGGCCCGGCTGGAGCCGCGCGGGATCCGGACATCGGTCGCCATCAACGCGCCGCTGCAGGATCTCGGCGTCGACACCACACAGTTGCTCTACCGCGCGGCGCAGGAGGGTCTGCGTAACGTCGTGACCCACGCGGACGCAAGTAGCGTTGCAGTCTCACTCACGGCTCAGGGCAAGACGACTCTGCTCGAGATCGCCGACGACGGCCGCGGCATGGACGGCGCGGAGGTGCCCGAACGCCCCGGTCACCTCGGTTTGCGTTCGCTGGCCGGCCTGGCTGAGGGCATGGGCGCCAGGCTCTCGATTCGCTCGACTCCAGGAAAGGGAACTGTGCTCTCTCTCGAGGTACCGACGCGATGATCCGGGTCCTGGTGGTCGACGACCACGCGATAGTGCGGCAGGGACTGGAGCGACTCTTCTCGACCGCCGAGGACATCGAACTCGTCGGACTGGCCGCCGACGGCCACGAGGCGGTTGCCCTGGTCCGGGAGCACAGCCCCGACGTCGTGCTGATGGATCTCTCCATGCCGGGGATGGACGGCGTGGCCGCGACCCGAGAGATCTCGACCATGGCCCCGGATTCCAAGGTGGTGGTCCTGACCTCGTACGGGGAGGAGTCGCGCATCCTCGATGCGCTCAACGCCGGTGCCTTGGGGTATCTGCTCAAGCACACCGATCCGGACGATCTGATCGAGGCGGTACGCGCTGCCGCCCGGGGCGACGCACCACTGGATCCACGCGCGGGCCGGGTCCTCATCGAGCAGCGTCGGCGAAGCCCGCACGCCGGTGACCTCACCCCGCGGGAGCTCGAGGTGTTGCGCCTGGTTGGGCAGGGACTCGCCAACAAACAGATCGCGCGCCGACTGGGCATCAGTGAGCGAACCGTGAAAGCGCACCTGACCAGCGTCTTTCAAAGTGTGGGCGTCACCGACCGCGTCCAAGCTGCGCTGTGGGCGCGGTCCAACCTGCCTGAGTGAGGGCTGAAGGAACTGCGTCAGCGGACGGACGTCAGGGCGCTGTCCAGGCGCACATGACCGGCTTGGAACTTGGTCAGCTTCTCGTACAGCCCGCCCCGCGCGATCAGCTGATCGTGAGTACCTGACTCAGTGATGCATCCGCCCTCCAGAACCAGGATGGCGTCGGCGTCGCGCACGGTCGACAGGCGGTGCGCGATCACCAGGCGAGTCCGGTCAGCCGGCAGGTTGTCGAGGGCGGCAACCAGGAGTTCTTCCGATCCTGCGTCGAGCGCCGAGGTCGGCTCGTCGAGAATGATGATCCGCGCGTCGCGCAGGATCGCCCGCGCGATCGCCACGCGCTGGCGTTGCCCGCCGGAGAGATTCGCGCCGCGCTCGCCGATCCGGGTGTCCAGGCCATCGGGCAGGCGGTCGGCGAACTCATCGACCAGGGCGAGTTTCGCGGCTCGACGGACATCGCGGTCGCTGGCTCCCGGATGACCGCAGATGATGTTGTCCCGCAAGGTCCCTTCCAAGAGCACCGTGTCCTGCAGGACCGTCGCGATCTGGCCGCGCAACGACATCAGCCGGTGCGAGCGCACGTCCAGTCCGTCGATCAGGACCGCACCGCTGTCGACGTCGACCAGGCGCGGGATGAGCGAGGCGATCGTGCTCTTGCCGGCGCCGGTCGGTCCCACGAGTGCCACGTTCTGGCCGGCCTCGATGACAAACGACAGCTTCTGCAGAACCGGCTCGCGGCCGTAGGAGAACGACACGTCGCGGAACTCGACCCGCCCGCGCAGCCCAACCGCACGGGCGTCCGGGCGGTCGTGAATGTCGATCGGGGCATCCATCACTTCGATGATCCGCTCGGCTGCAGCCGCGCCTTTGCTCACGACCTGGGACAGCTTCGACAGCGACTTCACCGGCTTGTAGAGCGAGCCGAGGTAGGTCAGGAACACCAGCAGGATTCCGAGCGTGAGCCGGCCGTCGAGCACCCGCTGTGCGCCGAACCACAGGACGACGCCGGTCGACGCGATGCTGGCAAGCTCGACCAGCGGTCCGAAGCGGGACTGGACCCGGACCGATTCCAATCCCGCGGTGAGACTGACGTCGGAGAGCCCGGCGAACCGCCGCACTCGGTCGTCTTCGAGGGTGAACGCCTGGACGAGGTGGATCGCGGAGAGGTTCTCGGTCGCCGCCGACGCGACCTCACCATCGGCCTTACGTACCCGACGAGCCGCCGTCCGCAGGCTCAGCCGGGAACGATGCGTGGCCCAGGCAAGCGGGGGTGTGGCCAGTACGGCGAGGAGCGTGAACAGCGGATCGATCGTCAGCATGACCGTGAACATGCCGACGACCAGCACCAGGCTCGGCAACAAGGTCGACAGAATCTGGACCAGCATGTCCTGGGTGTAGGCGACATCGCTGGTCACCCGCGCGGTGAGATCACCGACCCGGTGCGAGCTGTGGTAGCGAAGTGACTGCCGTTGGAGTCGGTCGAGCACGCGGACGCGTAAGCCGTTTGCGATGTGGAGCCCGGCGGCGCTCAACAATCGCGCGGCCCAATAGCCCACGAGGCTGGCCACGACGACGAGACCGACGAGAGCGGCAACTGCCAACGCGAGCTGCAGCTGAGGGTTGTCGGGCCTGTCCCCGGTCGGTGCCAGCACCCCGTCGACGACCCAGCGCAGGGGCCAGGGTTGAGCCAGGCTCAGACCGACCTCAACGAGGGTTAGGACACCGCCGAGCACGAGCGCGGCCCGATACGGCGCAGCGAACGGACGGATCCGGCGCAGGACGTGTCTCATCTATGCCAACGCCTCGCTCGCCGCGCTCACCGGTCGACCAGCCGCGGCTGCGGCCAGCGCACGAACCGCATCGGCTGCGCGCCGCGCGCCGTCGAGCCGGATGCCCGCGTCCGCGAGGGCTTCGGCGGGCAGGATCCGCGATCGATCGAGCAGCCAGGCAACCTCCTCGACCGGAGCGGTTTCGTCCACCACGTCGGCGATCCCGAGCGCGGCCAACCGGGAGGCGCGAATTGCCTGCTCTCGCCGGGGGCTGCGCCGCGGGACGAGGACCGGCCGTAGACCTGCGGCAAGCGATTCGTAAGTCGAGTTGTAGCCGGCCATCTGGACAACCGCCCCTGCCCGTGCGAACAGCCGTGCGCACCCTGGAGCATTGCGGATGATCTGCAGCCGGCCCTGGCTCGCCGCCCGCCCACCCCCGACGTCCTTCGTCGCGTACGGCCCGGCGACCAGCACGATCCTGCGCTGGGGCAGGACATCGGCGAGTTCAACACCCAGGCGGAAGACGTCCGCCCCGTCGCCGCCGCCTCCCCCGGTCACCGCAATGAGATCCGGCTGGCGGCGGTGCGGCGCAGCCAGGTCGGCCACCCAGCCGCAATACCGTGGCGCGACCGGGAGGCCGTACTCGGCCTCGTGGTCGCACAGGATGCGCTCGCCATAGACGAGCACCTCGTCGTACATGTCCGAAACGTCCGCCCAGCCCTCCCCCGCCAGTTCGGTACGTACCACCACGGCCTGGTCGAGGATGTCGCGCAGTCCGAGCACGACTGCAGCACCACCGGCGCGGGCGAGGTCCAGCCCGGGGCGCAACTCACCCGCCACGCCGTAGGGGTGCCGGTCGATGACGACCACGTCCGGGCGAACGGAGGAGATGGCGTCGTGAAACGCCGCGGAACGCTGATCGACGGCAGCCTCGAAGCTCAATACCTCGTGCCGGTAGGAGCCGGTGGAGTTCTTGAGCATGGGCGCCACCCCCACCACGTGCAGTCGCTCATCGCCCAGCCACGTGGGCCGCATCGGCAGCCCCGTGACGATCACGATCGCCGCGTCCGGCTCGCTCGCGAGGACGGCCCGCGCAATGAGGGTGTTGCGTCGCACGTGGCCGAGGCCGAAGCCGTCATGCGAGGCGAACAGGTAGCGGGCCATGCCGGTCAGCCTCATCCAGACTCAGGCGCAGTCACCAGTGAACGATGGTCCTAGTACCTGCCCGGATTGCCGCACTCGTTCTGCAGCAATCTGTGTGCGGGGCGGCCAGCTCTAGCCGTGGGAGTCGGCACCAGGTGGGTCATCAGATCCGGAGCCGGATCCCGAGCCGCCTGGCCCCGAATCATCGCCGCCACCGGAACCGGAGCCCGAGCCGCCACCGGAACCCGATCCTGGACCCGAATTATCGGAACCCGAGTCATCAGATCCACCTGAGTCGTCGCCGGGTGGGTCGTCCGAGCCGCCATCGTTGGCACCGGGATCCGAGGTCTCGGCCGGATCATCGGACCCGGAGTCGTCGGACCCTGAGCCATCGGAATCGTCCGAACCGCCGCCCGGCCCGGAGTTGTCGTCTGACTCGGAGTCATCGGAGCAGGCGTCATCACTACCGGAGGCGTCATCACTACCGGAGGAGTCATCACTACCGGAGGAGTCATCACTACCGGAGGAGTCATCACTACCGGAGGAGTCATCGCCACCTGAGGAGTCACCGCCGCGATCATCACCGGGCTCCGGTGTGCGGGTGGGTGCGACCGAGCAGTCAGACTCTGACTTGGTGGTCGCACTCGCTTCGATCGGCGGCTGCCACGGTTGGCCGAGCCAGACGTCACCCCCCGCGCCAGCAGCGAAGATCAGCTGCCACAGCGTCAGCAGCCCGGCGGCGACGAGCGTGAGAGCGGCGATGAAAGCCGCCCGTCGGGTCGTGCGTGCGGTGATCCGCTGCCACTTGCCATCGGACTCGGCCGCACCGACCGTCTGGCGCAGCGAAACCTTGGCGGGCTTGGCTCTGCCGGGCGGCACAGCCGACGCCGGTGCGTCCGCACTCGGCGTGGACCCACTCGGAATGGCACCTGGCAGATGCAGCTCCTTGTGATTGTCTGCCGGCACGGCGCCATCGAGCGGAGCGGATGGTGGGATCACGCACCCAGTCTCCCAGCCACCGTGCGCAGCCACATGTGCCCAATGGTCCTACGACCTCCCGCCCGGACCAACGCTCGGAGTGACCGGGACGCAGCTGCGCGCGGAGCAAGCAGCGAACGTCGGTCCTAGTACCTAGGTGCGATGGAGACCCGTGCCTACATCCGCGCAGGGTCATTGCAGAAGAACATCCGCGACATCCACGGCGACGGGCACCGACCGCATCGCCGGACAGGAGAAACCATGCGTGCCGTCGTCACCGGGAGCGCCGGCTTCATCGGCAGTCATCTCGCTGAACGTCTTGTCGGCGACGGCTGGCACGTCACCGGGGTGGACGCCTTCACGCCCTACTACGAGCCAGCGGCGAAGGAGGCCAACCTCGCCGCCCTGCTCGATGAACCGCGCTTCGATCTGCTTCGTGCCGATGTCGTCACGGCACCGCTGGAGCGCATGTTGGCCGACCGGCCGGTGATCATCCACCTCGCCGCCCAGCCGGGTGTCCGCGGCAGTTTCGGCGACGGATTCGGTCGCTACGTCCACGACAACATCCTGGCCACCCAGCGAGTCTTCGATGCCGCGCTGGAGGCAGGGTGCCCGCGCGTGGTCTACGCGTCGTCCTCGTCCGTGTACGGCGACGCGGCTCGCTACCCCTGCCGCGAGGATTCGACTCCTACCCTGCCGCGCTCGCCGTACGGCGTGACCAAGCGGACCTGCGAGACGCTCGCCCAGGTCTATCGAGACCAGGGACTCGATGCGGTTGGCCTGCGGCTCTTCACGGTGTATGGGCCGCGCCAGCGGCCCGACATGGCGATCCGCCGCCTGTGCGAAGCGGCTGCCGGCGGCCCGATGTTCAAGCTGAACGGCGACGGCGCACAGATCCGCGACTTCACCTACGTCGATGATGCGGTCGATGCCATCGTGCGGAGCCTGACGACTCGACGGCCCGGTGACGTCCTGAACATCGGCGGCGGTCAGGAAGCCGCCATGACCGAGGTCATCGCCCTGATCGAGTCGCACGCCGGACGCCGCATTCCAATCGAAACCGGACCGGTGCAGAAGGGCGACGTGCTCCGGACCGGCGGTGACACCAGCTTGGCCCGGCAGCGTTTGGCTTGGGCGCCACGCACCGCCCTCGACGACGGCCTGCGGGCCGAACTGGACTGGGTGCAGGCCCAGCGCAGCGTCATCCCACAATCTGATCGCGGTCTCGTCCTTGCCGCACCCGCCGCCTCATGACCACCGATGCCGGCGCGACCGGCCAAGCAGTCCCGCGGGTTGCGCCACTGCTTGTGATCGCGCCCCTCCGTGTGGTCGTGGTCGGTCAGGGCTACGTCGGGCTACCGCTGGCGATGCGGGCAGTCGCCGTCGGGCACGACGTGATCGGGCTCGAGATCTCCATCGACCGAGTCAAGCGGCTCTCGGCCGGAGAGTCCTTCGTCGAGGACGTCGCCGCCACGACTCTGGCCGCGGCGCTGGAATCGGGTCGGTATCGCGTCACCGACAGCGCGGCGGAACTGGACGGCTTCGAGGTCGCGGTCGTCACTGTCCCGACACCTCTGCGCGATGGAGCTCCCGACCTGAGCTACATCGAGTCGGCCGCCGCAAACTTGGCGCCCTTCGTACGCCCGGGCTGCCTGGTCGTCCTCGAGTCGACGACCTATCCCGGGACGACCGAGTCGATCTTCACGCCGTTGCTCGAAGCGGGATCCGGATTGCGGGCCGGCCAGGATTTCGCGGTCGGGTACAGCCCGGAGCGCATCGATCCGGGCAATCGCGAGTGGACATTCGAGACGACCCCCAAAGTCGTGTCGGGCATCGACGCGGGGTCGTTGGCGCGGACGGAGGAGTTCTACCGAAGCCTGGTCGGCCAGACCGTCGCCGTATCCTCACCCCGCTCGGCGGAGTTGGCGAAGCTGCTGGAGAACACCTTCCGCCACGTCAACATCGCCTTGGTCAACGAACTGGCGATGTTCGCGGCCGATCTCGACATCGACGTCTGGGAGTCCATCGACGCCGCAGCGACGAAACCGTTCGGCTTCATGAAATTCACTCCGGGACCGGGAGTCGGGGGCCACTGCCTGCCGATCGACCCCAGTTACCTGTCGTGGACGGTCCGGCAACGGCTCGGCCGGTCCTTCCGATTCGTCGAACTGGCCAACGACATCAACGATCACATGCCCGATTACGTGGTGTCGCGCGTGGTCCGGGCGCTCAACCGGCAAGGTCGCGCGCTGTCCCGAGCCCGGGTGCTCGTCCTCGGCCTCGCGTACAAGCGGAACTCCAGCGATGCCCGCGAGTCCCCAGCTCTTGCGCTGATCGAACGGCTGCTCCTCGCCGGCGCCGAGGTCGCAGCGGCGGATCCGCATGTCGTGGAAGAGGTCGAGGGGTCAGCATTGCGCCGGATCGTGCTGGACCGAGCAGAAATCGAACGCGCAGACGTCGTCATCCTGGTGACCGACCACGACGCCTTCGATCTCGACCTGGTCAACACCCACGCGAAGTATGTACTCGACACCCGCCACCGGCTGGACGGTGACCATGTCGAACACCTCTGAGCGGACTCGAGTGGCTGTGGTCCTGTCGGGCTGGCCGCGGGTGTCGGAAGTCTTTGCCGTCAATGAACTGCTCGCCTTGCACCGGGCCGACATGCTGGGTCCGGTCGTCGCGCTGAAGGCCGGCGAGCAGAGCTCCACCCACCCGGCAGTCGCGGAGCTCACACCGCACGTCGAGGTGCTAGCGCCGGGCAAGTTGACCGCAAAAGGCGCGGCACTCGCCGAGCGGATCGCCGGCACGGACGTCGCTGCCGTGCATGGCTACTTCGCCCACGACCCCGCCGCCGTCGCTGCGATCGCGGCGAAGCTGAGCGGTCTGCCGTACGGATTCAGCGCACACGCGCTCGATGCCAGGAAGGTGCCCCGGGCGGACCTGACTCGACGAGCCGAGGAGGCGGCCGTCGTCATCTCCTGCAATCAGGTGACTGCCGACGAGGTTGCCGCCACCGGCGTGCATCCCCGACTCGTCCGGCACGGTGTCGACCTCGAGACGTTCCCGATGACTCCCCCGCCGGATGCCGATCCGGTGCAGCTTCTCGCCGTCGGCCGGCTGGTCGAGAAAAAGGGATTCGACGTCCTGCTGGCCGCGCTTGCCGAACTGCACCGGCCCTTCCATCTGCGGCTGGTCGGCGACGGCATGTTGCGCACGAGCCTGCTCGACCAGATTGAGGCTCTTGGTCTGCACGACCGGGTGGAGTTACTGGGCCGCCAGACCCATGCCACCCTGCCCGCGCTGTACGCGGCCGCCGACATCGTGGTCGTGCCGTCGGTGGTGGACAGTTCCGGGGATCGGGACGGGCTGCCGAATGTCGTGCTCGAGGCGATGGCCTGCGGCAGGCCGGTGGTCGCGAGTGAGGTCGCTGCCATCCCCAGCGCGGTCCGGGACGGCAGCACCGGCACGCTCATCCCACCGCGCGATCCGTCAGCCCTGGCCACGGCGCTCGCCAAGCAGATCGACGACCCCGGGCTGCGCTGGGACATGGGTCGCGCCGGCCGGCACCGCGTCGAACAGGACTTCGATCTCCACCGCTGCGCCGCAGAGTTCTGCCGGACCCTGGAGCAGGCTTATGGCTGAGCGCCGGGTCGACGTGCCTGGTGGCAGCGTCGTCGTCTACCTCCTCAAGGGATATCCACGCCTGTCGGAGCTGTTCATCGCCAGCGAGATCTGGCGGTTGGAGCAGCTGGGAATTGCGCTGAGACTGCTCGTGCTGAAGCCGCCGGACGAGAACCTCCGGCACCCGGTGGTGGACCGAATCGCAGCGGCCCCTTCCTACCTGCCCGCGACATCGCCCTTGTCCGGCCAGGCCCTGCTCCAATGGTTGCGGCGCAACTTCGCACCGTTCTGGCCAGCACTGTTCCGAACCGCACGCCGGCATCCGATTCGCCTGGCTCGAGCCGTCGCCGCCGCGGGTGCTCAAGCCGTCCGCGCCCGCAAGGGCTGGCGCCCACGGTCGATCTACGTCAAGGAATTGCTCCAGGCGGTCGAAGTGGCCGACCGGGTCCGTGGGTCTGGCAACGTCATACACCTGCACGCGCACTTCGCGCACGGAACGACGACGGTCGCGTGGCTCGCCGCGATGTTGACCGGCGTGCCGTTCTCGTTCACCGGACATGCCAAGGACATCTATCGGGAGAGCCTCAACCCGGCGGGGTTACTTGCCCGGAAGCTGCGTGCTGCTGCCTTCGTGGTCACGTGTACGAGCGCCAACCGTGACCACCTGCTCGGGATCGCTCCACGTGCCGATGTGCGGTTGATCTACCACGGGCTCAACGCCGACTTCGCCCGGATTCTCTCCGCGGCTCCTTCGGATACAGCCCGCTCTGCTGTCGCCCACGGCGGTGAGCGGATCCGGATCGTCAGCGTCGGCCGACTGGTGCCCAAGAAGGGCTTCGGTGTCCTGGTCGAAGCCGTCGCGCTGTTGCGCGAACGCGACCTGGACGTAGCCCTCTCGATCGTCGGCGACGACGGAGCGGACGCGGCAAACATTCGGGAACTCGTCGCGTCACGCGGCCTCGAAGACACGGTCTCCCTGCTCGGCCCCCGTAGTCAGGAGGACCTGCACTCGCTCTACCGGCACGCGGACGTCTTCGCCCTGGCCTGCCGCGTCGAGGACGACGGGGACCGGGACGGGATTCCCAACGTGTTGGTCGAGGCCATGGCGGCCGGGCTCCCCGTGGTGTCCACGACGGTGTCGGGCATTCCCGAGCTCGTGCACGATGGCGACAACGGGCTACTGGTGCCCCCGGATGACCCGGCCGCATTCGCGGATGCGCTGCTTCGGATGGCCAAAGATCCCCAGCTGCGCACCCGGCTCGCGGCAGCGGGAACGACGACCGTGTCGGAGCGCTTCGACGGTGACGTGCTGGCCCGCCAGATGGCCGACCTCTTCGTACGGGCACGGCGATGACGTCGGTCGCGCCGCCACGGACGCTGCTGGCGCCGGTGATCTGTCTGGTCGATCACCTGTATCGCGATCTGTCCCTGGCAAGAGATGCCACCGCCGGTCGGTTCACCCACTTCGGGACGGCCCTGGATCTCGGGCGGCACCCGGACTGGCTTGCCGAGCCGACCACTGACGTGGAGTGGCGCATCGAATGGGTCAAGTCCTTCGAGGGGCTGCACCTTGCCCACGCCTATGCCGCAACCGGTGAACACGACTTTCTGGCCACGTGGGAGGACCTGGTCGAATCGTTTTGCGCACAGGTACCCGTCGGCTACGACACCTCCGATGTCTCCGCGCGACGCATGCAGAACTGGCTGTACGCATGGCAGGCATTCGCCGACGTTCCCGGCTTCCCGGGCCTGCGCCCTGGCTTGGCCGAGCGGCTCCGCAGTCGGCTGGCCGCCGACACGGAACGTCTGGCTGGGCACCTGACCCCCGAACGAAACCACCGCACCCTCGAGCTCTACACCCTGCTCCTGGTCGCGTTGGCATTCAGCGATCACCCGGCTGCTCGTCGCGCGCTCGAGGACCTGGCAAGCAATGCTCGTGCCGACATCTGGCTCGACGGAGTCCATCGCGAGTGCAGCACCGACTACCACGCGATCGTGTTGCGGTCATTCCTCGGAGCGATCGCCAACGCGCGCCGGGCAGGACTTCCAGTTCCTCCGGCGCTGCTGCAGCGGGTCGCCCTCGGCTGCGAATTCCTCATGCATCTGCAATCTCCGGGCGGGACGACGCCTGCCCTCTCCGACGGGGACGAGGGCGACTTCGGCTCGCTACTCGCGGTGGCGGCGCAGGTTCTGCACCGGCCTGATCTGCTCTGGGTAGCTTCCGCGGGACAAGCCGGGAGTCCACCGGCGCAGCGGCACGCCAGCTTTCCGATCGGCGGGTATCACGTGCAGCGCAGCGGCTGGGGCAACCGCGAGCGGGCCTACGGTGATGAACTCTGGTGCGTTTTCGACTGCGGACCCCTCGGTGACGGCGGCCACGGCCACTATGACCAGCTCTCCGTCGTCATGGCAGCGGGCGGTCGGCCGCTGGTGGTAGATCCGGGCCGATTCACATATGACCCGAGCAGCGACTGGCGACACTGGTTCAAGGGCACTGCCGCGCACAACACGGTCTGCGTCGACGGACTGGACCAGACGCCGTTTCGTCCTGGAAAGCCAAAGGGGAAAACGTCCTTGGCCGGACTCGTCGGCCGATTGACCCGACCGGGCCTGGATGTGCTCCGGGGACGGGTCGAAAGTCCAAGCTATGACGCCGAACACACCCGCACCCTTGTCCTGGTTGACGACGACTACTGGGTGATCCACGACCGGCTGACCGCGCACAGCGTCCACTCCTATGCGGCCAGGTGGCATCTTCCGGCCGCCGCGCTGGGGCGCGTCGTCGTCGAGGTTGCCGCAGACCAGACGACGGTACGGGCACCCGAATGCACCTTCATCGTTCCCGCCGGCGCGGGACAGGTGAGCCTCGAACAGGGTTGGGTGGCACCGACGTACGGCACGAAACACCCGGCCCCCATCGTCGTCGTCGGTGCCCCGGACCGCACTGACGCCGACCTGATCACCGTGATGCTTCCCGGAGCGGGGGACGCGACCGTGCGCGCCTCGAGCCGTCAAGGACACGTCGAGGTGGACGTGATCCGGCCGGGCGCAGAACCGGACCGGATCTGGTGGGCCACCGAGGAGCTGTCAGCCGACCGGACATCGTTGCCATGTTGACCACGCAGCAGCGCCTCCGCCTGATGCCGGACCCGGCGCTGCCCAGTCGCGATCTCCTCCTGGACCCGGGGGCGGTCAGTGATCGCCTCTCCGGCCTGCTCGGCCGCAACGGTCAGCTCGGCGTGGACAAATGCGTGCTGATCCGCGCGAAGTACCGAATCGGCGAGAGCCTTCGCGTGGTCTACCGGCTCGAGATCGCCGGGCGGACCTTCGTCGTTGCCGGCCGCGCATTCCCGGCTGGCACGCCGGCGGCCACATCCGCCGTTCGCCGGGCCGCCCCGGACCTCATACCCGTAGGTGAGTTGCGCGCAGTCACGCATGACCCCCTCCTGGACACCGTCTGGTGGACATTCCCCAATGACCGACGGCTCCGGGGTTTGGACGCACTGCTGCGACCAACCTTCGATCTGGCCGCACCGCTGGTCGGCGTACCGCGGTGGACCTCCAGTGAGGTTGTTGAGTACGCACCCGAGCGCTCGGTCACTCTGCGCGCGATCGGCCGCGACGGTGCCGTGTCTGCCTACGTCAAGGCGTACGCGCCCGGCACCACTGACCTGCGGAGCCTGGCGCGGCGCTACGCCATGGTCGAACGCGCACTTGGACACAGCGCTACCGATGTGTCATCGCCGAAGCCGCTGTGGTGGTCGGACACACACTCCGCCCTGCTGATGGAAGCCATGCCCGGTCGACAGTGGGATCAGCTCGAGGTGGCGTCTGTAGCCCCGGCGCTGCGTTCCCTCGGCGCAGCCATTGCGACGTTGCACGATGCCCCTTTCGAAGCGGACACGACATCGATCCCGGCTCTACCGCAGCCGTTCTCGCGATTTCGGCGGCTGGACATGACTCGCATCAGGCACACCGCCGAGCTGATCGGCGTGGCTCGGCCGGATGTGGCGGATGCGTCCCGCCGGTTGGCCGATGCCCTGGCGACCAGGCAGCCTTCGCCGGCGCGTCGGGTGCTGCTGCATGGTGATTGCCACCCGAAGAACGCGTTGGTGCAGGGCGATCACGTGGCCCTGATCGACTTGGACCAGGCCGGAATCGGTCCGGCCGCAGCGGATGTCGGCAGCTTCTTGGCCCGCTTGATTCAGGCGAGGCTGGTCGACGGCGACGGCATCGACGGGATTACCAGGGACGGCAGTGACATCGACCGCAGTGACAGCGACGACCTCGCCGGCGCGTTCCTCGACGGCTACTCCACGGTGCGACCGCTCCCCGACGCCGTGTCGCTCGCCTGGCACACAGCTGCGGCGGTACTCGTCGAGCGCTCGATGCGCGCGGTCAATCGCGTGCACCCTGAGGTGCTCGCGCAACTCGACTCGCTCCTCGCGGCCGGACTGACGACGCTGTGCGGAGGCCGTCGACCGTGACGCCACGCTTGCTGTTCTACTGCCAGCACTCGCTGGGTCTCGGACACCTGGCCCGGTCCCTGCGCCTTGCCGGCGGCCTGGCGGAACGCTTTGCTGTGACGCTGCTCAACGGCGGCCGCTTTCCGGATGGCACGACCGTTCCGCGCGGTGTCTCGGTCGTGAATCTGCCGCCGCTCGGACACGACGCGGACAACCGACTCGTCAGTCATGACGCCACCCTCACCGTCGATCAGGCATGCGATCGACGGCGTCGGATCGTGCTGAAGACCTTCGCCGACGTTGCGCCCGGCGTGGTCCTCGTCGAGATGTACCCATTCGGACGGAAGAAGTTCGAATTCGAGTTGCTCCCGCTGCTCGACGCGGCCACGCGCCAGGGTCCGACGGCGCCCATCGTCGTCTGCAGCCTTCGGGACATCCTGGTCAACCAGCGCCGCGATCAGACTGCCTATGACGAACGGGTCTGCCAGCGCGCGAATCAATGGTTCGACGCAGTACTCGTGCATGCCGACCCGGCGTTCGTCCGCCTCGAAGAGTCCTTCCGGCCGCACACGCCGCTGACGGTGCCGGTGCACTACACCGGCTTCGTTGCCCCGCCCGCGGCGCCGGCCGCCGAGAACGCGACAACGCTCCCCCGCGTGCTGGTGTCCTCGGGGGGCGGCATGGTCGGTGAGCCGCTGGTCCGGGCCGCAGTGGAGGCGCACGAGATGGTGTACGCACGGAGCGGCCTGCACACCACCGTGGTGGCCGGACCATTCCTCCCCGAGCCGGTGTGGGCGTGGCTACAGCGCGAAGCTGCCCGCTCCCCGCACTTGACCGCCGTCCGCCGGGTCGACGACCTCTGCCTCGAGATGCGCAGATCACGCGTGTCGTTGAGCCAGGGCGGCTACAACACGACCATGGACATCCTCCGCGCCCGAACGCCTGCTGTAGTGGTCCCGTTTTCAGAGGGTGCCGAGGACGAGCAACGGCGCCGGACCGAACGCCTGTCCGCGCTCGGCGTCCTCACGATGTTGGAACCGACTGGACTGCATGTGGCGCGACTGGTCGACGAGCTGATCAGGACCGCCTCGGCCCCGCCGCCTGATCTCGGCTTGAACCTCGACGGCGCCGCCGGCTCGGCGGCGCTGATCGCCGAACTCGCCGGAGTCGGCGACTACTCCCGGGCCGCCTCATGACGCAGAGCTGGCTCGACCCCGTGCGCGCCGCGCTGGACGCCTCCGACAGTCGGTGTCCGGTGTTCTTCCGCGACGACGACGCAGGTTGGGACGACGCCCGCCTGACCGCATTGCTCGACGTCGTAGCCGCCAAGGGAGTCCGCATCGACGTCGCGGTCATCCCAGCTGCCCTGACCGCTTCCTTACGAGCCAGTCTCCTGGCGCGCACCGCGGCCGGGTCGATCCGCCTGCATCAGCACGGCTACGCCCACGTCAACCACGAGCCGGCCGGGCGCAAACACGAGTTCGGCCCAAGCCGGGACTCCTACGCCCAGCAGTCCGATATCGCGCATGGTCAGCTCGCGCTGCACGAGGCGTTCGGCGAGGCCGTGGACAAGGTGTTCACCCCACCTTGGAACCGCTGCACCTCCGATACCGGGGACGTCCTGGTTGCTCAGGGATTCGAAGTCCTCTCCCGCGACCAGACCGCACCCAAGCTGAACCGGCCCGATCTGGTCGAGGTCCCAGTGACGATTGATTGGTTCGGCCACACCAAGGGAGTCCGCTGGACCCGGCCGGAACTCGGACAGCGGCTTGCTCAAGGGGTGGTCGCGGGTGACCCGGTCGGCGTGATGCTGCACCACGCCGTCAGCGATGCGGCGGACCTGGCGGCGATCGGTGATCTCGTCGACCTGATCGCGGGCCACCCCGCCGCCCAGCCCACGACGATCATCGAGCTGGCCACCCTTACCCCGGCCACGTTGTGATCCAGGCTCGGCCGCGGCCGCTTCAGATGTTTCAGTGCGCCGCGGCATCCCAACTCGCGCCGAAGCCGACCGAGACTTCCAAGGGCACGGACAACTGCGCGGCCGAGGCCATCTGAGCCCGGACGAGGGTCTCGACGGCGTCCTGTTCGCCGGGCGCGATCTCGAGCACGAGCTCGTCGTGCACCTGCAGCACCATCCGGGATGTGAGGCGCGCCTCGGCCAGCGCGGCGTCGACTCCGAGCATGGCCACTTTGATGATGTCGGCGGCCGAGCCCTGAATCGGCGCGTTCAACGCCATCCGCTCGGCCATCTCCCGCCGCTGCCGGTTGTCGCTGGTCAGGTCCGGCAGATACCGGCGCCGCCCGAAGATCGTCTCGGTGTAGCCGGTCATCCTGGCCTGGTCGACGATGTCGCGCAGATAGTCACGAACCCCGCCGAACCGCTCGAAGTAGGCCTCCATGTGTGCCCTGGCCTCTTCCGGGGAGATCCGGAGCTGCTGTGACAGGCCATAGGCAGACAAGCCGTAGGCAAGGCCATAACTCATCGCCTTGATCCGCCGACGCATCTCGGGATCGACCTGATCGACAGGGATCGAGAACGCCCGAGAGGCCACGAAGGTATGCAGGTCCTCCCCGGACTCGAAGGCTTCGATCAGGCCGGCGTCCTCGGACAGGTGCGCCATGATGCGCATCTCGATCTGGCTGTAGTCCGCGGTCATCAGCGACTCGTAGCCGGGGCCGACGACGAATGTCTCCCTGATCCGGCGCCCTTCCGCGGTGCGGATCGGGATGTTTTGCAGGTTGGGGTCGGCAGAGGACAGCCGTCCCGTCGCCGCGACAGTCTGCTGGAACGTGGTGTGGATGCGCCCGACGTCGTCGACCATCGGGATCAGACCGTCGATCACCGTCCGAAGGCGCGTCACGTCACGGTGTCTCATGAGGTGTTCGAGGAATGGGTGCCCGGTCTGCTCCAGCAGCGTGGTCAACGACTCCGCATCGGTCGTGTAGCCGGTCTTGATCCGCTTGGTCTTGGGCAGACCGAGGTCGTCGAAGAGCACGATCTGCAGCTGCTTGGTTGAGCCGAGATTGATCTGTTGCCCGATGACGGCGTAGGCGTCTTCGGCGGCGGCGGCCACGGCATCAGCGAACTCCCGCTGCAGACCGGTCAACTTCGCCAGATCGATGGCGATGCCGGCCCGCTCCATGCGGGCGAGCACGCGAGCCAGCGGCAGCTCCATCTCGGCCAGCAGGCGCGTGCCGCCTCGACCATCGAGCCAATCGCCGAGTGAATCGGCCAGCTCCGAGACGGCCATGGCCGTGCGAACCCCCTGCTCGGCGCGTTCGACGTCCGCCGCCTCCTGGCCGCCGTCCAACGTGAGCTGACCGGTGTCGCCGGCCGTCGGTGCCAGATCGCGCTTGAGGTAGCGCATGACGAGGTCGGTCAGATCGAAGGAGCGCTGCCCGGGCATCGCGACATAGGCAGCGAGGATCGTGTCGCTGCTGACCCCTTGGATGTCCAGGCCGCGCGCCCACGCCGCGAGCAGAGGTCCCTTGAGGTCGTGGATCGCCTTGCCGGCCGATTCATCGGAGAGCCAGTCCGCGAGCGCCTTCTCATCCTCTGGGGTGAGCTCCGCCATCCGTACATGCGCGCCACGTCCGGCCACAGTGGACAGTGCCAGGGCTTCGAGCGTTCCCGTACCCCTGCCCCAATGGCCCTCTGGAGCAATTCCAATCGCGTGCGCACCGCGACCGTGGAGGTCCAGCCAGGCACCGAGGCCGCCCGGTGCTATCTCGTCCACGGTCACGTCGAATCCGCCCTCGGGCGAGGGCTCGTCGGCGCTCAGGTCGGTGAACAGGCGATCGCGCAAGACCCGGAATTGGAGGTTGTCGAACAGCTGGTGCACCTGCTCGCGGTCCCAGCTGGTCCAGCGCAGATCTTCCGGTCGCTCGGCCAGCGGGACGTCGCGGATGAGTTGGGTCAGCCGACTGTTCTGCAGCACAGACGCCAAGTTGGCGCGAAGTGCATCGCCGATCTTTCCGGGCACCTCGTCGACCCGGTCCACCAGTTCGTCGAGCGACCCGTATTCACGGATCCACTTGGCAGCAGTCTTCTCGCCCACGCCCGGAATGCCGGGCAGGTTGTCCGACGGATCCCCGCGGAGCGCGGCGAAGTCGGGGTATTGGGCCGGCGAGAGCCCGTACTTCGACTGCACCTCCTCGGGAGTGAAGCGCGTCATCCCGGTGACCCCTCGGTGCGGATAGAGCACCGTCACCATGGGATTGACCAGTTGCAGGGCGTCCCGATCCCCGGTGCAGATCAGGACTTCCATACCAGCTTCGGTCGCCTCGGTGGTCAGGGTGGCGATGACGTCGTCGGCCTCGTAGCCGTCCACCTCGATGGCGCTGATCTTCAGCGCCGCCAGCACCTCCTGGATGAGACTGACCTGGCCACGGAAGTCATCTGGGGACTTGGACCGGTTCGCCTTGTAGTCGGCATAGATCTCGTTGCGGAAGGTGGTGCGGGACACGTCGAAGGCAACCGCGATGTGTGTGGGCGCCTCGTCAGTGAGCACTTTGATCAGCATTGACGTGAAGCCGTACACCGCATTGGTCGGCTGACCCGTCGTGGTGGAGAAGTTCTCCACCGGGTGGGAGTAGAACGCCCGGTAGGCCATCGAATGCCCGTCCACGAGCAAGAGCCTTGCCGGTTCGGTCGGCAGCGCCGACTGTTCCTCGTCGACCGAAGGCTGGTCCGCTGCACTCTGGCTGATGACGCTCACGGCCACCACTCTAGGGTCGCGGTGTGACAGCTTCGCCGCCCTCATTGCATCAACCGCCAGCCTGGATCACCGGCCTGACGCTCGGCCCGTTGTGTGACCGGATGGGGATCCAGGTCACCGACTGGAATCCCGACCGGCTGGCCGCGACAATGCCCGCCGAAGGCAATCAGCAGCCGTACGGCATCGTGCACGGCGGCGCCTTCTGTGTGTTGGCAGAGGCGCTCGGATCAACCTCCGCGGCCCTATCGGTGGGGCCCGAACGAGTCGTGGTCGGGATCGAGCTGAACGCGAGCTACCACCGCGCGGCGCACACCGGCACGATCACGGCGGTCTGTCGCAACATCCACCTCGGCGGCACGCTGACCAGCCACGAGATCGAGATGACCGACGACGGCGGCAAGCTGCTGTGCACCGTCCGGCTGCGGTGCTTGGTCCGGGCTCGCCCACCGGGAGACTGAGCGCTGATTCGCGTCCGGTGGCCGGCGTCAGGTGATCGGGCGGTCGATCCGCAGGGGTGCGGTCATGCGCACTTCGGCCAGGGGTGCGTGTCGGCGGCCGAAAGGCCGCCGGGCCCGCAACAGCACGCTCTGCCGACGCTCGGCCGCAATCTCCCCGGGAGCGAGTGCGCGCACCAGTTGTGAGACCGAGGCGATCCGGTGGGTCACGAGCGGGACGAAGCCCAGTCGGGCGAAGAACCGGTGGGCCTCGCGGTTGCCCGGAGGCAATGACACGGTCACCGCGTCAGCACCGGCTTCGTCGGCGTACCGAGCCACGGCCGACACCAACTCCCGTCCGACCCCTCGCTGGCGGGAGTTCTCATCCACGACCAGGACGACGCACAGCGTGAGCCCACCGAGGGCCATCGAGACGGGATCCACCGCGACCATCGCCGCGCCGGCGCGCGTGCCGTCGGCCAGCCAGGCGACGAGCAGTTGGGCGTCAGGATCTGTGAGGAGCCGGCCGAAGCGGTCGGCTCCGGTGGTCACCCGGCCGGCCGCCTGTCGAGGTCCCGGCATGGTCTGGACCACGGTGTCCACGAGGCGCGCGACGTCGTCGAGGTCCTCTGGCTCGGCCGGGCGGACCATGATCCCGCACCGAGGCACGTGGGCTCCTCTCTGGCGGTTGGCACCCAACCGTCAGGGTCGCGCGGGCACATGGCCGGGCTCGGCCAGTGTCGACGGTGCTCAGCGTGCCTGAGGCAATGCTCCCTGACAACCTCTGCATGCCGGGGACCCCGTTTCCGCCCCATTCCAAACTCCGCAGGGACGAAAGCTTCTCGCCGTAACAGCGGTCCGCTACTGTCCCGTCCGGATCGCCGACCTCTCGAGAAGAGTCTGATGGCCTGGGAACTTGATCTACCGGTACGCGTCGAGTCACGTCGGAGTGCCCCGTGTTGATGGTGCTGCGCTCAGGTGTTCCTGGGCAGTGGGCAGCTCGGGCACTCGTGGTCGTGGTCAGCGGACTCGCGGTCTTCCTGGGTCTGGCCTTGGCTGACCGGACGCCAGCGCACGCCGAAGGCGAAATGATCGCCATGACGCTGGCCACCAGCCGATCCGGTCCGATCGAGGGCGTCGAGGTCACGGTCACCGACGACAGCGGCACTGAGGTGGACCAGGGCAGTACCAATGACAAAGGCCAGTTCGAGGCCGAAGTCCCCGGGCCCGGCGACTACACGGTCACGATCAACACCGACGATCTACCCGAGGGCGTCACCGCGGCCGCCCCGGAACGCGATGTAACGGTCGCCGAAGGTCAAGTGGTCCGGGTTGCCTTCGCTCTGTCCGACGGCACGACCGGCGGCGGCGGTGGCGCGGGCCGGATTCCCCAGCTACTCGTCGAAGGGCTGCGGTTCGGGTTGCTCATCGCGATCTGTGCAGTCGGCCTGTCCTTGATCTTCGGCACGACCGGCCTCACCAACTTCGCGCACGGTGAACTGGTGGCCATCGGCGCCATCGTCGCGTGGTTCCTGAATGTCTCGGCCGGTGTCCCACTGATCCTCGCTACGGCGATCGCGATGGTTGTGGGCGGCGTCGTCGGTTGGCTCAACGACGTCTTGTTATGGGGGCCGTTGCGACGACGCGGCAGTGGTCTGGTCGCCATGCTGGTCATTTCGATCGGTCTGTCGTTGGGCCTGCGCTACATCCTCAACATCGTGTTCGGTGGGCGCTCGCAGCCCTACTCCGACTATCGCGGACAGCGCGCGGTCGACTACGGCCCGGTTTCGCTCACCGACAAGGATCTGTACTCGATCCTCATCTCCCTCGTCGTCCTCGTCTTGGTCGCGTTGATGCTGCAGCGCACCAAGATCGGCAAAGCGATGCGTGCTGTCTCCGACAACCGCGACCTGGCTGCCTCGTCCGGCATCAACGTCGACCGCGTCATCCGGTTCGTCTGGATCGTCGGCGGCGCCCTGGCCACCCTCGGCGGTGTCCTGTTCGGCCTCTCCGATGAGGTCTCCTGGGATATGGGCTTCAAGCTCTTGCTGCTCATGTTCGCCGGAATCACCCTCGGTGGGCTCGGCACGGCGTACGGCGCGTTGCTCGGCAGCATCATCGTCGGCGTGTTCGTGCAACTGTCCACATTGGTCATCGCGGACGAATTGAAGTACGTGGGGGGCCTGCTGTTGCTGATCGTGATTCTCGTGGTGCGACCACAGGGGATCCTCGGTAGCCGAGCGCGAGTCGGTTAGGCGGGCTACTGACATGAGTGAGTTCCTCGACATCCTGGCGCTGAGCGTCAAGTCCCTGGTCAGCCAATCTGCGGTGTTCTTCGCGCTGATGGGCGTCGGTCTCAACCTGCACTTCGGCTACACCGGCCTGCTGAACTTCGGTCAGATCGCCTTCGCTCTGCTGGGCGGGTACGGCGTGGCCATCTCGGTGTCCATGTGGGGCCTGCCGTTGATCGTCGGCGTGATCATCGGGGTCGTCGCAGCGTTCGTCCTCGCTCTGCTGCTGGGTCTGCCGACCCTGCGGCTACGCGCCGACTATCTGGCGATCGTGACGATCGCCGCGGCCGAGATCCTGCGGCTGGTATTCCGCTCGACCCCGGCCACGCCGATCACCGGTGCCACCCGCGGTCTTTCCGGCTTCGGTCAGGGCTTCTACGACCTCGCACCGTTCGAGACCCAGCGGACGTATGACTTCCTCGGCTCCACGTGGACCGGCCGCGAGATCTGGGCATGCCTGGTCGGCTGGCTCCTCGTCACGCTGTTCAGCCTGCTGATCTGGCAGTTGATGCGCAGCCCGTGGGGTCGGGTGCTCAAGTCCATCCGGGAGGACGAGGACGCGGTCCGGTCCCTCGGAAAGAACGTCTACTCCTACAAGATGCAGTCGCTGATCCTCGGTGGGATCATCGCCGCCTTCGGTGGAATGATCCTGGTTCTGGCCACCGGGTCGGCCAACCCGGACCAGTTCCAGAACGCGAACACGTTCCTTGCTTACGCGGCGCTGATCCTCGGCGGCACCGCACGGGTCCTCGGCCCGATCATCGGATCGATGATTCTCTGGTTCATCATCGCCTTCACCGACGCGGGACTTGCGGCCCTGATCCGCAACGGCTTCATTCCGGATGAGATCCTGAGCGCACCCGATGTCGCCAACATCCGCTTTGTCCTGGTCGGCCTCGGGCTGATGTTGTTACTGATCTTCCGGCCCCAGGGGATCATCGGCGATCGCAGGGAGATTGTGCTCGATGCCCACTGACGTAGCGCACCCCCTCCACGGTCTCCCGTGGGACATCGGGGTGCCGAAGCCCGACGCGACCATCATCGTGGACGACCTGGTCCGCTCCTTCGGGGGACTCACCGCCGTGGCCGTCGAGCACCTCGAGTTCCAACGTGGCTGCATCACCGGCCTGATCGGTCCGAACGGTGCCGGCAAGACCACCATGTTCAACCTGCTCACCGGATTCGATCAGCCCAATACCGGTCAGTGGACATACGACGGCAAGTCCTTGGGGCGGCTCAAGCCGCACCAGGTCGCCCGCCTCGGGGTCGTGCGCACCTTCCAGTTGACCAAGGCGCTGTCCCGGCTGACGGTGCTCGAGAACATGAAGCTCGGCGCGCAGGGCCAGACGGGCGAGAAGTTCCTCCCGGCCCTGCTGCCCGGGTGGAGGTCGCAGGAGAAGGAGATCGAAGGCCGAGCGATGGACCTGTTGACCAGGTTCAAGCTCGATGCCAAGGCGCAGGACTTCGCCGGAACACTGTCCGGCGGGCAGCGCAAGCTGCTGGAGATGGCCCGGGCGCTGATGAGCCAGCCGAAGGTCGTGATGCTCGACGAGCCGATGGCCGGAGTGAACCCCGCCCTGACCCAGAGCCTGCTCGAACACGTCAAGAACCTCCGTTCGGAGGGCATGACCGTGATCTTCGTGGAGCACGACATGGACGTCGTACGGGACATCAGCGACTGGGTTGTGGTCATGGCCGCCGGTCGGGTGATCGCCGAAGGTCCCCCCGAATCCATCTCGCAGAACAAGGCGGTCGTGGACGCCTACCTCGGCGCGCACCACGACGCGCCGCTCTCCGTCGAGGAAGAAGAGTTGGTGCTCGCCGAGGCGGAGGTAGCCATCGCCGCCGAACGGGCCGAGGATGCCGACCTCCCCACTGAGACGACGCGAGGCCTCTAGATGACCGAGAACCAGCCGCCCGAGCCCGCAGCGCCTTCCTCGCTCGCCCCCACCCCGCCGCCAGCCGACGACGGCCCCGAGACCGATGTGGCCGCCGCAGACACCGCAGCACCTGAGCGCACCTCTGCCGGCCCGGACATGACTCCGGCCGAGCGCGCGGCGACCCGGGAAGAGCACGTCAAGCTGGCCACGGGCGCGCTGCTTCGGGCCGACGAGTTGGTGGCCGGTTACATCCCAGGAGTGAACATCCTGCGCGGTGCCGACTTCTTCCTCAACGACGGCGAACTGGTCGGGATCATCGGCCCCAACGGGGCCGGAAAGTCCACACTGCTCAAGGCCCTGTTCGGGCTCATCCCAGTGCGGTCCGGATCCGTGACCCTGCGCGGCGAGGACATCACCTCCGCACCAGCGCACAAACTCGTCGCCGACGGCGTCGGATACGTACCGCAGAACAACAACGTCTTCCCATCGCTGACCATCGAGGAAAACCTCGAAATGGGAATCTACTTGCGCTCGAAGAAGTTCCAGGAACGCTTTGACTTCTGCGCCGAGCTCTTCCCGATGCTCGGTGATCGTCGCAAGCAAAAGACCGGTGCGCTGTCCGGCGGGGAACGACAGATGGTGGCCATGGGCCGGGCACTGATGATGGAGCCCTCCGTGCTGTTGCTCGACGAGCCATCTGCGGGACTCTCGCCCGCCTATCAGGATGAAGTCTTCATTCGGTGCCGGCGAATCAACGCCACCGGCGTCTCGATCATCATGGTCGAGCAGAATGCCCGTCGCTGCCTGCAGATCTGTGACCGCGGCTACGTGCTGGACCAGGGCCGCAACGCCTACACCAACACCGGCCAGGACCTGATGCACGACCCGAAGGTCATCGAGCTCTACCTGGGAACGCTGGCGACCACCAAGTAGGCAAGCCGCGGGCTCAGGTCACGCGTTCGGGCTCGATCCGCTCCTCGCGCACCTGTCCGGTCTGGTCAGACTCCACGACATATGCGCCCTTGCCCGGCACTTCGGTGACCGCACCGACGAACTGCTGGCCCCGGTAGAGCAGCCCCACACCGTCGTCAGTGCAATAGGTACGCGGCAGGACGCCGGCACCGACCAATTCGTGTACCAGCGGACGTCTGGCGGCCTCCGAGTCGTAGTGCACTCCGTTCCCGTACGGCAGGAAGCCCAGCCCGTCGGTGACCGGCCGCAGCTCTGGGCCGAAGGAGTCTGTCGTTCCGCCGCGGTGCCAGCAGATCGAACCGGCACTGACTCCGGCCAGCACGACGCCGGCCTCCCAAGCCCGTCGGAGTGGCCCATCGATGGCATGCAACCGCCACAGCGCCAGCAGGTTGGCCACCGACCCGCCACCGACCCAGACCAGGTCAGCGCCGAGCAGGAGATCCTCGGGCAAGTCCACCGAAGGCATCGGGAACAGGTTGAGATGTGCCACGTCGACGCCGGCGGTCCTTGCCGCCTCGTCGAACTCGGCGTTGAACCAGCGTTGGTCCCCATTGGCCGTACCGAGATGAACAAGGACCGGTGTCCGACCGGTGACGCCGGAAAGCTCGATGGCGTGGGTGATCAGGGGCCCAAGGGCCAGTCGGCTCCGCGTGCCCGGTAGCAGGCCACCCGACGTCGCGAGAATGGTCGGTTCGGCGGCAGGCATCAGCGGTCCTCTCTCGGCGTAGCCCTGTGAACAGCAGGGAGCCCGGCATCAGTTCGATGCCGGGCTCCCTGCCTAAGCGATGAAACTGTTACGCAGCCGCTGGGCCGATACCCTGCGCGTTCATTTCCTCGATGATCTTCGACGACTCATCGAATCCGATGACGACGACCGCGTCCGGATTGAAGTCAGCCATTTCGCCGACCTCCGTCCGGTACGAAGTTGCCGCTGGGTCGTAGATGATCACTTCCGGAACATCACTCTCAGCCAGACCAGCACTGATCAGGTTCTCCCGCAGGTTCGCGGCCAGGCCGGTTCCGTACGGGTCATTCAGCGCGATGATCGAGACGCTGTTGTTGCCGTCCGCGAGAATGAGGTCCGACAGAGCCTTAGCCTGCAGCAAGTCCGGCGGTGCGGTCCTGAAGTACAGGTTGTTGTCGTTGTACGTGGTGAACTCGTCGGACGTGTTGGCCGGCGAGATCTGCATGACACCAGCACCGGTGATCTTGTCGATCACGGTCTTGGTCACACCGGAAGACGCCGCGCCGACAATCACGTTGGCGCCGGCCTGGAGCAGCCGGTCCACCGACACGTTTGCCGTGTCGGTCGAGGTGTCACCGGAGTCGGTCTCGATCAGCGTGACTGGCTGACCGAGCACGCCGCCCGAGGCGTTGATGTCATTGATCACGAGCTTGGCCGCGGCAACCTCAGGTGGGCCGAGGAATGCCAGGTTTCCAGTCAGCGGCAGCAGCGTGCCGACGACCAATGGCCCGCCAGTTGCAGCCGTGGAGTAGTCCGGCGCCGCTGGTGGCTCGACGGTGGTGGCGTTTGCCGGGTCACCGCCGAAGACGAACTCGGTCAGATCGTTGTCGATCAGGTTGTCCTCGCCGAAGGACAGGATGCCGAACGAGGCCGCCGCGGGCTCACCTGGGTCCGTGAAGGCCAGTGGACCCGAGAAGCCATCGAAGTCGACATCGCCGCCAGCTTGGACGATCGCCAGGCAGGTGGCGAAGTCCGTGCACACCTCTCCGCCGGTGGTCAAACCGTTGACGAAGGGCGCGAAAGTGGTCGCGGCGTTGGTGCGTGCGGTCTCAGCAGCCAGGGACGCCAGGACGATCGCGTCATAAGTCTCTGCCGCATAGTTGAAGTCGACCAGGGCCGGGTCGACCTCGAGCAGACGATTCTTGAAGTCCTCGCTGAGTTCGGTCAGCGGTGTCGTACCACGCATGTTGGCGAGGGATCCCGGCTCGGTGAATTTCTCCCCGAGCGCGTTACCCATGTTGCCGTCGGAACCGTAGACGTTGACCTGCTTGGCCTCGTCCGTACCGCCGCCGCCGCCCCCGCCATCATCGTCGCTGCCGCCACACGCGCTGGCGGCGAGCAGAAGGGCAGTGGATATGGCGGCGATGCGCCCTAGTTTGCCGTTGACCATCCGGTGACTCCTGTGTTCATGCAGGCCCTAGTCGGGCGTCATCAATATCCGCCCGGAGGGCGGCACGGCGTCACCGTAGTCCGTCGGATGAGAACTAGTCACGTCCAGGCCAGCTCTGAGCGGCAGACGTGACCGAGCCGTGACCACGCACGGCCCTCCGGGCATGATTCTGCCGGGTGTGAGCCAGTTTAGGGGGAAATGCCGCGCACCCGGACCACTTTCAACTATCGCTCTCATCCCCGGCCAAAACGGCCTCCGCGATGGCTCGCATCGACTTGCGTCGATCCATGGCGGTGCGCTGGATCCAGCGGAAGGCCTCCGGTTCAGACCAGGAGTGCTGTGCCATCAGCTGCCCCTTGGCGCGATCGATCGCCTTGCGTGACTCGAGGCGTTCGGTGAGGTCGCTGACTTCCGCTTCGAGGGCGGTGGCCTCCTGGTAGCGCGAGACCGCCATTTCGATCGCCGGCACCAGGTCGTGCTTCTGGAAGGGCTTCACCAGGTAGGCCATGATGCCGGCCGATCGGGCCCGCTCGACCAGGTCCCGCTGGCTGAACGCGGTCAGGATGACCACGGGCGCAATCCGATCTGCGGCAATTCGCTCAGCGGCGGTGAGCCCATCCATGACCGGCATCTGCACATCCAGGATCACGAGGTCCGGGCGCAGCTCAGCCGCCAGGTCGACCGCCTGGGCGCCGTCGCCCGCCTCGCCGACCACGCGGTAGCCCTCTTCCTCGAGCATCTCCTTGAGGTCGAGGCGGATCAGGGCCTCGTCCTCGGCGATCAGGACCCGCCGACCGGCTTCGGCCTCCGGCGTCGCCGGCTCAGCATGGTTCACGTGGGGGAGCGTAATCGGATCCGCTGCCTCCGTGTCCCCCGACCGGACCCGGCTGAGGCGGGCGCGAGAGCGGGCCTAGGTCAGCGAGATTGAGCGACGATAGAGTCGCGATCACGCCGGGTTGATGGAATGGAAGACATGGTGCCCTCAAAAGGCACTGTCCGAAAGGGCGTGTGGGTTCGACTCCCACACCCGGCACCTTGGTCGTCAATCCGATGACTTGGTTAGCGTGCCGGCATGAGTTCCTCAGTAGCGGGGCACATGAGCCCCGATCAGTTCCGGGAACATGGTGGCCGGCTCCTCGAGTGGATCGCCGGCTACTGGGAGCGCATCGAGGGGCTGCCGGTTCTCTCGCGGGCCGAGCCCGGCCAGATCCGCTCGCAGCTGCCGGCACATCCCCCGCAGACGCGCGGTGCCGACTGGATCGCGTCAGTGCTGGCTGACCTCGACGAGGTGATCCTCCCCGGCATCACGCACTGGCAGCATCCGCGCTTCATGGCCTACTTCCCGGCCAACGCCTCCGGCCCCTCCGTCCTCGGCGACCTGCTCAGTTCCGGACTGGGAGTCCAGGGAATGCTCTGGGCCACGAGCCCGGCCTGTACGGAGGTGGAACAGGTCATGCTCGACTGGCTCGTCGACCTGCTCGACCTGCCCACCGACTTCAGAAATGACCGGGTGGGCGGCGGGGTCATCCAGGACTCATCCTCAGGCGCCAACTTCGTCGCCCTCCAGGCGGCTCTGCACCATGCAACCGATGGCCGCAGCACCGTCGACGGAGTCGGTGGCGGGCACGTCGTCTACGCCTCCAGCCAGACCCACTCGTCGGTGGAAAAGGCGGCCCGCATGGCCGGGCTCGGGTCCAGGGCCATGCGAGTGGTGGACGTGGATCCGGCAACTCTGGCGATGCTCCCGGAGCAGTTGGCCGAGCTCATCGCCGCGGACCGCGCCGCAGGGCTGATCCCGACCATGGTCGCGGCGACCATCGGGACGACGTCGACGACGGCCATCGACCCGGTCGCCGAGATCGGCGCGATCTGCCGCGGCTCCGGAACCTGGCTGCATGTCGACGCCGCCTACGCCGGAGCCGCCGCGGTCTCCCCCGACCTGCGCTGGATCAACGCCGGTGTGACGGACTACGCGGACTCGTACTGCACCGATCTGCACAAGTGGCTGCTCACGAACTTCGATGCGACGGCCTTCTGGGTGCGCGATCGGCGACATCTGACCGGAGCCTTGTCGATCCTGCCGGAGTACCTGCGCAACCAGGCCAGCGAGTCCGGAGAAGTCGTGGACTATCGCGACTGGCAAATCGAACTCGGGCGGCGATTTCGAGCGCTGAAGCTCTGGTTGGTCATCGGCTGGTACGGGGCGCAGGGCCTGCGGGCCCACATCGAGGGACATGTCGCGATGGCCCAGGAGTTCGCGGACTGGGTCCGTGCCGACGACCGGTTCGAAATCGTGACACCGCACCCGTTGTCGTTGGTGTGTCTGCGACCAACGTGGGCCGGCCACGGGCCGGACGAGGCCGACGCGCTCACGATGTCGGTGCTCGAGTCGCTGAACCGCTCTGGCCAGGTCTACCTCACGCACACCAAAGTCGCCGACCGTGCGGTGATCCGCGTGGCGATCGGCGCGCCGGCGACGAGGCAGGAGGACGTGGCACAGGTCTGGGACCTGATCCGAGCCGAGGTCAGCGCCCGTTCCTGACCGCTGAAGAATTGCGCGGTCAGCTGCGCCGGCGGCTCCGGATCAGGCCCTCCTGGACGACCGTGGCGACGTGTGAGCCGGTCTGTGACCAGATCTGCCCCGTGCACAGAGCCCTGCCACCGGAGGCAGACGGGGAGTCCGAGGAGTAGAGGAACCAGTCGTCGGCCCGGAACGGGCGGTGGAACCACATCGCGTGGTCCAAGCTCGACGGCATGACGTCAGGATCGGCAAACGAAATGCCCGCTTTCCTGGCCGCGGCCTCGAGCAGTGAGATGTCACTGGCGTAGGTCAGGACGCAGACGTGGATCGCCGGATCATCGGGCAATCGACCGTCGGCCCGCATCCACACGTATTCATCAGTGTGTGGTGCCGAGTCCGGATCCGGCACCCATGGGCTGGACCGGTAACGCCGGTCGATCGGACGCGGGATGCGGGCGAAGTGCCCGATCTTGTCCGCGACCGGGGCGATCAGTTCGGCGAAATCCGGAAGCTCCTCGGGGGCGGGCCCGGACGGCATCGGGAGACCGTGCTCGATGAAGGCCGGCTCAGGTCGCTGGAATGACGCTGCCAGGTTGAAGATCGCCTCCAGTTTCCCGTTGGCGCGCAGCTGCTTTGCCACAACGCGACGAGTCGTGAAGGAACGGCCGTCGCGAATCCGGTCCACTTCGTACCGGATCGGGACCTGGGGGTCGCCGGGCCGCAGGAAGTAGGCATGCAGCGAATTGACCGGCCGTTCCGTCGGGACGGTTCGGACGGCAGCGACCAGGGCCTGCCCCGCGACCTGGCCCCCGAAGACACGCTGCAGGGAGACGTCGGGGCTGGTGCCCTCGAAGACGTCGTCCTCGATCCGGTTGAGGTCGAGCAGATCCACCAACGAGTCGACCGCGGGTTGGCCGGTGATCGGTCCCGGTGGTGTCGGCTGCTCTCGAGGGGACGAAGAACTCACGTCCTCCGCCGACATCAGAGCTCTTCACCCACCCGGTGCAAGCGGATCAGGTTCGTCGTGCCGGGAACGTTGGGCGGCGATCCGGCGACGATGACCACGAGATCCCCGGTGGTCAGCCGACCGCTCTCGATCAGCGCCTTGTCGAGTTCGCGCACCATCTCGTCGGTGTGCCGCACGGATGGCACCAGGAATGTTTCCACGCCCCACGTCAGGGCGAGTTGACTGCGCACCCGAGGTTCCGGGGTGAACGCGAGCAGGGCGAGCGGCGTGTGCAGCCGAGCCAACCGCCGGACGGTGTCACCTGATTGGGTGAACGCGGCGAGAGCCTTCGCGCCGGTCAGCTCTCCCACGTCCTTGGCGGCCCTGGTCAGGACCCCACCAGTCGTGCGCGGGGCGGCCAGCAGCGACGGTACGACGGTGCTGTCGCTCTCGACCGAGTCGATGATGCGCGCCATCGTTGCCACCGACAGGACCGGATGCCGTCCCACGCCGGTCTCCCCGGACAGCATGAGCGCGTCGGCGCCGTCGAGGACGGCGTTGGCCACATCCGATGCTTCGGCCCTGGTTGGCCGGCTTGCGGTCAGCATCGACTCGAGCATCTGGGTCGCGACGATGACCGGCTTGGCGTTCTCCCGGGCAATCTGGATCGCCCGCTTCTGCACCATCGGCACCTGCTCGAGGGGCAGTTCCACGCCGAGATCCCCGCGGGCGACCATCAGCGCGTCGAAGGAGCGCACGATCTCACGCAGCCGACCCACCGCCTGGGGCTTCTCGATCTTGGCGATCACGGGGACCTTGATCCCCACTTCCTCCATGATCGCGCGCACCGGACCGACATCAGCGGGGTCGCGGACGAAAGACAACGCCACGAAGTCCACCGAGAGACCGAGAGCGAAACGGAGATCAGCGGCGTCCTTGTCCGACAGGGACTGGGTGCTCAGTGCGCTGTTTGGCAGCGACAGCCCCTTGTTGTCGCTGACCTCGCCCCCTTCGACGACGAAGGCCCGGACGTCATGACCGTCCACGGCGATGATCTTCAGCGACAGCTTCCCGTCGTCGACGAGGATCTGCTCACCGATCTCGACCTCGTCCGACAGCGCCCGGTACGTCGTTCCGACTCGCTCGGCGGTGCCCAGCGGGAGGTCGTCAGTGGTGATCACGACCTCGGAGCCGGCCGGCCAGTCAGCCCGCCCACCCTCGAACCGGCCGAGGCGGATCTTGGGACCCTGCAGGTCGGCCAGGATGCCGACGGCACGGCCAGTCCGGTCGGAGGCCCGGCGCACGTGTTCGTAGGCGGCCTGGTGGTCGGCGTGACTGCCGTGGCTGAAGTTCAACCTGGCAACATCCATGCCCGCCTCGACGAGGGCCTGAACCCGTTCCGCGCTGGCGGTCGCTGGTCCGATGGTGCAAACGATCTTGGCGCGGCGGGACATGAGGCTGAGCCTAGGTCCCGCTCGCTCGGGTCAGCGCAGGGCCATGCTGGTGGGCGTCACCGGCTTGGGCAACGCAGATTCGCCGGTGAGGAACCCGTCAACGGCGGCAGCTGCGGCTCGGCCTTCGGCGATCGCCCAGACGATCAGCGACTGCCCGCGGCCCATGTCCCCCGCCACGAACACGCCCGGCACCGTGGACTGCCAATCGGTGTCGCGCACCACGTTTCCGCGTCCGTCCACCGCCACGCCCAAGTCATCGATCAGCCCGGTGCGCTGGGCCCCGGTGAAGCCCATGGCAAGGAGTACGAGATCGGCCGGGATCTCGCGGGCGGTGTCTGGAATCGGTGTGAAGCGACCGGCGTCCATGGCCACCTCGTGCAGAACCAACGCGCGTACCCGGCCATCGTCGTCGGCGAGGAACTGCTCGGTCTCCACGGCGAAGGTCCGCGTGCCACCCTCTTCGTGAGCACTCGTGGTTCGCATGATCAGCGGCCACGTCGGCCACGGGTTGCTGTCCCCGCGGGCGTCGGGAGGTGCCGGCATGATTTCGAGTTGGGTCACTGACGCAGCACCCTGTCGGTGCGCGGTCCCCAGGCAGTCCGCGCCGGTGTCCCCGCCGCCGATGATCACGACGTGCCGGCCTTCTGCACTGATCGGGGACTCGGCTAGATCGCCGTTGATCACCCGGTTGGCCAGTGGCAGATACTCCATCGCCAGGTGGATGCCCTCGTACTCGCGGCCGGGAATCGGCAGATCGCGAGCGACTGTCGCGCCCCCGGCGAGAACCACTGCGTCGTAGCTGTCCCGCAGTTCCTCGGCTCCGATGTCGACGCCGACATCGCAGCCGATCACGAATCTGGTTCCCTCGGCCCGCATCTGGTCCAGCCTGCGCTCGAGATGTCGCTTTTCCATCTTGAACTCGGGTATTCCGTACCGGAGCAGCCCACCGATGCGGTCAGCCCGTTCGAAAACCAGCACCTGGTGGCCGGCTCGCGTGAGTTGCTGCGCAGCAGCCAGGCCCGACGGACCCGACCCGACGACCGCGACCCGCTTGCCGCTGTCGACCTCAGGCGGCTGCGGACTGACCCAACCCTCCTCGAAAGCTCGGTCGATGATCTCCACTTCGACCTGTTTGATCGTGACTGCCTCGTCGCTGATGTTGAGGACGCAGGCTCCCTCACACGGAGCCGGGCACAGTCGGCCGGTGAACTCCGGGAAGTTGTTGGTCGCGTGCAGCCGCTCGATGGCCTCCCGCCAATCATCGCGGCGCACCAGGTCATTCCACTCCGGGATCAGGTTGCCCAGCGGACAGCCGTGATGGCAGAAAGGGATTCCGCAGTCCATACAGCGAGCTGCCTGGGTACGCACCTCATCGGCGCCGAACGCGTCCTTGCCCGCATAGACCTCGCGCCAGTCCTGCAGCCGCAGCTCCACCGGTCGGCGCGGCGGCAGTTCACGCTCGTACTTGATGAAGCCGGACGGGTCAGCCACGGGCGGCCTCCATGACAGCCGTATCGACATCGCGGCCGGCAGCCTCGGCGATCCTCGATGCCTCGAGCACACGCCGGTAGTCCAGCGGCATGATCTTGGAAAAGCCGGCCACCCGTCGTGGCCAGTCCGACAACAGCGCCACGGCGATCGTGGAGCCGGTCAGGTCGGCGTGCTTTGCCACGATCCCGGACAGCCACTCCCGGTCCTGCTCGGACAAGTCCTCGATGGCGACCATGTCGGTGTTGACCCGCTTGCGATCCAGGTCGAGTACGTAGGCGACCCCCCCGGACATCCCGGCAGCCAGGTTGCGGCCATTCGGGCCGAGGATGACGACCCGGCCGCCGGTCATGTACTCGCAGGCGTGGTCTCCCACGCCCTCGACGACAGCGGTCGCACCCGAGTTGCGTACGCAGAAGCGCTCGCCGACCAGACCGCGGATGAATACCTCGCCGGACGTGGCGCCGTAGGCAATGACGTTGCCGGCCACCACGTTCTCCTCCGGAACGAAGGTCGCCGTGGGGTCCGGACGTAGGACGATCCGGCCGCCGGACAGGCCCTTCGCGAGGTAGTCGTTGGCGTCACCGATCAACCGCAGGGTCATGCCGCGCGGGATGAAGGCACCGAACGACTGCCCCGCGGAACCGGTGAAGGTCAGATCGATCGTGTTGTCCGGCAACCCTTGCGCGCCATACCGCTTGGTCACAAGGGACCCGAGCATGGTGCCGACGGTGCGGTTCACGTTGCGGACCGGCAGTTCCAAGTTGACCGGCTGGGCGTCGAGCAGGGCCCCCTCGCACAGCTGGATGAGCGTGTTGTCCAGCGCTCGGTCCAAGCCGTGGTCCTGCTCCCGGATCCGATGCCGTGCCGTTCCGTCCGGCAAGTCCGGCACTGTGAGCAGCGGGGCGAGATCCAGTCCGTCGGTCTTCCAGTGCGCCACCGCATCTCGGGTGTCCAACAGCTCGGCGTGGCCGACTGCCTCGTCGATCGAACGGAATCCGAGCTCGGCGAGATATTCGCGGACCTGTTCGGCCAGGTATTCGAAGAACGTGACGACGAACTCCGGCTGGCCGGTGAAGCGCTTGCGCAGCTCGGGGTTCTGGGTGGCCACGCCGACCGGGCACGTGTCGAGGTGACAGACGCGCATCATGACGCAACCAGCCACCACCAAGGGCGCAGTCGCGAAGCCGAACTCCTCAGCACCCAGCAACGCTGCGATCACGACGTCGCGGCCGGTCTTGAGCTGCCCGTCGCACTGCACAACGATTCGATCGCGAAGTCCGTTGAGCAACAAGGTCTGCTGGGTTTCAGCCAAGCCGAGCTCCCAGGGCGCCCCGGCGTGCTTGAGCGAGGTCAGTGGCGCTGCTCCCGTACCGCCGTCGTGTCCCGAGATCAGGACGACGTCGGCATGGGCCTTGCTCACTCCCGCCGCGACCGTGCCGACGCCAATCTCGGAGACGAGCTTCACGTGCACGCGAGCTTCGGTGTTGGAGTTCTTCAGGTCATGGATCAGCTGGGCCAGGTCCTCGATCGAGTAGATGTCGTGGTGCGGCGGCGGGGAGATCAGGCCGACGCCGGGCGTTGAGTGCCGGGTCCGCGCGATCCACGGATAGACCTTGTGCCCGGGTAGCTGACCGCCCTCCCCGGGCTTGGCCCCCTGGGCCATCTTGATCTGCAGGTCATCGGCATTGACCAGGTATTCGCTGGTGACACCGAACCGTCCGCTGGCCACCTGCTTCACCGCGCTGCGGCGCAGGTCACCGTTGGCGTCCGGAGTGAACCGGTCGGAGTCCTCGCCTCCCTCGCCGGTATTGGACTTGCCACCGAGCCGGTTCATCGCGATGGCAAGGGTCTGGTGTGCTTCAGCCGAGATCGACCCGTAGCTCATTGCCCCGGTGGAGAAGCGGCGGACGATGTCGGCAATCGGCTCGACCTCGTCGAGGGGGACGGCCGGACGCACGCCCGTGCGGAGGGTGAACAGTCCGCGCAGAGTGCCTGCCTTCGCCGAGAGTTCATCGACGGCGTCGGTGTAGCGGGCGAAGACCTCGTACTGCCGCGAGCGGGTCGCGTGCTGCAGCAGGAACACCGTCTCCGGGTTGAACAGGTGCACCTCACCCTCGCGGCGCCACTGGTACTCCCCGCCGATGGTCAGCCGCCGGTGCGCGCGGTCGGTCGGATTGTCCGGGTAGGCCTTGCGATGGCGGATCCGCACCTCCTCGGCCAGCACGTCGAGGCCCACCCCGCCCAGAGTGGAGGTGGTGCCGGTGAAGTACTTGTCCACGAGTGGTTGGGAGAGACCGATCGCCTCGAAGATCTGCGCCATCGTGTACGAACCGACCGTGGAGATGCCCATCTTGGACATCACCTTGAGCACACCCTTGCCGAGCGCCTTGAGGTAGTTGGCCACCGCGGTGCTCGGCTCGACGCCCACGATGGTGCCGTCGGCGACCATGTCCTCGACGGTCTCGAACGCGAGGTACGGGTTGACCGCCGCGGCCCCGTAGCCCAGCAGCAGAGCGACGTGATGCACCTCGCGGCAGTCCCCGGACTCGACGATCAGGCCCACCTGCATCCGGCTCTTGGCGCGGATCAGGTGATGGTGCACCGCGGAGGTGAGCAGCAGCGAGGGGATCGGCGCGCTGCGCTCGTCACAGTCTCGGTCGGAGAGCACGATGATCCGGGCGCCCTCGTCGATCACCCGGGAGACCTGTCGGCAGACCTCGTCCAGCGCGGCCCGCAGGGTGATGTCGGCGTCCACCGCGCCGCTGACGTCGAAGTGGCCGAAGATCCGGACCGCCGCGAAGCCGGGCAGGTTGCCGTCGTCGTTGATGTGCAGGATCTTGGCGAGCTCGTCGTTGTCGATCACGGGGAACGGCACGACGATCTTGCGCGCGGCCGCGGCAGTCGGCTCGAGCAGGTTCTGTTCCGGACCCAGGGCCCGGGACAGGCAGGTGACCAATTCTTCGCGGATCGCATCCAAGGGTGGATTCGTCACCTGAGCGAACAGTTGCGTGAAGTAGTCGTAGAGGAGACGCGAGCGCGCCGAGAGGACCGCGATCGGTGTGTCGGTCCCCATCGAACCGATCGGTTCGGCACCGGAACTGGCCATCGGCGCCAGCAGGATCCGCAGCTCCTCCTCGGTGTAGCCGAAGAGCAGCTGGCGGCGAAGCACCGACTCGTGGCTGGCCACGACATGGTCCCTGGCCGGCAGGGAGGGCAGCCGCATCAGGCCGGCGTGCACCCACTCGTCGTACGGGTGCTCGGCGGCGAGTTCGGTCTTGATCTCGTCGTCCTCGACGATCCGCCCGCGAGCGGTGTCGACCAAGAACATCCGGCCCGGCTGAAGTCTGCCTTTGGCCACGATCGTTTCAGCTGGGATGTCGAGGACGCCCACCTCGCTGGCCAGCACCACCAGACCGTCCTCGGTGGCCCACCATCGACCGGGACGAAGGCCGTTGCGGTCCAGCACGGCACCGATGACCGTGCCGTCGGTGAACGCCACGCAGGCCGGCCCGTCCCAGGGCTCCATGACCGCGGCATGGAACTGGTAGAACGCCCGCCGCTGGGCATCCATCTCGTCGTGGTTCTCCCAGGCCTCGGGGATCATCATCAGCACCGCGTGGGGCAAGCTGCGTCCGCCTAGATGCAGGAGTTCGAGAACCTCGTCGAACGTGGCCGAGTCGCTGTATTCGGGCGTGCAGATCGGGAAGATCCGCTCGAGATCGCCAGGGATCAGGTCGCTGGCGAGCTGCGCCTCGCGGGCGTGCATCCGGTTGCGGTTGCCTTTGATCGTGTTGATCTCGCCGTTGTGGGCGATGTAGCGGTACGGGTGGGCCAACGGCCAGGATGGGAAGGTGTTCGTGGAGAAGCGGCTGTGCACCATGGCCAGCGCGGACTCGTACCGGTCGTCGGAGAGATCCGGGAAGAACACCTTCAACTGGTTCGTCGTCAGCATGCCCTTGTAGGTGATCGTCCGGGCGGACAGCGACGCAAAGTAGGTCTCGTGACCCAGCGCTGCGGCCTCGCGCTCGATTCGCTTGCGCAGGACGAAGGCGCGCCGCTCCAGATCGAGGAGGTCCAGACTGCCGTCGGCAGCTGCAATGACCAGCTGAGCGAAGTAGGGCATGCAACTGCGCGCTGTCGGGCCGACGTCGGCCCGGACCGGGTCGACGGGCAATCCTCGCCAGCCGGCGACCCGTAGCCCTTCCTCGGCAGCCAGGTCGGCAACAAGGTCGACGACCGAGCGACGGTGCTCGTGGTCTGGCGGCAGGAATGCGATGCCGATGGCGTACTCGCCGGCCGGCGGAAGCTCGAAGTCCACAGATTCACGCAGCAGCCGGTCCGGGATCTGGGTGAGGATGCCGGCGCCGTCGCCCGAGGTGGGCTCCGAGCCTGCGGCACCGCGGTGCTGGAGGTTGGCCAGGGCCGTCAGGCCGGCGTCCACGATCCGCCGCGAGGGCACCCCGTGGGTGTCGACCACGAAGGCGACCCCACAGGCATCGTGTTCGTGTGCGGGGTCGTAGAGCCCTTGCCGGGCCGGAAGTGCGGAAAAGGGTCGCACGTACGCTCCCGTCGTCTGGATCAACCGGACCGAGAGCTGCGAACCGCTCAGAGGTTCCGGATCGGTGGTGGCCCGCTGTGAGCAGGCACCATCGGGACGTCGACGGCCCGAGTCATAACACTGCCAGGTTACAGGTCAGAGTTCCGGTGCTTGGACGACCGGCTCCTCCGCAGTCGACCCACCGGCTGGTCGCTGATCAGCTCTTCCTCGGTCGCCTCCGCCGTCCCGCCGGCCTCGTCCGTCTCGTCGACCAGATCATCGTCGGCGTGCCCTCGCGGCCGGGGCGTCAGGTCCTCCCGCGGCCCCTTCCGGGTGGCGAACCAGGCGACCGCGCCCAGGAACAACAGGATCGAGGTCCAGATGTTGAGCCGCAGTCCGAGGACCGTCTCGGCAGGATCGATGCGCAGGGCCTCGATCCAGACCCGGCCGGCGCAGTAGGCGGCGACGTAGAGGGCGAAGGCGCGACCCCGCGCCAGCGTGAACCGGCGATCAGCCCAGACGACCAACAGGGCGACGCCGAGATTCCAGATCAGTTCGTAGAGGAACGTCGGGTGGAACGTGCCCAGGACCAACGGTGCCCCGGTCGAGTCCCGCACTGCCTGACCGGCCCCTGAATCCCAGCGGTAGATGACCAGTGCCCACCAGGTGTCCAGCGGGGCGCCGTACAACTCGTTGTTGAACCAATTGCCCAGCCTGCCGACGGCCTGCGCCACGGCGATACCCGGCGCCACCGCATCGGCAAACGCCGACAGCGGCACGCCCTTGCGGCGGCAGCCGATCCAGGCTCCCAACCCACCCAGGGCGATCGCACCCCAGATGCCGAGACCGCCCTCCCAGATCTTGAACGCGTCGACGAAATTGCCATCCGCGCCGAAGTACGGGCCAGGGCTTGAGATGACGTGATAGATCCGGCCGCCCAGGATCCCGAAGGGCACCGCCCACATGGAAATGTCCAGGACGTCGCCTGGCTGGCCACCCCGAGCAATCCAGCGCTTGTTCCCGATCCAGATCGCCAGGATGATTCCGGCGATGATGCACAACGCGTAGCCCCGGATCGGTAGCGGGCCGATGAACCAGACGCCTTGAGTGGGACTGGGGATCGAGGCGAGCGGCACAGGAGCGAGGGTAGTCACTCGACCTCAAGGAATTCACGACAAGGGAGCTCTCACGCCTGTGACCGGTCACGTCGCACTCGTCACATGTCAGCGAGCGCGTGGGCTGGACACTGACGAGCCGCTGCTGCTCGCGGCATTGGACGCCCTCGACGTCGACGTCGAGGTACTGGACTGGGACCGCCCGGCAGATTGGTCTGTCTATGAGCTTGCCGTCATCCGTTCGACCTGGGACTACGCGACCCGCCACCAGGAGTTTCTGGCTTGGGCGGCCGCAACCGGAAAGGTCACGAACCTGCACAACCCCGTGGCGATGCTCAAGGGAAACACCGACAAGAGCTACCTGACCACGCTGTCCGAGCATGGTCTGGCGGTCATCGATACGACTTTTCTGGCGCCCGGCACCGAGTGGCCGGGTAACGGGTTCAGCGGCGCGGTGGTGGTCAAGCCGAGCGTGTCGGCCGGCGGACAGGACACCGCCCGCTATGGCCCCGATGACTACGAACATGCCCGCCAGCATGTGGCCCGCCTGCACGGGCAGGGCCGCGTTGCGATGGTCCAGCCCTATCTCGAGGGGATCGAGAAGCACGATGAAACTGCGCTGATCTACATCGGCGGAACGTTCAGCCACGCCGCCGCCAAGGGGGCCTTGCTCAACGCGGGAGCTGCCGAGTCCGGACTGTTCGCGCCGGAAACCGTGTCCGCTCGTACGCCCTCAGCGGGGGAACGGGCATTGGGCGACGCCACGCTGGCGTGGCTGGCCGATTCAGCCCTCGGTACGCCGCTCTACGCCCGAGTCGACCTGTTGCCTGATGCGGACGAGTTGCCGCGGATCCTCGAGGTGGAGCTGACCGAGCCCAGTTTGTTCCTGGAGACCGATCCTGCAGCGGCGGACCGGATGGCGGCTGCTATCGCTGGGTTGTTGGGGCGGTAGCTGGTTCGGTTTGCGCGTGGTTGCGTCCTCGTCCGAAGAACGCAGCAACGAGCGGGTACGGGGTGGGCTGGGTTCGATGCTCGGCCGGCGGTGTGCGGGTGTTCCTCGGTGACGGTCATGCCTGGCCGATCGCAGCGACAACGAGAGACCGCTCCGCAAAGTGGTTGGCGGTTTCCGGGAAAACCGCCACGGTCCCGACCCCCAAGGAGATCGGCCGGGTCTTCTGGCGATTAGCGCGCAAACCGCCAACGCTCCGGCGCGTCCGACTCCCGTGGGTCACACACACGGCTAGCGATCGATCAGTTTCCAAGAAGCCCGTGGCGCCAATCTCCCTAGCGTCAGATTCGTCTCCACCAGCCCTCGCAGAGAGAGGAAGCCTGCAATGACGCAGAAGTCGCCAACAAGACCGCGGCGACCGACAAGGCGAAGTACGAGGGGTTCACGGACGCGGAACGGGAGGCGATGAAGGAGCTTGCAAAGAGTTGAAGGCGGCCACGCGTCGCGGGAAGAAGGCGGCGGATGACGAAAGCGCCGTTCTCGAGAAGATCGCCGAGATGCCCCAACCGGACCGCGACATGGCTGAGCGGATCCATGCCGTCGTCAAGTCCAGCGAGCAAAACCTCTTGCCGAAGCTCTGGTACGGAATGCCCGCCTATGCCAAGGACGACGAGGTCGTGTGCTTCTTCCAGAACGCGCAGAAGTTCAAATCGCGGTACGCCACGTTGGGATTCAACGACGCGGCCAACCTCGACGAAGGCAACATGTGGCCGACTGCTTTCGCTCTGACCAAGTTGACCGCCGCCGAGGAGCAGAGGATCGGCGAGCTGGTGAAGAGGGCGGCGACCTGACGAACGAGCACGTGCCCGCCAGAACCGTCTCTGCCTACTTCTGCCGTACCCCGGAGGCGAGTTCGGCGGCCAGGGTCTGCACTGCCTTCGCGCCGCTGGCTGGATCGTCGGCGTCCAGCAGCGCCCGTACGAAGGCCGACCCGACGATGACTGCGTCGGCGTAGCCGGCCACTTCGGCGGCCTGCGCGCCGGTGCTGACGCCGAGGCCAACGGCTACGGCTGTGTCGCCGACGGCACGGACCCGTGCCACCAGAGTCGGCGCCACCGAGGAGACCGCATCGCGCGTCCCCGTGACCCCCATTGTGGAGGCGGCGTAGACGAAGCCGCGGCAAGCGGCCACTGTCATGGCGAGGCGAGCATCGGTGGACGACGGGGCGACCAGGAAGACGCGATCGAGGTCAGCCTCGTCGGCCGCGTCGATCCACTCCGCTCCTTCGTCGGGGATCAGGTCGGGGGTGATGGCTCCCGCTCCGCCTGCCGCGGACATATCGCGGGCGAACCGTGCGACGCCGTATCGATCAATCGGGTTCCAGTACGACATGACGACCGGAACGGCACCGGTGGCGGCAACCGCCTCTACGGCACGCAGGACATCCCGCATTCCCACGCCGGCCCGTACAGCAACCTCCACGGCCGCTTGGATCGTCGGACCATCCATGCCGGGATCGCTGTAGGGAACACCGATCTCGACGATGTCGGCTCCGCCGGCCGCGGTCCCCTCCATCGCCGCAATCGAGGCGTCCACGCTGGGGTAGCCCACCGGGATGTAGCTGATCAGAGCGGCACGGTCCGCCGAGCGCGCGGCCGCGATCCGCGCCGCCAAGAGACTCATGCGGGATTCAGGTCGAAATACTCCGCGGCGGTGGCGACGTCCTTGTCGCCACGGCCGGACAGGTTGACCAGAATCAGCGCCTGTGGGCCGAGCTCGCGACCAAGCGCCAGGGCTCCGGCCAGCGCGTGTGCCGACTCGATAGCCGGGATGATGCCCTCGGTTCGGGACAGGAGTTCGAAAGCTCCCATCGCCTCAGCATCGGTGACCGGAAGGTAGGTGGCGCGGCCGGTGTCGCGGAGGAAAGCATGCTCCGGCCCGACTCCCGGGTAGTCCAAACCCGCTGAGATCGAATGGGATTCGATCGTCTGACCGTTCTCGTCCTGCAGCAGATAGGACCGCGCGCCGTGCAGCACTCCGGGTGCGCCGCTGCTCAACGTGGCCGCATGGCGACCGCTCTCGATGCCCTCCCCACCTGCTTCCAGGCCGAGCAGGCGTACGTGCTCATCGTTGACGAAGGCGGTGAAGATTCCGATCGCATTCGATCCTCCGCCGACGCAGGCGACCACTGCATCCGGAAGCCGGCCGAATCGCTCGAGCACTTGCGCCCGCGCCTCGTCCCCGATGACTCGCTGAAAGTCCCGGACCATCGTGGGGAACGGGTGTGGACCCGCGACCGTGCCAAAGACGTAGTTGGTGCTCTCGACGTTGGTCACCCAATCTCGGAACGCCTCGTTGATGGCGTCCTTGAGAGTCCGTGAGCCGGTCGTGACAGCCACCACCTCGGCCCCGAGCAACCGCATGCGGGCCACGTTCAGTGCCTGGCGTCGGGTGTCCTCTTCGCCCATGTAGACCGTGCAGCTCAGTCCCATCAGGGCCGCCGCCGTCGCGGTGGCGACCCCGTGTTGGCCGGCTCCGGTCTCCGCGATCACCCGGGACTTGCCGATCCGTTGAGTCAGCAGCGCTTGGCCGAGAACGTTGTTGATCTTGTGAGATCCGGTGTGGTTCAGGTCCTCACGCTTCAGCAGGATGCGCGCGCCACCCGCGTGCTGACTCAACCGCTTTGCCTCGGTGATCGGCGTCGGACGTCCCGAGTAGTCCCGTTGCAGATCGGAAAGCTCCTGGCAGAAGCCCGGATCGGCTATCGCGGATGCATACGCCTCAGCGAGTTCGTCGAGGGCAGCCACCAGTGCCTCGGGCACGTACCTGCCGCCGTACGGGCCGAATCGACCGGGGACGCCAAGGGCCCCACCGGCCTTGCCGGTTGCAGTCATGGGGATCCGATCAGGAGCTGTCAGCGAGTGGGCCGCGGCGTCGCGGGGTGGGCGCCGGCCGTGACGAGATCGGCCACGGATTGGCGCGGATTGCCCGAACGGACAAGTCCCTCACCAACGAGCACCGCATCGGCGCCCGCGGCGGCATAGGCAATCAGGTCGTGTGCGCCGCGCACGCCGGACTCGGCGACCTTGATGATCGACGACGGCAACCCTGGTGCGATTCGGTCGAAGGTCCCCCGGTCGACCTCGAACGTCGCCAGGTTGCGCGCGTTGACGCCGATCACGCTGGCTCCGGCCGCCAGCGCGCGGTCGGCCTCCTGCTCGTCATGGATCTCGACGAGGGCGGTCATCCCGAGCGACTCGATCCGCTCGACGAGGCTGATCAGCGCATCATCTTCCAGCGCCGCGACGATCAGCAGGCAGAGGTCTGCGCCCCACGCCCTCGCCTCATGGACCTGGTAGGGGCTGATGATGAAGTCCTTGCAGAGCACCGGAATTGAGACTTGATCGCGGACCAGGCCCAAGTCCTCCAAGGACCCGCCGAAGTAACGACGCTCGGTCAGGACGCTGACCACTCGTGCGCCACCGGCCTCGTACTCACGAGCCAAGGCAGCGGGATCCTCGATCGGGGCGAGCCTGCCTCTGGACGGGCTGCGACGTTTGACCTCCGCGATGACACCCACGCCGGGGGCCTGCAAGGCCGCGCGGGCGTCGATGGGGGCGCTTCGGCGGGCAGCGGCCGCCTTGATCTCAGCTAACGGGCGGCGTGCTTCGCGGTCGGCCAGGTCGGCGCGGACGCCGTCCATGATGTCGTCGAGCACTGTCACCTTGAGGACGTTTCCCTTCCGGTCGCCAGATCAAGTCACTCTAACGAGGGTCGCGGGGCCGGCTCGTCGCGGGTCGCCGGCGTCCCGTCCCCATGCGTGGCCGGCGTCGAAATCGATGTGGGGTCTTCACCCCGCTCGATCGCAGCCCACATAGCTGCCTCGCTGACCGGCGCGGACTCCTGCTTTGCCCGCTCGGCATCCTCTTCGGCTGTGCCTTCGTCCGCAGCTCCAGATCCGGCAGCGCCCCGGCGCTCATATCGAATGCCCATGACTGGCCACCGGCTGCACCGCAGGGCGGTGAAAATGCCGACCGCGATTGCGATTGCACCACCGAGTAGCACGAGACCCGGTGGCAGCAGGAACATTTCGGGCTCCGGAGGCGCCACCGAAGCCGTTGGGTCCAGGCGATCGCGGATCAGGTACTGGGCGGCTCCGGCGCCACCGTCAGCCAGATACACGCACACCGCACCGACCAAGAGAAGGCCGGCGCCGACAAGGGCAACGGCCATGATCAGGCGCCCTCTGCGTCGGCTGGGCAGCAGTGCCAACGCTGCGGCGGCGAAGCAGATGGCAAACGGCACGAGGAGGTCAGGCTGCACCTCCCGACCGGCGAACGCCTCAGTCGAAGCCGGATGCGGTGCCAGTGCCGGCACGTCGACCTGTAACCACAGCTGGTCGAGCGTGATGAGTGGGAGCCCCGCCGCCACCAGGCAGCCCACGACTGCCAGCACCAGACCGCGCCGGTCGGCCCCGGCGGTCACTGGATCACTCGCATGGTCTCCGCGCTGGCAATCGCCTGGAGGACCACCTCGGCCTTGTGCCTGGTCTCCGCCTCCTCGGTGCGGGGGTCGCTGTCGGCCACGATTCCGGCGCCGGCTTGTACGTAGGCGATTCCGTCCCGCAGCACCGCCGTACGGATCGCGATGGCGACGTCGATGTCGTCGGCGAAGTCGAGATAGCCGACCGCACCGCCGTAGATGCCGCGGCGTGACGGTTCGAGTTCCTCGATGAGCTCCATCGCCCGCGGTTTGGGCGCCCCGGACAGGGTCCCCGCCGGAAATGCCGCGCGCAGGACGTCGAATGGCTCGCAGTCAGGGGCAAGCGTGGCCGAGACCGTCGATTCGAGATGCATGACGTGGCTGTAGCGAGCCACGCTCATGAACTCCACCACCTCGACTGACCCGGGTTGACAGATCCGGCCGAGGTCGTTGCGCGCCAGGTCGACCAGCATGAGGTGCTCGGCGCGCTCCTTCTGATCACCGAGCAATTCGACGGACAGGCGCTGGTCCTCTTCGGCATCCTCATGGCGTGGCCGGGTGCCCGCGATCGGCCGGATGACCGCGGTCCGGTCCTTCACCGTCACAAGCGCCTCGGGTGAGGATCCGATGACGTCCACACCGTCCGGAAAGCGCAGGAGGTACATGTACGGGCTCGGGTTCGTCGTGCGCATCACCCGGTAGATGTCCAGGGCGCTCGCCGAGGTCATCACCTCGAACCGCTGGGAGAGCACGACCTGAAAGACGTCGCCGGCCCGGATGTGGTCCTTCGCGACCTCGACCGACTTGGCGTAGTCCCCCGGTGCGGTCCGCGAGTGGAACTCCACCTTTCCCGACGAGAGGGTGTTGACCGGATGCTGGGCCGGACGGCGCAACAGCGACGTCATGTCGTCCAACCGTGCTATCGCCTGGTCGTATGCGTCGGCATGGTCATCGCTTGCGGCGAAGACATTGGCCACCAGCAGAACCGAGCCTTGTACGTGATCGAGCACAGCGAGGTCGGTGGCCAACAGGAAGGCTAGTTCTGGCAGCTGCAATTCGTCCGGACTTCCGGACGGCAGTCGCTCGAGGCGCCGTACCGCGTCATAGCCGAGATAGCCGACCATGCCGCCGGTCAACGGTGGCAGCTGCGGATCCCTGGGTGACCGGAGCGCTGCGACAACAGCGCCGAGCGACGCCAGGGGGTCGTCCGGCAGATCGGCGATCAGGGGCTCGCCGACCCACCGCGTACGGCCATCGCGTTCGGTCAGCATGGCTGGGCAACGGACCCCCACGAAGGAGTACCGCGACCAGGACCGGCCGGGTTCGGCGGACTCGAGCAGGAAAGTCGAGGGCCCCCCGGCCAACTTGCGATAGAGCCCTACGGGGGTCTCACCGTCGGCGAGGAGTCGGCGGATGACCGGGACGACCGGTTCGGTGGTCAGTCGGCGGAGGACCTCGGCGCGGTTGGGGGTCGTCCCGGCCGCCATCACGTGACCGGGTCGCGCCCGCTGACCGGCAGCGCGGTGCCGAAGCAGGTCCGGGCTCCGGTGTGGCACGCAGGTCCGGTCTGGTCGACGCGAAGCAGGATGGTGTCGCCGTCACAGTCGAGCCAAGCCTCGCGCACGGCCTGCCGGTTACCCGACGTCTCGCCCTTGACCCAGTATTCGCCTCGACTGCGTGACCAGTACGTGGCCTGCCCGGTCTGTAGCGTCCGGCGGAGTGCTTCGGCGTTCATCCAGGCGAGCATGAGCACCTCGCCGGAGTCGGCACCCTGCACCACGACGGGCAGCAGCCCGCGCTCATCGGTGCGCAGCTGGTCGGCGATCCTCGGATCCAGAGCCTGAGTCACTCAACCATTGTCGACCCAGGGCAAGAAGGATCAGCCAGCGGTCATTCCCGGCCGCTGGCCGCCCGACTTGGCCGCGATGTAGTCGGTCACTGGCCTGCCCAGCGCCAGCGGCAAGGCGACGATCGGCAGCACCGCGTACATGAGTGGGACCACGAAGAACGTCGTGCCCTCGTCGCCGAAGTCCGGCAGCGAGCCGATCCGGATCATCCAGTAGATGACGAAAGCCAACTGGACCGCGCAGGAAACGATCGTCAGCGTCCGGCTGGTGCCCCCGAGTAGTTGGACCCCGGCAAAGATGAGCAACCCGACCGAGACGAGCTGAAGGATGCCGATGACGGTGAACTCGACCTCGTAGGAATCCGCTTCGCTGACACCTGCGGAACTGGCGGTCCCCGCCAGGCTTGCGAAGAACAGCACATAGAACGTCGAGATCAACACGACCCCGGCCTGGATGAACATCAACACCACGGCCGCGGTCGCGCCGCCGGGACGGACCGGACCACGCGGCCCGTACCCGTACGGCTGGAAGCCGTAGGGCGCAGCACCCGGTGGATACCCCGGGCCGTAGCCGGGCGCTGGATAACCCGGCGATGCGTAGCCGGGCTGGGGGTAGCCGGGCGCTGGATAGCCGGGCGCCGCGTAGCCGGGCACCGCGTAGCCGGGCTGCACGGGGAAGGCACCGTGGCCGCCGGACTGGACCTCAGGTGGCAACTGACCCTGCTGGGACGGCGGTCCGGAATAGTCAGCCGACGGGTAGCCAGCTGTAGGCACCGCCTCGCCGGTGGGCGCACCCGCAGGCTGGGTCGTCGTCCTCGGTTGCTCGTCCGGCTGGCTCATGGCTGGAGCCTAGAGACTGGCCCTGTTCGGTCCGCGTGAGTCGAGCGCCGGTTCTCGATCTACGTCGTGCCCCGCCGTCCTGCGCCAGGAGGCGTGCAGCACCGCGTACGGGCCCTCGACGCCGACCAACTCGTCGTGGTGGCCACGCTGAGCGATCCGGCCCCGGTCGACGACGATCACTTCGTCTGCGCGTTCGGCAGTGGACAGTCGATGCGCGATGGTGACGGTGGTTCGACCCCGAGTGAGCTTGTCCAGTGCCGTCGTCAGCCGCCGCTCGGTAGCCGGATCGACGGCAGAGGTCGCCTCGTCGAGGACCAGCAGGTCCGGGTCGGCAACGTAGGCGCGGGCGATCGCGACCAATTGCCGCTCCCCGACCGACAACGACTCACCGCGTTGCCCGACCCTCGTCGCGACGCCGTGCGCCATCCCTGCCAGCCAATCGCCGAGGCCGAGGTCGGCAAAGGCGCGCTCGACCTGCTCATCGGTCCGGTCCGGCCGCCCGTAGCGGACGTTGTCGGCGATGGTGGCATCGAACAGGAACCCATCCTGCGGCACCATGACGACCCGATCGCGCAACGAGTCGAAGCGAACTGAGTGCAGCGGTATCCCGCCGACCCGCACTCTGCCGGTCGTCGGATCCATCAGCCGGGTGAGCAGTTTCGCGATCGTCGTCTTACCCGATCCGGTCTCACCGACGACAGCAACCCGGACGCCGGGCGCGATCGTCAGATGCACGTCGGTGAGGACCTCCGGCCCGTTGCCGTAGGCGAAGTGGACATGTTCGAACTCCACGGACAGGGAACCGGCCGGCAGCTTCTTGCCAGCGCCCATGGGATCGGCTACATCGGGCCTGGTGTCGAGGATGTCGAGGACGCGGCGGAAACTTGCCAACGCGTTCTGCGCCTCGTTCAGGACCTCACTCGCTGTCGCCAACGGGGTCAGGAACAAGGTGACCAGGAAGAGGAATGCCACCACCGTCCCGGCACTGAGGTCGCCGGAGACGCCGAGGAGAACGCCGACCACCACCACGCCGGCCGTCGCCACGGCGGCGGCGAACTCGACCGCCGAGAAGAATCCGGCGACCAACGACTGCGCCTTGACCGCGGAGCGATAGTGCGCGTCGATTGCCCGGTCAACCCGGGTGGCCGTCCGGTCGCCGACGCCGTAGGCCCGTACCGTCACGGCACCGACGACGGACTCACTGACCGCGCCCAGCATCTCCCCGACGCGCTGCCGGACCGTTCCGTAGGCGACCGACAGCCGCCGCTGGAAGAAGCGCACGGCCAGCGCCAGCGGGAAGAAGCAGACGTAGACCAGCAGGGTCAACTGCCAGGAATAGATGGCCATGACGATCGTGGCGACGACGATCTGTCCCAGGCTGACCACACCCAGGATTCCGCCCCACTGCATGAACGTCGACATCTGGTCGATGTCGCTGGTCACCCGTGAGACAAGGGTTCCCCGGCGCTGCGTCTGCTGATGCAGCATCGACAGGTCGTGGACGTGGCCGAAGGCGCGGACCCGGAGCGTCGCCAGAGCTCCCTCGGTGGTCCGGAAGACCCGATAGTTCAGGAAGTACGCCGCGAGTCCGGTGAGGGCCACGACGCCGAGGCAGACCAGCACCGCGGTACGGACGAATCCTGCGTCGGCTCCGCCAGGAGTATTCAGCCCGCGGTCGATGGTCTGCTGGATCGCGACCGGTACGACCACCCGGCCACTGGTCGCTACCAGCGCCAGGAACAGCGTGCCCGCCAGTCCTTGCCGCAACTCCGGCAACATTCGGGCGCCCCGCACAAGGGTCTTGATCGCGCCGTCGTTGCGATGTGCGGCAGCGTTGGTCAGCAGGCCGGCGTCGGCGAGCTCGTCGCCGTCCTCCTGCGACATGACCCTAGGCATTCTTCATCGCGCCTCCGCGGAGAAGACTGCGTCGCCGACGCTCATCGCGTCTCCGGCGAACAAGGCGTCGTCGCGTGTGGCCACACCGTCATAGGCCTGTACGAGCGCGGCGTACCCGGGCACTGTCCGTTCCAACTCCGCATGGCTGCCGCGAGCGACCAGCCGACCGTCGGCGAGAAAGATGACCTCGTCGGCAAGCGTGATCGTCGCCTTGCGATAGGCGATGACTGCGACGGTGGCGGGCCATCCGGCCGAACGCAGCCCCGAGAGGATGCGCGACTCCACGGTTGGATCCACACTGCTCGTCGCATCATCCATCACCAGGAGGCGAGGACGGCGGATGAGGGCGCGCGCCAAGGCGATTCGCTGTCGTTGGCCGCCGGACAGCGTCGCCCCACGTTCCCCGACGTGCGTGTCCAGTCCCTCCGGGAGCGCCTTGACGAAGTCTTCGGCGGCCGCCAGTCGCAGGGCCTCCCAGACGCGGTCTTCGGCATAGTCGGCGCCGAGCGTGACGTTGCCGGCCACCGTGTCGTCGAAGAGGAACGTCGTCTGCGCGACCAGACTTGCCGCCCGGGTGAGTTCCCCCTGACGTAACCCACGCACGTCGATGTCATCGACCAGGACGACCCCGCTGTCCGGGTCCACCAGGCGCACCAGCAGGTTCGCGAGTGTCGACTTCCCGGATCCCGTGGGGCCGACGATGGCGATTGACGAGCCGGCGGGGACGTCCAGCGTGATCCGCACGAGCGTCCTGCTGTCCTCCCCGGCGTACTGGAAGTCGACATCCTCAGCGACCAGGCGCGCAGGTCCGTCCCCGTCGGGAAGCACCTCCGTCCCGTACGGCGTCTGGCCGGCTGCGGTCAACACGTCGGTGACGCGATCGTTGCCCGCGACGGCGCGCGGCAGCTCGCCGAGCACCCAGCCGAGCGCGCGGATCGGGAGCGCGAGAACCGTGAACAGGTACGCGATGAAGACCAGATCCTCGGTCGCCGTCTCACCCGCGGCGACCCGGCCGACCCCAAGGCTGAGCACCGCAAGGATCGCCAGCGTGGGCAGCGACTCCATGATCGGATCGAACAGCCCGCGGATCCGGCCCACTGAGATCAGACAGTCGCGAAGGGCGGCGGTGCGATCGGCGAAGCGGTCGATCTCGCGCTGCTCGCGCCCGAGCGTCTTCACCACCAGTGCAGCGTCGAAGCTCTCGTGGGCGATCTCACTCACTTCGGCACGCAGTTGTTGGGCTCGGCTGATTCGGGGCGACATCACCCGCGAGTACGCGATGTTGACCACGAAGACCAGTGGGATCACGACCCCACCCACGATCGCGAGCACTGGATCGGTCAGGAACAGCGCGACGATCGTGATGACCAGCATGAGTAGGGCACCGCAGGCGAACGGCAGTGGTGCCACGAAGAACCACGCGGCCTCGACGTCGCTGTTGGCGTTGGACAGCAGCTGGCCGGTCGGATGCTGCTGATGCCAGGACAGCGGTAAGCGCAGGTACTGCCGCGTCACCTGACGGCGGTAGTCGGCCTGCAGGCGGTATTGCATGATGCCGGCGAACAGCCGGCGGCCGATGATGCCGAGGATCTTGAGGACGGCGACGCCGATGATCGCCAGGCTGGCGAGGACGAGCGCGCCCGCGCCGACCCGTCCCTGCGCGAAGGCAGGCAAGATGACGCGGCCGGTCACCGCCCCCATGACGTAGGCCGAGCCCACACTCATGGCCCCGAACAGGGCGCTACCCACCAACGCCGCGGTGAAGATCTTGGGCTGGGTGCGGATGCCTTGGCCGATGAGCCGGAAGCCGCGACGAAGAACGGCGTTACGCGGGCGCGGCACAACGACTCCGTTCAGCTTGGGCGGTTCCTCACCATACAACGCCCGGTGCAAGTCCTTAGCCGGGATAACGACGCGCTCATCGGACGGGGTGCCCGGCCGCGGCCATGGCCGACTTGACCTGGGCGATCCTCAGCTGCCCGAAGTGGAAGACGCTGGCCGCGAGCACCGCGTCGGCGCCGGCTGCGACTGCGGGCTCGAAGTCAGCGATCCGGCCGGCCCCACCACTGGCGACGAGCGGAACGGTGGAGACAGTCCTGGCCGACGCGATCATCGGAAGGTCATAGCCGGCTCGGGTGCCGTCGGCATCCATGGAGTTCAGCAGGATCTCCCCGACACCGCGGTCGACTCCCTCGGCGATCCAGGCCAGGGCGTCGCGGCCGGTTCCGATCCGTCCGCCATGCGTGGTGACCTCCCAGCCGTTGCGTGCACCGTCGAGCGTGGCTGCCCGGGCGTCCACCGACAGGACCAGGACTTGGGACCCGAACTCGGCAGCGATCTCGTCGATCAGGTCTGGCCGAGTGACGGCGGCGGTGTTCACGCAGACTTTGTCCGCGCCGGCGCGCAACAGTCGATCGACATCGGCGACGCTTCGGATGCCGCCACCGACCGCCAAGGGAATGAACACCGTCTCGGCAGTTCGCCGCACGACGTCGTAGGTTGTCTCCCGCTCATCAGATGAGGCGGTGATGTCCAGGAAAGTGATCTCGTCGGCGCCCTCGGCGTCGTAGACCCGAGCCATTTCAACTGGGTCGCCGGCATCGCGAAGGTCCACGAAATTGACCCCCTTGACCACTCGTCCACCGGCCACATCCAGACACGGGATCACCCGCACGGCGACCGTCACAGCTGCGGCCTCGACCCGCCGGTGGAGTTCCCGGGCTCCCGGTAGGCCTCGACCTCAACCTCGACGAGATGATCGGGGTGTGCCAACCCGCTGACCTCGACCATGGTCGCTACGGGGCGGATGTCGCCGAAGAGTTCACGGTGCGCACGGCCGACCTCGTCCTGGTGGCTCATGTCGCGCACATACATCCGCGTGCGCACGACGTCGGCAACATCCAGTCCGGCCGCACGCACTGCCGCCAGGGCGATCTCGAACGCTGCGAGTGTCTGCCCGTGGAAGTCGCCGATACCCACGACGTCTCCGTTGACGGTCGCAGTCGACCCCGCCACGAGGACCCACGGACCGGCCACAACCGCTCGCGAATAGCCGACGCGTTCCTCCCACGGCCCGCCGGACGATATCCGACGCGGTGTCATCGGCACCCCAGTGACTGCGCGGACTCCAGCGCTGTCACCAAGCCGCTTCCAGCGCCTCGGGAAGGGTGAAAGCACCGGCGTAGAGCGCCTTTCCGACGATGACGCCTTCCAGGCCATCCGGCACTAGAGCACCCAGCACCTTCAGATCCTCCAACGACGACACTCCCCCGCTGGCGATGATCGGCTTGTCCGTGGCTGCGCAGACCCGCCGAAGCAAATCGACGTTGGGGCCGCCGAGCGTGCCATCCCTTTGTACGTCTGTGACGACGTACCGGGAACACCCCTGGGCGTCCAGCCGAGCCAGCACCTCCCAGAGATTGCCGCCCTCGGCTGTCCAGCCCCGCGCAGCCAGCGTCTCGCCACGAACGTCAAGTCCCACCGCGATCTGGTCGCGGTAGGCCGCGATGACCCTGCCGGTCCAGTCCGGATCCTCCAGCGCCGCGGTTCCGAGGTTGACCCGGGCGCACCCGGTGGCCAGAGCCGCGGTCAGGGATACGTCGTCGCGGATGCCGCCGGAGAGTTCGACTTTCACGTCGAGGCGGGCGATGACGTCGCCGATCAACGCCCGGTTGTTGCCTCTGCCGAAGGCGGCATCGAGGTCGACCAGATGGATCCATTCCGCTCCCTCGCGCTGCCAGGTCAGCGCGGCCTCCAAGGGTGAGCCGTACGTGGTCTCGCTCCCGACGGCGCCTTGGACCAGCCGTACGGCGAGGCCGGCGGCGATGTCCACGGCGGGCAACAGGGTCAGACTCACCGAGCCAGCCTACGAGCCTCGTGGGCCCCGCGGGGTTCCGGCATGCTTGTCCGTATGGAGTTCTCTGAGGTCGTACGTCGCCGTCGGATGGTGCGTGCCTACGACCCGACCCGCCCCGTTCCGCCCGAGATCCGGGACCTGTTGTTGAGCAACGCCCTGCATGCGCCGTCAGCAGGTTTCTCCCAGGGCTGGGGGTTTCTCGTCCTCGAGTCCGAGACCGATCGAAACCTGTTCTGGTCGGTCACAACCGAAGGGGAAGAGCCGGACTCATGGCTGTCCGGGATGGTTGCCGCGCCGCTGCTGATCGTCTGTTTCTCGCACAAGGACGCCTATCTGGATCGCTACGCCGAGCCGGACAAGGGATGGACTGACCGCGACCCGGACAGGTGGCCGGTTCCCTATTGGGACATCGACACCGGGATGGCCGCGATGCTGATCCTCCAGACGGCGGTCGATGAAGGGCTGGGCGCCTGCTTCTTCGGGGTCCCGCCGACGTTCATCCCGGGGTTACGGGACGCGTTCGGCGTGCCCGAAGGTTTCGCGCCCATCGGGGTCGTCTCGGTCGGCTACCGGATGCCCGATGCCCCGTCACCGTCGCTGCGTCGTGGCCGGCGGGGACTCGACGAGGTGGTACATCACGGCAGATGGTGACCACCCGGTGACCCCGATCCCCACGCCGGCGCTCGTCGTCCTGGTCGGCGCCTCGGGGTCCGGAAAGACAACGTGGGCCCGAGCGCACTTCGCAAGCAGCGAGCTTGTGTCGTCGGATTCGCTGCGCGCCATCGTCGGAACTGGCGAGGGTGATCTGGATGCTTCGGTCGATGCCTTCGCCATCCTCGATGCCATCGTGGCGGCGCGTACCCGACGCGGACTGACCACGGTCATCGACACCCTCGGCCTTGATCCGGCACGGCGCCAGGCAGCGGTCCGGCTGGGGCACGACGCGGGGTTGCCGGTGGTTGCCGTTCGGTTCGAGACCGAAGCCCGGCTCTGCCGCGAGCGGAACCGGACCCGGATCGACCAGTGCCGGCGGATGCACTGGCGAGCCAACTACTCCGGGCGGCGCAGGCAGACCTGGCTGCCGACGGGTTCGACCTTGTCGTGACTGCAGATGTCGAGGCGGCAATGCCGTTGAACCGAGTCACCTCGCAGGCGTCTCCGACGCACGAGAACGACAAACGCTGGCGCCGAGTCGACTTCGCTTCGCGCTCCAGATCTCGCGGTTCCCGTGGGGTGCAGATCCCCGGGCCTGGCTCGCGACGGTGGCCGAGAGCGCGGAAGGGGTGGGTTTCTCGGGACTTGCGGTCATGGACCACCTGCTCCAGATTCCGCAGGTCGGGCGGGCCTGGGATCCGATCCCCGAGGCCTACGTCACCCTGGCATACCTCGCCGGCGCAACGCAGCGGATCGAACTCGGAACCCTGGTCACGCCGGTGACATTCCGGTCCGCTCCCCTGCTCGCCAAGGTGGTGGCCAGCTTGGATGCGGTGTCCGGCGGGCGGGCCTTCTGCGGGCTCGGCGCCGGTTGGTATGAGCGAGAGCATGCCGCCTACGACCTCGAGTTCCCCTCTGCGTCAGCACGACTCGACTCATTGGAGGCCACCATCGGTGTCCTGCGCGCATTCTGGGGGCCGGGGACCAAGCCGTACGGCAGGCTGCCGGAGAGCGCGAGTTATCCCCGACCGACTCGCGAACACATCCCGATCATCGTCGGAGGCGGCGGCGAGCGGCGGACACTCGACATCGCCGCACGGCTGGCTGATGGCTGCAACATTCCTTCTGCATTGCCGGCCCTGGACCACAAACTCGACGTCCTGCGCGGCCATCTCGAGCGGGCCGGGCGCGATCCGGCGCAGGTCCGCGTGACAGTGCTCGACGTGCCGATCGTGGGGCGCGATCCCGACGATGTGGGTCGCCTCGTCGAGAAGCACCGTGGGCGGCAGTCAGCCCAGGCGTATACGAAAGTTCGTCAGGCCGGCACGCTGCACGACCACACCGGTCGTTATCGTCAGCTCGCCGACCGAGGCGTGGACACCGTTTTCGTCGCATTTCCGGATCTGTCCGGACCGGCTGAGATCGAGCGCTTCGCGCCCATCATCGAGGCGTTTGCCGAGTGACGGTCCCGGACGCGTCGCCGCGGCAGCCATCCTTCGCAAGAAATCGGCCTACCGCGCCTCGCAGCCCTTGGCGCAATCGCGGCGCCATTAGCCTCCGACGGATGGACATCGCCCCGGATACGAAGGACTGGACGTGGGTGCTGCGCGACTCCTGCGACGAGTGCGGATTCGATGCAACGAACGGTGCCCGGCCATGAGGTCGCCGCGATGCTGCGGGCCAGCGCAGCGCTGTGGCAGGCCGCGCTTGACCGCGATGATGTGGGAGTCCGCCCCGCACCCAGTACGTGGTCACCGCTGGAGTACGCCTGTCACGTCCGAGATGTCTGTCGCCGGTTCGATGCTCGCCTGACGCTGATGCTGCAACAGGATGATCCGGCAGTTCGAGAACTGGGATCAGGACGCCACCGCCCTCGAAGCGCGCTATGGCGAGCAGACACCCGCGGTCGTCTCCAGCGAACTCAGCGATGCCGCGCACACACTCGCCAGTCACTTCGATGAGGTGACGGGCCACCAATGGCAGCGCGGCGGACGACGTAGTGACGGCGCCGAATTCACGGTGGACTCATTCCTCGGTACTTCATCCACGACGTCCTGCACCATCTGCACGACGTCGAGGCGCACAGCCGTCCTCCTATCCCGTCGGAGTGACCTTCAGGATGCGGTCGGCGCCGCCGCCATTGGCGGTTGTGAGATAGAGCGAACCGTCCGTACCCAGCTGGGCGGTACGAAGGCGGCCGTACACGTTCGTGAACTCGGGGATCACCTCTTGACTCGGTCAGCAGCCCCTTGTCGTTGAAGGTGAACCGGAGCAGAGATGTCCCCTCCAGCTGTGCCACGACCATCGATCCGTTCCAACTCATCCACTGCGGTCCGACCAGGAACGTCGCCCCGCAGGTCGCCCCAGTGGGGCCCGAGGTCCATGCGGCCGGCTTCGCGTTCGGGAACTGCGGCGAGGTCGGTCATCGGCACCGACTCGTCGTAGGAACCGCCCGCGCCACTGGGATCCCAACCGTAGTTGCGGCCCTTCACCACGAGATTGACCTCGTCCTCGATCGCTGGGCCGTGCTCGACGTTGAACATCTGGCCGTTCGGCCGCAGTGCCAGACCCTGCGGATTGCGATGTCCGTAGTTCCAGATCAGCCTGGTGACCGGGTTGGGCGAGCCGAGCCGTGGGTTGCCGGCAGCCGGCGCGCCGGTCATCGGGTTGACCCGCAGGATCTTGCCGGCCGCGGAGCCCAGGTTCTGCGGGTTGGTGCCGACCGCATTGTCACCGGTGCTGATCATCAAGGCTCCGGTCGTGTCGAACCGGAGCCGGCAGCCTCCGTGCCTGCCGGTGCTGGCGTTCACCGGGATGCCGCCCACGAGCGGATCGGCGACCCGAGTGGCTGCGGTGTAACCGGGGTCGACCGTCCAGGCGACGACCTGGATGTCCCTGGCGGCTCCAGTCTGCTGACCCTGGCACGTGTACAACCGCCGGTTGCTCGCGAAGCCGGGGTCCAGCACGAGCCCCATCAGGCCGGTCTCGCCGGCGGCGTAGAGATCGCTGAAATCAGCGGCGAGTGCGGCAATCGTCCCGTTGGTGCGCCGGACTGACAGCCCGCCGGCGCGCTGGTCGAAGATGAGGGCGCCGTCAGGCGTCTGCGCGACGTCCCAGGGAATGTTGAGTCCGGTTGCGATGGTCGTGATGGTGAAGGTCGGTCGGGCCGCCGCGGCGGGCGCGGCCGAGGCCGGGGCTGCGGAGATCAGCGAGCCGGCAAGGGCAGCCACAGCGGCGCCGATCAGGGCACTTCGAGTCCGCAACCGTGGTGTCCGCATGGCGTCCCTCACTGAGCGATCTTTGACGCAAAGTAACTAGCTTACGAGGAGGCTATCCCCCCGAACGGGCACTTAGGGTGAGATTTCGGGGAATTCACGGCAGGGCGGAGTCGGCGGCGGCGGCATTGGGCGGCCGTCTGCGCGTCGCCTAGGTTCGCAGCATCGACCGGCCTACGGTCAGCCATCGTGGCGGACCGATACCCCCTCACGACGGAGAATCAGCCGCTCATCCACGAGCGGAGCCGACGGACCGCGCGCGCCGAGGTCCCGGCAGATCTCGAACTCAGTCGTCGAGGAGCCCGGCTCGGATTTCTGCGGGCGGTGATCGCCTGTGATCCCGATGCGGTGCATCTGGAGGATCGCGACGGACGCGTCCGAGTCTTCCCGCTGAGCTTGACCTTTCTGCTCGAAGGCGAGCCGGTGCGGCTGGTTCGGCCGCGGTCCGCGCCGGGCAACCCGCGGTTGATCCGAAGCGGCTCCGGCTCAACTGTTGTCCCGGACGTCCGGCAAGAGTCCGGCCGCCTCGAGGATCTACGTCGAGGGCGTGCATGACGCCGAACTGGTCGAGAAGGTATGGGGCCACGACCTCCGCGTCGCGGGCGTCGTGGTCGAGCCGCTGCACGGCATCGACGACCTGCCGGCGATCGTCGCTGCGTTCGCACCCGGGCAGGGACGCGAGCTCGGCGTGCTGGTCGACCATCTCGTCCCAGGGTCGAAGGAGTCCAGGATCGTGGCGCGGGTGACGCGGCCCCCACGTCCTCGTCGTCGGCGATCCGTACGTCGACATCTGGCAGGCGGTCCGCGCCCGCGTGGTCGGATCGCGAGCCTGGCCCGCGTGTCCCACGGTCAGCCCTGGAAGGAGGGCGTCTGCCGAGCGCTGGGTTGGAACATGAGCACTGGTGCCGCCTGGCAGCAGATCCTGCTTCAGGTCAACAGCCTACGCCGACCTCGACCCGGCATTGCTGGGTCGGGTTGAGGAACTGATCGACTTCGTGACTCCAGCCGGGCTGATCCGTGTGCCGGACAGGTGTCGGTGGACTGCACCTGAATGTGCCCGGCATGACTGTTGCTACCGAACCAAGCAACCGTGACCGGCCGGTCATGCCGGACGGGTACGGAATTCCGACGAGTCCGAAGGGCCTGTTCACCTGGCCTCAGGTCGAAGAGCGTTGATCGCGCTGCGCACTACTGGCTGGCCACGACGCGACCGGACGGCACACCGCATGTCGTCCCGCGTTGGGCGCTGTCTCGCTCGAAGGACGCTTCTACTACGACGGCTCGCCCGACCACCCGCCACGCACGCAACCTTGTCGAAAACCCGGCATGTTCACTCAACCTGGAGAGTGGACCGAGGTGGTGAATCGTCGAGGGCACGGCCGAGCAGACCTCTGCGCCGGCCGATGGACTCGGCGCCCGGTTGTCGGAGGCATACAAGAAGTACAAGGATCTCGGCTATCCCAGGTCCGGAGTCTTGGGTTGATGGCGGGGGCTCGTGGTCCTCACGCCGGTACGGGCTCTCGCCTGGTTCCAATTCCCGAAGGACTGCACCCGCTTTCGCTTCACCACCTGACGGCGAACGACTCAAAAGGTAGCCAGCCAGTTCGCCAGCAGAGTGGCACCGGCATCGCCTGACTTCTCCGGATGGAACTGAGTCGGCAGACAGGGCGCCGTCCTCGACGGCGGCGACAAACCGCTCACCGTGTTCGGGCCCACGCCACGCCGGCCGCCGCGATCGGCGCTACCCGAGTGCCGGGGAAGGATCGCGCCGCATAGCTGTGCACGAAATAGAACCGCTCGGTCTCGACGCCAGCGAACAGGCGTGAGGTGGCAGGGGGCTGCACGGTGTTCCAGCCCATGTGGGGCACCACCGGCGCCGAGAGCCGATCGATGACCCCGGCCACTGAGCGCAGCCCTCGGTCTCCGCGGTGCCTTCGACACCTCGGTCGAAGAGGATCTGCATGCCGACGCAGATCCCAGAACCGGGCGACCACCAGCCAGGCGCAGGTCGATGATCCGCGGCCCGTCCACGTCGCGTAGGCCGCGCATGCAGGCGGCGAACGCCGCCCACGCCGGGTACGACCAAGCCGTCGCAGTCGAGCGCCTCGGACCGGTTCGCGGTGACGCTGACGTCGGCTCCTGCTCGTTCCAATGCACGTTGCGCCGAACGCAGATTGCCGGAGCCGTAGTCAAGGACGACGACCCGGGCCGCTGGGACACCACGGCTCACTCCGCCATCAGGCTGAGGATGCCGGACACGATCAAGTACGCAGCGATCAGCAGCAGGCCAACTGCCACCGCGATTTGACCGGTGCCTCGACGCCCGTCCTCGGTCTCGAGCCTGGCGATGGAATACGCACCACCGAGCATGAATCCGCCCGCTGCGATCGAAACAACCCCGAGATTCAACACCTACCCCAGCCACGCTGGTTGGTGGGCTCTGCCCCGCCGCTTCACAACCTGCCCTTGGTGCTGGGCACGCCACCGACTCGCGGGTCCAGCGCGACTGCCATGCGCAATGCGCGAGCCAAGGCCTTGAATTGCGCCTCCACGATGTGATGGGCGTCCCGCCCGGCGCGCAAAACGTAGAGGTGCACAGTGATCTGGGCGTGCACGGCAAAGGACTCGAACACGTGCGCGGTGAGACTTCGGTCGGGAAGTCCGGCCCGATCATCGGCGTCATGTTGTCCGGCTCCGCGTGCACGACGTAGGGCCGGCCGGACAGGTCCACCGCAGCCTGAACGAGAACCTCGTCCATCGGCACCAGAGCGTCGCCATAACGCGTGATGCCGACCTTGTCCCCCAGTGCTTCGGCGAAGGCCTGGCCCAGCGCGATCGCCACGTCTTCGACCGTGTGGTGAGCATCGATGTGCAGGTCACCCTCGGCATGAATGGTGAGGTCCATCCCGCTGTGTTTGGCCAGCGCGGTGAGCATGTGGTCGTAGAACCCGACTCCGGTGACGATGTCGCCCTGTCCGGTGCCGTCGAGGTCGATGTCGACGACGAGTTTGGTCTCAGACGTCGGAGCGCTCGACGCGTGCAGTCCGGCTCATGCGTTCGGATTCTCCCCATCGGGGAGCGCGGCCATGTCGGCGCGCCACCGATGGACTGCAGTGCGGCGATCAGCGCATCAGTCTCGGCCGGCGTCCCGGCAGCGATCCGCAGATGTCCCGGGATCGCGGGATCGCGCACCAGGACTCCTTTGTCCAGCAGCGCCTGCCAGGTTTGCTGGGCATCGGGGAACGTCCCGACCAGATGAAGTTCGCGTCGCTGGAGACCGCCCTCAGGCCGAGCTCGGGCAGCGCAGCCGCCGATTCGATCCCGCTGCACAACACCTCCTGCACTGTTGCCAGCAGCTGATCCCGATAGCCGAGCGCGACCCGCGCGACTACCTGCGTCAGCGTCGACAGGTGATAGGGCAAGCCGGACGAGCTGCAGCGCGTCGACGACTGATGGGTCGGCGGCCAGATAGCCCAGCCGCAGGCCGGCCATCCCGAAGGCCTTGGACATCGTGCGGGTCACGACCAACCGCGTCCGTCCGGGGAGCAGCCGCAAGGCGCTGGAGGTCCCGGGCGGGCGAACTCGGCATAGGCCTCGTCGACGACGACCATTCCGGCGCTTGCTCGTAGACAGCCTCGACGACCTCCAGGGCCGACGGCCGTACCCGTCGGGTTGTTGGGGACGTCAGGAACACCACGTCCGGCTGGTGCGCTCGGACGGCAGCGGCGGCCGCCCGGCGTCGAGGCCGAAGTCTGCTTCCCGCGGGCCGTCCTGCCAGCGGGTCCCAGTGCTGAGGCTGATCTGCGGATGCATCGAATACGAGGGAGTGAAGCCCAGTGCAGCGCGTCCTGCCCCGCCGAACGCCTGAAGGAGCTGTTGGAGGATCTCGTTCGAACCGTTGGCTGCCCACACGTTGGCACGGCTCAGGCGATGCCCGAGGTAGCCGGCCAGGTCCTCCCGCAGCCTGACGGCATCCCGGTCTGGATAGCGGTTCAGCTGGCCGGCAACCTCGCCCACCGCGGCCGCGATCGCCTCGGCGAGTCCGTCCGGCAGGGGCCAACTGTTCTCATTCGTGTTGAGCCGCACCGGAACGTCCAATTGCGGTGCGCCGTACGGGTCCGGCCACGCAACTCAGGCCGGAGCGGAAGACCGGCAGTCACCGCTCGCGCTCGCGGACTGCCGCTGCGTGTGCGGGCAGGTCCTCGGCGTGTGCGAGGGCATCGATGTAGGGCGCCGCCTCCGCCAGCGCGGCCTGGTCGTAGTCCACCAGGTGAATGCTGCGGAGGAATGAATGCACCGACAAACCCGCGGAATGCCGCGCGCAGCCGCCGGTGGGGAGAACATGGTTGGAGCCAGCGCAGTAGTCACCAAGCGACACCGGCGAATACGGACCGACGAAGATCGCCCCGGCATTGCGGACCCGCAGCGCAACGGCGCGCGGGTCGCGGGTGTGGATCTCGAGGTGCTCGGCGGCGTAGGCATCGACCACCGCCAGGCCGGTGTCGAGATCATCGACCAGGACGACCCCGGACTGCCGGCCGGACAGCGCCGTGGTGATCCGCTGGGTGTGCTTGGTGACTGCCACGTAGTCGGGTAACAGTGCGGTGACTGCGTCGGCGAGCTCCGGGCTGGTCGTCACCAGGACTGCGGCGGCCAACGGATCGTGCTCGGCCTGGCTGATCAAGTCCGCCACGATGTGTCCGGGATCGGCACCGTCATCGGCAAGGATTGCGACCTCGGTCGGGCCGGCCTCTGAGTCGATGCCGATGAGGCCCCGCAGCAGCCGCTTGGCTGCGGTCGTGTAGATGTTGCCGGGGCCGGTCACCAGATCGACGGGCTCGCAGGGTCCCGCGCCATAGGCAAATGTTGCAATGGCCTGCGCGCCGCCGACGGCGTAGACCTCCGTCACCCCGAGCAGCGCGCAGGCTGCCAACACGCCGGGGTCGGGCAGCCCGCCGTACTCGCGCTGGGGAGGACTTGCCACGGCAATCGACTCGACGCCCGCGATCTGCGCAGGGACCACGTTCATCAGAACGCTGGAGAGCAACGGCGCGAGCCCGCCTGGGACATAGAGGCCCACCCGGCGTACCGGCACCCACCGCTCGGTGACCGTCCCACCGCGGACTACCTGGGTGGTGTGGTCGGAGCGCCGCTGGTCCAGATGCACGCGTTGGATCCGGGAGATCGCTTCGGTCAGCGCCGCCCGCAGGTCCGCCGAACATTCCGCGAGTGCTGACTCGAGGGCCGTCGGTGCGACGGCGATCGTCTCGAGCCGAACACCGTCGAGCCGTTCGGTGATCTCTCGAACGGCTCGTTCGCCCCTTATCCGGACGTCCTCGCACAAGGGCCGGACGATGGCCAACGCTGCATCGACATCGATATCGGCACGTGGGAGCAGCCCGGCCAACTCCCGGCGCGCCGGCAGTGGCCGCCCGCGCAGGTCGAGCCGGGTCCACATCAGGAGATCTCCTCGCAACGAGTCGTCGTCTCTTCTCAGGGTAGTGAGCCCGGCCTTCGGCTTGGCGGTGCACGGTCAACCGCATGCGCGACCGCACTACGCTCAGTCTTTGTGATTCCCCTGTTTCCCCTTGGAAGCCCGCTGTTTCCGGGCATGGTGTTGCCCCTGCACGTGTTCGAGGAGCGCTACCGCCAACTGATCGATGACTTGCTCGCGTTGCCCGACGAGGAAGCTCGACGATTCGGTGTGGTCGCCATCCGGCAGGGCTGGGAGGTGGCTGGCGGAGCGTTCGGAGACGCCGAGCCGGCCCTGTACAACGTGGGGTGCCTGGCGGCGGTTCGAGCGATCAGCCGGCGAGGCAACGGCCGGTTCGACGTGGTCGGCGTTGGGACCAGCCGCTTCAAGATTTCGACGCTGCACAGGGACGTGAGCCCCTACTTGCAGGCCGACATCGAGGAGTTGAGCGGACCCGAACGCGATGCCGGCAGCGAGCCAGAGGCAGCGGCACTCGCCAGTGTCGTAGGCCCGCTCTTCATCCGCTACATCGCGCAGGTCGCGGCGCTGCACGGCACTGATATCGAGCTGCCCGAGCTCCCCGAGGGCCCGCGCGACCTCTCCTACCTCGTCGCCGCGGGGGCACTGCTCACGCCCGAGGATCGCCAGGCCCTGTTGGTAGAGGATCGGACGACTGCGCGGCTGGCCATGGAGTCACACCTGCTCCGCCGGGAGCTGACGGTTCTGTCCGGGCTGCGGGCGGTCCCGGTGCCGCTGGTTCAGCTGGCAGTTCCGGCCAGCCTGAACTGACCGCGTTCGTCGGCGTCCTCCGCAAGTCGTCTCTTCGGACAAATGACACCATGACCAAATAGGTCAGGGTGGCAAGGAACGGCCCGAAGATCAGCGCCGGGATGGCTCTGAGCTGCAATGGCGGCGTGACGATCGCGCCGAGCTGAGCCTGTTCTGCCGCCGAAGAGCCAGCACCGATCGCTTCGCCGACCTGCCACGCCACGATCGACAGGACCAGCATCCCGAGGGCCATCCCGAGGAGAACGCCGACGCCGCGATCCCGAGGGATCCGCCACACAAGCACAGCGACCACGATGCCGAGCACGCCGGTGATCAGCAGCAGCCAGCCGTCGGCCCCGATGAGGGCTTCGGAATTCGGTTCGAGAGCCTGAAAACCCCCCTCGACGACCTCGTAGTCCCGCCGCGGGGCGACGGCCAGCCAGACCAGGCCGGCGGGAATTCCAACCAGCCCCAAGAGCAAAACGAGCCGCCCAGCCGTGCGCCGCTCGCCGGGTGTGACTGTCAAGCCGTCGTACCAGGCGATGGGACGCGCCGGCTCCGTCTGGGCCACGTTCGGGTCCATCCGGACGGCGGGCTGCGGACTAGCGATGGCTGCCCACCGGCTGTTGCTGTCGGCGCTGGCGCAGCACGTGCTCAACGAGTTCGATCAAGGTCTGCTTGACGGCTTCACGCTGTCGGGCGTCAGTGAGCACGACCGGCACGTGCGCAGCGATGGAGAGTGCTTCCCGGACGTCCTCGGCTTGATGCCGGGCGACGCCGTCGAAACAGTTCACCGCGACGACGTAGGACAGGCCACGATCCTCGACGAAGTCGACCGCGGCGAAGCAGTCTGCCAAGCGCCGGGTGTCCACGAGCACGATGACGCCGATGGCACCACGCATCAGGTCGTCCCACATGAACCAGAACCGATGCTGGCCCGGTGTTCCGAACAGATAGAGGATCAGTTCGTCGCCCAAGGACACCCTGCCGAAGTCCATGGCAACCGTGGTCGTGCCCTTGTCGGGGGTAGCCGCGAGGTCGTCGAGGCTTGCCGAGGCTTCAGTCATCAAAGCCTCGGTACGCAGCGGCGTGATCTCCGAGACGGCTCCGACGAAGGTCGTCTTTCCCACGCCGAACCCGCCGGCGACCACGATCTTGGCCGATGACCGAGTCGCGGGGCTGGGATTGTTCGGTCCGCCCATGGGGGCGGCGACCGAGGCCGGCGGCCCAACCGGAACTGGCGGATTCGGGGCCGGCTGTGGCCAGACGGGACCCGTCGAGTGCACCGCGGGTTGACCGCGGCCGCGCTCAGAGTTGCCGAAGTCCACTGAGCACCTTCTCAAGCAGGGCGACCTCCGGCTGGCCGGTTTCATCACCAGCGGTCGTATGGACGAACACCAGCCCGATCCTGGCCATGTCGCCCAGCAGCACCCGGGCCACACCCAGCGGCAGCGACAACTTCGCGGCCACTTCAGCCACCGACTGCACTTGCACGCAGAGGTCGGCGATCGGACGATGCTCCGGATTCAGATAGGCGCTGCCGTCCATGGCGCCGTCGGTCGTCGTGACGAGCGCCTCGATCGGCAGGTCGTAGTCCGAGCGAGTACGCCCGCGCGTCCGGGCATATGGCCGGACGATCGGGACCGCATCCTCGGAGGGCAGGTCCATCAGACACCGCTCACGGCCATGTTCCTACCCGGCGATCTCGCGGAGCTGAGACCGTAACGCTGGAGTGAGCACCTGCCCGGCTCGGTCGACGAGCAGGGCCATCTCATATCCGATCAGTCCCAGATCGCAGTCGGGAGCAGCGAGAACGGCCAAGCAGGAACCGTCCGAAATGGACATCAAGAGCATCGCCCCCCGCTCCATCTCCACCGCGGTCTGGACGACCTGACCGCCATCGAAGCAGCTGGAGGCGCCCTGCGTGAGGCTGATCAGGCCCGAGGTGACGGCGGCCAACTGATCAGCGCGGTCTCTGGGTAGCGCCCGCGAGGAGGTCAGGAGCAGACCGTCCGACGAGACAACCACAGCGTGCGCGACACCGGGTACCCGCTCGGCGAAATTACTGACGAGCCAACCGAATTGGCCCGGATGGGTCGCCGGTTCCTGGTACTCGGTCGTCATTGGCGCTCCTGTGAAGTCGGTAGCTCGCCGTGCCTGCCCACTCCATTGCGCGTCGGGTCACCGATCGAGCGTTCCGAGTCTTCCATCGGAGTCGAATGCCGACCGCGGCGGGTACCCCGCTGGTAGCTGCTGAGGTTTCCGCGGACCCGCTCGGCGTCGCGAAGTGGGGTCACGTTGTTGGGCCGGCTCGCGAACGCACCCGCGTCTGCTGCCGGACGTGAGGCTCCCGGAACGAGGTGGGCCCGCGGACGGCGGCGGGGCAGCCCAGCCTTTGTCGTCCCCGCATCGACCGGTGTGAGCAACTGCTCGGCGGCCTGCCACCCTTCATCGGCTGCAGACCCGAAGTCCTCGGGTGCGACGGCGGCCTCCACAGGTCCGGCGACAGGGTCTGCGCCTGAGTCAGTGTCGACAGGGGTCTCATCGGCCAGCTCGGGCCGCTGCCGGAACCATGCTGAGCGCATCTCCTGGAAAATGGGCGTCGCCTCCAATGGCTGTGCAGGAACGGGTTCGTCTTGCGGAGTCGCGAAGAAGTCGGTGAGCTGCCCAGCTGGCACGGCCGGGGCGAACAGGTCCACGCCCGGCTCGTTCTTGGTCAGCCCGTAGCCCTCTGGATCCAACGTCGACGCCGCGGCCGCGGCGAACAGGGATCCTGGCTCCTGCGCCGATGCCGGCACCGGCGCGGTGGGCGACGTCGGCGGTCCAGCTGTGGGAGCGGCGGGAACCAGCGTGCCGTTGCGGCTGTCGTCGAACATCGCTCCCGTACCCGCCGACGCCGGTGCTGGGCTGCGTGCTGCATCCCACAACGATCCCGTTGCGGCAGGAAGCGGCGCGCCGTTGCCAACCGGCTCGGGCGTCCGGGCGGGAGGCACGCTGGGAAGCTCTGCCTCAGTGCGGATCAGCGCTCTCGGCACCGACACCGCGGCTGTCAAACCGCCCTCGGGCCCGGTGGCTTGCATCCGCACCGAAATTCCGTGCCTGGCAGCCAGGCGGCCCACCACGAACAGCCCCATGTGCCGGGATACCGAGACGTCGACCATGGGCGGTACGGCAAGTCGGTCGTTGATCGCATTTCGCTGCGTCGCAGACATACCCACGCCGACATCGCGGATCTCGATCAGTAGGCCGCCGTCAGCCTGGAGGGAACTCGCCAGCACCACCTGGGCCTGTTTGGGCGAGAAGTTGGTGGCGTTGTCGAGCAACTCAGCGGTCAGGTGGACCAAGTCGTTGACCGCGAGACCGCGCACCCGGGCATCCGGGACCGCTTCGATGGTGATCCGCTGGTACTCCTCGATCTCAGACAGCGCACCCCGCAGCACATCGAGGACGGGACGGTCGGCCCCGGCCCGCTGCCGGGTCTCCGAGCCGGCCAGGACCAGGAGGTTTTCGTTGTTGCGACGCATGCGGGTGGCGAGGTGGTCCAGCCGGAAGAGTTCACCGAGGGCCTCCGGATCGCGCTCGCCACTCTCGAGGCTGTCGATGATCCGCAGTTGCCGCTCGACCATGCTCTGACTGCGCCGGGAGAGGTTCGCGAACATGTCGTTGACGGTGCTGCGCATCATGGCCTGCTCGGTGGCCAGTCGAACTGCCTCTTTGTGCACCTCGTCGAAGGCACGAGCGACCTGACCGATGTCTTCACCGGTATGTACGGCCACCGGTTCTGGGGCGATCTTGTCCTTCCAGCCGCCGGGTCTGCGTAGTTGCTCGACCAGATCCGGCAGCCGGCGCTGCGCCACGTCCAAGGCGCTGGTCCGCAGTGCAAGCAACGGGCGCAGGACCGAACGCGCTACGAGCACGAGCAGCATCAGGGTGAACAGGAGCAACAGCGCGATGACCGACGCATCCCGGATTGCGTCGGCGACCGCGGTGTCGCTGGCTGTGGTGGTCTCGGCTGCGAGGCTGTCCGTGAGTGCGGACTCAACGTTCAGCAGCATGGTGCCGACGGATGTCGCCGTTTGATCCCATTCCCCGGCAATGGAATTCAACGCGACAAACGTGGGCCACTCGCCCAGACCGATCAGCAGCAACCGCTCCCGGTTGGAAATGTCGGCTCCACGGTAGGTGCTGAAGTAGATCTGTCGTTGGGCCGACGGAACCGCCTCGGAGAAGTTGCGGATGGCTGAGTCGAATGCCGCCTCGGTCGTACGGAGCTCGGTCTTCTGCACGGACGTCATCAGGTTGCCAAGACTGGCAGCCAGGAGGACCGCGTGCTGCAAGGACAACTGCTCCTTGGCCTCGCTGATGTAAGAGACGCCGGACGCGACGTTGGCAACGTCTGACTCGGTGGTGGACAGGGCTATTCGGTTGAACCTGAGCAGCGTGGAGATGACTTCGCTGTAGCGCCCGATGACGAGTTCGACCGCAGTCCCAGGCGCCAAGGCGCTGGAGCGAACGTCACCGAGGCTGTCGAGTCTCACCAGCACGTCTTGGTAGGCCGCTGCCGGCCCCTCCACCAAGGCCGCGGGATTGGACTCGAGGTCACGAAGTGCAGCGACGTTTGCATCGACCTGCTGGATCTGGGCCTCGACGAGGGCCTGTTGCTCCACCGCCTGCGTGGCAGCCGCAGCAGCGGCCATGTGTCGCTCGGTCTGCAGGGAGTCGATGACGGCGGCCACGCTCTGACTGAGCGTCACCTGGCGCTGTGCGGCGGCCAAGCCCTGAATGTCGTTCACCGAGGAAGCGATCCGCAGACCGCCGAGAACTCCGGCCAGGACCAGCGGAATCACCAGCAGGACCACAAGTCTCGACCGCAGCCGCCAGTTGCGCAGTCGCCACCGGCCGCTTTGTGGACGAGCGGGCTCTTGGGCTTCGGTGCGGACCCGGGCGCCGCCCCGCTTACCGCCATAGATATTGGTCTGGGAGGGGCTCTTGCCCGCGGCAGGTCCTCCGTCCCCTTCAGCCGTCCCCCGCGGAAAGCGTGCGCCGACCGGCTCGCTGGTGGGGACCGCGCGCGACGGGGCCGCGTTCGGACGCGACTCAGTGCCGTTTGACTTCCCGGGGGGTAGAACTGGCGAGCCGGACACGGCTAGAGGCTAACCGGTAACCGCCCCAGGCCCGAATGATCACACCTAGTTTATTTTTGCGGCCAGCCGGAGCACGACTATCCCGGGCCGCGGACGCAGAGCTACATCAAGGCGACTGAAGCCGGGCCCAACAGCGCCTTTATCTCACCCATAAGTGACGCCGTAGGACTCACGCGCAGGCCCTGGTCCAACCGCAGAACGGTCTCGCGACCGCCGTTGAGCAGACGCAGTTGTACCTCCGTGGTCCCCGGATGGGTCCCCAAGACCTCGCGTAATCGGGCGACGATCGGCGGTGTGCAGCGGGCCGCGGCCATGGAAACCATCACGGGGCCGCGGTGTGCTTCGGTGACGTCGGGGACCCCGATGTCCTGCACGATGATCTTGGGTGACTCCTCGCGCCGGTCGACTCTGCCGCGGACAGTGAGGATGGCGTCATTAGCCAGATCGAGGCTGACCTTGGCATAGGTCTGCGGGAAGATCATGAGATCGATCGCACCCCCCATGTCCTCGAGATTGGCCGAGGCCATCGGCGCCCCCGCCCGCGTCGTGCGCAAGGTCAGACCGGACAGCAGTCCGGCGATGGTGACGAATGCACCGTCCTCGATCTGGCCGGTCTGGATGTCTGCGATCTTGACCTCCGCATGCGCGGCGAGCACATGTTCCAGGCCTAGCAACGGATGATCGGAGACATAGAGCCCGAGCATGTCCCGCTCGAACGCCAAACGTTCCCGCTTGTCCCAGTCTGCGGTCGGCACCGGCAGATCCATCATCGCCGCGTTCGAACCGTCCACGTCGAGCGCGTCGGCGAACAGGTCGAACTGGCCGACCGCCTCTGCCCGTTTGACATCCAGGACCATGTCCACTGCTTGGGCGTGGACGGTGAGCAATCCTTGCCGCGAGTGGCCGAGCGAGTCGAATGCCCCGCCCTTGATCAGTGATTCCAGCACCTTCTTGTTGCACACGATCGCATCGACCTTGCGCAGGAAATCGAAGAAGTCGGTGAAGGCGCCGGACTCCTCGCGAGCCCGCTCGATGCACGCGACGACGTTGCGTCCGACGTTGCGGATCGCGCCGAGGCCAAACCGGATGTCCCCGACCGGGGCGAAGTCCGCGGCCGAGGAGTTGACGTCAGGGGGCAACACGGTGATCCCCATGCGCCGGCATTCCCCGAGGTAGACCGCCATCCGATCCTTGTCGTCGCGCATCGAGGTGAGCAGGGCCGACATGTACGCAGCCGGGTAATTGGCCTTGAGATAGGCAGTCCAGTACGAGATCAGTCCGTACCCAGCGGTGTGCGACTTGTTGAAGGCATAGTCGGAGAAGGGAACCAGGATTTCCCACAGCGCCTTGATCGCCTCGTCGGAGTAGCCCTTCGCGCGGCCACCGGAGAAGAACTTGTCCTGCTGCGCGTCGAGTTCGGCCTTCTTCTTGCCCATTGCCCGGCGCAGTAGATCTGCCTCACCAAGGGTGTAGCCCGAATCTTCTGCGCAATCGCGAGGACCTGCTCCTGGAAGACGATCAGTCCATAGGTCTCGCCGAGAATCTCGAACAAGGGCTCGGCGAGTTCGGGATGGATGGCGCCGACGGCCTGACGCTTGTTCTTCCGGTCCGCGTAGTCGTTGTGCGCATTGGCCCCCATGGGACCCGGCCGGTAGAGCGCGAGAACGGCCGCGATGTCGACAAAGGCGTCCGGACGCAGGGAGCGCAGCAGAGCGCGCATCGGCCCACCGTCGAGTTGGAAGACGCCCAAGGTGTCGCCACGGCTGAGCAACTCGTAGGTGGGCTTGTCATCCAGGGCCAGGGTGGACAGGTCCAGCAACGGTCCGCCGTCGGCGGCAATGGCGTTGACCAGCGTCATCCAGGATCGTGAGATTGCGCAGCCCTAGGAAGTCCATCTTGAGCAGGCCGAGGGTCTCGCAGGTCGGGTAGTCGAACTGGGTGATGACTCGCGCCGTCAGCCTTCGCGGCGCATGATCGGAATCAGGTCGATCAGGGGTTGGCTGCCGATCAGGACACCGGCCGCGTGCACACCCCACTGCCGTTTCAGTCCCTCCAGACCCAGCGCCTGGTCGACCACCTCCTTGGCGTCGGCGTCGTCCTCGTACGCGCTTGCGAAGGTCGGCGGCTTCCCGGTAGCGCGGATCGGCGGCATCGAACACGCCGGCCAGCGACATGTCCTTGCCCATCACGGGGGCGGGCATCAGCTTGGTCAGTTGCTCGCCGAGGGTGAAGGGCTTGTCCATCACCCGACAGGCGTCCTTGATGGCCGCCTTGGCCTTGATCGTGCCGTAGGTGACGATCTGGGCGACCAGGGTCTTCGCCGTACTTGTCGGACACGTACCGGATGACCTCCCCGCGTCGACGCTCGTCGAAGTCGATATCGATGTCCGGCATCGAAACCCAGTCCGGGTTGAGGAAGCGCTCAAAGAGCAGTCCGTGTTCCAGCGGGCACAGATCGGTGATCTGCAGGGAGTAGAGCAACCGATCGAGCCGGCGGCCGAACCACGGCCCGGACCGACGCGGATCCCGGCATCGGGCGAACCGGATGAAGTCTGCCACGACCAGGAAGTAGGCCGGAAAGCCGATCTGGCAGATGAGCACCCAGCTCGTAGTCCGCGCGCTCTGCGGGCTCTCGTCGGTCACTCCGTCGGGGTAACGCAGATGCAGGCCGCGTTCGACCTCCTTGACCAGCCATGACTCCTGCGATTCCCCT
>CAVYBR010000011.1:0-233397 GCA_963766765.1 uncultured Actinomycetota bacterium
TAGAAGATCTGGTAGCCGAGTACAGACCCACTTGGGTCGCTGTCTTGGGCGTGACGGCCTACCGCACCGGCTTCCAGCGGCCGCAAGCGCGCATTGGCCGTCAAGACGAGCGACTCGACGACAGCCGGCTCTGGGTGTTGCCCAATCCCAGCGGCCTCAACGCCCATTACCAACTGGACGCACTGGCCGTCGAGTTCGCCCGCCTCCGTGAGGCTGCTGCGGGCCTTCCTATTGCGGGATCGCCTCGACTATCCGCATCGGACTCGCGGTCTCGACGACTCGGTTGAGCCCCCAGCCGGATCGCTTCAGCAACTTCTCGAAACTCGATGCCGTCCGCTCGCGCCCTCCCGTCACGGTGAGCATGATCAGGTCCAGGGTTGCTGCCCGTGCGTCGTTGTGATTCTCCGGGAGCACACCCTCGATGATGAACAGCATGGCGTTCTCCTGCGCTGCGCGGCGAATCGCCGTCAGGATCGCTACGCATTCCTCATCGGGCCAATCGTGCAGAACCTCCATGAGGATGTATGCATCAGCGAGGGGTAACGGCTCTTTGAAGAAGTCGCCGGCAATCGTGGTCATTCTCGGGTGCTCGACGTCCAGGCTTGCGATCACCTCAGGTAGGTCGAACAGGATGCCCTCGGTCTCGGACGTCACATCGAGAAGCCCGCGCAACAGATGACCGCGGCCGCCACCGATGTCCGCGATGACTCCGAATCTTCCGAAGTCGTATGCAGCGAGCACAGCCGCACCTTCGGCCCCTGCCTTGGCCGTCATCGCCCGTCCGAATATCTCCCCTTCGCTCGGGTGATCCTGCAGATGTGCCCAGAGTCCGCGCGGTTCGTGGACCTCCAGGGATGGCTGGCCGGTGCGGACCGCGTGCGCCAGTTCGGTGATGCTTCCCCAGATGATCGGGGAGCCCATCATTTGCAAGAACGGTCGCATGGTCATCGGGTGGTCACTACACAGGAGCCGGGACGACTGAGTGTGTCGGAATTCGCCATTGCTGCGTTCGAAGATCCCCTGTGCGGCAAGAAGGTTCATGATCCGGTCGAGGGCGTCCGGATCGACGTGGCACGGGGAGGCGAGCTGATCCGCCGAAGCACCTGAGTCGCCGACAAAGTCGGCAACGCCGAGATCGGCGATGACATGGACACACCGTGCCGCGAACCCGGCGGTGGCCATACTCCAGACGAGCTCGTGCGGTTGCAGCGTCATCGTGATACCTCGCTCGCCGTGCCAGCCGGCACACTTCTCATGTCGTTGTTCGCGGTGATCCAGGCGTCGAAGGTCTGGAGCTGTGGATTCAGTGATCGGGTGACCGCGACGTCGTAGTGGCCGCAGTACTTGTCGTTTCCGTCGGTGACGATCTGGAACATGTTCGCGACCGCGGCAGCGCCGGGCATCGGGGCCGAACGTAGCGCCCCAAGCGGGATGCTGTTGTAACGCACCGTCTCCCCATGCAGCTCCGACAATCCCTCGGCCAACTCATAGCCGGTCAGCGCTTCGGCAGCCAGACCAACCGTCTTGCCCACGAACTCCTGGCCGGCTTTGAGCACCGCATACCCGCACCCGCCGATGTCCGCGGCCGCCATGCCCGGAAGCCTGGCCTCGCCCGCGGGGAGCGTGATAGCCAGCACGCCATCGTGATCGCGCTGGGGGTACTGCGGCGTCCCTGGAGTGCGGAAGTTCTCCCAGAACATCGACATCCGCAGGAAGGTGGTCGCAACGCCGTTGTCGGTGAAGAACTCATTCGCCTGCGCCTTGGCATCCCAGTGCGGCACGCGATATCCACCGTCCAGCACGGGTAGGCGATTATGAAGTTCGGGCCAGTCTCGACTGTCCTCAGTCGTCGACCAGATCGCATGTCTGATGCCGGCCGCCTTTGCGGCCCGGGCCAGATTCGCTGCCTGTTGCAGTTCCCTTTCCGGGGAGAAGTGTTCGAAGAAGTTGGTCATGCAGTATGCGCCGTACGCACCCTCGAACGCGCGGACCAGGCTGCCCTCGTCGTCGAGGTCGGCCGCTACCACGTCGGCTCCTTGGTCCGCGAGTGCGCGGGCCGCCTCAGAGTCGGGGTTGCGGGTCAGGGCCCGGCATGTGAATCGGTCCTCCGGATCGTCGAGGATGGCCTTCGCCAGAGCGCCGCCCTGCTGCCCGGTCGCGCCGACCACCGCAATAGCCAGTTGCCCCGTCATCGCGTCTCGCCTAATGTCGCCAGACCCCGCATGCGCCATGTGTCCACCACTCTCTCCAGATGTGCAGTCCTGCCGTCCGATGACGGGCAGCGCAAATCTAGGAAGTCAAGGGCGGCAAAGCGTCCGTGGAAGTACTCAACCGAGTACTCAACTCTGTCCGTAGGTCCAGGTCGCTATCTGACTCCGGTTGGCGAGGTCGAGCTTCGTCAGGATGTGCTGTACATGGTTCTCCGCCGTGCGTTCGGACAGGAAAAGCCGCTCCGCAATTGCGCGGTTGGTCAGGCCTTGGCCGACCAACTCCGCGACCTCTCGCTCCCGGGGAGTCAGGGTCCCCGAAGACCGATGGCCGAGTTCTTGGATCACCCCTTGCGCCTTGGCGGCCAGCGGCTGCATTCCCAGGGCCTGCGCCCGCCTTGTGGACTCCATAGCCAGCGAGCGTGCTCGAGCGCGATCACCCGGCCGGGACCGGCGAGCCAGCACCGCGGCCAGCTCGTTCTGAGCTTCGATCTCGAACCCGATGGCACCGGTGGTTCCGCTTGTCTTCAGGGCGTGCTCGAGATCCACTACGGCGTCGTCGAGCTGGTCCAGGTACGCCGAAGCGACGCCCAGCCACAGCTCCACCGGCCCGAAATACGCAACCGAGCAGGTCCCGCTGACCACGTGGTGACCACGGTAGGCGTTCAGCCGGTCGTGCAATGCCGCAACATCATCTGAGGCATCCAGCGACATCGCGACACAGATGCCGAACGCATAGGCGAACAGCGTGGCGTGTGGCGTGGGCCGCCATTCGGCGACCGGACCGAGTGAGCGGTAGATCGCGCCGGCCTCGTCGCCTCGTCCCATCTCGGCGAGCATCCAGGCCGGTGCCAGGGCGCGGATGACACCTTCGGTGGGAAAAGCCGGCGGATCGTCGTCAGAGTCCAAGCCGCTCCAGGCAACGGTCTCGGCGTCATAACCGACGTGATGACCCATCGCGGATAGCAGACCGGTGCGGACGATGTACGCCCTGGGATTCCCGGTCGGAGCGAGAACAGCAAAGGCGCGGGTGGCGAGTCGACGAGCCTCTTCGAATTTGGCTCGAGCCTGGGCTACTACCGCCTGACAGCGGAGCAAATTCCAGCGAGCCATCCTCGCTCGGACGCCTTCACCGCACTGAACCGCGGCGTCCAACTCCCTGGCAGCGACACCGAGTTCACCGCGCTCCAAAGCAACGTCTATCCGCCACAGACGTCCCCACAGTTGGGCAGTTGGGTCTGAAGCTGCCCGGCCAAGGGACAACATCCGATCAGCCAGTGCCGCTCGGGCATCCAGACCATCGGGTGATGCGTTCGCCAGCTGGCCGGCCTGCAGAGCAGCGACCAGCGCGGTGACGTCCCCACTCTGATCAGCCAGGGTGAGGGCTACTTCGCTGGCCCGCTGGGCGGTCTCCACGTCGCCGAGGTTGTCGCAGACTTCGGCCAGCCTCGCGTTCACTCTCGCGCGCAGCACAGCGTGCTCGTCGCCCAGCGCGCCGACCGCTGCCTCGCACAACCTCCGGATGCCCAGATCCGCATCGGGAAACATGGTGGGTTCGACTGCAAGCGCGGCTTCGGCTGCGAGCTCGGGCTTGGAGAGGTTAGCCGCCAGGGCACTCGCCTCTCGGCAGGCTTCGAGGGCCCCAGGGATCTCAGAGGAGAGGTTCAGCGCCAATCCCAATTCCAGCAGCAGATGGCAGCGACCGATCTCGTCCTCGGCCCCGGTCCAGACGTCGAGGGCCATCCGAAACAGCCGGGCGGCCTCCTCGAAGGCCTGACCTCGCAGCGCCTCCTGGCCCGCGCGCCGGATCCATCCTGCCGCGCGTGCGGAGTCGCCGAGCACCCAGGCCATGGACCAGTGCCGCGCGAGGTCGAACAGGTGCGGTTCGACCCGTCCTGCGTAGGTGGCCTCTAGCGCCTCGGCGGCGCTGCGATGGAGCCGAACCCGCTCGCCAGTCGTCAGGCCGTCCTCGATGGCATCACGAAGGATGGCATGGGTGAAGCGGTGCCGCGAGATACCCGATGCACGTTCGACCAGACCTGCCGCCACACCTTCTTCAAGCGGGTCGAGACAGTCCAGCACCGCAACGCCGAGCATGGCCGCGACCACGCCGAGCTCGAAGTCCTGACCGACCACGCAGGCCGCGCACAACAGTCGAAGGGCGTCGGGCGAAAGTCGCTGCAGGCGAGCCTTGATCGCCTCACGTACATCAGTTGTGACCCGAGCGGTTCCGGCGCCCTGCCCCCGTTCGGCAAGCATCCTGCCCATCTCGGCGACGAAGAACGGATTTCCCCCGGTTGCAGAGTGCACGTGTGCGATCTCCTGGTCGGCCATCTCTCGCCCGACCAAGAGCCTCAGTTGTTCAGCCACCGATGTCGGGTCGAGGCCACCCAGGTCGAGTTGCCGGGTGATCGGCTGTCTGAGCAACTCGACCTCGAGCACCCGGTGCGCCTTCTCGGTGTCCCGTTGATTGACCAGAAGGAGCATGCGTTCGTCGGTCAGGCCTTGTGCGATGTGCTGCAACAACAGTAGCGAAGCCTCATCGGCTCCATGAGCGTCATCGAGAACGATGACCAGGGGACGTTGCAGGGTGACAAGCCGCAGCAGATGACGTACTGCATCAAACTGGTGAAGCCGATCCCCAATGGGTGACCCCGCCTGCGCGGTCGTCGCGCGAGGGAATACGTGGCGGGCAAGCGCGCCGAGGTCGAACGAAAGGGCTTCCTCGTCACATGCGGAGATATCGGCAATCGCGGGGACGTCCCGCAGGACCTGCTGCCACGGCGAATACGGCGGTGGGTTGTCCGACTCATCGGCGCGGCCCCACAAGCACGCCACGCCGTCTGCGCCGGCACGCCTTCGGAACTCATCGGCTAGGCACGTCTTGCCGACGCCCGGCTCGCCACGGCACAGCACAACCTGCGGGTGGCCTCGCATTGCGTGTGCAAGCGCCTCCGTGAGCACGGCGAGTTCACGTTCCCGGCCTACCAGCGCGGTTCGCACCAGGGCAACGCCCCCTCCGCCCAGGACCCGGCGCTGTCCACGAACAGCAGTACCGGACCGCAGGACACTCTACCGGCCATGAGGTGCGGCGGAGCAGCAATCAGCGGCCGCCTCCGACGTCGAGGAACGCGCCGGTGACGTAGGACGCTTCGGGCGACAACAGCCAGGTGATTGCCGCGGCGACTTCTTCGGCCTGACCGGCACGACCCAGCGGCACAGAACCGGCCAGGCGCTGCAATCGCTCCGGCGCACCTCCGGACGCGTGAATCTCGGTCGCAATGAGCCCAGGCCGCACCGCGTTGACCCGGATTCCCTCATCTGCAACCTCGCGCGAGAGTCCCGTGGTCATGGTGTCGATCGCGCCTTTGGAGGCCGCGTAGTCGACATACTCGCCGGCGCTGCCGAGCACCGCGGCACGAGAGGAGACGTTGACGATCGCCCCACCACCTCCGCCGTGTTTGGTCGACAGTCGGCGGACTGCCTCACGCGCACACAAGAAGGCACCGATCGCGTTGACCGCGAAGAGCTGCTGGATTCGAGCCAGACTCATGTCTTCGACCCGGCTCTGTGCGGCGACGATGCCGGCGTTGTTCACCAGGGCCGTGAGCCGGCCCAACTCTGCTGCCGCCTCGAAGGCCGCGACGACCTCCGCCTCGTTGGACACATCAGCCCGCACGGCCCTGGCGCGTACGCCATGTTCGGCACAACTGGCAGCTACAACCTCGGCGGCCGCACGTTGCTCGCGATAGGTGAGGCAGACGTCAAAGCCACGTTCGGCGAGGAGCACTGAGGTGGCAGCGCCGATTCCCCGCCCGCCACCGGTGATCAAGACGACACCGGCCACGGCGGGAGCTTGTCATACCGACGCGAGCAGGCGATCGGCTGTTCGGACCACCAACCCGTCGGACAGGGCGTATTGCAGCGCGCGCTCATACCTGCCCTCATCCCAGTAGGCAGCTCCCACCCGCTCGGCGAGATCCGCTTCGGATTGGGGTCCGTGAGCCTGTAGGGCGCGGACCAGCTGATGGGTTTCATGCGTGACCTGGCGGTCCCGGGGGCCTTCAGTGCTGGCCTTGGGTGGGGGCATCGGCATGGAACTGTCCTCTCTGCGCCTGGGCTGCTGACCGGTTCAGGCCGGAGTCGGCGCGCGCTCGTCGTCGCTGCTGGGCTCGTCCTCGGCGGTCAAGGGCATGGCGATGCTCTCCAACGACTGCCCCTCGGCCTTGACCCCGAGGAAGATCTCAACAAGCCCGCCGCCGATCATCAGCACCGCCCCGAGGAAGTAGCCGAATGAGATCTTGGTGATGTCGCCGCTCTCGGAGGCGTTCTCGATCAGGTTGCCGAACAGCAGCGGTCCGGTGATGCCGCCGACGGCCGTGCCGATCGCATAGAAGAAGGCGATGCACAGGGCCCGGGTCTCCATGGGGAAGATCTCGCTCGCCGTGAGATATGCAGCGCTCGCACCGGCCGAGGCGAAGAAGAAGATGATCGCTCCGAACAGGGTGAGCGACACCGCCGACACCGAGCCGAGGAAGAAGCCCACGACCCCGAGCAACAGCCCGGACAGGATGTAGGTGCCCGCGATCATGCGGACCCGTCCGACCGTGTCGAACAGTGGACTGAGCAACAGAGCGCCGATGAAGTTGCTGGCGGCGAAGATCGCGATGTAGTAACCGGTCTGCTCGACGCCGAGGAACGTGGTCAGCGTGTCGCCGTAGGTGAAGAAGAACGCGTTGTAGAGGAAGGCCTGGCCGACGAACAAGGAGAAGCACAGGATCGTGCGGCGCGGGTAGAGAGTGAATACCGTGCGGGCGATGAGCGCGATGCCGATCGACTTGCGTTGCCGGATGGTGATGGACTCCGAGACAGTGGGCAGTTCCTTGCCGGTTTCCTCGGCAACGGTGCTCTCGATGTCGCGGACGATCTTTTCGCCCTCCTCCTCGCGGCCGTGGATGAACAACCAGCGGGGACTCTCCGGCACGTAGCGACGAACCAGCAGCACGCCGATGGCCAGGATCACTCCCAGGCCGAACGCCAGGCGCCACCCGAGCGCCGGGTCCAACACGGTGGGGTCAAGCAGCGGGATGGTCAGCAGGGCGCCCCCGGCCGCACCGACCCAGAACGACCCATTGATCGCCACGTCGACTCGGCCCCGGTACTTCGCCGGTATGAGTTCGTCGATGGCGGAGTTGATCGCGGCGTATTCCCCGCCGATGCCGGCACCGGTCAGGAACCGGCAGGCGAAATACCACATCGGGTTCATCGAGAACGCGGTCAGCAGTGTGGCGACCGTGTACACACCCAGGGTCAGCATGAACAACTTCTTGCGGCCGAACCGGTCGGTCAGTTGCCCGAAGAACAGCGCCCCGATACATGCGCCGGCCACGTAGATCGCGCCGGCCAACCCGACGTCCGCGCTCGTCAATCCGAGTCCCGTGTCCTCCGGCTTGAGAGCCGCCGACATGGACCCGACGATGGTGACCTCGAGCCCGTCCAGGATCCAGACGGTTCCGAGGCCCACCACGATCAGCCAGTGCCACCGCGCCCACGGCAGTCGATCCATCCGAGCCGGGATGTCCGTTGTGATCCGGCCTAGTTCGACACCTGATCCCACTGTGGTCCCTCCGGAGTCTCAAAGATGCAACACAACTGGACATGCCCGCGAGGACATAGGTGCCCATCACCGGCGCATCTAAGCATCATTTCGGGTGCCCATCGCCGGCTTCTTCGCCGGGCGCTAGCGCGTCGTGCTGGCAGCTGCGACCAGGGCTTGGAACAGCCGCGGATCGGTACCGACCTCGGGATGCCAGAGGACGCCGATGCAGAACGGGACGTCAGGGTCCTCGATCGCCTCGACGGAACCATCTGAAGCCCATGCCACCGCGACATAACCGGGAGCCTCCGCCAAGCCCTGGTGGTGATAGCTGGAGATCTGTGCCGATGCCCCGAGGATGCGGTGCAGCGTGCTGTCGGCGGCGATCGTGACGTCATGTTCCCCGTAGACACCGGGAGACGGTGAGTGCCCCTCGTGGCCGAGCACGTCGGGCAGATGCTGGACCAGCTGACCTCCGGCGGCCACAGCCATGACCTGGCTGCCACGGCAGATGCCCAGGATCGGACGTTGCCGCTGGCGCATCATCACCAGGAGGGCTGTCTCTGCGGTGTCACGCTCCGGTGCCGGCATTTGCGCCAGTGGGTGCGGTTGCTGCCCGTACAGAGCGGGATCCAGGTCCGGTCCACCGATGAGGATCAGCCCGTCGAGCCGTTCGGCGAGCACGCCGAGCATTTCCGGCGTCGACGTTGCGGCCGGCGGAATGATCACGGGTACACCGCCGGCCGCGAGAACGTGGTCCACATAGGCATGCGGGACCAGCGCGGCAGGTACGTCGCGCCAGGTCCGCCAGGACGCGGGACCGACATAACTGCTGAGGCCGATCAACGGGGGAGCCATGGCGGTCTAGACCGGGGTCACGTACGCGCCGCTGATGCCACCGTCGACCAGGAAGGTCGCGGCGGTCATGAAACTGGAGTCGTCGCTTGCCAGGAAGAGTGCCGCCGAGGCGATCTCGTCCGGTTCGGCGAAGCGGCCCATCGGGATGTGTACGAGCCTGCGCGCCGCGCGCTCGGGGTCCGCGGCGAACAGTTGCTGCAACAAGGGAGTGTTGACCGGGCCGGGGCACAACGCGTTGACCCTGACACCCTCCCGAGCGAACTGCACCCCGAGTTCTCGTGACATCGCAAGGACCCCACCCTTGCTGGCGGTGTAGGAAACCTGCGAGGTGGCCGCGCCCATGACAGCGACGAACGAGGCGGTGTTGATGATCGAGCCCTTCCCCTGCTCCACCATGTACGGGATCGCCGACTTGCAGCACAAATAGACGCTGGTCAGGTTGACCTCCTGAACCCGCCGCCAGGTCTCCAGGTCTGTGGTCAGGATCGAGTCGTCATCGGGTGGGGAGATCCCGGCATTGTTGAACGCCACGTCGACGCTGCCGAAGTCGTTGTTGGTCACCGCGAACAGCCCCTCCACTTGCTCGGGATCGGTCACATCGCAGGTGACGAATTGCCCGTTCAGTTGCGCCGCGACCCGCGGCCCGGCGACCTCGTCCACGTCGCCGATGATCACGCGGGCACCCTCGGCAGCGAACCGGCGCGCGGTCGCGAGGCCGATGCCGCTGCACCCACCGGTGATCACTGCCGTACGGCCCTCCAGCCGGCCCTGAGCCATCTATGCCTCCCCGGTGGCGATGTAGACGTTCTTGACCTCGGTCATGTTGTCGAGTGCGTCAGGTCCGAGTTCCCTGCCGATCCCTGAGGCCTTGAAGCCGCCGAACGGCGTCGAATACCGGACCGAGGAGTGCGAGTTCACCGACAGGTTGCCTGCCTCGACTCCACGGGCCACCCGCAGTGCCCGGCCAACGTCACGGGTCCAGATCGACCCGGACAGGCCGTAGGCGCTGGCATTGGTCATCTCGAGCGCGTCGCTCTCATCCTCGAACGGCAGCACAGCGACCACCGGGCCGAACACTTCCTCGGTCCACACGCGGTCTGTGGTTGCGCGCGGGACGACGACCGTCGGCGGGTAGAACCATCCTCGATCCTGCGGAGCAGAGCCACGAAAGGCGATGTCGACCCCGTCACCCTCGACGTAGGAAGAGACCGAGTCACGCTGGCCGGCGCTGATCAGTGGGCCCATCTCGGTGGACTCCTCGGCAGGGGAGCCGACCCGCACAGCCGACACCGCCGACTCCAGCAAGCCCATGAACTCCTCGTACACGCTGCGTTGCACCAGGATTCGGCTACGGGCACAGCAGTCCTGTCCGGCATTGTCGAACACCGCGTACGGAGCACTCGCAGCAGCCTGCTCCAGATCGGCGTCGGCGAACACGATGTTGGCACTCTTGCCGCCGAGTTCAAGAGTCACCCGCTTCATATGGCGTGCCGCCTCGGCCATGATGGCCTGGCCGACTTCGGTGGATCCCGTGAACACGATCTTGGGTACGTCGGGATGGGTGACCAGGCGCTGGCCGACGACGGAGCCCTTGCCCGGGAGCACGGTGAACACGTCGTCGGGCAGGCCCGCCTCCACGGCGAGCTCCGCGATCCGGATGGCCGTCAGCGGGGTGAGCTCGGCGGGTTTGAGCACCACGGTGTTCCCCGCGGCCAGAGCGGGCGCGAAGCCCCAGGCCGCGATCGGCATCGGGAAATTCCACGGAACGATGATGCCCACGACGCCAAGCGGTTCCTTGAAGGTGATGTCCACTCCGCCAGCCACAGGGATCTGTCGGCCGAACAATCGCTCGGGTGCGGCCGAGTAGTAGTTCAGGACGTCCCGGACATTCCCGGCTTCCCACCGGGCATTACCGATGGTGTGCCCGGAGTTGCGGACCTCGAGTTGAGCGAGCTCCTCGATCGCACCGTCCACCGCATCGGCGAACCGGCGCAGCAGACGAGCTCGGTCGGCAGGGTCTACGCGTCGCCAGGTATGGAAGGCATTGCCGGCCCGAGTGATTGCCTCGTCCGTCTGCTCGACCGATGCCGAATCCACAGTGGACACGTGTTCCTCGGTGGCCGGGTTGATCACATCGAAGCTGGTAGTGGTGGTCACAATGACATGGCTCGCTCCGCTCGGTTGTTCGCTCCGCTCCTCGCTCGTCCCTCGCTGCGATGCTCACTCACAAGCGCTCGAAGCCTCGCATCCGCTCCCAATCGGTCACCGAGCTGTCGAACGCGGCCAACTCGACATCGGCGTAGTTGGCGTAGTGATCTACAACCGCGTCACCGAAAGAGGCTCGGGCAAGCGCTGATCCGGCGAACGCATCTCGGGCTGCCCGCAATGTCCTGGGCACTGTCGGCTTGTCGGAGGTGTAGGCGTTCCCGACGAACTCCGGCTCCAGGACCAGGTCCTGCTCGATGCCATGCAGCCCCCCGGCCAGCATCGCGGCCAGGGCCAGATGTGGATTCACGTCCCCGCCGGGAAGCCGGTTCTCCACTCGAAGACCCGCGCCGTGCCCGACTACCCGCAGCGCGCAGGTTCGATTGTCCTTACCCCAGGCGATCGCCGTCGGGGCGAACGAACCGGGAGCAAAACGCTTGTAGGAGTTGATGTTCGGTGCATAGAAGAGCGTGAAGTCGAACAGGGTCGCCTGTACGCCTGCGACGAAGCTCTCGAACAGCGAGGTGGGGCCGTCTCCCTCGTCGAACACGCTCGACCCGTCGGCGCCGCGCAGACTCATATGGATGTGACAGGAGTTGCCTTCGCGTTGATCGAATTTGGCCATGAACGTGATCGCCTGGCCATGCTGGGCAGCGATCTCCTTCGCCCCGTTCTTGTACACCGAATGCTGATCGGCGGTCCGGATGACCTCGTCGTACCGGAACGCGATCTCGTGTTGGCCGAGGTTGCACTCGCCTTTGATCGACTCGGGCGTCAGCCCAGCATGGAACATGCCATTCTGGATCTCGCGCAGCAGTGGGTCCACCCGTGACGTGCCGAGGATCGAGTAGTCGACGTTGTAGCGGTTGGCCGGTGTGAGGTTGCGGTAACCAGACTCCCAGGCGGCCTCGTAGGTGTTGTCGAAGAGCAGGAATTCGAGCTCGGTGCCGGCGAAGGCGACCAGATCGCGCTGCGCTGTCCTCGCAACCTGCCCGGCGAGGATCGTCCGTGGCGACTGGAGCACGGGAGCGTGCTCCTCGCCCAGCCACTGGAGATCGCACTGCACCATCGCCGTGCCTGGCTGCCAGGGGATCAGCCGCAGGGTGGACAGGTCCAGCGCGAACTCCATGTCGCCGTACCCGCGCTCCCAGGAGCTGATCTCGTACCCGTCCACGGTGTTCATGTCGACATCCACGGCCAGGAGGTAGTTGCAGCCCTCCGTGCCATGCGGCAGAACCTGATCCACGAAGAACGGGGCATGAATTCGCTTGCCTTGCAACCGGCCCTGCATGTCGGTGAATGCCACGATGACCGTGTCGATCGTGCCGGCCTCCACCTGCGCGAGGAGGTCCGTCAGCTCGAGTGGCGACCGGGTCTCGTGCCCCGCAGCGATGCTCACTCCTCCGTCAAGATTTCTTTCGCCGGAACCGTCGTGTGACCTTCGGGTGGCTTCACCATGAACGTGTTTCTACCCTTCGCGAACCACAGCACTGTGGCCAGGATCAGGACGGCGGCAACGGCGATCGGTGCGTAGTTGAACGTGGTCACGTTCACGGGGGAGTACTGCGGCAGCATGAACAAGATCACGATGAAGATCACCCACACGATTGCGATCCAGCCGACGACCGGGCTCCACTTGCCCAGGTTCCACGGACCGGGCACGAAGTCGGGGTTGCGCCGGCGGAGGAACACGGGTGTGACGTAGGCGATGTAGAGACCGATCACCGCAATGGATGTCACGGCAAGGTAGGCCACCACGCTGTAGAGGGAGGGCAGCACCAGGATCGTCGAGAGCACCACGCACAGCCAGATCGAGTTCGTCGGGGTTCCGGTACGCGGATTCACCTTCGCCCAGATCTTCGATCCGGGCAACGCGTTGTCCCGGCTGAAGGCGTAGGACATCCGGGAGTTCGCTGTCACCGACGCCATGCCGCAGAAGAACTGGGCAACGGCGCAGATGAAGAGCAGGAAGATCCCCGTGGTCCGCCCGGCCGCATCGATGAAGATCTGGGCCGGCGGCAGCCCGGTATCGCTGGCTCGCTCGGCTGCGTAGTCCTGAATGGCAGCGGTGATGGCGATCAGCAGGATCCAGCCGGCCACGATGGACACCCAGACACTGCGGACGATGCCCTTGGGAGCCTCCACCGAGGCGTTGATGGTCTCCTCCGCGACGTGCGCGGAGGCGTCGTACCCGGTGTAGGTGTATTGCGCCATGAGCAACCCGATCAGGAAGACGTAGACCAGATTCGTCCAGCCGGTCTCGTTCCTGAACTCGAAGAACGTGAACTGCAGCGTCTGATGCTGGTCCGGGATGAAGACCAAGGCACCGACGATGATTGCGACGCCGGCGATGTGCCACCAGGCGCTCACGTTGGACAGCAGCTTGACCAGATTGACGCCGAACGTGTTGAGCAGGCCGTGCAGCACGATGATCACGACGAAGGCGATGAAGGTCGTGAACGGCGTGACCTCGAAACCGAAGACCAGGTTGAGCAGAGCCATCCAGGTCACGGCCGCGCCGTAGTCGATGGCTGCTGTGACAGCGACCTCGCCGAGGAAGTTGAACCAGCCGACGTACCAGGCCCACACCCGCTTGTTCTTCTTCGCGAGTTGTCCGGCCCACCAGTACAGCCCGCCGGCGGTGGGGTATCGCGAACACACCTCTGCCATGGACAGGGCCACCATCAGGACGAAGAGCCCGACCAACGGCCAGCCGATCGTGATCGCCATCGGGCCGCCCGCGTCCATGGCGAGGTAGTACGAGGTGATGGCCCCGGCCAGGATGGAGATGATGGAGAACGAGACGGCGAAGTTGGAGAACCCCGACAGCCCCCGATGGAGTTCCTGCTTGTAGCCCATTTCGGCCAGGCGGGCAGCGTCCGCGTCGACAGCTGGTTCGGCGGGGGAGGAGAGAGCAGCAGTCTCGGATGCCATGGGGGCCTCGTGATAGTCAGCCGTCCGGGCCGGCACCCGGATCTGAGGTAGCTGCGCGCAGCCTTTCCTGACCGGCCGCCGAAATCAATGGTCTGTCCCCGTACCGAAACACTCCGGGCACAGAAAGACATCGCCCGGTCCGGAGACCGAGCGATGTCTGGTGAACCTACGAGTCGAGCGTGAACTCGCTCGTTCCGTTGATCAGGCTGTCACGTTGATCCGGCTTTCACGATCAGGCGGAGCGGGTCCGCCGGCCGCGCAGAACTTCCAGCCGTTCGGCCAGAACCTCTTCGAGGTCTTCGATGCTGCGGCGCTCGAGAAGCATGTCCCAGTGCGTCCGCGGTGGCTTGCCCTTCTTGGGGGCGGGCTCTGCACCGTCGACCAGCCGGGCCAGAGATCCGTCGTTCTTGCACTCCCAGACCAGCGGCACCTCAGCGTCATCGGCAAAGGGGACCGCGAAGGAGTGGCCGTTCACACACCGGTATTGCATCAGCTGGCGCGCGATCGGCTCAGCGTTGCGGTCAGTCTCGTAACTGATGCTCCCGAGCCGACTGCCGCGCAATGAGCGTTCTCCCATTGTGTTCCCTCCCTTGACTGTGCTACTGAAGCCAACGCGCGACGTCCCACGATGATTCCCGGGCCGCGGTGGCGCGATCCGCGTGGGCTACTTGCTCGCCGTTCGGTCAGCATTCGCACGCCGACGGCTCCCGGATTGGGTGCCCGGCCCAGTTGGGGGGCGGCTCAACTAGCACATGCGTGCTAAATTCCGGCCGTGCGACGTTCGGCAGCAGCGTGGGGGACCGGGATTTTCCTGGTGTCCGTGCCCGGCATGGTCGCCGGGGGAGTGCCCCTGTGGATCGCGAGCCGAGGCGCGGGACCAGATTGGAGCGGCGCGCCGCTCGGCGTGGCAGTCACCGGATGGGTCGGCGTGGCGCTCGGTTCGGCCGCGATTCTGGAATCCTTCGTGCGGTTCGTTCGGGACGGTCGAGGAACGCCGGCCCCGATCGCACCCACCGAACACTTGGTGGTCCGAGGCCTCTACCGCTGGCTCCGAAACCCCATGTACGTGGCGGTCCTGCTCGTGATCGTGGGGGAGTCTCTGATCTGGGCCGATCCCCTTGTGCTGGGCTACGGGATCCTCGTCGGAATAGCGGTCACCAGCTTTGTCCACTGGTACGAGGAGCCGACACTGGCGGCACGATTCGGCGAGCAATACGCGGCCTACCGAGCCACCGTCCCCCGCTGGTGGCCCAAGCGGCCTGGACCATCGGTCGCCGCCGCTCCTCTGGATTCGCCCTAGCCGGTCTGGCCGGCACTCTGCCGGTGGGCATCGTCCAGGTGGGCTGCTGGACCGCGCACCCGCCACAAGGCGAGCGTGCCGGCCGCTAGGACGACCAGAATGCCGATGATTCCGGCCCGATCCGAGTCGAAGGCAAACGTGAAGAACCCGACCAGGCTCGGTGCCAGGAAGGAGACCGCGCGACCGGTCGTGGCGTACAACCCGAACATCTGTCCCTCGCGTCCGGGCGGAGACAGCCTGGCCAGAAAGGTGCGCGACGAGGACTGCGCGGGCCCGACGAACAGGGTGAGGAGGAGACCGAAGATCCAGAAAGCGGTGGGCCCCTCGAGGAAGGCGAGGATTCCGCCGCTGATCAGCATCCCGATCAGTGATCCCATGATCACCGCTTTGGGACCGACCCGGTCGTCGAGCCGGCCGCCGACCAGTGCGCCGATGGCCGAGGAGATGTTCGCCGCAACGCCGAAGATCAGAACGTCTGCCTTGTTGATGTCGTACACAGTGACCGCCAGAACCGCACCGAAGGTGAAGATGGCAGCCAGACCGTCACGGAACAGCGCGCTGGCGCCGAGGAAGTAGACGGTGTGCGGATCGGTCTTGTACAGCTCTTTGAGGTCGGAGATCAACTTCTTGTACGAGGCGAAGAACCCGAGGCGCTTCTCCTTTGGGAGACCGGGAGTCTCTGGCACCTTGAGCAGGACCGGAACCGCGAAAACCGCAAACCACAACGCCGCGACCAACGCGATCAGCCGAATGTTGAGCCCGCCCTCGGTACTGATCCCCAGGGCACCCGCGGTAGGGGCGTCGTCGTCCCCGGCGACAAAGCCGACATAGACCAGGAGTAGGAGGACGATCCCGCCGAAGTAGCCCATGGACCAACCGAATCCGGAGACTCGGCCGATGTTGTCCGGAGTCGAGACCTGACGCAGCATCGCGTTGTAGGAGACCGAAGCGAACTCGAAGAAGATCGATCCCAAGGACAACAGGACGAGCCCGAGCCACAAGTAGTGGTAGTCGTTCTTGACGAAGAACAACCCAGCAGTGGACACAATCACCAGAGCCGTCCACACGCCGAGCGACAACTTCCGGTGTCCGCCGGCATCGGCGCGTTGCCCAGTCACTGGTGCGAGGAGTGCGATGACCAGCCCGGCGAGACCGATCGACCAGGCGAGATAGCTGTTTGCGCTGATGGAGCCAGGCAGGTCGTCCCCGACCCCATCGGTCAGATAGACCGAGAAGACGAATGTGAGGATGACCGCGTTGTAGGCCGCCGAGCCCCAATCCCAGAGTCCCCAGGCAACGACCTGACCCCGGTTGCTCGGCGCCTTGACGTAGCTTTCGTCTACTGCTGCGGAACTCATCTGTCGTCTCCTCCGTACCCCCGTGTGTGTGCTGACGGCAGCCTAGGGGTTTGCGAACCGGACGAAATGAGCGCTCGCAGGTCGTCGGGAACTCGGCCGCCAGGAAATGCCGCGATGCTGCCCGGCGGGCACGGTCGGGTGAGGTCGAGTTGGCGCGGCTGTCCCGGCTCGAGCTGGCGTAGCTCCTGCAGTTGCATCGTGATCGCCGCGATGATGCGCGTCCGAGCACGGTGGGCATCGCCGACCCGGTCAGCTGCCAGGTCGTCGAGGGGCACCGGCGCTCCGATGTGGACCTTCATCGCCGGTTGCCGCCAGATCGCACGTGCGAGGCTGGACAGCTTGCGCTTGTCGTCTGCGTAACAAAGAACCTCGTGGGCGCCCCAAGAACTGACCGGAATCACGGGGACCCGTGAGCGCAGGGCCATCCGGGCGACTCCGCTGCGGCCACGCTCTGGCCACAGGTCGCGATCGAGCCCGATCCGGCCCTCCGGATAGACGACGATGTGTCCGTTGTTGCGCAGCGCTTCGTCGGTCACGATCAGCGCGTGCCGGGCGTCGTCGCTGCCGCGGTCCACCCGAATGAAGCCGGCTCGCTCCATCAAAGGTCCGATGTACTTCGCGGTCAGCAAACCCTTGGTCGCCAGGAATCGTGGCCGGATGCCGACCTTGTACAGGGCGGGCGCGAGCACGATCGCGTCGTAGTCCCCGATGTGATTGGCAACGACGATCAGGGGGCCGGCGAGCAGATCCGGGTCGACGCTGCCGGTGACGGTGACCCGGCCAGGCAGGCTGGCCAGGGGAGCGAAGTGGTGCAGGAGCCCGCCCCAGATCCGCCACGGCGGCTGCGCAGCGATCTGCTTTTGCCTGGTCACCCAGTCAGGCGCGTTATTGGTTACACCTGCGGCCATCTACCCCTGCTCTCGAGCACCTCACGTAAGACAGACGGCGCATCGGTCATGATCCCATCAACACCGATGTCCAGCGCATGTTCGATCTCAGCCGCCGAGTTCAGCGTCCAGACATGGACGTGCAGTCCGAGTTCGTGCGCAGTGTCGACGAGCCTGCGGTCGACGAGCGGCCGTCCAGCAATGGCCATCGGCATCTGCGCGCAGGCGGCCCGGACGCCCAGCAGCGCGCCCGCACGTGGCGAGAAGGAGGCGAGTCGCAGGGCAGCGACACCACGTCTGCCCAGTGACGTGCACAGCCGCGGCCCGAGCGTTCGGCGGGCTGCCGCGACGCGCGCATCGACGAACGAGGCTACGCAGACCCGGTCAACTGCCCCGGCGCGTTGGATGGCGCGGGTGACTCCGGGCACGGCGCCGGGTGACTTCATGTCGATGTTGATCCGGAGTTCGGGAAAGGCGTCCAGCAGTTCATCCAGGCGCGGGATGGCTTCCGAACCTGCGATGCGAGCCTTCTTCACCTCGGCCCAGGGCAGGTGCTCGATGCGGCCGGTGCGATCAGTCACCCGATCGAGCGTGCGGTCGTGGAAGACGACCGCGACATCGTCAGACGTCGTGTGGACGTCGGTCTCCAGGTACCGGTAGCCGAGGGCGATGGCGGCAGTGAACGCGCTCATCGAGTTCTCCGCACCCCGGTCGGATCCGCCCCGGTGTACGAAGGCGAGCGGCAGGTCGCTATCCAAGAATGGATACCGCGAGGCGGGATTGCGGCGCGCGCGGGTCACCGGGTCGTTGCGGACGACGTCGTCGGCTGGGACGGGCGGTCCGGTGCAATGCTCGGTTGCGCGCGAGCGCGCAGGCAGATGATCAGCGCGAAGACCATCAGGATGTCCAGCACGACGGCGAGCGTCTGGTGCAGGGACCAGGCGTCCTTGTATCCCAGGCCGGTGATGTCGATGTCGATGTTGGTCAGCAGGAGCAGACCCAGGCAGAACCAGCTCAGCCCCGCACACGCAATCGCCACGGCTCGTGCCCGTGCGGCGAGGGAGCCCGGCGTGTCCCGCCGGGAGATCCCAGCCATGGCCACGGCGCCGATCGGGGCGAAGAACAGGCCGAGGATCGCCGCACCCTGATGGATCTCCCCGGTCAGGGTCAGCGGCGCCGGCCACTCGTTGGTCGGTACGAATGCCATGACGACCAGGGCGAGTGTCCAGATCGACCACGGGAGCAGAACCGCCCAGTTCGGATTTCCCGCTTGTCGGTGGGAGCCCACGAGCAACAGACCTGATGCCAGAGCCATGAAGAGCAGGGTCATGGTCAACATCCAGCCGTTGTCGCCGACCCCGTACTGACTGATCGACACCTCGGGCGGAAACCAGTCGCCGCGGACGGCCTGCATGGCGATCAGCGAGATCGCTCCGGCGGTCATCACGAGCAGTGCAAGGTCCAGCACCCGCGCGGTCGAGGAAGCCTGCCGACCCGACACACCGTCCACGCAATCATCGTGTCACGCGCACCTGTCCAAGGTCATGAGTAGATGTACCCGCAGCCGCGCGGGCCAATAGGTTGTCCCGAGTTGACCAGCACCCGCTTCGGGGGCGTGGTGCTGCAGCAAAGGAAGGAGGAGATCTTGCGGATCTGTGTGTTCACCGGCGCCTCTCGTGGCCTGCGCCCGGTCCACGCCGAGGTCGCCACCAGCTTCGGAGCAGAGCTGTGCCGGCGCGGCTACGGGCTGGTCTACGGCGGCGGCCATGTCGGACTGATGGGCGTACTCGCAGATTCCGTACTGGAGGGCGGGGGAGAGGTCATCGGGGTGATCCCCCGCAACCTGATGGATCGCGAGCTCGCCCATTCGCGCGTGACGGATCTGCAGGTTGTGCCCGACATGCACTCGCGCAAGGCCCGGATGGCCGAACAGGCAGATGCCTTCGTAGCGTTGCCCGGCGGCATCGGCACGCTGGAAGAGCTCTTCGAAGTGTGGACGTGGGCGCAACTGGGTCTGCACGACAAGCCGATCGGTCTGCTCAACGCTGCTGGGTTCTTCGACCATCTGTTGGCCTTCTGCGATCAGATGGTCGCCGACGGATTTCTTCCGGTGGACTCGCGAGACCAACTCGTGGTTGCTGACTCCGCCGGCGGCGTGCTGGACGGCCTGCGCCAATCGACGGGATTCCAGGACCGCTGGACGGCACCTCCGACCGCAGCCGCGGCCGATTGATGCAAGTGTGAACAAGACGCCGATAATCGACATTATGTCAACTCACGCCTTCAGCGACCCACCCCTACCCACCCCCTGATCTGCAGTTCCGGCGCCCTCGTGGGATGTGCATCACCACCCGGATGACCGGCACGTGGGGTCGTACTCGACCGTGCACGAGACTGGACTGGTGCACGATGTCCAGCGGATATGGGTCTCGATCGTGACGACTCAGCAGTCGCCGCCCATCTGGGTGATCGCTGTCACGGCTGCGATCGCATGCCTGATGGTTGGCGACCGCCGGTTCTGGCCACGCACCCGCCACCTGATCACAACCGCGCACGAGGGTGCACACGGCCTGGCCGCACTGGTGAGTGGCCGCCGGCTCGCGGGTATCCGCTTGCATTCCGACAGTTCCGGCGTGGCGGTATCGAAGGGCCGCAGTACCGGCCCAGGCATGGTCACCATGCTTCTGGCCGGCTATGTCGGCCCCGCTCTGATCGGGCTTGGTGCGGCCGCCATGCTCCGCGGCGGCTACGCGATCGCCGTCCTCTGGATGCTGCTGCTCCTTCTCACCCTGTTGTTGGTGCAGATCCGCAACTGGTTCGGACTCTGGTCGGTTCTGATCACCGGGACTGTTCTCTTGGGAGTTTCCTGGTTCGCCTCCGAAGAGGTGCAGTCAGCGTTCGCCTACCTGGTCACGTGGTTTCTCCTGCTTGGCGCGCCGAGACCGGTCGTCGAGTTGCAGCGTTCCCGGCGACGCGGCAGGGCGGCCAATTCTGATGCCGATCAACTGGCTCGCCTCACGCATGTCCCGGCGACGATCTGGATCGTGGTGTTCCTGCTCGTCGCCGTCGGTGCCGCCGGCTTGGGGGTGTGGTGGCTGGTGGTGGACATCCTCACCCAGCCAGGCTGCTGCGACCCGCTCTCACTCGGCCCATAGTCGCGGGTGCCGACTAATAGTGTGAAGCCACCAGACAATTCTCGACGAGGAGATCACCGACATGGCCAGCACGCACGACCCGTACGAGTCGCTCCCGCAGGTACCTTCCTTCGAGCTGCGCAGCGACGACATCGCCGACGGCCAGCGGTGCCCCGACCCCCAGGCCAGCGGGGCATTTGGTGTGCCAGGCGGCGAGGACCGTTCCCCGCAACTGAGTTGGTCGGGTTTCCCAGCTGAGACGAAGAGTTTCGCCGTCACGGTGTACGACCCGGATGCCCCGACGGCGAGCGGATTCTGGCATTGGGCAGCGTTCAACATCCCGGCATCAATCACCGAACTTCCCAGTGGCGCGTCCGCCGATGGCATGCCCGACGGCGCCGTACAACTGCGCAACGACGGGGGAAAGGCCGGCTACATCGGTGCGGCTCCCCCGGAAGGTCATGGGCCACACAGGTACTTCACAGTGGTGCACGCTGTCGACGTGGAGAGCCTGGACATCCCGGCTGATAGCACGCCGGCCTTCCTCGGTTTCAACCTCTTCGGGCACACCCTCGCTCGGGCTGTGATCGTGCCGACGTTCGAACAGTGACGGGCGCGCGCGAGACGCCGGCTGCTCCCCGGGCGGGATATCCGCCGGCGCATCAGCTCGATCTGGTCGAGACCTTGCATGGCCGACAGGTCGCCGACCCGTTCCGCTGGTTGGAGGATCCGGACTCGCCGCAGACCCGCAATTGGGTTGCCGCACAAGAAGACTTGTACGCAATAGTCGCGGAGACGTGGCCGGTACGGAAGGAGTTCGCGACGCGGATCTCCGAACTGCTGGAGACGGGCGACATCGGTTTGCCCCGGTACCGCGGCGACGCATGCTTCTTCACGCGACGCGCGCCGAACGGTGAGCTTCCAGTGCTCTATCTGCGCGTTGACGTCGATGGCGAGCCCGATCAGGAGCGAGTACTGCTGGATCCACTGGTCATCGACCCGACGGGTACCACCACGCTGGACAGCTGGAGCCCCTCCCCTAGCGGCGCGCTGATCGCCGTCCTCCTCAGTGTCGGGGGAACCGAAGACTCCGAACTCCTGGTGATCGACGTAGCGACCGGCACGACGGTGGACGGTCCGATCGATCGATGCCGCTTCTCCTCGATCGGCTGGCTCGCGGATGAGAGCGGCTTCTACTACGTACGCCGGGTTGACCCACGATCTGTGCCGACCGACGAGTCTGCCTATCATCGCCGAGTCCGGTTGCGCCGCTTCGACCGCGACCCAGACAACGATCCCACCATCTTCGGTGCGGATCGCGACAAGGCAAGCGTCTTCTCGGCTGAGACGGACTCATCGGGTCGTTGGCTCGTCCTACACAGCCAGGTGGGCACCCAGCACGCCAACGAGGTCTGGTTGGCCGACCTGTCTCGGGATGATCCCGAGCAGCCGCGGCTGACTCCGGTCGTCGCCGGCCACGAAGCCGAGACCCGGGCTCACGTCGCTGACGACGGCCGGCTCTACCTCCGGACCGACCTCGGCGCACCGCGGTTCCGGCTGGCGGTCGCAGATCCGGCCCGGCCCGACCTGCAGCACTGGTCGACCTTGCTGCCGGAGGATTGCGAAGCGGTGTTACAGGACATCGCAATTCTCAACCGGGCGGCAACACCGGTCCTCCTCGCGTTGCGGGCGCGACATGCGGTGAGCGAGATCGATGTTCACGATCTCCAGACCGGAGTACGGACCGCCTCGCTCGCCCTACCGCCGCTCAGCAGCGTCAGCTGTGTCCGCACGCGGTTCGGCGGCGGCCATCAAGCATGGTTCGACCACACATCGTTCGATCAACCGCAGACGATCTACTGCTACGACGCGGACACAGCCGTGTTGAGCGTTCATGAGCGCGCCCCAAGGCTGGTCGCCACGCACACACCTATCGACATGCGACAGGTCACGTACAACTCCGCTGACGGGACTCCCGTACGGATGTTCGTGCTCAGTCAGACCTCGCAACCCGACGCGCCGCGGCCCACCATCCTGACGGGGTACGGCGGCTTCAACGTTTCCCGGACGCCGACCTACTCCCCCGCCGCCATCGCCTGGGTCGAGGCGGGTGGGGTGTATGCCGTCGCGAACATCCGGGGCGGAGGCGAGGAAGGAACTGCCTGGCACGAAGCCGGGTACCGCGCGAACAAACAGAATGTGTTCGACGACTTCCATGCCGCGGCCTGTTTCCTTGTGGGCAACGGTTTCAGCAGTCCGGACCGGCTCGGCATTCAGGGCGGATCCAATGGTGGGCTCCTCGTCGGGGTCGCCATGACGCAGCACCCGGAGCTTTTTCGGGCAGTCGTGTGTTCTGCGCCTCTGTTGGACATGGTCAGGTACGAGCGGTTCGGCCTGGGCCGATTCTGGAGCCACGAATACGGCTCCGCCGCCGTCTCGACGGAGTTGAGTTGGCTGCTGAGCTACTCCCCCTACCATCACGTCCAGCCTGAAATAGTTTATCCCGCAACCATTTTCACGGTCTTCGAAGGCGACACGCGCGTGGACGTTCTGCACGCGCGCAAGATGTGCGCTGCGCTGCAGTCAACAACCGCAGGCACTCTTTCGGACCGGCCGATTCTCTTCCGCCTGGAGACCGGCGTGGGTCACGGTGCCCGAGCCACATCTCGCGCGGCCGGCCTGGCCGCAGATCAACTTGCCTTCTTCGAGCACTATCTGGGCGCCACCGATTCGTAGGTCAGGCGCCCTCGATGTGATGTAACGAATGTGCATCAATATCAACATCTGACCCGGGAAATTGTGCGTATCGGGAATGCATGACATGCTCCACCCGCCGCAGCACCTTCCATCGGGGGGGGTAGGACAGCTCGGCACGGGGAGGCAGAGCGGCTAGCGAGCCGCATGTGTGGCCACGATGGCCGCCGTCAGTCGAGCAATGAACTCCTGAGCCCCGCTTCCCAAAGCCGTCCGGGCTAGGCGCTGTGCAGTCTCGCCGCGATGCGGTGATCTGCGACGCGCCTCGAGAGCTCTTCGACCAAGCAGCGCAACGAATTTCGATCGGCCTCGCCCATGTAATGGCGATGGTCCCGATCGGCCTGTCACACCACGTACGTCACATCGAACGCACTAACTGAAAGAGGACACACCGCGATGATGTTCAACATGCGACGCCGCCAGCCCGCGCGCAACGCTCCGGCCGTTTCCGGCGGTAACCCCGCCGAAGCGACACCTGGCAAGGGCGGCTTTGGCAAGCGATTCGTCAGCCTCTTCTCCGTGGGTCTTCTCTCTGCCGGGATCGTCACCACCGGTCTCACGGCTGGAATCGTCGCCCTGGGATTCATCGGCGCCGGATCGGCCAACGCTGACCCGTCCAACGGGTATTACTCGACCGCAGGCTTCGGCGGCGGCACGATCAGCGGGTTCTGCGTCGACCCGACCCGGCAGGTACCAGCTGGTGCCGTGTACCGAGAGATCGGCCAGCGTTCCCCGGCTGGCGCCTCGAGCGTCCTGGCTTGGTTCGCCACGCACTACGGTCCTGACGGCACCAATCCGACCGGCAACGGTCCCTACACTCCTGGCGCCGGAGACCCCGTCCTTCAGGGCGTCAGTTCCAACGGCAGCGCTGCCGAGGTCACAGCCCAGATCGGCGCCGCAGTGAACCATGCGGAGGGAGCGCCCTCCCCCTATCGCGTCCTCAATGGCTGGGGTGCCGAGCTCCTCGGGTTCGCCCGGGCCAACCCGGGTCCCTGGAGCCTGCGGATCGCGTTGAACAACGGCAGCGAGGACTACGTCCCCGGCACCACCTACTCCGGATACGTCACGATCGGTGACGCCAACGGCAGCCGGGTCGAGGTTTCCGGAATCGGTATCCAGGCGACCGGCCAGACGAACGTCAGCATCAATCTCGGCTCGGGTCAGACCGATCCGGACGGGCGACTGGACTTCACGTTCACCGTCAATGCGCTCGGTTCGTTCGATGCCGAACTCTTCACCGAGGACATCGCCGGTGAGGCCCGCATCGCCGAGAACGCGACGAACCCCGGTTTGGGCCAGCGGCTGCTGATCCCAACCAGGCATACCGACAACGCCATCATGTTCGGCTTCCCGCCCAACGACACCCCCACTGGCGCGATCATCCTGGGCAAGGTCAACGAGAACATCCTCACCGACGGGCCCAACGGCGTCCTCGGCGTGGGTGGAGCCTCCTTCTACGTGGCCAACTCCGCCGGGACTCTGGTCGATGTCATCACGACGTCCAACGGTTCCGGCGTTCCGAGTGATGTGGATGGCGCCGGTCCGATCCAGGGAAACAGCAACACCGCGCCGCCCGGAGTCGGGATCAGCAACGCGAGTGCACCGCTGCCACCAGGCGATTACGCCGTCTGCGAAAGCCCTGGCATCGCTCCGTTCGCGCCGACACCGAACGGCTATTTCCCACCTCGGCAGAATGAATTCGACGCGGGCTACAACGGTCCCTTCGACGCCTGCAAGACCGCAACCGTCGTGGCGGGCCAGTTCACCTATCTCATCGGTGATGGGGGCTTCGCAAACCGGGCCCATCCCGGAACGCTCGACATCGGCAAGATCGACTCCAACTTGGGCGTGCTGACCGGCCTGGCCGGGGCGACTTTCCGGGTCGCTCGTTGCCGCACCTTCGACCCTGCGCAGTGCGGGGCGAATGGAGAGTTCGTCGACGTCACGACCGATGGAACCGGCCTGGCAAGTGTGCCGGGTCTGCATGTGGGCCTGTACACGGTCACCGAGATCGCGGCGCCGGCAGGATTCTCGCTCTACTCCTATTCGCAGGTGGTCGAGATCCTGCCGGATGACACCGCCGAGGCACTGTTCCTCGACCCGCGCAAGCCGGTCGTCACCACGCAGGTCTCCAGCCAAGTGGTCGAGGTCGGCGCAACGATCACGGACACGATCACAGTTGCCAACACCGGCTGCACCAAGGACGTGGCGTGTGTGATCTTCCCGGAGATCGCTCCCTACCCGGCTCAGTACTACAGCACTTCTGTCATCTACGTGCTGACCGGCCCGCTTCCGGCCGCGGGGACTCCCGAGGCTCCGACGTGCGCGGGTGTCGTCTTCCCGGTGATCACCGATCCGAATGACCCGCTCCTGGCCGACACCCAGGCAGTCGCGGTCAGTGGGGACGGGACCTACGTAACTCCGGGATACACGATTCCGGTCGGCGGTGAGGGCTGCTACACCTACACCGAGTTCCTCGTTGCCGAAACCTACGTCGATGACCAGGGAGCTGACACGGGAATCATCGCCGTGGACTCCGCCGGTCCGAGCTTGCCCGGGGCAGTCACGGAGACCTTCCTGGTGCCCGGAGCGACGCAGTCCAGTGCCGTGGTGAGCACGCAGATCTCCGCGCAGAACTCCGAGGTCGGAGACACCATCACCGACTCCATCACCGTCACCATCAATGGGGACGGACCGCAGTACAGCGGAAACGTCGGCTGGACCCTTCTCGGGCCAGTCACGCCTGGTGGAACTGCCGAAGCCCCAACCTGTGTGGATGTCGTCTGGGCTGGAGCAGCTACGGCTGCCACCGGAACGGTCGCGGTCACCACAGTGGCCGGCACCGGTAGCGCCGTGACAAGCGGCTTCACGGTGACGACTGAGGGTTGCTACACCTACGTCGAGCAGTTGGCTGGAGACACCAACTACCCGGCGGCGCCGACCCCCAGCCAGCCCGGTCTGGTGACCGAGACAACCCTCGTCGCTGCTCCGGGAGAATCCTCGGCCGTGGTGAGCACGCAGATCTCGGCGCAGAACTCCGAGGTCGGTGACACCATCACCGACTCCATCACCGTCACCATCAATGGGGACGGACCGCAGTACAGCGGAAACGTCGGCTGGACCCTCCTCGGGCCGGTCACACCTGGTGGAACTGCCGAAGCCCCAACCTGTGTGGGCGTTGTCTGGGCTGGAGCAGCTACGGCTGCCACCGGAACGGTCGCGGTCACCACAGTGGCCGGCACCGGTAGCGCCGTGACAAGCGGCTTCACGGTGACGACTGAGGGTTGCTACACCTACGTCGAGCAGTTGGCTGGAGACACCAACTACCCGGCGGCGCCGACCCCCAGCCAGCCCGGTCTGGTGACCGAGACAACCCTCGTCACCTCGCCAGTGGGTCCGCCTCCACCGGCGGTCACCACGCAGATCTCGTCGCAGACAGCGGAGGTCGGAGACAGCATCTTCGACACCATCGTCGTGTCCGGCCTGCCAGCGCAGACCACGACAACCGCGACGTCGTCGCTGCTCGGACCGATCGAGCCGGCCGGAACTGCGGAGGCTCCGACGTGTGTCGGTGTCGACTACACCAACGCGGCGACGGCTGGAAGTTGGACCGTCACCGTGACCGGTAGCGGCTCGTTCGTGACGCCGTCATTCACGGTGACTGCGCCGGGCTGCTACACCTACGTGGAGTCGCTTGCCGCTACGGAAACCACGCCCGGGGTGCCGCTGAGCCCGCCCGGTCGGGTCTCTGAAACGGTGCTTGTGTCGCCGCCGCCGTACACACCGTTGGTGAGCACGCAGATCTCCTCGCAGGACGCGAACGTCGGAGACACCATCTTCGACACCATCGTGGTCAGCGGGCTGCCAGAGCCGGCTCCGGCCGACCTGACGGCGAGTTCGTCGCTGCTGGGCCCAGTACCTGCGCTCCTGGACAGTGACGGCCTCCCGACCTGTGCCGGGGTCGTCTACGCCGGCGCGCCGGTTGCTGGGACCTGGGAGGTCGACGTGCCCGGTAACGGGTCGTTCGTCACCGGCGACTTCATCGTGTCGGCTCCGGGTTGCTACACCTACGTGGAGACGCTCAACACCACGCCGGAGGTAACGAGCACGCCGGGTCGGGTCACCGAGACGGTGGTGGTCACGTACACACCGCAGGTGACGACGCAGATCTCCAGGCAGACGGCGAACGTCGGGGACACGATCCACGACACCATCACGGTCAGTGGAGCCGCTGGCTACACCGGTCCGGTGGAGTGGGGCCTCTATGGCCCAGTTGCACCCTTGGGTAGTGGGTCGAACCTGACCTGCACCGGAGTCAACTGGACCGGTGCGGCGCTGGCCGACGCTGGTGAGGTACAGGTGACAGGCAACGGCAGCTACGTCACGACCGACTTCACGGTGACGATTGCCGGTTGCTACACCTACGTCGAGTACCTGCCGGGCGACAACACCACGACGCCACGGGTCCGAGCCCCCACGGCGTTCCGAGTGAGACTGTCCTGGTCCGCCACGGCGGTCTCGCCGTGACCGGATCTGACATCGCTCTCATCGGTCTGGGAGGTTTGGCACTGATTGCGATCGGTGGTGCAGCGGTATTCAGCACCAGGCGCCGCAGCAAGGCCAGCACGGCATAACCTGCACGATCACACGAAGCGGTGGGCGGACTGAGAACCTTCAGCCCGCCCACCGCTCGTTGTCGTCTGTCCACCCGCGGCCGACGGACCGGACTGCCGAGCTCCTGCGCGAACTAGGCGGAGGCCAGGCAGGCGGTGCCCATCTGGGCAAAACCGACGCGCTCGTACACCCGGGCGGAGTCGTCGTCGCCGGCTGACAGGAAGACCAGCGAACACTCCTGTTGCGCATCGGCGACCAGGGCGGCGGTGATTGCAGCACCCAAGCCACGCCCACGGTAATCCGGCAGTGTCCCGACACCGACGATCTCGGAGATGACCTCCTCGCCCACGACCACAGGGTGATGCGATCCGACAGCCAGCAACCGATCGCCGGACATCGCCGCCATCAGCACGGTGCGGCCATCGGCGATGCGCGTCCGGAGGTGGGTCACCGCGGCCTCTGACGGGCTCGGCGAAGCCGGACCGAAGCCGTCGCTCTCCTCGGTCTCGGAGAAGGCCCGGTCGGCTAGCCGCAGATAATCACCCAATCGAGGTTCGTCGGCCCCGACCAGGTAGAGCCGGACCCCGCCAGGCAGCATCACATCCACCGGATCAGCCACCGCCAACAGCGGACCATCCACGACCGACAGCCCGACGCGCGTGGCCGCGGCACGCATGGACTGGGTGTTCTCTGCCACCCATTCGAAGGCCTGCGGCACATTCAGCTCGCGCATACGTTCACACGCGCGTTCAATGTCCCGGGGATTCACGACGGTCACGCCAAGCCGCGGACGGGCGTAGTACGCCCATGGCCCGGTTCCGACGAACAGGGTCAGTGAATCGATGTCTTCGACGCGGGCGTCACTGCGCGGCGCGGCATCGTAGTACCGCTCGACTCGCTGCAGGGTTTCGCTCACGCTCACGTTGGCACCATAGCCGCGTGGGGCGAAGCCCTCCGTACCCAGCGGCTGCAGCGAGCGAATTCGGTGCAGGCATCATGTGGCGGTGGCCGGCGCGGGAAATGGGAGCTCGCCGTTCGTCAGCTTCGATCGAGAGAGCTGGCGCGCCCTGGCTGCCAGCACTCCCCTACCCCTTGCGCCGGAGGAGATCTCGCGACTGCACGCGCTCGGGGACACCGTGGACTCCGATGAGGTGGCCACGGTCTACCTTCCGCTGTCCCGGCTGCTCAATCTCTATGTCGCGACCGTGCAGGAGCTTTGGTCGGCCCAATCGCGCTTCCTCGGGTCCGGCGAGGCAAAAGTGCCCTTCGTCATCGCAGTGGCCGGCAGCGTCGCGGTCGGCAAGAGCACGACGTCGCGGATCCTTCAGGCGCTGTTGTCCCGATGGCCCGATCACCCCCGCGTCGAGCTTGTCACGACTGACGGGTTCCTGTATTCCAATGCCACCCTGATCGAGCGTGGAATTCTGCACCGCAAGGGTTTTCCAGAAAGCTACGATCGTCGCCGGCTGGTCCGCTTCCTGTCGGAGGTGAAGTCCGGCGCCGCCTCGGTCACCGCGCCGGTCTACTCCCATCTCAGCTACGACGTCGTACGTGGTCCCGGCCGCACGATCGAAACCCCCGACATCCTGATCCTCGAGGGACTCAACGTCCTGCAGGCCGGCGCCCGCGCTGATGGCCGGGTCCCGGCGGTCTTCCTCTCCGACTACTTCGATTTCTCCGTCTTCGTCGACGCCGCCGAAAGCGACATCAAGCGCTGGTACGTCGAACGCTTCTTAACCCTGCGCTCGACCGCGTTTCAGGATGAGAATTCCTATTTCCATCGCTACGCGAGCCTGGGCGAGGCAGACGCAATCGCGACAGCGGAATCGCTCTGGGCCGAGATCAATGCACCGAACTTGGTACAGAACATCGCCCCCACCCGTTCGCGGGCTCGGCTGATCCTCGACAAGGCCGCCGATCATTCCGTGCGGAGGGTGCAGTTGCGCAAACTCTGACTTTTCAAAACCAGGTGCTGCACCACGGCCGCGCGGAGGTCGAGAACATGAGGTCGACGGCGTCCAGGGCGCCGGTGCGATTCTCTTCGGCCCACCCGAGCCGAGCCAATTGCCGCAGTGCGAACCCGCCGAGCAGAACGGCGCCGAGCGTCGCGACAGGCATGGTGACGTCAGCCGAGCGCGTGCTCGGCGAACACACCGAGCCGTCCGGACTTCCCTTGAGCTCGTATCGACCGGAGCAGATCCCCTGCGGGTCGCTGATCTCGAGGACGACGCTGCCCTCGACGCGGTAACGGCGCGCAGACAGCAGCGCAGCCACATCCAGCACTCGGCACCAGAGAAAGTCATGGCGTTTGCTCGGCTGCGCCCGGCGTGGATCGGTCAACAACCACGGCAGCACATCGTCGAGGGGCCGATCCTGAGCCGTTACCTGAGTGACGAGATCCACCGACAGTAGGTAGCGCCAGAGCGCGATGTCGGCATCGACATCGAGTCCCAGCAGAGAGTCGACCGTCAGGGTGCCGGTGGGCAGCATGCCTTCCCAACTGCTGTCGACCCGGTACCGAGCGGCGCCGACCACCGAACCGCTCGGATCACGCGCCAAGACATGGAAGGCGGCCGGAACCTCGGGCCGACTTCGCAGGGCCAGGATCCCCAGGTCGAGGTCCCAGAACCAATCCGGACGGCTGATCTCGCCGATCCGCTGGCGCCGAATGCGGTCGTACAGGTCGATGGCCGCGGTACGGAAGTCGACCCGATCCACGAGTTCGACTGTGGCCGAGGACTGCCCGGCGATGCGAGTCCGGTGCGTGTCGACCGTGAAGGTCTGCGACTCGGTGGCCGGCCCGTAACCCCAGCGGCCATAGATCGGCCATTCGGCGGCGATCAGGATGCTCACCGGCTCGCCTCGCTCACGGCTTGCCGCCAGGTCGGCCAGCACCAAGCTGCCGGCGAGCCCCTGCCGCCGATGGGTGGCCGTCGTCGTGACCTGCGTGACCGCAGACGCCGGCACGCCGATCCCGCCCGGCAAGGTGAGCTCCACCGGGAAGCTGCGCAGCGTCGCCACGATCCGGTCTTCCTCGAACGCCCCCCAGGTCCGATCGAGTGGTACGAATGCCCTCCGCTGTTCGGAGTCATCGACTTCGGACGGATTGAGGAAGCCACGCCGAACCGCCACGCTCCAGGGATGCAGCTCGGCCGAAGTGATCGTTCTGATCTCGGCAACCATGTACCCAACCCTAGGAGTCGGCCCTAACCGATTTTGATTACGCTCGGATAACTCTCGACCGCACGGGAACCAAGTCGGTGCAACCGCAGTCATAGCGCTGGAACTCGGTGTATTTTCGTCCGAGTTTTGAGTGCTTGTTCAACTACCCGTGATCAGATCGTTGCCCACATAGCAGGCCCACTTGGGCGACGACACGCCGGAGCAGCATAGGGTGGGTGGGACGAGTACTGCGTCACACTGTGTTTGCGGCTTCCCCGCGAGCATGAACCGCACGATTCAGAATTAGGAAACCTCAGTGAGTAAGTCGAACGAGATGTGTCCACATCAGCCATGCTGCCCGTCCGCGGACAGCGCTGGCCGTGACTCCGCCCATGTTGTCTGCAGTCATCCCGAGCAGGGATGGAGCCTGTTGTGCAACGGCGTAGTCCTCTTCGATGACAACGGGGAAATTCTGCCCAACGGTCGAATCATTTCTTCTCGCCGACCACAGCCCGCCGCGGTCTGACGCAGCGAGACCTCCACGCCGGATTCGCCAGCGATCCAGCAACGGCGGACGCGTGATCCGAGCTCAGTCCGCGTACTCCGATACGGGCGGGCAACTGCACACCAAGTGCCGGTCCCCGTATGCCCCGTCGATCCTTCGCACCGGGCTCAGATACCCGCGATCGCGCAGCGAAGAGACTGGGTAGACAGCCGTCGTGCGGTCGTAGGGCTGGTCCCAGTCCCCGACCAACATCTTCAGCGTGTGCGGTGCCTGTCGTAACGGGTTCGCTCCCGGCTCCCACTCCCCCGCCTCGACCGCGCTGATCTCCGCCCGGATGGCGATCATGGCCTCGATGAAGCGATCGAGCTCGGCCAGATCCTCACTTTCGGTCGGTTCAACCATCAGCGTTCCGGCTACCGGAAAGCTCATCGTCGGCGCATGGAATCCGTAGTCGATGAGTCGCTTCGCGATGTCCTCGACAGTGACCCCTGAAGCCTTTGTCACCGGCCGGATGTCCAGGATGCACTCGTGGGCCACCAGCCCGCCCGCCCCGGCGTAGAGCACCGGGTAATGCTCGCGAAGCCGGGCGGCGATGTAGTTCGCGGCAAGGATCGCGCTCTGGGTCGCCCGGCGTAGCCCCGCCGGACCCATGAGACGGATATAGGCCCACGAGATCGGCAGGATGCCGGCAGAGCCCCAGGGTGCCGCCGAGACCGGCCCAGGGCCGGTGTCTGGGCCCGCCGTGGGCGCCAACGGATGGTTGGGGAGGAATGGCACCAGATGTTCGCGGACGCCGATCGGCCCGACGCCCGGGCCCCCGCCTCCGTGTGGGATGCAGAAGGTCTTGTGCAGGTTCAGGTGACTGACGTCCGAACCGAACTTCCCGGGCTTGGCCAAACCGATCAGCGCATTCAGGTTGGCCCCGTCGACATACACCTGTCCCCCGGCATCGTGCACTGCCGCACAGATGTCGACAATGGACGCCTCGAAAACACCGTGTGTCGACGGATACGTGATCATGATGGCGGCCAGAACGTCACGATGTGTGTCGATCTTGACCTTGAGGTCCTCGAGGTCGACGTTTCCCTGGGCATCGCAGGCGACGACGACCACACGCATGCCGGCCATCACGGCGCTCGCCGCGTTCGTCCCGTGCGCGGAGGACGGGATCAGGCACACGGTGCGCTGCTGATCCCCGTTGGAGTCGTGGTAGGCGCGGATTGCCAGCAGGCCGGCGAATTCACCCTGAGCGCCGGAGTTGGGCTGCACGCTGACCGCCGCGTAGCCGGTGATCTCGGCCAGGTCGGCGCAGAGCTCCGCGATCAGCTGCTGGTAGCCGGCGGTCTGGCTCGGCGGCGCGAACGGGTGGATACCGGCGAACTCGGGCCACGTGATGGCCTCCATCTCAGCGGCCGCGTTCAATTTCATCGTGCACGATCCCAACGGGATCATCGTCCGATCCAAGGCCAGGTCCTTGTCCGACAGGGACCGCATGTAGCGCAGCAGTGCGGTCTCGGACCGGTACGCCGAGAAGACCGGATGGGTCAGGTACGGCGAGGTCCGGCGCAGCGGCTCGGGGAACTCGCCCACGTCGGTGTCGACCTCGGTGGAAACCTCCATGGTGGACGCACCGAAAGCCTTTGCCACAGAGGCGATGTGGGCAGAGGACGTGCGCTCATCGCACGCGATGCTCACATGGTCGCCGTCGACTCGGCGCAGGTTTATCCCCTGCTCGAGCGCGGCTGCCACGATCTCGTCAGCACGACCTGGCACGCCGACGGTCAACGTGTCGAAGAACGGTGTCGGCTCGATGTGTGCGCCGTGGTCGCGCAAGATCCTGGCCAGGTTGACGGTATGACCATGAACCCGCCGGGCAATGGCGGCGAGTCCTTCCGGACCGTGATAAACCGCGTACATCGAGGCAATCACTGCCAAAAGCACCTGTGCGGTGCAGATGTTGGAGGTCGCCTTCTCGCGCCGGATGTGTTGCTCACGTGTTTGCAGTGCCAGACGGTAGGCGGGGTCTCCGTCGGCGTCGACGGACATGCCCACGAGTCGGCCCGGCATCTGACGGGCCATCTTCTCCCGGATGGCCATGTACCCCGCGTGCGGGCCACCGAAGCCCAATGGGACACCGAAGCGCTGCGTGGTCCCCACCACGACGTCCACGTCGATCTCGCCAGGCGGTCGTAGCAGGGTCAGCGCCAGCAGATCTGCTGCCGTCACGACCACCATGCCGCGCTCGTGAGCCTGCGTGACCAATGCGCTGTGATCCACGACGGCCCCACTGGCGCCGGGGTATTGCACCAGGACACCGAAGAACTCACGCTCAGGCAGACCCTCGCGGAGATCCGCGACGACCACGTCGAGACCGAGCGGTCGGGCTCGCGTCTTGATCACTGCCACTGTCTGAGGGAACACGTCGGCGTCGACCAGGAATGCAGCTGCAGAGCTTGCCTTGGAGACCCGCCGCGCCAGCGTCATGGCCTCGGCAGCAGCGGTCGCCTCATCCAGCAGCGAGGCATTGGCGACGTCGAGCCCAGTCAGGTCTGCGACCATCGTCTGGAAGTTCAACAACGCCTCGAGCCGGCCCTGACTGATTTCCGGCTGGTAGGGCGTATATGCGGTGTACCAGGCGGGGCTCTCCAGCACGCGGCGCGTGATCACTGCCGGGGTGTAGTTGTCGTAATACCCCATGCCGATCATCGATGTGTGGACCTGGTTCTTCGCCCCGATGGTGCGCAGGGCGGCGAGGACGTCGACCTCAGAGGATGCCTCGGGCAGCGCCAGTGGGTCGTCGGCTCGGATCTCAGTCGGCACCGCAGCGTCGGTGAGCGCATCCAGGCTCTCGAAGCCGACCGTTCTCAGCATGTGCTCGGTGTCATCCGGACGTGGGCCGATGTGTCGGTCGGCGAAATTTCTGGCGGGGGGCCGGTCCTGCGACGGGACGGGAGTCAGCACTCGAGCGAAGTTACCAGCAGCCCTGGCCCGGTTGAGGCAGCTGCACGCTCCGCCTGGCCGCGCGGCGGGCTAGGAGACGGCGCGTTGCTGACGTCGTCCAGCCAGTTCATCGGCCTGAGCACCGGCGCTTCGCCCGTCGGCCCGCTCAGCTGGCAGGGTGTGCAGGGAGCCGGTGAGTTCGCGCAAGGCTCCGGACACCGCGATACCGAAGACGCCTTGGCCACCGGCGAGCAGGTCCACCACTTCTTCGGCGGAGGTGCATTCGTACACGCTCACGCCATCGGACAGCAGAGTGATGTTGGCGAGGTCGCGCACGCCGCGGCCGCGAAGGAACTCGACCGCTTTACGGATGTTGGGCAGCGAGACGCCGGCATCCAGGAGCCGCTTGACCACCTTGAGCACGAGGATGTCGCGGAAGGAGTAGAGCCGCTGGGTGCCCGATCCGGCTGCGCCGCGCACTGTCGGCTCGACCAGGGCGGTCCTCGCCCAATAGTCCAGTTGCCGATAGGTGATCCCCGCCGCGCTGCACGCCACCGGGCCACGGAAGCCCACCGCCTCACGGGCGGCCTCGTCATAGGTGACACCGGCCACCTCGGCAGTCGAGAACAGGATCTGCTGGGCCGACTCATCCTCGTGCGGGGAACCGTCCCCGCCGCCGACTTGGCCGCCGCGTTCGCTCATGTGGTGCGCTCCTGCCCGAAAGGCCCGGTGACTCACCTGAACGCTGCTGCGCAGAGAGGTTAAGTCACACCGTGGTAATTGCACGACCGTAGGCCCGCGACGGGTGGGGGGTCAACGCGCAAGGCGGCGTGTCGTGAAGCTAACCCTCATGCTCAGGTCGAGGGTCCCGGGTCCGGGGGCGCTACTTGGCTTGCTTCCCGCCGAAGTCCTCGGGGGTGATCGTGTCCAGGAACTCCTTGAACTTCTCGACTTCGTCCTCTTGCTCGTCCGGGATGATGATTCCCACCTCGTCGAGCAACTCCTCAGCACCGAAGATCTTGGCTCCACTGCGCACCGCCAGGGCGACCGCATCGGATGGACGCGAGCTGACCCGCGGAAAGCCGGTGAGCACGAGTTCGGCGTAGTACGTGCCCTCTTTCATGTCCGTGATGTGGATCGCCTCGAGGTTCCCGTTGAGCGTCTCAATGACGTCCCGCAGGAGGTCGTGGGTCATCGGTCTGGCCGGGCGTACGCCCTGCTGTTCGAAGGCGATCGCCGCCGCCTCGACCGCGCCGACCCAGATCGGCAGGTATCGCTCACCATCGACCTCTTTGAGCAGCAAGATCGGCTGGTTGGCCGGCAGTTCGACGCGTACGCCGACGACGCTGAGTTCGCGCATCGTCATCTCGTATCCCCCAACATCGAAGGCTTGGGCACCGTTGCATATGACCGTACACGCCGCTGGGCGCGCAGGGCGCGTGCCGGATTGGACTCGTCATCTGCACTCCGGCGTCGGGACGGCTCCCTTCGCCGACGGTCCTCGAGGTCAGCGACGAATGGCGGCTGGGAGGCCGGTCTTGACCAGCGTTGCGTGCAGCCGAACGGAAAGGGCGGCCAACTCGCGCATGTTCTCTTCCGCTCGGGCGCTCGCGTCGGGACCGCGGCTGTGCAGCAGCGGGGCCAGCACTTGTTCGAAGAGCCCGATCTCGCGGTCCGCGGCCGCGCGGTAGGCCCGGAGATGGCGGGCTTCGATGCCGAACCGCGCCATTTCGGCGATCGTCCGGGCGATCATGAGGGCATCAGCATCGAAGAAGCCGGATCCGGCGGGCCGGGGCACCAGAATCCGCAGCTCTGTCAACTGGGCCACCTGGTCGCTGGCCAGACCGGTTGCCGCGCATAGCTCCTCAACCGACACGCGCACGTCACTGGTGCCAGAGACGAAGTCCTCCGTGTCGGGGAGACCGGGAGCGGCCGAAAGCCGCGGTGCCCGTGGTGCGCCGCCGTTGGAGTCCGGCTGAAGTCCGCGGTCCAACGCATTCAATCGTTCCTTGATCACCCGCAGCGGCAGGTACTGATCCCGCTGCGCGGCCAACACGTACCGGAGGCGGCCGACATCATCATGGGAGAACTTGCGGTAGCCCGAGGCCGTCCGCTCGGGTGTGATCAGGTCCTCGGCCTCGAGATAGCGGATCTTCGAGATCGTCACCGACGGGAATTCCGCACGCAGTTCGGTGAGCACCTCGCCGATGCTCAGCTTCGACTGCCCGTCCTGGGCAGCCTCTTGGTCACCGTGAGGTACCGGCGCGATCATTGCTCTGCCTCTGCGCCAGCGTCGGGCGAGTTGCCGCTGGTGAGAAACACCAGGCGGAACTTGCCGATCTGCACTTCGTCGCCGCCGGAGAGCATGGCCGTGTCGATCGGCTCGCGGTTGACGTAGGTGCCATTCAGGCTCCCGACATCACGGACGGCAAATCCGTTTGCCTCGCGGACGAACTCGACGTGCCGACGGGACACGGTCACGTCGTCGAGAAAGATCTGGCTGTCGGGATGCCGGCCGGCGGTGGTGACCGGGCGATCGAGCAGGAATCGACTTCCGGCGTTCGGCCCGCGCTTGACGACGAGCAAGGCCGAACCAGGCGGCAGCGATTCGACGATGCTGCTGGCGCCCGACTGATCCTGGGCCTCGTCGCTGACCTCGGGGAGCTCGCTGGAGTCCTCGCCCCCCACCCGGGGAATGACCTTGGTCGTCTCGCCCGTCGGCACCTCGTTGCTGCGCGACAGGGCGTGTCCGCACTGGGCGCAGAACCGGCTGCTGGCGGGGTTCTCATGCCCACATTGAGTGCAATACACGCCGGCTCAATCTCCTGTCTGTGCCTTCCGCGGAAGCCTGGCCCCCGGACTTCTGTCTGACTTGAGGGTCAACCATACGTCGAGAGTCCAGCCCAGAGCCTAGGACACCCGACCTCAGGTTGGCCGGTTCAGGATTGGTCGAGGAGCCCCTGGTAGGCCGCCGCGTCCAGCAACTCCGTGAGTACCGCTGTGGCGTCGCCGGTGACCGTGATCTCGACCAACCAGCCGTCCCCGTACGGGTCGCGGTTGACCAATTCTGGGCTCTCCTCGAGATCGGAGTTGTGCCCGCGGACGGTTCCGGTGAAGGGCGAGTAGATGTCGGACACCGACTTGGTCGATTCGACCTCGCCAAACGGCTCCCCGGCAGTGACCTGGTCGCCCTCGGCGGGGAGTTGGACGAAGACGATGTCACCGAGCGCCTCCTGCGCGAAATCGGTGATCCCCACTCTCGCCACCGTCGGGTCCTCGTTCCCCACCACGAGCACCCACTCGTGCTGCTCGGTATACATCCGGTCGTCCGGTACTGCCACGGTGATCCTTTCGTCAGCATCGCGATGGATCGGTTTCGCGATGGAATGGTGGCAGACCGGTCAATCGCCGGGATCGGGAGCCGGCTCAGAGTAGACAGGCTCCTCCAGCGGTCGCAAGGCATCAACCGTGACGCTGTCGGCGGTGACCACGTCGATGCTCCCGCCGGCCTGCAGGACCTTGTCCTCGACACCACCTGGAATCTGCATGGCGGTGGCAAGGGTCTGGCTGTCACCGATCGCAATGATCACGTACGGGGACTCGACCGTGGTGCCGTCGATCTGAATCTGCCCGGGCTCCCCCGTCAGCGCACTGGAGACACCGATGCGAACGCCGGCGACCTGCATCGTCTCTGCTCCCGCGCCGCGCAACTCCTGCACGGCATCCAGCAGGATCGCCGCATCTATGCCCAAATCCGGGTCCCTGATCGTGATGGTCAGCCCTGGGCCAGTCGCCGCGATCGTGCCGTTCAGGATGGACAGCGCTTCGGCCTGTCGCCGAGCCTCCTCGACGGCAGCCGCTGCCGAGTCTTCGCCGCTGCCGAGCTGTTCCAACAGCTCCTGTTGTTCGGTGATCTCGCTGCGCAGCCGATCCTGGCGAGACTGCAGATCGGCAAGGATGCGAGCGAGGTCCTCCTCGCGCGCTCCGGACAGTCCCTGATCGGAATCGACGGTTCGCAGCTGCACGGCAAGGGCAAAGCCGAGCAGGGCGCAGAGCACCCCGATCAGCAGGGTTGCCGACCACGCTCGGGGCGGGGCCTGTGTCGCTTGCGCGGGTTCGGCCGCAGGCTCGACGGTTTCGGCCGCAGCCTCCCGTTCTGCCGCAGGTTCGGGCTTGTCGGCCGCAGGCTCGGGCTTGTCGGCCGCAGGCTCGGCCGGTTCGGACTCAGGCACGGAACAGATGCCTCCGAATGGCGGCGGCATTCCCGAATATCCGGATGCCCAGGACGACGATCACCGCTGTGGACAGTTGCGCACCCACGCCGAGCTGATCACCGAGAAAGACGATCAACGCGGCGATGATGACGTTCGAAACAAAGGACACCACAAAGACTTTCGCGTCGAAGATCTGATCCAAGCGCGCCCGGATACCACCGAACACCGCGTCAAGTGCCGCCACCACGGCGATCGGCAGGTACGGCTGAAGCGCCGCGGGCACGCTCGGATCGAGGAACAGTCCCGCGGCGATCCCGATCACGAGTCCGAGGAGGGGAACGACGGGTCCGGTACGGATCGCTTTCACCGGTCACCACTCTTCCAGGCCGCATGACGTGGGAGCACGGCCGACCCAAGGATGCCAAATAGCCCAGCCGGCTGGGCAACTGCGATGGACGACCCGGTGCCTGGTGGCAGGTCCAACTGCTCGGCTTGGACCACATCCAGCCCGAGCCCGAAGGCGGTGACGTAGGACGCCAGGGTCCGAACGGCATTCGACTCGAGGAGGACGTTGAACATGCTGGGCGGTCCGATGGCTTCGATGAGGTACGGGTTGGTCACCGGCCGGAAGTCGACCAGGATCGCCTGTCCCGCCGAGCGGATGCTCGTCCGCGGGCCGAGTCGCTGACCGTCAACAGCCACGGCTTCGGCACCGGCTGCCCAGAGCTCGTTGACCACGGATTGGATGTCGCGGTCGAGAATCCGGCCCAGGTTGTCGCTACCGTCTTCCGGCGGCGGCGCGTCGGTCAGGGTCACCGCCAGGCCGGGACCGCGTACCGCCGTCTGGCCGGCGCCGGACTCGGCTCGGTCGAGAGCGTCAAGGGCTTCCTGGCCCTTGCTGGTCGCGGTGAGCAGCTCTTCGCGGGCGCGGGTCGCTTCGTCGCGCACCTCGACCAGCCGATCCGCGAGGAGATCGCCGGCCGCGCGCTGGGTGGCGATGTCCTCGATCAGCGCTTGCCGCAACTCCTCGCGCTGCGGAGCCGAAGATCGCACCTGGGCGATGACGACGGTGCTCAGCGCTCCGATCAAGAGGAGACAGACGGCGAAGGCGAGCCGTCCGGCCCAACCGCTCGACCTGCCGACGCGGCGATCGGAACCCACCTGGCGGTTCGCAGCCTGCTCGTAGCCAGGATCCAGAGTCTCGTTCAGCAGTCTCGTGAGCATCGGCTCCGGGCGCGTCTCTGTCATGACGCGGGCAATGCACCGGAGCGGTCAGTGCCGCGATCGCTGAACTTGTCGTCGGTCCCGGTCTCGGGCTGGCGAACGATCTCGAACACCTGCCGGACATAGACGACGCCGGAAATCACGTACAGAACCCCGCCCCAGGCAGTGAACGCGTAGGCCAACGGAGCCACCACATCCGCCACGGCAGAATCACCGATCGCCAGGAGAAGGAGCGGGAAGGCGTACAGGAGATTGAAGGTCGCCGCCTTGCCCACGTAGTTCACCTGCAGCGCCTCGTAGCCAGCGCGGCGAAGCACCAACAGGCTGATCCCGACGAGCACATCGCGGCCGAGGATGACCGCGACGACCCAGATCGGCACAACGTCGCGGATCACGAAGGCGATCAGGGTGGCGAGGATGTAGAGCCGGTCGGCTGCCGGGTCCAACAGCGCGCCGAGGCGGCTGCTCTGATTGAGCAGCCTGGCCAACTTTCCGTCGGCCCAGTCGGTGACGCCGGCCACCATCAGAATGGCGATCGCCCACCCGTCGGCCTGCGGGCCGAGCAGGAGGTAGACGAAGAGCGGCACTCCGGCCAACCGCGCGAATGACAAGAGATTGGGAACGGTCCACACCCGGTCGATGACCAGAGCTGGAGCTGGTTCGGTCACCGGCTCCCGAGTCACCCGCTCATCGTGCCACCAGAGGCAACCCGGCCGCGTCAGCCCGACGGCCTACTGACGAGGACCGAGCAGCCTGGCCTTCAGCCGGCGGTAACGGCGTCTGAGCAGGCTGACGAGGCTGGCGTCTGAGATTGCCTCCTCCACAGCACGGATCCGCTCGTTCTGTTCCCGGAGCAGGTGAAGGATCTCATCCTGATGAACCTGCCCGCGGTCGACCACGTGCTCGAATTCGCGGTTGATGTACTTGGTCAGGTAGAGCAGGCTTCCCATTCCGTATTCCCGGACGTGGGCTTGCAGCGCCTCGTTCCGGACCAGGAGATCGAACTTTCGGTGGTCGTCGGCATTGGTGATGACGCTGTTGCCCAGGGAGCCGACCTGCTCCCGGCGCTGATGCCAGAACGCCAGCGTCTCATCGGCAAGGAAACCGATCTGGTATTCCGCGGCGATGCGCAGGTTGAACTCCCAGTCGCCGACCTCGAGCAGGTCCTCGCGGTAGTACCCGATGTCCTTGAGCACCGATCTCCGATAGAGCATCGAAATCGGGACCATGCGGTTGTGCAGCAGCAACTCGAACAGCGTGAACTCGTGGATGTTGGGACAGAAGATCTCCCGGCCGACCTCGACGATCGTCTGGCCGGTGACCTTCTCCCAGATGATCTCGGTTCGTACCGCAACGCCGGCATCGGCCTCAGCGTCGAGGTGGGCCACAGTCCGGGTCAGGAAGTCGGGATGCCAGGTGTCATCATCGTCATGCAGGCAGATGTACGGCGCGGAGCTGGCCTGGATTGCCTGGTTGGAGGTCGCCTCCTTGCCGCGGGGCACATCGTTGTGCAGCACCGTGACGCGCCCGGAGAGGGACTGGGCGTGCTCGGCAACCACGCCGTCCACCTCTGCTGGCTCGCCACCGTCGTTGACGATGGTGACGTGAAAGCTGCGGTAGGTCTGCCGCGCGACATCGCCGAGTGCCCGGCGCAACAGCAACGGGCGCTCCCTGGTCCGCATGACGATATCGACCATGGCGTCCGGGATGGCTGGGTTCGGTTCTCGTGTCAACCTGTCGATGCACCCCGTCGTCGGTCACCAGGTGGCTGCCACGCCTGGCAGGCGCAGCGACAGACTACAGATCCGACGGGGTTCGTACGGTGAATGTTCTCTGTCGGGACGACAGGATTTGAACCTGCGACCCCTTGACCCCCAGTCAAGTGCGCTACCAAGCTGCGCCACGTCCCGTGCGGCGACGACTCGAGGACAGCAGGTGTCCCGGGGGGTCGTCGAAGCGGCACCAGATTACCGCACCTGCAGTGTCCGGCTCAGTCGCCTCGGCGGCCCGAACTCCGGTCGGACTTCGCCTTGACCCGGACGCTCACCTCGATCGGTGAGCCGGCGAACCCGAAATCCTCACGGAGCTTGCGTTCCAGGAAGCGCCGGTACCCGGCCTCGAGAAATCCCGTCGAGAAGACGAGAAACCTGGGCGGGCGGATATCGGCCTGCGTCGCGTAGCGGATCTTCGGCGCCTTGCCGCCGCGGGGCGGCGGTGGCGTGCGATCGACCGTTGTCCGGAGCCATTGAGTTCAAGGTCGCGGTCGGCACCCGCTGCTCCCACGAGGCGAGGGCAGCTCGTCAGGGCCGGAGCGATCTTGTTGACCCCGCGACCGGTCAGTGCGGAGATGTTGACGCGGGTGGCCCACGTGACGCGAGCCAGCTCCCGGTCGATCTCGCGCTCCAGGTCGTAGAGACGGTCCTCATCGACGGCATCCCACTTGTTCATCGCGAGCACCAGTGCCCGACCGGATTCCGCGACCTGCCCGATCACCCGCTGGTCCTGCTCGGTGATGGATTCGCTGGCGTCGATCAGTACCAACGCCACCTCGGCGGCATCGATAGCCGCCTCAGTGCGCAGGGAGGCGTAATACTCCGTGCCGCTCGCGTGGGCCACCCGACGGCGCAAACCGGCTGTGTCGACGAACTGCCACTCCTGGCCGTCCAGCTCCACGATGCTGTCGACCGGATCCACGGTCGTGCCGGCAACGGAGTCGACGACCGCGCGGTCCTCACCCACCAGCCGGTTGAGCAGACTGGATTTCCCGACATTGGGTCGCCCGACCAGAGCGACCCGTCGTGGCCCGACGACGTCGTCGCGTTCGCGCGGCGCCTGCGGGAGGGCGTCGAGGATCAGGTCGAGCAGGTCGCCACTGCCCCGTCCGTGCAGGGCACTCACGGGGATGGGCTCGCCCAGCCCGAGGGACCACAACTCCCCCACTGCCGGCTCGGTCCGCTCGTCGTCGACCTTGTTGGCGATCAGCAGGACCGGCCGATCGCTGCGCTGCAGGACCCGGGCCGCTGCCAGGTCGGTCTCGGTGGGTCCCACCGTGGTGTCGACCACCAGGATCACGACATCCGATGTCTTCATCGCGCGTTCGGCCTGCTCGGCGATCCGTAACGCCCGCCCCGTCGCCTTCGGCTCCCAGCCGCCGGTGTCGGTCACCAGAAACTCGCGCCCGGACCAGAGTGCCTGGTAGCTGACCCGATCCCGGGTCACCCCTGGCGTGTCCTGTACGACTGCTGCGCGACGGCCGATGATGCGGTTGACCAGCGTCGACTTGCCCACATTCGGCCGGCCGACGACAGCCACGGTCGGCAACGGCGGCACGCCCTCAGGCAACTGCTCGCTCAACTGGCCACCTCCCGATGAGGAGTGAAGGACGCCGTGAGCCAATAGGTTCGATAGAGGGCGTCCTTCACTCGGATCGTCCTCGGGCCGTGACTGCGGACAGGATTGCCTCGACGACCTCGTCTTGGCTCAGTTCGGTGCTGTCGACCAGAACGGCGTCGGACGCGGGCCGCAGCGGACTCGCTGCACGGCTGGAGTCCAGTTCGTCGCGCACGCGCAGGCTCTCCGCCAGCGCCGTGATCTGGGCCGGCTCCACAATGCCGAGTTGCTCGGCCCGCCGCGCAGCTCGCGCTGCTGGGTCCGCGGTCAGGAAGATCTTGAGCGGAGCGGCAGGGAACACCACGGTGCCGATATCGCGCCCTTCGACGACGATGGTCGAGTCCTCGGCGAGGCGGCGCTGCTGGTCGACCAGCACTCGCCGCACGCCTGGAACCGCCGAGACGGCGCTGACCGCAGCTGTCACTTCCGGCGAGCGGATCGTCTCGGTGACATCTCGACCGTTGACCATGACCTGCTCGACCTCCGGGTCCGTCACGATGTCGATCCGGAGAGCCTTGGCTGCCTGTGCCACCAACTCGATGTCGGCGGGATCAATCCCGGCATCGAGTACGGCGACGGTCACTGCTCGATACATCGCCCCGGTGTCCAGGTAACCCGCGCCGCCGCCAAGCCGGCGGGCCACCTGCCGGGCGACCGACGACTTCCCAGTGCCCGACGGACCGTCGATGGTGATGACCCGCGAGTCACTGCGTGCCGCGTCGGTCACAAGCCGACGAGCTTCATCAGCTCAGCGATCTCGTGCGGGGTGAGCTTGCGGACGGCGCCGGGTTTGGTGCGGCCCAACCGCACCGGGCCGATCTGCGTACGGACGAGGCGGTTCACGGGATGTCCGCTGGCGGCCAGCAGTCGACGCACCAATCGATTGCGTCCTTCGTGCAGGACCACCTCGACAAGCGCCTGTCCGGCCGCCACGTCGACGACCTTGAAGGAGTCGACTCGAGCCATCCCGTCGTCGAGTTCGATCCCGGCCTTGAGCTTGCGGCCGAGGTCACGCGACATGGCGCCGGAAACCTGGGCCAGATATGTCTTGGGCACCTCATACGAGGGGTGGGCCAGGCGATGAGCGAGCGGCCCGTCGTTGGTCAGAAGGAGCAAACCCTCGGTGTCGATGTCCAGGCGCCCGACGTGGAAAACGGCCTCGCCGCGTTCGGCGATCAGGTCGCCAACGGTAGGCCGGCCGCGATCGTCTGACATGGCTGAGAGCACGCCTTCAGGCTTGTTCATCGCCAGGTGGATCAGGTCAGATCGGGTGATCACCACATTGCCATCGACCGCGATTCGATCAGTCTGCGAGTCGACCCGGCGACCCTGCTCGCGCACCTGCTCCCCGTTGACGCTCACCCGACCCTGCGCGATGAGTTCCTCGCTCGCCCGCCGCGACCCGACCCCGGCCCGGGCGAGCACCTTCTGCAGTCGTTCGCCCTGCTGTTCCCACTGCTCGGACGCGTTGCCGCTCAAGGGTTTGTGTCCTCGGACAGGACCGAATCCACGTCGGGAAGCAGTGGTGCGAGGTCTGGCAACTCGTCAACACTGGACAGACCCAGTTTCTCCAGGAACAACTCGGTAGTGACGTACAGCCCACCGCCGGTCTGGGGGTCGCTGCCCTGCTCGGCGACCAGGCCACGGCTGAGCAGGGTACGCATCACACCGTCAACACTCACGCCGCGAATGCCCGAGATCCGGGACCGCGTCACCGGCTGGCGGTACGCGACGACCGCCAGCGTCTCCAGCGCCGCCTGAGTCAGCCGGGCCCGCTGCCCCTCGGTGACGTAGCGCTCGACGAAGTCGGCGTACTCCTCGCGGGTGTAGAGCCGCCAACCCTCGCCTGCCGGGCGCAGCGTGAACCCGCGGCGCTGCTGCTCATACTCGGCAGCCAATGCGTGCAGTTGCTCGGTGATCGTTGCTTCCTCGACGTCCAACAGATCGGCAAGGGTGGCCGCCCCCACCGGGGTGTCCACCACGAAGAGAATGGCTTCGACGGCGCCGCGCAGGCGTTCGTCGATCGCGGTGGTCATGGGGGTCCTTTGCGGTTCAGGCGGGTCGGGGTTCGTCCCCATCATCCCGTACGGCGTCCGGCGCGGTTGCATCCGGAGTGTGGACGTCCCACTCGAGCCCGGCCTCCGTGTCGTCGGCCTCTTCTGCTGCAGTCCACCTGACGTGTAGCTCGCCGAGCGCGCTCAGCTGCTCCAGGGACACCGAGCCGCGGGTGTGCAGGTCGAGCAGGGCCAAGAACCGGGCCACGACCTCCAAGGTGCTCTGACAGTCCGCAATGAGAGCGCGGAACGTGGTTGTTGCGCCTCCCGCGAGCCGTCGCCGCAGGATGCCGGCGTGCTCCCGGACGCTGACTCGTGCGCTGTGCAGGTGCGCGATGGAGATCTCCACCGGCAGCCGTGGCTGCAGCGCTACCGCCGCGAGTGCGGCGAAGGCTTGGGCACCCACACCCAACAGCACGTCGGGCAGCGCCTGGGCAAAGCGGGGCTCGAGGCTCACCTCCCGGGCGAAGCGTCTGGATTGATCCATTTCGTGTGCCCGAAGGAACTCCGCCGCCTCGCGAAAGGCTCGGTATGCCAGCAATCGGGCGAAGAGGAGGTCCCGAGCCTCCAGTGCCGCAAGGTCGTCCTCGTCCTCGACCTCGGCGGAGGGCAGCAACCGGGCTGCCTTGAGATCCAGCAGGGTCGCCGCGACGACCAGAAACTCGGTGGCCTGGCCGAGATCCAGATCGTCCCCGGACATGTCGATGTAGCTGATGAACTCGTCGGTCACTTGCGACAGAGCGATCTCGGTCACGTCGAGCTTGTGCTTGCTGATGAGGCTCAACAGGAGGTCGAAGGGACCTTCGAAGTTGGTCAGAGTCACGTGGAACCGGCCGTCGCTCGCCACGACATCGCTCGGCGGCGCTGTGATGGCGCCGGCACCGACCTCGTCCATGTCGGGCGACCCTAGTCCGCCACCTTCCCGGCTCAGGGCGTTCGAGCACTGATCGGCCCTAGGAGCCAGGTTCAGTACTGCGATCCGTGCTAGTGCGGATGCCTGCCTTCGTGCAGTCGATGACTCTGACCGCATGGAACTCACCAGCACGGTCAACCGCCTCTTCACTCCGGCTCGACCACCAGTCGGCCGGGTCGGTGCCGAAGTCGAGCTCATATCCGTCACCGACACCGCAGAACCGCTGCCGGCCGACCCCACAGTCCTGCGGGCGGGATTCGACGGCGCGTTCGTGGCTGCGGCCCGGCCCACCTTCGAGCCGGGCGGCCAACTGGAACTCAGCCCTGCCCCACGACCCACGGCGAGCGATCTCATCCGGGACCTCCAGCAGATGATCCGGCGCGCATCGTCGATCGCAGGTTCGCGCGGGGTCCGATTGGAGTCGGTCGGGACGAACCCCTATCACTCATGCGCCGACGTGCCCCTTCGCACGACGGCTCCCCGCTACCTGGCGATGCAGCGGGCATTCGACGAGGTCGGCCGGGACGGCCGCCGAATGATGCGGCTCACCGCGTCGCTGCAGATAACGGTGGATCTCTTGCCCGGCCGGGCCGGCTACGAGCAATGGGTCGTCGCCAACCTCGCCGGCCCGGCGCTGACGGCTGCCTTCGCGAACTCGCCGTGGTTGGACGGACGACCTTCGGGTAAAGCCGGCATCCGGACCCAGATCTGGCAGAAGGTTGACGTGCGCCGCACCGGGTACGACGGCCGCCACCTCGATCTGGTGGACCCCGTCGGCGCCTACACCGCCTTCGCAGCGGCTGCCCCACGATTACCGATCCCGGAGGCGAGTGATCCGGCCTATCACCTGTCGACCCTCTTCCCACCGGTACGCCCCCGTGGCGGTTACCTCGAGATCCGTTATCTCGACGCCCAGCCGGTATCGCGGATCGGCGCAGTGATCTGGACCGTCACTCGCCTGCTCTACGACCCGAGGGCACGTCGGGAAGCCCTGGACCTGCTACTGCCGCGGGCCGGTGACCAGGCCCGAGCTTGGAGTGAGGCCGCCGTCGGCTTCTCACCCGAGAGCGAAGCGCTCCTGTCGATCGCGGATGGCCTACGGCCGGCCCGCCAGTCGGACCTGATCAGCGGAGGGGTCTCATGAGGGCCGCCTTCGTCGTCGACCCACTGACCACGCTCGATGCCGCCATCGATACCAGCGTCGGCCTCATGCACGCGGTTCAGGACCGTGGGGACGAGGTCTGGATCACCGAGGCGGGCCGCCTTGAAGCGGTCGATGGCCGGGCTCGGGCAAAGGCGACGCTGGTGGAACTCGCGCCGTCGCGACCGATCGGCGATCACCGGTGGACCGTCGATGAGCGCTGGTTCACCACTATCGTTACGCGCGACGTGTGGCTGGACGAGATGGCCGCCGTCTTCATGCGCACCGAGCCGCCGGTCGATGACGCCTTCCGGGCGGCAACGCACATCCTGGACCTGATCGACCCCAGCAGGACCACGATGATCAACGATCCCCGCGGGCTGCGGACCTGCAGCGAACACCTGCTGCCACTGAGCTTCCCGGATCTCATTCCGCCGACGATCGTGACTGCCAACCCCGACACGATCCGCACGTTCCTCACCGAGCAGTCGGCCGCCGTCCTCAAGCCCATCGACGGCTTCGCCGGCCAAGGCGTCTTCCGCCTTGAGCGTCAGGACCCGAACCTCGCCTCGCTGATCGAACTCGCCACCGCCAACGGCACGCGACCCGCGATCGTGCAGCGATTCCTCTCTGAGGTAGAGGACGGCAACAAACGCGTGTTCGTCTTCGCTGGCGAACCCGTCGCTGCGGTCTATCGCTTCCCGACGAACGGTGACTTCCGCATCGGCATGCCTACCGCCGAAGCGCCGGTCACCCCGCGGGACCGCAAGATCTGCGCCCGACTCGCACCGACCTTGCGCCGGTACGGCGTCCACCTCGCCGGCCTGGACGTGATCGGACCCCACCTGATCGAGGTCAACGTGACGAGCGTCGGTGCGCTGCGCAAGGCCGACGGATTGCTCGGCTGGACGCTGTGCCAGGACCTGGTGGACAGCGCACTCAATCGACACCAACAGAGGAGATCAGCATGACTACCGCCATCATCTGCACCGCCATCCTGGGCGCCTTGGTCTTCGTGCTAGGAGCCAATGTCACACGCTGGCGCTCCCTCACCGGCAAAGCCGGCGGTGACCAGATGCCGAGAGACCCGGCCAGCAAACTCCTGATCGCCCAGCGAGCGCACGGCAACGCCGCCGAGTACGTCCCGGTGTTGATCGTGCTGTTCCTTCTCGTCGGCGCGCGAAGCCCCGCCTGGGTGGCCGTTCCGTTGATTGTCGTGGCCACGGCGGCCCGGCTGCTGCACGCCTACGGAATGGTGACCAGCAAGAGTCTCGCGATCCGGAACAAGAAGCGGGAAATCGGCGCCGTCGTCACCTACCTGTCCGGCGTTGGACTCGCGGCTGCCGCCGCGTTCTCCCTCGCCTGATCCGGCCGATGGACCGCGGCGCAGTCGTCGCCCCGCTGCGATCGACCGCATTTCGGCGTTATGTCATCGGGCAGTTGGGCTCGGTTGCCTGCTCGTGGGCCCAGGTGGTCGCGCTGGCCTGGGTGGTCGTGGAGCTCGATCCGAAGTCGCTCGGCTGGGTGGTGGCGCTGCAGTTCCTCCCCAGCCTCCTGCTGGGCCCATGGTTCGGCGTTGTCGTCGATCGGCATGACCGGCGCCAGCTGCTCATCCTCGCCGAGGCCGGACTCGGACTCGTCGCGCTCGGCTACGTCGCCGCGGCGGAAACCGACCAGCTGACGATGCCGATCGTCTATCTCCTCGCCTTGGCTTGGGGCGTGATCAACGCTCTGGACACCCCGGCCAGGCGAGCCCTGGTGCCGATGCTCGTGCCGCCACACGCGGTGGCCAGCGCAGCCGCGCTGACCGGCACCGTGATGGTGCTCGGCATGGCGATCGGTACGGCGCTCGGGGCCGCGCTAGTCGCCGCCTCCGGGGTCACTGTCGCCTTCGCCGTGAACGCCGGATCGTTCTTCCTCGACGTTGTCCTGCTTGTGACGATCCGCGTTCCGGCATCGCCCCGGGTTCTGCGCGCAACCCACCAGATCCGCGATGGCCTGACCTACGTGTGGCAATCGGCGCCGTTGCGGGCGGCCATGCTGGCCGTCGCCATCATGGGCACGTGTTCGTTCACCGTCCAAGTGTCGGTGCCGATCTTCGCGTCGGAGGCATTCGCCGGCGGGCCAGGACTTGTCGGTGGCTTCCTCACCGCTGTTACGGGCGGGAGCCTGCTCGGCACTGTTGTGTTCGCCGCACGCGCTGCACCCAGTCAGCGGTCACTGCGACGCACCGCGGTTGCCATGTGCGTGGCAATGCTCGCCACGGCTCTCGCGCCGCACCAGTTCGTCGCTCTCGCCGGGCTCGCGGCCGTCGGGCTGACCTGGTCCTATCTGATCAGTGCGGTGGTCGCGACGCTGCAGACCGCTCAGCCCCACATGATGGGCCGGGTCATGTCGCTGTTCGCTGTCGTCATGCTCGGCGGCACGACCGTCGGCGCACCGCTTGCCACGGGGTTGATCGAGATCGCCGGAGCCCGTGCACCGTTCGCTGCCGGGGCCGTCGCAGCGGTAATCGGTGCAGTGGTGCTGGGCTCCGAGCGCGCCGATCAGCCGGCGGCCACGACCTCTTTGGCCAGGTTGCGATAGGCGTTGGCCCCTGATGACATCGGCGCCCAGGCAGTGATCGGTACGCCCGCCACCGTGGTCTCCGGGAACCGGACTGTACGAGTGATCGTCGTCTGGAAGACGGTGTCCCCGAAGTTCTGAACCAGCCGCGCGAACACGTCTTTGCAGTGCAGGGTGCGCGGGTCGTACATGGTGGCCAGAATGCCGGTGATCTGCAGGTCCGGATTCACGAGATCGGCGACCTTGTCGATGGTGTCCACGACCATGGCCACTCCACGCAGGCTGAAGAACTCGCACTCCACCGGGATGATCACACCGTGGGCAGCTGTCAGCGCGTTCATCGTGAGCAGCCCCAGCGAGGGCTGGCAGTCGATCAGGATGAAGTCGTATTCGTCTCGAACGGCCCGCAGAGCGCGCTTGAGCACCTGCTCGCGGCCGACCTCGTTCACCAGCTGGAACTCGGCGGCAGAAAGGCTCTGGCTGCTCGGGATCAGGTCGAGCCCGTCGACCTTCGTCTTCACTCGGACGTCGGCGATCCCGATCCCCGGCTCCATCAAGGCGTGATAGACCGTGCGATCCAACTCGTAGGGCGGTACACCGAGGCCGACCGACAAGGCGCCCTGTGGATCCAGGTCGACCAACAACACCTTGCGTCCGAACTCGGCCAGCGCGGCACCCAGATTGATCGTCGACGTGGTCTTGCCCACCCCACCTTTGTGGTTGCACAGCGCGATGACCTTGGCCGGACCGTGCCGATCCAGGATGGGGGGTGTTGGAAGCGGACGCTGCCGGGCCTTGGCCGGGTCACCGCGCGGCACTGAGCGGCTCGGCGCCGGGGCGGCCGGGTCGTCGGAGAAGGGCAAGGCCGGGGCCTCGCTGCCACTTCCTCGCGCCACAATGCCGCCTTTGGATCGGTTCTTACGCCGGCACGCCTCGTGCGCTGCCACGTGGCGTCCTTGGCCGCGACAGTAGGTCGCGGCTGTGGCCCGAGCAAGGCGACCCGCCGAAGAGTCCGCCCGGTTTCGTTCCTGCGCAACACATTTGAAGCTCTACCTCACCTTTAGGGTGGGGTCGCGGATCAGCCGAGTGCCCGGGGTGGCTTGCCGCGTAGACCTCACGGAGCCGGTCCACGGTGACCAACGTGTAGACCTGCGTCGTCGTGACGCTGGCATGGCCGAGCAGCTCTTGCACCACACGGACGTCGGCTCCGCCGTCGAGCAGGTGCGTGGCAAAAGAATGGCGCAGGGTGTGCGGTGAGAGATCCTCGGTGATGCCGGCTCGATCGGCGACCGTACGGAGGATCGTCCAGGCACTCTGCCGGGACAGCCGTCCCCCGCGAGCGTTGAGGAACAGGGCGTTCGCCCCGCGTCCCTGCGCCGCCAGTGCCGGCCGTCCGCGCACGAGATAGGCATCCAACGCCGCCAGGGCAAACGAGCCGATCGGGATGATCCGCTGCTTGCTGCCTTTTCCGGTCACCCGGATCGTCTCGGATTCCCGGTCGACGTCGTCGGCAGCCAAACCGACCGCCTCCGAGATGCGGGTGCCGGTTCCGTACAGCAATTCAAGCAGCGCCCGATCGCGCAGTGAGCGCGGCTGGTCATCGAGGTTGGCGGCCTCGAGCAGGGCCTCCACAGAGTCGACGGGTATCGCTTTGGGCAGTCGACGTGCCGGCGCTGGCGGGTGGACCGCGCCGGCCACGTCCTCGACGATCCAGCCCTCACGGACAGCGAAGCGATGCAGGCCCCGCACCGCCACGACCGCGCGAGCCGCCGAAGCCGCCGACAACGGCGGATGCAACTCATCGCCCACGCGCAGGCCGGCGAGGAACGACGAAACGTCGTCCTCGGTCACCTCCGCCAGCCCGCCCCTCCCCCGCGCGGCGAGATGCGCGCCGTACCGGAGCAGGTCACGCCGGTAGGAGGTGACGGTGTTCGTGGCCAGGCCGCGCTCGATCGCGAGGTGATCGAGATAGCCACGCACAGCGCGAGTCACGGCTCGCGCCGGCTCAGGCTGCGGAGGTGGCGCAGAGGGGGCCGGTTCAGCCAGCCAGGGCCTCCTCCAACGGGACGTACGGAAGCCCGTGCGCCGCGGCCACATGGTCATAGACGACGTGACCGCCGATGACATTGACGCCCAGCGCCAATGCCGGGTTGGCGCGCACCGCCGCGGGCAGGCCCTGGTTGGCCAACGCCATGACGTACGGCAATGTCACGTTGGTGAGCGCATAGGTGGAGGTATTGGGCACCGCGCCGGGCATGTTTGCCACGCAGTAGAAGACGGAGTTGTGCACGACGTAGGTGGGGTCGTCGTGCGTGGTTGGCCGGGTGTCCTCGAAGCACCCGCCCTGATCGACGGCGATGTCGACCAGCACTGAGCCGGGCCGCATCCGCGAGACCAACTCGTTGGAGATCAATTTCGGGGCTTTGGCTCCGGGTACGAGCACTGCACCGATGACGAGGTCGGCACCGAGGACGGCCCGCTCGAGTTCGTAGGAGTTGGAGATCACCGTCTGCAGATGTCCGCGGTAGAGCTGGTCCGCGGTGCGCAGCTTCTCCACGTTGTTGTCGAGCACGATCACTTCGGCCTGCATGCCCACCGCGATGGCCGCAGCGTTCATACCGGCCACGCCCGCGCCGATGACGACGACGGTGGCGGGGTAGACGCCGGACACCCCGCCCAGGAGCAGGCCTCGGCCGCCCTGCGCGCGCTCCAAGCAGTGCGCGCCGCACTGGGGCGCCATCCGCCCGGCGACCTCAGACATGGGCGCCAGCAGCGGAAGCGAAAGATCGGGCAGTTGGACCGTCTCGTAGGCGACCGCATCGATACCGGACGAGATCAGCGCCTTGGTGCACTCGGCTGATGCGGCCAGATGGAGGTAGGTGAACAGGGTCTGCCCCGACCGCATTCGGTGGTATTCCTCGGCGACCGGCTCCTTGACCTTGAGGACGAGATCCGCGGCAGCCCAGACGTCATCGGCAGTCTGCTGGATCTGCGCGCCGACCGCCACGAAGTCCTCGTCCGGGATCAGCGACCCCGCGCCGGCATCGTGCTCGATCATGACCTCGTGCCCGGCCCTGATGAGTTCGGTCACTCCTGCCGGAGTCACCGCGACGCGGTACTCGTGGTTCTTGACCTCGCGAGGTACGCCGACCCTCATCCGCTTGATCCGCCCTTCCTCGCGTGGGCCCCGTTGCTCACGATCGGAGTTTAGGGCCTGCCGGTGGCCCAGCCATCAGGTGACGGGCACGATCCTGGCCCGGACCAGCCGGTTGTGCTCGACCTCGAGGATGCCCAGTGTCCCGTGCGGCTGGCGGCGCCGGTCAGTGGGTGAACCCGGATTGAAGATCCGCAGACGCTCGTCCGCGATGTCCATCGGTATGTGTGAGTGACCGAAGACGACCAGTTCGCAGTCGGGAAACGCCAGGTGCATTCTCGCCAGCCGACCGGGCGCGGGCCCACTGTCGTGGATCATCCCGACCACGAGACCGTCCAGATCCAAGCGCAGGGTGTCGGGCGCACCCCAATCCGCCACGTCCGGTCCGTCGTTGTTCCCGCGCACCGCATGCACCGGTGCATAGGCCGACAACTCATCCAACACATCAGCGGTACACACGTCCCCGGCGTGCAGGATGACGTCGGCCGTACGCAGGTGCTCGGCAACCCGGGGTGGCACCCCGCGCCAGCGGCGCGGGGCATGTGTGTCGGCGAGGACGACCACGTTCACGACGTTGACCGTACGGGCACGCCGGGGCGCCAGCACACCGTTCTGGACCAGTCATACGCTGTAAGCCGTGTCCGACCTGACCGACGACGAGTTGGATCTCCTCCGGCAGGCCTTCGACTGGGCACGCACCGGCGAGGTCGCGCGCATGACAGAGCTCCTGGCGATCGGCGCGCCACCAAATCTGACCAACGCACGCGGCGATACGCTGCTCATCCTGGCCGCGTATCACTGTCAGGAAGACATGGTGCGACTGCTGCTCGAACATCGAGCCGACGTTGCGCGCTCGAACGACAACGGTCAGACCGCCTTGGCCGCGGCCGTCTTCCGGCAGGCCCCAAGCATCGTCGCGCTACTCCTGGACGCAGGCGCCGACCCGGATGCCGGTCCCAGATCGGCGCGCCAGGTGACGGAATTCTTCGACCTGTCGAGATGGCGGCCCTGTTGCCAGGGCCGCCATCCACCACGGAATCGTCAGACTGACGGCGGAACCGCCGAGGCCATGACCACGGGCGCGCGGTCCCAGGCCCGGTGCAGGCCGAGGGCCGCGGTAAGCTCTGCGGTGAACGCCTTGACTACCGAATCGGCCACCGGGACGCCAGCGCCGTCCAGGCCGATCCCGGCCGACTCGAGGATCGAGGCACCGTCGCCCCAGGCCGCAATCGCCTTGCAGTGCCGGTACGCCTCCTGCAGCAGGAGCACGAGCTTGATGTCGTTTGTCGGCGTCGTACCACCGGCGACGACCAGCGCGTCGAACTCGATCGAACGGGCGGTCAGCAAGGTCCGATCGACGATGACGCTCGGTGCCGGCCCTTCCGCAACACGCCACCGACTGGCGGCGATGACGAGCACCGGTGACGCCCGAGCCTTCGGCCACGTGCCTTGACCAGCTTGGTCGACCCCGGCAAGGTCGGATCCGGGGTCGGCGATGATGCGCGATCTTGCGGCCGGCGACCGGGACCGGGCTCGGTCGAGGATCTGCGACAGCGCCGGCGACGGGGTCGACAGTCCTCCACCGGAGTCGCCCTTAGGAGCGGGCAAGCCCGAGTCCGGTGGCGACCTGCGCGCACAGGTCGGTGTCGACGTTGGCCAACACGGCGAGTTCACGCTCCTTGATCACCTGCTCGTAGAACTTGCCGAACTCGAAGGTGAACGCCTCCACGATGTGCACCTGCTCCGGCGGCGGTCAGGCTGCGGTAGAACATGGTGGCCTGGGAGAAATGATCGTCGAAGGAAGCCGGGTTGGCCCTGACAGCGGCGACCCGTCGATCAGCTCGTGGCGTCTGGATGTATCCACCTTCCTCCGCCGTCGGCGACCAGCCGGGCTCACCCCGTCGATGCTGTTGCGGCCGATACGGCGCGAGGCCGATGTGGATCAGCGGTCTGATGCATCCCGTCGCGCAGCATGTCGTTCACTGGCGCATGCGGTCGGTTGATCGGCAATTGGGCGAAGTTCGGCCCGCCAAGCCGGGTCAATTGGGTGTCCAGGTAGGAGAACAGCCGCGCCTGCATCAGCGGGTCATTGGTCACCTCGATGCCGGGGACCAGGTGCCCGGTGTGGAAGGCCACCTGCTCGGACTTCAGCGAAGAAATTGGTGGGGTTGGCGTTCAGCGTCAGCTTGCCGATCAACTGCGACTGGCGCCAGCTCCTCAGGAACTATTTTCGTCGGATCGAGCAGGTCGATGCCCTCGAAGGTGTCGGTGCCGTCGTCGGGCATGACCTGGATGCCGAGTTCGTACTCGAGGAACGCTCCGGCTTCGATGCCGTCGTACATGTCCCGGCGATGGAAGTCAGGATCGACCCCCGCAGCGATCTGTGCTTCCTCCCACACCAGGGAATGGATCCCGGCCAATCGGCTTCCAATGGAACTTGACCAGACTCGTCTCGCCACGGGCGTTGACCAGCCGGAAGGTATGGACGCCGAAGCCCTCCATGGTCCGGTAGGACCGCGGAATGCCGCGGTCGCTCATGCTCCAGAGCACGTGATGAGTCGCTTCGGTGTGCAGCGAGACGAAGTCCCAGAACGTGTCGTGGGCCGACTGCGCCTGCGGGATCTCCCGGTCAGGATGGGGCTTGGCAGCGTGGATGATGTCCGGGAACTTGATGCCGTCCTGGATGAAGAAGACCGGGATGTTGTTGCCGACCAGGTCGAAGGTGCCCTCGTCGGTGTAGAACTTCACCGCGAATCCGCGAGTGTCCCGGACCGTGTCTGCCGAGCCTCGGGAGCCGAGCACGGTCGAGAAGCGGGTGAAGACCGGGGTCTGCTGACCCTTCTCAGCAAGGAACCGCGCCTTGGTGACGGACTTCGCGTTGCCGTAGGACTCGAAGACACCGTGCGCGGCCGCCCCGCGGGCGTGCACCACCCGCTCCGGGATGCGCTCGTGGTCGAAGTGCGTGATCTTCTCGCGCAGGTGGAAGTCCTCGAGCAGGGTCGGGCCGCGGTCGCCGGCTTTCAGGGAGTGGTCGGTGTCAGGTAGCCGCAGCCCCTGCGCGGTGGTCAGGTACTCCCCGGCCTGGGCGCGGTCATCCACCGCCCCGGGGTCGCCGGTGACGACGCCGGTCGGACTGGTGAGCATCGGTGCGCTCTGGTCGGTATTGCGGGTGATGGACGTGCGCTGGCCGGCGGACATGCGAGCAGTTGTGGGCTTGCGTGCAGCGGCGGACTTGCGAGGGGCGGCCTTGCTGGCGGCAGGCGTGCGCGAAGAAGACTTGCGAGCGGGGGGCATTTCGACTCCTGGCGAGTCGTAGGGAGGCGATTGTCTTCACCTGATCTCATACGCTAACACTGGACTTACCTTGTAAAGGAGGATGTGCGTTGGTTGCGATGCAGGAGCCGCGCGAGCTGTCTGGACTGACTCCGGAGACCTGGTCCATCCTGGGCGGACTTGCGCGCGCCCTGCATCTCAGGAACGCGGAGCTGCAGCCCACGCTCGATGCAATCGTGTCGGTTGCCGTACGCACGATCGGGTCGGCTCAGTACGCCGGCTTGATCCTCCTGGTTGCCGGTCGACTTCTCCCTCAGGCCACCACGGGCACACCGCCGCACGACCTCGATCTGTTCCAGCGCGACGTCGGCAATGGACCGTGCATCGCTGCCGCGTCTCAGCAGACCGTTGTCCGCCTGGACGACATGGGCGACGATCTGCGCTGGCCCGCGTTCGCCGAGCGGGCGCGCTCGCTCGGCGTGGTCAGCATGCTGTGCGCACCGCTATGGGTGGCTGAAAACCGACTGGGAACCCTCAGCCTCTACAGCGACCGACCAAGCGCCTTCACCGAGCACGACCTGCAGTTGACCTGCCTCTACGCAACGCACGCCGCGCTGGCCCTTGCCGATGCGCAACGCGCAGAGAAACTCCAGATTGCGGTACGAAACCGGGATCTCATCGGCCAGGCGAAGGGCATTCTCATGGAGCGGTTCCGGCTCACCCCAGATGCCGCCTTCCGCAAGCTGTCTTCGGCCTCCCAGGCCGCAAATGTCAAACTCACCGCCGTTGCCCAGCACCTGGTCGACACCGGCGAACTGCTCTAGTCCGGTGGGCGCAGGCCCTGCCAGCCGGCCGCCTTGGCGACGGAGGCGGCGAGGACCCCGGCAACGGCGAGCGAATTGCGGATCCGGCCGGCGAGTACGGCGGTCTGCAGGTCCTCGATCGGGACCAGGCGCACTTCGAGGTCGAGTTCCTCCGCGGACAGTTCGAACTCAGCGGGACGCTCTGCGAACCGCAGATCCCGGGCCAGGAAGATCGTGGCTTCCTCGGTCGAACCTCCAGGTGAGACGAACATGTCCACCAGCAGGTCCCAGCGCTCGGCCACGACACCCGCCTCTTCGAGCAGTTCCCGCCGGGCCGTCTGCACCGGAGGCTCGTCGGCGACGTCCTTCAGGCCGGCTGGAATCTCCCAGAGGTAACTGCGTACGGGATGGCGGAACTGCCTGATCATTACGACCCGGTCGTTCTCGTCCACGGCGACGACGCCGACGGCTCCTGGATGGACGACAACGTCCCGTTGCCCGACGGAATCGTCGGACATGGTGACCTCGTCCTGACGAACCGCGACGATGTGCCCCTCGAAGACCGTGTTGGAGGACCGGATCGGGTACTTCGTCGGGTCGGTGACTACTTCGTCCGCGAGCGACTCGTGGGCTTCACTCAAGATTTCATGCCGTGCTCCGCACGGTCGCGCTGCGCGCTCAGGTTCGCTCCGCTCCTCGCTCGCTGGCGCTCGCTGCGATGCTCACTCACCCAAACCCTGGCTCGACTCAACGGGCGGCGGGTTCGACGTCGACCGGAATGCGCAGGGACTCGGAGCGGTCCAGGGCGGCCCCTACCAAGGCGGCAAACAGCGGATGCGGCCTGGTCGGCCGGGACATGAACTCCGGATGTGCCTGTGTCCCCACGTAGAAGGGATGCACGTCTCGGTCGAGTTCGGCGAACTCGACCAGCCGCCCGTCCGGTGACAGGCCGGAGAACACGAGGCCGGCGGCCTCGAGTTGCTCGCGATATTCGTTGTTGACCTCGTAGCGATGGCGATGCCGCTCGTGGACCTTGGTCTCGCCGTACGCCTGTGCAACCAGCGAACCCGGGGTCAGCTCTGCCGGGTAGCTGCCCAATCGCATCGTCCCGCCCATGTCCCGCTCCCCAGCGACCACATCGACCTGGTCGGCCATCGTGGCGATGACCGGATGCGGTGTCTGCGGATCGAACTCCGCGGAGTTGGCATCGGTGAGCCCGGCGAGATTGCGGGCGACGTCGATCACCATGCATTGCAGACCGAGACACAGGCCGAGGATGGGAATGCCATTGGCCCTGGCGTAGGCGATGGCCCGTACCTTTCCCTCGATCCCGCGCACGCCGAAGCCGCCGGGCACGACGATGCCGTCCACGTCGGCGAGCTGCTGGGCCACCCCCGTGCTGGTCTCGCAGTCGTCGGAGGTCACCCAGCGCGTTTCCACATGGGTGTGGTGTGCGAACCCCCCGGCCTTCATGGCCTCGGTCACCGACAAGTAGGCGTCGGGAAGGTCGACGTACTTTCCGACCAGCGCGACGGTCACCGACTGCTTGGGCTTGTGCACCCGGTCCAGCAGGTCGGACCACTGGGTCCAGTCGACGTCCCGGAAGGGGAGACCGAGGCGTCGTACGACGTAGGCGTCCAGGCCCTCGGCGTGCAGGACCTTCGGGATGTCGTAGATCGACGGTGCGTCCGCGGCGGAGACGACAGCTTCATAGTCGACATCGCACATCAGGCTGATCTTGCGTTTGAGTCCGTCGGGGATCACCCGATCGCTGCGGCAGACGATGGCGTCGGGCTGAATGCCGATGCTGCGCAACGCAGCCACCGAGTGCTGAGTGGGTTTGGTCTTGAGTTCTCCGCTGGGGGCCAGAAACGGGACCAGTGATACGTGCAGGAAGAAGACGTTGTCCCGGCCGACGTCGTGCCGGATCTGGCGGGCGGCCTCGAGGAACGGCAGCGACTCGATATCCCCGACCGTCCCGCCGATCTCGGTGATGACGACATCGATTCCGGAGTGTCCGTCCTGGCCACCGGCCAAGCCGAGGATGCGGTCCTTGATCTCGTTGGTGATGTGCGGGATGACCTGCACGGTGTCGCCGAGATACTCCCCGCGCCGCTCCTTCGCGATCACCTCGGCATAGACCTGTCCGGTGGTGACATTGGCTGAGCCGGCCAGGTTGATGTCCAGAAACCGCTCGTAGTGACCGACGTCCAGGTCCGTCTCGGCCCCGTCATCTGTGACGAAGACCTCGCCGTGCTGGAACGGGTTCATCGTCCCTGGATCGACGTTCAGGTACGGATCCAGCTTTTGCATCGTGACCCGGAGCCCGCGAGCCGACAGCAAGGAGCCGAGCGAGCTTGCGGTCAGGCCCTTGCCCAGCGAGGAGGCGACACCGCCGGTCACGAACAGATAGTTGGTCGTATGGGGGGAGCGACGATCACCCGGTCGGTTCACGGGAGTTCACGCTAACACGCGTCGGCCGCGACGCCGCGCGCGCTGTCGGGGTGTCGGGCCCTGCATCTGCCGAATCCAACACGCCGGCGGGTCGCCCGGGCACCGTGAGCCAGATGAGGATCGGGATCACAACGCATCCTGCTACCGCCGGCACGGCAACTCCTGAATCGTTGATCACCGCGCCGATGACAACTGTGACGAGGGCGGCGATCAGCCCAGCGCGCCAGCCTGGCTCGGCAGCCAGGACTGCGGGCAGGCGCCCGCCTCGCCAGACCATGAGGAAGATGCCGACCGCGAAAATCGGGATCAGCCAGGTGACCGGGCTGCCGGTGAGAACGTCGAGGTTGGCCTGGGCCTTGCGACTGATGACGGTCCACGCCTGTCCGTCGATGAGTTGAGCGACGAAGCGCCCCAAGTGGGTTCGGTCATCCGGATCGCGCTGATAGTCCAACAGCGCAAACACCGACACGGCAACGCCGGTCGTCAGCGCGATGGTCATGACCCGGCGCAGGGACAACCTGGTTCCGGTGACGAGGAATCCCAGCAGCAGGAAGCCGGGCACGAGGGCGAGCACTCCCCCGAAGTCCCGGCCGAGGCCGGCCGCGCCGACCACGATCACTGCAGCCAGCCCAACCACGCCGACGACGAGGAGGATCCGGCGCGTGGAGCCACGCACCAGCACCGCGGTCGCCAGCAGAACGCTGATCGCGAACAGTCCGAATGTGAGGTTCCCGAGACCGACGAAGCGACCAGCGACGATCGCGTTGTAGCCCACCAGGCTGTTGAGCTCCATCGGCGAGCCCAGCACCACGTCGACTGCCACTGTCGCGGCCGTGGCGAACAGGATGAACAACGCCGGGCCGTACCGCACCCGCCCGGACGGCAGCAGTTTCGAGACCGGCCCGTGCCGGCTGCCCAGGGTGGCGGCGAGAAGAGTCAGGACCGCCACACAGCCACCGACCGTCAACCCCAGCGTCAGCTCGCGAGTCGACGACCGCCACCAGGGGGCGAGGTTGGCGAGCTCGGTCGAGGCCGGCAGCGCCGCGAAGGCAAGGCCGGCGATCGACACCACCTTGGTGATGGGTACAGCGGAGCGCAGCCGAGCCAGTCCGAGGCCGGCTACGAGCGCTCCGGCCAGGAAGACAAGCGTCCAGAAGAACGTCCGAGTGAGGCTCAGATGTGCCACCGCGGCCCGGTTCTCGTCGCGCAGACTGACCAGCGCGGGGTCGAGCCCTGCGAAGCGTTCGGACCATCGGATTGCCGAACCGACCATGCTGTCGGCGTTGGGAACGCCGAGGGCGCGCAAAGCTGTGGGAGCTACATCGATCAGCTGCACGTACGGCGTGCGTCCCGTGGTGGCTGATGTCAGGTAACCGGGCGACAGGTCCGGATGTACGGCGATGAGCGGATGCAGCTGAGCTCGGCTCACCCCCTTCTCGGAAACGCCGGCGATCAGCAGCAATGTCTTGCCCGGCAGGGACGCGAGGGTCGCACCGACGTCCGCGATTGCCCGGTCCATCGTTGCCAAGGCCTGCGCGCGGGGCCGACCCAGCAGCCCGGCCAGGGGTCCGTCGGCGCTGTTGGTTTGACCATCCGGCTCGGGCAGCTCGCCAAGGGTCACTGACGGGACGCTGCCGATGAGGTCGGGCACGGTGACGACAGTGAGTGGGCACCGGCTCAGGGCAGCGGCGATCTGCCGCGTACCCGGTGGGAGCGCGTCGACGATCGAGACCTGCGCCGCCGGCGCGGCCAGTGCCACCGCCGACGATCGCCCGATGGCGGTTGAGCAGCTGACGGCTGCTCCGAGTGCGCCAGGCTCGGCGCCGAAGGCGCGGGTGCCTTCGTCCTCGGCGATCCGGCCGACGGTCTGCGTGACATCGGTGAGCCCGGCCAATGCGACCTGCTCCTGCTGACCGCAGCCGGCAAGAGTAGCCAGCCGCTGCGCCTCCTGCTCGGGAGTGAGCGGCGGAAGGTGTTCCTCGGCGTCCTCGGTCGGTGCCGGATAGCGAGCCCGATTGCCGGCACCCAGCGTCGCCAAACCGTCGAGGATGCACGTCCGGGACCGCGCGGCACGCACGGTCATGTTCCCGAGGGCAGCCTCGCTGGCCAGCTCCGTCAGAGCCGGGGCGAGACCGGACGCGACGTCCCCCCAGAGCAATCCAGGCACGGCAACGATCACGACGCGAGCAGCCGAGAGCTCCGGTTCCACAGGTGCCGCGGCGGCACTCGGCAGCGCTGCCAGGCCAAGTCCTGAGCCCAGCGTGAGCGTGAGCAGCCAGGCCAGCACTCGATGGCGGCCGGTCACGGCGAACCCAGGAGCTCTCCGTAGAGCGCACAAAGCTGCTGGACGGTGTCGTCGAGGGTCGGCCATTGCGCGGCCGCGGCATGACCCGCGACCACCATGGCGGCTACTCGATCAGGGTCGCTGACGAGGTCTGTGACTGCGGCGTCCAGCGCGTCAGGGTCATTCGGTGGGATCAGGATCCCGGCCCGACTTCCGGTCAGCTCCGGGATGCCGCCGACAGCGGTGGCAATCAACGGCCGGCCGGAGCGCAGGGCCTCCTGGGCCACCAGCGCCCGGGCTTCCCACCGTGAGGTCAGCACGACGATGTCACTGGCGGCGAGCAGATCGGGCACGTCTCTGCGCCGGCCCAGGAGTGCCACCGGAAGCTGTTCGCGCTCGACCTGTTCTGCCATCTCCTGATGCAGGGGACCGTCTCCGGCAATGACCACCCGAAGGCCGTCGCTGCGCCCGCGCCACGTGCGCGCAGCGGCAAGCAACGTGTCGTAACCCTTCTGCCGGTGCAGTCGCCCGACCGCCAGGAGGAGCGGGGCACTGTCCGGGACGCCAAGCTCGGCGCGGACTGCGGCGCGCCCTCGGACGGCCGCAGGCAACGGTGGGGCGGAGACGGGTGCGGGTCGTACATCGCGGGCGCCGACCGAGCGCGCGTGCTCAGCCAGATCGAGGGAGGCGGTCAGCACGACGTCGGCGCGGCGGAGCACCAGTCGTTCCAATGCCGCGCTGATCCGGCGCTTGATGCCGGGGGCGTCGAGGAGGGCGTTGTGCACCGTCACGACGACCGGAGCCCTCGGCCTGGCCAAGACCGACAACAGTCCGGCGCGCAAGCCGTGGGCGTGCACCAGATCCTGGCCTCGCAGCGCTGCGCGCAGGCGGAACAATGCGCCGGCATCTGCGATCGGATGCAGCCCTGAGGCGATTGGCACGGACCGAAACTCAGCCCCGACCTGAGCGAACCCGAACAGGTCGTCTGTCGCCGGCGGGCCACACACCCGCAGAATGGCACCGGCCGAACGAAGTCCAGGCAGGATTGCGCGGATGTGAGTGCCGACGCCTCCGGTGCTGGTGGCCAGGACCTGTGCGATGCATCGCCCGGCGAGCGGGTGCTCGGACTCTGTCACGACATCCCCCGGCTCTACGCCCCCATCCGAACGCTGCGTCACGGCACATCCTCCTGGACAGGCTCGTGGTGGCGGAGGCCACGCACGACCGCGAGCGTAGGTCCGCGCGCTAGGACCATCATGGCTGCGCCCGCAATCAGAACAACGACGGCGCCCGCAGCAAGTATCTGCAGCACGGCCATGACCACTCCCCCGCCCGCCCACACTTCGGCCAGCAGTCGACCTGCGGCGGCCGAGATGACGACCGCGACGAGAGCGGCGGCGCCGACGGGCGCAACGCCGCGCAGGGCGTCGCGGCCCGCGAGGCGGACGGTCAGCACGATCAGCGCGACGCCGGCAACCGTGACGCCGATGCTGTTCCCGGCCGCCAGGGCCACTCCGCGCGCGCCGGCCGGCAGAGCCGCGGCCAAGCCGATGTTCGCGGCCACTGTCACCAACCAGCCGCACACCACAGCCAGAGTCGGCTCCTTCCACAGACCGCGGGCGTAGAGGGCCCGGGTGAGCAGGGCCACCAGGCCGTACCCGACGAGTCCGGGCGCGAACGCGACGATCGCGTCGGCCAGCCGGTCGACGGCGAGGTCGGAGTCCGGTACGCCAGTGCCCTGGACAAAGATCCGCGCCGCGGGAACGGCGACGGCGTACATCGCCCCCGACCCGAGCAGACACCCCATGACCACCGCGGCTGTGGTCGGCGCAAGTGTCCGGCGGTAGGACTGTTCGGCACCCTGCTCCCAGGATGCTGACAGCCGAGGAAACGCCGACGTTGCCAGCGGCACGGCGATAGCAGCCCAGGGCAGGAGGAACACCGTCATCGCCAGGAGGTAGAGAACTTGCGTTCCAGCGGGCGCACCGTCGTTGGCCAGCCGGATCGCGACAACAACGGCGATCTGTTGCGCGGCAAGCGTAGCGATCCCAGCGGCCGCCAGCCGACGGACACGAGGGGCCACGCCGGCCGGAAAGCTGAGACTCGGACGCAACCGTAAACCGGTGCCGCGCAGTGGAATCAGCAGGACCAATGCCAGGACTACGACGCCCACGGTGGTGCCTACGCTGAGGATCAGTTCGGAGCCGCGCTCGAGTTCGTCGATCGAGTTCGGTACTCCCGCCGAGAGCCGATAGAGGAGGTAAGCGATCGCGACCACGATGCTGGACAACAACGGGGCAACGGCCGGGCCGGCGAAACGTCCGTGTGCCTGCAGGATGCCGGTGAGGACGATGCCGATTCCATAGAGCACGACCTGTGGCGCGAAGACCAGGAGCATCCGGGTGCCGAGTTCGACTGCCCCGGAACAGCTGCTTCCGGACAGGAGTGCCTCTGCCAATGGCCGGGCGAGCAACGCGACGAGTCCGCAGATCGGCAGGAGGATCAGAATCGTCCAGGTCAACAGTGCCGACGCCGTCCGTCTGGCGCGTTCGTGATCCCCGGATGCGATTGCACCGGAGAGCATCGGTACGACGAGACTCGCCAGCGCCCCGCCGGCCACGATTTCGAAGATGATGTTGGGAACGGTGTTCGCCGCGACGTAGGTGTCGCCCACACACGTCGTCCCGACGGTTCGGGCGAAGACCAGGTTGCGACCGAACCCGGCGAGCCTCGCGAGCAAGGTGAGAACAGCGATGAGTGCGGCCGCGGCGCCGATGCCGGTGGCGACCGTGCGCACCCGCGGACTGGTCACGCTCTTCCCCCGGCCATGTCACGGGCCCCCGGCTCCGAACGCCCGCTCACCATCAGGGAGCTGCTCGGGTCCCGGCCGCGGGAACGGCAGCGACGCTCAATCTGCCCCAGCTGTCGAGATCGCGCAGCCCCGGCGTGGCTTCGATCACCCGGGTGAAGCTGACCTTCTCACTCGCCGCGGTCAGCGCGACGAGGACGGCCAGGATCCCTGCCCGCGCGGCGGGCCCGGTGCTGGCAGCGAGCCGGAATCCCACCAGCGCGCCAAGGGCATTCGCGCCGGCATCGCCCAGCATCACCTTCTCGCCGAGGTCGGCGGGCAGCACGCCGAGAGATGTTCCGAGCACTGCAGCGCTGAGTCCGCCCGTCGAGCCGCCAAGGGTTGCTGCCGACGCCAGTACCGTCGTCTTGGCCGCCCGTCCCGGACGAAGGTCGAGCAGATTGATCAGATTGGCCGTCCCGGCCATGACTCCGGCGGCAACGATGCGATCGACCGGACCCCGTGACACCGGCCCCGCGGCGACGATCGACGCACCGACCAACCCCAGGATCTTCAGCGCACCGGTCGAGATTCGGCCGGAGCGCAACGCCAGCAGATGCCCACCGAACCCCTTGTCCGCCGCCTGGCCCGGTCGGGCGCCGACCACGTCGTCGTACAGGCCGACGGCGCCGCCGATCACGCCCAGCAACAACGCCGGGCGGCGGAGCCCGTTCGGCAGGCGAGCCGCGCCGACGCCGCTCGCGATCAGCGCGGATGCCGGCCCCGCCACGAGATTGACCGCATGCCCTCGGTGGTTGGTCCGTACCCAGGTCGGCCCGGAAAAGGCAGGTGATCTGCGAGCGACCTCGACAGCGGCGAGCGTGGCGAGCCCGGAGACCACAACGCCGCTCAGGCGACCGGACGCACGCCCGGCGCGATGACGACGCGGTCCGGCCCTCACGAACCCAGTGGCGGCAGGGGCACGGTGTCTTCGCCCACTCCGTAGTGGCCGGTCTGTCCGTTGCGCTCAGCCGTGAGTGCCAGCAGTGCCGCGACCTGTCCCGCGGCAACATCCACGTTGTTCACCGTGGACACCGAGCTGGAGGTCACCGGGTCGTCCCGAATCGCGGCCACCAGTCCACCCTCACCGGCCGAAGATTCGTCCCCGGCGACGACGGCACCGCTGCCGGCAGCGTCCATCGCTCCGGCCAGCGCGACCAATGCCTGATTTCGGGTCTGCGCGTCCTCACCGGTGAAGCCGCCGGCGGTCAGGAACAGCGCGTAGTCGGCCGATTCAGGCTCGCCGCTGTCCGAGGTCACCACACCTAGGGCGGCCAACCCGGCGAGGACAGTGCTGGTGGCGGTGCCGGGCGGCGCCGGTCCGCCGTCAGCCGGCCGCATGAGCACCTGGCTCATGAGGCTGGCCACGAGCGTCGGCGTGTCATCGGTAGCCGGCAGCGTGACCCCCGCCGGAAGGCCGGCACCCGTGACGTACTCCTGAAGGTCCGGCGCGGTCTGCGGATCGGTGTAGGCCGGCTGCAGTCGCAACGTTCCGGCCAGCTGGGCGCCGGCCGCGGAGAGCAGGGTGGTTGCCTCACCGACGATCTCCGCACTGACGTCCTCGTTGGTGACGACGACGAGAACCGAGGAGCCGACCAGCCGGTTGGCGACGATCAACGACGCCGTGGCTTCGTCATAGGCATCGTTCTGCGTCAGCTCCTCGCCCAGAGTTTCGACCTGGGCCTCCAACTCGTTCTTCTGATCGGTCAGCGTCCCGACCTGCGCTTCCAGGCCGTCGAGCACAGTCCCGTTCAGCTGCGTGGTCCCGATCACGATGCCGAGGGCAACCGCGAGGAAGACCGCGATCAGCGAGACGAGGTGGTAACGGAAATCGATCACGAAAATAGGCCCTTCACCCAGTCGAGCAGATCGCCCAACTGGCTAGCGAAAATATCGAGGTACGTGCGGCCGGCCGTCGAGACCGCCAGCACTGCACCGATGGCGACAAATGCGGCGAGAACCAAGAAGACCAGCGCAGTGGATGAGATCCGACTCTTGTACAGCCGGCTCACGCCTTTGGCATCGACCAGCTTGGCGCCGACCCGTAACCGGGTGAGGAATGTCGAGGCCATGCCGCCGCGACCCTTGTCGAGGAACTCCACCAGGGTGGCATGCGTGCCCACCGCGACGATGAGCTCCGCGCCCTTGGCATCGGCGAGCAGCATCGCAATGTCCTCGCTGGTGCCGGTGGCCGGGAACGTGATGGCTTCGACGCCCAGATCCTGGACGCGTGGGAGTCCTGGGGCACGGCCGTCGGCGTACGCGTGCACGATGACTTCGGCGCCGCAGCGCAGCGTGTCGTCGGCGACAGAGTCCATGTCGCCCACGATGATTGCCGGCTTGTAGCCGGCCTCGCGGAGCGCGTCCGCGCCGCCGTCGACCCCGATCAGCACCGGGCGGTAGTCCCGGATGTAGGGCCGCAGATGGGCGAGGTCCTCCTTGTAGTCGTACCCACGTACGACGATGAGGACATGCCGACCGTCGAGGTCGGTCTTGATGTCGGGCACCCCGACGCCGTCGAGCAGCAACGCCCGCTCGCGTTTCATGTACTCCATCGTGTTCGCGGCGAAGGCTTCCAGCTGGCTGGACAGGCCGGCCTTGGCATCCTCCATCGCCTCTGCGATGGCCACGCCGTCGAGATTGCGACCCTCGGCCACCAGTCGATCGCCGACGTAGAGGCATTCACCATCCACCCGGACCCGGGTGCCTTCCTTGACCTTGCCGAAGACGTCAGCACCCACGTTGTCGAGGATCGGAATGTCGGCCCTGGCGAGAATCCCCGGGCCCAGGTTCGGATAGCGGCCCGAAATGCTGGTCGACGCGTTAACCACCGCGGCCACTCCGGTCGAGACAAGCGCGTCGGCCGCGACCCGGTCGATGTCGGTGTGGTCGATCACCGCAATCTCACCGGAATTGAGTCGTTTAGTGAGATCCTTGGTGCGTCGGTCGAGTCTGACGACCCCGGAGACTCCGGGTAGTGCATCCGCGGCTCGACCGCGGCGGAGGGTGCCTAATCGCATCCGGCCAGTCTCCCATCGCGTGCAGCGGCCACCGAGCCCGCCACGCGCGGTCAGCCGGGATCAGCCGCACTGGCGAGAAGCTCGGCGGCGTGCGCCAGACCGGTTTCGCTGTCGGGCAGGCCGGCCAGCATGCGGGCGAGCTCCTGAATCCGCTCCTCCCCGGCCACCTCGTGGACGCCACTTGCCGTCACGGTGCCGTCGCTCGCCTTGTCCACCACGAAGTGCGCACGGCCGTGGGCTGCGACCTGCGGCAGGTGGGTGACGACCAGAACCTGATGATGGGCCGCCAGCGCGGCGAGCCGGCGCCCGATCTGTACGGCCGCTTGGCCGCCGACTCCGGCGTCCACTTCGTCGAAGACCATCAACGGCACCGGATCGGTCCCCGCAAGAACGACCTCAAGGGCCAGCATGACCCGCGACAACTCACCGCCGGATGCCGCCCGATGCAGCGGGGCGGGCTCGGTACCGGCGTGCGCGGCCAGCAGGACGGAGACCTCGTCCATGCCATCCGGCCCTGGGGCCTCGGCGTCCGTAGCGATCTGAACATCGACGTTGGCCATCGGCATCGCCAGCGCCGCCAATTCGCCTTCTACTGCCGCTGCCAACCGCGCGGCGGCCTCGCGCCGAGTCGCTGATATCTGTGCACCTAGTGCACCGACGGCCCGTCGCGCGTCGTCACGCTCCTCCCGGAGGGCGGCGAGGGCATCGTCGGACACGTCGAGATCGAGCAGCTGGCGTTCAGCATCGGCCGCCCAGGCCCGGGCTCCATCCGAACCGCTGCCGGGCGCAGCGAACCGACGGGCAAGTCCTTGCAGGACCGAGATCCGCTCCTGTACCTCAGCCAACCGGCCTGGGTCGTCGACCACATCCTGGATGTAGGTGGCCAGGTCAGCAGAAATATCGGTGACCGTGTAGGCCAGGGTCGCCACCCGAGCGCCCAACTCGCGCAACGACGTGTCGCTGGCGCGCTCCAGTGCCGCGCTGGCCCGCGACAGGGCACTCAGCGCGTCTGACTGAACAACGCCGCCATCTCCCATGGGATCGCCCGACAGCGCGTCGTAGGCCAGCTGAGCCGCCGTGCCGAGCGCTTCCGCATCGCCCAACCGGGTGGCCAACGCTGTCAGTGTTCCGTCCTCTGCGGGCTGCGGATCCACCGCTGCGATCTCCGCCAGGCCATGCCGCAGGACCTCGGCCGTTCTGGTCAGCTCGTGAGTTCGTGCGCTCTTCACCGCAAGCCGGTCGTCGAGGTCGCGCCAGTTCGCATATGCCGCGTGGTAGTCGGCCAGCACTTTCGCGTGGTCGACGCCGGCGAACCGGTCCAGCGCCGCACGCTGTTCCTTGGGCTGCCGCAGCCGGAGCTGATCGGCCTGCCCGTGCAGTGCCCACACGGCGTCGGCCAGCTCCGCAAGCACGGACACAGGCACGCTGCGACCGCCGAGGTGCGCCCGGCTGCGGCCCTCGGCAGTGACAGTTCGAGACACGATCAGGGTGCCGTCTTCATCCGGCTCGGCACCCGCCCGGGCGGCGACCTCCCAGGCCGGATGGTCGCCGGGCAGATCGAGCCGCCCCTCGACAGTCAGCCGGGAGGCCCCACGGCGGATCCGGCTCGGGTCACCGCGGCCACCGAAGAGCAACGCCAAACCGCTCACCACCATGGTCTTGCCGGCGCCGGTCTCGCCGGTCACCACGGTCAGGCCGCTCCGCAGATCCAGCTGAGCTTGCTCGATGACCCCGAGCTGCTCGATGGCCAACTCACGCAGCATTGCCTAGCTCCCGTCCGCAACCGCTGCCGTGTGTCGGAAACCGTCCGCAGGCAACCGGAACCGCGCCACGAGTCGGTCGCCGAACGGGGTGGGATGCAGGCGGGCCACGTGCACCGGCCGCTCCGAGCGAACGACATCGACCCGCCCCCCAGGTGGCACCGGGATCGTTCGCCGTCCATCGGCGCAGAGCACGGCGCCCTCGCCATATTCGGCGACTGCAACTGTCAGGACCGACGTCGGAGGTGTCACCAACGGTCGCGCGAACAGGGCATGCGCGCTGGTGGGTACGAGCAGCAGTGCCTCGACCTCCGGCCAGACGACCGGACCCCCGGCCGAGAAGGCGTAGGCGGTGGAACCGGTCGGCGTGGCGCACAGCACGCCGTCGCAGCCGAAGCTGGTGAGCTGCCGCCCATCGACCAGGAGGACGACGTCGAGGACGCGGGTCCGCGTGGCCTTCTCCACCGAGACCTCGTTGAGCGCCCAGGTCGAGGCAAGCTGCTGACCGTTCTGATCGAAGACCGCAGCCTCGACGGCGAGCCTGTGCTCGACCGTGTAGCTGCGGTCCAGGATGTGCGCGATCATGTCGTCGACTGCTTCGGGCTCGGTCTCGGCGAGGAATCCCACCCGTCCGAGGTTGACGCCGATCAGGGGTACGTCCGCCGCGCGCGCAAATTCGGCCGCGCGCAGGAAGGTCCCGTCTCCCCCAAACACGATCACGATCTCGGCGTCGGCCGCTGCGCGGTCGTCAGCCGATACGACTGTGGATCCACCGATACTGACGTCGTCGGCCTCCTCCGCCAGTATCCGTACGTCGAATGCATCTCGGTGCAGGGCTTTGCCCACCCTGGTCGCGAGTTCCACGATGTCGGCACGCCCCGTGTGCACGACGAGCAGGGCGGCGCGACTGTGTGCCGTCACTGACTCACAACCCTTCTCGACGCCATCCGATCACTGCGGCCCATTCTCGACCGCCTGTCGGACGTCCTCGGCATTCAACGCTGGCGCGTCGCCTCTGAGCCACAAAAAGTACTCGACGTTGCCGGCCGGCCCCGGCAGCGAACTCGCCGTGACACCGGCGACTCCCCACCCCATCTGGCCCGCGGCAACGGCAACGCCCTCGACAGCAGCGGCGCGCTCGCGCGGGTCCCGGACCACGCCGCCTTTGCCGAGTCGTTCCTTGCCGACCTCGAATTGCGGCTTGACCATGACCAGCAGGTCACCGTCCGCGGTCACGAGCCCGGCAAGGGCAGGAAGGACGAGAGCCAATGAGATGAACGAGAGGTCAGCAGTGATCAGCTCCACTGGCGACCCGATGTCCTCGAGGGTCAGGTGGCGGATGTTGCGCCGATCCATGATCTGCACCCGCTCGTCAGTCCGCAGTGACCACGCCATCAGTCCGTATCCGACGTCGACCGCCAGGACCTCGCGGGCTCCCCGGCGAAGCAGAACATCGGTGAAACCACCGGTCGAGGCACCGGCGTCCAGACAGCGCCGACCGTTCACGGGGACTGGCAGGACGTCCAGAGCACCGGCCAACTTGTGTGCCCCCCGGGATACTTAGTCAGGGCCAACGCGTGGCGGTTGGACCAGCACCGGCGTATCGGGCGCAACCGCGGTCGCAGCTTTGACCGCTACCTGCCCCGACACCGTGACTCGACCTGCGGCGATCAGATGGACTGCTTGCACCCGCGATCGGGCGAGCCCCCGGCGAACCAGTTCGGCGTCCAAGCGCGTCCGGCGCGGCATGACCGAGTGCTCCGCGCGACTAGGCGGCGGGATTCGCTGGCGCCAGCCAGCTGAGCCGGTTCACACGTGATCGATCCCCGACAGGGTGTCCCCGAGCCGGCGGTGGATGTCTTCGTAAACCTCCGGATGCTGCTCTACGGGCAGCTCGCCCAACCCCGACAGTGCGGTGGCCACGTCCATGGCTATGGGGGGCGTCGGGTCGGCATTCTCGGTGCCTGCCCGCCGAGTCGCTCTCGGCCGACGTCTCCTGCGCTGCCTCGTCCGGAGCGTCAGCCGGATCCGTCGGCTGGCTCATGCTTTTGGCCCGTCCGGTGCCGTCTCGCTCCGCGACTCGGTCTCGGCCGGCGGCTCATACGTCGGGGACTCCGGCGGCTGGGCATGCTGCGGTGCGGGCTTGGCAGGGGTGGCCATTTCGGGCGGCGCTGCCGCATCCTTGTCAGGGACTTGCTTCGGCGGCGCCGTCTGCTTCGCTGGGCCGGCCTTCTTGGCGGGGGCTGCCGCTTTCTTCGCCGGGGCCCGCTTGACCGGCGCGGCCTTCTTGGCCGGTACTTTTTTGGCCGGGGCTTTCTTGGCCGGTGTCGACTTCTCGGCCGGGGCTTTCTTGGCCGGTGTCGACTTCTGGGCCGCCGGTGCCCGCGCGGCGCTTGATGGTGCGTTGCCTGACGGTGGGACTGTCGAGCCGGCTCCGGCACCCTGTTGTTCACCCGGGCGCTGGGCGCCTTTATCCACGCGGGCTGACGGAGTGCGCCGATTTGGCGTGGTCGTCGCCGGTGTGCTCGGCTGGACAGTGGTCCGTACCCGGGCGGTGGAGGTCCTCCGAGTCCGCGGCTTGGTGCGGACCGAGTCCAGCTTGCGCTTGACCTGCGCCACTGCCTCCGGACCGTGCTCGCGGACTCCTGAGACGGTGGCTTCGATCACCCGACGCGAGTTCCGGACAGCGTCCTGCGCAACCCCCTTGACGACCTCGGCGACGGCGTTCAACCGGTCATTCACGACGGTCCCCCATTCTGTGCGTCGACGCCGGGGTTCACTGGAGAGTTCCGGACACCGCGAGGTTAGTCGCCTGAGGCAAGCCCTAGGCGTTTGAGCACCGTTCTAGCGCGTTCGTCGGCAGCCTCCGTGCGCGTGCAGCCGACCTCCCAGGCCAGGACGGCCAGTGCCCGGAGTGCGTCGCAGTCGTCCTCGGTGAGTGTCGACCCAGCCGCCGCCTCGGCGGACGGAGTCCCGTTCAACGACGTCAGTCTCAAGGCATCGTCGTCGTACGAGACCCGCCAGTCGCCGCAACGAGCCTCAGCTGCCACGCGCTCGACGGCAGGATGCTGAGTGAGGATTCCGCCGAGGTCGGGAGCCACGTAGGTGGGCCGCTGATCCACGCGTGCGCCCAGGAGATCAGCCGGTCTTGCCAATCCGGAGAACACGAGCAGGCTGGGCACCCCCACGCGGTGGGCACCTTCGATATCGGTATCCAACCGGTCGCCCACCACAATCGGCCGGCGGGCCGCGGTGCGGCGGACGCATTCGGCGTGCATGGCCGGCTCGGGCTTGCCGGCCACGACTGGGACGGCGCCGGTTGTCCGAGCGACGACCTGTACGAAGCTGCCATTGCCCGGGAGGGGGCCGCGCGGCGAGGGGAGCGTGGAGTCGGTGTTCGTGGCCACCCACAGGGCACCGCCGCGTACGGCCACGCAGGCCTCGGCCAACATTGCCCAGGACAGCTCCGGGTTGTATCCCTGGACGACGCCGGCGGGACCTTCGTCGGCTGACCAGACCGCACGCAAGCCGACCAACTCCACCTCGGCCGCCAAGGCTTGGGTTCCGGTGATGAGGACCGCCGAGCCAGCAGGTAGGCGATCGCGAAGCAGCCGACTCGCTGCCTGAGCTGATGTGATGACCTCGTTGTCGCTCGCGGGGATGCCCAACTCGCGAAGATGATCCCCGACCTGCTGCGGCGCTCGGGCGGCGTTGTTGGTCACGTAGCCGAACCGCATCCCCAGGGCCACGGCCTCGGTGATGACCTCGGATACACCCGGAACCGCCTCTGGCCCGACATAGACCACGCCGTCCAGATCCAGCAGACCGACGTCGTAGGTGCTGACCAGTCGATCTTTGCTGGCCTGCAGCGGTAGCGGAGCCATCAGGCCGGAACCGTCTCGCGCAGCCATGCCGATACGCAGCCGACCAGGTCGCCTCGAGCCGGGCCGCGGCCCGACTCCCTGCGTCGGGCGAACTCGTGGTCGGCGTCTGCGATGGCAGCGATGCGGATCGAGCCAGGTAGATCCGGGAAGTCGGCCGGACCGCCGAACTGGTCCCGATCGCCTTGGACCACCAGGGTGGGGACGCCGCTCCCCCGCAGCTCGGGCAAGCGCGACTGCTCTGGACGCCAGGGAGGATGCAGTGGGAACGCGAGGGCAAGGCATCCGAGCGCCCGTACCGACATCGCCGTCCGGCAAGCGACCCTGGCGCCGGAACTGCGTCCGCCAACGATGAGCGGGGAACCGTTCCGTAGCTGCGCGACCACGTCCAACCAGCCCTCGTCCAGCACCGCAGCGCGGTCGGCAACCTTCTTTCCCGATACCCGCCAGGGCTGTTCGATGCGTACGACGTCGATGCCCGTACTGGGTAGGTCGGTGGCCAACCACTGGAGATCACGGGCGTCGGCGCCCCCACCGGCTCCGTGCCCCAAGAGCAACATTGCCCAGGGGTCGCGCGCCGGGGAGCGAATCAGGCGAGCCGGTCCGTGCCGGGTCTCGACGAGGCTCTGCTCGTGGCCGCCGGCGGGCCGCACGACGGGACCGGTGTGCATCACGAGAGGAATAGTGCCCGACCCGGCCAATTCGGCCAGCGACTAACCTCCGAAAGTGCCCATCGCCGGATCCGGGGCCGCCGCAACAGGGGCCCGCACAGAGGGGGACGGTCTCGAGCTGTCTCCGTTCGTGGCAACGCGCTACCGCGACCCGGCCCGCCTCCCGGCGTTGACCTCTCCGGCATATGACCTCATCGATCCGAGCGAACGGGAGAACTTGGCGCGTTCGGATGAGCACAGCATCGTGCATCTGACGCTGCCCACATTCGGCGCTGACGATGCCAAGCGGCGGTTGATCGCGTGGCGGCAGCAGCAGGTCCTCGTGCCGGACCCGGCGCCGGCGCTGTTCGTGCTACGACCTTGCCGAGGAGCCGGCCGGGCCGCAACGGCTGTCCACTCGTGGATGGGTCGGGTCGATAGCCCTTGTTCCGCCCGGCTCCCCCGCTGTTTCACCGCATGAGGCCACGTGGCCGGGTCCCGTAGCGGATCGCCTGCGGCTGCTCGCTGCGACGCAGGCCAACCTCGAGCCGATCGTGCTGACCCACGATGGGGGGCCCGCGGGCGCCGACGAGCTCGCTGGGCAGTACGTGAACGGGGAAGCACCGATCATCGATCTCGTGGACAACGTCGGTGTTCGCCATCGCTTGTGGCCGGTGGCAGACCGGGCCGACATCCAGGCCGTTCAAGCGGACTTCGCCGGCCGCCGAGCGGTCATCGCCGACGGCCATCACCGATACGCGAGCTATCTGGACTACCAGGCGCTGCAGCACGGAACCGCTGCGGGGCCAGGGCCGTGGGATCGTGGCCTTGCCCTGCTGGTGCCCACCGACGCCCACGGTCCACAGGTGCGGGCCATCCACCGCGTGGTGCCCGATCTCCCGCTGGAGCGGGCGGCACGGGCCGCAGCAAGTGCCTTCGAGATGACGGCTATCAGCCCGCTGACTGCGGGCGCGGCTGATCAACTGTTGGCCGAGGCCCAGGACATCACGGTCCTGCTCACCGACGGCACGCACTGGGTTGTCCTGACCAAGCCGGATCGGGCCGCACTGCTGGCCACGACCCCAACAGAGTTGGCCGCCGCCTGGTGGGATCTGGACATCGCACTCGTGGACGCCGGATTGATCGAGGGGCTCTGGGCCGCGTCCGGCACCGTTGCGCTGCGACATTCCACCGCGTCCGCGGTGCAGACCGCTCGAGATCGGGCAGGGGTGGCTGTCTTGGTCCGCCCCACGGCCGCAGCGACCGTCCTGGACGTTGCCGCTCGGGGCGTCCTGATGCCGCGTAAGTCCACCTTTTTCGTCCCGAAACCACGCACCGGGCTGGTGTTGCGTTGCTTCGTCGACGAAGTGGACTATCCGGCTCCTGTCGTCTAGCTGGGGCCGACTCAGTCCTCAGCCGACGTCCTCAGCCGACGCCCTCAGCCGCAGCCTTCGGCCGCCGACTCGGCTTGGCGGTCGAGGCACGGGAAACGCGTCGGACCGTCCGCACCTCGACCTCGTACACGTTGACCTTCGCTGGCCCCTCCCGCCAGAAGCGATGATGCAGGGCACCGTGCAGATCGAGGACATCTCCGGGCACCCATCCGGTGGCTGCCTTGATCGTTGCCGCCCGGCTGCTCACGCAGTCGATGAAGTCCGACTTCTGTCGTCGAATCAGCTCCGGTGCCCGACTCACCGAGAGCCGAAAGCCGACCGCCGCTTCGCCGTCCGGCAAGGTCTTCGGTATGGGCGGTGCGTGCAGCCGGCCGATGAGATGCACTTCGTTGGTCTCGACGATCGACAGGCTCATTGGGTTCCGATCCGTGCGTGGCGAGGCCCCCGTTGGGCACTCGTGACTACGGAACAGGGCTCGTCGAATCCCGAGCTCGACTAGCTTGGTTGGCGTCATCTGTGGATTTCCCACGGCGCGATGGTTCGTTCAGCCACCGGCTGTGGAACGCCGACGGCTTGTGGGCAGGAGTCTCAGCCCTCGTCAGGTACGTCTCTGTCTTCGGACAGCTCTATGTCTTCGGACTGCTCCAGGTCCTCGGACAGCTCTAGGTCGTCGGAGCGCTCTTGGTCTTCGGGCAACTTCCCGGTCAGTCCGGCTCGCTCGCGGGCATCGGTGCGTTCGGCGTCGTCGGATTCGGCGATCGCGGTGAATTCCGCCAGCGCTTCCGCTTCGCGGCCGGCAGCTTCCAGGACGTCGGCGTAGGCATATCGCAGCCTGACGAGGTCGTCGTCGTCGACTCCGGCACCCTTCCGAAGAGCGGCGAGCGCATCGCGCAGCACGAGGATCGCGCCGCTCAGCTCACCGAGATCGCGTCGGGCTCCGGCCTCGACGATCTGCTGCTCGACCCACTCGGAGTGCCCGGGGTGGCTTCGGGGGGCCTCGCTCAGCAGGCGAAGAGCTGCATCCGGACGGCCGGCGGCCCGTTCGCAGTCGGCCAGGACCGCGAGATATTCGGTCCGTCCGGACAACCGCCGATAGGCACGGAGCTCACGGGAGGCCTCGGCGTACTCACCGGCGTGGTAGGCGGCCACACCCACTGCCTCCCGAACACAAGCCAGCCGCGAAGCGCTCGCCCGGGCGGCACGAGCGTGGGTCAGAGCAAGCTGCGGGTCTTCATCGAGAAGTTCACCCGTGGCGACCAGGTGCCCGGCAACCTTCGCCGCATTGCCAGGGGCCAGGGAGGACAACTCGTCCCGGACTGCGTCCTCGAGGAGATCCGGCCGGGCCCACTCCGGAATCGGCGGTCCGGCGTCGACCGCGCGGGCCGGAGCCTCGGTGCGCGGCTGTGTTGTCCGTGGACTGCGACCTTGGCCCGGCGCCTGACGTTGTCCCGAGCCCTGACGTTGGCCCTGCTGGCCGGTCCGCGGCGCGGAACGACCGGTTCGCGGTTCGGCACGACCGCGCGAGCTGTATGACCCACCGGCCCGATCGGCGCGCCCTGTCGAGGCACCCCGGGAACGGTCCCCGCCCGGCTTGCTGTCGCTATCGCGTGCGGCGCCGTGCGAACGATCGCCCTGTGACCTGTTCCGATCCCAGGAACCACGCCCGATCGAGCCCTCACGGGCCGGTGCTGCGCCGCTGGAGGCATCTGAGGAGCGGGAAGATGCGGGTCTCCCCGTCCGGGCACCTCGTTCCGCTCTGCCCTCGCTGGATCGGCTTCGCGGGGCGGAGTCGCGGTCCGGTCGGTCGTCGCGGTCCGGTCGGTCGGCGGAGAAGCCGCGTGCGCCCCTTGGCGTGCCTGCCCGCCCAGCCGACGGCGAGCGACCGGTCGTACGGCTACGACCGGAGGTCGCGGCGCGGCCCGTGGGGCTACCGCGGCCTGTGCTCGTGGGACGGCCAGCCGTTCGTCGACCACTCCGGTCTGCGCTGCCGCTGCTTTGTCCGGATTCACCTGACGAGGTCGACGACGACGGCCGTCGTGGGCTCGCGCTCTTGCCTCGATTGCCGGCGGTGCCGGATGCGGACCATCTGGAGGCACCCGGCTCCTGCCGGGCGCCGCGGACCTCGCCACGGCCGGACCCGGCACTGCGTCCGCGAGCCTGAGACTGACCCTGACCACGCGCCTGACCCTCACTCTGACCTCGAGGTTGACCCTGACCCTGTCCGCGAGGTTGACCCTGTCCTTGAGTTCGGTTTTGACCGCCGGCACCGCGGGCGCCGCTGGCACCGGACCTGCCCTGAGCCGCGCTCCCGGATCGGCCGCTCGGCCGGCCGCTGCGCTCGGAGCGACCGCTCCCACGCGATGGCGTGCTCATGAGGACTCCTCTCGTCGGGCGCACCCAATGGTGCCTCAGCAGGTCAGGTCGCAGACAGCGAAGAGGGGGCCGGTGCACAAGGCACCAGCCCCCTCGATGGAAGATGTCCGGCGGCGTCCTACTCTCCCACGCGGTCCCCCGCGCAGTACCATCGGCGCTGAGAGGCTTAGCTTCCGGGTTCGGAATGGGACCGGGCGTTTCCCTTTCGCTATGGCCGCCGTAACTCTATGAAGATGTGGCCGTCGGCCTGCGTACCTCGGAACCGCACAGTGGACGCGTAGACACAGACGAATTTGCAGTTTGTGGCAAGTCCTCGGCCTATTAGTACCGGTCAGCTCCATACATTACTGTACTTCCACTTCCGGCCTATCAACCCGATGGTCTAGTCGGGGGCCTTACCAGGTTAACCCTGTGGGAGACCTCATCTTGAAGCGAGCTTCCCGCTTAGATGCTTTCAGCGGTTATCCCTGCCGAACGTAGCTAACCAGCAGTGCTCCTGGTGGAACAACTGGCACACCAGAGGTTCGTCCGTCCCGGTCCTCTCGTACTAGGGACAGCTCTTCTCAAGTCTCCTGCGCGCACGGCGGATAGGGACCGAACTGTCTCACGACGTTCTAAACCCAGCTCGCGTACCGCTTTAATGGGCGAACAGCCCAACCCTTGGGACCTACTCCGGCCCCAGGATGCGACGAGCCGACATCGAGGTGCCAAACCATCCCGTCGATATGGACTCTTGGGGAAGATCAGCCTGTTATCCCCGGGGTACCTTTTATCCGTTGAGCGACGCCGCTTCCACTTGCCGGCGCCGGGTCACTAGTCCCAGCTTTCGCTCCTGCTCGACTTGTCAGTCTCGCAGTCAAGCTCCCTTGTGCACTTGCACTCGACACCTGATTGCCAACCAGGCTGAGGGAACCTTTGGGCGCCTCCGTTACTCTTTGGGAGGCAACCGCCCCAGTTAAACTACCCACCTGACACTGTTCCTGATCCGGATCACGGACCGAGGTTAGATATCCAAGTCGACCAGAGTGGTATTTCAACGTTGACTCCACGGACACTGGCGTGCCCGCTTCACAGTCTCCCACCTATCCTACACAAGCCGAACCGAATACCAATATCAAGCTATAGTAAAGGTCCCGGGGTCTTTCCGTCCTGCTGCGCGTAACGAGCATCTTTACTCGTAGTGCAATTTCGCCGAGTCTGTGGTTGAGACAGTCGAGAAGTCGTTACGCCATTCGTGCAGGTCGGAACTTACCCGACAAGGAATTTCGCTACCTTAGGATGGTTATAGTTACCACCGCCGTTTACTGGCGCTTGAGTTCTGAGCTTCGCCCTGAAGGCTAACCCGTCCCCTTAACGTTCCAGCACCGGGCAGGCGTCAGTCCGTATACATCGTCTTGCGACTTCGCACGGACCTGTGTTTTTGGTAAACAGTCGCTTCTCGCTGGTCTCTGCGGCCAGCCAACGCTCGGGGAGCAAGTCCCGTCACGCTTTCTGGCCCTCCTTCTCCCGAAGTTACGGAGGTATTTTGCCGAGTTCCTTAACCACAGTTCACTCGATCGCCTTAGTATTCTCTACCTGACCACCTGTGTCGGTTTGGGGTACGGGCCGCGCCGAGCTCGCTAGAGGCTTTTCTTGGCAGCATAGGATCATCGAATTCGCCTCATTCGGCTATGCGTCACGTCTCAGGCTATATGTGGTGCGGATTTGCCTACACCACGCCCTACACGCTTGCCCCAGTATTACCACTGACTGGTACGACTACCTTCCTGCGTCACCCCATCGCTTGCTTACTACCAGTTCGGGTCGCGCGATCCACACGTTGGACCCCGAAGGGTCCGCCATGCTTCTGGCGCTTAGCATCCCTAGGTTCTGCATGGGCGCTCATTGCGGGTACGGGAATATCAACCCGTTGTCCATCGACTACGCCTGTCGGCCTCGCCTTAGGTCCCGACTTACCCTGGGCGGATTAGCCTAGCCCAGGAACCCTTGGTCATTCGGCGGAGGAGTTTCTCACTCCTCTTTCGCTACTCATGCCTGCATTCTCACTCGTGTGGCGTCCACGGCTAGGTCACCCTGCCGCTTCCATCGCCACACGACGCTCCCCTACCCATCCACACGCCTGGCCACATACCCGTAGGTGTGCAGCAGGCTATTGCATGAATGTCATAGCTTCGGCGGTGTGCTTGAGCCCCGTTACATTGTCGGCGCGGAACCACTTGACCAGTGAGCTATTACGCACTCTTTCAAGGGTGGCTGCTTCTAAGCCAACCTCCTGGTTGTCTGGGCGACTCCACATCCTTTTCCACTTAGCACACGCTTAGGGGCCTTAGCTGATGATCTGGGCTGTTTCCCTCTCGACTACGAAGCTTATCCCCCGCAGTCTCACTGCCACGCTCTCACTTACCGGCATTCGGAGTTTGGTTGATTTTGGTAAGCTTGTAGGCCCCCTAGATCATCCAGTGCTCTACCTCCGGCAAGAAACGCGTGACGCTGCACCTAAATGCATTTCGGGGAGAACCAGCTATCACCGAGTTTGATTGGCCTTTCACCCCTACCCACAGCTCATCCCCCAGGTTTTTAACCCTGGTGGGTTCGGTCCTCCACGCGGTCTTACCCGCGCTTCAACCTGGCCATGGGTAGATCACTCGGCTTCGGGTCTAGAGCATGCGACTCATTCGCCCTATTCGGACTCGCTTTCGCTACGGCTGCCCCTCATCGGGTTAACCTTGCCACACACCACTAACTCGCAGGCTCATTCTTCAAAAGGCACGCAGTCACGGCCGCACTAGGTGCGACGACGCTCCCACGGCTTGTAGGCACACGGTTTCAGGTACTATTTCACTCCCCTCCCGGGGTACTTTTCACCTTTCCCTCACGGTACTAATCCGCTATCGGTCACCAGGGAGTATTTAGGCTTAGCGGGTGGTCCCGCCAGATTCACAGCAAATTTCACGGGCTCGCTGCTACTTGGGATGACGTTCGGGAGGCGTCGTGTTTTCGCCTACGGGGGTCTCACCCTCTATGCCGACCCTTTCCAGAGGTCTTTGGCTAACAACGACACTTTTTGACTCCCTGCTGATTCGGCAGAATCAACTGAACGGTCCCACAACCCCGAGTACGCAACGCCTGCCGGCTTTGACACGTACTTGGTTTTGGCCTGATCCGCTTTCGCTCGCCACTACTCACGGAATCGCGGTTGCTTTCTCTTCCTGTGGGTACTGAGATGTTTCACTTCCCCACGTTCCCTCCGCATACCCTATTTTGTTCAGGTATGGGTAACAGGACTTGACTCCTGTTGGGTTTCCCCATTCGGAAATCCTCGGATCACAGCTTGGTTGGCAGCTCCCCGAGGCTTATCGCAGCCTCCTACGTCCTTCTTCGGCTCCTGGTGCCAAGGCATCCACCGTGCGCCCTTATTAACTTGGCCACAAAGATTTGATGCTCGCGTCCACTGTGCAGTTCTCAAGGTACGGATGGTCCCGATCTGCAAGGCACCGCTGAACCGCTGAAGAGCGTGAGTTCGGTGTCGGATCGGTCCGTAATGCAGACAAGGGACGAGGCAGATGCCTCATCCCTTGGTCCACGAGTTGCGAGCCTTTCGGCCGCACCCTCAGGACCCAACAGCGTGCCTACGCCCCGCTACATCTCGACCGACCGGTTTCCACGCATCCGAAGATGCAGTACTCGGGCCGGCCAACATGCGCCGGACGGACTAAGTCAGCGTTCCACCCTTGAGCACCGCCTCGACACGAATGAGGATCGGAATGATCCTCGGTGGTCGAGATACGGCTCTGGACGCGGCCGCCGAAGCGACTGCGCCAGGTGCTCCTTAGAAAGGAGGTGATCCAGCCGCACCTTCCGGTACGGCTACCTTGTTACGACTTCGTCCCAATCGCCGATCCCACCTTCGACGGCTCCCTCCCACAAGGGGTTGGGCCACCGGCTTCGGGTGTTACCGACTTTCGTGACGTGACGGGCGGTGTGTACAAGGCCCGGGAACGTATTCACCGCAGCGTTGCTGATCTGCGATTACTAGCGACTCCGACTTCATGGGGTCGAGTTGCAGACCCCAATCCGAACTGAGACCGGCTTTATGGGATTCGCTCCACCTCGCGGTATCGCAGCCCTTTGTACCGGCCATTGTAGCATGTGTGCAGCCCTGGACTTAAGGGGCATGATGATTTGACGTCATCCCCACCTTCCTCCGAGTTGACCCCGGCAGTCTCCTATGAGTCCCCGCCATTACGCGCTGGCAACATAGAACGAGGGTTGCGCTCGTTGCGGGACTTAACCCAACATCTCACGACACGAGCTGACGACAACCATGCACCACCTGTGATCGGCCCTTGCGGACCCCGCATCTCTGCGAGTTTTCCGAACATGTCAAGCCCAGGTAAGGTTCTTCGCGTTGCATCGAATTAAGCCACATGCTCCGCCGCTTGTGCGGGCCCCCGTCAATTCCTTTGAGTTTTAGCCTTGCGGCCGTACTCCCCAGGCGGGGCGCTTAATGCGTTAGCTGCGGCACAGAGACCGTGGAATGGTCCCCACACCTAGCGCCCACCGTTTACGGCGTGGACTACCAGGGTATCTAATCCTGTTCGCTCCCCACGCTTTCGCTCCTCAGCGTCAGTTACTGCCCAGAGACCCGCCTTCGCCACCGGTGTTCCTCCTGATATCTGCGCATTCCACCGCTACACCAGGAATTCCAGTCTCCCCTGCAGTACTCTAGTCTGCCCGTATCGACTGCAGACCCGAGGTTGAGCCTCGGGATTTCACAGCCGACGTGACAAACCGCCTACGAGCTCTTTACGCCCAATAATTCCGGACAACGCTTGCACCCTACGTATTACCGCGGCTGCTGGCACGTAGTTGGCCGGTGCTTCTTCTGTAGGTACCGTCACTTTCGCTTCGTCCCTACTGAAAGAGGTTTACAACCCGAAGGCCTTCATCCCTCACGCGGCGTCGCTGCTTCAGGCTTTCGCCCATTGAGCAATATTCCCCACTGCTGCCTCCCGTAGGAGTCTGGGCCGTGTCTCAGTCCCAGTGTGGCCGGTCGCCCTCTCAGGCCGGCTACCCGTCGTCGCCTTGGTGGGCCACTACCCCACCAACAAGCTGATAGGCCGCGGGCCCATCCCTAGCCGATAAATCTTTCCACCACAGGTTGATGCCAACTGTGGTCGTATCCGGTATTAGCCCCGGTTTCCCGGGGTTATCCCAGTGCTAGGGGCAGGTTGCCCACGTGTTACTCACCCGTTCGCCGCTAGGACATCCTCCCGAAGGAGGAGCCTCGCTCGACTTGCATGTGTTAAGCACGCCGCCAGCGTTCGTCCTGAGCCAGGATCAAACTCTCCATAGATGTTTGATCTGGCTATGGACAGCGAGCTGACACTCGCTATCTCATACCAAAGGAATCCCTTCCGAGGATTACAAGCGGACGCACAACGCAGGCATGCAATGAAGCAGCAAGAGTTGAGCGCCAACATCCCCGGACGGGGTATTTCTTGGCACTGACTTTTTGGCACGCTGTTGAGTTCTCAAAGTGCGGACGCGCACCGACGCCAGCCTCTCGGCAGGTGTTCGGGGCAACCTGAAAAATGTTACTCCATGCGGTCACGCCGGTCAAACCCGGGGGTTCGACTTGATCAAGGCTTCGGTGGGGGCCTCGCGGCCCGCTTCGACGCTCAGGATCGGCGCGGCGTGGGCAAGACTAGCAGCCCATCCACTGCGCCTGGCAACGGTCCCCGCCGCGGCGAGTCGCGCAGCTGCCGGGGATCGCTCGGCGCCAGATTCAGCGACCGACACTCGGGTCCGACGAGCACAGGTCTTTCACGGCCGGCGGATGCCAGCGACCTGACGCTTTCCCCGCCGCAGCACCAGGAAGCGGCCGTGGATCCAGTCTTGCTCGGTCGGAATCGCCTCCGGATCGGAGATGCGCTCGTTGTTCAGGTACGCACCGCCCTCCGCCACGGTGCGCCTGGCCTGGCTGAGGCTGCTCGCGAGACCCGCGCTCTGCAACAGCGCGGCAAGGCTCGGCGCAGGTCCGTTCAGGTCGGTCAACCCGATTTCGACCAGGGCAGCAGTCAAGGGGTCCGGGTCGAGCTCTCTGAGGTCGCCGCCACCGCCGAAGATCGCGATCCCGGCGGCCTCGACCTGCTGTCTGGTTTGGTCACCGTGGACCAGCGTGGTCAATTCCCGGGCCAGCGCGCGCTGTGCCTTCCGCTCCCCCGGCCGGTTGCTCGCCGATTGCAGGAGGCTGGCAATCTCGTCAGCGGGCCGCTCGGAGAACATCGGCAGCCACGCTCGAATGTCCGCGTCGTCGGCGTTCAGCCAGAACTGGAAGAAGGCGTACGGCGAGGTCAAGGTCGGATCGAGCCAAATCGTGCCCGACTCGGTCTTGCCGAACTTCTGGCCGTCGGCCTTGGTCACCAAGGGTGTGGCGAGCGCGTGGACCCGGGCGCCCGCCACCCGGTGAATGAGGTCAACTCCGGCCGTCAGGTTTCCCCATTGATCCGACCCACCGGTCTGCAGCGTGCAACCGTGCCGGCCGAACAACTCCAGGTAGTCCATGCCCTGCAACACCTGGTAGCTGAACTCGGTGTAGCTGATCCCCAAGGGTGAGTTGAGTCGGGCACTCACCGCCTCCTTGGCCAACATCTTGCCGACCCGGAAGTGCTGTCCGATGTCGCGCAGGAAGTCGACGGTCGACAGGGAAGCGGTCCAGTCCAGGTTGTTCACATAGATCGGAGCGAGCAACCGCGGATCCTCGGTCGCCGGCTGCTCGAGGAACGGGCTCACCTGCTTCCGGATGCGGTCGACCCACTCCTCAACCGTGGCGCGGTCGTTCAGCACCCGCTCCGAGTTCGGGTTCGGGTCCCCGATCAGTCCGGTGGCCCCGCCGATCAGCACGATCGGCTGGTGGCCGGCCCGCTGGAGGGTGCGCAGCACCATGAACTGCAACAGGTTGCCGGTATGCAGACTCGGCGCCGTCGGGTCGAACCCGCAGTAATACGTGACCGGGCCGGCCGCCAACGCCGCCCGCAGCGCTTCCTCATCGGTGGAGAGTGCGATCAGACCGCGCGCGGCCAGTTCGTCGAGCACATCGGTCACACGGACAAGTCTGCCGCACCGCCGCGGTGGTCTCTGCCGCACACACCGGCCCGCGGCCGGTCCGGCGGAATAGGTGGCCACGCGGCCGCATTGAACTAGTTGCATCTGCAACCAGAAGGAGTAGCCATGCCAGCCGTGACCGTCGAGGACATCACCACCCTCGCGCGCATCCCTGAAGTCGGTCCCACAGCCCAGGACCGCAAGGTCCGTTCGGTGACGACGGCACCGGCGGGCTACGAAGGCGAAGGCTTCCCCGTACGGCGGGCCTTCCAAGGCGTGGACCTCAGGGACTTGGATCCCTTCGTCCACATGGACCAGATGGGCGAGGTCGAATACGCGCCCGGCGAACCCAAGGGCACGTCATGGCATCCGCACCGTGGCTTCGAGACCGTCACTTACATCATGGACGGCACGTTCGAGCACAACGACTCGAACGGCGGCGGCGGCGTGATCAGCGACGGCGACACTCAATGGATGACCGCCGGCGGCGGCCTGTTGCACATCGAGCGACCGCCGGAGTGGCTGGTCGCCAGCGGCGGCCTGTTCCACGGCATCCAGCTCTGGGTAAACCTGCCGGCCGCCCAGAAGACGCTGCCCCCGCGCTACCAGGATCTGCGTGGTTCGGAGTCAGCGCTGCTGACGACCCCGGATGGCGGCGCCCTAGTCCGAGTCATCGCCGGTGACCTGGCTGGGCACAAGGGACCGGGCTCGACCTACACGCCCATGGCGATGATGCACGCGACGATCAGCCCCGGCGCGACGCTTCGACTGCCATGGCGAGCCGACTTCAACGCCTTGGTCTACGTGCTCTCCGGGATGGGGGCGGTCGGAGTGGAAGGGCGGCCGATCTCGACCGGACAACTGGCCGTCTTCGGGCCCGGCGAGACCATCACGGTCGCGGGCGCCGTGCGCCAGGAGGCCCGCCACGCCAACCTGGATGTGATCGTCCTTGGCGGTGCGCCCATCCGTGAGCCCATCGCCTGGGGTGGGCCATTCGTGATGAACACGCGTGCCGAAGTCCTACAGGCTTTTGAGGACTACCAAGCCGGGCGTCTGGGCACCATCCCTGCAGTCCCGATGGCGCATCAGGGCATCGGCGGCGAAGCCTGAGCCGAGGTCGCCAACCACTCGTTGGTGGCATCGAGCTGGCGCTGAGTGAACTGCTCGAGCCGGCGCTGCTGATCCGGCGTGAGCTGGTCACACGCCCAGCTCCAGTGCATCGCCACATGCTGGCCGGGGCGTACGTCGTCCAACAGCGAACGCCCCGCATCCGCCCATCGCACGCGCTCCTGCTGGGCCGGCCCCAACCCGAGTTCGCGGCCATCCCACGTGAGCGGCTGGGACAGCACGGCCAACTCATCTCCCGCAACTTCGGTGACCGCTCCGGACCGGATCCGACAGTTGTCCAGGACCGAGACCGCCACCGCGTCGTTGCCGCCGCCGAGCATGGCCACCCACGGATAGATCGTGAAGACGTGGTAGCCGTGGTGCGGGAGGGTTCGGGCCGCTGGCCTCGCGGAGCCGGATTCCAGGCCGCTCGTGCTCTGCCCGACGAAGCGCTCCCGTAGCTCCTCGGCGCATCCCACGGGGTCGACCACATCGAGCAGGTCGTTGCCGATCCAATAGGCCTCGACGACCCTGGCGTCCAGCGGATCGTCAATTCCCGCGGCCGCCGCGATGATCTCCAGGTAGACCCACGCACCCTCGAACTGCCGGGCACGGATGGCGACCTCTTCCCGGTCGATGGTTGACCGGCCGGATTTCTGGAGCAGGTCGGCGCCGGCCGGCCCGCAGTAGCCGAGTTCGTTCGGCGGAAACGCGTATCGCGCGAATTGGGGGGCCCCGGAGAGCAGATCCTGCGACGCGGTGGACATACCGACATCCTCACCGAAAACGCGCGAGATGGGTACGGTGCGTGAATGGCTGGCGGCCCCAGATGACGTCGGCTCCTCCGCCGGATGCTCCGACGATCGACCTGCAGCGTCGACGCTTCACCCTGACCGGCGTGGTGCAGGGCGTCGGCTTTCGCCCCTTCGTCCACCGGTTGGCCACAGAGCTCGGCCTCACCGGTTTCGTCGGGAATGACGCCTTGGCGGTCTTTGCAGAGGTTCAAGGCCCGATTCGCGCAGTGGATGAATTCAGCCGACGGGTCACTCTCGACCTGCCGCCGATGGCCTCTGTGTCCACTGCCGAGTCAGACTCGATCCCGTTGGTCAGTGAACCGGAAACCGATTTCAGGATCGTCGCGAGCCGGGGCGGGGTCGGTTCCCGCACGCTCGTACCGCCCGATCAAGCCACCTGTCGGGCGTGCCTGACCGAGTTGTTCGAGCCAGGAGACCGCCGGTATCGGCACCCGTTCATCACCTGCACCGACTGCGGGCCGCGATTCACGATCATCCGTGACCTTCCGTACGACCGCCCGGCGACCACGATGGCCGGCTTCGCCATGTGCCCGGCCTGTACCGCGGAGTACGAAGATCCCACCGATCGCCGCTTCCACGCCCAGCCGGTCGCCTGCGCAGACTGCGGGCCGACCCTGTCGTTCGAGTCAGGCCCGGACCGCGTGGCCGGAGCAGACGCCGCCCTGGCCGCAGCCCAGCTCGCGCTGCAGGCTGGAGCGATTGTCGCCATCAAGGGGCTCGGCGGCTTTCACCTCGCCGTCCGCGCCGACGATGCCGACGCGGTCCAACGACTTCGGGAGCGGAAGGCGCGCAACGAGAAGCCCTTCGCGCTGATGGCTCGAGACGTGCCGACAGTCCGCCGGCTGGTGGACCTCGACGGTGACGAGGAACGGGTACTCACCGGAGCCGCCCGCCCGATCGTGCTGATGCATCGCAGACCCGACGCTCCGGTCGCTGAGAGTGTGGCGCCAGGGAGCCCCCTGCTTGGCGTGATGTTGCCGTACACACCGGTGCACCACCTGTTGCTCAATCCGGTGCCGGGGACGGGCGTCGATCCGCCGCCGATGCTCGTACTGACCAGCGCCAATCTCAGCGACGAGCCGCTCTGCTTCGACGACGCCGACGCGGCAGCGCGGCTCCCCCAGCTCTGCGATGCGGTACTGACTCACGACCGTCCCATCCATGTGCCGTGCGACGACTCCGTGGTGCGTGTCATCGACGGCGAGGAGTTGCCGATCCGACGATCCCGTGGTTATGCACCGCTGCCGGTGCCCCTCCTTGCCGGCCTCGTCCCGACCCTGGCGGTAGGCGGCGAGCTCAAGAACACGTGTTGCCTGATCGACGGCGCGAACGCATTCTGCTCGGCGCACATCGGCGACATGGGGAGTCTGGACACCACCAAGGCCTTCGAGCGAGCGGTCGACCAGATGACAACCTTGCATCAGGTACGGCCGCAGGTCGTCGCTGCCGATGCCCATCCCGCCTATCTCACCCGCGCCTGGGCCGAACGCCACACCGGCGGGCCGGGAGAGCCCGAACTTCGGCTCGTCCAGCACCACCACGCCCACGTGGCGTCGCTGCTGGCCGAGCACGGTCGACTGGGCGAGCCGTGCATCGGCGTGGCCTTCGACGGCACCGGTTACGGCTCGGACGGCACGATCTGGGGTGGCGAGTTCCTGGTTCTCGGGCGCGACAGCACGGAGTTCGTTCGGGCCGGTCATCTGATGACCGTCGATCTGCCCGGCGGGGACGCCGCCGTCCGCAATCCGTGCCGGATGGCTCTGGCCTATCTCGACGCTGCCGGGATCCCGTGGGAGAACGACCTGCCTTCGGTGGCCGCCTGCACCCAGGCCGAGCGGTCGGCGATAGCGGCGCAACTGACCAGCCGCCGTGGCACCGTTCCCTCGAGCAGCATGGGCCGCCTTTTCGATGCCGTGGCCTCGATACTCGGCGTCCGGCATCGCATCGGATATGAGGCCCAGGCAGCCATCGAACTCGAGGTCCTCGCTGAGCTGTGCCCGCCGGAAGCCGACGCGAATCCGCCGCCCTGGCGCTTCACGATTGATTCCACCGGCGTCCTGGATTACAGACCTGTACTACGCGGTCTTGTCGAGTCCTTGCGGGCGGGTGTATCCCGTGCAAGGCTCGCTTATTGGTTACACGATGCAATCGCCGAGGCAGTTGCCGAGTGTGTCGGAATGATCGCCGCTGACTGCCGGTTACGGGTGGTCGGCCTGACTGGGGGGGTCTTTCAGAACGTGCTGCTTCTGCGGGCTTGCCGACAGCGGCTGGTCGCGAACGGCATGGAGGTGCTTGTGCATCGACTGGTTCCGCCGAACGACGGTGGTTTGGCGCTCGGCCAGGCTGCCATCGCGGCGCTGACCCCTCACCAGTTGCCGCAACGATGAGCACCGAGGCGATGTCCGCAGCAGTCGACCGCAGCGCCGAACGGGCCGGCGCAACACCGGCCCCGGCAACGGTGGCCGGCATCCCGCCGGACATGCTCGATGGGGGTCTGGCACGCGATCTCGCCGACGCCTCGCTGGCACTCGCGCGCCGCTTCCACGCTGGGGCGACCATGTGGTGCATCGCGCCGCAGTGGGAGCCGCACGCCCACCACATGGCGGTCGAGTTCGTGCATCCGGTGATCGTGGGCAAGCGTGCGCTGCCAGCCTTCGCCCTGTGTGCTCCGGATGTCGTAGCCCAAGCCCGGATTTCGGTTCGCCCTGGCGACATCGTGATAGCGGTGGCCGCCGCCGAGGACCATGCCGTACGCGACCTGATGCGCCGTACTCCGGCGTGGGGTGCCCTGAGTGTCTGGATCGGGTCCGGCGCCCGCCCTGCCGGCGGTGCGGCCGACCATGTGCTCTGGATCGAAGACCCGAATCCCCTCGCGCCGGCGACCGGTCGCTTCGTGATCATGTATCACCTGCTCTGGGAACTGACCCATGTCTGCTTCGAGCATCCCGGCCTGCTTACCGCACCGGCCGCCGAATGCACCGACGAGGTCTGCGTGACCTGTAGCGACGAGGGCCGCCTGGCTGAGGTCATCCTCGCGCCGAACTCACCCTTCGGTGACGCACTGGTCCGGACCGAGGCCGGCGAGGAGCGCATCGACGTCACGATGGTCGCGCCGGTGGTGCCCGGCGATCTGGTGCTCATCCATGCCGGCACAGCCATCACGCGGCTCGACCCGGGCGTGAGTCGATGAGCACGCGAGCCGAAGCGGAGGGAACCAACTTCCTCTATCCGTTCATCGATTCCGAGGAACGCGGGCCTGACTCTCTGCTGGACGACCTGGCCGCCTCGGCCAAGCTCAAAGTCAAGGAGAGTGCCGCGTTACAACGGTCGACACTGACCAGCTGCGCAGATCTGATCGCAGCTGCCGCAGCCGCGATGGCCGAGCGATTTGCCGACGGTGGCCGCCTCTACGCCTTCGGCAACGGCGGGAGCTCGACCGACGCGGCGACATTCGCGGCCCTCTTCGCGCAGCCGTTGACCGGTCGTCCGTTGCCGGCGCTCAATCTCGCCGCGGACCAGGCTGTGCTGACCGCACTGGGCAACGACGTCGGGTTCGAGTTGGTGTTCTCGCGGCAGATCATCGCCCACTCGAGCAACCGCGACATTGCCGTCGCGATGTCGACCAGCGGCAACTCCGCCGACCTGATGTCCGCTCTCGGCGAGGCATCGAGGCGGGGCCTGCTCACCATTGGATTCGCCGGCTACGACGGCGGACAGATGGCCGCCGCAAGCGAGGTGGACTTCTGCTTTGTCGTGAAGTCACAGAGCATTCATCGCATCCAGGAGAGCCAGGCGCTTCTGGGTTACGAAATCTGGGCGACGGTCCAGCGCCACCTCGCGTCGGACGAGTCCGCTCCGGCGTCCCCAGCCAAAGGGACACGCCATGACCACTGAGGCAGGAACCCGCCGCTCGCAGACCCCCGAAGAACGCGAAGACATGATGCGGGACCGCGTCACCGCCTTCCGCAAGCGCCGCCCCCGACTGATCGACGAGGTCATCACGCTCGCGCACGGGGCCGGCGGCAAGTCCTCTGCTGCGCTGGTGGACGCGGTGTTCGTGGAGGCGTTCCGCAACCCCGAGCTCGAGCAGATGGGCGACGGTGCCGTTCTGACTTTGCCCTCGGGCGAGCGGCTCGCGTTCAGTACGGACTCCTTCGTCGTCTCGCCGCTGCAGTTTCCGGGCGGATCCATCGGCCACCTCGCGGTCCACGGCACCATCAACGACCTGGCCGTCAGCGGCGCGAAGCCGCAATGGCTGTCAGCTGCCTTCGTCATCTGTGAGGGCTTCGAGATCGCGAAGTTGCGCGAGATCGTTGCCGACATGGCCTCGGCCGCGCGCGAGGCCGGAGTCGCCCTGGTGACCGGCGACACCAAGGTCGTCCCGACCGGAGCGGCGGACGGCCTCTACATCACGACCGCTGGTCTCGGCGTCATCCCCCACGGTCGAGAGCTGTCGGCCGAACGAGTCCGCGTCGGCGACCGAATAGTGTTGTCCGGCACGCTGGCCGATCACGGAATGGCCGTCATGTTGGCTCGGGGCGATCTCTCGCTCGAGGCGGACATCCATTCCGACACCGCGCCGGTCCATGAACTGGTCGACCTGCTCCTCGCCGCCGCACCGACGACGCGCTGGATGCGTGATCCCACCCGGGGTGGGCTCGGCACCATCTGCAATGAGCTTGCCCAGGACACAGGTCTTGGCGTGATCCTCGACGAGGCTTCGCTGCCGGTACTTCCGATGGTCCAGGGGGCCTGCGATCTCCTGGGTATCGATCCCCTGTACGTCGCCAACGAAGGCAAGTTCGTTGCTGTTGTGGCCCCCGACGAAGTCGAGGCCGCACTCGCCGCACTGCGCAGCCACCCGCTCGGCGAGCGAGCGGTCGAGGTCGGCGAGATTTCCGCCCAACCGGAGGGCGTCGTTGCCCTTCGTACCGCTTTCGGCGGCAGCCGGATCGTCGACATGCTTGTCGGCGACCCGCTGCCCCGCATCTGTTGAGTCATTCAGCCCGCTGAGAGGGATCGCCATGTGTCTCGGAATACCCGGCCAGATCGTCGAGATCACCGACGCCGATAACCACCTGGCGAAGGTCGATGTGAGCGGTGTGCAGCGCACCATCAGCATCCGACTGCTCGCCGAGCAGCAGCTGCAGGCCAGCGATTGGGTGCTCGTCCACGTCGGATTTGCGATGGCGCGCATCGATCAACACGAAGCCGACCTGACCCTGGCGGCCATCAAACACATGGGTCAGGCCTACACCGATGAACTCGAAGCCTTCGAAGCCACTGCGATCGTCTAGGAGACAGACATGAAATTCGTCGACGAATTCCGCGATCCAGCAGCGGCACGAGCGCTGGTCGTCTCGATCCGAGATCTGGCCAAGGAGGACCATTTCAAGTTCATGGAGGTGTGCGGCGGGCACACGCACACGATCTACCGCCACGGCATCGAACACATCCTCCCGCCCAACGTCGAGTTGGTGCACGGGCCAGGTTGTCCGGTCTGCGTCATCCCGATGGGTCGCGTCGACGACGCCATGTGGCTGGCGGAGAAGCCGGACGTCATCTTCACCTCGTTCGGCGACATGATGCGCGTACCCGGCAGCCGCGGCAGCCTGCTCGAGGCCAAGGCGCGGGGAGCCGACGTCCGCTTCGTCTATTCGCCCCTGGACTCATTGCGTATCGCCACGGAGAACCCGGACAAGCATGTCGTGTTCTTCGCGGTGGGTTTCGAGACCACCGCCCCCTCGACCGCGGTCACCCTCGTGCGGGCGAAGGAGCTCGGAGTCACCAACTTCAGTGTGTTCTGCAACCACGTCACGATCGTTCCGCCGCTGAAGGCGATCCTGGACTCCCCGGACCTTCGCCTGGACGGCTTCCTCGGCCCTGGACATGTCTCGACGGTCGTCGGCAACCGGCCCTACCGCTTCGTGACGGAGGTCTACGGCAAGCCGATCGTCGTGGCCGGATTCGAGCCCCTGGACATCCTTGCCTCAGTTCACATGTTGCTCGCCCAGATCCGCGAGGGCCGGTGCGAGGTGGAGAACCAATACAGCCGCGTCGTACCGGAAGAGGGCAACCCGCAGGCCCTCGCGCTCTTGGGCGAAGTCTTCGAATTGCGGCCGCACTTCGAATGGCGTGGTCTTGGATTCATCTCGCAGAGCGCGCTGAAACTGAACGACCGCTATGCGGAGTTCGACGCCGAAGTGCGGTTCGACATGCCCGGCGTGCGCGTGGCGGATCCGAAGGCCTGCCAGTGCGGCGAGGTCCTCAAGGGCGTCATCAAGCCGTGGGAGTGCAAGGTCTTCGGTACGGCGTGCACGCCCGAGACACCCATCGGGACCTGCATGGTCTCCCCAGAAGGGGCCTGCGCGGCCTACTACAACTTCGGCCGGCTACACCGCGAGACTGCCCTGCTCGTCGGAGGCCCGCCAGCCCGGGGCTGACCGGCTGACTAGAGCGCGCTCTCCTGCGCGCTGGCGGGCTCGCGATGCTTGTCGTCGCGCGCGCGTCCCATCAACTCCAGCCCGGTCATCGCCTTCTCTGCCCCGGCGGCGTCGATGCGTTCGACCACAAAGCCCATATGGATCAGCACCCACTCACCGGGAACCAGATCCTGATCGTCTTCATCCAGCATCCCGAGATTGACTTTGCTCTGACCGCCCACGACGTCGACGAGGACGAGTTGATCGCCATAGCCCTCGATCTTCTCCACAACGCGACCAGGAATCCCCAGACACATGGTCAACCTCCTTGACTGGTGCGCTCGGGCACGGTCGGGATGATGTGTTCGGTCAACAGTGACCGTACGGTGTCCACGGCCTCGTCGACAGCCGCTGCGACAATCGGTGACAGCCCCATGCCCTCGTCGACGTCGGCTGGGATGCAACCGACCACGTAGGTGGGCGGGAGCGTTCCACCCAGTGCTCCAAGACTGCCGAGTACCGCCACCGGGTTCATGCCGTGGGCGTCGAACTCACCCTCGCCGAGATCCTCCGGACCGACCGAAAGCACGGTGATCGTGCCCGGAGGCCCCTTGCCCGGCATCGCATCGACGATGACCAGCGCATCGACGCCGTCCAGCAAGTCGTAGGCAAGGTGCATGCCGCGGATCCCGTAGTCGACAACCCGTACGCCATCGGGCAACGACGCAACGTCCTCGCGGCTGGACAACATCCGGCGCACGACCTCTGGACCGAAGCCGTCGTCACTGAAGAAGATGTTTCCGATGCCCGCCACGAGGACGTGCGTCGACACGTCAGGCCTTGTCCTCGCCCCGGCCAGTCCCCGGGGTATGCGCGGGACCGACGCCCTCGTCAGCACTCCCGCCAGATTCCGAGGCTTGGCTCGCCGGCTGCTCATCGCCCGGCGAGGCCTCGGCACCGCGCGGGGTATCCTCCTTCGGCGTCGACTTCAGCTCGTCGCTCTCGATCGGGTTGGCCGCCCCGCCGACGGCAGCGCCGTCCTTGTGCATCTCATCTGGTCCGCCTATGTCCGCGGACTCCTTTCGTCCCTCGTACGGCGGCACGGCGCTGCCTGAGGTATCCGGGTCGTTCGGGTCCGGCCCAGGGGTATTCGGATTGAGACTCATGAGTCCTCCTCGTGTCGGGGGCAGCGTTGAGCCGCCCCGGGGTCATTGCTACCCAAGTGCGTACCCATCAATTGCCGGGTGATGCGCTCGTGCGGGGAGTCAGCCGCCCTGGTCACCAGCTGGCATGGTCGGAGCGTCGGGATCCTGCGAGCCCTGCGGGTCGACGTTGGTGTCGTCGTCCGCATCCGAGGTACCTGTGGGACGGTCAGCCGGACCTTCACCTGGCGGGTAACCCTCGTCTCGCGAGCCGGGTTCGCCACGTTCGGCCTGTGGTTCCTCATCCAGATGAGCTGCAGGCGTTTCAGGATCAGTCATCGGTACTCCTTTGCCGAATGAATGCAAACACGTGACACGTACATGACTTGATCGCAGTTACATGTTCCGGATCTTCCTGTACCGCTGGATGTCCGGGATGGAACGCAGTGCGACGAACAACGCGACCAGCACGATGATGGCCAGCACCGCGATGGTGACCCAACCTACGTATTCCACAATCGACCTCCTCTCTCGGCAATCGACTCCGTTACGGGATGGATGGAGCTGGTTCGCTTACCCGGCCGCTGCAGTGCCCAGCGGTTCAAGCTCTTCGGGGGAGAAATACAGATAGCGGCCGTACCAGTCATGCATGTCAGCTGCGGGGTCATCGACGAGCACCACCGCCACATGGACGTTGCCCTCGACATCGGAGAGCACGGCAGTGACCCGCGCGGTCTGATCCGCGAAGAACATGTCCTGCGCATCGGCACGGACCGACGGGTGCACCCGCACGAGGCTGTCCTTGGCAACACTCACACCGTCGATCAGCACTGCGTCGACATCCGGCTGCACGCTCGCATCCGCCGCGGGGTCCCACCACGGAACGTCGCCGGTGTCGAAGAGCGGCGGGTCGACGTTGCGGACGTCTGATTCCTCGCCCGCCTCGCTTCGGGGCGTGCTGAACGTGGGTACATCGAAGACGCCCATGCCGCCGGCCAGTTCCGCGCGGTCGTAGGCCGTGTCGGAGGGAGACGGTTCGAGGGCGCTCGCGTACGGATCGAAGGCAGTCATCCCCGCGGCCAGGCTGGCATCGACAGCGTGCGGGTTGCGAAGGATGCCGTGCAGTTCCTGCAAGGTCTCTGGCGACATCGCGTCGCAGCGATCGATGATCTCGGCGGCGCGCGGGTCGGTAGCTCGGGCCTGTGCCTTCTCCTCGTCGGTGAGGGTCATGACCCGCAGGGTGAGGATCTCGTCGATCTCGGTGGAGTCGAACAATGCCCCGGCGCTCTGATCGGCGATCTCGGGGTAGTCGTACAGGATGATCGGCGAGGCCAGCACCACGTCGGTGTCCCCCGGCGCGCCGGCCAGCACCGGCCAGCACCGGTGCTGTTGGCAGGCTGCCGCGGCCTCCTTCGCGTCGTCGGGTGGTTCGAGCAGCGACACGAAGTCCGCGTTGTCGGCACTGATCAGCAGGTGGGCGCCGATGAAGGATGTCCTGATCGCCTCGTCCTTGTCGCTCACCGGTGCGGTCGCGACATTCTCGACGCGCACGCGCAGCCGATGCAGAGCATCAACCGGGTCGGCGGAGACGGTGACTTTTGCGGCCAGCGGCCAGCGGCGCCGAACCACCCGCGCGACGACCCGGCCTGCCTCGTCGCGCAGCGGTTCAACGTCCTCCCCGCCGGCGACATCGACCGGCAGCGTCCGGCCGGCCTCGAGCTCAGCCAGACTGCATGTATCGAGCAGGATCTCGTGCTCAGTCGTCTCGTCCCAGGTCAACCAGGTCTGCGAGCCCAACCGGAACTCCGGTACCGGCGCGAAGTCCTCGGCATCCGGTGCGCTGGCTTGCTGGACGTCGCGTGTCTGCAGTTGCAGGAAGCGCAGTCGCAGCGTGACGGTGGAATCGGGGGGTCCGCTCAGCAGGCACTCGGCCTGCATGTCGGGTACCTCGCCGAAACCACCAGCGGCGGCTCCGGGCGGACCGAGGACGCCGAACTGCCAGCGCACCCGGTTCTTGCTCGAGGTGGAGCGGTACGGATAGAGAAGGTAGCCCTCGTAGAGGACCGCATCGGCAACTGTGCGAGCCAACTCGAGGGTCATGGCTCGATCACCGCGGTCTCGTCAGCGTCAGACTCGGCTGCCTTGGCGAGCAGGGACTCCATCGTCGCTTCCCAAGTGGTCAGGCCGCGCACTGACTTGTAGTAGGCCAGCGTGTCGATGGTGTCGCGACTGAGCCGGATCCAGCCCGTGTTGGGGAAGTAGTGGTCGATCATGTCCTTCCAGACCGACACCGGGATGTCGATTCGGGACTCGCAGTCCCAGGGGACTTGTTCGACGCCAAAACCGCTCGTACCCCTGGTGAACACGGTCCCGGAGAACAAGAACACGACCGGGATGGTGCCCTCCCCGAGTGCGTGCAGATACTTCGACCAGGTGACGTCGAAGTCGTAGGTGCACGGCATTGCGAGGTCAACCTCGGTGATCAGGCTGAAGCCCTGCACCATCGCGCTCGCTTGCATCCACATGAACGGCTTGAGCGTGTCGAACCATCGCTCGCGCGTACCGAACATGTCGAGGAGGCCGCTCTCCTCGTCGTCGCTGTAGCGGCGCTTCGCCGGTTCGATTCTGACCTGGCAGCGCAATGCGATCGCGTGAATGGCTTCGCCGGTCGACTCCTCGATCCGGAGCCTGGCCGTCAGCTGTGGGGCCGCTGCGTACTGCTCGGCAAAGACGTCGACAACGGTGAACGTCAACTTGCTCATGTGGGTGCCTCGATCGGCTTGGCCGGTCGGCTGCGGGCGGACACCGTCTCGAAGAATTGGTCCATCGCGTCGTGTGCTTCCTGTCCCCCGTCGAAACCGCGCCAGAGTTGGCGAAGTTGCCCCACCAGTTCGTAACAGGCGTCGATGGGGACGATATTGCAGGTGTAGTCCGAGCTGCCGCCGCCGCGACCTCGCTCGGGTGCCCTGATCAGCAGCGCCTCGACGTCTGGCCGGATCTGTCCGAGCAGCGGGTTGGCAGCGACGACCGAGTCCCACGCGTCCAGCGGAAGCTCGGACTCCGTCGCTCCGGCCGGGCCAGGGTAGAAGGCGATGATGCGGTCCTGCACCGAATTCCGGAACAGGAATGCAAGTCCTACGGGGATCTCGAGCTGATCCCACTGGCCCGGTCCCAGCGTGAAGTCGGGGAACGAGACGTAGCGCTCGGGCACCGCGCGATAGCGGAGTTCGGCCCGCTCCTCGGTGAAGAGCAGGTAGCAGCCCCGACATGTGCACATCAGGATCCGACTCTCCAGGTTCACCACGTGCTGGTGTCGATCGGAGATGGGCTCGGCGCACATCTCGCACCGCTCCTCGGTCCGCGGCGGCGGCCGATTGCTCGTGATGCGGCGCAGGACCGACACCGGTGAGCCGCTCAATGGTCTCCCGGGGTTGGGCGAGGTGGAGGTCACTGACTCACCGCCGGTACCGCGACGGTGACAACGCCGTCCCGGACCAGAAGCGGCAGCGGCGCCAGGTGCTCCCCTTCCGCTTCCAGGCAGGCACCGGCCAGACGTAGGTCATAGTGACTGCGGCAACTGGGACAGCGCAGCACGCCGTCGCCGACTGGATAGCCGAGCCTTCGCTCGAGGGAGGCGCCGGCCAAGCTCGACGTGCAGCGCGGGCACTGATCCCGGAACACGAACAGATCGCTCCCGAGCCGACAACCGAGGAGGGCCACCCCGGCAAGGGTGAAGCCGCCGACCTGGCCGACTTCCAGCTCACTGAGCAGCGGGGCCTGCTCCCACGCTCCGGAAACCGCTTCGGTCTTCAGGTCCAGCCGGGAGCGCAGCGAGTCAACCGAGATCAACGGGCCCGCGTCCTTCGCGGCATCCGTCTGGGTCGTGTCCACCTCGATCGACACGATCTCCGGGGCGGCGGCCTCAATGGCCCCCTCGACCGCCAACGAGAGCGTGACCGAGGACGACGCACAGCCGTCGCAGCTGCCCAGCAACCGGACCCGCACCACACCCTCGTCGGTGACCTCGAGGAGTTCGACGTCACCGCCATGTGTCGCCATGTAGGGCCGGACGCTGTCCAGCGCGTTCTCCACTCGCGTGGTCACGTCATAGGGGTGCAGCCCGTGGACCAACAGCAGGCTGGAGACCAAATCATCCGCGGCAAGCGCCGCCAATGCTTCGTCATCCAGCCGGCCCAGGTCGTACATCAGTTCCAGCACCCGCTCCAGCCCGGCGCCATAGAGGTCAGCGACCAAGCGAACCAGCTCTTCGGCCCGCTCCCTGGCCACCACGCCCCCGGAGGAGCTGGCGTCAAGGAGTACCTCTATGCGGTCGCCCACCGCCCGCAGATCCTCAGGCGGTGGGCCTTCGGTTTCTTCCGGTTGTCCCATGACCCTCCGGTCCCGGCTATTCGCCGGTGACGGATTGCGTGGGTGAGTGCATCTTCTGGAGTGTCTTGCCTTCGCCGAGGTACATGTGCACACCACAGGGCAGGCACGGGTCGAAGCTGCGCACCGTGCGCATGATGTCGATGCCCTTGAAGTGCTCCCGGTCGTTCTCCTCGAAGATCGGCTGACCCTGCACCGCGTCCTCGTACGGACCAGGCGTTCCGTAGGAGTCGCGCGGGTTGGCGTTCCAGGGAGTCGGTGGGTACGGGTGGTAGTTGGCGATCTTGCCGTCCCGGATCACGAGGTGGTGCGACAGCACGCCGCGCACCGCTTCGGTGAAGCCACAACCGATGCCCTCGTCCGGCACGGTGAACGGCTCCCACGTCTTGGTATGTCCCGCGCGGATCTCTTCCAAGGCCTTTTCCGCGAAGTGCAGTGCACACGCCGCCGCGTAGGCCTGGAAGTAGGTCCGGGCCCGGTTGCGCTCGATCGTGTTGCTCCATTGCGGGACGTTCCACTCGAAGGACACCGGGCCCTTGAGTGCGGTCTTGGGCAGGTTGATCTGCACGCTGGTACCAGTGGCCTTGACGTAGCCGATGTCGACCAGCTTCGCCAGCGCCGTGGACCAGAGCCGGGCCAGGGGGCCACCGCCGGTGTCGAGAGCAAGGTGGTCCTTGCCGTCGAACCAACGTGGGGACATGACCCAGCTGTACTTGTCGTCCATGTCGCGCTTCTGCGGACGAGGGTTCGTGTGCTGGTTCCAGGGATGCCGGCGGTCGACCGGGTTACCCAACGGGTCGTTCTTGACGAACATCTCCTGGTGCTCCCAGTCGTCGTAGTACGACGAACCGAGCAGGATCCGAATACCGAGGTTGATGTCGACGAGGTCGGTCGTGACCAGCTTGCCGTCGACGACGACGCCCGGGGTCACGAACATCTTGCGACCCCACTCGGTCATGTCCTTGTACTCGAAGTTGCAGAAGTCGGGGTCCTGGAATGAGCCCCAGCAAGCCAGCAACGTGCGACGCAGACCGGATTGCTCGTAACCGGGCAGGGCTTGATACATGAAGTCGAACAGGTCGTCGTGCATCGGGACGACCTTCTTCATGAACTCGATGTAGCGCATCAGCCGGGTCATGTAGTCGGTCATCAACTGGATGGTCGCAACCGTGCCGACGCCGCCCGGGTACAGCGTGGAGGGGTGCACGTGGCGCCCTTCCATCAGGCAGAACATCTCGCGGGTGTACCGGCTGACCTGCAGTGCCTCCCGGTAGAACTCCCCGGTGAACGGGTTGAGCGAGCGCATGATGTCGCCGATGGTGCGGTTGCCGTGCTCGCCGGCGTGCGGGGCGGGAGTGGCGTTGGCCCGCTCGAGGACGCCCGGGTTGGTCTCCGCGATCATCCGCTCGCAGTAGTCCACCCCCACCAGGTTTTCCTGGAAGATGTTGTGGTCGAACATGTACTCGGCGGCCTCACCGAGGTTGACGATCCACTCAGCGAGGTGCGGCGGCTTGACCCCGTACGCCATGTTCTGCGCGTAACAGGAACAGGTGGCGTGGTTGTCGCCGCAGATGCCGCAGATCCGGCTCGTGATGAAGTGCGCGTCCCGCGGGTCCTTGCCCTTCATGAAGATCGAGTAGCCGCGGAAGATCGATGAGGTGCTGTGGCACTCGACGACTTCCTTCTGCTTGAAATCGATCTTGGTGTAGATGCCGAGGCTGCCCACGATCCGGGTTACCGGATCCCAGGCCATCTCGACGAGGTCGTTGCCGGTGTCTCTGTTGGTCGTTGGGCTGGGGATCGTCGACGTCATTGCTTGGCCTTTCGGCTAGTTGGCAAGAGTGTCGTTCGCGACTTCGCGAGCCGACACCACGGGGGGTGGCGTTTCCAGGTACGGACTACGCGGTACCGACAACGGGTTCTCGATTACCAGGTGCGGGTTGCGCCCGTGGTCAACTCACGGCCCTTGGAGCGCCACTTCGGTTCCTTGTCGACCGTTCGGGTGGTCACGGTGCGCAGCTTGCTGATCGTGCGCCCGTAGATCCCCACTGCAGCCGTGGACAACTTCCCGCCCGGCGGCTCGTCCATGAACGGCATGAACTTGTCGGGGAATCCCGGCATCGTGCAGCCGATGCAGATCCCGCCGACATTGGGACAACCGCCCATGCCGTTCATCCAGCCGCGCTTGGGCACGTTGCATTTGACGACCGGACCCCAGCAGCCCAGCTTCACGATGCACTTGGGCGAGCCGTACTCCTCGGCGAAGTCGCCCTGCTCGTAGTAGCCGGCCCGGTCGCAGCCTTCGTGCACGGTCTTGCCGAACAGCCAGGTCGGGCGCAGCGCCTCGTCGAGCGGGATCATCGGAGCCTGACCGGTGGCCATATAGAGCAGGTAGGTCAGGGTTTCGGACAGGTTGTCCGGCTGGATGGGACACCCGGGCACACACACGATCGGGATGCCCGCCTTGGACTTCCAGTCCCAGCCGAGATAGTCCGGAACGCCCATGGCGCCGGTCGGGTTGCCGGCCATGGCGTGGATGCCGCCGTAGGTGGCACAGGTGCCGACCGCGACAATTGCCGTCGCTTTGGGTGCCAGCCGGTCCAGCCACTCGCTGGTGGTCATGGGCTGACCCGTTGCCGGGTCGTTGCCGAATCCGCACCAGTAACCCTCGTCGTGCAGCTGCTCGTTCGGGATGGAGCCTTCGACGACTAACACGAACGGTTCCAATTCACCGCGATCGGCCTTGAAGAACCACTCCAGGAAGTCATCAGCCCCGCCATTGGGCCCGCACTCGAAGTCAATCAGCGGCCAGTGCACGGCGATCTGCGGTAATCCCGGAAGGGAGCCGAGCGCGATCTCTTCGATGCTGGGCTGAGTGGCCGCGGTCAGTGCGACCGAGTCCCCATCGCAACTGAGCCCCGCATTGATCCACAGAACATGAATCAAGGTCTGTTCCGCGGCTATGGCTTCGGCTGTCTGCATGGCTGCCAGCTCTCTGGGCCCTCTGCTTGAGCCCCGTCGCGAAGACCCGGATCGGCCCCCGGTGTGATGTACATCTCGGTCTACTCGGCGGCAAAAGTCGTGTCAAGCATTTGCTGGTCAATCGAGGCGTGTCAGATGCAAAAGGGCGCGCAATAGGGGCCTTTTATGAATTTGGTTAGGACACCCTTATTGGGCAAAGTTGAGCGCGCCCAATTCCCCTATGCCGGGTCACCATTTAGAACGCACATCTGTGCCGTATTTCGTCTCGACTGTCGCGAGCCGGCACCGGTTCACCGACCGGCAAGCCACCCGTACCAGGCAGCCATCCCGACGCCGCTCTTCGCCGACAGTGGGAGGACCTCGACCCCAGGATTGAGGCTGCGAGCATCGCGCGCGCAGCGATCCACATCGAATTCCACGTACGGGAGCAGGTCGACCTTGTTGACCAGGATGAGGTCCGCGGCGGCGAACATGTGCGGGTATTTGAGCGGCTTGTCATCGCCTTCGGTGACCGAGATGACGACCACCTTGCCCGCCTCGCCGAGATCGAAGAGCGACGGACACACGAGGTTGCCGACATTCTCGATCAAGAGCAACGACCCGTCCGGCGGTTCAAGGCTGGCCATCCCCCGCCGCAGCATGTCCGCGTCGAGGTGGCAGCCGGCGCCGGTGTTCACCTGGACTACGGCGGCACCGGTGGCTCGAATGCGTTCAGCATCGAACAGGGTTTCTTGATCGCCCTCGATCACACAGATCGCCCGATCCCGACTGGTTTCGGTGATGGTTCGCTCGAGCAGGGTGGTCTTGCCCGAACCTGGCGAACTCATCAGATTGATCGCGGCGATCCGATGCTCGGCGAGCCAGGCCCGGTTTCGGGCGGCCAGAAGGTCGTTCTTGGCCAGCAGTTCCTGCTCGATGTCGATGGTCCGCGTCGCCGGAGCCAAGGCGGGATGGTCATGATCGTGTAGGATGGTCATGATAGTGCAGATGGTCATGATCGTGCGGATGGTCATGATCGTGCGGATGGTCATGATCGTGCGGATGGTCATGATCGTGCGGATGGTCATGATCGGCCTGCTGCAGGGTCGTCTGGAGCGTGCCCGGCGCGCTCACCCGCACTCCCGTCGGGTCGCCGCAACCACACGTGACACACATTCAGACGACCTCCACAGACTTCACGGCCAGTTCGGTGCCTGCCACGAGTTCCACATCAGCGCTTCCGCAGGGGCACAGCAGGATCAGATCATGTAACTCGAACTCGGCACCGCAGGTCCGGCATTGCCCGCGACCGAGCGGTTCGTCGATCTCCAGCACGGCGCCGGCCAGAGGTGTGTCGGCTGCGATGAGCTCGAAGCAGAACCGTACGGAATCCGGCACGATTCCGGACAGCTTGCCGATCTGCAGGTGCACTTTGGCCACGCGATCCTGACCGGTCCGCCGAGTGACAACATCGACGACGCTCTGCGTGATGGACAATTCGTGCACGCGACAAGCCTCCGCGGTCGTCTCGCGTTCCGGATGTGCAGAGCTAGGAGGCTAGGCGGCAGGCGGCCGGATCACAACGGCACGCCCGCGGGCACGGCGCGCCGACGGCGGTCACGACCGCGATGTCGGCCGGCTGACGGTTGCCTCGCCATCGATCCAGTATCGCCATGGCAGGTCGGCCGCCTTGGTGATTCCCACCCGCGGGCCGCTCCGAATCCGGTCGCCCGGCAGGCGCTTGGCGGGGATGGTCAACACCAGCCTGGACTCCGGGTCAAGAAGCGTCGAACCGTTGTCCGGACCGGTGATCCCGAGTGCTTGGGTGAGCCGCGCCGGACCGCGGGCGAGGTCGACGTCGCGCCGCGCGGCCGGGCGCCTACTCCTGGCCAACTCCATCCCCTCGACCACCTCACCGGCCCGGAGCAATACGGCCTCCCCCACCCCGACCGGACCGCACACCACGTTGGCGCACCAGTGCATCCCGTAGCTGAAGTAGACGTACAACCGACCGGCGTCGCCGAACATGACCTCGGTCCGCGGCGTCGGGCCGCGATGGCTGTGCGCTGCGGGATCGCTGCCATTGCCGCTGTATGCCTCGACTTCGGTCAGGCGGACAGCGACCACGCCCTCGGGCGATCGGTGCCGGATCAGCCCGCCGAGCAGGGCCGGTGCCACCTCTGTTGCCGACGCCGCAAGCAGGCGGGCGAGCTTCACCTCCGGCACGGCGGCCGCTCCACACAAGGCGAGGACTGCTCAGTCGTCGTCAGGTGAGCCTCCCGGCGGCTGTGCCCGGCGGACGAACAGCGCCTGCTCGCCCGCATTGCCGGTCAGGGACGCTGCTCGGCCGAACTCGGCACGGGCTTCGTCGTCTCGGCCCAGTCGGGCCAACAGGTCACCGCGTACCGCCGCAAGCAACGGATAGCCCTCGAGGCTGCCCGATGCGCAGAGTTCGTCGACGATGGCCAGCCCGTCGGCCGGGCCCGAGGCCATTCCCACGGCCACTGCTCGATTCAGCTCGACCACGGGAGTCGACCAGACGTCCCGGAGGAGCCCGTAGAGCTCGCTGATCGCAGCCCAATCGGTCTCCGCGAAGGACGCAGCGCGCGCATGGCAAGCCGCGATCGCGGCCTGCAGGGTGTAGGGCCCGATCGGCGCAGGCAACGCCTGGGCCCGGTCAAGTGCCTCGAGTCCCCGGCGGATGAGCGAGCAATCCCAGCGGCCTCTGTCCTGATCGGCCAGCAGCAGGGGCTGGCCGGATCCATCGGTACAGGCGCCCAGTCGCGAGGCCTGGATCTCCATGAGCGCGAGCAGTCCGTGCACGTCGGGCTCACCCGGCACGAGGCCGGCCAGGACCCGGCCGAGCCGGATCGCCTCATGGCACAGGTCGGGCCGGGTCCAGTCCGTGCCGGAAGTGACGGCGTAGCCCTCGTTGAAGATCAGGAAGATCACCTCGAGCGCCGCGGCCAGCCGCTGAGCCGACTCCTGCTCGGTCGGCAGTTCGAAGCTGACGCCGTGCTCGCGCAAGGTCTTCTTCGCCCGGACGATCCGCTGTCCCATTGTCGCTTCGGGCACCAGGAAGGCGCGGGCAAGCTCGGCAGTGGTCAAACCGGTCACGCACCGCAGGGTCAGTGCGACCTGTCCTTCGAGCGGGAGAACCGGATGAGAGGCGGTGAGAATCAATCGCAGCAGGTCGTCGCCGACGTAGTCATCGAGCGCGTCAGCCCAGGCGTCATCGTCCTCGGCCAGCTCGGCGACCCGTTGGTCGTTGCCGACCGTCTGCAGCTTGCCGCGAAGTACGGCATCGCGACGGTAACGGTCGACTGCGCGGTTGCGAGCCGTGGTCATCAGCCAGCCGCCGGGGTTCGGCGGTACCCCCGACCTCAGCCACCGTTCGAGTGCCACGACAAGGGCGTCCTGGGCGAGTTCTTCCGCGGTGCCGAGATCGCCGGTCACGCGGGCGAGTGCGCCGATCAGCCGGGCGGACTCCATCCGCCAGACAGCCGTGATCGTGCGGTGCACCGTTTCGACGTCGTCGGCTGTCGGTGCGGTCCTCCTGTCGGATGTCATCCCGGTCAGTATCGATGCACCCTCCGGTCCGAACACCTTCAGCACGTCAGCATTGCCTTCCCAGCCCGGCCAGAGGTCGATGTGCAGTTGCATGAACCGGTTGGTCCACTGGATCGCTTCTTCCTTCGACGCGACGTCGTAGATCGCGTAGCTGATCAGCTCTTTCGCCTCGGTGAACGGTCCGTCCATGACGCTGAGCCGGCCGCCGGTCACCTCGATCCTGGCTCCGGCAGCGCTCGGTGCCAGCCCGGCGGTGTCGAGAAGGGGCGCCGGTCCGGGTCGCATCGGCTCCGAGATCCATGATTCCCTGCATGAGCTCAGCGGGTGGAGGTCGGTCCATCTGACTGCCGCGGAGGACTACGTAGCGCATGATTGCTCTCCTTGATAGTTGGTCGCCGCCGGCGATTACCGGCTGATTCCGACATGGCGATAGCGGTCCATTGCCACGGTCGTGATCCAGGTGAACACCAGCAGCACTGCGGCCACGAAGATCAGGTTGGCCACCGCGCTACCACCGCCGGAGGCGACGGCAGCGAAGCCGCCCAGGAAGCCGACGCCGGTGACTCGGGCGAACATCGCCCGGCCGTTGCGCCGTTCCGCTCCGTACCGGCCGGCAAGCACGAAGCACGCCGCACCGACGCAGGCGAAACCGAGCGCCGCGGCCGTGAAGTGCACCATCCCGTGCCAGCTGATGAGTCCAGGAGCCTCAGGTGTGCCGACCGGAAAGCCGAGCGCGGGATCGGCTCGGAAGGCACCGGCGACAACCATGCTGATGCCGAACGCTGCGATCAACCTCGGTGCCCAGGTGGCCGCTGACCCTCCGGCCAACTGCCGACGGAGTCCAACGGAAACGCGACCAGAGCCGCGCCAGTGAGCCCGAAGTTCAGGATCTGGATCCAGCCCGCACTGCCGTTGGCCAGCAGGCTCCACTGGTGACGGCTGAGGTCGAAACCCTCGCGGGTCAACGCCTGGACGAGCGACACCCCGACGTAGAGCGGGCCGGCAACGACGCCGTAGCCGAGCAAGGAACGCGTGATCTGTTCCGCCTTTGTGCCGCAGGTCGAAGTCTGCGTGGTGGTCAGGGTTTGCGTGGTCCTGAGGAGCTCCTGGGTGCATGTGGCTGCTGGCCGGTTGCCAACTGCCCTCACTGTCACCACGAACGAATCCGACGGACTTCGACAGGAACAGGAAGCAAACTTTCGGCACAGTGAACAAGGGGTCAGGACGAGGGATCACGCAGGACGCGCTGACTCCAGGCTCGATGCTCGCCGACGAGGCGGCTGAGCGCGCTGATCTGTTCGGCCACGCGTACCGGGGCGGTCCCCCCGGTGGTTGACCTGGCATCCAGGGCATGCCGGATCGTGAGGACCCGGCGTACGTCTGGCGTGAGCCGAGCATCGACCTGGCGCAACGCGTCATCCGAGAGCTGCCACAGCTCCACTCCCTCGACACCGGCCCGGCGGACCAGGGCTCCGCTCACCTCGTGCGCCTCGCTGAACGGCACCCCAGAACGTACGAGCCAGTCGGCCACTTCGGTGGCAAGAGCGTGGCCCGTCGTGGTCGAGGCTGCGAGTCGCTGCTCGTCGACGCGCAGCGTCGCCATCATCCCGGCCAGCGCGGGAAGCAGGAGAACCAGCTGGTCGACGGTGTCGAACACCGGCTCCTTGTCCTCCTGGAGATCCCGGTCATAGGCGAGCGGCAGACCCTTGAGCATCGCCAACAGACCCGTCAGGTTGCCGATCAGCCGCCCTGACTTGCCGCGGGCGAGTTCAGCGATATCCGGGTTCTTCTTCTGCGGCATGATCGACGATCCGGTCGCGTAGGAATCGTCCAGTTCCACCCAGCCGAATTCGGTCGTCGCCCAGAGGATGACCTCCTCGCCCAGCCGGGACAGGTGCACGCCGAGCAGGGCCGCCACGAAGAGGAACTCCGCGGCGAAGTCCCGGTCGGACACCGCGTCCAACGAATTGGTGGCCGCCGAGTCGAACCCGAGCTCAGCCGCCACCGCATCCGGGTCCAGCGGCAGCGACGACCCGGCCAACGCGCCGGCCCCCAGCGGGCTGATCGCCGCCCGCTTGTCCCAGTCGAGAAACCTCGCCACATCCCGGGCCAATGCGTGCACGTGGGCCAGTAGCTGGTGGGCGAACAGAATCGGCTGTGCGTGCTGCAGATGCGTGAGCCCCGGCGCCGGCGCGTCCCGATGGTCTTCGGCTTGGGAGACCAGAGCGGCCTCCAGATCGGCCACGCCGGCAACGATCAGCCGGACCTGATCGCGCAGGTAGAGACGCAAGTCGGTGGCGATCTGATCGTTGCGGCTTCGTCCGGCGCGGAGCTTTCCGCCCAGCGCCCCCAACCGTTGCATCAGAGCCCGCTCCAGCGTGGCGTGGACGTCCTCATCGTCGGCACTCGGGAGGAAGCTGCCGTCCCGCACGGCCGCGTCGAGCTCGTCCAGCGCCGCCAGCATCTGGGCCAGCTCGGCGGCGGTGAGCAGGTCGGCACGGTGCAGGACCCGAGCGTGCCCCCGAGAGGCGAGGAGTTCGTACGGAGCCAGCCGCCACTCGAAGTGCACCGAACGAGACAGTGCCGCGAGCGCCGGCGCTGGGCCCGAGGCGAATCGGCCACCCCACAACCGGTTGCGTTCTCCCTCGGCTTGGCCAAGGGATTCGGGGGTCACTGCCCGGAGCCTGCCAGACGCTGATCCCTTGCCGCGGCGAGCTTGCTGGGGAGTCCCCACAACTCGACGAACCCCTTGGCCAGACCCTGGTCGAACGTGTCGTCCGAGTCGTAGGTCGCGAGGCCGAAGTCGTAGAGGGAGGCCGCGCTGCGCCGGCCGGTGGGCACTGCGCGCCCGCCGTGCAGAGTCATCCGCACCTCACCGGTGACGTTTCGACTGGCTTCAGCAATGAAGGCATCCAGCGCGCGCTTGAGCGGGGAGAACCAGAGACCGTCATACACGAGCTCGGACCACCGCTGCTCGACCTGGCGCTTGAACCGGGCGAGGTCGCGCTCGACGGTGACGCTCTCGAGTTCCTGGTGGGCCGTGATCAACGCGATTGCCGCGGGAGCCTCGTACACCTCCCGGCTCTTGATGCCGACCAGCCGGTCCTCGACCATGTCCAGTCGCCCGACGCCCTGAGCACCGGCCCGCCGGTTGAGGACATCGATCGCCTGCAGAACGGATACCGCTTCGCCATCGATCGAGGTCGGGATTCCCTCGGTGAATCCGACGACGACCTCGTCCGGGTCCCGCGGGATCGCCGGATCCTGGGTGTACTCGTAGACGTCCTCGATCGGTGCATTCCAGATGTCCTCCAAGAATCCGGTCTCGACCGCGCGGCCCCAGAGGTTCTGGTCAATGGAGTACGGCGACTTCTTGGTGACGTCGATCGGCAGCGACCGCTCCTCGGCGAAGGCGATTGCCTTGTCGCGGGTCATACCTGAATCCCGGACCGGTGCGAGCACCTTCATGTGCGGAGCGAGCGCAGCGATGCCGACTTCGAACCGGACCTGGTCGTTGCCCTTGCCGGTGCAACCGTGCGCCACGGTGTCGGCTCCATAGGTCTGGGCCGCGCTGACCAGGGCCTTTGCGATGACCGGGCGCGACAACGCCGAGACCAGCGGATAGCGGTCCATGTACAAGGCGTTGGCCCGCAATGCCGGACCGCAGTAATCGGCAGCGAACTCGGAGCGGAGGTCGGCGACAACCGCCTCGACCGCGCCGCACTCGAGCGCGCGCTTGCGGATCACCTCGAGGTCTTCGCCGTTCTGGCCGACATCACAGGCGACAGCGACCACTTCGGCTCCGGTCGCTTCGGCGATCCAGCCGATCGCTACTGAGGTGTCCAGCCCACCTGAATAGGCAAGGACGACGCGCTCATGGGACGACATGTTTCTCCTTGTCGAGTTGTTCGAGTTGTTCGAGTTGTTCGAGTTGTTCGATTTGCTCGAGTGGTTCGTGGATGGCTTGAGGGGTGCAGAGGTGCCCCGGCCACGTGCGGCCAGAGCAGCAAGTTCAGCTGCCAGCGCCTGACCCCCGTCGGGGTCGCGGGTGATCACCAGAACGGTGTCGTCGCCGGCGATAGTGCCCAACGTCGCCGGGAGGCCAGCTTTGTCCACCGCTGAGGCGAGGAACTGAGCGGCTCCCGGCGGGGTTCGGACGACCACCAGGTTCGCGCTGGCTTCGACACCGATGAGCAGGTCGCCCAGGCGATGCACCAGTGCATCCGGAGGTCGGCGCGCCGGGCGCAACGGCGATCCACCCTCCTGCGGCAGCACGTAGCTCGCCGGCTCACCATCGACACCCCGGAGTTTCACCGCGCCAAGCTCGTCGAGATCACGCGACAACGTCGCCTGGGTGACTTCGATGCCGTCGGCTTGCAGGGCGGCAGCGAGGTCGGCCTGTGAGTGAAACGTCTCCGCCTCGATCAAGTCGATGATCCGGGCGTGCCGGGCACTGCGGGTCAACGGTGCGGCCATCGTCATGAAACCCACCGCTCTTGCAGCAACCAGACCAGCAACGCCTTCTGCGCGTGCAACCGGTTCTCCGCCTCGTCCCACACCGCGCTGCAGGGTCCGTCAATCACCTCTGCCGCGATCTCTTTGCCCCGGTATGCGGGCAGACAGTGCAAGACGATGACGTCGTCGTCGGCCCGGTCCACGGCTGCGTTGTCGATGGCGTACGGCGCGAACGGCGTCGCCCGGTGATCGCCCTCGCCCTCCTGACCCATGGAGATCCAGGTGTCGGTGGCAAGCACGTCGGCGCCTTCTGCGGCAGCCGCGGGGTCGGAAGTCCACAGCACCGAGCCGCCGGTCGGGACCGCCAACTCCCGCGCCCGCTCGAGGATCGCCGGGTCCGGCTGGTAGCCATCCGGCGAGCCGATTCGTACGTGCATGCCGGCGAGCGCGCCGCCGAGCAGGTACGAGTGGGCCATGTTGTTGGCCCCGTCTCCGAGATAGGTCAGCGTCAAGCCGGGCAGTGCGCCGCGGCGTTCCGCGACGGTCTGCAGGTCGGCAAGGACCTGGCAGGGGTGGAACTGGTCGGTGAGAGCGTTGACCACGGGTACCCGGCTCACCGAGGCCATGGCATCGATCCGTTCTTGGCCGAACGTCCGCCAGACGATGGCAGCGCACTGCCGGTCCAGGACCCGGGTGGTGTCCTCGATCGGTTCGCCGCGGCCGAGTTGCGTGTTCTGCGCGTCGATCACGAGTGGATATCCGCCCAGTTCAGCGATCCCGATCGAGAAGGACACCCGAGTGCGGGTGGAGGGCTTGTCGAAGATCAAGGCGACTGTGCGAGGCCCATCCAGTGGGCGGGGACCGGCCGGGCGTTTGGCCTTGAGCAGCGCGGCGAGCGCCAGGACCTGGGCTTGCTCGTCGGCGGTGAGGTCGTCGTCACGCAGGAAGTGCCGGGTCATGTATCGCTCCTTGGGATGATCGCCTCGAGCGCGTCGAGGAACGCGCCGAGCTGATCGTCACTGACCACGAGCGGCGGCGCCAATCTGATCGCGTCAGGGGCGACGGCGTTGACCAGGAATCCTGCCGCGCGCAGCGCAGTCTCCACCTCGGCCGCGTGCGGTTCGGCCAAGGTGATCACCAACAACGCCCCCTCACCCCGGACCCCGGTGTACAAGGGATGGCCGAGGGCGGCGATGCCATCGGCGACGAAGGCATCGATGTGCTTGGCCCGGCGGAGCAGGTCATCGGCAACGATGGTGTCCAGGACGGCGAGCGCCGCGGCGCAGGAGACCGGGTTGCCCCCGAAGGTGGATCCGTGGCTGCCGGGCTGCAGCAGCTCGGCGGCCGGGCCGAGAATGCCAGCATCGCCCCGAGCGGGAGTCCCCGCCGAGTGCCTTCGCCAGGGTGAGTACGTCGGGCTCGAACACCGCGGCCTGATGGGCGAACCAGGCACCGGTACGTCCCATACCGGTCTGGACCTCGTCCACGGCGAACAGCGCGCCGCTGTCGTGCGCTGCCGCTTCGGCGGCGGCGAGGTACCCGCTCGGGGCCGGGTGGACCCCGGCCTCGCCGAGGATCGGCTCCAGGATCACCATCGCCGTCGACTCGTCGACCGCGGCTTCCAATGCTGCGACGTCGCCGTACGGGACGTGCGTACTCCGCCCGGAAGAGGAGCGAACGGCAAGGCCTTGTCAGGTTGTCCGGTCATCGCCAGCGCGCCCATGGTGCGGCCGTGAAAGGCGCCGAGGGCGGCGACGAACCCCAGTCCGTCCGGTCAGCCGGGAGGCCTTGAAGGCTGCCTCGTTGGTCTTCTCCCGCCTGGAGTTGCAGAAGAACACGCGCCCGGGGCGGCCGACCAGGTCCAGCAACCGCTCGGCCAGCCGGACTCCGGGCTCGTTGACGACGAGGTTGGAGGTGTGGCCGAGTGCGGCGATCTGCCGGCTGACAGCTTCGACGACGGCGGGGTGGGCATGTCCGAGGACGTTGGTCGCGATGCCACCGATCAGATCCAGGTAGGACTTGCCGGTCTCGTCCCAGACCTGAGCTCCCTGGCCACGGACCAGCGCAAGTGGTGGGGTTCGGTAGTTGCGCCCATCACCGCGTCCCACCGGTCGATCAGGCTGCTTGTCGTGGTCATGACGCGGCGTCCTCACTCATGAGGGCACCACCATGGTGCCGGTGCCCTCGCTGGTCAGCATTTCGAGCAGCAGCGCGTGCGGCAGGCGGCCGTCCACCACTGTGGCGCGCCGGACGCCACCCTGTACGGCGCGCAGGCAGGCGGCCATCTTCGGTGCCATTCCGCTGTCGATGAGCGGCAAGACCGACTCGAGTTCGCCGGTCGTGATCTGTTGGACCAGGGAAGTCCTGTCCGGCCAGTCGCTGTAGAGCCCCTCGACATCAGTGAGGACCACCAGCTTGACCGCCGCCAGCGCCACCGCCAGTGCCGCCGCCGCGGTGTCGGCGTTGAGGTTGTGTACGACGCCGTCGATGTCCGGCGCCACCGACGAGACCACCGGAATCCGGCCGGCGGCGACAAGATCGAGCACCGCAGCCGGGTTGACCGTGGCCACATCCCCGACCAGCCCGATGTCCACGGGTTCGCCATCCACCTGAGCCATCGTTCGTTCGGCAGTGAAGAGGTGCGCGTCCTCACCCGAGAGTCCGACGGCGTGCGAGCCGTGCGAGTTGATCAGGCCCACCAACTCCCGCCCGACCTGCCCGACCAGCACCATCCGGACGATGTCGATCGTCTCCTCGGTGGTGACTCGCAGTCCGGCCCGGAACTCACTCTCGATCCCGAGGCGGCCCAACATCGCCGACACCTGCGGACCGCCGCCGTGCACGACGACCGGGCGGATACCGACATAGCGCAGGAAGACCATGTCCTCGGCAAAGGCGCGCTTCAGGTCCTCGTCGATCATCGCGTTGCCGCCGTACTTGATGACGACGACTTGGCCGAAGAACTCCTTCAGCCACGGCAGCGCATCGATCAGGATCGCCGCGCGGGCCGCGTCCCGCTCCGGGTCGTCGGGCCGCATCGGCCGGCTGCTCCCCCACCGCCGGACCACGGCCTGAGCGGTCTGCGCGCTCATGAGCTGTAGGCCGAGTTCTCGTGCACTGAATGAATGGCGGCCAACTCCTGCGATGCTCGCCTCATGAGCTGTAGGCCGAGTTCTCGTGCACGTAGGCCAAAGACAAGTCATTGGTCCACACGGTCGCCTGCTGATCGCCGGCATGCAGCCGGACGCGCACGTCGACGTCGCGGCCGGAGAGGTCGCAGGTGTCGCGGTCCTCGCCGATGCCGCCGGTCCGACAGACCTCGACACCGTTGATGACGACGTCCAATCGGTCGGGATCGAATGCGGCGTCAGTGGTGCCGACGGCGGCGAGAATCCGTCCCCAGTTGGGGTCGGCGCCGAAGAAGGCGCACTTCACCAGATTGTTGCGGGCGATCGATCGGGCGACTTCCACCGCGTCGTCGACGCTGGCGGCTTGCTCGACGGTGATCGAGATGTCCTTGGTCGAACCTTCCGCGTCGGAGAGCAATTGCTGGGCGAGGTCCTGACAGACCTCGGTCACCGCTGCCGTGAGGATTGCCCGATCGGGAGCGACGCCGCTGGCCCCGCTCGCGAGCAACAGCACCGTGTCGTTGGTCGACATCGCGCCGTCACTGTCCACTCGGTCGAAGGTCAGGGCGGTGGCCGCGCGCAGGGCGGAATCCAGGGTTTCGGCTGGAGCATCCGCATCGGTGGTGAGAACGACGAGCATCGTGGCCAGCCCTGGCGCGAGCATGCCGGCGCCCTTTGCCATACCGCCCACGGTGAACCCGTCGCGGGTAATCATCGCCTGCTTGGGCACCGAGTCGGTGGTCATGATCGCCTCTGCGGCGGTGGATCCGTTTTCGGTGGACAGTTCCTTGACCGCGGCGGTGATCCCAGACAGCAGCTGCGGCATCGGCAGGCGCAGACCGATCAGACCGGTGGACGCGACGGCGACATCGATGGCGCCGAGGCCCAGTTCTTCGGCCACGTGCTCGGCGGTGTGGTGGGTATCGGCGAAGCCATCGGGTCCGGTGCACGCGTTGGCACCACCGGAGTTCAGGACCACCGCGCGCAGCTGCCCGGTCGTGACCACCTGCTCGCACCACAGGACCGGCGCTGCGCGGACCCGATTCCGCGTGAACACCCCAGCCGCGGAGTTGGCCGGACCGTCGTTGACTACGAGCGCTACATCGAGACCACCGGATGACTTGAGTCCGGCGGCAACCCCGGCTGCCCGGAAACCCTGAGGTGCGGTGACTGTCACGGCGCAACTCCGATCATGGGAAGTCCGAGCGTTTCCGGCAGCCCGAGCGCGAGGTTGGCGCTCTGAATCGCAGCGCCGGCCGTGCCCTTCGTCAGGTTGTCCAACGCCGCTACGACGACCAGACGACCGGCGTCGGTATCGACGGCAACCTGGAGGTGGACGCAGTTCGACCCGAGGACGGCGGCGGTGGACGGCCATGCGCCGTCCGGAAGCAGGGTGACGAACGGCTCGGCTGCGTAGGCCTTCGCGTACACCGACATTGCAGCAGCCGGATCAACATCGCCCACCAGCGGCGCGCTGCAGGTCGCAAGGATCCCCCGCGACATCGGAGCCAACACCGGGGTGAAGGACACCCGTACGTCGTTTCCCGCGGCAGCGCTCAGGTGCTCGGCGATCTCGGGGGTGTGCCGGTGGACCCCCCCGACGCCGTAGGCGCTTGCCGCGCCCATCACCTCGCTCCCCAACAGGTTCGTGGTGGCTTTGCGTCCTGCCCCGGAGGTGCCACTGGCGGCAACGATGACGACGTCGGGTCCCACAAGGCCGGCCGCAAGCGCCGGGCCCATGGCCAGGATCGCGGCCGTGGGGTAACAGCCGGGCACCGCGATCCGCCGGGCTCCGCTCAACTTCTCGCGGGCCCCGGGAAGTTCGGGCATCCCGTACGGCCACGCCGAGGCGTGCCCACCGCCATACCACCGCTCCCAGGCGGCCGCGCTCGACAACCGGTGGTCGGCACCAAGATCGACCACGAGCGTGTCCGCCGACAGGGTGTCGGCTACTGCGGCGGAGTGCCCATGCGGCAGGCCGAGGAAGACCACGTCGTGGCCGGCCAGGGTCGCGGGATCGGTAGCTGCGAGGACGTAGGCACCGAGCCCGTGCAGATGTGGATGGTGGGTGCTGAGCAGATCACCGGCAGAGGAGTCGGCGCAGACGGTTCGCAACTCGATCGACGGGTGTGCGGCGAGTAAGCGGCATACCTCGCCGCCTGCATAACCCGAGGCCCCGGCTACCGCCGCGGTAAAGGGCTGCACGCTTATCGACACGCCGCATATTATGCCTGATGCTGAATCACTATGCAGAGCCGGGGGTCAGGACTGCGGCGGCATCCGTTGCGGTGCGGGCACCGGAGGAAGGGTGCTCCCCGGCGGCGGAGGTTGCGACATCGGCTCCTGCGGCGGCAGGGAGCGGGCCTGCTCCGGCGCCTCGGCCGGGCGGGCAGCTGGGGATCGCCTGGCCGGCTCCGGCTTGGCTTGAGGTTCGCTCCGGCGAAAGCGCGTACCGATAGTGATCAGGAGGAGCACAACCCCGCAGACGATGAAGAAGTTGCGCGGTGCTACTTCGTCGGCGAAGTCCAGGAGGAACGGAGCAGCGATCAGGAAGACCGCCAGCAGATAGAGCATGACCACGTGCAGCAGAACCGGCAGCTGGTTGACCAGGCTGACCGGTCCTTCGCTGACCGCGGCCAGGATGAGGGTCAGCACGCCGATCGCGACTGACATCCCGGTGGCCGCCCCGGACTCGAAATCGAACAGGAATGGGGCGGCGATGAACAGAACACCGAAGGCGTACTCGAGGATTCCGTGGACAAACCGCGGAATCGGACCGTCGCGAAGCATGGACTCACCGTAGACGCTGAGCTGGCAATTCCCATGCGACGCGTCGGTGTCCGCCCAGCTCAGCCTGTCCGGCCAGCACGTCGCTCGTCACGATTTGATCACTGTGCAACCTTCCGCCCCGATTGGACGTCTTCATCGCACGACATCACCTACGACGTCGCGCACGCGTTCCGGCTGACCTTGGAAGGGGTCATGTCATGAAGAGCTGGTTCAGATGGATTGCGGTCATCGCGACGGTCGCGACGACGGCGGTTGTGGCGCCGACCTTCGCGCAGGCGGCTCCGACTTGCGCGATCACCTGGGGATCGCTGGACAAGAGTGCCGGGGCGTTGTCGACCGACGCCCTGACCAATGTCCGAGCGGGCCAGAACACCTGTTACGACCGGCTGGTGATGGACTTCAAGGACGCCGACGGCGCCCCCGTGGGATACACCGTCGGTTACGTCCCGGCAGTGCGGCAGGACGGCTCGGGCGCTGTCGTCCCGCTGCGCGGCTCTGCCTTCCTGCAGATTCACCTCTACGGCCCGGCCTACGACGCGAACGGACTTCCGACCTACCGGCCGGCAAACCGAAACGAACTCGTGAACGTGACCGGCTGGCAGACCTTCCGCCAGGTCGCGTTCGCCGGCAGCTTCGAGGGCTACACCACCATCGGCCTCGGCGTGCGGGCCCGCCTGCCGTTCCGGGTCCTCACGCTGGACGGGCCAGGCGGCAACTCGAGACTGGTGGTTGACGTCGCGCACCAGTGGTAGCAACGAGCTCAGGAAGGGCGGTCCCGACGCATCGGGACCGCCCTTCCCGCAGGTGAACCGCGACGCCCTTCAGGGCTGGCTGAGCAAGGCGACGAAGTAGGACGCGTTGCGCGTGACGGCGGAGTAGTCGCCCGGCCGCAGGCTGCCGATCTTGTTGTACCGGGCAAGGAATCGCTCGGCTGCCTTCCGGCCGTCACTCTGACCCTTGCCGCTCGACACCGGTGTGAAGAACGGGCAGTCGAGGTAGACGCCTACCGTGAACTTCTTGCCGGTGACCGTCTCGAGCATTACCCCCTCGTACTTCCTCGCCAGGGCCAACAGCTCCTCGTACGTCATGTGCGCAGGACAGCTCCGGTACGTCGATGCGCCTCGGCCACTGCCGCGTCTCGCGCCTGGGTTGCCTCGGCAACGGTCAACGTACGGTCCTGGGCGCGGAACTGAAGGTTGACTGCGAGCGAGCGATAGCCCACGCCGACCTGTGGACCGCTGTAGACGTCGAAGAGGCGCAACTCCTCCAGCAGCTGACCGGCGCCGTCGCGAAGTGCATCGAGCACGTCTGCCGCAGGGACCGCAACGGCGACCGTCAATGCGACGTCGAGGAGTACCGGCGGGAAACCGGACAGACGCGGCGCGGTCGCCGGGGTGGACGGCGGCAGCAGGTCGAGTTCGAGTTCGACCGCGACCGTGCCGGTCGGTACTTCCAGTGCGGCACACGCACCCGGGTGCAGTTCGCCGGCGTGCCCGACGCCGACCTCATCGCCATGGGCCGCGGTGACGACCAGAGCGGCACATCTGCCCGGATGCCACGGGGCGTGCTGATCGGCCCTGGTCCGGATCCGGACTCCCGCGGCGAAGCCGATCTCGGTGGCGGCAGCGATCGCGTCGGTCCAATCGAAGCTGCGTCCCGGGCCCCACCAGCCGGCCAGCTCAGCATTGCCGACGCCCACGAGACCGACCCGCCACGGTTGCCGCGGCACCGCGGCCTCGAGGGCAGCGACCTCCTCGTCCCCCGGCCGGCCGGTGACGCCCAGGATCGCGGCGGGAGGCGCGCCGACCGTGGGCCGGACCACGAGGCCGATCTCGAACAGACCCACGTCGCGCTGGCCGCGCCCGAGGTTGCGTCGCAGCGTCTTCAGCAGCCCCGGGAGCAACGTCGTCCGCATCAGCGGTTCGGTTTCGGACATCGGATTCGCCAACCGGATGGCAGTGCGCCGCTGGTCATCCGGCGGCAGTCGCAGCGCATCGAAGACCGCCGGGTCAACGAACGGATAGGCCGGTGCCTCGACGTACCCGAGGTCGGCCAAGGATCGCGCGATGCTGCGTCGACGACGTTGGTCTGGGGTCAGCCCTCGACCGGCCGGAGCGATGGGTAGTACTGAGGGAACCTGGTCGTACCCGGACAACCGGACGATCTCTTCGACGACATCGTTGGGGTCGACGAGATCAAGCCGCCAGCTGGGTGGGGTGACCACGAGCGTCCGGTCGTCGGCACCGCTGGCAACGCTCGCCCCCAGCTTGGTCAACAGATCGCGCACGTGCTCGGCGGGGTAGTCGACCCCGACAACTTTGGCCGGCAGGGTCGCGTCCAGATGCACCGGTGGAGTCGGCCGTCGGCTGTCCACGTCCACGACGGCACCGCCGGGTCGGGCACCGCCGTACTCGGTCAACAGTTGCGCCGCACGGGAGATCGCCGCGATCGTCATTTCCGGATCGACGCCACGTTCGAACCGTCGAGCGGCCTCACTGAACAGGCCGTGCGCCCGAGAAGTCCGCGAGACCGTTGCCGGATCCCAGTGCGCGGCTTCCAGCAACAGGTTGGTGGTCCCGTCGTGGATCTCGGTGGTTCGGCCGCCCATGACCGCCGCGATCCCGATCGGGCCTGTGTCATCGGTGATCAGCAGATCGCCGTCAGACAGGGACCGCGCAACGCCGTCCAATGTGGTCAACCGCTCCCCCGGCTTCGCCCGTCGGATCACCAGCGGGCCGCTGAGCTGGTCCAGGTCGAAGGCATGCATCGGCTGACCGAGTTCGATCATGACGAAGTTCGTCACGTCGACGGCAAGGCTGACCACGCGGATCCCCGCCTGGGTGAGCCGGCGCTGCATCCACTCCGGACTGGTGGCGCCCGGATTCAGCCCGGTCATCGCCACCGCGACGAAGCGCGGGCAGCCGTCGGTGTCCTCGATGCGGATGTCGTACGACGGTGGCCCACTGATCTGTAGCGGCTCGAGGTTGCCCGGATCAGAACTGGGAACGCCGAGCCCGAGGCCGATCTCCCGGGCCAAGCCCCGTACCGAGAGCAGGTCGCCCCGGTCCGGCGTGACCTCCAGTTCGAACACCGGGTCGTCCAATCCCAACAGCGGAATCGCCGCGGCACCTGCTTCGGCCACGAGATCCGAGCCGAGCACCAGGATGCCGGCGTGATCGTCGCCGAGACCGAGTTCCCGGGCCGAGCAGATCATCCCGTCGGAGACGTGGTCATAGGTTTTGCGAGCGGTGATCTCGAACCCGCCGGGCAGGACTGCCCCCGGTAGTGCGACGACGACCATGTCTCCCACGGCGAAGTTGGTGGCGCCGCAGACGATTCCGCGCGGCTCGGACTCGCCGACCTCGACCTGGCAGTAGCGGATCGGCTTCTTGAACTCCGTCAGGTCCTCGATCTCGAGGACCCGGCCGATCACCAGCGGCCCGGCCAGGTCCGCCCGGTGGATCCCGTCCACCTCGACACCGAGGCGCACGAGCACGTCGGCGACCTGGTCAACGGGGTCGGGGCCAGGGAGCGAGACGTATTCGGCGAGCCAGGACAGGGGTATGCGCATCAGCTAGGACTCCCCGGTCAGATCTCGACGCCGAACGCGCGGGCGAATCGGACATCGCCCTCGACCATGTCGCGCATGTCTGTCACGCCGTGGCGGAACTGCAGTGTCCGTTCGATCCCCATGCCGAAGGCGAACCCGGAGTATTCCTCGGGATCGATGCCGCAGGCGATCAGGACTCGTGGATTGACGATCCCGCAACCGCCCCACTCCACCCACTGCGGTCCGTCACGGTGCTCCGGGAACCACACGTCGAACTCCGCCGAAGGTTCGGTGAACGGGAAGAAGTGCGGCCGGAATCGGGTCTTTGCCTGGTCGCCGAACATCGCCCGGGCGAGGTGGTCAAGGGTGCCGCGCAGGTGCGCCATGCTGATCCCGCGGTCGACCACGAGCCCCTCGATCTGGGCGAAGACCGGCGTGTGTGTGGCGTCCAGGTCGTCAGTGCGGTACGTCCGGCCCGGCGCGACGATGTAGATCGGCGGATCCCGCTCCAGCATCGCCCGCGCCTGGACCGGTGACGTGTGGGTACGCAGCACGAGACCGGAGTCCGGCGGGTCGACGAACATGGTGTCCATCAGCGAGCGGCTCGGGTGATCGGGTTTGAAGTTGAGGGCATCGAAGTTGAACCATTCGGCCTCGACCTCCGGTCCCTCGGCGACCTCGTACCCCATGGCGACGAAGACATCGACCATCCGGTCGGTGATCATCGTGAGCGGGTGCCGGGCGCCTCGCGGGCGTCGGTCGACGGGCAGGGTCACATCGACGATCTGTTCGACCAGCACCCGTTCGTCGCGCTCGGCGGTCAGCGCCGCCAGGCGATCGGCATAGGCGGTCTCGACGGTCTGCCGAGCGAGGTTGACCCGCTTGCCGGCGTCCGAGCGGGCGGCCGGCGGGAGCGCACCGAGCTCTCGGCGGGCGGCGAAGATCGGTGCCCGCTCCCCCAGGTGGGCCGGTCGTACGGCGGCCAACGCGTCGAGATCGGCCGCTTTGTCGAAGGCCGCAGTGGCATCGGCGACTGCGGCGTCCAGGGATTGCGCGGACAGGACCGCGACCTGCTTGGGGTCGTAGGGATCGTTTGCTCCGGACATCGTGGCTCTATCCAACCGCAGAGACGCAACGCGGATATCTGAACCCATTGCAGTGGGTGCAACGCGTCATGACATCGCGGCCGCGCGCTGCGCCGAGGCGGACGCATAGAGGCAGATCGACGCTGCAGCGGCCAAGTTCAGACTCTCGGCGCGACCCCAGATCGGTATCCGGACGTACCGGTCCACTGCGGCCTCATCCGCAGTCGCCTGATGTGCTGCCTCGATCGCGGCCAATCCATGCGCCTCGCTACCGAACACCCAGGCCGAGGGCGCCTGCAGCAGCAGGTCAGTTTCCGGCTCCCCGAGGCTGTGTGTCGCCGAAGCCTCCGCGCCCAGCATCTGCAGCCCGGCATCGCGCAGCGTCGTACGCACCTCACCGAACGGAGCCGCACGCACGATCGGCAGGTGGAACAAGCTGCCCGCGCTCGCCCGCACACACTTGCCGTTGTACGGATCCACCGATCCGGCCGTGAAGATCACCGCATCGACACCTGCTGCGTCGGCAGTGCGAAGGATGGTTCCGGCGTTCCCCGGATCGGCAATCCCCGCTAACACCGCAACCAACACCGGTGGAGTGCCGACGATGTCGGCGAGGTCGACGTCGACGTAACGACAACGCGCGATCAGACCCTGCGGATGGACTGTCTCCGACAATGCCGCGGCCGCCTTCTCGCTGATCGGCTGCAAGGTCACCGGTGACTCGGCCAACCAGTCGCCGTGCAGGTCGAAGGCCGCGGGGGTGCCGAACACTTCGAGCACGACGTCGGGAGTTGCCAGCGCCTCACGAACTGCCTGCGGGCCCTCGGCGAGGAACTCCCGGGCCTGATCCCGACGGGTGCGACGGGTCAGACGGCGGGCCTCGACGATGCTGGAGTTGCGGTCAGCGAGCACGCGATGAACCAGACCCTGCGTGGGTCGTGATCCGGTCAGGCGGGCCCGCGCCCGGCGCCGGCCGTCGTACCGGTCAGCTGTCCTGCTTCGTCGAGGGCGCTGCGCGCCGAGGTGACCAACGCCGTGAAGGCCGCCGCGTCGTTGACCGCGAGCTCGGCAAGGACCTTGCGGTCCAACGGAATTCCCGCCAGCTTCAAGCCCTGCATGAACCGGTTGTAGGTCATGTCGTTCTGGCGTGCCGCGGCGTTGATCCGCGTGATCCAGAGCTTGCGGAAGTCACCCTTGCGGACCTTGCGGTCGCGGTAGTTGTACGTCGCCGAGTGGAGCAGCTGTTCCTTTGCCTTGCGGTACAGGCGCGAGCGCTGGCCGCGGTAACCGCTGGCGGCCTCGAGTACAGCGCGGCGCTTCTTGTGGGCGTTGACTGCCCGCTTGACGCGTGCCATCGATGAACTCCTTGCGCTACAGGCCGAGCAGCCGGCGCATACGCCGGTTGTCAGCGGGGCTGATTTCGGTGTCGCTGTCGAGGCGACGCTTACGACGAGAGGACTTGTACTCGAACTTGTGCTGGTTGTTCGCCTTCTCGCGCATGAGCTTGCCTGTGCCAGTCACCTTGATGCGCTTGGCGGCACCCTTGTGCGTCTTCATTTTCGGCATGGTGCCTTCCTTCGCTTTGGGCTGATCTATTCGGAGGTGCTGGCTTGGCCGGCCTCGCTGGCGGCGGCCTGCTTCTTCTGAGCTGCAGTGCGGTGCGGGGCCATGACCATGACCATGTTGCGACCGTCCTGGCGTGGCGTGGACTCGACGAAACCGAGCTCCTCGACATCACTGGCCAGGCGCTGCAGCAACCGCATCCCCATCTCGGGGCGGGACTGCTCGCGTCCGCGGAACATGATGGTCACCTTCACCTTGTCGCCCTGCTTCAGAAAGCGGACGACGTGGCCCTTCTTGGTCTCGTAATCGTGTGGGTCGATCTTCAGGCGCAGCCGCATCTCCTTGATCACCGTCTGCGTTTGATTGCGTCGGCTCTCTCGGGCCTTCTGCGCCGCTTCGTACTTGAACTTCCCGTAGTCCATGAGCCTGACCACCGGCGGGCGCGCCATGGGGGCGACCTCGACGAGATCCAACTCGGAGTCCTGCGCGAGGCGTAACGCCTCGCCGATGGAAACGATCCCCACCTGTTCGCCGTCAGGTCCGACCAGTCGGACTTCGGGTACTCGGATGCGGTCGTTGATGCGGGGCTCGGTGATGGCGTCTCCTGTCGCGTTGTCGGCACGTGCCTGTGCAGAGTCTCGACCCCATAGAAAGGGCCCGGCATCGTCTTTCGATGCCGGGCCCACTCGACCGATCGGGTCCGCAAGCTGCACGGCACCGTGCCCGCGCGCCAGCGCGGGTGACCGGACCCGAACACTGACTCCATACACAGCCGTGGGCGGGTGGGAGCGGGCTCCTCTTGCTCACCTGCAAACAACACAGGTGGGTCGGGGTCGAGAATACCAGTGTCCGAAGTCAGCCCGATCGGGATTGGCTCAGCATCCGACGGAGCGCTTCGGTCGCTTCCGCGGCCGCCTCGCCGTCAACGGCCTGGATCGCCACCATCGTGACCGCATCGTCGTCCTGGAGTTCCAGGGTTGCCCACGGCGAAGCGTCGGAGAATCGCACCCCCCGAACCACCTGCCAGGGGACGCGCTTGGGCCCGCCGAAATTCCGCACTTCGACCCCGGCGGCGTCCGCCCGAACGTAGGGCCGGGTCAGGATGAGCACGCCTGCGCCGATGATCACGCCGAGACCGATCATCGCCAGCTGATCGGCAGTGCGGAAGGTCAGCGCGCCGGTGCTGGACTGTTTGAGCAGCACGCCGACCACGACCATGGCCACGACGATGAACGCGGCCAGGATCCACGCCATCATGCGCATCTTGCGCGGTCGGACGGTCAGCATCGAGCTCGTTCAGTCGCCAAGATCCACGATCGCCGCGACCGGACCGCCACCGGAGGGCCCCTGGTGCACGGCGGCCACCGAGACGAAGACCGCCGGGTCTCCGGTCACGGCCGCGGTCACTCCCCCGACACACGCCTTGATCTGGCGGTGCCAGTGCACATCGGAGTCGTCGAGCATGGCGTTGCGGCGATTCCGCACCTCGCCAGAGGGGTCGGCCTCACACTTGAGGAAGACATTGACCAGGCGGCCGTCGAGATCGGTGTGGTGCGGCCGCTCCGGCAGATCCAGGCCGGCGCTGCGGATCGACTCCCAGATCCCGTCCTGGTCCAGCGCGTCCTTCATGACCGAGTGCCCGATCCGATACCGGCCGCCGACGCCGCGCGTGTTGCCGACAACCACAACCTGGGCCTGGTCCAACTCCACACCCGACGAGCAGGACGCCACCGCACTGAACAGCGACAGGTCGTGCATGACCTGCTCATCGGTCGGCATGTCGATCTCACCCAAGGCGACTGCGATTCCGAGCGCAGTCGTGGCATTGGACAGGTCCATGGACTCATGGGTCTGCTCGGTCCACACCGTTTTCCCGCGAGCCTTTGCGTCCCGGATCGTCTCGATGGTCAGCAACGGGGTCTTGGTCTGCACGTAGTGCACGTCGGCGGGATCGGTGATGCCGGCTCTGTCCATGGCGGCTCGGACCGCCGCGGCAACCTTCTCGATCATCGGGGTACGGCCGATGTCCTCAGGCAGCAACTTCTCACTCATCGCGAACCCGACCGTCAGTCGCGGCTCGTCGCTGGGCGCCACGGAGTCCTGCGGCACGGTGGCGAAGATCGTGGCGTGTGGCGAGATCACGCCGTCGGTGCCTCCGGACCACACGATCGGGATCTGCTTCACCGCCGCTTCATCGCGTGATCCCTTGGCCTGCAGCACCTCCCGGAAGGCTCGGTCGGCGATGATTCTCGTGTAGTCGTTGACGCCTCCGTTGCCCTCGGTCTTGCCGATCACGGCGATGACCCGATCGGCCTCGAGAACACCGTCCTCGATCAGCTTGGCCAGCTCAGACGCATCGCTGACCGAATGCAGTGGCACCTTTCGGACTTCGATGGGATCGGGTCGGACTTCGATGGGATCGGGGCGGGACTGACTGGATTCGGCCACCGTTGGGGACCTCTCTGTTGTCGGAAGTGATCAAGTACGGTCACGGGTCGCCGCCTCGACGACGGTCCCGAAACTACCGGTGGCCCCATCACCGATGCGGTCCAGGGATGTGATGACCGCCCGTCCCCCGCCGCCATCGGCGAAGCCCAGGGCTGCCTCCACCTTGGGTCCCATACTGCCGCTGGCGAACTGTCCCGCCTTGGCGTGCTCACGCAGCTCGGCGACACTGATCCGGCCGAGCGGACGGGCGTGTGGCGTACCGAAGTCCACCATGACGTGATCGACGTCGGTCGCGATCAGCAGGACGTCCACATCCAGGCTTCTGGCCAGCAGCGTGGCAGTCAGGTCCTTGTCGATCACCGCTTCCACGCCGCGCAGAGTGCCGTCGGCTTCTCGCACGACGGGGATCCCCCCGCCGCCGGCTGCAATCACCACCTGCCCTGATGCCATCAGCGCGGCGACGGTCGCGACGTCGAGTACCTCGAGCGGGGCCGGAGACGGGACAACCCGACGCCAACCTCGTTCCCCGCGGTCCTCCCAATGTTGGCCGTGGTCCATGAGGTTCTGGGCGCGCTCGCGCGGAAGATATCGCCCGACGGGTTTTGTCGGCCGAGTGAACGCTGGGTCGTCCCTGTCGACCACCGTCCGGGTGACCATTGTCGCCGTTGCCCTGGTGACTCCGCGCGCCCGCAATGCGGCTTCCAGCGCATTCTGGATCGTGAAGCCGATGGTCGCCTGGGTCTGGGCCACGCACCAATCCAGGGGTACCGGCGGGACCTCCGAGGCAGCCATCTCGTTCTTGACCAGCAGGTTTCCCACCTGGGGGCCGTTGCCATGGGTCAGAACGAGGTCATGACCGGCGACGACGAGGTCCGCCAACCGCTCGCTGGCCAGCGCGATTGCCGTCTGCTGTGACTCGGTCGAGGCGTCCCCGCCAGGACCGGTCATCGCGTTGCCACCCAGGGCGATCAGGACTCGCATGTGGTCATCATGGCGTGCTCGACGCGGCTGACCGTCGAGCCCGGCTCAACGAGCGCGTTCCTGGGCCAGTCCGACCGGAGTCCCGTCCGGGTCCACGACGAAGGCGATCCACAGTTCGGTGCCGGCCGCCTCATCGGTGTGCACGAGTTGCGGTCCGGCGATGCTCGCAGCTCCTCTGCCAACAACTGTCTCGTATGCGTCATCGATGTCGGCAACGCCGTAGTAGATGACCGGTTGCGACCGGAACCGCTCATTCTCCGGGATAGCCAGATAGATCCGTACGCCCCCGGCATCGAAAAAGGCCATCGGCTGACCCTGCACGGTGAACAAGTGGGTGAGGCCGAGCGTGTCGCGATAGAACTCGACGGATCGTTCGAGCTGGGTACAGCTCACGTGAATCTGCAGAATCCCCGTGTGTTCGATCGGCATGACAACGCGTCTCCTTATTCTTCACAGCATTTATGTTTTACACTCTGAAGTATGGCGGAAGTCCGACGGCAGGTCGATGGTGTTCTGCCACTCCCAACCGGGATTCCCGAAGACCGTCGGAACCGCGCAGCCAACCGACTGCACTCTCTTGCGATTCACCTGCTGCGCACCGCGCGGATCGACGACGCGACGCTGGGTATTACGCCGGAACGGCTCTCCGTCCTGTCCGTCCTCGTGTATGGCGGTCCCACGTTGCTTGGCCGGCTGGCCACGATCGAGCAGGTGACACCGCCGGCGATCACCCGGCATGTCGATGCACTGGAGCGCGATGGCCTGGCCAAGCGCGAGCCCGTCACCGGAGATCGCCGAGCTATTCGAGTGCGTGCCACACCCGCTGGCCGACGGTTGGTCGAACGTGGCCGCCGAAACCGAATCCGCGCACTGACCGCGGTGCTCGCAGACTTCGACGAACAGACCGTCGAGCAGGTGGACCGGCTCAGTTCCCGCCTTCTCGCGAGACTGACGAGCCCCTGAGAGTCCGGGCCATGAGCAGCCCGGGCATCAGTCCGTACGGGCGGACATGTGTATCGACGCGCCACCGCTGATCGTCTGGCCGACGACGCAGTATCGGTCGGTCAGTTTCAGCAAGGTCTCGACCCGTTCGGTCGGTTCGTCGGTCTCCAGATCGAACACAACTCGGATGTCGCGGAATCCGACCGGCGCCTCAGCGGCCACACCGAGCGTGCCACGGAAGTCCAGATCGCCCTCGGCGCTGACGGTGCCACCCCTGAGCTCGAATCCCAGTGCGGTCGCTACGGCCGCAAGTGTGACGCCGGCGCAAGCCACCAGCGCCTCGAGCAGCATGTCCCCCGAACACGCGAGACCTGCCACACCGGCCGCGGCGGGATGCAGACCCGCCTCGACGAGAGCCCGGCCGGTGTTGACGCTGCACGAGATGGACTCCGCACCGAGCACTCCGCTGGCGCGCATCGTGACGACAGCGGACTTCGGTGCCTGCCGGTACCTGTCCTTGACTGGGCGCTGCCGGGCCTTCAGTTCCTCGGCACGGCGTTCAACGGTGGTCATGCCGGTCACTTTGGCACGGCGAGCTTCACGCCGGGGCTTGAGCGTCGGTGTGGGCGATGTGGACCAGTTGGCGCCAGATCGCGACCACGAAGATCGCGGACCCGACGAAGGCGAACCAGAACGGTGCGGCAACGCCCCAATGGCGGGCGATGAGGCCACCGATTCCCGAACCGATGACCAAGCCACCGAACACCGCCACGAGATTGACGCTCCCTACCCGCCCCTGAAGCTCACTGGGCACGGCCCGTTGGCGAACGGTGATCGATGTGGTGCCCCAGATGAACGCATGGGCACCGAAGACAAAGAAGATCCCCAGCGCCACCCACTGCGACGTCGTCAGCGCCAGCGCGAGATGCGTGACTGTCTCGACGAGCAACCCGATGCGCATGATGTTCCCGAGGCTGATCCGTCGGGTGATCCAGCCGTAGGCAGCAGTTCCGAGCAGGCCCCCGACGGCCGAGACCGTCGTCAGCAGCCCGAAACCGATCTCGCCCATGCCAAGTCGCTGGGTCGCGTAGAGGACCAGGACCGACCAGGCCGCCCCGAACGTGATGTTGAACATGAAGATGGTGAGCATCAGAGTGCGGATTGCCGGATTACGCCAGGCCCAGCGCACTCCCTCTCCGATGTCCTGCCGCAATGCCCGGCGCTGTTCGCGGTCAGGCCCATGCGGAGGCAGCCTGATTCGGGAGATCAGCAGCGCGCCCAGCGCCACGAAGATGGCCTGCGTGGCGAACGGCCACACCATCCCGAGCGCGAACAGTGCAGCGCCGAGCGGTGGACCGGCGAGCTGGTTGACGGTGATGAATCCGGAGGTCAATCGCGCGTTGCCGATGGCCAGGTCGTCACAGTGGACCAGCATGGGCAGCAGGGTGCTCGACGTGTTGTCGGCGAACACCTCCGCCGTGGCGATCAGGAACAGACAGCCCAGCACCACCGCGATGGAGATCGCATCAGTCGCGATCGTCACGCAGAGCAGGACCAAGACAACGGTGCGCGCGAGGTCCACCGTGATGACAATCAACCGACGGTCGAGGCGATCGGAGATTGCGCCCGCAAACAGGCCGAATACCAGCGGCGGCAGCCACTGCAGCAGCGCAGCCAGTGCCACCAGGAACGGGTCATCGGTCTGGGAGGCCACCAGCAGCGGTCCGGCGGCGATGGCGATGCCATCGCCGAGGTTGGACGTCCAGGACGAGGCGAGCAGCCAGCGGAACCCGACGCCGAGGCGAGTCGGCGCGATGATCTCCGCGACGCGACTCACTCGGCCAAGGTAGTCATCCGGGCTGTTCGTCGCTGCACGGGTGCAGACACGGTCCGGCTCAACCAGCCGAGCCGTCCTGGGTCAGTCTTCGTCCAGCCAGGCGCGGACGGATTCGTTGTGCTCGCCGAGCGCCGGTGGTGGCCGGTGCGCGACGGGTGCAGAACCGTCGAATCGCAGCGGCGGTCCAGGCAGCGTGATAGTCCCCAGCACCGGGTGTTCGACGTCGAGGAGCAGTCCCTGGGAGGCGGTTTGATCCCAGTCGTAGACCTGCTGCAGGGTCCGGATCGCGCCTGCCGGTACGCCGATCTTCTCCAGCTGCGCCAGCCAGAACTCGCTGGAGTTCTCCGCGAACGCACCCTCGATCAGGGCGATCAGCTCGTCTCGGCGGGCCGTACGGGCACTGTTCGTGGCGAATCTCTGGTCATCCGGATCCAGGTGGACCAGCTGCGCGAACTTGCGCCACAGCGATTGGCTGCCCACAGAGAGCTGCACCGTCCCGTCAGCAGTGTGAAACGCGCCGTACGGCGTGATGGCCGGGTGGTGATTGCCCTGTGCGGTCGCGACTTCGCCGGCGACGGTGTATCTCGTGCCCTGAAAGGCATGCACCCCAACCATGGCTGCCAGCAACGACGTTCGTACGACCCGGCCCTTTCCGGTTCGGTCTCGCTCGTGGAGAGCGGCGAGGATGCCGTACGCGCCGTACATCCCCGCCAGCAGGTCGGCGATCGGCACGCCCACTCGCTGCGGGTGGTCGGCGTCGGTGCCGGTGATGCTCATGATGCCGCCCTCGCCCTGGGCGATCTGGTCATAGCCGGGGCGCCCGCCCTCCGGGCCGTCGTGGCCGAACCCGGTGATCGACAACACGACCAGCCGGGGATTGATCTCGGCCATTCTTTCGACGCTGAAGCCCAAGCGGTCCATGACGCCGGTGCGGAAGTTCTCGATGAGGACGTCGGCATGCTCGATCAGTCTGCTCAGGAACTGCTTGCCCTCCTCGGCCTTCAGGTCCGCAGTCACCGACTCCTTGTTGCGGTTGCAGGAGAGGTAATAGGTCGAGATGTCTTCGTCGGGTCCCACGAACGGCGGGCCCCACGAGCGGGAGTCGTCCCCGCCCACCGGCGTCTCCACCTTGATCACCCTGGCGCCGAGATCACCGAGCATCTGGCCGCAGTGCGGACCCGCCAGCGCTCTGGTGAGGTCGAGAACTACCAGGTCAGCGAGAGGTCCAGCCATGGGCAGATCGTAGGCGGCGCATGCCCCCCGAACGCGGCCGCGATCCGGCTGGACCGCTCCGCCTAAATTGGCGAGGGTGACGGTCCGGACCTTCGACGAGTTGGCGCGGGCGATCCGCGCCGCTCCCCCGCGACTCGGCGACGTGCGGCTCGTGACCGTGGATGGCCCCAGCGGATCAGGGAAGACGACTTTCGCCCGCCGCCTGGTGAGCGCCCTGTCTGCTCAGGGATCGGTGGATCTTGTCGAACTCGAGGAGCTGTACGACGGTTGGACGCTGGCTGGTGCCTGGGACCGACTCGACCGATACGTACTGGAACCCATCGCGGCCGGCTGGTCCGGTGGCTTCCATCCCTACGACTGGGCCACCGAGAGTTGGAGTCCACGATGGACGTCGGTGCCGCTGTGCGAGGTCCTTGTGGTGGAGGGATGCGGCAGCTCTCCGCGCGCCGCGGACGCGTACACCAGCCACCGGATCTGGATGGAGACTCCGCGCAGTCTCGCCGTCGCGCGAGGTCTGAATCGGGAGGGACCCGGCTACGACCTTCGCCTGCGCACCTGGCGCCGGCTGGAGAGCGCGCACTTCGCGGAGCAGGACACGAGGCGACGGTCGGATCTGTGGGTGGAGGGCCATCCGGAGACGCAGCAAGGGTACGACCCCGAAACGTCCTTCAGGGTGCTGGACTAGGCAGGATCGGCCGTCGGGCCGGTGAACGTCGGACGCGGCAGGCAGACTGGACCCGTGCTCCTTGCAGACGTGGTGATGACCTCGGCGGAGGTGGCGGGCACGAGATCCCGGACGCGAAAGACCACTCTTCTCGCGGAGCTGATCGGCCGCCTGGCCGCCCAAGAGGTCGTTGCGGTCATCGGAATGCTGGTGGCCGCTCCGCACCAGGGGAGGCTCGGTGTGGGTTGGTCAGCGCTCAGCCGCATCGACGTCGTACCGGCCGAGAATGCCTCCCTGTCCGTGGCCGATGTGGACGACGCGTTCGGCACGCTGGCGGTGACGTCGGGTGCGGGATCGGCAGCGTCTCGCTCTGCGGTGTTGGCTGAGCTCTTCGGGCGCGCGACGGCCGCGGAACGTCCCTTCCTGATGGGTGTTCTCATGGGCGAGGTTCGGCAGGGCGCATTGGAGAGTGTGGTGGCGGACGCGATCGCTGCCACCACCGCAGCGCCTGCTGATTTGGTGCGGCGTGCCTGGATGTTGACCGGATCCTTGACCGAGACCGCGCGGCTCGCGGTGACCGGCGGCACCGACGCCCTTGCCGACATCGGCTTGCAGGTGCTCCGACCGATCAAGCCGATGCTCGCCGCCTCCGCCCCCTCGGTCGAGGCTGCTCTGGGAGAGGTCGGGGAGGCCGTCGTGGATTACAAACTCGACGGTGCCCGGATCCAGGTGCACCGCAACGGCAACGACATCGCCGTCTTCACCCGAAGCCTCAAAGATGTGACGTCCCGCGTCCCCGAGGTCGTGGCGGTCGCAGCACAACTGCCTGCCACGCAGCTCATCCTGGATGGCGAATCCCTGGTTCTCGACGAGTCGAGCAGCAGGCCGCGATCCTTCGCCGACACGCAGAGCCGCTTCGGTTCGCAGGCGCCGCGCGAACAGTTGCTGCGTCCCTACTTCTTCGATCTCTTGCATGTGGACGGCGTCGACCTGATCGACGAGCCACTGACGGTGCGCCTGGCCGAACTCGAGCGCGTCGCCGGACCCTGGCGGGTGCCGTCCAGACGCACGGACGATCCGGAGATCGCAGCTGCGGTTATGGCCGACGCGCTGGCGGCCGGGCACGAGGGTGTCGTCGTCAAGTCGACCTCCTCGCTCTATGCCGCTGGGCGACGCGGAAGTGGCTGGCAGAAGGTCAAGCCGGTCCGCACCCTCGACCTGGTGGTGCTCGCCGCGGAGTGGGGGCACGGCCGGCGCTCCGGTTGGCTGTCCAACCTCCACCTCGGGGCCCGGGATCCGGACGGAACCTATGGCGAGCCGGGCGGATTCGTCATGGTGGGCAAGACCTTCAAAGGCATGACGGACGCGATGCTCCGCTGGCAGACCGACGTCCTGCCGACGCTGGAGGTCCGGCAAACCAAGGGCACGGTCTGGGTCCGCCCGGAGCTGGTTGTCGAGATCGCCTTCGACGGCGCGCAGAATTCATCCCGGTATCCCGGTGGCGCCGCTTTGCGGTTCGCCCGAGTGCTCCGCTACCGAGATGACAAGGAGGCTGGCGAAGCCGACACGATCGAGGCCGTCCGTGATGCGCTTCCCGATACCGCCCCCGATCACTCTCCGGAAGTTTAGTTTTCAAGATCGTTGCCCTGCGCAACCGAATGAGTGTACGGTTCCGCCAGCGAGCGCAGCGAGCTTGACTCACAGAGACTTGCCCTGAGCATCGGTTTGGACGAGGGGTAACCCTCAGTAACGGGGATCCCTCATGCAGGGTGTGCATTTTGTTGGTGTATTCGAACTGCTCAAACGACGGCTGGGGCTCTTCTCCCTGCTCGCCGTGACCGGCGGTTCTGGGCAGTCTGGTCAGCGGCGTCGGCGTCGCGTACGCCATCGATGATCCGGTCCTCACCGTGACGATGACGGTCGTCACCCCGCAGCCGGTGCGCACCGGGGAGCCGATCACGTGGGAAATCGCCTACCAGTGCTCATCGCTGACGACCGCCTGCGCTGATGCCGAGATAAACGTCGACACCCCGCCCAGCATTCCAAGCGGCGTAGATCTGTCGCAGTTCTTCGCAACGGCCTCCGGGTCGCCCGACACGGTCTCGGCGACGGCATCCGGCGGGGGAACCGCCAAGTTCGTGTTCACCAATCCATTGCCGGCGGGTCGATCTGGCACCGTCAGGTTCACCAACATGGCGCAGAACTTGGTGACACCGGATGGCAGCATCTTCATCCCGGTAGCCACCTTCACGGCCACCAACGCCGATCCGGCAACAGCGTCCGCACCTGTGACGGTCACCTCCCGCGCCGACATCGCCCTGCGCAAGTACCGCGGCGACAATCCCGACGTTCCCCCGATCGAGCCGGCCCTCGACACCGATGTCACCTACACCCTCGAGGCCTACTTCCCGAGTCCACCTGCGACCGGCCTCTGGTGCCCCGGCAACCTCCGGGTAACCGACGTCCTGCCGTTGAGCCCGACCGGACAGCCGGCCACTTTTGTCTCGGGGAATAGCATCGACGGTCCCGCCACCTACAACGCAGCCACCAACACCGTGTCCTGGCCGGCTGGACCGCCGGCCAACAGTGGCCAATCTCTGCTGTGCAGCGACAAGCCGTTCGGCAATCGCTACATCCTCACAGTGCGCTATCCCGCCGCATCCGGTTTCGTCGCGGACAGTGATACGGGAACCTTGACCGACGACATCACCAACAACGGCACCGTCCTGGGCGCGCTGCCCAACGCCGCCCCCGGCACACCGGATCTGTCTGCCACCGCCAGCGTGACGCACGGCTTCAATGCGCCCGTGCCCTCTGGTGTGTTCGACAAGCGCCCCACGTTCGGCAACACCCAGTTTGTCGAACGTGGCCAATCCGCCGACTACTCCTTGCACTTCGATAACACCGGCAACGTGCCCATGGACGTCGATGTCGTTGACTACCTGCCATGCCAGTTCCAGTCTCCGGAGCCAGCAGACCGTGCGACATGTGCCAGTCCCGGTTTCCAAGTCACCAGTGTCTCCGTCAACGGGGGCTCATTCAGTAGCACCGTCAGCACGTTTCAGATCGACTACACCACCAACCAGAACAACACCGGAACGGTGATCGTCAAGCCGGGCGACTCATTCGCCAGGATCGGGCTTGACGACGAGACTCCTCGAACGTTGAACCCCGGCGAGTTCGTCAGCCACATGCACGTTGTCGGCACAGTGCCCGTCGGCTTCGAACAGGTTGTGCAGCTACGAGGCGTCGTACCCGCCGATCTCCCAGCCGACAACCCGGCGCTGCCACCGAACCAGGACCCCGACACTCTGCGCAACTGCGCCCAGGGTGTCTTCACCTTCAACGGCCAGCCCGGATTCAGCGTTGAACGGTGCGGATTCATCAACGTTCTCTCGCCGTTCCCACAGATGGGCTTGTTCAAGTACAGCTACGACTCGGTCGACGTCCCCGGCGGGGTCATCGCGTGGCAAGTTTCGGCCTCCAACGGGGGAAGTGGGCCTCTCCATCCGGTAGTGACCGATCTGCTTCCGCCCCAGCTGCGCTATGAGCCGGGCAGCCTGGAGTTCTACAGCTACCCCGCCGGCGGGGAGCAGCCACGATTTGTGGTCATCGAGAACTACAACGGAACCGGACGACAGCTCCTTCGCTGGGATTTCCCGGGCGGCCGAGAGCTTCTATCCGGTGAGAACGTTCAGTTCAATTACTTGACGCGAATCCAGCCGGGGGTCCCCCAGGGCGGGTACACGAACGAGGCGCAGGGCTTCGACGCGGTCTTGCGCGACGTAGCGGCCCCCGCTGTCGGCCGTGTCAGTCGGCTCTGCGGTTTCGGCCCCAACGAAATCGACACCGACGACCGCGACGGTGACCTCGACACCACTGAGACCCGTTGCCGGTACAGCGCGTCCTTCACCGTGGTGGAGGGGGCAGCCCTGGGCGTGCTCAAGGCTGTGCGCGGAGATGCCGACCCGGCCTTCCGGACTCCCCCGGCCGTCGCATTCACCGGTCCCGGTCAACCGGCGACCTATCGCGTCAACTTCTTCAATCCAGGAAATGTCGCCCTGCAGGGTCTCGTGCTCTACGACATCCTCCCGTACGTCGGTGACACCGGCTCTGGAGGTGACCTCTCGACCGTGGCGAGGGGGTCGCAGTTCGAACCGATCCTCACCGCGCCGGTCATACCGCCAGCCGGCGTCACCGTGGAGTACTCGACGTCCAGGAACCCATGCCGGGGCGAGGTGTTCGCCCCCGGCGGGAGCACCAACTCCGCCCCCGCTGGCTGCGACGCAGGCACCTTCTCAGCGACAGCTCCCGCTGATCTGGCCACCGTCGCATCGCTGCGATTCGTGCACGCCGGCATCCTGACGACCGGTCAATCTTCACCGGACATCTTCATCTTCGTCGAGGCCCCTGAGGGCGCCGACGCGGCCTCCGGCATCGCCTGGAACAGCGCCGCGATTTCCGGCCAGCGCGCGGACAACAACACGTTCCTGCTGCCGACCGAGCCACCGAGGGTCGGCTTGGCAGCGGCCGCGGATCTCACGATCGACAAGAGCCACACCGCGCCGAACTTCGTGCTCGGCCAGAACGGGACGTTCACGATCGCCGTCCAAAACAACGGCCCCTCGGCGGCCAGCGGGATCACGACAGTGACCGACGTATTGCCGACCGGTCTCACATTCGTCTCCGCCACCGGAGCGGGCTGGGCTTGCAGCCATAGTGCGGGATCGCAAACGTTCAGCTGCATCACGAGCGCCTCGATACCGGCGCCCAATCCGCAGATTCCTAATGACCCCGCGGCGAGCTACCCACCGATCACCCTGGTGGTTGCGGTTGGGGCGGGCGCAGCTCCCTCAGTGACCAACGTCGTCGATGTGACGAACCAAAGTGACGACGACACGACAAACAACCACGACGAGGACACCGTCCCGGTGCTGGCCGTGCTTCCGACCATCGTCGTGGACAAGACCGCCTCGCCGTTGACGCGCCCTGAGCCCGGCGGTGCGTTCACCTTCAACGTGGTCGTCACCAACACGTCGATCAACCCGGTCACCATCACGACCCTGACCGACGACATCTACGGCAACATCGCCACCCAGGGCACCTGCACGACCGCTGTCGCAACCTTGCTTGCCGCTGATCCGGACGGTCCCGGCGGGACCCCGGGCGGCAGCTATTCGTGTGCCTTCACCGGGAATTTCACCGGTGATGCCGGCGACGCCCAGACCGACATCGTCACGGCGACGGCGGTGGACGCCTTCCAGAACACCGCAACCGACACCGACGACGCCATCGTGACCCTGACCGACGTGCCGCCCACCGTGCTCGTGGACAAGACCGCCAGCCCGCCGAGCCTTCCGGAGCCGGGCGGCGTGTTCACGTTCACCGTGCTCGTGACCAACACCAGCAACGAGTCGGTGACGATCACCTCGCTGACCGACGACATCTACGGCGACATCGCGACGCAGGGCACCTGCGCGTCCTCCCTGGGGACCGTGCTCGCCGCTGACCCCGACGGTCCCGGCAACGCCTCGGGCGGCACCTATCAGTGCACCTTCCCTGGAACGTTCCTGTCGGGCACGGCTGGGGCTACCCAGACCGACATCGTCACTGTTGTCGTGACCGACGACGACGGCTCCACCGGCACCGACACCGATGACGCCATCGTCACCGTCACTGACGTTGCACCCAGCGTGCTGCTCGACAAGACCGCCGCGCCCGCTGTGCTCGACGAGCCGGGTGGCACCTTCACGTTCAGCGTCGTGGTGACCAACACCAGCAACGAGGCGGTCACCATCACCATGCTGACCGACGACATCTACGGCAACGTCGCGACGCAGGGAACGTGTACGACCGCGATAGGGACCGTCTTGGTTGCGGACCCGGATGGCGCCGGTCCCATCCTGGGCGGGGTCTACTCCTGCTCGTTCCCCGGTGACTTCACCGGCAACGCCGGCGACGCGCAGACCGACGTCGTGACCGTCGTGGTCACCGACGACGAAGGCACCACCGCGACCGACGATGACGACGCCACAGTCACATTGACCGATGCTGTACCGGCCATATCGGTCGACAAGACGGCGGCGCCGAACAGCCTGCCCGAACCCGGTGGCACGTTCACGTTCAGCGTCGCCGTGACCAACACCGGTCCAGAATCGGTCACCATCACCGCGCTGACCGATGACATCTACGGCGACCTGGTCACCCTCACCGGTTCCACCTGCGGAACCTTGATCGGGACCGTCCTTGCAGTCGGTGCGACCTCGCCGGCGTGCACTTTCCCCGGTGACTTCACCGGCAACGCCGGCGACGCGCAAACCGACGTGGTCACGGCAACGGCGGTCGACGACGACGACACCGAGGTCACCGACGATGACGACGCCACGGTGACGTTGACGGACGTCGCCCCGAGTGTCCTGGTGGACAAGACAGCGACTCCGCTGAGCATGTCCGAACCCGGCGGTACCTTCACGTTCAACGTCGTGGTGACCAACACGAGCGCCGAGCCGGTGACGATCACGTCGCTGAGCGACGACATCTACGGCAACATCGCCACCCAGGGCACCTGCACCACCGCCGTCGGCACCCTGCTCGCCGCAGACCCGGACGGCGCCGGAGCACTTCTAGGCGGGGTCTACTCCTGCGCCTTCGCCGGTGACTTCACCGGCAACGCCGGCGATGCCCAGACCGACGTGGTCACCGTGGTCGTCACCGACGATGACGACACCACGGCTACCGACAACGACGACGCCGTTGTGACGTTGACCGACGTCGCCCCGACGGTGCTGGTGGACAAGACCGCGACGCCGGTCAGCCTGCCCGAGCCAGGTGGCAGCTTCACGTTCAACGTCGTGGTCACCAACACGAGCGCCGAGCCGGTCACGATCACCACGTTGACCGACGACATCTACGGCAACATCGCCACCCAAGGCACCTGCACCACCGCTGTCGGCACCGTCCTGACCGCCGATCCTGATGGCCCGGGGGGCGCATCCGGCGGTACGTACTCCTGCTCGTTCCCCGGTGACTTCACCGGCAACGCCGGCGACGCCCAGACCGACGTCGTCACCGTCGTCGTGACCGACGACGACAACACCACGGCTACCGACAACGACGACGCGACCGTCACGCTCACTGACGTCGCGCCGACCGTGCTAGTCGACAAGACCGCGACACCGGCCGTGCTCGACGAGCCGGGCGGCACCTTCACGTTCAACGTCGTCGTCACCAACACGAGCAACGAGCCGGTCACCATCACCACCCTGACCGACGACATCTACGGCAACATCGCCACCCAAGGCACCTGCACCACCGCCGTCGGCACCCTGCTCGCCGCCGACCCCGATGGCGCCGGTCCCATCCTGGGCGGGGTCTACTCCTGCTCCTTCCCCGGTGACTTCACCGGCAACGCAGGTGACGCCCAGACCGACGTCGTCACCGTGGTCGTGACCGACGACGACGACACCACGGCCACCGACAACGACGACGCCACGGTCACCATCCGTGACGTGGTACCAGCGATCTCGGTCGACAAGACCGCGACTCCGCTGACGTTGCCGGAACCCGGTGGCACGTTCACGTTCAGCGTCGCCGTGACCAACACCGGTCCAGAATCGGTCACCATCACCGCGCTGACCGACGACATCTACGGCAACATCGCCACCCGCGCGGGCTCCACCTGCGACACGCTGATCGGGATCACCCTTGCCATCGGCGAGACGTCCCCGACCTGCTCGTTCCCCGGGGACTTCATCGGTAACGCCGGCGAATCGCAGACCGACATCGTCACGGCAATCGCCGTCGATGACGACGACACCGAGGTCACCGACGATGACGACGCCACGGTGACGTTGACCGACGTCGCCCCGAGTGTCCTGGTGGACAAGACAGCGACTCCGCTGAGCCTGCCCGAGCCCGGTGGCACCTTCACGTTCAACGTCGTGGTGACGAATACCAGCAACGAGCCGGTGACGATCACCGAACTCAGCGATGACATCTACGGCGATCTCGACGCTCAGGGCAGCTGTGACACAGCTATCGGGACCGTCCTGGCCGCCGATCCTGATGGCCCCGGCGGGACGCCCGGCGGCAGCTATACCTGCGCCTTCACCGGAGACTTCACCGGCAACGCCGGCGACGCCCAGACCGACGTGGTCACCGTCGTGGTCACTGACGACGACGACACGACCGCGACGGACAATGACGACGCCACGGTGACGTTGACGGATGTCGCCCCGAGTGTCCTGGTGGACAAGACAGCGACTCCGCTGAGCATGTCCGAACCCGGCGGTTCCTTCACGTTCAACGTCGTGGTGACCAACACGAGCGCCGAGCCGGTGACGATCACGTCGCTGAGTGACGACATCTACGGCAACATCGCCACCCAGGGCACCTGCACCACCGCCGTCGGCACCCTGCTCGCCGCAGACCCGGACGGCGCCGGAGCACTTCTAGGCGGGGTCTACTCCTGCGCCTTCGCCGGTGACTTCACCGGCAACGCCGGCGATGCCCAGACCGACGTGGTCACCGTGGTCGTCACCGACGATGACGACACCACGGCTACCGACAACGACGACGCCGTTGTGACGTTGACCGACGTCGCCCCGACGGTGCTGGTGGACAAGACCGCGACGCCGGTCAGCCTGCCCGAGCCAGGTGGCAGCTTCACGTTCAACGTCGTGGTCACCAACACGAGCGCCGAGCCGGTCACGATCACCACGTTGACCGACGACATCTACGGCAACATCGCCACCCAAGGCACCTGCACCACCGCTGTCGGCACCGTCCTGACCGCCGATCCTGATGGCCCGGGGGGCGCATCCGGCGGTACGTACTCCTGCTCGTTCCCCGGTGACTTCACCGGCAACGCCGGCGACGCCCAGACCGACGTCGTCACCGTCGTCGTGACCGACGACGACAACACCACGGCTACCGACAACGACGACGCGACCGTCACGCTCACTGACGTCGCGCCGACCGTGCTAGTCGACAAGACCGCGACACCGGCCGTGCTCGACGAGCCGGGCGGCACCTTCACGTTCAACGTCGTCGTCACCAACACGAGCAACGAGCCGGTCACCATCACCACCCTGACCGACGACATCTACGGCAACATCGCCACCCAAGGCACCTGCACCACCGCCGTCGGCACCCTGCTCGCCGCCGACCCCGATGGCGCCGGTCCCATCCTGGGCGGGGTCTACTCCTGCTCCTTCCCCGGTGACTTCACCGGCAACGCAGGTGACGCCCAGACCGACGTCGTCACCGTGGTCGTGACCGACGACGACGACACCACGGCCACCGACAACGACGACGCCACGGTCACCATCCGTGACGTGGTACCAGCGATCTCGGTCGACAAGACCGCGACTCCGCTGACGTTGCCGGAACCCGGTGGCACGTTCACGTTCAGCGTCGCCGTGACCAACACCGGTCCAGAATCGGTCACCATCACCGCGCTGACCGACGACATCTACGGCAACATCGCCACCCGCGCGGGCTCCACCTGCGACACGCTGATCGGGATCACCCTTGCCATCGGCGAGACGTCCCCGACCTGCTCGTTCCCCGGGGACTTCATCGGTAACGCCGGCGAATCGCAGACCGACATCGTCACGGCCATCGCCGTCGATGACGACGACACCAGCGTCACCGATACCGATGACGCAGTCGTCAGCCTGACCGACGTGGCGCCAACCGTGTTGGTGGACAAGACCGCTACCCCGCTGTCGATGCCTGAGCCCGGTGGCAGCTTCACCTTCAACGTGGTCGTGACGAATACCAGCAATGAGCCGGTCAGGATCACCACCCTGGCCGACGACATCTACGGCAACATCGCCACCCAGGGCACCTGCACCACCGCCGTCGGCACCCTGCTCGCCGCCGACCCCGATGGCGCCGGTCCCATCCTGGGCGGGGTCTACTCCTGCTCCTTCCCCGGTGACTTCACCGGCAACGCCGGCGACGCCCAGACCGACGTCGTCACCGTCGTTGTGACCGACGACGACAACACGACCGCAACCGACTCCGACGACGCGACCGTGGAGCTCACCGACGTACTCCCGGTCATCGTGGTGGAGAAGACGGCGACGCCATTGACCATGGCAGAGCCCGGCGGGACGTTCACGTTCGACGTGGTCGTGACCAACACAAGCACCGAATCCGTCACGATCACCGAGCTGACCGACGACATCTACGGCAACATCGCCACCCAGGGGAGTTGCACCAGCGCCGTGGGCACGGTCTTGGCGCCGGATCCGGACGGGCCCGGCGGGACCCCAGGCGGCAGCTATGCCTGCGCGTTCGACGGTGAGTTCACCGGAGTTGCCGGTCAGACCCAGACCGACATCGTCACCGCCGTCGCCGTCGATGACGACGACAACTCAGCCACGGACTCAGATGACGCCATCGTCACCCTGACGCCTGGCTCACCCGTCGCACCGCCGCCGGTACAGCCGCCGCCGACCTACCTCGGCTACACCGGCTCGCCGATCGTCGCCATCGGTCTCGGTGGCCTGTTGATGGTGCTCGCGGGCAGCCTCCTGCTGTTCAGCAGGCGGCGCTGGCTGAGGTCCGTCTCGACCTGACCGACCGTCAGTAGGACTGCCCCGCGCGGCGGCTCAGGGATCTACCGGGCCGCCGCCGGGCGCGACCGGCGCAGACTCACTGCGCTGGCCGGGAACGCGCTGTCGGGCGGTCTCGGCAAGCACGATGCCACCGAGGATCAGTGCTGCCCCCAGCAGTTGCACGCTGCTCAACATTTCGCCGAGTACCAGCCATGCCACGAGTCCAGCCATGACCGGCTCCCCCATCCCGAGGAGCCCGGTCCGCGCGGATCCCAATGACCGCAGTGCCAACAGGATGAACGAATACGGGACGACCGTGCCCAGCACGATGATCCAGACGACGAACATCCACAGCGGAAGGCTCGCGCCCTCGAGCGGCGCCGGAGCAGAGACCTCCTCCCCGAGCCGCGACCACTCGAAGGTCCACGGTGGGCGCACAACCGCCCAGAACACAGCAGCGGCGGTGAACGTCCAGGCGGCGAGGCTCAGGGGGTCGCGAGTACCCATCCCCCGCTCGCTGGACAGGTAGTAGGTCGCGAGGGATGCTGCTGACGCGAGTCCAGCGAGTAACCCCAGACCGTCCAGCGTGAGCCCGGCCCAGACTCGAGCGACGATCGCGAGCCCGATGACCGCCAGGGCAAGCGCCGCCCACATGCGGGTCCGCACAGTCTGACGCCGGACGAATCGGACCCACACAACGACGAGCACCGGCGCCAAGTACTCGAGCAGGAGAGCGATCCCAACCGGCAGTCGTGAGATAGCAACGAAGTAGAACCACTGGACGAGGCCGATCCCGATGATTCCGACGATGACCAGAAAGCCCAGCTCTCGCCGTCCGACGCGCAGGCTCGCCGGCGCGGTCAGCAGGAGAAACATCAGCAGGATGACCGCTGACCCCATGGAGCGCAGTTGCACGAGGTCGAGCGAGGACAACCCCGCCCTTAGGGCAAGCTTGCTGACCGTGCCGTTGATCCCGAACAGGACTGCGGCCGCTGCCGCCGCGACGACGCCGATCAGAGCACTTGGCCCGGCATGACTGCGCGACGATGGGCTCACTGACGGCACGCTAGCCGGTGCCGGGATCAGTCCTCGGCCCGGCGGTCCTGCTTGAGTCGCGACCGGCGGCGCTTGTCTTCCAGGCGCCGTTCACGAGCGCCCCGGCTCGGTCTGGTCGGTCTCCGCGATGGACCCGACGGCGCCACGGACTCCTGCAACAGCCGGGCCATCCGGATCCGCGCCGCCTCGCGATTGCGCAGCTGTTGGCGGTATTCCGAGGCGGCCACGGTCAGCGTTCCATCGATCAGCCGATCCCCCAGTCGACGCACCGCGGTCTCGACGACCGGCTCCGGCCACCCAGGAATGGACGGTATGTGCACGGACAGTTCGACCCGTGAGTCGGCCGTGTTCACACCCTGTCCCCCGGGCCCAGAGGAGCGGGAGAAGCGCCACTGCAGGGCACGTGCGGGCACAACAAGGTCCTCGGTGACCTCGAGATCGCCGTACGGTCCGTCCTGCCCACTCATCACTCGAGCCTGACACGTCTGTGCAACGGAGAAGCCAGGTCGCAGACTCAGAGCACGTCGACGTCGGGGTAGCGGGGGCCACCGGACAGGCGCGCGTAACCGGGGCCACGATCGAAGAACGGCTCGTCGCCGGTTCGAGCGGCGCGCGTCTCGGCCCGTAGTCGCTGTGTGGCTGACTCGTCGCAGGCGGGTGAATCCCCGTCTCCCGTCACGATCACCCCGTAGTCCGCCCGGGCGCCAGAGACGGAGACCTTGCCCCAAGCCACGTCCCGCAGGACGTCGGCCACCGGGCGGTCCAGGGGATCGCCCCATCCCCCGCCACCGGTCGTGCGGATCCGCACCGTCTCTCCGGCAGCAAGCGGTTCGGCATCGGCCAGCGCATCGACCTCCCGCTCGTTCGGTCCGCCGGGGTCGGCTGTGACCTGGAAGGAGTGGCCGGCCTTGCCCCCCTTGACCCCCCAGCAGGCCAGGATCGAGCGATCTGCGATCGACATGAAGTGCGCGGGCAGCAGCATCCGAATGTGCTTCTCGTAGCCGAGTCCGCCGCGGTAGCGGCCCGCACCCCCGGAATCCAATGCGAGGCCCAGCGATTCAACGACGAACGGAAACCGGGACTCGCTGAATTCGCTCGGTAGGTTCCGGGAGTCGGGCACGACGTGGATCGTGTCCTCACCGTCTGCGTAGTAGCGCCCACCGGATCCGCCGCCCAACACCTCACGCATGAGGTACGGCTGTCCGTCCGCGTCGTTTCCGTAGACCCCGGTGTAGCGGATCGTCTCCTGGTCGGCCGGCATCCGCCCGTCGACTGCCTTGGCGATGACGCCGGCAAGGACGCCGAGCAACCGCAGGATCACGAACGTACGTGCGTTCGTCGGGGCGGGAAACACCGGCGTCAGCAGCGTTCCCGGCGGTGGGAACCGCATCTCGATCAGTGGAACGACGCCTTCGTTCACATCGAGTTCAGCCATTCGTTCAGGCGTGTCCGCGAGGTTGCGCAGGATAGGGGCAAGCCATTTCTTCAGAAACGTGCCGTCAGCGAAGTCGCCGACATGGTTGATCGGACCCTTGGCCTGTGGGCTGGTGCCGGTGAAGTCAAGGATCAGCCGGTCACCATCGGCATCGTCAGGACCGGTGCGGGTCATCGTGATCCGCTGGGCATGCAGTCGCGGGGGGTCCACGCCGTCGTGCTCGGCGTAGTCCTCCCACACGTGGCTGCCGACTGGGATCTTGGCCAGGATCTCCCGGAGATAGGTCGCTGTGGTGTTATCCAGGATCGCGTCGAAGACCGCCTCGACGGTCTCGACGCCGTACCGGTCGAAGAGTTCGCCGAGCCGGCGCGCCCCCATCAGGCAGGCCGAACACTCCGCGTCCAGGTCGGCGGCCAGCGACTCCGGCATCCGCGAGTTGCGGGTCATGATCCGCAGCGCTGCCGCGTTGGGGACGCCCTCGGCCCACAACTTGATCGGCGGCACCATCAGACCCTCTTGAAAAGCGCTCGTCGCATTGGAGGGCATCGAGCCCGGCACCGAGCCGCCGATGTCGTCGTGATGGCCGAAGGCCTGGACGAAGGCCACCACCTGCGCCGAGCCGTCCGGCCCGTTGGCGAACACCGGCACCGTGACGCACAGGTCAGGCAAGTGCCCGATCCCGCCTTCGGACTCGTACACGTCGTTGTGGAAGAACACGTCACCGGGGCGCATCGTCCCCGGCGGGAAGTCCCGGGCGATCGGATGCACCAAGGCGGAGTAGGACCGTCCGGTGAGCTTGCGCAGGTGCCGGTCGTGGATCCCAGCCCTGAAGTCGTGCGCGTCCCGGATCATCGGCGAGCGCGACGTCCGCGCGATCGCGGTCTCGACCTCCATCTCGACGCTGGCCAGGTAGCCCTCGATGATCTCCACGAGTACGGGGTCGACGTCCGCAATCGGGACCTCGGTCAGCCGGTAGCCGTAGGGATGCTGGCTCCAGCCCCGTCCAGAGCCCGGCTGGCGAGCCGCCTCGGCCAGATCCTCGCTCACGTCGCACCTGCCACGCTCTGGCGGTTTCTGGGGAAACCGCCAGACTCGCGCGCCGCTCGCACAATCCGGAGATTGCCGTATTGGTCGACCTCGGCCTGGAATCCCGGATGCAGCGGGACCGTGGAGCCGAACTCCTCGATCACCGCCGGCCCTTCGATCGTGTCGCTGGCGCCCAGCCGCGATCGTTCGTAGGTCGGCACGTCGCACCAGTCATCGAAATACGCCCGGCGGGTCCCGGTATGGGCAGACTCGGCTCCGGAGCCGTCGGCGATCGGCATCACCTCGGGACTCCGGATCGGGCCGACCCCGGTCACCCGGACGTTGACCCATTCGACCGGCTGTCCCGGGTCGTCGGCGAAGTCGTAGCCGTAGAGCCGACGATGCTCGTGGTGAAAGGCCCTGGCGACTGCGGTGGTGCGGTCCGCGTCGAGGTCGCCTTCACCTACATCGACCCGCACCTCGAAGGCCTGTCCGAAGTAGCGCAGGTCTGCGGTGCGCAGGAAGCGCCGTTCTGCAACCGGGAAGCCCTCCCGGTTCAGCGCCCCGTCGGCATCTTCCTGCAGTTCGGCATACACCGCACTGAGGCGGTCGCGATCGAGCCGATCGTGACGTACGACGTGGGTGCGTACGTAGTCGTTGCGCACATCGACGGTGAGCAGTCCGAAGGCCGAGACATTGCCGGGGTTAGGCGGCACCAGGATCCCGGCCAGGCCGAGGATGTCGACGAGCCGACAGGCGAGGAGTGACCCGGACCCACCGAAGGTGACAAGCGTGAAGTCCCGTACGTCCAGACCGCGCTTGACTGACACCTGGCGCAGCGCGTTCGCCTGGTTCCACGCCGAGATCTCGAGGATCCCTGCCGCGCACTCCTCGATGGATCTGCCGAGCTTGGCAGCCAGCGAGTCGATGGTCTGCCGGGCCGCGTGGGCGTCCAGCGGGATCTCGCCACCGAGCAGGTGCGGCGGGATGCGACCGAGCAGGACGTGGGCATCGGTGATCGTCGGCTCGACACCACCCTTGCCGTAACAGACCGGACCGGGGTCGGCGCCGGCGGACTGCGGCCCGACCTTCAGCGTGCCCTCGGGGCTGAGCCAGGCGATCGATCCACCCCCGGCGCCGACCGTGACCACGTCGATCATGGGGATCTTGCTCGGGTACGCACCGACGGTGCCTTCCGTCGTGAGAGACGGTTCGCCGTCGATCACCACCGTGACATCGGTGGACGTGCCACCGCCGTCGCAGGTCAGGACATTGCCGACACCGGCCGCACTCGCGATCACCCCCGCGCCGAGCGCCCCGGCGGCTGGCCCGGACAGCACCGTGGTGATCGGCTGATGGACGACCTCGGCCGCTGACAGGACACCGCCGTTGGACTTCATCACATAGAAGGGCACGTTTCGGACGCCCGCGGCCGAGGTTGCGAAGTCGGCCAGCCGGCGGGCGATGTTGGCGACGTAGGCGGTGATGTTCGGCTTGACCGCGGCGTCGACGAGCGTCGTGATCGCTCGCTCGTACTCACGGTATTCACGCAACACCTCACTCGAGATGCTGACCACCGCATGGGGATGTTCGGCAGTCAACACCTCTCGCATCGCCAGTTCGTGGTCCGGGTTGGCGTAGGAGTGCAGGAAGCAGACTCCGATGGTGGTGATGCCCGCGGCACGGAAGAAGCGGGCCGCGCTGACGGCGTCTGCATGGTCGAACGGTCGGATTTCTCTGCCGTCCACGGCCAGGCGTCCGCGCACCGTCCGTACCCGGTCGGCGGGCACGATTCGGGGCGGCTTCACCCAGAAGTAGGAGTTGCCGTACCCGTCGGGTACGGACTGCCTGGCGATCTCCAGGATGTGGCGGTAGCCCTCGGTCGTGATGAACCCGAGGTTTTCGACCTTGCCCTCCAGGAGCTTGTTGGTCGCGACGGTCGTCCCGTGGCTGACTGCGGTCAGCGCCTCTCCGCCGACGCCGAGCAGCCCGAGGACCTTGTCGATTCCGGTGAGGAATCCCTCCGCCGGATCGGCGGGCGTGGACGGGGTTTTGGTGCTGATCAGCTCGCCGGTGTCCTCGTCCACGGCCACAACGTCGGTGAACGTGCCTCCGGTGTCGATTCCCACCCTGATCCGCCGGGTCACGCTGCCCCATCCCAGCCAAGCGGGTGGCTGGCCCCGCCCCGCCACGCCCCAACTCCGACCTGCATCAGCACATCAAAGCCGATTCCGGCTTCGCACACGAACGCGCAGCCGTGAGGGGTGCTTCGCGCCTAGGCTTGGCTCCACGAGAACGCCGACCGGAGGGGTCGCCATGGCCGCCTGTACTCACCTCGCCGAATTCGCCAGCGCGGACCCACCCGCGCGCACCCCGGAGGGCTGCGAGGAGTGCCTGGCGATCGGCAGCCCCTGGGTGCACCTGCGCCGATGCCTTGCCTGTGGGCACATCGGCTGCTGCGACTCCTCACCCCTCAAACACGCCAGCGCCCATTACCGTGCCGCGAACCATCCGGTTGTCGCCTCCTACGAGCCAGGTGAGCAGTGGCGTTGGTGCTACGTCGATGAAGTGGGTGCATGAGCCAAGCCCCGCAGCTGCCCGCCGAACAACAGCGCGGGACCGCCGAGCAGGCATCATCGGAGCCGCTGCGTCCTGTCCTGTTGACCGTCGACGACGATCCGTCGGTCTCCCGGTCGGTCGCCCGTGACCTGCGCCGTCAGTACGGGTCGGAGTATCGGATCGTGCGCGCCGACTCCGGTCCCGACGCACTCGATGCCCTGAAAGAGATCCACCGCCGCGGGCAACGCGTCGCGGCAATCCTGGCCGACTACCGCATGCCCCACATGAACGGGATCGAGTTCCTCGAAGCGGCGATGGACCTGTTCCCGCTGGCGCGGCGTGCGTTGCTCACGGCCTACGCGGACACCGACGCAGCGATCCAGGCCATCAATGTCGTCGATGTCGACCATTACCTGCTCAAACCGTGGGAGCCACCGGCGGAGAAGCTCTATCCGGTCGTCGACGAGTTGCTCGCCATGTGGAAGGCAACTGGCGATACTCCACGCACCGAGATCCGAGTGGTCGGGCATCGCTGGTCGCAGCCCTCGTACCGCATCCGGGACTTCCTGGCGAGCAACGCCGTGCCCTATCGGTGGTATTCAGCCGACGAGCCCGATGGCGAGCGATTGCTGGCTGCCGCGGACGGCGGGCCGGAGTCCGTACCGCTCGTCGTGCTGCCAGATGGAGCGGCGCTGGCGAACCCGACAACGATTGAGCTGGCCGAACGGGTCGGCCTACACACCGTCCCGCAGGGCGACTTCTATGACCTCGTGATCATCGGCGGCGGGCCGGCCGGGCTCGGTGCGGCAGTCTACGGAGCCAGCGAAGGCTTGCGGACTGTCCTGATCGAGGCGCAGGCCACCGGCGGCCAAGCCGGGCAGAGCTCGCGGATCGAGAACTACCTCGGGTTTCCGGACGGCGTCTCCGGCGGGCAACTCACCGAGCGCGCCCGCCGACAGGCGGAGAAGTTCGGCGCGGAGATGCTGACCGCGCGGCAGGTCACCGGGTTGGCGGTTCGCGGCTCCCAGCGCGTCGTGCAATTCAACGACGGTTCCGAGATCGCCGCCCACGCGGTCCTGCTGGCCACGGGCGTCGCATACCGGCAACTGCCCGCCACCGGAGCCGAGGATCTGGTCGGACGGGGCGTCTACTACGGGTCGGCCGCTACCGAGGCCGCGGCCTGCGCCGGGCAGCACGTCGTCATCGTCGGCGGCGCCAATTCAGCCGGTCAGGCGGCGGTCTTCTTCGCCCGTCAGGCGGCCAAGGTCACCCTTGCCGTCCGCGGGCCGAGTCTGCAGCGTTCCATGTCCAGCTACCTCATCGACCAGGTATGCGGCATGGACAACATCGAGGTCCGAACATCCACGACGGTCACCGACTGCCAGGGCGAGCAGCACCTGGAGTGTCTGACGTTGCACGACGAGATCAGCGGCATCGACGATGTAGTGCAGGCAAGCCACGTGTTCATCTTCATCGGGGCCGCACCAATGACCGAGTGGCTGCCTGCGGAGATCAGCCGAGACGATGCTGGATTCGTGTTGAGCGGCCCGGAGCTCAGCGTTGGCGGCGCCCGACCGGACGGCTGGACGGCCGAGCGCGAGCCCTACCTGCTCGAGACGAGCGTGCCTGGGGTGTTCGCCGCCGGTGATGTTCGATCCCAATCGGTGAAGCGAGTCGCCTCGGCCGTCGGCGAGGGCGCGCTTGCCGTCACGCTGGTACACCGCTACCTGGAGGGAGGATGACGCGATGACCGCACCGGAGCCGACGACGCTCACGACGGATGAGCTTCGCACGCTCTTCCTGTTCGAGTCCCTGGCCGAGGACAAGCTGCAGTGGCTGTCCGAGCATGGGCGCATCGAGGAACGCAGCGGCGGCACGACGGTCTACAGCGAGGGCGAGACCGCCACCTGCTTCTTCGTCCTGCTCGAGGGCACCGTCACGCTCAGCCGGCGGGTCGGCGACACCGACGTCGAATTGACCAGGACCAACCAGCGCGGTGCCTACGCCGGTGCGATGCAGGCCTACGTCCGCACCGAAGAACCCGGGCCCTACGCCGGATCGATGTCCGCCGTCACCGACGCGCGCTTTTTCGTGATCCCAGCTGCTGACTGGGGCAAGGCGGTCCGCCAATGGTTCCCGATGGCTATGCACCTCATGGAGGGCATGTTCATCGGGATGCGCAACAGCCAGACGATCGTGGCCCAGCGCGAACGACTCCTCTCACTCGGCCGGCTCTCGGCCGGCCTCACCCATGAGCTCAACAATCCGGCGGCAGCGGCAGTGCGGGCGACCTCTGCGTTGCGGGAGCGCGTCTCCATGATGCGGCACAAGTTGTCCGCCTTGGCGTCCGGAAAGCTCGACGGGGCGATGCTCGTCAAGCTGACCGCTGTGCAGGACGAAGCGATCGAACGCCTTCCCAAGGCGCCAAAGCTGACCCCGATGCAGACGAATGACGCCGAGGACGAGATCACTGACTGGCTCGATGCGAACCGCATCGAAGGTGGTTGGGACCTCGCGCCGACGTTGGTCGCCGCCGGTGTCGATGCTGACTGGCTGGAAACCCGGATGAAGGCGGCTGTTCCCGCGGACTTCCTCGAAGGCGGTCTGCGCTGGCTCACCTACACCCTCGAGACCGAGCTGCTGATGAACGAGATCGAAGACGCCTCACACCGGATCTCGGCTCTGGTGGGGGCGGCCAAGCAGTACTCCCAGGTCGATCGTGCCGCCCACCAGGAGATCGACGTACACGACGGCCTCGACTCCACGTTGACCATGCTCGGCGCGAAGCTGAAGGACGCGTCCGACGTGCAGGTGGTCAAGGTCTACGACCGGAGCCTGCCGGACATCCCGGCCTATCCCGGCGAGTTGAACCAGGTCTGGACCAATCTCATCGACAACGCGATCCAAGCGATGTCCGGTTCGGGCACCCTGACGATCCGCACCAGCCTCGATCGAGACTTCGTCCTCGTCGAGATCGGCGATACCGGCCCCGGCGTGCCGAAGGATCTGGCGGGCAAGATCTTCGAGCCCTTCTTCACGACCAAGCCGGTCGGCCAAGGGACGGGACTTGGGCTCGACATCTCCTACCGGATCGTGGTGCAGCGGCACGGCGGAGATCTGACCGTGGTCTCCGAGCCGGGCGACACCTGGTTCCAGGTGCGTCTACCGCTGCAGGCACCAGCGGCTCCTGTCCTGCCTTCCTGAATCAGCGGCCGCGACGGGCCAGCCAGCCACCCACCGCTGCCCCGAGCAGGGCGATCACCGCGCCGCCGACACCGGCCAGCAGCAGTGGCCGGGCGTCAGTGGGAAAGAGCTCGCCGCGGCGGGGCGCGGGCAGGAACGTCGCCCCCGGTGTCAGTGGGCTTCCGCCGGCGGTCGTCGTGCCGCTGGCCTGCGTGCCACTGGCCTGCAGCGGCGCTGTCGCCCCGGTCAGTTCACCGTCGACGGCGGAGAAGAACTGGCCGGCCATCCGCTTGGCGACTCCAGAAATCATCCGTTGGCCGACCCCGGCCACCGGACCGCCGACGTTGGCATCGGCGGAGTAGGACAGCTGGGTCACCTGTCCGTCCGACACCAGGTCGATCCGGCACTTCGCATCGACGGTCCCCGCCGCCCCAGCTCCGCGGGCGTTCATCACATACCCCTCCGGCCGGACCAGCTCAGTGAGCGTCACCTGGCCGTCGTACCTGCCTCTGATCGCACCGACGCCGGCAGAGACCGTCATCGCATAGCTGTCCGTCCCGGTCAGTTCGAGCGACTCGCATCCCGGAATGCATCGCGCCAGGACCGCAGGGTCGGTCAGCACAGAGAACACCCGTTCACGGTCCCCGTGGAGCGTGGCCTTCCCCTCAAGCTTCATGCGTTCTCCTCCTGGCCCCTGCGGGCGTGGTTGCTCGTCCGTTCGGCCGTACCGTCGTGCGCTCGGCGTACGAGGTCGTAGATCTGGCTGGGTCCCAACGGCATTTCCACTATTCGGATCCCCAGAGCGTCCTCGAGCGCGGCCGCGATGGCTGCAGCGCCAGGAATCACACCCGCCTCCCCGGCGCCCTTGACTCCCAAGGGATTGAGCGGCGAAGGGGTTTCCTGGTGATCGATGTCGATCCCCCGCGGCACTTCTGAGACGTAGGGCATCAGGAAGTCCATGAACGAAGCGTTCTGCAACTGGCCGGTGTCGTCGTAGGCCATCACCTCGTACAACGCTCCCGCGACACCCTGGGCGACGCCACCGTGGATCTGGCCCTCGACGATTCGCGGATTGATCAGCCGGCCGCAGTCGTGCACGACCGCGTATTTCTCGATCGTCACAGCGCAGGTGCCGGGGTCGACCTCGACGATGACCGCGTGCGCGCCACTGGCGAAGGTCGACCGGATCGGTGAGTAGTAGTCGCGGCCTTCCAAACCGGGTTCGTCGTCCTCGGCCACCGGCGGATGCTCGTCGGAGGCGAATCGCGCGAACTGCGTCGCAGCCTTGGACGCCTCGTCGAAGGCGTATCGCAGCGGGTTGGACAGCACGGCAACCATCGACAAGGGGATCACTGCGCCAGGGTCACCACGTACGCCGACGGCGCCGTCGACGATGTCAAGGTCCTGCGCGTCCACCTCGAGCACCTCGGCGGCGATGCGCAGCGCCTTTGCCCGGACCGCTCGAGCGGCAAGAGCTATCGCATTGCCGCTCATGACTGCAGCGCGCGACGCGAACGTGCCGACGGCATAGCCGAATCGGCGGGTATCCCCGGTGTGCACCTCGATGTCCTCGATAGGAACACCGAGCTCGTTGGCCACGATCTGGGCGAAAACGGTCTCGTGTCCCTGCCCCTGACTGGTCAGACCCGTGGACACCAGCACCTTGCCGGACGGGAGAACCTCGACATGCCCGCCCTCGTACGGACCGACCCCGGTCCCTTCCACGTACAGCGCCATTCCGATCCCGAGCAGCCGGCCTTCAGCTGCCGCTGCTGTCCGTCGTGCCTCGAAGTCCTTCCAGCCCACTAAGTCTCGGAGTTTGTCCAGCATCGACGGATAGTCGCCGGAGTCGTAGATCAGTGGTCGACCATCTTGGAAGACGAGGTGGTTGTCCCAAGGGAACTCGTCCGCGCGGATCAGGTTGATCTCGCGCACCTTCGCCCGGTCGAGCCCGAGTTGGTCAGCGATCCGATCCATGGTCCGCTCCATCGCGAAGCAGCCCTGCGGTCGCCCGGCTCCGCGGTACGGCGTCACGATGACGGTGTTTGTATAGAGCGAGTCGATCTGGCAGCGGTAGTTCTTCAAGCGATAGGGCCCCAGCAACTGGGTGCTCGTGATGATGGGAATGACGATGCCGTAGGGCGTGTAGGCGCCGTGGTCATGCAGGATGTGTGCCTCGAGGCCGAGCAGCCGACCGTCGTCGTCGAAGCCTGCAGTGATCCGCTGCAGCTGCCCGCGCTCGTGCGCGGAGGAGACGAAGTGCTCCCGCCGATCCTCGGTCCACTTGACATCGCGGCCCAAACGCATCGCCGCCCAGGGCACCAGCAGCTCCTCCGGCCACGGGTGCACGATCTTGACCCCGAAACCGCCGCCCACGTCTGGGGCGATCACCTCGACCCGGTCCGATGAGAGATCCAGCTTCGTCGCGATCGCGGCACGTACGGAGGTCGACGTCTGCGTCGAGCTGTAGACCCGCAGCGACTGATCGACGGCATCCCAGTGCGCGTGAACCCCTTTGCCCTCCATCGGCATGCTCGCGCTGCGTTCGATCGTCTGCGTGAAGGTCACGGTGTGCGGCGCGTCGCGGATGGCTGCCCCGGCATCGCCGAACTCCTGGATCAACCGGGCCGCAACGTTGTCGGGAATGTCGTCGTGCACGAGATGTTCGGCGCGCTCGGCGGCTTCCACACCGATGACCGGCGGACGGAGTTCGTACTCCACGACGATTCGCTCGGCAGCGTCCTCGGCCAGGTAGCGATCCAGCGCCACCACCATCGCGATCGGTTCCCCCACGTGACTGATCGAGCCGTTGGCCAACGGGTACCCGGTCCGAGCGGCCGTGAGTGTCGGATGCGGAATCAGCACTGGCAGCGGCTCGGCCATCGCTGCGTCGAGATCCTCATAGGTGTAGATGGCCTGCACGCCCTCGACGTCCAGCGCCCCGGTGACATCGATATCGGCGATCCGCGCGTTGGCGTGCGGGCTTCGGACGAAGGCAACGCCGAGTGCCTGGTGACCGATGTCGTCGAGATAGCGACCCTTGCCCGTGATCAGCCTGGCGTCCTCCCGGCGCGCAATCGGCTCCCCGAAGAGCTTGGTGGTCATGCGCGCTCCTGCGGCGATGGGTCGCCTGCCCCGGCGCGCTGGCTTCTGATCTCCTGGGCGCGGCCCACCGCTTTCACGATGTTCTGGTAGCCGGTGCAGCGACACAAGTTTCCGCCCACGATCTCGCGCGCGTCGTCGTCACTGATGGCCTCGCCCGGCTCGTACCTCTCGAGGGCAGCGGCAATCGTCGTCAGGAAGCCGGGCGTGCAGAACCCACACTGCAGACCATGGCAGTCCCGGAACGCCTGTTGGACCGGATGGAGCTCTCCGTCAGGGCCGGCCAGACCTTCCACCGTGGTGATCTCGTGGTCCTCGGCTTGGATGGCGAACATCAGGCAACTTCGCACGGGGCGACCGTCGAGCAGCACGGTGCATGCGCCGCAGACTCCGTGTTCACAGCCCACATGCGTGCCGGTGAGTTCGAGATCGTGGCGCAAGGCGTCGGACAGGAGTCGACGCGCCGGCACGCTGATCGGCGTCGAGTGCCCGTTGACCTTCAGAGTGACGGCGAAGCGCGGCTCGGTCATGCGGCCACCGTGGACCTGGAAGCAACGTCATTGGCGGCCTTCGGCAGGGCGCGTTCGGTGAGCACTGCGACCAGCCGGCGGCGGTAGTCCGCGCTCGCGTGCAGATCGCCTTCAGGTTCGACCAGTGTGGCCGCGAACTCCCCAGCCGCGCGCCAGTCCGCCGCCTCGACGCGCTGGCCCGCAACGGCGGACGTGAGGTCGTGGACCTCTGGAACCGGGCCGACCGACAGATAGGCGGCCCGCACGTCGGTCACCCTTTCGTCCTCGTCCACGCTGACCGTCACTGCCGCGCCGCACATCGCGTAGTCCCCCTGCCGACGCGACAACTCGAGGAAAGCACTACCGCTGCGTGGGGCCGGCGCGCCGAAGCGGACCGACACCGCAAGTTCTCCGGCGGCGAGACACGTCTCCAAGGGCCCCAGGAAGAAGTCAGCGGCGGCCACGTCGCGCACCGGCACTCCGGCTGTGGCGATCTGCACACTTCCCGCCGTGATGGCGAGGATCGCGGTCATCTCCCCGGACGGGTCGGCATGGGCGACCGAACCGCAGGTCGTACCCCGATTGCGTACGGTGGCGTGCGCGACCTCGCTCGTCGCTCGCCGTAGCAGCGGCAGTGCTGCAAAGGCCGGCTCATTGGCGATCAGGTCGGCGTGCCGCACCAGTGCGCCGACGACGACCGACCCATCGTCGGTGACCGTGACGTCGGCCAGGCCGGGAATCCGATTGATGTCGACCAGCGTGTGCGGAGCGGTGAGCCGCATGGACAGCAGCGGGATCAGGCTCTGCCCACCGGCGAGAACCTTCCCGTCGTACCCGAGGTCGGCCAGCGTGGCGAGCGCTTCCTCGACGCTGCGCGGCGCTGCATAGCCGAATGCCGGCGGCTTCATCGATCCGTCACGTCGCTATCCAACCGGACGAAGCACGTCGTGCGGGTGACCGGCTCGATCACCGGTCGATCTCCTCGAGCTCGGTAAACTGCATGACCGACCAGGGGCTGAGCAACCACGGGTGCCCGCGGGCGAGTGCACCCGCCTCGCCACGGGGTACCCACACCCATTCGGCCACCTCATCGGGATCCGGCCGTGGACTCGGCCGATGGCCCGGCACCCGCGCCACGTAGACCGGGCACACCTCGTTCTCCACCACTCCTTGGGCGTCCTGGGCCCGATAGGCGAAGTCGGGCAGCGCGAGTGACACGGACTGCGCGACGAGCCCGAGCTCGCTGGCCAGCCGGCGGCGGACTGCCTCGACCAGCTCCTCACCCGGGGCTGGATGTCCGCAGCAGGCGTTGGACCAGACACCCGGCCAGGTTCGTTTGGTGAGCGCGCGTCGGGCCAACAGGGTGTTGTCGTCGTCGTCCACCACGTGTACGGAGAACGCGAGGTGCAACGGCGTGTTGGCGTGATGGACCTCGGACTTCAGCTGCGAGCCGACCGGCCGGCGTTGCGCGTCGAGCAGCACCACCCGTTCGTCGTCGAGGTCACCGGCCTCGAACTCCGCAGCACCCATCGCCCCATCCTCGCCGACGGGCCATCACGTACGCAGCCATCCCCCTCGAGGCGGACCGGATCCCGTCAACGCCGCTTGCGAACTGCCTTGGGCGGGGCCGACCCGGACCGTCCACTGTTCGGGCCAGTGCGGGTCGCAGCGGCCCGTTTGGTCTGTGCCGTCCGGCCGCCACCGGTTCGGTCGTCGACGTCGCTGGTGTCCTCGACTCGGCCCTCGGCCGCCAACGCAACTCTGAGCTCTTCGGGCGCTAGGACGCGGCAGGCGTGCCAGCCAAGCACCGCGACGATCGTGCCCAGGGCGATCCCAGTGAGGCTGAATGTGTCGCTGAAGACCAAGGTCACATTGCCGATTCCGATGATGATTCCCGCGGCCAAAGGCACCAGGTTGATCGGGTTCGCGAAGTCCACTCGGTTCTCTTTCCAGATCTTCGCGCCGAGCAGGCCGATCATGCCGTACAGAACCACGGTGATGCCGCCGAGCACGCCACCCGGGGTGACAGCGATCAGCGCACCGAACTTCGGGCACAGGCCGAACAGGATCGCGACGACGGCGGCCACGTAGTAGGCGGCCGTGGAGTAGACCCGAGTCGCAGCCATGACGCCGATGTTCTCTGCATACGTCGTTGTCGGCGAGCCACCCACCGCCGAAGTAACCACGGTGGCGGCGCCGTCGGCAAAGATCGCCCGCCCCAGGACCGGGTCCAGGTCGCGCTTGGTCATCTCTGCGACTGCCTTCACGTGGCCGGCGTTCTCGGCAACCAGGGCGATCACTGCCGGGAGCACGAGAAGAGCGAAGTTGACCGAGAAGCTGGGCGCAGTGAACTCGGGGAGACCGAACCAGTCCGCGGATTCCACGCCGGAGAAGTCAGTCCGTAGGTGGGGTCCCACTTCGCCGGTCGCCGGCTGGAATGAGGTGATCTCACCGGCGGTCTGGTCAAGGATCCACGACAGCGCGAACCCGAAGATCAGCCCGAGCAGGATCGAGATTCGAGCCAGGAAGCCGCGCAGCGCCACCGAGGCGATGATCACGAACGTCATCGTGAGCAGGGCGACCCATTGGTCCTGCGGCCAGTAGATCTCTGCGGCAACCGGCGCCAGGTTGAACCCGATCAGCATGACGACGGCGCCGGTCACTGCCGGCGGAAGAATCTTGTTGATCACTCGTGCGCCGACGAAGTGGATGACCAAGCCGACGATGGCGAGCACGACGCCCGCGATCAGGATCGAGCCGACCACATCGCCGCTGTCGCCGCCACCGGCCCGGATGGCGACCACACCGCCGACGAAGGAAGCGCTGGTGCCCAGGTAGCTGGGGACTTTCCCCTGCACGATGAGCAGGAAGAGGATCGTCGCGATTCCACTCATCATGATCGCGAGATTCGGATCCAAGCCCATGATGATCGGGAACACGAACGTCGCGCCAAACATGGCGACCACGTGCTGGGCGCCGATGCCTGCCGTCCGTGGCCAGGTCAGGCGTTCATCCGGCGCAACCGCTTCGCCGATGGGCGGTGCCTTGCCGTCGCCGTGAAGTTTCCAACTGAACGCCATTCAGGGCCTCCACACCAGGGGTTCACCCGCCGATTGCGATCACCGGCCGCGCCGATCATCGGCCCGCAGTGTGCCGTTACTGCCGCCCGTTGTGAAGTGCACGCGCCAGACCATGTTCAGTTCAGCCCGTGGACGTCGACCAGGTGTAGCGCCAACTGCACGTTCAGGCGAACCGAGGAGTCCGTCATGAAGGGGCCGAGCAGTCGTTCCAACTTGCCGATTCGGTACCGCAGGGTGTTGTAATGGAAATGCAGACTTCGGGCCGTCTCCGCAACGTTCAGATTGGCCTCGAGCAGCGCGCGCAGGGTCTGCAGCAGCTCCGCATGCTCCACGGAGCTTCCCGGAACCAACGGGCCGAGCACCTCACCCAGATACGAATGCAACTCTGCGGAGTCCGGAATCAGCGAGAGCAGTCGCAACACCCCCAGTGAGTCGAACGAGGTCACCGCGCCGGTCCGCTTGTGCTGCAGTCCGACCTGGCCGGCTCGGCGGGCCTGTGAGTACGCGGCGGGCAAGTCCGAGAGCGAGGCCACCGCCCGGCTGATCCCGGTACTGGCCGGGTGCAGCACGCCGAGCCGCTCCGACTGCACCCGCGCCACCACCAACGAGATCAGGTCGGTGGCGGCGGCAACCGGCGACGTGGGATCTCCGGGTAGGCCACCGAGGTCTCTCGCGGCTACCGGTAACAACGTGACGATCTGATCGGAGACGACGACCACGGCGGCGCCAGTGATCCGGCCCTCGAGTGCCGAACGCCAGCTCGCCGCGAACCGCTCCAGATCATCTCGCCTGGCCCGAGGGGACTGGTCCCGCATCGCCGGCACCGTCGTCACTGCCAGCACGAGTGAGGCTTCGACATTCCAGCCGAACCATCGGGCGTGGTCCTGTACCCGCTCGAGGTCGTCGAGCCGGCCCTCGACCAGATCTCGCACGAGGTCACTCTGATACCTCGTCTCCACCGCGGTCACTGCCAACTTCTGGGTGATCGTCAGGGCCGCGAGGCCCGCCGCTCGTTCGAGGATGGTGACTGTGTCCCCGGCGTGCAGCCCATCCCGGCGCGCCGCCAGGAGCCATCCGTATTCGAAATCGCCGGCCGAGATCGGCACGACGACCGCGCTCCCGCCACCAGGGAGTTCCACGACGCTGCGCGCAAGTGGCTTGGCCCGGACCAGCTCGCGCAGACCGGTCAGGTGCTCGGCATCCTGACCAGCACTGGCAAGGATCACTCCCTCGTTTCCGACGGCGACCACTGCGGCGGGCATCAGGAGCATCGCCGCCTTGGCGGTGACCTCTTCCAGACCGCCGCCGGCAAGGACAGTTGCGACGATGGCGCGGTGTACTTCGTCGGAGTGCGCCAGTGCCGCGGCCTGCTTGTTGAGGATCTGGGTGAGTACCTGGTTCAGGATGTCGTCGAACCCGACCTCGTCCGGCAGCAGAATCACCGGAAAGCCACGCCGGTCGGCCTCGGCGAGCATCCGAACCGGCAACTCGTCGATGTAGCGTGCCAGCTTGATTGCGAAGGCTGCCAGGCCGCGGTCATCGAGATCGCCCACCAGCTTGATCAGAGCCGCGGGACGGTGCCGCAATGGGTAGCCGGTGGTCAGAATCAACTCATCGGCTTTGACCCACGGCAAAATGTCCGGAACTTCCATCACGTTGAGCCGGCGCACGATCCGGTTCAGGCCCGAGGCGCCGGCGACCAGCCGGGCAGATCGCAGGCTGGACAAAGCCAGCACTTCCGCTACGGTGATCCCGGAGACAGTCGCCCAGCCATCGAGTTCGTCCGGCCGTTTCGCATGCTCAGCCACGTGCTCGACAACCGCCTTTAACCATGTGTTCGTGCAACCAAACCTGGCAAAATCTTCCCAAGTTTCTCCTGGATCTTGTCAGGTTTCACCATACGTCTAAAGATCATGGCCGGGTAGTTTCACATTCAATGACTAGTACCTTTGCGCCAGAGCGCGCTGAGATACCGGCGCAGGGGACAGACTCGCAGCCGACGGGGGTTGCTGCGGCGCCCGCACTGGCAAGTACCGGGATCGCTGATCTCCTGCGTGGCCCCCTGCGCCCGGCAACGGTCATCTCGATCTTTCCGACCGCCATTTACCTCCGTACGGAGGTCCCGACCGCTCCCGACCGCGGGCGGATCGACCCCACCGCGCGTCGGCAGTCCGGAGTGGTGGCAATCCTCACCAGCGATGCCAGCCGGTTGCCGCTCGGTGCGATCCTGCACCGTCAGTCGACCGATCGACCGCTGATCAGCACCCGCGGTCCGCTGCATGCAATGGTGGGCGAAGGTCGGATCACGGTAGGCCCGCTGACCGTCCGGGCGTCGGGCTGGTGGGACCCGCGGCCGCGGCTCCCATCGCCGACCCCGGCGCTGCTCCCCGAGGGGATGCGTGAGCTGCGCTCGACGGTCAGCGAGCGGATGCACAGCCCGATCCGAGACGTTCCGGTCGAGCTCTGTGCGCAACTCGGGGCACTACGAGCCGCCTTGCGCCGCAACGATGTCACCTCCGCGCTTCGGGCGGCCCAGCGCATGATCGGCCTCGGTCCAGGCCTCACGCCGGCCGGCGATGACCTCCTCTGCGGAATGCTCGCCGGGTTGACGTTGCTGGGTCATCCGCAAGCCTCGCGGATCGGCGCCGGAATCCTGGCGCTGGCACCGGGTCGGACAACCGACTTGTCGCTGGCACTCTTGCGGCATGCCACTCTTGGCCAGGTGAACAGCGAACTCGGATCCGTCATTCAAGCCCTTGCTGGAACCGGTCGGCTGCCGGGCGCTCTGCAGCGCCTGTTTGCCGTCGGACACACCAGCGGAATCGCTCTGGGCCTCGGCCTGAGCGCGGCGGTCGACCTGACCAGCCGCACTGTCCGGAGTCGGGGGTGACCTCGGGTCACGACTACGTAGACCTGAGGCAAGGGCAGTACTACGACTCGGTGACGCTGATGCTGGCGAGCCGCACCGTGAGCGGCACAGCAGGTGTCCGCAAGGCCCTCATCGCGATGGCCACGCCCCTCAACGTCGAGCTGGCCGAAGGCATGGGATTTGCCGTGCCGCGGGCGGTTGCGGCGGAGCTCTTGATCGCCATCCGCGCCGACGACGAGGCCGGCATCGAGGCGGGCATCGCTGCGCTCACCGAGGCGCTGACGACTCGCTCGACGTCTCGCGCCGAGGGCATCGAGACCGGTTCGCTTCCGGCGACGACGGCGGCAGCCCTTGCCGACAGCGACGCCGCCCTTGCGCTGATCAGCGTTCCGGGCGAACACGCCGCGACCGAAGCCTTCGACGCCGTCGCGGCCGGTCGCAGCGTGATGATCTTCTCCGACGGGGTCACGATCGAGGACGAGATCGCCCTCAAACGGGCGGGGCGAGCAGCGGGCGTACTAGTGATGGGCCCGGACTGCGGAACTGCCATCGTGAGTGGCGTCGCGCTGGGATTCGCCAATGTCGTACGGCGTGGCCCGGTCGGCATCGTCGCGGCCAGCGGTACGGGGGCTCAGCAGGTCAGCTCATTACTCGAGACCGCAGGCGTCGGCGTCAGTCATCTCCTCGGCCTCGGCGGCCGCGACCTCTCGGCATCTGTCGGCGGACTGGCCGCTGAGCTCGCCCTGACTGCCCTGGATGCTGATCCGGGCACAGAACTGATCGTGCTCGTCTCCAAACCGCCCGACTCCGAAGTGGCACAAAGACTGCACGAGCTGACTGCCGGTCTGTCGACGCCCGTGCAGTTTGCGTTGCTGGGGCCCGGACAGCCAGATCTCACAACTGCGACGGAGGCTGCGTTGCGGGCAGTCCAAGCGACTGTGCCCCCGTGGCCGGTGATCGGACCAGCCCAGTACCCGGGCGAGACCGCCCATCTCCACGGCTATTTCGCCGGGGGCACCTTGGCCGCCGAGACGCTCGTCCTGATCAGCGAACTCGGCCCGATCAGCACCAACCTCGGACCGGACGCGGTCCCCGCCGGTCAGGCGCTCGCCGGTGGGGCGCATGTGGTGGTGGATTTCGGCGAGGACGAGTTGACCAGCGGCCGGGCCCATCCGATGATCGACCCGACCATGCGGCTGGATCAGATCGCCCACGTCAGCACGACCGGCAGCGGAAACCTGGTGCTGCTCCTCGACGTCGTCCTTGGGTACGGAGCCGAGCCGGATCCTGCGCAGGCGCTCGTACCAGCGCTGCGCTCCGCGTTCGCCGCGGTTGACAAACGCGGGGACCACCTCGAAGTCGTTGTGTCGCTGTGCGGGACGGAATCCGACCCGCAGGTGTGGTCCAAGCAGGCGGAGGCCTTGGTCGGCGCCGGCGCACTGGTGTTCGCATCCAACGCCCAAGCCGCTCGGCACGCACTGTCGCTGGCCCGCGGGGCGACAGCACCTACTCCTGGCGCGACGTCCAGCCCGGGTCCGCGATGAGCAATCCATTGGCTGCGCTGCTGAGTGAACCGCTGTCCGTGGTGACCACCGGCGTGGATCTGTTCCCGGAGGCGCTGCGCACCCAGGGCACCGACGTGACAACAGTGGAATGGCGTCCCCCGACATTCGGGACTCCGGCGGAACTCACTGCGCTGGTTGCCGACCTGCGACGGGCGGCCGCCAACCGGGTCGCGGCCGAACGCATCATGGCGGCGGGCGCGGAACTGACCGACGTTCGACTCGCCTCTGATGCGCTGGGGCTGCCGGCAGACGTGTTCCTGCATGCCGGGCCACCGATCGACTTCGCGGCCGCATCGGGACCCCTCCGGGGGGCGCTGATCGGTGCGGCGCTGTTCGAGGGGCTCGCTGCCGACCCCGACCAGGCGGTCGGCCTGCTGGACTCCGGGCGGATCCGGCTCGAGCCATGTCATCACCACGCTGCGGTCGGTCCCATGGCTGGGGTGACGACGGCATCGATGTGGGTCTCCGAGGTCCACGATCCGGTCAACGGCGGCAAGGCGTACTGCTCGCTGAACGAAGGTCTCGGCAAGGTGCTGCGCTACGGCGCGTACTCCGCACAGGTCATCGACCGGCTGCACTGGATGAGCGATGTCCTCGGGCCGGTGCTGTCAGCCGCGCTTGCCAGGTCTGGCCCGATCGACATCAAGTCGATCCTGGCTCAGATGCTGCAGATGGGCGATGAGGGGCACAACCGCAATCGCGCGGGCTCGCTGATGTTCCTGCGTGACCTGTCCCCGGCGATTGCAGAGACCGGCGGGTCCGGTACCCAGGTGGCAGAGGTCCTGCGGTTCATCGGCGGCAACGAGCACTTCTTCCTCAACTACGGCATGCCGACGGCCAAAGTCGCCATGGACGCCGCTCGGGACATCCCGGGCTCGAGCGTGGTCGTTGCTATGGCCCGCAACGGCACCGAGTTCGGTATCCAAACGGCAGGGACCGGTGATGCCTGGTTCACCGGTCCGGCCCAGACCCCAGATGGCTTGTTCCTCGGTGGATACGGACCCGACGACGCCAACCCGGACATCGGTGACTCCGCCATCATGGAGACGCTCGGCGTGGGTGGCTTCTCCATGGCCGCGGCGCCGGCGATCGTGCGCTTCGTGGGGGGCACGGTGCCGGACGCGATCGCCACGACTCGCCGGATGTACGGGATCACCGTCGCCGAGAACCCCGCTTATGCGATTCCGGTCCTCGAATTCCGGGGCGCGCCGACCGGGATCGATGTGGTCCTCGTCGCCCGGACCGGGCTCCTTCCGCAGATCAACACCGGCATGGCCGGCCGCGAAGCAGGCGTCGGTCAGGTCGGCGCTGGCCTGGTCAAGCCGCCCCAGGAGTGTTTCGAGAGGGCGTTGTCGGCTCTGGCTGCGCTCGCCGTGCGCGCGTGAGCCGCTGGAACCGGCCGGCATCAGTCAGGCGGCCTCCGATGAGAACGCCGCGGCCGGCCCGCCCCCCGCTCAGATGCGGCAGGCGTGGATGTCGGTAACCAGGATCGCCCGGGCGCCGACCCGCCACAGGTCATCCATGATCTGGTTGGTATCGGAGCGGACGACCATGGAGCGCACGGCTACCCAGCCCTCCTTGCGCAGCGGCGACACCGTCGGACCCTCGAGTCCGGGTGTGATCTCACAGGCTGCTTCGAGGACCTCCACCGGGCAGTCGTAGTCCATCAGGACGTACTGCCGGGCGACCAGGACCCCCTGCAGGCGACGGATCAACTGGGTGACCACGTCGCTGACGTCGTTGTCCCCCCGCCGGTGGATCAAGATCGCCTCGGACTGCATCAATGGCGCGCCGATGACGGATAGCCCGGCCGCGCGCAGCGTCGTTCCCGTCGAGACAACGTCGGCCACTGCGTCAGCCACACCGAGCCGGCATGCGGTCTCGACCGCACCGTCGAGGGCGACCACGTCAGCAGCGACGCCGAGTTCGGCCAAGTACTTCGACAACAATCCGGGATAGGCCGTGGCCACACGTAAACCGGTGAGCTCTTCGATCGACAAGGGCCCGTCGGGAGGCGCGGCGAAACGGAACGTCGAGTGGCCGAAGTCGAGTGCCAGCAACTCGTCTGCCTCGGCCTGGGCGTCCAGGAGCATGTCGCGACCGGTGATTCCCACGTCGACGGTGCCAGATCCCACATAGACCGCAACGTCGCGCGGACGCAGATAGAAGAACTCGACGTCGTTGTCCGGGTCCAGAATGGCAAGTTCGGACGTCGAGCCACGCTGCCGGTACCCGGACTCGCGCAGCATGAGCGAGGCCGGCTCAGCGAGCATGCCCTTGTTGGGCACAGCAACGCGCAGCATCTGACCTCCTTGGGGGGTTCGTCGCGTAGGCGGTTCCCGGCGAATGTCGCGGCCGGGCTCGATCGTCAGAGATGAGCGTAAACGTCGTCGAGTTCCAGCCCTCGGGCGAGCATCAGGACCTGAGTCCAGTACAGCAACTGGGCGATCTCCTCGGCGGCCCGATCAGAAGACTCGTGCTCTGCGGCCATCCATGCTTCGCCGGCCTCCTCGAGCACCTTCTTCCCGACGCCGTGGACGCCCGAAGCCATGGTGGCGACGGTGCCAGATGTCGGGTCCGCCGCGGCAACCTTCTGTCGCAATTCGGCGAACAACTCTTCGAAGGACTTCGATGGTCGGCTTGCTACGGATTCGCTCACGACGCGCCTTCCCGATTGCGCAGTTGCCGCAGTGCCAGCGCCGTGTGGAGCGCGGCGGCCGTCGCCTCCGCGCCCTTGTCCTCGAGGCTGCCCGGGGAACCCGAGCGTTCGCGGGCTTGCTCGATCGTGTCGCAGGTCAGCACCCCGTTGCCGACCGGCGTCCGCTCGTCCAACGCGACTCGGGTCAGCCCATAGGTGACTGACTCGCAGACATAGTCGAAATGCGGTGTGCCGCCGCGGATCACCGCCCCGAGAGCGACGACAGCGTCATGAGTCTGGGCCAGTTCCTGGGCCAGGATCGGCAGCTCGATGGCACCCGACGCGCGCAGCACGGTCGCATCGAGGACGCCGTACTCCGCGGCGCAGGCGAGTGCCCGCTCGACCAGCATGTCGGTGATCTCGGGGTGCCAGGTCGTTGCGACGATGGCAAGCCGCAGTCCGGACGCGTCCTGATGCACTCCCGGCGGCATCTGCGGCCGTCCCTCGCCGCTCATGCGTCGTCCGTGGCTGCATTGGGCAGACCCTCGATGAGGTGTCCCATTCGATCCCGCTTCGTGGTGAGGTAGTCGACATTTTCCGGGTTGTGCGCGGTGGGCAGGCTGACCCTGCCCACGACGCTGAGGCCGTAGCCCTCGAGGCCGGCTCGCTTGGCCGGATTGTTGGACAGCAGGCGCATCGAGCGCACTCCGAGATCGACGAGAATCTGCGCACCGGTGCCGTAGTCGCGGGCATCAGCCGGCAGACCGAGGGCCAGGTTGGCATCGATGGTGTCCGCGCCCGCGTCCTGCAGCTGATAGGCCTGCAGCTTGTGCAGCAGACCGATGCCCCGCCCCTCGTGGCCACGCATGTAGAGGACCACCCCACGCCCCTCGGCCGCGACGGCGTGTAATGCCGCGTCCAATTGATTGCCACAGTCACAGCGCAGCGACCCGAGCACGTCGCCGGTCAGGCACTCGGAGTGCACTCTCACCAGCACGGACTCGCCGTCGCCGATCTCACCCTTGACCAGAGCGACGTGGTCGCGGTCGTCATAGGCGGCGCGATAGCCGATCGCCTGGAACTCGCCGTACTTGGTCGGCATCCTTGCCTCGGCAAGTCGCTCGACCTGTCGTTCGCTGTGCCGCCGGAAGGCGATGAGATCCGCGATGCTGATCAGCACCAGGTTGTGCTCGGCGCAGAATGCGGCCAGTTGCGGCAGCCGGGCCATGGACCCGTCCTCGTTGACGATCTCGCAGACGACCCCCGCAGGATGCAGGCCGGCCAGCCGCGCCAGGTCGACCGCGGCCTCGGTGTGCCCCGGCCGGCGCAACACTCCCCCGTCGACTGCCCGTAGCGGGAACACATGTCCGGGGCGAGTCAGGTCGGCGGCTTCGGTCTTGGGGTGCGCGAGGGCTCGAATGGTGGCGGCTCGTTCCGCCGCCGAGATGCCCGTCGTCGAGTCGATCGCGTCGACTGACACGGTGTACGCGGTCTGTTTACGGTCCTGATTGGTGTGGTACATCGGCGGCAGCTCCAGCCGATCACAGTCCTCCCCGGTCATCGGGGCGCACACGACGCCGGATGTGTAGCGGATCGTGAACCCCAGCAACTCCGGCGTCGCCAACTCCGCGGCGAAGATCAGATCGCCCTCGTTCTCCCGGTCGTGATCGTCCACGACGACGACGGGCCGCCCGGCGGCAATTTCGGCGATCGCCTCCTCGACCGTGCCGAACGTGATGGTGTCGGTCACGGTCGCAGCGCCGGGTCGACCAGGGGTTCTCTGCTGCGTGCCAGTTGCGTTGTAGTCATGATCGCAGCGCCGGATCGACCAGGCGTTCTGTGCCGCCCACGAGTGCCGTTGTGGTCATGATCGCAGCGCCGGATCGACCAGGCGTTCCACGTACTTGGCGATCACGTCAACTTCCAGGTTGACGTCGTCCCCGGGCTGCCGGAAGCCCAGCGTGGTCCGCTCCAGGGTGGTCGGGATCAGCGAGACCTCGAACCACGCGCCGTCGCTGTCACTGTCGGTCGTCGGCAGGTCGCTGAGCGCTGACACGGTCAGCGAAATCCCGTCGACGGCGATCGAGCCCTTCTGCACGACGTAGCGCGCCAGATCCGGCGGCAGCCCGATCCGTACGACATCCCATCGCGCACCCCGCTGCCTCGCGATGATCGTGCCGACGCCGTCAACGTGTCCCTGGACGATGTGCCCACCCAGGCGACTGCTCGCCGTGACCGAGCGTTCCAGGTTCACGCGATCTCCGGCCGCGAGCCCGGCAAGCGCGGACCGGTGCAACGTCTCGGCCATCACGTCAGCGGTGAAGGACCCGTCACCGGACAACTCGGCGACCGTGAGGCAGACACCGTTGACGGCCACCGAATCGCCACCGCCAGGTCGGCAACGACGGTCCTCGCCCGGACCTGCAGGCGCGCGGAGTCGGTCAGGACCTCGCGGCCCACGACCTCGCCGAGTTCCTCGACGATTCCGGTGAACATGCCCTACTCCTCGGTGGCCGATACCGGCGCGGGAAAGACAGCCGTGACCCGCACATCTGATCCGATCAAGGTCACATCCTCCACGACCAGACGCAGCGTCTGGGCGATGCCGGTGATTCCCAGGTCACCAACCACAGTAGGTCCGGCGCCGAGCAACGCCGGCGCGAGATATCCCACAACCCGGTCCACGCAGCCTGCCGCCAGGAACGCAGCCGCGAGAGTGGGGCCGCCTTCGAGCAGGACCGCGCGTACCCCGCCCTCAAACAGGGCGCGCAGCGCGTCCGGGATGGAATCGCTGCGCGTGCTGGTCATGGCGCTCTGGTCGAGCACGCGCGCGTGAGCCGGGATCCGTCCGCGCCGGTCGAAGACGACTCGGATCGGCTGCCGGTCGGCGAGGACGCCGTTCTCGTCGCGAACGGTGAGATGCGGGTCATCGGCGAGAACGGTCCCCGACCCGACGATGACCGCATCGAGGGAGGCGCGCAGCCGATGGACGTCCATCCGCGCCGGCTCGGCGCTGATCCACCGGCTGGACCCGTCAGCGGCGGCCACCCGACCGTCGAGGGTTGCCGCGTACTTCCAGGTGACGTGCGGACGACCGAGCTCGATCGCCTGCAGCCAGCGACCCAATGCGGAGCGGTGCACGTCCTCGACGAGCTGCCCGCCGAGCACGTCGATGCCGCGCGCGCGAAGCACCTCGGCGCCGCCGGCGGCCACCGGATTCGGGTCGGCCGCACCGAAGACCACCCGCCGGATGCCGGCCGCCGCGATGGCTTCCGCACACGGACCGGTACGCCCCTGGTGGGCGCACGGCTCGAGGGTGCTGACCAGCGTTGCTCCGGCGGCCGCCGCGCCGACGTGGGTCAAGGCCACGATCTCAGCGTGCGGCCCACCGGCTCGCTGGGTCGCGCCAACCCCGATGGTTCGACCCGCCGGATCCAGAATCAGAGCGCCTACGGGCGGATTCGGGCTGGTGGTGCCGGCTGCGCCGTCGCCGAGAACGAGGGCCTCGCGCAACGCAGCGAGTTCGGCGGCGGTGGCGACCGAATGCCCCTGCTCGGCTGACCCGGTCACCCGTGGACAGTCGCGGTCTGCCCGCAGGCCAGGACCGCCTGGGCCCGCAACGCCGCCACGGCGGCTGCCGGATCGTCGGCTCCGTACACGGCCGACCCGGCCACGAACACATCGGCGCCGGCTGCTGCGGCCTGCTCGATCGTGTCCGCGCTGACTCCGCCATCGACCTCGATGAACAGGGTCAGATGGCCGGACTGGACGAGTTCGCGGGCTTTGCGCACCTTCGGCAGCACATCGGAGATGAAGTTCTGGCCGCCGAAGCCCGGCTCCACGGTCATGACCAGCAACGTGTCGTACTCACTGAGGATGTCGAGGTAGGGATCCAGTGGAGTCCCGGGCTTGAGCGCCAGCCCGGCCATCGCGCCGGCGGCGCGAATCGCGCGAGCCACCTGTACCGGATCGTGGGCGGCTTCGACATGGATGGTCACGTTCCGGGCACCGGCCTCCGCGTACGGCGGTGCCCACCGGTCGGGATCGGTGATCATCAGATGGCAGTCGAGTGGGATGTCGGTGGCCGCTCGCAGGCTCTGCACCACCGGCAGCCCCAACGTCAGGTTGGGTACGAAGTGGGCGTCCATCACATCGACGTGCAGCCAGTCCGCGTTCGAGACGGCTGCAGCCTCCTCGGCCAGCCGGGCGAAGTCGGCCGACAGGATGCTGGGCGCGATCTTCATCTGGCTGCAGTCCACGAACCCGGAGTCTAGGCGAGCCCACGCTGCCGGCCCGGCACGTGCAGATCCTGCCCGTCGTCCCGACGATGCACGTGCTGAGCTTGCCCAAGCCGTGCCCGCGGGAGCTACGGGTCCTCAGTAACCTCGGCTCGAGCCGAAGTCCGATGGCGAGTCCGCGGGAGGTCAATGCCAGTGGCGCAGCCAGTGATCAGTGTCGAGGCGCGCCGGGCCAGGCTGGCCCGGCGGCATCGGCTGGCACCTGAATGTCGCGCCGCTGACGTGATCGACGCGACCGACAGCATGGTCTGCCTGCACGGTACGGACCCAATCACCGTGTACCTGTCGGCGATGGCGCGAGTCGACGGTATGACGGTGGCCGACATGGAGCGGGCTCTCTACGTCGATCGGTCGGTCGTGAAGCACCTGGCGATGCGACGGACTCTGTTCGTATTCTCGCGCGAGGTGCTCGAGTTCGCGCAGGCCGGGGCGAGCGCCCGGGTTGCCGCCGCGGAGTGGCGTCGCCTCGTCCGCGATGTCGAGAAGGCCGGGCTTCACCAGGATGGAGTGCGCTGGCTGAGCGAGGCGTGGCGGGAGGTACTCGCCCTGCTCTCCGACGGGCGGGAGGCCACCTCATCGCAGCTACGTGCCGAAATTCCCGCACTCGAGGGCAGGATCGAATACGGGATGGGCAAGAAGTGGGGCGGCAGGTTGCCGGTCGCCCCCCGCGTCCTGACCACGCTGGCCGCGGCGGGTCAGATTGTTCGGGCTACGAACGTCGGCGGCTGGACCAACTCGCGGCCGCGCTGGGCCACGATGAAGTCGTGGTTGGGCGCGGACCTCACGCCGCCCCCGGCCGACGTGGGCGTGGCAAAGCTTGTCGAGCTGTGGCTGCGCGCGTTCGGTCCCGGCACCGTGGTTGACCTCAAGTGGTGGCTCGGCTCGACGGTTGCAGCGGTTCGGAAGGCTTTGGTCGACGTCCGCGCCGTGGAGGTGGATCTTGGAGGGAGCACCGGATACCTCCTCCCAGATGACCTGGAACCAACCGACCCGATCGAGCCATGGGGAGCGCTCCTGCCACCGCTGGATCCGACGACGATGGGCTGGTTCGAGCGGGACTGGTACCTCGGCCCGTACAAGGCGCAGGTGTTCGACACCGTCGGCAACGCTGGGTCGACCGTCTGGTGGGACGGGCGGATCGTCGGCGGGTGGCGACAACAGGACGACGGTGTGGTGGTGCTGCAGATGCTCGAGGATGTCGGCGCCGACGCACTGCAAGCCCTGGAGCATGAGGCAGCGCGGCTCAGCGAGTGGTTCGCGGGCAAGCGGGTGATGCCGAGATTCCCGTCACCACTCTGGAACGCCGACAGGTAGTCACTTGCGGGCGGCGCGGGCCCGCCGTTTGCCCTCGTGCATTGCCGCCACTCGAGCGACCGGGATTGTCCGGCCCTCCTCGATCAGCTCGGTGTCGATCTCCTGTGGGTCGGGCATGAGCTGCGCCCAGGGGTCGGCGTCGCCGATCAGCTGCGGCGCCGAACGTACGGTGAAGTCACCCGGCGCGACCTGATCCAAGTCCGCCCAGGCCACCGGGAACGACACCGGCGTGCCCGGCCGGATCCGCGGGCTGTAGGCGGCCACGACCGTCGCCCCGCCAGAACGGGTGGAGTCGAGGAAGACCTTGCCCTCGCGCTCCTCGCGCACGTAGGCAGTCGTTGCCAGGGCCGGGTCGAGGCGTTGCGCCCGAGCGGCGATCGCCCGGGTTGCTGCGGCCACCTCCTCGCCGGTCGTCCCTTCGACGACGGGCACGTACACGTGCACGCCCTTCGCCCCGCTGGTCTTTGCCGCGCCGAGCATGCCCGAGTCAGCCAGAGCCTGACGCACGAGGTGGGCGGCGCCGACTGCTGCCCGGAATCCCTCGCCTTCTGGCGGGTCCAGGTCGAGCACCATATGGGTCGGCCGGTCCCACTCGCCGGCGGGTACGAGCGTCGGGTGGTATTCCACGGCGCGCTGATTGGCGAACCACAACAATGTCGCACGGTCGTTGCAGAGCGCGTACGACACCTCGCGCTTGGACGCTTCGGCCCACACGCGCACCGTCTGTATCCACGGCGGCGTGTATTTCGGGACGTTCTTCTGCATGAACTGCTCGCGGCCGCGCAGGATCCGGATCACCGACAGCGGCCTACCGGTCAGCACCTTGATGATCTGTTCGGACACGGCGTCGAGGTAGTCGACGAGGTCCCGCTTGGACGCCTCCGCCCCGTCGAACAGTGACGCGTCCAGATTGGACAGGGCCACTCCCTCGCGCGTCTCGTCGCTGGCCATCGCTCAGGCGATCGGACGGCCGAAGTTCACTGCGTCGACAACAGCTTCGGGAACGGTAGAGCGAAGTTCGGCATCCGGGCAGGCCCCGAGCGCATCGTTGACGGTCGAGAACGCCAGGCGCAGCGCAACGAAGACCGTGATCCCGAAGATCTCCGCATCACTGAAGCCGACATCGCGCAACGCCTGTACGTCCAACTGGCGGGTCCCGTTGGGATCGCCGGCCACCTTGCGGGCCCACCCGGCCATGGCTGCTTCACGCGGACTCAGTCCCTCGTCGACGCCGCGGATCACGTCCGAGGCCGTCTGTGCGTCGCTCTGGGCGGCTAACTTGCCTCCCCACGCAACCGAGCAGTACGAGTCGCCAATGGTCGAGGCACACGCAGCGATAAGGATCCCGCGCTGACGCACGTCGAGCGGGTGGCCCGCGATCGCCGCCTGCATCAGCGCGCTGAGGGCATGGTTGGTGCCCGGCTGGTAGGCCCAGAGCCTGGACAGATTCATGACATACCCGCGCTCGGCAATGTCCTCCTCCAGGAACGCCTTGACCTCGTCGGTCGTCTCCGGGTGTTCGAGGAATCCGATCTCGCTCACGTCGCCCTCCGGCCTGGTCAGGCTTTGGCCTGCATCGACTCCCGCGCTGGATTGGCCTGCTCGGCCGCCTTCGGGTCCTTTTCGCCCGCCTTCGCCCGCACGCCCGCCTCGATCCGGTCGCCCAGTGTCTTGTCGACGTTGCGCCAGTACTCGAAGGCGCGCAAGAGGATCGGTTGGCTCACACCGTTGAGCAGATGCCCGACGATGTTGTTGACCAACCGGTCCCGCTCGGCGTCGTCGAGCACCTCGCGAACCATGGTGCCCGGCTGGCCCCAGTCGTCGTCCTCCGCATGTGACACGTACGCGGCGCGCTGGATGTCGCCGTCGGCGTGCCAGCCGGCCGGCTCGCCATAGTGCGCGATGTCGGCTCGCGGCCCGCCGTAGGAGTTCGGCGCGTACACCGGATCCGCCACGTTGTGGATCCGCATCGCCCCGTCCTTGCTGTAGCTGTGCACCGGAGCCTGGGGTGCATTGACCGGGACCTGCTGGTAGTTGACACCGATCCGCGCGCGGTGGGCGTCGGCGTAGGAGAAGAGCCTCGCCAGCAGCATCCGGTCCGGGCTCGGGCCGATCCCTGGAACGAGATTGTTGGGCTGGAAAGCCGCCTGCTCGATCTCGGTGTGGTAGTCGGTCGGGTTGCGGTCCAACGTCATCCGGCCGACGTCGATCAGCGGGTAGTCACCGTGCGGCCACACCTTGGTCAGATCGAACGGGTTGAACCGGTAGGTCGCCGCGTCGTCGAACGGCATGATCTGCATCTTGAGCGTCCAGCTCGGGAACTCCCCGTCCCGGATGTGCTCGTACAGGTCACGGGTGTGGTAATCGGTGTCGGCGGCAGCCATCTGGTCGGCCTCGTCCTGGGTGAAGGTCTCCACTCCCTGGTCGGTCTTGAAGTGGTACTTGACCCAGAACTTCGCCCCCTGGGCGTTGACCCACATGTACGTGTGTGAGCTGTAGCCGTTCATGTGCCGCCAAGTGCGTGGGATTCCCCGGTCCCCCATCAACCAGGTGACCTGGTGCGCCGACTCGGGCGACAGGGTCCAGAAGTCCCATTGCATGTCGTGGTCGCGAAGGTGGTTGTCGGCGCGCCGCTTCTGCGAGCGGATGAAGTGCTGGAACTTCATCGGGTCCTTGATGAAGAACACCGGCGTGTTGTTGCCGACCATGTCGTAGTTGCCCTCGCTCGTATAGAACTTGAGGGCGAAGCCGCGTGGGTCGCGCCAGGTGTCCGGGCTTCCCCGCTCACCGGCGACGGTGGAGAACCTCACGAGCATGTCGGTCTTGGCACCGGGCTGGAACACGGCGGCCTTGGTGTAGGCGCTGACATCGTTGGTCACCTGGAAGTGGCCGAACGCGCCACCACCCTTCGCGTGCGGCTGACGCTCGGGAATGCGCTCGCGGTTGAACTGCGCCATCTGCTCGATCAGGTAGTGGTCCTGGAGCAGGATCGGTCCGCCGGCGCCGACAGTGAGCGAGTGTTCATCGCTCTCGACCGGGATCCCGGCGTCGGTGGTCGTCGGCGGCGGCTGCGTGTGTGTCACGTGGGTAACTCCTCTGGTGGTCGGGTTGCGTCCTCGGGTCGGCCGCTCTCACATCCGGGGCACAGGCCCCAGAACACGACCTCGGCCTCGTCCACGGTGAATCCGCGGTTGTCGGAGGGCGTCAGGCACGGTGCGGCTCCGACCGCACAGTCGACGTCATCGGTGCGCCCGCACGCGCGACAGACCACGTGGTGGTGGTTGTCACCCACCCGCCGCTCGAATCGCGCCGGGTGGCCGGCCGGCTCGATGCGCCGGAGCAGCCCGGCCGCAGTGCAAACGCCGAGGACGTCGTAGACCGCCTGCGTCGACACCGTGCCGAGGCGTTCGCGCACTGCTGCGGCGATCGCGTCGACCGTCGAGTGTGGGTGCTCGTTCAGCCACGCGAGCACGGCGCGACGCGGCGCGGTCACCCGCAAGCCCGCCCCGCGCAACGCCCTCAGCGCCGCGCCGTCCGTGTCGATGACACCCATGGCCACAGCTCGACCCTGCCGCATATTCTGGAATGAGTCAAGAGACGGCGGTGCAGCCGTCGGTCGTTCGCGGCGGTGTCGCGCCGGGCCGGACGGTTACTCGACGCGGAGCAGGGCGAGGAACATCGCATCGGTGCCGTGCCGATGCGGCCAGAGCTGGACGTAGGGTCCGGCGCCGAGCTGCGGCATGTCCTTCGGGAGGCTCGCCCGCGCATCGAGCACCGTCACCCCGCCGCTGGCCACCACCCATTCCACGATCTCGATGGTCTCGGCCCGGTGGGGTGAGCACGTCACATAAGCCACCACTCCCCCAGGTCGAGCCGCAGCTACCCCGGCAGCGAGCAGTCCGCGTTGCAGATCAACGAGACCGGTGACGTCCTGCGGAGTGCGTCGCCAGCGGGCGTCCGGTCGGCGGCGCAACGCGCCGAGCCCAGAACAGGGCGCGTCCACGAGTACCCGATCCGCGAACCCGTCCAGCCACGGAGGAGCCAGCCCATCGGCGCTGATCACCGCGACGCGCTGCCCGGCCGTTGCCCGGGCGACCAGGTGCGAGCGGTGCGGGGCCCGGTCGGCGGCCAGGATTCGTACCTCCTCGGGCGCCAGAACGCCAAGCAGGGCTGCCTTCCCGCCCGGACCAGCACACATGTCGAGCCACCATCCGGTCAGCTCCGCGCTCGCCAAGCCCGGGGCGGCCAGAGCGATTGCCATCAACTGGCTGCCTTCGTCCTGGACGCCGGCCCGGCGGTCTCTGATCTCTGGAATGTCATGCGGTGAGCCGCCGGCTGGCATCCGCACGGCGTATGGCGACCACGCACCCGGTTCGCCACCGACCTGGTTCGCGAGCTCATCGCGGTCGACCCCACGTGCGACGAGGTGCACGATCGGCCGCTCGTTGTTGGCGGCCAAGGCGGCGCCCAGCTCCGCGACGTCCGGGCCGAGCGCGTCAGCCAGCGCGCGAACGATCCACTCGGGGTGGGCGTGGCGCAGCGCGAGTTCGGTGACCCGTGCGTCGGTGAGTTCTGCACTGTCGGCCGATGCAGCGACGCGCGGGGTGAGGTACGTGATCCAGGCGTCAAGGCTCCGCTTGCTGGCCCTGCGCAGTACGGCGTTCACCAGGCGGGCGGGCCCCTCGCCGGTGACCGTCCCGGCAAGGTTGACGGTGGCAGCGACGGCCGCATAAGCCGGGATCCGCGTGTGCAGGACCTGGTAGGCGCCCAGCCGCAGGACGTCCAGCACCGGCGGATCCAGCTCACCCAGCGGACGGTCCAGGCAGGAGGCGAGGATCGCGTCGAGGGTGCCCTGCCAGCGAACCGTGCCGTACCCGAGTTCGGTGGCAAGTGCCGCGTCGCGCTCGTCGAGGTGCGCCTGATCGAGCAGTCCTGGCAGGGTCAGGTTGGCGTAGGCACCACGCTCGCGGATCGCGGCCAGCAGCTCGAAGGCAATCCGGCGAGGTGGATCAGGGGTACGTCGTGGCGGAGTTGGGCGGCGCATCGGCGGGCGCCGGTTGGCGTTCCCGCCGCGATCGCGCGGGGGCGGTGGCATCGGGGTCAGCCAAGCCTCTGGCCCGACCCCGGCCGGGCGCCGCGAGCCCAATCTTGTGCCGGCATCGGCCGTCGCCCGGCTGCCCGTACCTCGCCCAGCTCGACCGGCGTACTGGCCGTACCCACCAGAACCGAATGCTTGCCGACGCTGAGTTGCCCCGGCCCCAGTGGCGCGGGCGCCTCGGAAGCCGGGACCACCCGCACCGGTCCGAGCCCCAGCCGCTCGTTGTTGAGCAACGTCCAGGCTCCCGGCGTGGGCGTGCACCCGCGGATTCGCCGGTCGACGATCTGCACCGGCAGCCGCCAGTCGACGTGCGCGTCGTCGGTGGTCAATCTGGGCGCGAGGCTGACGCCCTCGATGGGTTGCGGGCGGGACTCGAGTGTTCCGGACTCGATCCCATCGAGGGTGTCGACGAGTAGTCGCGCTCCTGCCTCGGCCAACCGCGCGAGCACATCACCGGCGGTATCCCGCGGCCTGATCGGCTCGGTCAGGACTCCGTACACGGGCCCGGTGTCCAAGCCCTCGTCCAACTGGAACGTCGTTGCCCCGGTGACGTCATCCCCGGCCATGATGGCGCGCTGGACGGGTGCAGCCCCGCGCCAGGCAGGCAACACGGAGAAGTGCAGGTTGATCCAGCCGTGGACCGGGATCGCGAGTGCGGGACGCGGGATCAGCGCACCGTAGGCAACCACCGGCGCCGCGTCCGGAGCCAGGTCAGCCAGCGCTTGGAGGAACTCCGGATCCCTCGGACGTTGCGGGCGGAGGATCGGAACGCCGAGCTCCTCGGCCCGCTGGGCCACCGGCGACGCGACAGTGTGTCGACCTCGTCCACTCCGCGCGTCGGGGCGCGTCACGACTGCCACGAGTTCGTGGTCGGATGCCACGATCGCGTTCAGCGCCGGGAGCGCTGGCAGCGGAGTGCCGGCGAAGACCAGTCTCATTCTGAGCGGGGCCGGGTGGGCGATGTCATCGACTGGCAGCGTACGGCGGGGGACCGGCGCACCCCCGGGCGCTAGCGTCTTCGGATGCAGCGACGGCCCACTCGCTATGGCGGACGCGGCGACACCGAACTCGTCATCGTGCTGGATCGCAGCGACCAAGCCAGCGACTGACTGACCTAGATCCGCCAGAGACAGGGCAGCGGGCGGCGGCCGCCCGGTCCGAGTTGCGGCGGCGGGCCGCCGACAACGTCGATGGGGCAGCGCCGGTTTCCCGCTGTCGCCTCGTCCGCGCCCGGTGACTGAGTCAGGTCCGGGACCAGGGCAGTGTGTGCGTCCGGCAGGTCCTGCGGAGCGACCAGGATCGGGCCGGTCGCTTCCCGCAGCCCGTCGGTGTTCCCTCCCGTTGCAGGCGCCGGCGACCTCTCGGCCGGGGAAACCACCAGATAACTGACCGATGTACCGACCACGCCTGCGCTTGGTAGAGCCGCCGGCTGGCTGCCGACCAGGAGGGCCGTCGCGACCACACTGCCGGCTAGTGCCGACCAATGGCGACGATCAAGTGCGCGGCCCCCGAGCCGGCGACGACGTGCGTGCGCGAACAGGGTTCCGCGCCGAAATGACCTCTGCCCGGAAAGGGCTGTGCGGTCACCCGAGAAGCGATGACGCGCCAAGCGACAGTCCTCCGAGTGGCAAATCCGACAGAACGACGTGCAACCCCGAGTTCGGCCACTGCGCCAGCGGCAACGGCGGTAATGGTAGCCAACCGAATGGCCGGCGGAGGTACGGGAGGGCTGAGTTCTCGTGTGCGGCCGGCGGCTTGCAAGTGTCCCTCGGTGATCTTGACGAAAGTGTTGGTTCAGGGGTCGAGAAGGGCGGTGAACCGACATCTTCGTCAAGATCACGACGGGCACGGGCTCAGAGTTCATCGACGCCGGTCACCGTGATGACGGCGACTCCGGCTTCGTCCGATGCTGCGAGGTCGACTTCCGCGCTGATCCCCCAGTCGTGGTCGCCGGCCGGGTCGTCGAAGATCTGCCGGACCAGCCACTTGCCGGCGAGCTGGTCGATCATGAGCAGGTCCGGACCGCGGGCGTCGGCGCCGGTCCCGATCTGGTCGTGGACGTCGAAGTACGAGTCGAGCGCGACCTTCCAAGCTGCTGCGTCCCAACCGGATTCGGCGTCCAACTCACCCAGGTCTGCATAGCGGCGCAGCGCACTCAGCTCGACGCGGCGGAACAGCGCGTTACGGACGAGAACCCGAAATGCACGGGTGTTCGAGGTGACCGCGGGCGGGCGCTCGTCCAGCTCGCGAGCGGTAACCTCCGGCTTGCTCGGGTTGAGCAACTCCGTCCATTCGTCAAGCAGGCTTGAATCCACCTGGCGGACAAGCTCCCCCAACCACTCGATCAGGTCGGACAACTCCTCGGTGCGCGCCTCTTCCGGAACGGTCTGGCGCAACGCCTTGTACGCGTCGGCCAAGTAGCGCAGGACCGTGCCCTCAGCCCGGGCGAGCCCGTAGAAGCTGACATATTCCACGAAAGTCATCGCGCGCTCGGACAGATCGCGCGCCACGGATTTGGGCCGCAGTTCGTGGTCGGCCACCCACGGATGCCCACGCCGATAAGTCTCGTACGCGCCGGTCAGCAGTTCGACCAGCGGCTGCGGGTAGGTGACCTCCTCGAGCAGCTCCATTCGCTCGTCGTACTCGATGCCGTCCGCTTTCATGACGGCGACGGCCTCGCCCCTTGCCTTGAATCGCTGCGCGGACAGCACCGGTCGTGGGTTCTCCAGGGTCGACTCGATCACCGACAGGACGTCGAGCGCATAGGTCGGCGACTCTCGATCCAGCAAGCCTGTGGCGGCGAGCGCGAAGGTGGACAGCGGCTGGTTGAGGGCGAAGTCGCGTTGCAGGTCGACGGTCAGCCGGGCGGTACGTGCCTGCGCGTCTGGAGCCGGGAGCTGTTCAACGACACCGGCAGTCAGCAGCGCGCGGTAGGCAGCGATCGCGGCTCGGATGTGCCGCAGTTGACGGGGCCGCGGTTCGTCGTTGTCGGTCAGCAGGTGCCGCATCGCGGCGTAGCAGTCACCGGGCCGGGCGATGACATTCAGCAACATGGAGTGACTGACCGCAAAACTCGATGTGAGGCTCTCGGGCTCGGACTCCACCAACCGCTCGAACGTGGGCTGCCCATAGCCCACCGTGCCTTCAGGTGGCTTCTTCCGTACGACCTTGCGGCGCTTCTTCGGGTCATCACCGGCCTTGGCGAGCGCGCGCTCGTTGTCAACGACGTGGTCAGGGGCTTGTACGACGACATTGCCCACTGGGTCGTAGCCCGCTCGACCCGCTCGGCCCGCGATCTGATGGAACTCTCGCGCGCTGAGCAGCCGGGTCTTCGTCCCGTCGTACTTGCTGAGTCCCGTGAACAAGACCGTCCGGATCGGCACGTTGATCCCCACTCCGAGCGTGTCCGTACCGCAGATGACCTTGAGCAGTCCGGCCTGGGCGAGAACTTCGACCAAGCGGCGGTACTTGGGCAACATGCCGGCGTGATGGACGCCGATCCCGTGCCGCACGAGCCGGGAAAGGGTCTTGCCGAAACCAGCGGTGAACCGGAACGAGCCGATCAGATCGGCGATCGCGTCCTTCTCCTCGCGGGTGCAGACGTTGATGCTCATCAGGGCCTGGGCGCGTTCGATCGCTGCGGCCTGGCTGAAGTGCACGATGTAGATGGGCGCCTGCTGGGTGTCCAACAGTTCTTGTGTCGTCTCGTGGATCGGCGTCGTCACGTAGTGGTGGTAGAGCGGGACCGGCCGCTCGACGGAGGCGACCACGGCGGTCTCCCGCCCGGTTCGGCGGGTCAGGTCGTCGCGGAAGCGGTTGACCTCGCCCAGCGTCGCGGACATCAACAGGAACTGCGCGTCGGGTAGTTCCAGCAGCGGCACCTGCCAGGCCCAGCCGCGTTCGGGGTCGGCGTAGAAGTGGAACTCGTCCATCACGACCTGACCGACGTCGGCCGATCTCCCCTCGCGCAGCGCGATGTTGGCCAGGATCTCGGCCGTACAGCAGATGATCGGCGCATCGGAGTTGACGCTGGCATCGCCAGTGGACATGCCGACGTTGTCCGCGCCGAACACCTGCACGAGCGCGAAGAACTTCTCCGACACCAGCGCCTTGATCGGCGCGGTGTAGTACGAGCGCTTGCCCTGCGCCAGCGCCGAGAAGTGCGCTCCGATGGCCACCAGGCTCTTACCGGATCCGGTCGGCGTGGACAGGATGACGTTCGATCCGGAGACCAGCTCGATCAACGCCTCGGTCTGCGCCGGATACAGCGACAGCCCCTGCTCCTCACACCAGCCGGAGAACGCCTCGAAGACCGCATCCGGATCGGCGCCGTCCGGCAGCCGCTTCAGCAGCTCCGTCGTGGCGGAGACACCTGGGCTGATCAGCGCAATGCTCGTGCGCTCCCGAAGGCGAACGGGCCGTGCGGGCTGACTTTGACCTGAGCCGCATGCTCACCGTTCCACTCCGCCGCGCGGATGGCCCGCAGAGCTTCGCGGCGGGTATCGCTGTCGAGGCGGTCGATGAACAGCACGCCGTCGAGATGGTCGGTCTCATGCTGGATGCAGCGCGCCATCATCTCGCTGCCCTCGATGGTGACCGGCTCGCCGTGCATGTTCATGCCCTTGGCGACGACGTGCAGGTGTCGCTTGCAGTCGAAGTAGAGGCCGGGAATGGACAGGCACCCCTCCTCGCCGTCCTGCTCCTCGTCTCCGACCAGGTCGACCTCGGGATTGACCAGGTGTCCGAGTTGGTCATCCACGTAGTAGGTGAAGACCCGCAGGCTGACCCCGAGCTGAGGAGCGGCCAAGCCGGCGCCGTCGGCCTCGAGCATGGATTCAGTGAGGTCCTTGACCAGCCGACGCAGTTCCTTGTCGAAAGTGGTCACCGGATCGGCGGGCGTGCGCAGCACCGGGTCACCGAACAGCCGAATGGGGGTCACGCTCACGCTGACGAGTGTAAGGATTCCCGCGTGCTCGTGCTCAGCCGCGCCGAGGTCGCCCAACTCCTGGATGTCGACGCGCTGATCGACGCTCTTGCCGAGGCCATGGCCGACCTGAGCGCCGGGCGAGCCTCCGTACCGGGCCGCACTGCGTCTTTCGTGCCCGAACGCGAGGGTGCGCTGTTGGCGATGCCGGGGTACGTCCCGTCCCAGCGGGCTCTGGTCACCAAGCTCGTGTCGCTCTTCCCGCGCAACGCTGGGACGGAGGTTCCGACCCACCAGGCAGTGATCGTGGCCTTCAACCCGGACACCGGATCACCGGAGGTTCTGATGGACGGGACCGAGATCACCGCTGTCCGCACCGGGGCATGCTCGGCGTTGTCCACCCGACTCCTCGCCCGCGCGGACGCCACGGTGCTTGCCTTGCTGGGCACGGGCGTCCAGGCCAGATCCCACGCGCGTGCGGTCACCCGGGTCCGCGTGATCCAGGAGATCCGGGTGGCCGGCCGCAATGAAAGCCGAGCCGCGGCGCTGGCGGCTGAACTCGAACGCGAACTCGGCGTCGAGGCACGCGCCCACGCTTCCTACGAGCGAGCAATGGAGGGTGCGGACATCGTCTGCGCGGTGACGCACCCCGTGGATCCGGCGGTGCGAAGGGATTGGCTCTCCCCCGGGACGCACGTGACCTCAGTCGGATACAACCCGTCCGGCCGGGAGTTGGACGACGAAACCGTCGCGGCTGCCCTCGTGTGCGTCGAGTTCCGCGAAGCGGTTCTGGCGCCGATCCCGTCCGGAAGCCCGGATCTGATCGAGCCGATCCGCAACGGAGCCATCACCGCAGACCACATCCACGCTGAGCTCGGCGAACTCGTGGCCGGGACCAAGCAAGGTCGCACATCCGACGAGCAGCTGACCCTCTACAAGTCGGTCGGCGTCGCCGTGCAGGACGCAACGGCGGCAACCCTCGTGCTCGCAGCGGCAAAGCGCGCCGGTGTCGGCCGCGAGTTGGTGCTCTGACCGATCCCGCAGACGTCCGCTCAGCCGATGTCGACCGGATCAAGCTGCACCCGTACGTGCTCGGGCGCCTTGGCGGCAGAGCGCACCGCTTGGCCGGCGTGTAGAGCCTTGGCCAGGGCGGCCCCGTCCGAGCGCGGCGCCCGAACCAGGTAACGCACCGTCGCCGAAGCCGCCTCGACGGGGACGGCGCCCCTACCGCCACCGCCGACAGATCCGCGGGGGATCGTTCACCGGCACAGGTCCGAGGACCTCGGCCGACGCGGGGAGGTCCAACAGGCCGATCAACTCCTCGCACGCGGGGGCACTCGCGGTCAGCGTGGCCAGGCGCACGGCCGGCGGAAACCGGAGCTCCCGGCGTTCGGCGAGTTCACGCTCGGCCAACCCGATGGGATCCCAGCGAATCAACGCTTGGACCACCGGGTGTCCGCTGTCGGCCATGACGATGACCTGACCGCCGTCGTCGGCAGAACGGACCAGACTGACCGCGCCCAGCCACCGCCGAAGCGTCTCCTCGCCCGCGCGCAGGTCCGCGCGCCCCAACGATGCCCAGCTGTCGAGGAGCAGCGCCGATCCGTACCCGGTCTCCGCGATCGGTTCGGCTCCTGGCGTCGCGACCACCAGCGCCGGTCCGGCGGGGATCGAGGCGAGGACGCCGGTTCCGGATGCCCGACCGGAATTCCGGATTGGCACGCCTGGAAAGGCGCGGCCGAGTTCCTCCGAGGTCCGGTCGGCCCCGGTCACCGAGGCGCGGAGTCGCCGACCGCCACAGACCGGGCATTCCCACGCGGTCGCCGGCTCGAGCACACCATCGGCAAGAGGCAGCGGCCGCATCCGCACCGGATTGCCCGAGTGGACCCGCACAATGACGGCAACGGGCTGGGGTACGGCAGCGGTCGCAGGCCAGGCTCGGCACGTACCCGCGGCGCGGCACCTGCACCAGGACAGCGGCCCCGGCGGCCAACGTCTCCCGTGCCACTCGCAGGCCCAGGCTGGGCAGTCGGGCCGTGCGCGCGGCCGGATCCCGGGACTGCTCGAAGTCGTCGCCGGCAGCCTGGATCCGTGGGGCAGTGTGGCGCACCGCATCTCGCTCAGCGGTGATCGCGTGCGCCCAGCCGGACTCGACCAGTAGGGCGCTCTCGGTGCTGCAGGACCATCCCGCAACCAGCGCCGCGCAGTTTTCGAGGTGGGCGCGCAGGAGCAGAACCTCGCGCGCATGCGGGTACGGAGCCCGCGGCTCGGCGTGCAGATCATCACCGTCGTCCCAGATCGCGACCAGACCCAGGTCGCTCACCGGCGCGAAGGCGGCGGCCCGCGTCCCGATGACGGTGCGGACGCCGCCGCGGCGGATCGCCAGGAACCGGCGGTAGCGCTCCTCGGGTTTCAGGTCGGCGGTCAGGACGGTGTGCCCAGCGCCGCCGCTGATCCCGACCAGCGCGGTCAATGCGGCGTCCAACCGCTCCACGTCGCGCGTGTCCGGCAAGACCACCAACGCTCCGCGGCCTCCTGCTGCTGCGGTCACGGTTGCTTCCGCGAGTTGCGCCGGCCAGTCCTCGCCGGGAAGCAGTGTCATGACCGCGCGGGCCGGGCGGCCCGCAGTGATCGCGTCGAGGTAGGCCGACCCGCGCGGATAGCGCGTCCAGGACGTCGCCTCCGGGCGGCGGGGTAGGGCGGCGGGCTCAGCCGGCACGAGCTTCTCGGCCCTGACCCGACGCGGCGGAACGGCGAGCCGCAGGACGTCGGACTGCGTTCCGGCATAGCGGTCGGCAACCGCCCTGGTCAGCCGCGCGATAGCCGGCGAGAGCACGGGCTCCGGTGAGATCACCTTGATCAGTGGCGCGAGCCGACCGTGGTGCGCGGAGTCGGCGATGCGGTCGAGCACATAGCCGTCGAGCCGTCGACCGGCGAAGCGAACGGTGACCCGGCAGCCGATGCTGACCTGGTCGGCGAACTCATCCGGGATGAGGTAGTCGAAGAGCCGATCGAGATGGGTGAGCGGCGAATCAACGCAGACCCGGGCGACGTGCAGGCCCGCCTCGCTCACGAGCCCCAGTCAACCCGCCCGGTCGGACAGCCCGGGGTCAGGCGCCGACGGCTGCACGCAGCGCGTCGACACGCGGCGTCTGCTCCCAGGAGAAGCTGCCGTCCTCTCGGCCGAAATGGCCGTAGGCAGCGGTCTGCCGGTAGATGGGACGGAGCAGATCCAGGTCGCGAATGATGGCTGCCGGGCGCAGGTCGAAGACTGAGGTGATGGCTTCCTGCAGAGTCCCGTCATCGACCTTGCCGGTACCGAACGTCTCGACGAAGAGGCCCACTGGCTCGGCGGTTCCGATCGCGTAGGCAACCTGGACCTCGCAGCGCTGGGCGAGCCCCGCGGCCACGACGTGCTTGGCCACCCAACGCATCGCGTACGCCGCGGAACGGTCGACCTTGGACGGGTCCTTGCCGGAGAACGCGCCGCCGCCGTGCCGGGCCATGCCGCCGTACGTGTCGACGATGATCTTGCGACCGGTGAGGCCGGCATCGCCCATCGGGCCGCCGATGACGAACTTGCCCGTCGGGTTGACCAGCAGCCGGTAGCCGTCGGTGGGCAGGCCCAGCGCGGCAAGCTCTGGTTCGACGACGTGCTCGGCGATGTCAGGGGTGAGTAGATCCGGGATCGAGATGTCCTCGGCGTGCTGCGAGCTCACCACGACGGTGTCGACGCGGACCGGCTTGTTGTCGATGTACTCGACGGTGACCTGGGTCTTGCCGTCGGGACGGAGGTAGGGCACGGTGCCGTCCTTGCGTACGGCGGACAGACGCCGGGCCAGCCGGTGGGCCAGGGCGATCGGGAGTGGCATGAGCTCAGGCGTTTCGTCCGACGCGTAGCCGAACATCAGACCCTGGTCGCCGGCCCCCTGGCGGGCGATGTCGTCTTCCTCGTTGCTGTCGCCGACACGCGTTTCATATGCGTTGTCCACGCCCTGCGCGATGTCCGGGGACTGGGCACCGATGGACACACTCACCCCGCAGCTCTCGCCGTCGAAGCCCTTCTTCGACGAGTCGTAGCCGATGTCGAGGATGGTCTGGCGGACCAGCTTCGGGATCTCCACATACGCAGATGTCGTGACCTCGCCGGCGATGTGGACGAGTCCGGTCGTGACCATCGTCTCGACGGCAACGCGGCTGGCGGGGTCCTGCGAGAGGAGGGCGTCAAGGATGGTGTCCGAGATCTGGTCGGCGATCTTGTCCGGATGTCCCTCGGTGACGGACTCGGAGGTGAACAGGCGGCGTGGCAAGACGATTACTCCCTGTGGGTGGAGGCGGATACGCGGCAACGAGGGGATGAGCCGACGTACCAGAGGTCTGGTGAAGTCTAGCGGGCGCTCGGGCTCTGGTCGGTCAGCCGTCTGTTGACCAGATCCCACACCCGGGACGACAGCACCGACTTGGGTCCGCGCGGCACCGCGACCTGATCGCCGTCGGCGGAGAGGATCGTGGCTGCGTTGTCGGGGCGGTCAAAGGCCACCTTCGATCCCACTTCGTTGACGACCAGCAGGTCAACTCCCTTAGCGGCCAACTTCGCCGCGCCGTATTCGAGCACCGTCGCGTCAGCATCCCCGGTCTCGGCGGCGAAGCCGACCAAGATCTGGCCGGGATGGCGGTTGTCGACGACCTCTCGGAGAATGTCCGGATTGCGGGTCAGGTGGATCGGGTCCGGATCGACCAAGCCCTTCTTGATCTTGCCGTCGCTGACAACCGTCGGCCGGAAGTCGGCCACGGCGGCGGCCATCACAACCACATCGGCCTGCTTGGCTTCGCGGAGGATCTCCGTGCGCATGTGTTCGGCCGTCGATACGGAGATGGAACGGACGCCGAACGGAATCGGTGCATCCACCTGCGCAGTCACCAGGGTCACGTCAGCGCCTCTGGCGGCGGCGACCCGGGCCAGCGCGAGACCCTGTTTGCCACTGGAGCGGTTGCCCAGGAACCGGACCGGATCCAGCGGTTCGCGGGTCCCCCCGGCGCTGATCAGGACGCGGCGGCCGAGCAGGTCCGCGCGCAGTGCAGCCGGCCCCGCATGGAGGACCAGTTCGACCAGGTCGGCGATGTCTCCCGGCTCGGGCAGCCGCCCCGGACCGGTATCGGTGCCGGTGAGGCGACCTTCGGCCGGGGGCAGGACGAGCACGCCGCGGTCCCGGAGGGTGGCGACGTTGGCCACCGTCGCGGGGTGCTCCCACATCTCGGTGTGCATCGCCGGCGCCAGCAGGATCGGGCAACGCGCGACCAGCATCGTGGCGGCAAGCAGGTCGTCGGCGCGCCCATGGACGGTCCTGGCGAGCAGGTCAGCGGTCGCCGGGGCGACCACGATGAGGTCTGCCTCTTGGCCGATCCGGACGTGGGCTATCTGGTCGACGTCATCGAAGATCTCGGCGGTGACCCGATGGTGGGACAGCGCTTCGAAGGTTGCCGCACCGACAAAGCGGAGTGCGCTTTCCGTCGGGACCACTCGGACGTCATGGCCCTGCTCGGTGAGCAACCGGAGCAGAAACGCTGACTTGTACGCCGCAATGCCACCGGCGACGCCCAGGACGATGCGCGCCATGGCGGCGATCTGCTTAGGCTTCGCCCTGCTCGTGGACGAGCAGGTTCTCGTTGATCTCGCGCAGTGCGATCGACAGCGGCTTTTCCTGCGGTGCGGTGTCGACGAGCGGACCGACGTACTCGAGCAGGCCCTCGCCGAGCTGGCTGTAGTAGGCGTTGATCTGGCGGGCACGCTTGGCCGCGAAGATCACCAGGCCGTACTTGGAGCTGGTCTTCTCCAGCAGTTCGTCGATCGGGGGGTTCGTGATGCCTTCGGGAGCGGCGGCGACACCGGACACTGTCGACCAATCTGTTCGAGGTTACGGAGTGGCACTCGCGGCTTGTGGTTGCCGACGTGAGGTGCCGACGCGCGGGATGCTCCTCCAGACTACCAACTCGGGGTGGACTTGCCGGTTCCCGCCGCGGAAGGGCTCGTTCAGATGATCAACTTGGCGAGCTCGTCGGCGACTCGGTCGACATCGTCGTTGACCAGCACCACATCGAACTCAGCCGCCGCGTCCATCTCCTCTCGTGCTTTGGCCAGTCGCGCCGCCACCTGGTCAGCGGAATCCGAGCCCCGGCCGGTCAGACGGCGCACGAGCTCCGGCCAACTCGGTGGGGCCAGAAACACGAGTTGGGCGCCGCGCATCTCCCGCCGGATCTGGCGTGCCCCGTCGAGATCGATTTCCAGGAGCGCGGGCCGGCCGGAGGCCAGCATCTCCTCGACCGGGAGGCGCGGCGTGCCGTACCGGCGGCCCGTGTAGTCCGCCCACTCCAAGAGCTCGCCTCTGGCGATGAGGTCGTCGAAATCGAGGCCATCGATGAAGTGGTAGGTCTCGCCGGGCACCTCGCCGCGTCGGGCAGATCTCGTCGTGACCGACACCGACACCCAGATCTCCGGGTGTTTGCGGCGGATCGCCTTGATGACCGTTCCTTTTCCCACACCTGACGGGCCAGACAAGACCGTCAATCGGCCCGGGGGTTGCTTCGCCTCGCTCACGAACCGGACTCGGCCGACACGGCCCCGGCTGAGCCGTCTGCGGACGAGGTGCGCGCCCTGGTACGAGCCCGCTGTGCTCGTGCCCGCCGTTCGAACTCGGCGATCAGGGCGCGCCGTTGGTGGACACCGAGGCCGCCCACCCGGCGATTGTCAGCGATGTCCAGGCGTTCCATGATCTGCGCGGCCCGGGTTTTCCCGACACCGGGCAGGGCCTCGAGCAGGGCAGAGACGCGCATCTTGGTCACTGCTGGATCACTACTGGACGCCGCGCCATCCAAGAGTTCGGCAAGCCCGAGACGGCCGCTGCGCAGCCTGGCCCGCAATTCGGACCGGTCCTTGCGTGCCGCCGCCGCCTTCGCCAGGGCGGCCGCGCGCTGTTCAGCGGTCAAGGACGGCACGGGCACCCGTGCAACCTATCGACCCAGGGGGGTCGGCATCGACCCGGCGGCGGGACGAGCCGCGGTGTCTGCGACTGAGAAACGGTTCGACCGGCACTCGGCTGGTCTGCACACTTGCGCCGTGGGCCACGTCGATCTTTCCGACATCCGGTTCGAGCTGCCCGATGGCCGGGTGCTGCTCGACGACGTCTCCTTCCGGGTCGGCGAGGGCGCCAAGGTCGCTCTGGTGGGCGCCAATGGCGCTGGCAAGACGACATTGCTGCGGATCATCAATGGCGACCTCGCCCCGCATGCGGGAGCGGTCAGCCGCAGCGGCGGACTGTCGTACATGAGACAGATGGTCGAGCCGACAGCGAGTGAGCATCGCAGCGAGGGACGAGCGAGGAGCGGAGCGAGCGCGGAGGCCGACAGTGTGATGGTCGAGCCGACAGCGAGTGAGCATCGCAGCGAGGGACGAGCGAGGAGCGGAGCGAGCGCGGAGGCCGACAGTGTGATGGTCGAGCCGACAGCGAGTGAGCATCGCAGCGAGGGACGAGCGAGGAGCGGAGCGAGCGCGGAGGCCGACAGTGTGATGGTCGAGCCGACAGCGAGTGAGCATCGCAGCGAGGGACGAGCGAGGAGCGGAGCGAGCGCGGAGGCCGACAGTGTGATGGTCGAGCCGACAGCGAGTGAGCATCGCGCGGCCGGGTGGACCGTACGAGATCTGTTGCTCTCGGTGGCCCCTGCCCGCATCCGGGCCGCCACGGAGGCCGTCGATGCCGCCGAACTGATGCTCATGGAGCGCGAGGACGACGCGGTTCAGCTGCGGTATGCCCATGCGCTGGCCGAGTACGGCGACGCCGGCGGGTACGAGCTCGAGGTCATGTGGGATGTCTGCGCGACGGCCGCCCTCGGCCTGCCGTACGAGACCGTCAAGTGGCGCGACCTGGCGTCCTTGTCCGGAGGTGAGCGCAAACGCGTCGTGCTCGAGGCTCTCCTGCGCGGCCCTGACGAGGTGCTCCTGCTGGACGAGCCCGACAACTTTCTGGACGTGCCGGGAAAGCGGTGGCTCGAGGAGCGGATTCGGGCCTCGGCCAAGACCATCCTGTTCATCAGCCACGACCGCGAACTCATGGCCAGGACCGCCACGCGCATCGTCACGCTGGAGCTGCGCGCGGCCGGCAACTCGACCTGGACGCATCCGGGCGGTTTCGAGAGTTATCACCTCGCGCGCACCCAACGCTTCGAGCGACTGGAAGAGCTCCGCCGGCGCTGGGACGAGGACCACGCCAAGCTCAAGGCGCTGGTCCTGATGTACAAGCAGAAGGCGGCCTACAACGACGGCATGGCCAGCCGGTACCAAGCGGCGCAGACTCGCCTGCGCATGTTCGAGGAAGCGGGGCCACCGGAAACCGTGCCGCGCGAGCAGACCGTACGAATGCGACTGACCGGCGGACGAACCGGCAAGCGGGCAGTGGTGTGCACCGACCTGGAGTTGACCCGCCTCATGAAGGCTTTCAACCTCGAGGTGTGGTTCGGCGAGCGGGTTGCGGTCCTGGGCTCGAACGGGTCCGGCAAGTCCCATTTCCTGCGGCTTCTTGCAGCCGGCGGCACCGACCCGGAGATCGAACATCAGCCCGTCGGTGACGTTGCGCCGAACCCGGTGCAACACACTGGAATTGCTCGGTTGGGCGCGCGCGTGCGGCCGGGGTGGTTCGTACAGACCCATGAGCACCCCGAGTTGCTCGGCCGGACGCTGTTGGAGATTCTGCACCGCGGAGACGCACATCGCGGTGGGCTGGCGCGAGAGGGAGCGGCACGCGTTCTGGACCGGTACGAACTGGCCAGCGCATCGGAGCAACGATTCGAGAGCCTGTCCGGCGGCCAGCAGGCCCGCTTCCAGATCCTGCTGTTGGAGTTGTCCGGCGCGACCTTGCTCTTGCTCGATGAGCCGACCGACAATCTCGACGTTCAGTCAGCCGAGGCGCTCGAGGAGGGGCTGGCCGCCTTCGAGGGCACCGTCATCGCGGTCACGCACGATCGATGGTTCGCCCGCAGCTTCGACCGCTTCCTGGTCTACGGAGCCGACGGCTCGGTCTATGAGTCCTCGGAGCCGGTGTGGGATGAGGGACGCGTAGCGCGCCAGCCCTGAACAGCCGCGAAAACGACCACGCCCTCGCTCAGGATCGAGAGGACGCCCAACGGCTCCAGCCAGTGACCGACGTCGTGACCGAGCAGGGGAAAGGCAAAGAGCCGCGTCGCCACGTAGCCGATGATCGCCAGTCCGCAGGTGAGGATGGCCAGGCCGTAGATCTCGCGGCTGTCATGCAGCACCGCCGCTGCCGCCACGACGACGCACGCCACGGTCAGGACGATGAACAGCACGCCCATGTACGGCGCCTCGGTCAGGTGCGGGGCAATCACCGGAATGTGCGCAACCGCGGCGACGAGAGCGCCTACCGCCACAAGCCATCGCCAGTCGCTTCGCCTGGCTTCGCCCAGTATGTCCACACGTCGATTGTGCCAGCGCACTCTGTGAACTGCCTGGGAATCGGATGCCGCCGGGACATGATGGGACTCATGTTCGAAGGGTTTGTCGAGGAGCACATCGACGTTGGTGGCGGCGTGCGGCTCCGGCTGCGGCACGGCGGGTCCGGCTCGCCGGTCGTCCTGCTGCATGGTCACCCGCGTACGCACACCACCTGGCATGCGGTGGCCCCACTCCTGGCCGCCGCCGGACACACGGTGGTGTGCCCCGACCTGCGCGGCTACGGGCAATCCACGAAGCCGCCCACGACCGACGACCACTCCCCCTACGCCAAACGGGCAATGGCTGGCGATGTGCTCACCCTGATGAGCACCCTGGGATTTCAACGATTCGCGGTGGTCGGACACGACCGCGGCAGCTACGTCGCCATGCGGCTGGCCATGGACGCCCCGGACGCGGTGACCGCGCTTGCCGTGCTGGACAGCGTGCCGATCGCCGAGGCTCTCGACCGGACCGATGCTGCCTTCGCCACTGCCTGGTGGCACTGGTTCTTCTTCGCTCAGCCGGACAAGCCGGAACGGGCCATCCTCGCTGATCCGGACGCCTGGTACGGCGGCGATCCCGTCCGGATGGGAGCGGAAAACCACGCCGACTATCGCCGCGCGATCCATGACCCCGCGACGGTGCGCGCCATGCTGGAGGACTATCGCGCTGGACTCGGTCCCGACCGGGCCGCCGACAAAGCGGATCGAGCTGCCGGGCGACGGATCGCCTGCCCGACGATGGTGCTCTGGTCCAGCGGTGACGATCTGGCCGACCTGCATGGTGACGTGCTCGCCGTCTGGGAGCCATGGACCACCGACCTCACCGGGGGCTCGATCGAGAGCGGTCACCACATGGCCGAGGACGCGCCGCAGGAACTGGCCGCGCGCCTCGCGGAGTTCCTGCGGAGCCGGCCGGTAACTGGCAGGCTGCTCCCATGACGACACCCTCGATTTCTCGGACCCTGGTCCTGGCCCGTCATGCGAAGGCGGAAGGATCCGCGAGTACCGACGCCGCTCGGGCCTTGTCGAGTCGCGGGCATGCCGATGCCGTTGCCATGGGAAAGTGGTTGGCGGCCAATGAGTTCAGCTTCGACGTAGTCGTCTGCTCCACGTCGGTACGCACCCGCGAGACCTGGCAGGACATCGAATCCGCCGGCGTCCCGGGCGGCGACGTTTCGTTTGACGAACGCGTCTACGGCGCGGACCAGGACGAACTCCGTAACGTGCTGGCCGGTCTCCCGGACGCCGTCCGAAGCGTGCTGGTCGTCGGGCACGCGCCGACGATCCCGGAACTCACCGACACCCTCGCGGATCCAGACACCAGCCATCCGGACGCGCTCGCCGCTCTGCACTCGAAGTTCCCGACGGCGTGCATGGCCGTCCTCAGCGTGGCCGGGCCATGGGCTTCGCTGACCTCCGACTGCGCGACATTGACGGAGTTGACCGCCCCCCGCGGCTGAGTGCGACACTCAGGCAGCTCGGGCGAGGTCGTCGGCGGCCGAACTGGCAGCCTCACGCAAGGCAGTTACATCCGGGCCATGGCGCAGGACGTCGCGCGAACTCGTCGGCAGCACCACCCCACCGAATCCGGTGAAGAGCCGCCGCACGTGCTCGGCGTTGCCGCCTTGGGCCCCGAAGCCCGGACACAGCACTGGACCGCCCAGCGTCGAGATGTCGACGTCGAGTTCGGCCAACGTGGCGCCGATGACGACACCGATGGATCCGTACGGACTGGCTGGGGCGTTGACCGAGGCGACTGCCGAAACGAGCTCCTGCGCGACGGTGAGCCCGGCGGGGGATCTGGCCAGTTGGACGTCCACACCCTGTGGGTTTGACGTACGGGCCAGCACGAACAGTCCGCCGCCGTGGGCGTGAGCTGCGGCGAGAGCGGGCGCGAGCGAGCCGAACCCGAGGAACGGACTGACGGTCAGCGCATCGACGGCCAGCGGATGCGCCGGATCCAGGTAGTCGGCGTATGCCTGCATCGTCGAGCCGATGTCGCCCCGCTTGGCGTCGAGCAGGACCAGCGCGCCCGCCGCTCGCGCAGCCGCTGTTGTGCGCTCCAGGACGGCGATGCCGGCGCTGCCGTGCCGCTCGAAGAAGGCACTCTGCGGCTTGAGGACCGCCAGCTGGGCGCCGAGCGCCTCGACCACCGTTGCGGCGAAGGCGTCGAGCCCCCGTGGATCGTCGGACAGGCCCCACGCGGCGAGTAGCGATGGGTGCGGATCGATCCCGACGCACAGGGGGCCGCGGCGTTGCACTGCCGCGCGCAGCCGCTCACCGAATGGAACGGTTGGCCCAGCTCCCGTGGACTCGGTCACGCTCCGGCCTGCGCGTCGTCGTCGTCCGCGCGCGGGCGATGGGCATAACCCACTGCATCGCGCAGCCGCGCGAAGCCTCGCGCGGCAAGCAGCTCCGCAAGCTCCCGGTGGATCCGCTCCGGCGCATTCGGGTCGGCGAAAACCGCGGTCCCCACCGAGACCGCGCTCGCCCCGGCCAGCAGGAACGCCAGTGCATCCAGGCCGGATGTGATCCCGCCCATGCCCAGGATGGGAGTCGCCGGCAATGCCCGGTGAATCTGCCAGACGCAGCGAAGGGCAACCGGCCGGATCGCCGGGCCGGAAAGGCCGCCGGTCTGTGCGGCAAGCAGCGGCCGCATCGTGTCGGGATCGATGACCAGGCCGAGCAGGGTGTTGATCGCTGAAATGCCGTCAGCGCCGGCGTCGACACAGGCGCGAGCCACCGACACGATGTCGGTGACGTCCGGCGAGAGCTTCGCGTAGACGGGGACGCCTGGATCGGCCTCGGTGACAGCGGTCAGCACCGCTGCCGCGGCGGCGGGATCGCAGGCGAAGACCTCGCCGCGGGACTCGACGTTCGGACAGGAGATGTTCACCTCGAGCGCGACCATGCCTTGGGCACCGCGAACCCGTGCCGCGAGGTCTGCGTATTCCTGGACCGAGCCACCGGCGATGCTCACCACGGCTCGGATGCCGCGCGCGGCAAGCCACGGCAGATCCTTGGCCAGGAACGCATCGATCCCCGGCCCCTGGAGCCCGATCGAATTGAGCATTCCGCTCGGCGTCTCCGCCATCCGCGGGGTCGGCCGGCCGGATCTTGCCCGCAGCTGCACGGACTTGGTGACGACGGCCCCGAGCGCGGTGAGATCCACGAACGGCTCCAGCTCGCGCCCGGCAGCGGCACATCCGGAGGCGGTCAGCACTGGGCTCGGGATTGCCGTCGTGCCGAGGTGCGAGCTCATGTCGACGGTCGTGATGGCCTGGGTGGTCATCGAGCGGCTCGCATCGCGGCGGCACCGTCGAGGTCGTCGGGCAACGATCCGATGTCGTCGAAGCGCACCTTCGAACCCTCGAACACCGGACCGTCCACACAGGACCGTACAAACCGAGATCGGCCGTCACTGCCGATCACTGGCAGCACGCATGTCATGCACACCCCGATGCCGCAAGCCATCGCCTCCTCGACCGAAACCTGGCACGGCAGGCTGCGTTCGGCTGCCTGAGCAGCGACCGCCCGCAGCATCGGCATCGGCCCGCACGCGTAGACCGCCGCGGCGCCGGGCAGCAGTTCGGGCAGCACATCTGTGACTCGCCCCTGCTGACCCGTGGAGCCGTCTTCGGTCGTCACTGCCAGAACCTGGGTCAGCCCGCGCAATTCCGCCACCGCACAGAGCCGATCCGCAGTCGCCGCGCCGAGGATGGCGCCCACCGGATGACCGGCCGCGAGGAGGCGTTGGGCCAACCCGATGAACGGCGCGGCGCCATAACCGCCGGCGACCAACAGCGCCGCGTCGCCGGGCGGCGGCAGCGGAAAGGCGCGGCCCAGCGGACCGATCACGTCCAGAAGGTCCCCCGGCTGTCGTTGCACGAGCCACTGCGTCCCCGGACCGTGCGCGGCCACGATCACGCTGACCGTGTCGGCGCCGACTGCGCTCAGCGCGAAGGCGCGGCGCAGCAACAGCGCCGAGGATCGGCCCCCGACCGAGAGGGTGATGAAGTGCCCGGGTTCGGCGGCAGCCGCCACGCCGGGTGCGGACATGGTCAGTTCGCGATAGGCACCGACCGGTCGAACGGTGATGATCCGAGCACTGACCTGGACCGGCCGTGGCTGGTGCCCGCCAGGCACCCGGGGCAGCGGGATCGGCGTCGTCATCGTCATCGGATGCTGCTGGCCCACGACGTTGATCGCCTGCGTGCTTCCCCAGCCTCCGGTCATGTCGAACGTCCGAGCGTCGACGCGGCAGCGAGGTCCCCTGACCGCTGGTGATGGAGTGATGCGTGCAGTTCCTGCAGTGATCGCACGCCCAGAGTCCCGTTGCGGACCGCCTCGATGCCTTGCACGGCTGCCGCGGCGCCCTGCACCGTCGTCACGCACGGGATACCGGCGACGACCGCGGCCGTGCGGATCTCGTAGCCGTCCACCCGGGTCCCGCCGCTGCCCTGCGGGGTGTTGATGACCAGGTCGATGTCGCCGGCCAGGATCTTCTCGACGCAGTTCCCGGGTCCGTCACTGAACTTGCCCAGTACTTCGCAGGCAACTCCGTTGCGACGCAAGACCGCGGCGGTTCCCGATGTAGCAAACACGGCAAAGCCGAGGTCGGCGAGTCGCTTGACCGGGAAGATCGCTGACCGCTTGTCCCGGTTGGCCAGGCTGACGAAGGCTCGACCGCTGGTGGGCAGGGAACCGTAAGCGGCTGCCTGGGACTTGGCGAAGGCGCGGCCGAAGTCGCTGTCGATGCCCATCACCTCGCCGGTGGACTTCATCTCCGGGCCGAGCACGGTATCCACGCCGTGGCCTTCCACCGTATTGAACCGGTGGAAGGGCAGAACCGCTTCCTTGACCGAGATCGGGGCATCCATGGGCAGGTCCGCGCCGTCGCCAGCGGGGAGCAGGCCCTCGGCGCGCAGGGTCGCGATGCTGTCCCCGACGGCGATCCGAGCCGCAGCCTTCGCCAGCGGTACAGCCGTGGCTTTTGAGACGAACGGCACAGTGCGCGAGGCGCGCGGGTTGGCCTCCAGGACGTAGAGCAGATCGTCCTTGAGTGCGTACTGCACGTTCAGCAGGCCGCGTACGCCCACCCCCGCGGCGATCGCCTCCGTCGAGGCACGGATCCTGGCGAGTTCGGATGACCCCAGTGTGATCGGCGGCAGCGCGCAGGAGGAGTCGCCGGAATGGATCCCGGCCTCCTCGATGTGTTCCATCACGCCGCCGAGGAACAGCTCGGACCCGTCGTAGAGGGCGTCGACGTCGATCTCGACTGCGTCCTCGAGGAATCGGTCCACCAGGACCGGATGGGTCGGGCTGACCTGGGTTGCCTTCCCGATGTAGGCCTCGAGGGCGGCGTCGTCATAGACGATCTCCATCCCGCGCCCGCCGAGCACGTAGGACGGCCGGACGAGCACCGGGTAGCCCACCGCCTCGGCGACTGCCCGGGCTTCCTCGTACGACGTGGCCATTCCATGTTTGGGCGCGGGTAGGCCGGCAGCGGCCAGGACTCGAGCGAAGGCACCCCGCTCCTCGGCAAGGTGGATCGCTTCCGGCGCGGTCCCGAGAACTGGAACTCCGGCGTCCTTCAGCGGTTGCGCCAGGCCAAGCGGTGTCTGGCCACCCAGGGTGCAGATGACGCCGACGACAGGACCGGCGGCGCGTTCAGCCTCGATGACCTCCATGACGTCCTCGAATGTCAGGGGTTCCACATAGAGGCGGTCGGCCGTGTCGTAGTCGGTGGACACTGTCTCCGGGTTGCAATTGACCATGACCGTCTCGTAGCCGGCCGCCCGCAACTCCATGGCGGCATGCACGCAGGAGTAGTCGAACTCGATGCCTTGCCCGATCCGGTTCGGTCCGGATCCGAGGATCAGTACCGCGGGCTTCTCCCGCGCCGCGACCTCGCTCTCCTCGTCGTAGCTCGAGTAGTGGTACGGGGTGCTCGCCGCGAACTCGGCGGCACAGGTGTCCACGGTCTTGAAGACCGGTCGCACGCCGAGTCGGTGCCGTAGCAGCCGGATCCCCGCCTCCCCCGCCAATTCCGGCCGCAGGGCAGCGATCTGACGATCGGAACATCCGGATCGCTTGGCCTTGCGCAGCATTGGCTCAGTCAGGGCGGGCGCAGCTTCGATCTCGGCTCGCAGGTCGACAAGGGCGGCGATCTGGTCGAGGAACCACGGGTCGATCCCGGTCCTTCCGAAGACCTGTTCGACGCTGGCGCCGGCCCGCAACGCCCGCTCGACGTCATAGATCCGGCCGTCCGTCGGTATCTCGATCTTTTCCAGTAGACCCGCGACGGTGCAGTCCTCAGGATCGGGTGTCGTCCAGAAGCCGGATTCGGTCGTCTCCATCGAGCGCAGCGCCTTCTGGAGCGCCTCGACGAAGTTGCGGCCCACCGACATCGCCTCGCCGACGGATTTCATCGTCGTGGTCAGTCGCGGATCGGCACCCGGAAACTTCTCGAAGGCGAACCGAGGCACCTTCACGACGACGTAGTCGAGGGTGGGCTCGAATGAGGCTGGGGTCTGTCCGGTGATGTCGTTGGGGATCTCATCCAGGGTGTAGCCGATCGCGAGTTTCGCAGCGATCTTGGCGATCGGGAAACCCGTCGCCTTGCTCGCCAGCGCGCTGGAGCGGGACACCCGCGGATTCATCTCGATGACCACCAGCCGGCCGGTCTCCGGATGAATGGCGAACTGGATGTTGCACCCCCCGGTGTCCACTCCCACGGCGCGCAGGACCCTGATTCCGACGTCGCGCAGATTCTGGTATTCGCGGTCGGTCAATGTCATCGCCGGGGCGACGGTGATCGAGTCGCCGGTGTGCACGCCCATCGGGTCGAGGTTTTCGATGGAGCAGACGACCACGACGTTGTCCTTGCGGTCGCGCATGAGCTCGAGTTCGAACTCCTTCCAGCCCAACACGCTCTCTTCGATCAGTACTTCGGAGACTGGACTTGCCTCGAGTCCGGCCGCAGCCATTCGGCGCAACTGCGGCTCGTCGCGGGCGATGCCAGACCCTGCCCCGCCCATCGTGTAGGACGGTCGCACGACGACCGGGTAGCCCAACCGGTTCGCTGCCGTGAGGACCCCGCCCAGGGAGCCGCACACTTCGCTGTCAGGCGATTCGGCGCCGATGGAGGCGACGATGTCCTTGAAGACCTGGCGGTCCTCACCCCGCTGGATCGCGTCGATGTCGGCTCCGATCAACTCGACGCCATAACGCTCGAGCACGCCCCGCTCATGCAGCCGGACCGCCACGTTGAGCGCGGTCTGCCCACCGAGAGTGGCCAGGATCGCGTCGGGCCGCTCGCGCTCGATCACCCGCTCGACGAACTCATCGGTGAGCGGCTCGATGTAGGTGGCATCGGCGAACTCCGGATCGGTCATGATCGTGGCCGGATTGGAGTTGACGAGGCTCACCCGGATCCCCTCGGCACGCAGGACGCGGCAGGCCTGAGTGCCCGAGTAGTCGAACTCGCATGCCTGCCCGATCACGATCGGACCGGAGCCGATGACCAGGACGTGGTTGAGATCCTCGCGCCTAGGCACTGCCCACACCCGATTGCCCCGCCGAGTTTGTCGCTCGGTCCGCTCCTCGCTCGTTCCTCGCTGGGATGCTCCCTCGCGCTCGGCTCGAGAGTAGGTCGACAAATCGGTCGAAGAGATAGTCGGCATCGTGCGGGCCGGCCGCCGCCTCCGGGTGGTATTGAACCGAAAAGGCCGGTACCTCAAGGCAGTTGAGGCCTTCGGCTACCCCGTCGTTCAGACAGACATGACTGACTTCGGCGGGGCCATACGGGGTGTCGAACGGCTCGGGCCGCTGCGTGGTGATCAAGGGCGCAGATGGTTCGGAGTCGCCTGGTCCGGAGGCGCCGGGTGGCTGGATGGCGAATCCGTGGTTGTGCGCGGTCACTTCGACCTTGCCAGTGGCCCGGTCCAGCACTGGGAGGTTGATCCCGTGGTGGCCGTAGCGCAACTTGTACGTAGACAGGCCCAACGCGCGGCCCAGGATCTGGTTGCCGAAGCAGATCCCGAACAGGGGCACCCCGGCGTCCAGCACCCCACGAACCGCCTCGACCGCGTAGTCGGCGGTCAGCCGGATCACCGGGACCGTTACTGATGAAAACGCCGTCCGGAGATCCGGCTAGCAGGAAAGCTGGATCGGTGACGCGCCGGATGTACCTCGACCTCGATGCCGCGCTGGGCCAATCGGTGTGGGGTCATGCTCTTGATCCCGAGATCGAGGGCGGCGACCCGGAAGCGGACCCGGCCGATCGCCGGGACCACGTAAGTCTGTTTCGTACTCACGCCGGGTGCGAGATCAGCACCGGCCATGTGCGGGGCGGCCAGCACCGCCGCGAGGACGTCGTCGACGGCGGCTGTCAGGCTGGACACGCCGACCCGCATCGCCCCCCGCTCACGCAGGTGCCGGGTCAGTGCTCTGGTGTCGATGCCGCTGATGCCGACCACTCCGGCGTCGACGAGTGCGGATTCGAGGCTGCGTCGAGAGCGCCAGTTCGACGGCCGCGGACTCGGGTCGCGCACGACGAAGCCGGCCACCTGGATCGCAGCGGACTCCCCGTCCTCGTCGTTCATGCCGGTGTTACCGATCTGCGGCGCCGTCATCACGACCACCTGACCGGCATAGCTCGGATCGGTCAGCGTCTCCTGATAGCCGGTCATCCCGGTGTTGAAGACCGCCTCGCCCACGGTCTGCCCGACCGCGCCGAATGACTCACCCCGAAACGTCCGACCGTCCTCCAGCACCAGCAGCGCGGGACGACGTTGGCGGTTTGCCAGCAAACCGCCAGGCGTCGACGCCAGGACGGACATCACCGTTGCGCCTTGCCGTCGAGCACGGTGGGCACCCCGCGGAGGAATGTCGCCACGACTCGGGCCGGCAGGTTCCGATCGGCGTACGGCGTGTTGCGCGCCCGACTGGCCAGATTCGCCGGGCTGACGACGGCGCGCGCGTCGGGGTCCACCAGGACCAGGTTCGCCGGCCGGCCGATCTCGAGAGGCTGACCATGTCCGTCCAGTTGCCCGATCCGGGCCGGCCGGACAGACATCCGATCCGCTAGACCGCGCCAATCCAGCAGGCCGGTCTCGATCATCGCCTCGACGGCGACGGACAGTGCCTGTTCGAGGCCGAGCATTCCCGGGCGGGCCATCGCCCACTCGCATTCCTTGTCCTCGAAGGCGTGCGGTGCGTGATCGGTGGCAATGGCATCGATCGTGCCGTGGGCAAGTCCCGCGCGCAGCGCCTCGACGTCCTCGAGGGTCCGCAGCGGCGGGTTGACCTTGAACAGCGGGTCGTAGCCGGTCACGCACTCGTCAGTGAGCAGGAGATGGTGCGGGGTCACCTCGCAGGTGACGGCGACCCCGTCTGCCTTGGCCCGGGCCAGGATGTCCACGCTCCCCCGAGTCGATACGTGGCAGACGTGCAGCCGAGAACCCACATGAGCTGCCAGCAGGACGTCACGGGCGATGATCGCCTCTTCGGCGACGCTCGGCCATCCGGTCAACCCGAGGCGGGCCGAGAGCACTCCCTCGTGCATCTGGGCACCGATGGTCAGGCGGGGCTCCTCGGCGTGCTGGGCGATGACCCCGTCGAAGGCCTTGACGTACTCCAGGGCTCGCCGCATCAGCGCCGGATCGGCGACACAGAACCCATCGTCGGAGAAGATGCGTACCCGCGCCGGTGAGTCGGCCATCGCGCCGAGCTCAGCCAACTGGGTGCCGGCCAGACCCACGGTCACTGCACCGACCGGCGCGACATCGACCAACCCGGCCTCACGACCCAGCCGCCAGACCTGTTCGACCACCCCGGCGGTGTCGGCCACCGGATCGGTGTTGGCCATGGCATGGATCGCGGTGTACCCGCCGAGCGCCGCGGCCCGGCTGCCGGTCTCGACGGTCTCGGCGTCCTCGCGGCCGGGCTCGCGCAGGTGCGTGTGCAGGTCAACAAGACCCGGAAGCGCGATCAGCCCGGCTGCATCGAGCAGCTCCGCGTCGGCCGCCAGCCCCGTACCGATCTCAGCTATTACCCCGTCGCGAAGAAGCAGATCGACCGCATCCTCGCCGTACGGACGAACGCCCTTGATCAGCCAAGCTGTCGAAGAACTCACGCCACGCCCCCGTCACTCTCCGACGCTCCACCCAACAGCAAGTACAGAACGGCCATCCGTACGGACAGCCCGTTGCTCACCTGCTCGACGATCGTCGAGCGCACGGAGTCGGCCACCTCCGCCGCGATCTCCATCCCCCGGTTCATCGGGCCCGGATGCATGACGATGGCCTCGTCGGACAGCGTCGCCATCCGACGGGCATCCAGCCCATACCGGCGGCTGTATTCGCGAGCACTCGGAAAATAGGAGGCGTTCATACGCTCCTGCTGCACGCGCAGCATCATTACCACGTCCGCCTTGGCCAGCACGCTGTCGAGGTCATAGCTGACCTCGGCCGGCCAGGATCCCACCCCGACCGGGAGCAGGGTGGGTGGGGCGACGAGCGTGACGTGCGCGCCGAGTGTGTCCAGGAGGAGAACGTTGGACCGGGCCACCCGGCTGTGCAGGACGTCGCCGACGATGGACACCCGCACGCCATCCAGTCGACCCAACCGGCGCCGGATCGTGAATGCGTCCAGAAGTGCTTGCGTCGGGTGTTCGTGGGTTCCGTCCCCGGCGTTGATCACGCTGCCCGCGACCCATTCCGCCAACCGATGCGGAGCGCCGGATGCGCTGTGCCGGCACACGATTGCGTCGGCGCCCATCGCCTCCAGGGTGAGGGCGGTGTCTTTGAGGCTCTCGCCCTTGGACACGCTCGATCCCTTGGCCGCGAAGTTGATCACGTCGGCCGACAGCCGTTTCGCGGCGAGCTCGAAGGAGATGCGGGTTCGAGTCGAATCCTCGAAGAACAGGTTCACCACCGTGCGGCCCCGCAATGTGGGCAGCTTCTTGACTTCGCGCCCGGCTAGGGCCGCGTCAATCTGCTCCGCGGTGTCCAGGACTAACGTTGCGTCGCCAAGATCGAGATCGGCTGCGGAGAGTAGGTGACGCCTCACAGCCCTCCTCCCGGCCCGTTCTGGCCCGCAGGATTCGCTTTCGCCGGTTTCGGACCGGGTAGGACCAACACCTCGTCGAAGCCGTCGATTTCGGACAATCGGACCCGGACCTGCTCGCTGCTCGCGGTGGGGAGGTTCTTGCCGACATAGTCCGCGCGGATCGGCAGTTGGCGGTGACCTCGATCAACAAGCACCGCGAGTTGCACGACCCGCGGCCGGCCCACCTCACGCAGCGCATCCAAAGCCGCCCGGATCGTCCGGCCGGAGAACAACACGTCGTCGACCAACACGACATGCCGCCCGTCGATGCCACTATCGGGAATCGATGTGGGAGACAACGGACGTACCCCTCGACTGCGAAGATCATCTCGGTAGAGCGTGATGTCGACCGTGCCGACCGGAATCGGATCATGATCACGTTCGGTGAAGACCTGGATGCGCTCGGCCAGACGTCGCGCGAGCGGACCACCTCTCGTCGGGATGCCGAGGAGGGTCAATTCAGGGAGATGGGCGTCGCCGGCCCGTTCGATGATCTCGTGCGCGATGCGGTCGATGACCCGGGTGATGTCGGATGAATCGAGGATGCCTCGGCCGCTGGAGGCCGACGATTCGGCAGTGATGTGGGCAGCTGGCATATGCCATCGCCTCCTTCTCCGCCTCACGGGACGGGGTTAAAGGAGCAGTTCAGGCGACAGTAGCCGAATACAGTCGGTAACTCGCCACTCGCCACGCGCCACGCGGGCATGATTACGTGTACGCTGCGTAACGAGGTTGCTGGGAAACCGGACGGATTACCCACAAGTAGCAAGGGACACTGATGATCAGCGAGTATGCGCGTCAGCTCGGCGCACGGCTTCGGGCCATCCGCAACCAGCAGGGCTTGTCGCTGCAGCGGGTGGAGGACAAGTCGGAGGGCAAGTGGAAGGCCGTTGTCGTGGGCTCCTACGAGCGCGGCGACCGGGCGGTAACGGTGCAGCGTCTGTCAGAGTTGGCCGCCTTCTACGGAGTTCCCGCCGTAGAACTGCTGCCCGACCCACGGCCGAGCAGCGCCGAGATCAACGTAGAGAAGATCGTTCTGGACCTGGAGGCATTGGGCTCCGTACCGGTCGATGAGGCTGGGCCATTGGCGCGCTACGCCTCGACCATCCAGGCGCAGCGGCACGAGTACAACGGCCGCGTGCTGTCGATCCGCGCCGAGGATCTCCGTTCCTTGGCGATCATCTACGACATGGCGCCATCTGAGCTTTCTGAGCGTTTGCAGGATTGGGGAGTGCTGTCCGGTCCGCCCAACGGCGTCAACGGACACAACTCAGAGGTCTGAGCTCCCTGCGGCGGGCAGCTTGTTGGACCCCCCGCGGGAAACCGTTCCCAAGATCCCGTTGAGGAAGCTCGGCGACTCGTCGGTGGAAAGACTCTTGGCTAGTTCCACCGCCTCGTCGATGGCCACTGCATCGGGGACGTCCGGGCAGTAGAGCAGCTCATAGATCGCGATCCTGAGCAGTGCGCGGTCGACGCCTGGCAGGCGCGGCAACGTCCAGCCCTGGGCATGTTCGGAAATGAGACCGTCGATCTCGTCCTGGTGAGCGAGCACGCCCTCGACCAGGACGGCTGCATAGGGAGCAACCGGCGGTTCCCCTACCTCGGCTCGATCCGCGAGCAGGCCGGCGACGTCGGTCCCGCGCAAGTCCGCCTCGAACAGGATGTCCAACGCCCGTTTCCGGGCCTTCCTGCGCGCAGACATGGCGGATCCGTCAGGCCCGACCGAGGTAGCGGCCGTCGCGCGTGTCCACCTTGAGTCGGTCACCGGTGTTCACGAAGAGGGGAACATTGATCTTCGCGCCCGTCTCGAGGGTCGCTGGTTTGGTCCCTCCCGTGGACCGGTCCCCCTGCAGTCCTGGGTCTGTGTGCTCGACCAGCAGCTCGACAGTGACCGGTAACTCGACGAAGAGTGGGATGTTGTCGTGGACGGCCACCACGGCCTGAGCGTTCTCAAGTAGGTAGTCTGCCCCACCCCCGACAACCTCGGCGGCAACCGGAATCTGGTCGAAGGTGTCGCCGTCCATGAAGACGAAATCCGACCCGTCCTTGTAGAGGAAAGTCATGTTCCGCTTGTCGACGGTCGCGGTCTCCACCTTGGTCCCGGCGTTGAACGTCTTGTCCACGACCTTGCCGGACATCACGCTCTTGAGCGTTGTACGGACGAAGGCGCCGCCCTTGCCGGGCTTGACGTGCTGGAAATCGATGACCGTCCACAGTTGACCGTCGAGGTCCAGGACGATGCCGTTCTTCAGGTCGTTCGTGGTTGCCATCTCGTTGGGTGTGCGGCTCAGAGAGCCACAAGCTCCTTGCTGGTCAGGGTGAGCAGATCGGGACCGTCAGCGCCCACCACGAGGGTGTCCTCGATGCGGACTCCACCTCGGCCAGCGAGGTACACGCCGGGCTCGACGGTGACTGTCATGTCTCGTTCCAGCCTACCGGCGCCCAACGCACTCAACGCTGGCGCCTCGTGGATCTCCAGCCCGACGCCATGCCCGAGGCCGTGGGAGAAAGCGGGCCCATGGCCGGCCGCCACGATGGGGTTGCGCGCCGCCGCGTCGACATCGACCACGGAAGCACCGACGGTCAAGGCCGCGCGACCGAGGCGCTGGGCAGTAGCCACGAGTTCGTAGATCTCGCGTTGCCAGTCGGCGGGCGGACCCAGGACGAAGGTGCGGGTCATGTCCGAGTGGTATCCAGCGAAGGTCGCGCCGAAGTCGAGCTTGACGAAATCGCCGACGGCCAGCACGGCCTCAGCCGGACGGTGGTGCGGTATCGCGGAGTTGGCCCCGGTGGCGACGATGGTTTCGAACGACACCGCATCCGCACCCAATGCCAGCATTCGGTTGTCGAGATCCCGGCCCACCTCGCGCTCCGATCGGCCGGCACTCAGGCCGCCCGCACTGATCAGCTCGGCAAGCGCCCGGTCGGCGATCGAGCACGCTGCACGCAGCGCTTCGATCTCGGCGGCGTCCTTGACGACTCGGAGTGCCTCAACGGCGGCTTCGACGCTGAGTAATTCACTCGCGCGGCGCGCGGCGGTTGCCGCCTGCAACCGGGCCAGGCCGTCCACCGTGACCAGGTGCGATTCATAGCCGATCCGGGCGGCGCCGGACTGGGCGGCACGGCCGGCCAGAGCCTCAGCGCACGCGCGTTCGGTCAGCAGTTCCAGGTCGGGGGCCTCGACACCTGCCTGCGTCGTGTACCTGCCGTCGGTGGCCAAGACATCGGAGCCGTCCGGGCGGACGAGCAGCGCTGCGTTCGATCCGGTGAAGCCGGTCAGATACCGGACGTTGACCAGGCCACTGACGATGATCGCGTCGAGTGTGCGCTCGACTGCCACCGCCCGTAGCCGATCCCGTCGTGCGGCGATCCGGGAACGGTCATCGGTCGTGGTCTGTGGCAGGAGGTCGGTCACGACTCGCCAGGCTACGCGTGCGGTTCGACGCTCACCTGGGCCGCAAGCCAGCGCAATCCGAGCAGGTAGCCGTCGACGCCCAGCCCACAGATGACGCCGGCGGCATGCGGGGAGATGTACGAGTGATGCCGGAAGGACTCCCGGGCGAAGATATTGCTGATGTGAACCTCGACCAGGGGGGCGGTCAGCGCAGCGCAAGCATCGCCCAGGGCGATCGACGTGTGCGACCACGCGCCGGGGTTGAGCAATACACCGTCTCCGCTGTCGGCGGCCTCATGCAGCCAGCCGAGTAACTCGCTCTCGGAGTCGGTCTGGCGAACCTTGATCGCAATTCCCATATGCGCAGCCGCGCTTTCACACAACACCTCGAGCTGCGCATAGGTGGTGTTCCCATAGATCTCCGGCTGACGGCTACCGAGACGTTCGAGATTGGCGCCGTTCAGCACCTGAATCGGCACGTAGGGTCCTTCCATGCGAGGCACGAGACGTGGCTAGTGAGCCCACCTAATCGGGATTATGCACTCTGCGGGGGCTCAGGCGGGCAAAACGTCGGAATATGCCGACTCTATGAGCGTGTCCGCCGGTGCCTCGAGGATGCGTGGCCGGGCGATGCCCTCCAACACCACGAACCTCAACTGGTCCCCGCGGGCCTTCTTGTCCACTCGCATCCGGGCCAATAAGTCCTTCCACGGCGCGGAATACGTGGTCGGCAATCCCATGGCCGATAGCAACTCCCGGTGCCGGGCCGCGCTCCCCCGGTCGAGCAGGCCGGAATGTCTGGCGAGTTGCGCAGCAAAGACCATGCCGATGCTGATTGCCTCACCGTGCCGAATTGAATACCCCGACACGGACTCGATGGCGTGCCCGAGAGTGTGTCCGTAATTCAGCATCTCCCGACGGCCGACGTCAGTGAGATCCTCGGCGACCACCTCAGCCTTGACGCGTACGGCCCGCACGACCAACTCGGCCTGATCCGCACCACCGGAGGGGTCGCGCTGGAGCAGATCGAGGATGACCGGATCGGCGATGAACCCGCACTTGGCGACTTCAGCCAGGCCCGATCTGTACTCCTCGTCCGGCAGGGTGTCGAGGACCTGCAGATCGGCCAGCACGGCCACCGGTGGATGGAAGGCGCCAACCAGGTTCTTGCCGGCCGGCAGATTGATCGCTGTCTTTCCGCCGACCGCCGCGTCGACCATGCCGAGCAGGGTGGTCGGGACGTTGATCAGCCGCACGCCACGCAGCCAGGTGGCGGCGACGAAGCCAGCCAGATCGGTCACCGCGCCCCCACCGAGCGCCACGATCATGTCGCTGCGGGTGAATCGGCTCGCCGCGAGGACGTCCCAACAGCGGCGCGCAACGTCGAGGCTCTTGCCGGATTCGCCATCCGGTACGGCAATCGCCGTCACCTCATGGCCGGCCGCGCGGAGCCGGGCCAGCACCTGCGATCGAACGCCTTCGGGCTGCGAGGCGTGAATCAGTCCGATTCGCAGCGCCCCCTGTGTGGCCTCGGTGACCTGATCGGCAACGCCGTACCCGATCAGCACGGGGTAGGGCGCAGATCCGCCGACCTCGATCTGCTCGGAAGACACCGGCCGGGGCTCCATGTCAGCGCGCAACCGGAGACAGGGACCGGCGCAGCTGATCGACGATCGTCTCGACGCGGGCCTGTGAGGTCTCCACGACATCTGTGGCCACGTCGGCGTACAGAGGCGCTCGAGCGGCCAGTAATTCCCGCAGGTGCGCTCGAGGGTTGATCGCCAGCAGTGGCCGGTCGCGGGCCAGGCCGACCCGTTTGGCGGCAGCCGGCACGTCGACCTTGAGCCATACGACGCGATGACCGGACAGCAGGGCGCGGGTGGCGGGGTCGAGGACCGCGCCACCGCCGAGGGCGAGCACTCCGTCGTGGTCGGCCAGCGCCGCGGCGACGGCAGCACCCTCCAGCCGACGGAAGTGCTCCTCGCCCTCGTCGAAGAAGATGGCGCTGACTGCCTTTCCAGCGGCACGCGAAATATCGTGATCGGTGTCGCGGAAGTCGACACCCAGCGCGTCGGCCAGCGCCCGGCCTACGGTCGACTTGCCGGCCCCGGGTGCGCCGACCAGCACCACCACCGGTCGGGTTGGCGGCCTCACCTGAAGCTCAGATTGTCGAGGTAGGCACTGACGTTGCGGGCGGTCTCCGCGACCGAGTCACCGCCAAACTTCTCGAGCACCGCATCGGCGAGGATCAGAGCCACCATGGCTTCGGCCACGACACCAGCCGCGGGTACCGCGCAGACGTCGCTACGTTGGTTGATCGCCGCCGCGGCCTCCCCGGTCGCGATGTCCACGGTCGCCAGAGCCTTCGGCACGGTCGAGATCGGCTTCATCGCTGCGCGCACCCGAAGCGTTTCGCCGGTGCTCATGCCACCTTCGATACCACCGGCTCGTCCGGTGACCCGTTGCAGGCCGTCCGTCCCCGAGACGATCTCGTCGTGTGCTTGCGACCCCCGTCTGGCCGCGGTGGCGAATCCATCCCCGACCTCGACACCCTTGATCGCCTGGATTCCCATCAACGCCGCGGCCAGTCGGCTGTCCAGCCGCCGATCCCAATGCGTGAAGCTCCCCAATCCCGGCGGGAGTCCCTCGACCACGACCTCGACCACGCCGCCGAGGGTGTCTCCTTCGCGCTTGGCTGTGTCGACCTCGACGACCATCGCGGCGGCGGTGTCCGGATCGAAGCAGCGGACAGGGTCGGCATCGATCCCCGCGCGGTCGGTCACCGACGGGACCAGCTCTGCCGGCGCCTGCACCCGCCAGTGCGACCACATGGCTGACGAGTTGCGCTCCAGTCGCCTGGGCCAGGAAAGCAGCCGCCACCGTACCCAGGGCCACTCGAGCTGCGGTTTCCCGGGCGCTGGCCCGCTCCAGCACCGGACGCGCGTCGCTGAATCCGTACTTCTGCATCCCAGTGAGATCGGCGTGCCCCGGTCGCGGCCGGGTCAGCGGTGCGTTGCGCGCCTGTCCGGCCAAGACGGACTCGTCGACCGGATCGGCTGCCATCACGGTTTCCCACTTCGGCCACTCGGTATTGGCGATCTCAATAGCGATCGGGCCACCCATGCTGACCCCGTGCCGTAGCCCGCCGAGGAAGGTGACCTCGTCGCGCTCGAAACTCATCCGTGCGCCGCGGCCGTACCCCAACCGACGCCGCCAGGGCCAGGACGAGGTCCTCGGTGGTGATGTGGACGCCGGCCGGCAGCCCTTCGAGGTCGCGGTGAGAGCCGGGCCATGTGACTCTCCCGCTGTGAGCCAGCGGCGCATGGCAACAAGTTTGTCAGGTACGGAGATTGACGTTGATTCTCGCGTCCATCGCTCACCCGAACTGTCCCACGCCGAGCGCCACAACCACGCACCCAGGAGAAGCGCTGGACCGAACGGAATCGGCGTTCGCAGCGTTGCCCGGCCCACGGCAAGCAGCAGGAGTGCACCGACGGCGCCTGCTCGAATCCGACAAGGACAGCAAGGACGGCAACCTGCCAGCCCAGCCAACCCATGTGCAGACTGAGCAGAGCGGCGAGCTTCACATCCCCGAGACCCATGCCGCTGGGACTGATCAGCGCCATGACCAGCAACACGATGCCCGCTGCCGCGGCGCACACCAGCCCGCGACCAAGGGCCGACCATTCGTTCATCACTGCGGCATCGAATGCGAGCGCCAAACCGGAGACGACCGCAGCTGCCAGCGTGAGTCGGTCGGGGAGGCGGTGATGCTCGAGGTCGATCGCGGCGAGGACCAGTCCGATCAGGCCCATCGCCAGGAAGGCCAGAAGGGCTGGGCGCCAACCGATCACGACAGCCAGGCTGCCGAGTACGACGGCACCGCAGATGCTGAGCACAGCACGCCTGCGTCGGCTGGCTGGATTCCCGAGCAACCAGCCCTTGACCGGCTGCTGCCATGGCCACACGCGATCCGGGACCATGCTCGACGTGGCCGCCGCCGCCGGACCCAACAATGCTCCACCGATCGCGCCGCACATCAGAATCACCGGACTTTGGGCGATCGACCCAGCAGGCTCATGGTGGGGCGAGACTGCCACCCCGCAACGGCCGCGCGCATCGCATCCACAGGTGCCGGCCGGCCCGTCATCAGTTGGACCTGCGCGGCCGCCTGCCAGAGCAGGACTGACGCGCCGCCGCCGGCTCGAGCGCCCCCGCTGACCGCGGCCTCGACCAGTGCAGTGGGCCACGGGTCGTAGGTCACATCAATGCAGATCTGCCCGGCCCGCCACGGCTGATCGAGCAGATCCCCGGGTCGCGGCGGCCGGAACTGTACTGATGACCAGATCCGCGGCCAGTGCGCTGGTTGCGGCACCGGCCGTCGGCCAGTTGTGCAATTCGCAGCTTCAAGCCAAGCCGCTCGGCCAACGTGACCAGCTCCCGACCGCGAGCTGCGTTCCGGAGCACGACGTCCACGTGCTCGACGCCGAAATCGGCGAGCGCGGCGACAGCCGCCGCAGCCGTCCCCCGCACCGATAACGGTGGCTGAGCCACGGACCGATCCTGACGAGTGCTGCGTGCATCCCCGGCCCCGAGTTCGCGTATGGCTCCGGACAGGCCGGCCACGTAGGTGTTGTCCGCATGCCAGCCACCCACGCCCCGAATCAGGGTGTTCGCCGCGCGCAGGTCAGCAGCGAGATCGGACGCGGTGTCGGCGCCGGTCACAGCCTCCTGCTTGAGCGGCATGGTGACCGACACGCCCCGCCAGTTGTCGCCGAGTCCGGCCAGCCAGCTGCGCAGTTCTCCGGCGTGCAGCTCGACGCGCTCGTACGACCAATCGGTCAAACCCAGGGCGGCGTCGGCAGCCCGGTGCAGCACCGGAGACCGGGAGTGCGCGATCGGACTACCGACGACCGCGCACTCAGGCATGGCGGCATACAAGAGAAGCTGGCGAGCTTGCGCGAAGAAATCGGCCATTTGGCGCTAAAGCGCGCGACCAGCCGGTTGGAGAATCCCATGAAGCTTAAAGAGACCAAACGGGACCTCGCCCGGGTTGCCACCATTTTGCGCGAGAAAGCGCTTCAGAGTCAGGAAGGCTGAGCATGGAAGGTAGAGGATTACAAAAAGAGCGTAGTGGTGTGGTGGTCAGCGATAAAATGGCAAAGACCGTCGTGGTCTCCATCGAACGCACGGTGATTCATCCGCGTTCCGGGAGAAACGCCGGCGCCATTCGCCAAGTTGAAGACCGTGACGAGACCAATCAGTGTCATGTCGGTGACCGGGTGTTGCTGGTTGAATGCCGTCCGCTCAGTCGCGACAAACGCTGGCGCGTCAGCAAGATTCTGGAAAAGACCGAATCGGTGGCCGGGATTGCCATCGGCTAACGTTTGCGCGATGAAAGTGAGTCGAACTGACCTATGATTCAAACCAATTCTAACCTGGACGTGGCAGATAATTCGGGCGCGCGCCGAGTCCAGTGCATCAAAGTCTTGGGCGGCAGTAAGCGTCGCTATGCCTCCGTCGGCGATATTATCGTGGTCGCGGTGCAGGAAGCGATTCCCAACGGCAAGGTGAAAAAGGGCGACGTCGTAAAGGCAGTGGTGGTGCGGACGGCCAAGGAGCTGGGGCGATCGGATGGAACCTACATCCGCTTTGACACGAACTCCGCGGTGTTGATCGACAATCAAAAAGAACCGGTGAGTATCTATCTTAGGACCGGTGGCGCGTGAACTACGGGGCAAAAAATCCATGAAGATTATTTCTTAGGGCGCCTGAAGAATGCTTTCGCCGGAGAGTGGGGGGAAAAATCGCTCGTGGAGATTCGTAAAAACGACAGCGTAATGGTGATTGCCGGCAAAGAGCGGGGTAAGACCGGCAAAGTCCTGCGCGTGCTGCGGAGAAGAACGCGGTCATCATCGGGAGGATCAGTCTAGTTGTCAAACGACACGCCAGAGCCGCGCGGACCGCAGCAGAGCGGGGGTATCGTCAAAGAAGCGGCGATCAATATCTGCAACATTTCATGATGATGTGCAACAAATGAAACACGCCATGTGCTCGACTACGACGTCTACTCATGTGGGGTGTGGGGCCGAGGCGAGCGTCGAAATTCGGTGCAGCGAGGGCCATCTGGTGCCGCCCGACGAACTCGGCATCCGGCTGGCTAAGTCTCCCTGAGCAACATCAGCAGCCGGCGGGCGGCGGCGACGCGGTGGACGGCAGGTCCCTCGAGCGAATCCAGCGCGCATTCGGGGTCGGCGGGCGGCCCCAGTGGCCGCAGCCGCGCGGGCAATCCTGGATCGCCTCCGCCAGATCCGAGAACGCCAGCATCACGTCGTCGGGTCTGATGTGCGCCAGTCCGAACGAGCGGATGCCCGGGGTGTCGATGACCCAGCCGCCGTCCGGCGAACGGAAAGGCCACCGACTGTGTCGATGTATGTCGGCCCTTGCCCATACCGGTGACCAGCCGACGCCCGATCAGCCTCGGGCACAAGGCGATTCACCAAGGTGGACTTGCCGACCCCGGAGTGTCCCAGCAGCACGGTGATCTTGCCGGTCAGCAGTGGGGCGACCACGTCAGAGGATCGTCGCGGCCGGCGTCGACCACGGTCAGGTCCAGGTCGGCGAACTGCGCCAGCGAACGGCTCGGGCGGGCGCGAGGTCCGACTTGGTCAGGCACAGGATCGGTTTCAGCCCGCCGGCGTAGGCGGCGATCAGTGCGCGGTCGACGAACCCGGTGCGCGGCGGCGGGTCGGCCAGCGCGACCACGATCAGCAGCTGGTCGGCGTTGGCGACCACCACCCGCTCGGTCGGATCGGTGTCATCGGCGGTGCGCCGCAACACCGTTCGTCGTGCACCGCGCCGCACGATGCGGGCCAGCGTGTCCGTGCCGCCCGGAGAGATCGCCGACGATGTCGACATCGTCGCCGACCACGATCGGGGTGCGGCCGAGTTCGCGGGCCCGCATCGCGGTAACCGGCTGCGCCGGGTCGCGGTCGAGCGCGCAGCCCCAGCGGCCACGGTCGACGGTGACCACCATCGCCGATCGGGCGTCCGCGTGGTCTGGCCGGGTCTTGGTGCGCGGCCGGGAACCCCGGCCCGGGCGGACCCGGACGTCGGACTCGTCGTAGTCGCCGGCCTCAAGAGCTCGAGATCCTCACGCAAGCATGCTCGGCCCACATCTGCGGGAAATCGGGCAGGGTCTTGGCGGTGGTCTCGATGTCGTCGATCTCGACACCGGGCACCCGCAGCCCGATGATCGCGCCGGCCGTCGCCATCCGGTGATCGGCGTAGGACGCCCAGGTGCCGCCGTGCAGCGGCGCGCGGTGATCACCAGCCCGTCCTCGGTCTCGTCGACACGACCCGCCGAGCTTGTTGATCTCGGTGCGTCAGCGCGGCCAGCCGGTCGGTCTCGTGACCGCGAAGATGCGCGACGCCGCTCAACCTCGACACCGACCCGGGGTCGGCCAGCGCGGCCAGTGCCGCCACCGCCGGGGTGAGCTCGCCGACGTCGCGCAGGTCGGCGTCGAACCCGTCGTAGCCGGCTGGGCCCTGCACCTCCAGATACGAATCACGTTGGTGCACAACGCATTCGAGCTTCGCCAGCAAGCCGAGGATGTCGTCGGCGGGCTGCATGCTGACCGCGCGGCCAGCCGGCGATCCGCACCGTTCCGCCGGTGACCGACGGCGGCGGCCAGGAAGGCACGGCGTTCGACAGATCGGGCTCGATGTGCCAGAGCCGGGCCGCGATCGTTCCGGGCGCCACCCGCCACCGGTTGGCTGGCCGAGTCGTCGACGTGCACGCCGGCGTCGCGCAGCATCGCCACCGTCATCGCGACGTGCGGCGCCGACGGCACCGGCGCGCCGGTGTGCACGACGGTCAGGCCGTCGGCGAACGCCGCACCGGACAGCAACAGTCCCGACACGAACTGCGACGACGCCGACGCGTCGATCTCGACGGTGCCGCCGGCGCACCGACCCGCTGCCGCGCACGCCGAACGGCAGCGCCGTCGCCGTCGATCCGACGCCGAGACCTCGCAGCGCGTCCAGCAGCGGCGCGATGGGCCGGACGCGGGCCTGCTCGTCGCCGTCGAAGGTCGACCGCGCGCGTGCCCAGCGCGGCCAGCGGCGGCACGAAGCGCAGCACCGTGCCGGCCAGGCCGCAGTCGACGCGTGCGTGCCCGCGGCCGGCTCGATCCGGCCGCTGACCGTCGAGTTCGGTGCCGGTGCCGTCGACGTCAAGCCCAGTGCGCGCAGCGCGCCGATCATCAGGTCGGTGTCGCGGCTGCGCAGCGCGCCGCTGCACCGTCGACGGCCCTGCCCTGGCGTCGCCAGCGCGGCGAGGACCAGCGCGCGGTTGGTCTGGGATTTCGAGCCGGGCACGGTCACCGTTGCGTGGACCGGGGTCGGCGCGGTGGGGCCGGCCAGGGCCAGTGCGTCACAGCTCCATCCTGCCTTGTCCGGTGCCGTGGGTACTGGGCACCATGGAGGCATGTGTGGACGATTTGCGGTGACCACGGATCCGGCGTTGCTGGCCGAGAAGATCCAGGCCATCGACGAAGCCACCGCGGACCTCGGACGCGTGCAGGACCCAACTACAACGTGGCGCCGACCACCACCATCGCACGGTGGTGTCGCCGCCACAGCGAGCCCGACGACGACCCGACGCGTCGGGTGCGGTCGATGCGCTGGGGGCTGATTCCGCCGTGGGTTAAGGCCGGTGCCGACGGCGCTCCGGATAACAAGGGTCCGCTGCTGATCAACGCCCGTGCCGAAAAGGTGGCCACGTCGCCGCGTTCCGCGGTCTCGGCCAAGAGCAAGCGCTGCCTGGTGCCGATGGACGGCTGGTACGAGTGGCGGCCCAACGGACAACGGCCGAGGGCAAGAAAGCCGCCAAGACGCCGTTCTTCATGCACCGCGACGACGGCGACACGGTGTTCATGGCCGGGCTGTGGTCGGTGTGGCGAAAACCGGCGTCCAAAGAGGCGCGACCCGCTGCTGAGTTGCACCATCATCACCACCGACGCCGTAGGCGAGCTCGCCGAGGTCCACGACCGGATGCCGTTGATGCTCGGCCGAGCCGACTGGGACGCCTGGCTCAATCCCGACATCCCGCTCGACGCCGAGTTGCTGGCGCGGGCGCCGCGACGTGCGCGGCATCGAGTTGCGCGAGGTGTCGCGGTTGGTGAACAGCGTGCGCAACAACGGGCCCGAACTGCTCGAGCCAGCCGAGCCCGAGCCCGAACAGATCACGCTGCTGTAGCTGTTAGGCCACCTCGTCGTCGTCTTGGTCGTCGTGGAGGAGTTTTTCGGGGTGGTGGTAGGTGTTGGTGCGGGGTTGGCCGTGGTCGAGGTGGGGTGGTGGGATCCATTGGGTGTTGCCGTTGGTGTGTTGTCGGGTGGTCCAGCCGCGGGGTTGTAGGAGTCGGTGATGCGTGCCGCAGGCCAGGGTGAGGTTGTCGATGTTGGTGGTGTGGCATTGTGCGTAGTCGGTGATGTGGTGGACTTCGCAGTAGTAGCCGCCGACGTCGCATCCTGGTGCGCTGCAGCCAATGTCTTTGGCGTAGAGCACGATTCGTTGGCCGGGTGAGGCGAGTCGTTTGGTGTGATAGAGCGCGACGGGTGTGGCGTTGTCGAAGATGGCCAGGTAGTGGTGGGCGTGGCGGGCCAGGCGGATCACATCGGACATGGGGAGGCGGGTGCCGGCGCCGGTGGTTGCGTGTCCGGCGGCTGCTTGGAGGTCGGCCAGGGTGGTGGACACGATGATCGAGGCCGGCAGCCCATTGTGTTGACCGAGTCTTCCGCTGGCTAGTACGGCGCGCAGGGCGGCGTTGAGCCCGTCGTGTTGGCGTTGGGCTGTCGAGCGGACATCGTGGTCGATGGCGTGCTGGCTGGGTGCGCCATCGGTGCAGGGGGTGTGGTCGTGGGGGTTGCACATGCCGGGGGCGGCGAGTTTGGCTAGCACCGCTTCTAGGGTGGCGCGGAGCTCGGGGGTCAGCCAGCCGCTGAGCGCTGACATGCCGTCGGTCTGCTGTTTGCCCAGGGTCAGGCCGCGGCGGTGGGCGCGGTCCTCGTCGGTGTAGCTGCCGTCGGGGTTGAGGCAGTCGGCGAGTTTGTCGGCCAGGGCGGCCGAGTTGGTCGGGGCGGTACTGCGAAGCCAGGCGGGCCAGGTCGGCTTCGGCTTGGGCGCGGGTGTCGGCGTCGATCCAGCCGGGTAGCTGGTGGTAGAAGCCGCGGATGACCGCCACATGCTCGATCCCGAGCCGCCCGGCTCGCTGCGCGGTGGCGGTGGCCGCCAAAACGGGCGCCAACGGTTGGCCGGTCAGTCCGTGGCGCTCGCCCAGATCGGCGGCTTCGCGGACCCGCCTGGCGGCTTCGGCGCGGCTGATCAGCGTCCAGTCGGCGATCGCGTGGGAGAGCTTGCCGCCCAATTCCTGCGGGGTGGCTTCCTGCGCGAGTTGGTTGATCAGCCGATGTTCACCGGCACACAGCCGGCGGCGCACCGTCTCGTAGCGTTGCAGCTGTGTCAGGCGCTCTCGGGTGCACAGCATCTGCGAGTTGAGCCCGAGCACGGCATCGAGGGCGGCGTCCAACGCATCGAAAGCCGCCGTGGCGGCTTCCTCGTCTGCGATGACACCTGAACTCATACTGCGAAACTAAACCCACCCACCGACAAAAAACGTCACCTTGTGACTGCAGAAACCACAGTGACGCAAGAGATTTGACCAGTGTGCACTGACGGCGATTGTCGCTCAGAGGCGGGCAAAAAGTCACCCGGGTCGGCGCCGGCGTAGCCGGCCGCGAGCGCGTCCACAGCTCTGTTCAGCGCGAAGACTTAGCATGCGTATGTGACTGATTCGTACACTTACGCCTTCGAAGACATCCAAAGCCGCCCCGTCGCGGTGATCGGGCGGGCACCCTGGGTCGCCGCATCGCCCTGATGTTCGCCACCCGCGGCGGAACCGCGCGAATCTACGCGCGGCGCGCCGAACAACGTGACGAAGCAACGCAATTCGTGAGCCAAGCGCTACCGAAACTGGTGGCCGACCGAGGATTTGGCCAAATCGGCGTCGTGACCGCCACCGGATCGCTCGACGAGGCGTTGGACGGCGCCTGGCTGGCCATCGAGTCGGTCCCCGAGAAGCTCGAAGTCAAGATTCCGTTGTGGGGCGAGATCGACAGCCGCGCCGGCAGGCACCATCTTCGGTACCAACTCGTCGTCCATCCCGTCGCGGCTGATGGCGGAAAACATCAGGGATAAAACACGTTTGTGCAACATGCACTTCTACATGCCACCAGACATCAACGCGATCGAGTTGATGTCTGACGGCCAGACCGATCGCGGCCTGCTCGATACGCTGTTGACCGTGCTGCCCGAATTCGGTGTGTATCCCTTCGAGGCGCGCAAGGAAAGCACGGGTTTCATCTTCAACCGGATCTGGGCCGCCATCAAGCGCGAGTCGCTGGCCGTGGTTGCCGAGGCGTCGCCCGCCCCGAGGATATCGACGGGATGTTCAAGCTCGCCCTCGGTGTGTCGGTCGGCCCGTTTCAGATGATGGACCTAGTCGGCCTCGACGTCGTGCTTGACATCGAAAACCACTACGCCGCAGAGCTTCCACACCTACCGAAGAGCGTGCGCGACTTGCTGCAGTCCTATATCGACGCAGGCAAGCTGGGCATCAAGACCGGTGAGGGCTTCTACTCCTACTAGTTGCTCAGGACCAACTTCCAGTTGCCGGCAGCGTTGCGATCCGGGACGCACCAGAAGTTGTTCCAGCCCCCAGGTGTCGTGGCCTTCACGCCGGGACCGGCGTCCTGACAGGCCTGCCGGGTCGGATAGTTGCCCTCGGTCTGAATCGTGTCGGCGTTGCTGACGCCCAATCCGGCCGTCATCAACCCCGCAAAAGACAGCACACCAGCGGCGAAAAGTCGCTTCATTTCCGTCCAATCCTCCCGGTGCTCCGGTATGGAGACACCAACCGGCAATAACGTTAGGGCCTGTCAGACGACTGCACATGGCTTTTCGCCGCGATGCTTATGCCCGCTGCAGCGACACCGCGGTCGCGACGGCCTCCAGCAGTCCGGTGAGTTGCTCGGCGTTCGCTGATGGTGCGGTCGCCGCCGACAAGCCGGGTGAACACACCCGCGATGAAGGTGGTGACGGCCGTCGTCTGCGCATCGAGCAGCGCGGGATCGCCAATACCCGGCTGTAGGTGAGCAATCGCGTCGTGAGCCATCGCGTTAATCCGGGCGACGAACGTCTGCGATGTCTCGGCGAGACCGGGATCGCGTACCGCTCCCAGCACCAATTCGTGCCGGGCCCTGTTCAGCATCAGCCCGGGCCCGTCGGCCTGCATCATGGCCAGCTCGCGCAGATGCGCGAACGGGAGGGGGTCGAGCGGCTCGTCGATCACCGACTGCAGGTTGGCGACGTCGATCTCGGCGACCCGTGTGCCGACGCCCCGCAACAGCGCCGCTCGGGTGCGGTAGTAGTACGACGTCGTGCCGTCGGGCACTTCGGCGCAGCGGTCGACCTGCTCGTGGGTGAGCCCGCGAGAACCTTGCTCGGCCAGCACCTGGATCGCGGCGTCGCACAGTTCGCGCCGGCGTTCGTCGCCGTCGCGTCTCCGGGATCTCGATGCTCGGCTGTCATGGGCATCACGCAGGACGGTGCCGCCGTCGATGTTGATGACCTGACCGTTGATCCACTCGCCTTCCTCGGACAGCAGGAAGGCGACCAGCGCCGCGATGTCGCCGGGGTCGCCGACGCGGGTGCCTCTGATGCGCTTCAGCGCGCGCGGCCTGCAACTCCGGCCATTGCGGAACGCGACCGGATGGCCTCGGTCGCGGTGAAGCCCGGTGCGACGGCGTTGCAGCGGATGCCTTCCTTGCCCCACCGCGATGCGACGTGGCGGGTCAGCGCGCCGATTCCGGCCTTGGCGGTGGCGTAAGCCGGTCGGGCGGGTTCGCCCTGGAAGGCTGCCGCCGAGGACATGTTGACGATCGCGCCGCCGCCGCGTTAAAGCATTGCGGGGATCGCGTATTTCATGGCGGCGACGTAGCCGCGCAGGTTCACCGCCATCACCCGATCCCACACGTCGAAGTCGATGTCGACGACATCGGTGTCCGCACGGATCGTGCGTCATGTCCGCGCCGACATTGAACAGCGGGTCGACGCCGCCGTAAGTCGTCTGCGGCGGAGTCGACGGGTGCGCGACCGAAGCGGGATCGGCGAGGTCGAAGGCGACGGCGGTCGCCGTGCCGCCGGCGGCGACGATGTGCGCGGCGGTCTGCTCCGCGGCGTCGACTGCGATGTCGCCGATCACGACCCGGCAGCCTTCGGCCCCGAGCCGGGTGGCCGTCGCGGCGCCGATGCCGGTGGCGCCGCCGACCCCACCACCGCAGTCCGTTCGGCCAGGCCGCGCAGTCCCATGGATATTGACATTACCTCTAGAACTGTAGAGGATCGCAAGGCATGGCTGGGATTCACCGGGAGCGTCCCGGAGCCGCCGATCTGGCGGCGGCGACCGATGATCCTGCGACGCCGCTTGGGCAACGACATCTGGATGTCGCCGGGAGTGTCGAATTCCTACGCCGTGGCCACCGAGCAGGGACGAGTCATCGTCAACGCCGGCCTGGTCTTCGAGGGCCCGTTGCACCGCAAGGCTTTCGCCGACGTGCCGGGCCCGGCACGGGCGATTTCGTCACCCAGGGCCACGCCGACCATGGGGCGGAGGCAACGCTGCGTGACGACGGCACCGACCGCAAAACCGAGATGGTGATGCACCGTAACTACCGGTACTGGCGCGACGACAACAACCTGCTGATGGGCTACCGCGTGCGCGGGACGTCGTTCGCCTTCCAGAAGTTCTCCGACGCCGTCGCCGAGCATTTCAAGACCATCGATCCGGCGACGATCGACTTCTCCTTTCCCGAGCCGACCACCACGTTCGACCGCACCACGAAATGACGGTCGGGGGGCGCACCTTCGAGCTGAACTGGACCCCGGGTGGTGAAACCACCGACTCGCTGGTGGTGTGGCTGCCCGATGACCGAATAGTGTTCACCGGCAACCTGTTCGGTCCACTATTCGGCCACGTGCCCAACCTGATGACCATCCGCGGCGACCGCTACCGCGACCCGATCCTCTACATCGAGTCGCTGAACACGGTGCTGGACCTTGGGCCGCAGCGGCTGATCACCGGCCACTTCGATCCGATCGAGGGTGCCGACCGCATCGCCGAGGAGGTCACCGCGATGCGCGATGCCATGCAGGCCGTCCACGATCGCACCGTCGAGCTGATGAACTCCGGCGCCGAATCTACACCGCGATGCGCGACGTCACGGTACCGGCGCAGCTCGACGTCGGCGAAGGCTACGGCAAGACGTCGTGGAACGTGCGCGCGATCTGGGAGATGTATACCGGATGGTTCCGGCACCGCTCCACCACCGAGCTCTACGGGGTGGCCCCGGATTCCATTGCCGCCGACGTGGTCAACGCCGCGGGAGCCGATGCACTGGCCGAGGCGGCCCGTGGCCATCTCGAAACGGGCGGCCGCTACCAGGCGATACACCTGACCGACCTGGTGCTGACCGTCCAGCCTGCGCACCCCGGGGCGCGTGCCGTTGCCGCCGACGCCCACGAGGCGCTGCTCGCCGGCACCGAGAACTTCGGAAAAGGCCTGGCTCACCAAACCATCAACGAATTGAGGACCGAACAGCATGAACACCACAGCTTCGACTTACACCGGTGCCAACGTGCTGGTGACCGGCGGAACCAGCGGTATCGGTAACGCCGTCGCGGCCGATTTCGCCAAGGCCGGTGCTGCCGTCATCGGTGACCGGCACCCGCGGATCGACCGCCGACTATCCCGAGACGGACCTGAGCGCATTCACCTACCGCCAATGCCAGCTCGCGGATCCCGACTCCGTCGACGCCCTGGCCAACTCACTGGGTGAACTGGACATCTTGATCAACAACGCGGGCGGCCCGTACCCGACCGGCAAGGACGAATAGACCCCGAAGGCTACGTCGACATCAGTGACGCGAAATGTTGGGCCGGCCAGCGGCTCACGTGCGGCTGCCATCAGCTGCTAAGTCCAGCACGGACCCCCGGCGGTGCGAGCGTCGTCACCGTCGTCTCGATGTCCGCGTTCCGGTCGGCGGTCTTCGTCCCGGGCTACGGCTCGTCGAAGACGGGTCTGGTCTCCTTCGACGATGAACCTCGCCCGCCGGTGGGCCAACGACGGCATCCGGGTCAACACATCGCGCCCGGGTTGATCGACACCCGAATGACGCACCCCGCCATGGGAATTCCGCAGATGATGGACGTCGAGATCGGCTTCCACACCCCGCTCGGGCGACCGGGAACACCGCGGAGGACTGCGTCGGCGCGGTGTTGTTCCTGTGCACCGAAGCGGCGTCGTACATCACCGGCAGCAGTGTCGCCGGTCGACGGCGGATACCTGACGGTATAGAGCGATGAGTGACCACAAGAACTACGATAACGTCGCCAGCGCCGACGACGTCTTCAACTGGCGGCCCAACGCACCGGTCTGACCGAAATGGATTCGGACTCCTGGCGAGCCGGGCTGGCGGTGATGCTCGACGACCTCAACAACTCGGCCGGCTTTCACTGCGTCCGGGCGAGAACGTGTCCTCGACGACTGCCACCAAGCTCTGGGGCGCCGCATGCAGGTCCACGATTACATGAGGCCCACCCCGAGGTACTCGAAGCGCCGGAACGAGAGCGACCGCTGTTCGTGCTCGGAATGCCCCGCACCGGCACCACGGTGATCAGCTACCTGCTCGACCAGGACCCCGCGCGCCGATCGCTGCTGCATTGGGAATGCGTGCACCCCGTACCGCCGGCCACGCACCGAACGCTGCGCACCGATCCCCGCTGCCTGAAACTGCTGGCGGAACAGCGCAGATGCTGCAGGCCGTCAGCGGCGAAAATGGCGCTGCCGCACTGGGAAGACGCCGACGGCCCGACCGAGGACATGTTCATTCACAACCAGGACTTCAAGGGTCTGTCCTGGGATTCGTTCCTTCCGACGCATCGCTATGCCGGGTGGCTCTTCGACGAGGCCGACATGAGCAGCACCTACGAGTACCAGAAGCGGTATCTGCAAGTGCTGCAGTCGAAGGCACCCGGGCACGTGGAGCCTGAAAATGCCGTCGCATTCGGTGCACATCGACGCGCTGCTGAAGGTGTTCCCCGATGCGCGGTCGATCTGGGCGCATCGCGACCCCTACAAGGCGACCGGGTCGCTGTGCAACCTATGGCGGCTGCCGCAAAGGATGTGATGAACACCGAGCTGATGGATCAGACGGACATGGGGCGCGCCGCGAGAGGCAGATGAGGCATCACGTCGAGCGGCCGCTGCGGGCGCGCGAACGCATCGGCGACGACCGTTTCTTCCACATGTACTACCACGAGATGATGCGCGACCCGATGGAGGTGATGCGCCGCATCTACGAGTGGGCCGACGAGCGTTGACCGCCGAAACCGAGGCGCGCATGCGCAATTGGCTCGCCGGGCATCCGCAGGACCGGTTCGCCCTCAACACCTACAGCCTCGACCAATACGGCCTGACCGTCGAACAACTCAAGCCGGTCTTCGCCGAATACCTGGAACCTTCGACATCGAACTCGAGGCAGCGTCATGAAGATCTCAATGGTCACCGGCCCGGGTAAGGCAGAGGTCGTCGAGGCTGACCGCCCGCGCGCCGGCCGCAACGACGTGCTGGTCCGAATGCGGGCCTGCGGTATCTGCGGCTCCGACGCGTTCTACATCACGATCGGTGGTATCCCGCCGCGGCAGGGACACACACCACTGGGGCATGAACCGGCCGGCGAAGTCGTCGAGGTCGGCGAGCGAGGTGACCGGCATCGCCGTCGGCGACCACGTCGTCATCAACCCGATGGCAGCACCGAGCGGCATCATCGGCAACGGCGGAGCCGGCCGGGGCGCTCGCTGATACCTGCTGATCGAGAACGCGGTTCGCGGAACCAGTCTCGAGGTCATCCCGACCACATCCCGTTCGAGGTGGCCGCGCTCAACGAGCCGATGGCCGTCGCCCGGCACGGCGTCAACCAGTGCAAACCCAAGCCGTCGGACAAGGTGGTCGATCTTCGGTGCGGGCCCGATCGGGCTGGGTGCGACGCTGGCGTTCAGATCCCTTGGCGTAAGCCATGTCGTGGTCGTCGACCTGATCCCGGCCCGGCTGGACAAGGCACTGCAGATCGGTGCCGACGCGGTGATCAACTCCGCCGACGAGGACGTCGCGCACGCCTCATCGAACTGCACGGTGCGGGTGAGTCGATGTTCCCCGGCAAGGCCGGCACCGATATCTACCTGGACGCCGCCGGCGCGTCCGCGGTCATTGACACCGCACTCGCCGCCGCCAAGAAGGGCGCCACCCTCGGCATCGTCGCGCGTGCACAAAGAGCCGGTGCCCGTCGAATTCGTCAACGTCATGAGCAACGAGATCACCATCGTCGGATCCATGGGATACCCCGACGAGATCTTCGAGGTGACCAAGGATCTCGTCGCGAACTGGGAGAAGTACGCGCGTGATCGTCAGCCACACCATCCCGTTCGACAATGTCGACGAGGCGCTGCGAATGGCCAGCCACGCCCGGCGCCGCCGACAAGGTCGTCGTCACCTTCTAAGCGCGCGCCAGGTAGTCAAGGGCGAGCCGGGCGGCGTTGGCGCCGCACATGCCGTGTGCGCCGGGTCCGGGTGGAGTGGCTGCCGAGCAGATGTACATGCCCGGTACTCCAATGGTGTAGGGCGAGAGCGTGATTCGCGGGCCGAATGTGAGCTGACGAATGTCCTTGGATCCGGTCATGATGTCGCCACCGGCGTAGTTGGCGTTGAAGGTGGCCATCTGCGTAGTGGTGCGAACGGTGTGGCCGACGATGCGGTCGGAGAACCCGGTGCGAACCGCTCGAACTGGGCGATGATCGCCTCGGTGGCGTCGCCGGTGTAGCCGTTGGGGACGTGCGCGTAGCTCCACACCGGGTGGATATTGCCCACCGATCGTTGCGGATCGGCCAGGTACTGCTGACCAACCAGCACGAACGGCCGCTCGGGCATGCGTCCGGCGTGGACGTCCCGCTCGGTGGCGGCGAGCTCCGCGTAGGTGCCGACCAGATGCACGGTGCCGGACCGATGCGCGTCCGGGTTCATCCAGGGCACGCCGCCCTCGATGGCGAAGTCGACCTTGAACGCGCCGGGGCCCCGCCGGAACCTGGTGAAAGCGGCCGAAATTCGGCGTGGAAGACGGTCGCCGAGGATGCCGGCGACCGCGCTTGGCGCCAGATCGAACATCGTGACGTCCGCCGGCGGCAGTTGTGCGGCGTGCTGGACCCGGATACCGGTTTCGATCTTGCCGCCCAGGTCGCTCAACAGCGTGGCCATCGCGTTGGCGATCGACTGCGATCCACCCTGGGCCACCGCCCACCCGTGCCGGTGCCCCGCCGCGATGAGGCCCATCCCGATGGCCGAGGTCATCGGGTAGTGCAGCGGCCGGAAGGCGTGGGCCGCAATACCTCCGAACAACGCGCGGCCCTCCTCGGTGCGGAACACCCGAGCGAATGTCGAACCGGGAAGCACCGTGGGCGCTCCGAATCGGGCCAGCATCAGCGGATGGTGCGGAACTCGCAACAGGGGACCCATGATGTCGTCGCTGAGCGCGTCGAAATGGGCGGCAGGGTAGCCGAACGCCAGGCGCCACCGCGCCCCGTCGCGACCCAGACCCGCAGCGGTCTGCTCCACCGAGCGGTGCAGCACGCCGGCGCTGCCGCCGTCGAGCGGATGGACGCAATCGATCTCCGGCCAGCACCACGACAACCCGTACCGCTGCAGGTTGAAGCTGCTCAGGAATTGCGAGCCGACGGCCATCGGGTGTATCGCCGAACATTCGTCGTGCAGCAGGCCGGGAATGATGGCTTCGGTGCTGCGCATGCCACCACCGACCTCGTCGGCGGCTTCGAGCACGGTGACCTGCACGCCCTTGGCGGCCAGGGCGATGGCGGCGGCGAGCCCGTTGGGCCCACTACCTACGACCAGTGCGGTACTCATCTTCACCGAGCACGTTACCGCGGGCGCACGGTACCTCGGCGCTGTCCGTCCAGCATTGCCATGAATACCCGAGCGCGATACTCAATTGTGTCGCCACGGACATTCTATTTTCATCAATTGTGGCTAATGATATGGAGATGACTATTCGCGACGACACCGTTTTCGAAGGTCCTCTTGGGCGGCTTGCCCGCAGTGCATGGCAAGTGCTTCTCGTCACCGGCATCCTGGCGATTGTGCTGGGTGTCATCGTGCTGGCCTGGCCAGGTCGGACACTGTTCGTGGCAGGTGTCCTGTTCGGCATCTACCTGGTGGTTTCCGGAGTCGGCTACGTCTTCGCCTCCTTCGGCTCGCACGCCGGCGCCGCGATGAGAGTGTTGACCTTTATCACCGGCATCGTGTCGCTGGTTTTGGGATTCTTCTGCTTCCGCGAAGAATTCGAGGCAGTCACGCTTTTGGCGATCTGGATCGGCATCAGCTGGCTGTTCCGCGGGATGACGCTGCTTGCCGCGGCGTTGTCTTTCGACCACCTGCCCGGCCGCGGCTGGCAGGTGCTGTCGGGCTGGTCATCGTGATCGGTGGTGCCGTCCTGATCGTCTCGCCGCTTCGCTCGATCGCCGTCCTGACACTGGTCGCCGGCTGCTGGCTGATCGCCATCGGCGTCATCGACGTGATCAGCGCCCTTCAGGTTCGCAGCCGCGCGAAGGCTGCCTGACCTAGCTACGGAATCCTTTGGAACACAACGTCGGCCGTAATGCGGCCGACGTTGTTACTGTAAAAAAAAAAAAAAAAAAAAAAAAAAAAAAAAAAAAAAAAAAAAAAAAAAAAAAAAAAAAAAAAAAAAAAAAAAAAAAAAAAAAAAAAAAAAAAAAAAAAAAAAAAAAAAAAAAAAAAAAAAAAAAAAAATGCGGGCGGGTTATGACGCGGCTAATCCAGTTCGCTGGACGTGCGCTGGCGGGGCGCTCGCACGGGCTAGATAGACTGGACGATCGGAAAGTGGATCGACTTCCGATCGCATGCCGTAAAGCCCAGTTAATCCTCGATATCAAAGGTTGTGCCTTGTCCTCAAAGGAAAACGAAACTCCTGGCCTGAAGCCGCATTTCGAGGACGTACAGGCGCACTATGACCTGTCCGACGACTTCTTCGCACTTTTCCTGGATCCGACGAGGACCTACAGCTGCGCCTATTTCGAGCGCGATGACATGAGCCTGGAAGAGGCGCAGATCGCGAAGGTCGACCTCTCGCTGGGCAAGCTCGGACTCAAACCCGGGATGACACTGCTCGATATCGGATGCGGATGGGGCACCACCATCGTTCGCGCGCTGGAGCGTTACGACGTCAACGTCGTCGGCCTGACGCTGAGCCGCAACCAGCAGGCCCACGTCCAGCGGCGCCTTGACGAGCATCCCTCCGCGCGAAACAAGCGGGTGCTGCTGCAGGGCTGGGAACAGTTCGACGAAAAAATCGACCGCATCGTGTCGATCGGCGCCTTCGAGCATTCGGACGTGACCGCTACGACGACTTCTTCAAAGCCGCCTACCAGGCGCTGCCTGCCGACGGCGTGATGATGCTGCACACCATCATGAAGCCCAGCGATGAGGAGTTCGCCGAGCGCGGGCTGCCCATCACCATGACCAAATTGCGGTTCATGAAGTTCATGATGAACGAGATCTTCCCTGGTGGAGACCTTCCACAAGCCAAGGGCGTGGTGGAGCACGGCGAGCGCGCCGGCTTTACCGTCAAGCTCATCCAGCCGCTGCGTCTGCACTACGCCCGCACCCTCGACATGTGGTCGGCCACGCTCGAGGCGAACCGCGACGAGGCCATCGCGGTTCAGTCTCAAGAGGTGTACGACCGGTACATGAAGTACCTGACCGGTTGCGCGGACCTTTTCCGCCAGGGTTACACCGAGGTCGCGCAGTTCACGCTGGCCAAAGGTGACGGTTAGGCCTGAATGTTCGCGGTGACCGCACCCGTGACACGGATCAAATCCTGCGGGGCCACCGCGACATCCCAGCCACGGCGACCGGCGCTGCAGAACACCCGGTCGGCGGCCAGCGCGCTGGAATCGATGACCGTCGGCAGCGGCTTGCGCTGACCGAACGGGGAACCGCACCGACCAGGTACCCGGTGGCGCGCTGCACGACCGCGGGTTCGGCCATGGCCGCTCTGGCCACCCCCAACGCTGCGGCGGCCGCCTTCAGCGACAGTCGCGCGGACGCCTGCACGATCGCGACGGCCAGCCCCGTGGGCACCGCGATAACCAGCGTCTTGTAGATCTGCTCGGCGCGATCCCCGGCCCCGGTCAGCGCGTTGACCGCTTCCGCACCGAACGGTGCTCCCGCGGATCGTGGTCGAACTTCACGACCTCGTGCGGTACGCCGGCCTTGGTCAGCGCCGCCAGCGCCGGCGTCGCTGCGCCGGCCACGTTATGGCCCGGTGTACCCCGGCGGGTTGACGCCGTCCACCCAGAAGTCCTCACCGAGCTTGGAACCCGGCACGCAGTCGTAGACCGACAAGTCGGTGACGCCCGACTCGAGCAGCACGTCCTCGCACAGCAGCATGTTGCCGGTGTACTCCTTCGACGGCTTGTTGAGGACGACGTAGGCCGCGTCGGAGTAGACCTCGGGCTTGCGGGCCCGTCCCATCGCCTCTTCGCCGCCGAGCAGGTTCTGCACCGCGGCGGTGGCCACCAGCGTGCGCGGCCACAACGTGTTGGACGCGATGCCCTGTTCGCGCATCTCCTGCGCGATTCCCAGCGCGCACAGCGTCATGCCGAACTTGGCCATCATGTACGCCGTCGGCTTCAGCCACTCCTGGCCAGCAGCACCGGCGGGGACAGCGTCAGGATGTGCGGGTTCTCCCGGCCGTTCATATGCGGGATACACGCCTGGGAGACGGCATACGTGCCGCGCACCTGGATGCCGTTCATCAGGTCGAACCGTTTCATCGGCACCTCGGTGATCGACCCCAGGTTGATCGCCGACGCATTGTTGACGCAGATGTCGATGCCGCCGAACTGCTCGACGGTCTTGGCCACCGCGGATTCGACGGAATCCGGGTCGCGGACGTCCCCGACGATCGGCAGGGCCTGGCCGCCGGCTTCCTCGATCTCCTTGGCGGCGGTGTACACCGTTCCCGGCAGCTTCGGATGAGGCTCGGCGGTCTTGGCGATCAGGGCGATGTTGGCGCCGTCTTGCGCGGCGCGTTTGGCGATCGCCAGGCCGATACCGCGACTAGCGCCGGAGATGAACATGGTTTTGCCATTCAGGGACATGGCGTCACATTAACGCGCTGCTCGCTCCGGCTGGATTGCGGGACCGCGCCGATCGGCGTCGGGACAGGAAATAGCGCGTCGGCTGACGCTGTTGATTCGCTGGTCTCTGAAACGCAGGTAAGCGGCCCAGCAGGACCCTGTCGGTCGCAACCTTTAGATTGGGAGGAGGATCTGTGTCAACAGCGACGAGCCTGTTAGGCAATTCGATAGGCGACGAGCAGTTGGCTCGCTTTTTTGCGAGTCCGGCGTCGTTAGCGGTGTTGCCCAGCGACGCTGCAACGGAAGGGACCGTGTTAAACGAGATGGCCGACCTCAAAGATGGCCCAGACGGAGTGACCGGTTCAGACGAGGCCGAGCCCACGCCGGTTCAAGAAACCGATGCCGAGCTGACTGCGCGCTTCGAGCGCGACGCGATTCCGCTGCTGGATCAGCTGTACGGCGGTGCGCTGCGCATGACGCGCAACCCCGCCGACGCCGAGGACCTGCTCCAGGAAACGATGGTCAAGGCTTACGCAGGCTTTCGGTCGTTCCGTGCCGGCACCAACCTCAAGGCGTGGCTGTACCGGATTCTGACCAACACGTACATCAATAGCTATCGCAAGAAGCAGCGCCAGCCTGCGGAGTATCCGACCGAAGAGATCACCGACTGGCAGTTGGCCGCCAACGCGGAACATTCCTCAACCGGGCTGCGTTCGGCCGAGGTCGAGGCTTTGGAGGCGCTGCCGGACACCGAGATCAAAGCGGCCCTGCAGGCGCTGCCGGAAGAGTTCCGGATGGCGGTCTACTACGCCGACGTCGAGGGCTTTCCTTACAAGGAGATCGCCGAAATCATGGACACACCCATCGGGACGGTAATGTCCCGGCTGCATCGCGGCAGACGTCAGCTGCGCACCCTGCTGGCCGACGTGGCCAAGGAGCGCGGATTCATCCGGGGCCCGCAGACGCACGAGGAGGTGTCGTCATGAGCGAGTTTTCGCCCCGTGACCCCTCAGTCAGCTGTAGAGCCGCGCACAAAGGCTGAGTGCGCCGAATTGATCGCCGAGGTATGGACGCTTCTCGACGGTGAATGCACGGCCGAGACTCGGCAAAAGCTCAAGCAGCATCTCGACGAATGCCCGCCATGCCTGCAGCTCTTCGGGATCGAGGAGCAGTTCAAGGCGCTGTTTGCCACCAAATGCAGCGGCGAGAAGGCTCCCGAGGGCTTGAGAGAGCGCCTGCGGATCGAGATCCGCCGCACCACGATCATTCGGGACGCTGTAGACGCCGCGCGAGCGCGGCTAGCAGAGGTTAGGCGTTGGGCCGCTTGCCGTGGTTGGCCTTGCTGTACTTGCGGTCACGCTTCTTACGGCCACGTTTGGCCATGGGGAGAACCTCCGTTGTTTCGTTCATGATCCGGGCGCTGGGCACCCGTCAGGTTGCTGACCATTATCTCATGGCAGCGCCCGCGGTGTTTCACCCCACCGGCGCGAGCCCGCGCGCCGCCGTGCCCGATGATGTTGTGGTTCGATATACATGAGCTTGATGGAAGCCCGGACCAGCAGCCGGCACGCGGAATGGCCGAAACGAGTGGGGTGAAGATGGCCGAGGATGTTCGAGCCGAGATTGTGGCCAGCGTGCTGGAAGTCGTTGTCAGCGAGGGCGACCAAATCGGCAAGGGCGACATCGTGGTGCTGCTGGAGTCGATGAAGATGGAGATTCCGGTCTTAGCCGAAGTCGACGGCACGGTCAGCAAGGTGAGTGTGTCGGTGGGCGATGTCATCCAGGCGGGCGACCTTATCGCCGTGATCAGCTAGCCTTCGAGCGCTTCGTACATACAGCCGTTGGACGACGCGGGAGTATTTGATGTCCACTCTCGGTGATCTATTGGCCGAACACACCATGCTGCCCGGCAACGCGGTGGACCACCTGCATGCGGTGGTCGGGGAGTGGCAGCTGCTGGCCGATCTCTCGTTCGCCGACTACCTGATGTGGGTTCGCCGCGACGACGGCGTGCTGGTGTGTGTGGCGCAATGCCGGCCGACCACCGCGCCAACGGTTCTGCAGACCGATTCGGTGGGTAGCGTCGTGGCCGCCGAGCGGCTAACGCTGGTCGCCGAGACCTTCGCGTCGGGCACGGCTCAGCTGGAAACCAATGCAAGCCAAGAACATTCGTGGCAACTTCCCGGGCGGCACGCCGCGGCCTCCCCGGTGCGCTACGCCGGCCAGGTGGTGGCCGTGCTCACCCAGCACCAAACCACGACGGCAGCCCACGAACACTCGGGCCACCTGGAGACTGCGTACCGCGAATGCGCCGCCGATCTCGTTCACATGCTGGCTGACGGCACCTTCCCCGACGTACGCGACGTCGCGATGTCGCGTTCCACGCCGCGAGTGGGCGACGGATTCATCCGCCTCGACGTCGACGGCGTGGTCGCCTACGCCAGCCCCAACGCCCTGTCGGCATATCACCGGATGGGCCTGACGAGCGAGCTGGAGGGCCACAACCTCATCAGAATCACCCGGCCGCTGATCTCGGACTCGTTTGAAGCACAAGAGGTGGCCGAGCACGTGCAGGATTTGCTGGCCGGCGGCAAGAGCATGCGGATGGAGGTCGATGCCGGCGGTGCCACGGTGCTGCTGCGGACGCTGCCGCTGGTCGTGCACGGCGCCGGTGCGGGCGCAGCGTTGCTGATTCGTGACGTGACCGAGGTGAAGCGCCGGGACCGGGCCCTGATTTCCAAGGACGCCACGATCCGGGAGATTCACCACCGGGTGAAGAACAATCTGCAAACGGTGGCGGCGCTGCTGCGCCTGCAGGCCCGACGAACGGCTAACGCCGAAGGCCGTGAGGCGCTGATCGAATCGGTGCGCCGGGACGACCGGCGATGACGGTTTGTACAGCTTCGTATTGCTCCAGCCGGGTACCTACACGGTCAAGACGAGCGCCGCTTCGTTCGGCGACTCAACATTGAGCGTCGAGGTGCAGGTGGGCCGTACCACCGATGCGAACGTAACGCTTACCGCCGGTGCGGTCGCCGCAGTCGTTCAGGGTGCGAGCGGAGGGCATTCAGTCCACGTCCAGTACCTTGACTCAGTTCAAAATGCGAGGGCGATCCAAACGCTGCCTCTCAATGGCCGCCGGTTCCAGGATCTTGTAGGCGGTTCGCCTACGGCATTGGTGGAACCGTCGCACGGCCAGATATCGCTTTCGGGGCAGCGTGGCATCAATTCAAACCTGACGGTCGACGGCGTCGATTACAATCAGCCGTTTTTCGGCGGTATTCGCGGCGGTGAAAGGTCAAATTCGGCTTTTACCCTGCCTTTGGAGGCTATCGGTGAGTTTCAGGTCATCGCTTCGGGCTACTCGGCGGAATTTCGCCGAGCAGACTCCGGCGGCATAGTGAACGTCGCTACAAAATCCGGCACAAACGACCTTAGAGGCTCGGCCTTTGTTCTGTGGAGGCCCGAAAGTCTGGCACTAGGGGTAATGAATTTACCGATGCGCTGAACGAACAAAAATTGTCGAAACTAGACCCTCCGATTCCCATCATAATTGCTCCGACGCAGACGCAGTTCGGGGGTTCTGTGGGCGGCCCGATCAAAAGCGATAAGCTGTTCTTCTTTACGGCATATGAGCAACAGAACCTTTCGGTCCGCCGGGCGGTCGCTCACACGACACTTGTCGCTTTTGCACCGGTCGGAGCACAAGTCGAGCCTTTTAACACGTACAAAAACGAGCAGACGGAATTTGATCAGACAAATGACGCAAAGGCCTTCTTCGGCAAGATCGACTACGACATCAATGGTGCTAACCGTTTCAACGTCAGGTACAACTACAGCAAAAACGAGGCTTTGAACGGTGTTTCGACGGGCGAGACCTCGCTCGACCCGACCACAAACCGCTCGCTCGGTACGAATGGCACCGAGCTGGACAAGATAATGTCGTTGTTGCACAGCTCGTCAGCAATTTTTCGCCGACCGTCTCGAACGACTTCCACTTTCAATGGGCCAAGGAAGAACGCCGCGGTTGGCAAATGCCGAGCAGTTTTAGCGTCGTAACCGCCATCGGCGAACTTGGAACCCGCACCTTCCTTCCCACGGTGCAGGACGGGACAGAAGCGTTACCAAGTGATGGACGCGATGACGTTCAACACCGGAAACCACGAATTCAAATTTACAGGCGAGTACAGCAAGATCTCTGTCGGGCAAGTCTTCGGGTTCAACCAGTTTGGCAACTATACTTTTTTGGGTCTCAACGACACAGGAGGTATTTTGACTGCCCTGTCAAAAACGCACGAGCACAGGCCGGCTTGGCAGATTTGACGTTGCGACGGCGAGATTCAATCAGCAGATCGGCAATCTGCAAGCGGATTTCGACGTAAAAGAATTGGCATTCTTCGGCTTGGATCGATGGAGGGTCACGCAGAAACTAACGATCAACTACGGCCTGCGGTATGAAAAGCAATATAATCCGCCGGCTTGGCAACTAATTCACCGGTCATCAACGCCATCACGGCGGCCGCGTTTCCGTCTCGGCGGCCTTGCCATTGATCCGACGAAAATTCCGGACAGTAAAAATCAATGGGGCCCGCGGCTTGGTTTTGTACGACCTGTTCGGCGACGGCAAGACCGTGATTCGCGGCTTTAGCGGCATTTATTATGCCCGCACGCCGGCGATTGTTTTGGCCACGCCGTTCAACAATTTCCGCGATCCGGCCGGTGATCTCTCGATTCAGTTAGGGCCTGGTGCATTTCCGGGAACCACGCCGAATGCGACCACGGCATCGAACTTTAACTTCACGAATTTTTTCAACGCCAACCCAAACTATGCCGCTATCACCGGCTTCATGCAAGCCCCCAGTGTGCGAATGCCGGTAATGCATTCAATAACGGTGAACCAGGCGCTTTTTAATCAGTGCGCCCCCCGAACACGGTCTATCGTCAGTTCACACTCTTGAACCTCAACCTAAACTCTTTTGGCCTCTCTACACTTCCGAGTCTCACGGGGGCACAACTTCAGCAGATCAGTGACAGCTCATTCCGGCAACCCCTAATTCGACATCACCGCTGGGTTTCTTCCAGCAGGCGAACCTGATCGGTATCTCACCCGATTTCCAGAATCCGGTGTTCTCATCAATTCGGCGGCGGATTTGAGCGTGAGATATATCGTGACTTTATATTTGGATTGGATTTCTCGTGGGTCAAGACGATCCATCTTCAGAGGAACGTGGACATCAATATCCAGGCACCTCAAGTTTCGATCCTGTTACCGGCCGGCCGATATACATTCGTAACAATCAGTCCCGATCCCTACGCTGGGAAGCATCCAGCTTCGTGATTCCTCAGCGAATTCGCTCTACCGGTCGGTGACTGCACCAGTGCTCGGATCAACAAACACTGGGGCCAGATCTATGCATATTACACATGGTCGAAGAACGAATCGGACGACGACAACGAGCGTGATTCGGGCGGTATGCTATATGACGACCCATTTACGCGACGCCGCGAGTATTACGCTTCCCGGCTTGACCGCACACATCAGTTCGTCGCGACGCCTGTTATCTTTCTTCCGTACGGTGTAGAGTTTTCAGCAGCATTCGCCTGCATTCCGGCACTCCGCTCGATCCGGTGGTGGGCTCCGACCTTAATGGTGACAATAACGCCGGCAACGAAAGGCCGTATGTCGATCCGGGCGTTGAACTTCCGAGGAACTATTTTAGAAACCGCCCAATCTATGACATGGATGTGCGGGTTCAAAAACAGATAAGCCTAGGTGAGACCACCAAGCTCATCTTTTCGGGCGAGATCTTCAATATTCTTAACCGAACCAATATGCAGCTCGCACAAAGCACATCGACGGGATCGCCGACACTTTATTGCCGCAGTGCCCTATTCCCTGGTATTGAACCGCCCGGACGAGCGGGTCCGGCGTTGGCTCGTTGCGGGCTTGACGGCGCAGACTAGTTCGAATTTTCTACAGATCATTGACCAAAGACGACTTATAACTACTTCGGCGGGCATATCCACAATAAACCCGAACTTTGGAAAAATAAATCTTCTTAACGCCCCGGGCAGCCAGCCTTTTCAGGTCCAGTCGGAGCACGTTGCAGTTTTAGTTTTCGCGGTTGCGAAAACCTTTTGGCACGTTCCTTCGGGAGCGTGCCTTTTTTTGTCCGTCGGTTCGTTATACACTGGGCGAGATGCGGATATTCCAGGTTTCATCGGCAAAAACATTCGGCGGCGGCGAACGGCACCTGGTTGACCTGTGCAGGGAACTTACCGATCGCGGGCATGAAGTATTAGTCGACCGCTCGGCCAACGAACGAATGGCAGGAGCGTTTGGATTTCATCCCCAAAGAGAACTTTTTGCACGTTTCGATACGAAACTCGTTCGGCATGTTCGACCGCGAAGCAGAACGCTCGCTTTGTCGAAGCGAACCGGATAGAGATCCTTCATGCTCACGTCGCCCGCGATTACGTCGCCGCGAGTATTGCGTGCCATCTTGCGGCAAAGCAAAGCTCGTCGTGACGCGGCACGTCGTATTTTCGTTAAAGCCGTTCCGCAGGTTTACGTTGCGGAATGTGGACGCCGCCATCGCCGTCTCATTGGGCGTAAAGGTCCAGCTTGACCGGATATTTCCCGCTGAGAAAGTGACGCTTATACCGAACGGAATTGACGTTGTCGGACAAACGAACGACTCCGTAAATGCGATTGCCGCCGGGTTCCGCAGCTTTCACGAGATCCCGCCCGACGCCCCGCTCGTCGTGACACTCGGCGAGCTAAAGGTGCTGAAAGGACAGCGCGATTTTGTGCTTGCGGCAAACGAAATGGTAAGGCTGCATCCGGAGTGCAGATTCGTCGTCGCAGGTAAGGATAACTCGGTTGACAAGAAATTCCGACGCGAACTGCGGCGTTTGGTAAAAGTGTTGGGGCATGAGGAGCGATTTATCTGGCTCGATTGGCTCGACGATCTTTCGCCTCTGCTTCATGCTGCCGATATTTTCGTTTCGCCGTCGCACTCCGAGAGTTTCGGCCTTGCAATTTTGGATGCAATGGCGGCGGGGACGCCTGTTGTTGCCACGGCGACGGATGGAGCTAAAGAACTCTTGAAAGGGACGAACGCACTTGCTCCGGTCCGCGAGCCCATCACACTCGCGGAAAAGATATGCGAATTTCTCGCCGACGATGAACGCCGCCGCTTTCTCGGATTCCAACTGCAGGTGAATGCCCTTGAAAATTTCGGCCTCAAGGCAATGGCCGATGCGACCGAAGCCGTTTATCGCAAGGTCGCGTGGGAACCGTCCGCGTGAAATGGAGTTTCCGGCAAGCCTTGCCGTAATCGTCCCAGTCAGTTTATCTTATGAAGATGCGGCGCTTTCTTTTGCCTTTTCTTATGGCTCTCTCGTTATCGATAAACTTCAGTCCGCAGACCGCAGAAAGTTATGCCACCGCGTGGGAAAGGGACCATATTTCCAGCATATTGCCATCAGAACTAAGGCACGCAAATCTCAAAACAAATCTCGACCAATTGAGGAAAATGGGCGTGACGGTCAACGAAGCAGGCCGGAGTTATGCAAATCGTGAGATATACCAGATCGAATGGGGCAAGGGACCGCTGAAGATATTTATGTGGTCGCAGATGCGCGGCAACGAGCCAACCGCGACCTCCGCCCTTATCGACATGTTCGCTTTCCTTCAAAAGAACAAGGGCAAGGACTGGGTCAAAAAGATTGAAGACACCCTGATGATCCGAGCTGTTCCGATGCTCAATCCTGACGGGGCGGAAT
>CAVYBR010000012.1:0-93069 GCA_963766765.1 uncultured Actinomycetota bacterium
GACCGAGGCAGCCTGCGAGGCTCCGAGGCGCGCGCTACTCGCGTATGCCTCCGGAATGTTGCCCACCTCTACGCCGCTGCTTGAAATCCCGACCGCGATAGCGGGGTAGTCGACTGCGATGGCAGGTAAGGAACGTGGATCCAGGTTCAATTCGTCGCGCAACATAGATAGGACGCGCGAAGCCCTATCACCCAGGCCGGCTGCGAATGAGTCAGCCAAGAGTCCGTTCTGGCCAGAGCCTCGTGCCGCAACGAACACCAGCGGTGGGCAGTCGACGAAGTGCCCGAACCGGCGCACAACTCTCCCGTCCGCGATTACTGATACCAGGAAGAGACTGGGGACGACCACCGACTTTGTGAGGTCGAGAAACCACACTGGGTCCTCATGATCGAACCAACTATAGGAAGTCTCGCCGCCGGGTAGTTCGACGGATTCCCTGCCAGTGCGAGTAAGGGCAACACAGTCTGCACCCTCGACGTTGGGCCACAACAACAAACTCGTATCGGATACCTGTAATACGGTCAGAGGTTCGACTTGGGGGAGCGTGCCGACATCATCGTCGGAAAGCAAGTCAGCGCAAGGCTCCTGCTCGGTATCGGTATCTACCCCACTGGAGGACGAAACTTCGGATGAATTCTCATCGATGTTCGGACTAGCAGTGCATGCCGACACGATCGAGCCCGCCGCAATTAAGGCAGCCAGGAACCGGACGCCGCCAGACTGTTTCACGGCCATCGAATTGTTCACGTCGGCGATGTTGACAGCAAATAGTGTGAGCCGGAACCCCAAGGTCGGAGGAGGTATATACCTCATAACCTGCCCCTCTGGCCCGCCGGCGAGAGCCTCTCACTCGTTGTAGCGGTCAACACTTGCCAACGTCCGGGGTATCTCGCTCCTGTCCTTGTTTCATCGGGGGATTGATCCGTCGCTCTTCGGGGACGGTGTGCGCTCGTGAAATCACTCTCACAGTCACCTCATGGGCAGCTTCCTGCAGACGCCGGTGGCGGGGATGCTTCGGGGTGTGAATGCACCCGGCAGTCCGCTGCATGACAAGGGCTCGGCCATCATCGGACGCAGGCGTGAGCTCGACTCACTCCGGACCTGGCTCACAAGCACCCTCACCGGCTCCGGCCGCCTCGTCCTCTGCGCAGGCGAACCCGGCATCGGCAAGACCCGGCTAGCCCAGGAACTCGCCGGACTCGCCCTGGCCGGCGGCACCGCCGTGGCATGGGGTCGCTACGTCGAGGCCGAAGGGGCGCCCGCCTATTGGGCCTGGCGCCAAGTACTCAAGTCGCTCGCAATCGATCCGGACACCGTCCTGACCGGAGATCTTGAGTCACCGCAAGACCGGTTCCGCGTCTTCGAGGATGTGACCGAAGCCCTCCGCCAAGTCGCGGCCACGAACGGCCTGGTCGTCATCGTCGACGACATCCATTGGGCCGACGAAGCATCCCTGCTTCTCCTGCGCCACATCGCCAACCAGGTCAGCGACACGCGGCTGCTGCTCGTCACCACCTTCCGCGACCTCGAGCCGTCCAGCGCGCTCGACCGTGTGCTCCCGGACCTCCTTCGCGCGCCCGCCGTCGAGCGGCTCGACCTGCGCGGGTTCGACCTCGCCGAGGTCAGCCAGCAGCTCTCGGCCACGACCCAGCAGCCATCTGATCAGGACGCCAGGAGCGTTCTCGACGTGACCGGCGGCAATCCGCTCTTCGTACGCGAGGTCGCGCGGGCCATGACCGATGGCACCTGGCGACCCAACCAGCCACCGCGCACCGTTCTCGACGTGGTCACCGCCCGGCTCGGCCGAACCTCGGCGGACTGCCGGCGGCTGGTCCAGGCGGCGGCCATCGTGGGTCGAGACTTCCCACTCGCCCTCGTCGCCGCGACCCTCAAACAGCCCGTCGCGCAATGCCTCCCATTGATCGACGAAGCCATCGCGTACGGCTTGCTCGACCGCATCGGCGAGGCCGGCGAGTTCCGCTTCGTTCACGCGCTGACCCGCGATGCAGTTGTCGAGTCGCTCACCATGGCAGATCGGGCCGCATTGCATCGCGCCGCTGCCGAGGCGCTCGAGACGCAGTTCGGCGCCGATCTCGCCGAGCACCTGGCCGACATCGCCCGGCATTGGGCCGAACTCGCGCCGTACGGGGAGGCAGCAACCGCTCGCGGCTGGACGCTTCGCGCAGCCGCGGACGCCGTACAGAGGCTGGCCTATGAGGAGGGCGTACGGCTCTATCGTGCGGCGCTCACACTCGACCCATCCTCGCTGTCCGACGAAGAAGACCGCTGCCACACGCACATCGGGCTCGGTCGGGCCGCCTACCTCGCCGGTGACCTCAGCGCCTGCGCGGCTGCCGCCGAAGCCGCCGCAATTGCCGCGCGGGCGACCGGAAAGCCCGAGCTCCTGGCCGAGGCAGCTCTCGTCCTCGAAGCGGCTCCCGACCCTCGGAGCAACGCCATCGCCAAGCAGTTGTGCGACGACGCACTCGCTGCGCTCGGCGAAAGCGGCGACACAGCCCTGCGCGCTCGCCTGTACGCCCAGCGCAGCCACCTCGCCTTCTATGACGGGGACCAGGACACAACCGAGACGTTGAGCGTCACGGCGCTTGACCTCGCGCACGCCGCCGACGACGACCGCGCCCACGTCGAGGCGCTGCACGCCCGCAAGGAAGCCTGCCCCGGACCGACCGGTCGCGACGAACGCATCCGCCTCGCGAGCGAGATGCTCTCCCTCGCCCAACGCACCGACAGTTCCCGTACCGCGATGTGGGGCGAGCTCTGGCGGATCGAGACGCTGCTCGAGCGAGGCCTGTTCGCGGCAGCGGCCGAGCACCTCCCGGACCTGCAGTTGGCCGTCGAGCGGCTCGGCGGCCCGGTCAGCGCCTGGCATTTCGACCGCGTCACCGCGTGCATCGCTCAAGCGCAGGGTCGCTACGCCGAAGCCGCTGCCATCGGTCGACGTGGATTTGAGCGCATGCGAGTTGTCGAGCCCGCTCCGGCGACCGGCGCGTACTTCGCGCTGCAGGTGTCGCTGGCAAAGCATGTCGGCGTCACCGAGGAGTCGACGGCGTGGGCGCTGAACCCGTTCGAGCCACCGCCGCGGTTTCGCACCATGGCCCGGCTCTCCCGTGCGTACCTGCTCCTCAACGCCGGACGAGCCGACGAAGCCGATGCCTCCTACCAACAGGCGGGCCCGGTCGAAACCTGGTCGCTCCCAGCCTTCTTCCGGCTGCCCGGCCATGTCTACGGAGCACTCGCGGCCGCTCGCCTCGGCCGCCTTGACGACGTCGCTGTCCTGCTGGATCGGCTCGAACCGTTCCGCGGCGAGCATGCGGTCGGTGACGGAGTCGCTTACATGGGCCCGGTCGAACTGACCCTCGCCCACGGCGCAAGCGCGCTGGGCCGACTCGACCAGGCCGTCGAGGACTTCGCGGCGGCCGCAGAGCAGGCTGACCGAGCCGGTGCCGCCGGGTTCGTCGCGGAAGCGCGTTTCCACCTCGCAAATGCGTTGGTCGCTCGGGCTGAGCATGGGGACCACGACCGAGCCGTACCCCTGGCGCACGATGCCGACAACCTGGTCAAGTCGCTCGGCATGACCGCCTACCTCGACCGAACCGCCGCCCTCGTCGCCCAGCTCGACAAGACCGAGGACAAGGAGCCGCTGCTGAGCGCGCGGGAGGCCGAGGTCGCCGCTCTGGTAGCCGAGGGTCTCACCAATCGGCAGATCGCCGAGCGGCTGTTCATCTCCGAACGCACGGCCCAGAACCACGTCCAGCACATCCTCACGAAGCTGGGCTTCGCGACCCGGAGCCAGATCGCCGCCTGGCGAGTCCGTGCGAAGGAGTCCAGGAATGAGTAGGCCACTGAGTCATCCGGCGGATTCCACCGCCGCCCGGAATTCCTAGCGTTCCTCCTGCGACCACATGGGTCGCCAGACAAAGGAGGAAGTCATGCAGTGGATCACCATCGCAACCCCACCGTTCCGGTCCGTGGAGCAGTTCGACAAGGTCACCGAGGCCGTGGACAACGCCGTGCCCGAGGGCATGGAGGGTCGCTACATCGGCACCACCGACGAGGGAAAGCTGCGCGTCGTCACCCTCTGGACGACCAAGGCGCACGCCGACAATTTCTTCGCGAACACCCTCGGCCCGGCGCTGGCCAAAGCCCTGGGTCCCGAGCCGATCGGCCGTCCCGAGGTGTACGGGATCGAGGTCGCCCGCAGTTACGTGCGCGAGTCGGTCAGCTGACCGCAGCACAGCCGGTCGTACGTACGGCCCGGTCTGGCTTTCGACGCCAGGTCGGGCCGTCGTCGCGGTCACTGCCGCCGGACCAACTCCAGGGTGTCGCCGGTCCGCGAGGCTCCGATCGACTCCAGGAGACTGATCGACGCCTTGTTTGTCGCATCGGCCTCGGCGGAGATCTGCGTGACACCGCGCTCGTGCAATGGTCCGAACGCCGCCGCGAGAAGCGCGCGAGCCAGTCCGCGGCGCCGGTAGGGGGCCGTGGTCCCGATGAGGCCGAGTCGGGGCTGACGCGGGTGGGTCCAGACGCGAACCAAGCCGGCGAACTCCTCGCGCGCGTCATCCACTGCCACGAGATACGTGAGCGGATCGAAGTGGCGCTCGTCGAAGGTGTATTCGCGAAACTCCTGCGGGTCGTTGAGCCATGTGTCGGTGCCGGGCACGTCCGCGCGCAACGTCTCGTCCAGCTCCCGCAGCCCCTGTTCGTCCACTGCGTCGGCAGGAATCAAGAGGATCCCCCCGGGTGGTCGCGCATCGGTGAGGCCAGTGCGCGCCGGGTCAACGGGGATCGTGAATTCGTGCTCACGGCGACCGACCTCGAAGCCCAGCTTTCGCCAGCGTTCGAGAGCCTCTTCATCGTCGGCGCTCACGTTCATGTAGAGGTCATGCGGCAGGTCCGCACACATTGCGGCCATCAGGGGCTCATATGCCTCCTCGTCCCAGGCGTCAATCGAGACGAGCCAGCGACGGTCCGGACGACACATAGCGTTCGCGCTCGCGGCGGTGTCATTGCCCGCGATGTAGTTCCACGTCGCGGTACGCATCGGCTGTACGACCCGCCCGTGGAATTCGCCAGACATCCCGTCACGCTACGACAGCGGTCGACGACGTTCGAGCGGATTTCGAACCGGCCGGGACGTTACGCGGGTCGATCAGTCGCCGTCGGGAACCGCGTGTCATCGGGGGATTGGCCGAAAGATCTTCGCCCGATCTCCATCATCACGCCCAGGTAACCGAAACCCGCGAGGGCTCCGCTGACCGACACCGCGACCGGTCCGCCACCGGCCGCGTCCGCGATCAGAGCGCCGAGCGTTCCAGCGACGATCGCATTGGTGACGTTCAGGAACATCGTCGTGCTGCCGAGAACGTGGCTAGCGAGGTTTCGTTTGACACCCATCGTGTACGTCTTCAAGACGCCGGCCGCATCGTCGTTCCAGGACGTGACCAGATAGTCGGACAAGCTGGGGTCGATTTCGAGGTAAGCGGCCCGGAGTCGGTTCATGCCCATCAACGTGGATGCGTCGTCGACGCTCGCGTTGTGGACCCTGACGCCGGTCAGGGTTCCGAGGATGAGCACGCTCGCGGTCAATCCGATCGAGAGCACTTTGAATGCGGTGCCGAAGCCGGATGCCTGCGTCACCAGCGCCAGAACGACCAAGGACGCCGAGGCAACCGTGAGGTGAATGGAGATCCGGCTCATCACCTCCGACCAGGTGAGGCCACGGGTGGCAAGCAGACTCCAGTGTTCGGTCGCGAGCAGTGTTGCCCGTACCGATTGCGGTACGTCTGTGGATGCGGGCGGGGGAGCCTCGTGCGGACCGATCGTCGACATGGCCCTCCTCGGTGGGATACGGATTTCGCGGCTCATCCTGCCGCTGTCCGCCGTCGAGATGTGCAGTTCCTTCGAGGTGCTGATCGCGCCGGTCAGTCCGGTCTGCTGCGCGCCTTAGACGGGGGTACGGCCACGGTCGGCGCATCGGCAGGATGACGCCATGGCTCCGTACTCCGCGCTGACCCATCTGGAGTGCTCCCGCTGCCGGCGTACGCACGAAGCAGCTGAAGTGCAGGCGCGCTGCGAGGCCTGCGCGGCTCCGCTGCTCGCGCGCTACGACCTGTCCCAGGTCACCGTCGACCGCGGCACGCTGACAGAGCGGCCGTCGAATCTGTGGCGCTATCACGAATTGCTGCCGGTCACCGGACCTGAGCACGTGGTCAGCCTCGGGGAGGGCATGACACCCGTGCTGTCGCTGCCCCGGCTCGGCGCTGAACTCGGGCTGTCCCGGCTCCTCGTCAAGGACGAAGGGCTGCTCCCGACCGGCACGTTCAAGGCGCGCGGTGCGGCGGTCGGGGTGTCCCGGGCCTATGAGCTGGGCGTCACCGGACTGGCTATGCCCACGAATGGAAACGCCGGTGCCGCGTGGTCCGCGTACGCGGCTCGAGCCGGTGTCCGGATGGTCGTCGCGATGCCGGCGGACGCGCCGGCGGTGATCCGGGTAGAAGTCGTCGCGACCGGCGCCGAGCTTCGACTGGTGGACGGACTGATCTCCGACGCGGGCCGCTTGGTCGCCGGACTGGTGTCCGCTGACCCGTCGTTGACCGACGTCGCCACGCTCAAGGAGCCGTACCGGATCGAGGGCAAGAAGACGATCGCCTTCGAGCTGGCCGAACAACTCGGCTGGCGGATGCCCGACGTCATCATCTATCCGACCGGCGGTGGTGTCGGCCTGATCGGCATCCACAAGGCGCTCACCGAACTGATCGAACTCGGCTGGCTGTCCGGACCGCTCCCCCGCCTGGTCAGCGTGCAGTCGAGCGGCTGCGCTCCGATCGTGCGCGCGTTCGAGGCGGGTCACAGCGAGTCGGAGACCTGGGTCAACGCACAGACGATCGCGTACGGGATCACCGTCCCGAAAGCCTTGGGCGACTTCCTGGTTCTGGCAGCAGTCCGCGAGACCGGCGGCACGGCCATCGCGGTCGACGACGCTGACCTCCTCGCTGATCTGCGCCTGGCCGGACGGCTGGAGGGCCTGTTCTTCTGCCCGGAGGGAGCAGCCACGATCACTGCCGCCCGGCTGCTTCGGGAGAGCGGGTGGCTGAAGGCCGACGACGAGACTGTGCTGCTCAACACCGGCGCCGGACTGATCTATCCGGACGCGCTCCTCACCGCAGCTCCGAGTTGATCATCGGAATCTGGCGGGGTTTATCGGCGGATTCGCCTGGAAAAGGCCCCACATTCCGATGATCAACTCGGGTTTGGGCATGCTCTGCCTTTCGGCGCAGGAAACACGTGGAGTCGGGAGAACGGGCACATCGCGGAGACCGGCTCACCGAACGCGCGGATCGACTACATCTTCGTCGAGGCGACCACGGGGATCCGGGTCACCGAGGTGGAGCGCCTCGCTGATCAAGCCATCGATGGCGTCTGGCCCTCGGATCACTTCGGTGTGCAGATGATGCTGACCGTCCCGAAGTAGCGGCTGGTCAGGCGTCGTGGCCGGGATCCAGATCCTGCAGGCTCATGAATCCGAGCGGGCGCGCATTCGGTTCACGGGCCTCGGCGGCGGAGACGTCCAGCACCGTCCCGTCATGGTCGCCGAGATCAACCCGTCGGATGATCTGCCCGGACACCCAACCCCGACAGCCACGCAGCACCGGCGTGCCGTCCGGGCCGGAATCCCATTCGCAGTGCTCGAACTTGTCCACCTCGTCGCCGGTCTCTTCACCGAAGAGCTCTGCCAAGTCCTTGTCGTCTTCGCCGAGGAAGTGGACGACGAGCCCGTCTGCGGCGGAAGCCACCTGATAGGTGTGATTCTTCTTCGACAAGCAGACCAGCAGTCGCGGCGGCGAGATGCTGCATTGCGTGACGAACCCGACCAGACATCCGGAGCGCTCACCACCGGCGCTGACCGTCACGACGAACATCGGGTAGTCCATGCCGCCGACGAGGGACTCGAAAGCAGCGCCGGGGTCCTCGCTCGACATCGCCTCGCTCCTCGACGGGTCCCACACGTTAGCGCGAGCTGGACGAGGATGGCCGCATGGTGAACGACGTGCGGCTGGTGGACCGGCTCGCCGGCGACCTCCGTGCCGAGTTCGACGAAGTCCTGCAGTTGACCCACGGCGCAGACCTGAGTCAGCAGACGCCGGCCGTCGGCTGGGACATCCGCAGAACGGTCGGCCACTTGCACGCCACCGACCGGTCAGCCCGCATCGCGATCGCCGATCCCGAGAAATTCCTGGCCGAGCGACCAGGGCGGCCCGACGAGTTCCGGGCCATGCACAGGCGACAACTCCAGCATTTGTCCGCGTACAGCGACGCAGAGTTGCTGGCGGCCTGGCGACAGGGCCTCGACGCGCTCCTCGGCACGGCGCTCGCCGCGCCTCCGGGGACGAAGCATCCCTGGTACGGACCGCCGATGAGCATCGGCTCGTCGCTGACCGCCCGAATCATGGAGTACTGGGCGCACGGGGAGGACATCGCCGACGCGTGTGGCGTGGCGCGGACACCATCGTCGAGGCTTCGGCACGTCTGTCACCTCGCCGTCCGGACGTACGCCTTCTCGTTCCGCAACCGGGATCTCCCCGCACCCGAGGGCGAGCCGCGCGTGGAGTTGACCTCGCCGGCTGGCGATCTCTGGGCGTGGGGTCAGGCGGACGCCGCCGACGCCGTACGTGGCGCCGCGCTCGACTTCGCCCGCCTGGTGACGCAGCGAATACACCGCAGTGACACGACGCTGCAGGCGGTCGGCGCGAACGCCGAGGCCTGGCTGGACATCGCCCAGTGCTTTGCCGGGCCGCCCGGGCCAGGGCGGGCGCCGAGCACCACTGATTGACACTCCCGATTGAATGGACTTAAGGTCAGACCATTGGAGGCGAGGCAGTCTTCCCGTCGCCCAGGGCCTCGCCCCTCTCCACCGCGTGGGATCGCTCACGTCCGGCTGAACCAGGGAGTCCGCATGGCCAAGGACGCGCTCGTCAACGACAATCTCGCCGCGAAGTTCGCCACAGAGAAGGACTCGCCCTACACCCGCTGGGTCGCCGCGGAGGGCCTGGACATCATCGCCGCGCACTTCGTCCCTGACCTGCGCACCGTGGAACTCAAGCCGTGGGAGCGGCGCGGTGGGCGAGGCGTGTTCATCAACCACGAGGCCACTCGCACGTCGAACGACTGTTACGTCTGCGAGATCCCGGCCGGCGCTGCCCTGGCCCCCCAGCGCCAGTTGTTCGAGGAGATGATCCTGATCCTGGACGGGGTCGGCTCGACCAAAGTCTGGAACGACGCCGGCGCCGAGGTGAGTTTCGAATGGCAGCCGGGCTCGCTGTTCGCGATCCCGCTCAACGCCAACCATCAGCACTTCAACGGGTCCGGGCCGCAATGCCGCCCGGTTCGTCTCGTCGACGAACATGCCCCCGGTCATCAACCTGTACGACGACGTCGACTTCGTGTTCGGCACCGCGAAGGACTTCCCGAACCGCTTCAACGGCGAGCCCGACTACTTCTCCCCCAAGGGCGAGCAGAAGGGTCTGCTGCTCGACACGAACTTCGTCGCCGACGCGATCAACCTGCCGCTGGTCGAAGCCAAGGAGCGCGGCGCGGGCGGCGGCCACATCCGCTTCAACATGGCCAAAGGGTCGATGAACAGCCACATCTCGCAGTTCCCCACCGCCACGTACAAGAAGGGACACCGGCACGGTCCCGGCGCCCACGTGATCATCCTGTCCGGCGAGGGATACAGCCTCATGTGGCCCGAGGGCGAGGAGCCGCGGCACTACGAGTGGGGTCCCGGCACGCTGATCGTCCCGCCGAACATGTGGTTCCACCAACACTTCAACAGCGGTACGGAGCCCAGCCGCTACCTGGCCTTCAAGCACGAGGTGGTCTCGGTACGAAATGCGCAGGGTGTCCCCAAGGCCTGGATCAGCCAGCGGGTCGGTGGCGACCAGATCGATTACGCCGACGAGTCGAGTTTCGTCCGCGAGACCTTCCGCGAGCGGCTGGCCAAGCACGGCATGCAGCCGCAGATGGATGCGGTCTACGAGTCCGAGCTGGAGACCCTTCCGCCCAAGCACCAGGACGCCGTCTCGGTCTGAGCACGGCACCAGGACCGTGGCGCACAAGGCCGGGGAACACGAGCACGAACACGACGTCAGCCCGGTCTACTCCACGTACGACCCTGATTTCGAACACGTCCATGACGATGAGCCCCTGAGCCACATCGAGGACAACCCCATATGGCAGCAGGACAACGTGCTGCTGCGCAGCGTCGGAATGGACATCGGGTCATCCGGTACGCAGGTGGTGTTCTCCGACTTGCACCTTCGGCGGATCGGCGAGGATCTGACCAGCCGTTACATCGTGGTGCGTCGGGACACGATCTATCGCTCCCCCGTGGCGCTCACGCCGTATGCGAGCGCCGAGCAGATCGACGCGGCCGAACTCGGCTCGATCATCGACAGCGCGTACGCCGAGGCCGGCATCGAACCGGCCGACATCGACACCGGAGTCGTCATCCTTACCGGCGAGGCGCTGCGCCGGCGCAACGCCGAAGCGATCGCCGGCGTCCTGGCGCAGAGTGGTGGCGAGCTGGTTACGGCAGCTGCCGGGCATCACATGGAGGCGATGCTCGCCGCCTACGGATCCGGTGCGGCCAAGGCCTCCTACGACGGGCAAACCCGCATTCTCAACGTCGACGTCGGCGGCGGGACCACCAAGCTCGCCCTGCTCGATCGCGGTCAGATCATGGCCACTGCAGCCGTGCATGTCGGTGGCCGGCTCCAGGTGATCGACGACGCCGGGCGAGTCATCCGGCTGGACCCGGCCGGGAAGGTGCACGCCGAGCGCGCCGGCTACGCGTGGCGACTCGGGGACGTCACTACGGCCGACCAACGGCAAGCGGTCGCGGACTCGATGGCCGACGTGCTGGTGGGCGCGATCATCAATGCCGCGCCGAGAGCGGACGCCGCCGACCTGCTCCTCACCGAGCCCCTCGGTGCCCTGGGGGCCGTCGACGGCGTGATGTTCTCCGGTGGGGTCGCGGAGTACGTGTACGACCGCGAGACGAGCGAGTTCGGTGATCTGGGCGGGCCCCTCGGGCGAGCGCTGCGTCATCGGGTCGAGTCCGGTGCGTTGCCCTTGCCGCTCCTGCCGGCCGGCGAGTGCATCCGAGCAACTGCCTTGGGAGCCTCGGAATACAGCGTGCAACTCAGCGGCAACACCGGCTGGATCTCCGACCCCGACACTCTCCTGCCCCGACGCAATCTGCAGGTCCTGCGCCCGGTCTACGAACTGGGCGCGTCGGTCGACGCGTCCGCTGTCGCCGCGGCGATCCGGCGGCATCTCCACACGCTGGGCAGCGCGTCGCCCCAGGCGGACGCCGACCTTGCGCTGGCGCTGGCCTGGCACGGCCCGCCCAGTTACGAACGGCTCATCCAGTTCGCCAGCGGCATCCGGGACGGGCTGGCCGAGCGCAGCGCACAAGGAAGGCCGGTCTATCTGCTGCTCGATGGTGACGTCGCGATGACCCTGGGCCGGCTGCTGCACGATGAGCTGGGCATGGCAGGCGATCTCCTGGTCGTGGACGGGCTGGCCCTCCGCGACTTCGACTACATCGACATCGGGCGGGTTCGCCTCCCGTCCCGGACTGTTCCGGTGACCATCAAGTCGCTGGTCTTCGCCACCGAACCACAGGTCGGACCTACCTGAGCCTTGCCTGAGCGAGCACTTTATGGTTGTTTGGTCTAACCATTAGACAGAGGACGGGAGGCTGCCCGTGGCAACCAAGACCACGACCGCTGTCACTCACTACCACGTCCAGAAGAAGCGTCGGGCGGACTTCCTCGAGGAGTGGCGTACCTACCGCAACACCGTCGTACGGCTGCGAGACGTCGAGATGCACGACACCGCCCGCGGCATGCGGCGCGGCGTGTACGTCAGTGCCGATGGTGACCGGCCGACCCGCTCGATGGACGCCCTGGCCCACGAGATCGATCCCGGAGTCACCTCGACCGTGCACCGGCACTCATGGGACGCGATGCTCTTCGTCGTCGGCGGCTGGGGCTGGACCGAGATCGACGGCCAGCGCATCGAATGGGGGCCGGGCGACTCACTGCATCTGCCCGCCTGGGCCTGGCACCGGCACGGCAACGAGGGCACCGAGACCGGCCGTTTTCTGAGCTTCTCCAGCGAGCCGATGCTCGAGACGATGGGCATGGCCTTCCTGGAGGACGCCGGAGACACCCCCGCCGAGCGAGCTGCCCGCACGCCCGCCGTACGCCCCTGCGATCGACGGCGACGACCCGTACGCGCGACGGCTCCGGCGACTGGCCAGGGACCAGGACGCCCGCCGGTCCGGCCGCCTGCACACCAGCTGGGACGACCTCGAACTGCTGCAGACTCCGCGGGGCACCCGCACGACGTTCCTGCTCGACCGCGCGATCGGATACCAGGCGTCGGGCATCACGATGGCGATGTTCGAGATCGGCCCGGGTCGGGCGCAGTCGATGCACCGGCACCCCGGAGAGGCGTGGCTCTACGTCGTCGAGGGGCGCGGCCACTCGTTCCTGGGCACCGAACCGGACGGGGGCGAGGATCACCCGTGGGAGAAGGGCGACATCATCGTCGTCGACCATTTCCTATGGCATCAGCACTTCAACGACGACCCGGAGAAGACGGCCAAGGTCGTACGCATCCACATGTTCGACAGCCTGCTCGAGACGATGCGGGTTCTGATGGATCCCATGGTGTTGTTCGAGGAGCCGCCGGAGGCAGTCCGCGACGCCCAGGCGGGCGACTACTCGACGATCGAGTGGCCGGCCCTCGAGCGCCCGACCTGGCCCTGACCGGTGCCCACCAACGCCCTGCCGCAGGGTGTGCTGTCGATCCACGCCCTTCCCGCGGACCATCACGACGGTCCCTGGGACCACATCATCACCCCGCCGGGTTTGAAGGAACGGCTGCTCGCGACCGCGCTGCTGACGATGCGGCACGGCCGCCGACTGGCGGCGCTGCCCGGATTACCGCATGGACTGGTCATCCTCGCCGGCCCACCCGGGACGGGGAAGACCACACTCGGCCGCGGACTCGCGCAGGCAGCTGCCAGAGCGCTTGCGCCGCACGGCGCGACGACGTACGTGGAGATCGATCCGCACGCCTTTCCCAGTGAGATGTTGGGCGAGAGCCAACGCGCGATCACGCGACTCATGACCGACACGATCCCGGAACTGGCGGCCCGCCGCCCGCACACGGTGGTGCTGGTCGACGAGGTCGAGAGCCTTGCCATCCGCCGGTCGGCGGCCTCCTTCGAGACCAACCCGGTGGACGTCCACCGGGCCACCGATGCGCTGCTCGCCGGAATCGACAGCGTCGCGTTGGAACAACCGGGCGTGTTGTTCGTGACGACAACGAACTTCCCAGCCGCATCGACGAGGCGTTCCTGTCCCGCGCCGATCTCGTGATGACGATGGCGTTGCCGGACGAGGCGACCGTCGCGGCCATCGTTGCCGCCGCGCTGGCCGAGCTTGCCGGGATCTGGCCGGAGCTCCGCCCGTTGGCCGAGGACGACGCGCTGCACGGCAAGCTCGCCGGTCGGATGGCTGGCTGGGACGGACGCCGGGTGCGCAAAGCTCGTGCTCGCCGCGCTCACCCAGCGCATGGATGTCGCACTGGACCCGACCCAACTCACGGCCGACGATCTGTTCGCTGCGGTGGACAGCGGATGAGCACCGAAACCCCCGTCGCCGGTCAACGGGTTCCACGGCCGCGTACGGCAGCGACGCAATCGTCGACGTCCTGCGTGCCATGGACGTGCGCTACGTCCCGCTCAATCCCGGCTCCAGCTTTCGCGGCCTGCACGACTCCCTGGTCAACCACGGCGGCAACACCAAGCCACAGATCCTGCTGTGCCTGCACGAGGAGATCGCGGTCGCGCTCGCGCACGGCTACGCGAAAGCGACCGGCGGGCTCGCGGTTGCCGCGGTGCACGACCTGGTCGGCCTGATGCATGCCTCGATGGCGGTCTACGACGCGTTCTGCGACCGAACGCCGGTCCTGGTGCTCGGCGGCAGCGGGCCGATGGACCCGGCGCTGCGCCGCCCGGTCGACTGGATCCACTCGGCAAGCACCCAGGCACAGCTGGTCCGGGACTTCGTGGTCTGGGACGCCGAGCCCGCGACCGCGGCAGCCGCGGTCACCGATGTGGTGCGCGCACAGCAGCGCGCCCTGTCCGCACCTCGCGGACCCGCGTACGTCTCGCTCGACGCCGGCGCGCAAGAGGCCGAGCTCGACTGCCCCCTCGTGCTCCCGGACCTGGACCTACACGCCCCGGCGCCGCCCATCGGCGCCGATCCGGACGCGGTGGAGCGGGCCGCGGACCTGCTGGCCAGCGCCCAGCGTCCGGTCGTCGTCGCCGGCCGCGTCGGGTTGGACCCAGCAGCGACCGCACCCCTCGTCGACGCTGGTCGAACTGCTCGGCGCCGACTACCGCGATGACCGCAACCTCGTCGCTTTTCCCACCGCCCACCCGCAGAACGCCACCGGTGACCCGAGGCTGCTGCGTGCGGCCGACGTCGTGCTCGCCGTCGACGTCGTCGACCTGCCGGCCCTGCTGAGCCCGCCGCAGCGCGGCGTACGTGGAGCGCAGGAACCGCCGACCGAACATCTCTCCCGACCGGCGGTGATCGACCTTTCGTACGGCGACCTCGGGTTGCGCTCCTGGAGCAACGCGCACTCGGTGCCGGTCGAGCGTTCGGTGCAGTTGCTCGCCGACCCGCTGCTCGGCCTCGCCCAGTTGACGGCGGCCGTGCGCTCGCGGATCGATCCGGACAGGGCGGCGTCCCGCCGGCACGACGTGTGTCGTCGAGTGTCGGCGCTGCGTGACCGCCAACAGGCCGAGGTTGCCGAGCGCTGGAACGACGAGCCCATCTCGCCCGCCCGGCTGGTCGCGGAGACCTGGCGTGCGGTCCGCGACGTCGAGCATCTGCTGTGTGTCCGCAACACCCGCACGTGGCCCGAGGGTGTGTGGCAGTTTCCGGGGGCGGGACACTACCTCGGCCATTCCGGCGGCGGCGGCGTCGGCTACGGGCCCGGTGCGTTGGTCGGTGGTGCGCTGGCCGCGCGCGATCGCGGCCAGCTGGGGGTAGGGATCCTGGGGGACGGAGATCTGCTCATGGCCGCCGGTGCGCTGTGGACGGCCGTCCACTACCGGATCCCGATGCTGGCCGTCATCAACGACAATCGCAGCTTCTACAACGACGAGCCGCACCAAGCCGAGATCGCGCGGCACCGGGGCAGACCGGCGGACAACAGCTGGATCGGCATGCGAATGGACGATCCGCCGATCGACCTCGCCGGGCTCGCCCGGTCCTACGGCTGCTGGGCGACCAGCGTTTCCGAGCCGTCCCACCTCGGCGCTGCGCTCGATGAGGCCGTGGCCCAGGCGCGCGGCGGAGCAGTTGCGGTGGTCCAGGTTCGGACGGCACCGCGATGACGACCGCCGAACTCCTGCACCGTCGAATGATGATCGGTGGCCGGCTCTGCGATGCCGCCAACGGGGCCGTCCTGACCTCGGAGAACCCAGCGACCGAGGAGCCGGTCGGCACGTTTCCGGCCGGCGGCGCCGATGATGTCGACGCCGCGGTGGCTGCCGCCCGGGAGGCGGCATCCGGCTGGGCCGCGCTCGGCTGGGCCCGCCGTGCCACGAAGCTGCGGGAGCTCGCCGGGGCGTTGCACGAGGAACGGGAGATGCTCGCCCGACTGGACACGACCGATGGGGGCTCCCCGATCACCGCCATGCGCGCCGACGTCGACGGAGCGGTCAGTGAAATCGAGTATTTCGCCGGCATCGCGTCCCAGACCCGCGGGAGCACTGCGCCGCCGGCGACCGATTCGCTGACCTACACCCAGCGCGAGCCATACGGCGTCGTCGGGCGGATCATCCCCTTCAATCACCCGCTGAAATTCGCCGCCGGCAAGTGCGCAGCGCCATTGGCCGCGGGAAATGCGGTGGTACTCAAACCCGGTGAGCAGACCTCCCTTTCGGCGCTGGAGCTGGCCCGGATAGCCGACGCGATCCTCCCTGCCGGCGTGCTCAACGTGGTGACCGGCGCGGGCGATGTCGTCGGAGCGCGCCTGGTCGAGCATCCTGATGTGCCGCGCATCGCGTTCACCGGCTCGGTGCCGACCGGGCGCGCGGTGCTGCACGGCGCTGCCCACGAGATCAAGCACGTGTCACTGGAGCTGGGCGGGAAGAATCCCGTCCTGGTCTTCCCGGATGTCGACCCGGACGCCGCAGCGAAGGCAGCGGTAGCGGGAATGAACATCGCCCGCTGTACGGGCCAATCCTGCGGGTCCGGTTCGCGGCTGTTCGTCCACGACGATGTGCGCGGGCCGTTCCTGGAAGCGCTGTTCGGGCGGCTGGATCAGATGCGGATCGGCGACCCGCAGGATGAAGCGACCGAGGTGGGACCGCTGTCCTTTCGGGGCCACTACGAGCGGGTGACCGGTTTCCTGACGACCGCGCGGGAGCAAGGGGCATCCGTCGCCTACGGCGGGGACCGGCCGGCGGGCCTGACCCGCGGCTTCTACCTGCGGCCCACCGTGCTCACCGATCTCGACGACGACATGGCCGTCGTCCAGCAGGAGGTCTTCGGGCCGGTCATCTGCGTGCTCGGCTGGCGCGACGTCGACGACGTCATCCGGCGGGCCAATGCCCTGCCCCTAGGCCTGACCGCAAACATCTGGACCAATGACGTGACTGCCGCGCTGCGGACCGCGGCCGCCGTGGAGGCCGGCTATGTGTACGTGAACGGCACCGGCCGGCGCCCCACGGGGATGCCCTTCGGCGGATGGAAGCGCAGCGGCATCGGCCAGGAGAACGGGCCCGAGGAACTGCTCTCCTACACCCGCGAGAAGACGGTCACGGTGACCCTGCTGTGAGATCGACATGAGCAATCACGCGCCCTACGACAAACCCGAGTGGGGTTCCGACGTCATCGTCGACGTGTTGCGTCGGACTCGGTCTGAAGTACGTCAGCCTCAATCCCGGGTCGTCCTTCCGCGGCCTGCACGACTCGCTGGTCAACTACGGCGGCGACGAGATCACGATGATCGAGTGTCCGCACGAGAAGCTCGCAGTCGGTGTCGCACACGGCTATGCAAAGGCGACCGGCGAGCCGATGGCGGTCATCCTGCACGACCTGGTCGGCCTGCTGCACGGCACGATGGGCGTCTACTACGCCTACATCGACCGAGTCCCGGTGATCGTGCTCGGTGGGTCCGGCCCCGCTGACCATGATCGCCGCCGGCCCTACATCGACTGGATCCACTCGGCCAACGTGCAGGGCCAGGCCGTACGCCCGTACACAAAGTGGGATCACGAGCCGCGCTCGCTGGCCTCGATCCCGACCGTGCTCGGGCGCGCGTACCGCATCGCGGTCGAGGAGCCACGCGGGCCGGTGTACATCGCACTCGACGCGGCGCTGCAAGAAGATCGAGTGGAGACACCCATCGGCCTGGGCGACCTGAACCGCATTGCGACGCCACCGGCTCGCCTCGCTCCGGAGTCGTCGGCTCTGCAGGAGCTGGCCCGCGAGCTGTGTGCGGCGCAGCGCCCGGTGATGGTCCTGGGCTACCCGGGGCGCGACCCGGTGTCCTTCGGCGTTCTCGTCGAGCTCGCCGAAGCGGTGGGCATCGGTGCCGTCGAGACACATTGGCGGCTCAACTTCCCCAACCGGCATCCGCTGAACGTGACCGGCACGGACGCGTTGGAAGACGCCGACTGTGTGCTCTTCGTCGACACCAAGGACATGGGCAAGCCCACGCAGAAGCTGGAATCCACGACCAGGACCATCTCGAGCCGGCTCGCCGACGGCTGCCGCGTCCTGGACCTGGGCTTCGGTGACCTCGGCATCTCGTCCTGGAGCGAGGACTACGCCGAGGCACTGCCGGCCGACCTCCGCATCACGGCCGACACGGCCGTAGCCCTGCCCCTTCTGCTCGAACACTGCCGGACCGTCCTCACCCAGGACTCGCCGCAACGCGCGACCGAGCGTAAGGAACGGCGCGCGGACCTGCGGGCGCGGCATGACCGGACGTGGGCGGCCTGGACAGCCCAGGCGCGGCGCGAAGCCGACTCGTCACCGGTCGCAACGTCCCGCCTGGCCGCAGACGTGTGGGAGGTCGTACGACACCACGACTGGGTGCTCACCGCCGGTACGGCCGCGGAGTGGGCTCTGCGCAGCTGGGACTTCGACCGCCCGTACCGCCATCCTGGCAAGCAACTGGGCACGGCGACGCAGATCGGCATCTCGCTCGGTGTAGCGCTGGCGCACAAGGGAACCGGGCGCTTGGTTGTCGACCTGCAACCGGACGGGGATCTGATGTTCGACGTCGGGGCGCTGTGGGTGGCGGCTGCCTACGAACTGCCGCTGCTGACCGTGATGTTCAACAACCGGGCCTACTACAACGACTGGGAGCACCAGGAGCGACTGGCCCGCCAGCGCGGGACGCCGGTCGAGCGGGCCAGCATCGGGATGGCCATCAACGATCCTGCGCCGGACTTCGCCGCGATCGCGAAAGGCTTCGGGTGGTGGGCCGAAGGACCGGTCACCGACCCGGCACTGGTGCGCGACGCCGTAGCCCGTGCGGCAGACCACGTGCTGGCGACCGGGCGGCCCGCTCTGGTCGACGTCGTCTGCCAACCCAAGTGACGCATACTCAGGGCGGCGGCTGGGTCGGTTCGCTGAGCGCCTCGCTTTCCGGATCGTCGGCCACGACGCCCTGATAGTCACGGACCACGTTGGGTCTGGACCAGAACCCGAGGGCGACCAGAATCGGCCCGAAGCCGCCGATCGTCAGGGCCATGACCGGGCCGACCAGCTGAGCAAATGCGCCCATCGCAACGTCCCCGAGCGCCGGTCCACCCCGAGACGACATCTGGTAGAACGCGGTCACCCGCCCTCGGATCTCGTCCGGCGTGTCGACCTGGACGGCCGTGTGCCGGATAGTCGTGGCCATCGCATCGAACGCACCCAGCAGCAGGGCCGCGCCGACCGCGAGGGCAAAGATCGGCGCCTGCGCGAGCAGGATCGCTGTCAGGCCGTAAAGCATCGTGGCAAGCAGCAGCACCTTGCCCTGGCGCCTGGAGCGCTGCACCACCCGGAACACCGAATACGTGGCCAGCAGTGCGCCCGCCGAAGGGGCGCTGGACAGCACTCCGTACCCAGTGGGGCCGACCATCAGCACGTCAGTTGCCAAGGCGGGCAACAGCACTCGGTAGGCGCGACAGGACCGTCGCCGAGATGTCCAGCCCCATGAGGCTGATGATCAATGGTCGATGCCAGACGTAGCGCGCGCCCTCGGCGATGCTTGCGAACACGGACCCAGCTGCGGCGCCGGTCGGTTCGAGCTTGGGTACGCGGACGAACAGCAACACGACGATGAGTGCGGCGTAGGTCACCACGTCGACGGCGTACATGAGCCCGGGCCCGCCGAGGGCGATGAGCAACCCAGCCATCATCGGCCCGACGAGAATCGCGACCTCACGCGACGGGTTCAGCAGCGCTATCGCCTGACCGATCTGATGCCGCGGCACCAGAGCCGGAATCAGCGCCTGCCGGGCCGGCTGATCGAAGGTGGCTGCGGCCGTGGTGAGCAAGGCACTGACCACCACGTGCCAGGCCTGGACCGCTCCGCTGAAGGTGAGGACGGTGAGCGCCAACGCCACAGCCAGGGCCACGCTCTGCGCCACCTGCAGCAGCCTTCGTCGGTCGAAGCGGTCAGCCAGCGCACCACCGAACGGGCTGAGCAACAACAGGGCGACGGCCTGCCCGGCGCCGACGAGTCCGGTGTACGCGATGGAGTCGGTCAGTTGGTAGACCTGGAAGAAGTTCGCGGCGACGGTCCCCCGCGTCCCGATCTGGGAAAAGACGACGCCGGACCAGTAGAGGTTGAAGTCCCGGTTGTGCAGAACGGGGGGCAGAGCCACCGCTCAGGCGATGGGGACGAGCGAGATCTTGGCTGGGTCGAAGCGGAGATAGACCTCAGTTCCTGGCTCGATGGACGTGGCCGGATTCACCCGCGCCCGGATCTCGTGCTTGCCAACCTCCACGACATGGTCCACCGCGTCCCCGAGGAACGCTCGGGTGACCACCGTCCCGCGCCACTCGTTGCGCGCCCCCGGATTGCTGGTGGTGGACAACTCGACCGCCTCCGGCCGGATGGAGAGCACCACCTCCTCGCCCGCGCCGACCTCGACGCCCGCGTCCAGGTAGAGCCGCCCGGCGGTTGACTCGATGCAGTTCTCGGCGCCATCGCGGGCACCGACCGTGCCGGGGATGAAGTTGGAGGTTCCGATGAATTCGGCAACGAACTTGCTGCCCGGGTTCTCATACACCTCCCGCGGCCTGCCCAGTTGCACGATCGTGCCCGCCTGCATGACCGCGATCTGCGTGGACAGGGCCAGCGCCTCGATCTGGTCGTGGGTGACGTAGATCGAGGTGATGCCCAGCTCCCGCTGCAGGCGCTTGAGCTCGTAGCGCAAGCGACTCCCGCAGCTTCGCGTCGAGGTTCGACAGCGGCTCGTCCAGCAGCAGCAGCGGTGGCTCGATGACCAGCGCGCGGGCCAGCGCCAGCCGCTGCTGCTGGCCGCCGGACAGCTTGGTCGCCTGGCGATCGGCGTGCTGGCGCGAGCTCCATCGTCTCGAGGACGCGGCCTGACGCGCTCCTCGATCTCCTGCTTGGGTGGCCGCTGCGAGCGATTGCGGACCTGGAGCGGGAACGCGACGTTGTCGAAGACCGTCATGTGCGGCCAGATGGCGTAGGACTGGAACACCATGCCCAGCCCGCGCTCGTTGGCCGGCATGTTCACCGAGCGGCCGGACTGCCCGCGGGAAGAACATCACCCGGTCCCCGACGGCGATGCGTCCCGCGGTCGGGATGTTCCAGACCGGCGACCGAGCGAAGCGTCGTGGTCTTGCCGCAGCCGGAGGGCCCGAGCAGGGTGAAGAGCTCGCCCTCCTTGACCTCGAAGCTGATGTCGTTAACGGCGAAGACGGCGCCGTCGTCCGGCCGTCCGTCCTTCTTGCCGCGGGACTTCTCACCGGCGAAGGACTTGACGAGGTTGTCGATCTTCAGCATGGGACGCTCCTGAGTCCTCACGACGGGCTCAGTCATCGCGCAGGCCCACCTTTGCCCCGATCTTGTAGGCGATGGTCACGAGCACCACGAGCGTGACCACCATGATCACGCCGAGCGCGGCGAGCACCGTGAACTGGCCGTTCTCGTACTGCTCGAAGATCAAGATGGACAACACCTCGTTGCCGGGGCTGTACAGCAGGATCGAGCTGGAGAGTTCGCGGAACGAGACGACGAGGATGTAGACGAACCCGGCCATGATGCCGGGGGACAGCAACGGCAACAGGACCCGGCGGAAGGTCTGCCACCAGCTCGCGCCACTGACCAGTGCGGATTCCTCGAGTTCGGACGGAGATCTGTGTCATCGACGTGGTCGCGTACCGCATCCCGTACGGCATGTACTTGGTGACGTATGCGATCAGCAGGATGAGCAGCGTGCCGTAGATGGGGATCGGGCTGCGCAGGTAGACGAAGGACAGCCCCAGCCCCAACACCAGCCCGGGGATCACCAGCGGGACGAAGGTGAGCTGCTCGAGCACGCTGCGGCCGCGGATCCGGGAGCGGACGGTGATCCAGGCTGCGATCGACGTCAGCAACATCACGATGGTGGCCGCGCCGACTCCGAGGATGAGGCTGTTCTTCAGCGCGCGCTGGGCCTGTTTGAGGTCGAGCACGTCCCGGAAGTTGTCCAGGGTGAAGGACGAGAAGACGTCCAGGGTCGGGGCTCGATAGAACGGCAACAGGGACGTGTACGTGAGCACCGCCAGTGGAGCCAGCACGGTGACGAAGAAGTAGAGCAGAATGCCCGCGCCGACCACTGGACGCCACTTACCGAGATCCATCGGCCGCGGGCGGAAGCCTTTGCCGGTGATCGTCTGATAGGTCTTGGTCCCCCGGCCGGCCAGCAGTCTCGCCAGGGCGACACCGATGACGGCTATGGCCAACAAGGTGACCGCCAGCGCCCCGGCTGCGGCAAGGTCAGGCGGGTAGGTGCGCAGCACGAAGTAGATCCGGCTGGTGAACACGTAGATGCCGTTCTGCAGGCCGAGCAGCGCCGGTACCTCGAAGGACTCCAGGCTGGTGATCAGGATGACCAGAACGGACGACAGCAAGGCCGGACGCACCAGTGGCAGGGTCACCCGGCGCAGTGTCTGCAGGCGCGAGGCCCCGGACATCAGCGCCGACTCCTCCAGTGAGGGATCCATGGAGCGGAAGGCCGCCACCATCAACAGGAAGACGATCGGCGAGGAGTGCAGACCTTCCACCCAGATCATTCCGCGCAGGGTGAAGATGTCGAACGGTGCAAAACCGAGCAGCGGTTCGAGGCCGGCGTTGAGCAGGCCGATCTCCGGGCTGGCCAGGAAGATCCAGGAGATCGTGTAGAGAATCCCGGGAATGATCAGAGGCACGATCGAGGCGGCGAAGAACAGCCCCTTGAACGGTACGGCGGTGCGGACGTTCAGGTAGGCCAAGGTGGTGCCGACCGTGAGGGAGAGCACCGCAGAACCCACGGCGAAGATCAGCGAATTGCCGAAGAGCTCACCGATCCGGTCGCTGCCGTACGCGCGCTCGAAGCCGCTCAGGTCGACGCCGTCGGCTCCGAAGAAGGTCCCCCAGAGCAGGTAGAACAGCGGGACCAGCGCCAGATAGCCGACCGCTAGGGCGACGCCGGCGAGGATGAACCACCTCGCGCTCGGCATCCGTCGCCCTGGTCCGGCCGGGAGGTCCGGCGCCTCGCTGGGCCCGACCCGCCCCTCGCCCTGCAGCGGGGGAATGGTCAGCGTCATCGTGAACTACTTCCCAACAGCACCCTCGTCAGTCGGAGACGACCTCCCCCGCTGCCAAGAGTTCGTCGTACTCCGCACTCCAGCGATCGCTCTCGTTGAGCAGCCGCTCGACGTCGACCGGGATGACCTCCACGCCTGCGAGCGGGTCCTCGCCGCCTTCCGCGATTGCCGGGGTCAACTCGAGATCGACGAGGATCTGCTGCCCCTCCTCCAAGAGCCAGTCGAGGAACAACATGGCAGTCGCCGGATTCGCCGCAGTCTTCATCAGGGCGCCGCCGTTGGGACGGGCGATCACAGGTTCGACCAAGGGGAGGTAGTCCACTGGTGAGCCCGCGGACTGCGCGCGCTGGGTGATGTAGGTGTAGTTCGAGGCCACGACACTGAACTGGCCGGCCGACAACAACTCAGCCTGCACCGTGTGGCCGCGGACCAGTTGCGCACCGTCGACCATGTCGGCGAACAACTGCTGGACCTCCTCCTCGGTCTTGCCGTTGTCGAGCCAGTAGTTGTAGAGGGTCAGATACCAGTCGTAGTCCCCGAGCTCCATGGAGAGCTGACCGTCGTACTTCGGGTCGGCCAGGTCCTCCCATGAGGTGGGGATCATGTCTCCGCTGACCAAGTTCGTGTTCCAGCTCGGTGCGAAGAGGTTGAACCGGGTTGCCGTCCACCCCGGGAACTGACCCGCCTCGGGAACGAGATCGCGTCGCTCACCGCTGTATTCGGCGAGCACGTCCTCGTTCTCGAGGGCGAACAACTCGGTCGCGTTGGTTTCCACGACGTCGTTGCCGGCGAAGTCTGCCGACTGCTCCTGCAGGATTCGTTGCAGCACGGTCTCCGAGCCGGCCCGGTAGACGCTCACGTCGATGTCGAATTCGTCGGTGAAGGCTTCGGTGACGGCATCGGCCACGTCGGAGGTCATCGAGGTGTAGAGGTTGAGCCCGTCCTCCTCGGCGGCGAGCTCCACGAGCCGGTCGCGTCGCTCGGTGCCGCTGAGTTCCGCGATCTCGGCGTAGACCTCCTCCGCCGCGCTCGGGCCACTGTCCTGGTCGTCATCGTTGGCAGCGGTGGGCGACCCGCCGCAGCCGGCGAGGATCAAGACGCTGGCACCCGCGATGACACGGGTCAAAGTGCTGTGGGTCCGCATAGTTGTGCTGCCTTTCGGACGGAGGGATCTAGCTCGGCGCACGGGACTCAATCGAGTTGCTGGCCGTTTTCCACGACCTGCTCATAAAGCTCGTTCCAAGTGGTGGGGTCCTCGAGGAGCTTTTGCTCCGGAACGGTGACCAACTCGTAGTCGGCGAGCGGATCATCAGCCCCGGCAATGGCCCCGACTCGGAAGTTCTCCGCGAACACTTCCTGGCCACCGGTGAGCTCGTAGTCCACAAAGAGCATCGCCGCGGCCGGGTTGGTCGCCGTCTTCACCAGACCTATCCCGTTGGGGCGCACCACAATCGGCTGTACCGGCACACCGCTGGCCGGGATCCAGGCGACCGGCGCTCCGTCGGCTGCGGCCTTGTCGATGGTGTGGCTGTAGGCGGAGACAGCGACGTCGAACTGTCCGGCGGAGAGCAGCTCGCCTTGCACCGTGTGGCCCTTGGCCACCTGGGCGTTCGAAGCGATTCGAGTCAGCAGGTCGACTGCCTCATCCTCGGTCATCCCCTCCTGCTCGACGTAGTAGTCGTGGATGGCGGTGAACCAGTCGACATCGCCGACCTCCATCGAGATCCGCCCGGCCCACTCCGGTTCGGCAAGCTCAGCCAGGGAGGTCGGCTCGGAGCCCGGAGGTACGGCGTCGGTGTTCCAACCGACGACGAAGGCGTTGAATCGGGTCGCCGTCCAGGCCTCAGCCTGGCGGCCCTCCTCGCGGACCGAATCCCGCAGCTCACTCTCGTAGGGATAGAGGAGCCCCTCTTGTTCGGCGACGCCGAGTTCGAGCGCGTTGGTCTCGAAGATGTCGGCGCCGTAGTAGCCGGCGCTGTCCTCTTGCAGGATGCGCTGCAGCACTGACTCGGAGTTGGCGCGATAGACGTTGACTTCGATGTCGTACAGATCCATGAAGCCCTCGACGAGGTCATCCATGTCGGTGTTGCTCGTATAGATGTTGAGCTGGCCTTCTTCTTCGGCCAGCCGCACGAGCTCGTCGGTGCGCTCCTGCCCGGAGAGTCCGTTGATCTGGTCGTACACCTCCTGCGCGGCGGAGGCGAGATCAGAGGAGCTCGAGTCCTCCTGCGCGGTCGGTGAGGAGCCGCAGGCGACCACGGTCGCGGCAATCGTCACGAGGGCCAGGGGTCCGAGCAGGCGGTTTCGCATCGGTGCCTCTCTCTCCATCAAGACGGCAACGGGCCGGTTGGATGAGCGGTACTCGCGGGCCCGATCCGATGGGCCGTGTGACTCAGTTAACACGCAGAAGGGTCTTAAGGACTAACCATACTACAGCGACGTTACCCGATCGTTACATGGCCCGCTAGCCTCTGAGCGGGCCGTCGCCCAGCAAGCGGCTCACGTCGGCGACCCTGATCCCTTGCATGAGCGACCTGGCGGTCTCGGCCACGGGGATGTCCATGCCGACGCGAGCGGCGAGGTCGGCGGTGTTGGCGAGATCCTTGGCATGCCAGGTCAACCGCATCTGCTCCAGTTCGCGAAGTGTCCGCGAATCCGTCGGCCCGTCCTGCAGAGCGCGGCGCAGAGCTGGAACCGAGACGCCGGCCCGGCGGGCCAGCTCGAGGGCCTCGGTGATGGCACAGATCTGCGCCCAGTGGATGAGGTTATTGGCGGACTTGCCGATCTGACCGGCGCCCAACGAGCCGAGGTGATGCACTGCCCTCGTCCACGGCTCCAGGACCGGGCGCACTCGATCGAGGACATCGGCGGCCCCGCCGACCAACAGGTTGACCTGCCCGTCCTGCGCGCCGCGCACGCCGCCAGTCAGCGCTGCGTCGAGCACGTCGACCCCCGGTGGGGCGGCTGCCGTGACCGCCTCGCACGTCTCGGGTCGCACGGAACTACACAGCAGCACCGCCGTACCCGGCCGACAGGCGGCGAGGAATCCGCCACCACCCGCGCTGACTGAGAGCACCTCCTCGTCCGTCGCGACCACGACCAGGACGACATCACTTCGCTCGCCGAGATCCTGCAGGCCGGCAGCGACCTGCGCACCAGCAGTCTCTGCGGCTGTCACCGCGTCCGGGTCGAGGTCGGCCACGATCACCTCGACCCCAGCCCGTGCCAGGTGGCCGGCGATGGGGCCGCCCATGGCGCCGAGTCCGATCACCCCGACCACCACATCGTCCACTGTGGAGCGGTTCATCACGGCCCTCCGACTCCCCGACCAGCTGTGCAGTGCCCCCGATGTGTCCTCGGTCTGTTGTCATACCATTCGGCTGCCGACCCTGGGAAGGAGCCGACCGTGCCGGTACGCGCCGTCCTGGGAACTGCCCGACGCGCGTACGGCCGGACCTTCCGCTCGCTGCGCGAGTCCAACTTCCGGCGGTTCTTCGCCGGGCACGCGGTCTCGGTCATCGGTACCTGGATGCAGCGGGTCGCGCAGGACTGGCTCGTGCTGACCCTGACCGGAAGCGGGGTCGCGCTCGGCATCAGTACCGCGTTCCAGTTCGGCCCGATTCTCGTCCTGGGTCTTTGGGGCGGCACGGTCGTCGACCGGGTGGATCGACGCAAGCTGATCATGGTGACGCAGGCAGTCCAGGCGGTCCTCGCGGCGACGCTGGCAGTGCTCGCCCTCACCGGCGTCGTCGAAGTTTGGATGGTCTACGCCCTCGCGCTTGCTCTGGGGCTGACCACCGTTCTGGATGCTCCGGCACGACACGCGTTCGTCGGTGAGATGGTCCCGCCGGGTGACTACGTGAACGCGCAGGCACTCAACTCGACCGTGCACAACGCCGGCCGGCTCATCGGCCCAGCGATCGCCGGTGTCCTCATCGCCACCACGAGCGTCGGCTGGGCCTTCGTCGTCAACGCCGTCTCCTTCGCCGCGGTGCTGCTCGGCCTCTGGCGGATGAACTCCGCCACCCTCCGCAGCGCGCCACCGCCGAGCCCCCGCAAAGGTCAGGCTCGCGCCGGTTTGCGCTATGTCTGGAACGCACCCGACCTGCGCGTCGCACTCCTGCTCGTGGGCGTCGTGGCGCTCTTCGGCCAGAACTTCCGAGTCGTGTTGCCGTTGCTGGCCAAGTCCACCTTCGACAGCGGGCCCGAGGTCTACGGCTACCTGACCGCGGCGTTGGGACTCGGCGCGATCCTCGGCGCGTTGTTCAGCGCCTCGCGCGAGACCGCCACATCGTGGGGATTGGTGATGGCGTGCTTGGCTTTCGGCGCGGTCAACCTCGCCGCCGCCGCGGCGCCCACTCTGCTGGCCGCGTATCTGCTGCTGGTCGCGATCGGCTTCGTCAACATCACGTTCAACACCCTCGGCCGAACGGTGCTCCTCCTGGGCAGCGATCCGAGCATGCACGGTCGGGTGCTGGCGCTGCACGGGGTGGTGTTCCTTGGGTCGACTCCGTTCGGTGGGCCGTTGCTCGGCTGGATCTGCGAGGAGCTCGGCGCCCGGGCGGGCTTGGTCGTGGCCGGCGCGACCGCCTTGCTCGCCGCTGGAGCGGTGCTGCCGCGGTTACGTCGCCATCGGCGGGCGGCTGCGCTCGTACCCCCCGAACCCTGCCATGACTAATGGTATGACAATTGCCTATTAGCTGCTAAGTTCGGGGTGAGGATGAGGAGACAGGCATGGCTAAGAAAGGCCGAGTATTCGTCCGCGGATTGACTTCGGAGTCCTACGGTCTCGGCGAATTCCGCAAGCAACAGCTCGCCGTGAACCGGGTCCGCGATGACTCGATCGTCGTGGACGACGCCAAGGTCGGCCACTCCGGGGACTCGGAACAGTCCCGCACCTGGTGGCGGATCGGACCGGGCGACGAGGACTTCCTGACCCAGACCCTGCAGGTGCACTTCGTCGAGTTGCCCCCGCACAGTTCCAATCACGGTCACGGCCATCAGAACGAGGCTGCCTTCTACATCCTCGAAGGAGCCGGCTACGAGATCCACGACGACCTCCGGTACGACTGGAAGGCCGGCGATCTCGCCTTCGTCCACACCGACTCCGTGCATCGGCATTTCAATCCCTATGACCAGAAGGCCGTCGCCCTCGTCATCAAAGCCAAGTGCACGTGGATGTTCATGGGCCTGATCCAGCAGGGTCGAAGCGGGCCTATCGAGCGCGAGGACGAATTCGGGCCGCGCGAGGACTGGTCTTCGATCTGGACCGACGGGGTGCTCGAGCGCAAGAAGATCGTCACCCCGGATGACACGCACTGGGAGATGACCCAGCTCGGCAACGTGCGGCACCTGATCAACATGGACCGGACCGACCTGCGTCAGTTCAGCGTCGACATCTTCGAGCTCGCGATCCCAGCCGGCAGCCGTTCGGGCAAGCACTGGAAGATGGCCGACGAGGTCGACTACGTCCTGGAAGGTACGGGCTACTCGCTGCACTGGGAGGTGCAGGAGGAAATCGCCGAGAAGTACTACGCGCGAATCGCCAAGGAGCCCACTCGGCACGAGATCAAGAAGGGCGACACGCTCTATGTCCCGCAGAACACCGTCGTCCAGCACTTCGCCGCCGACGGTTCGGAGCTTCGGCTGCTAGCGGCACAGAACCGCGTCTTCAAGCACCTTGGCTACGACAAGGTGCACTACTTCGAGGACGCACCGGAGTACTCCACCGAGCTGTCGGCCGTGGCCGCCCGCGCCTGAGCCGCGTAGCCGATGTCGCGGGCCGGGCACCACCTCCTGTCCCGCGACATCGTCGCCTCTGCGACGAGCGGCACGATCTACGCGCTAGCGCTGGGAATCGCCAGCGTCGCCCTCCCCCTTCTGGCTCTGCGGGCCGGCTATTCCGCCGCCGAGGTCGGCGCGTTGACTGCGACATCGGCCATCTCGCAGCTGGCCACCCGTCTGGTGCTCGGTGCCGTGATGCGGCGCTGGCCCGACTGGACGCTGATCGCCGGCGCCGCCCTGCTGCTGGGCGTCGGGAACGGCATCGCCGCGCTCTCGGCATCCCTCGTTCCGTTCGTGATCGCGCAGTTGCTGCAGGGCGTGTCCCGGGCCTGCTTCTGGACGGGTAGCCAGACGCATGTCGTCCGCGGCCCCAGCCGCGCCGCCAGCGCGCTTGCCGCAGTGAACCTCTCGTCCTCGGTGGGCCTGCTCGCCGGGCCCGGTGGTTGCCGGCCTGCTCTCCGAACGCACCCCGGCTCTAGCGCTAGCCGTAGCTGCAGCGATCGCCGTCCTCGGCGTGCTGCCCGACGCTCCTGCTGGACCGACTGCCGCCGTTCGTGCAGCCCGACAACCGGCCGCCGGGGCGGCTCTGGCGACGTCCGGGGGTCAGCATCGGGTGCTGGGCCGGCGTGACGACCGGCGCCTGGCGCGGCCTGCTCACCTCCTACGTGCCGGTCGCGCTGGACGCGGCCCGTCAGTCCGCGTCCACCATCGGGGCACTCGTCGCAGTCGCCAACGGCGCCTCACTGCTCGGCGCGGCGGTGTCCGGCCAGGTTCCGCGCAGCTGGTCGCGACCGATACTCCTGAGCGGCATCGTCGCGACCGGCTTGGCCACCGCCCTGACCGGCGCAGTGGCTTCGAATGCCCTCGTCTGCGCCCTCGCCCTGGTGATCAGCGGCGTCGCGGCCGGCGCCTTGCAGGTGCTCGGGCCGGCGCTCGCGGCGGAGTCCGTACATCCGGAGGAGCGGGGCGATGCCATCGCGGCGAGCGGGACCTTCCGGGCGGCCGCCCTGTTCGCGGCGCCACTCGGGGTCTCCGGTCTCGTCGCCCTCCTTCCGCTCGCACCGGCCATGGCCCTGGTCGGTGTCGCGATGACCCTGCCCGCCATCGCGGCCCGCCACCGCCTCCCTGCACGAGAGGTCTCGGCATGAGCAACGGCACTCTCATCGTCGGCGCCAGCCAGGCTGGAGTGGAGCTGGCCAGCTCCCTGCGCAAATTGGGCGACACCGCGCCGATCACGCTGGTCGGTGCTGAATCTCATCCGCCGTACGAGCGACCGCCGCTGTCGAAGGAGTTCCTGACCGGTGCGGCAGGCCATGAGTCAGTAGCCCTGCGGACCACCGAGTTCTACCAAGACAACAACATCGACCTGGTGACCGGGGAACGGGTCACCGATCTCGACGTGAGCGAGGTCGGCTCTGGAGTGGCTCGCACGTCGACCGGGCGGGACCTCTCCTTCGATCGGTTGGCGCTGACCGTCGGCGCCCGGCCCAGACGGCTGACGGTTCCCGGAACAGACCTCGACGGCGTGCTCTATCTGCGCAATCTCGATGACGCGACCGACCTGCGATCGCGGCTGGTCGCCGCAGACCGGGTCGTCGTCGTCGGCGGCGGGTTCATCGGCCTCGAGGCCGCAGCAGCCGCGCGCGCCCAAGACAAGTCGGTCACGGTGGTGGAAGCCCTCGACCGGCTCGTCGCCCGCGCGGTGGCCCCCGTGATGTCGGACTTCTATCGGCAGGCTCATGAACGCCGCGGGACCCACGTGTTGCTCTCAGCCGGCGTCACGGGCTTTGTCGGCGAGGGCGGGCGGGTCACCGGAGTCGAACTGGCCGACGGTCAGGTGCTGCCCGCGGACCTCGTCCTCATCGGGGTCGGAATCGTCCCTCGGACGGAGCTCGCCGGGCAGCTCGGCCTCGTCTGCGACGGAGGCATTGTGGTCGACGCGCATGCGCGCACCAGCCAACCGTCCGTAGTGGCCGCCGGCGACTGCACGGTTCTGCCGCATCCGCTCACCGGCCAGGGCAGGGTCCGGCTCGAATCGGTTCCCAACGCCATCGCCCAGGCCACCGTGGCAGCGGCAACGCTGTCGGGCCAGCTGGAGGACACCCGGACCGTGCCGTGGTTCTGGTCCTACCAGGGTGACCTCCGGCTGCAGATCGCCGGCCTCTCGACCGGCTTCGACCAGTACGTCGTGCGCGGTGATCCCGACAGCGAGAAGTTCTCGGTCCTCTACTACCGAGCCGGCCAGCTGCTTGCCGTGGATGCGATGAACAACCCGGTCGACTATCTGGTCGTCCGAAAGGCACTGACCAACCGGGTGAACATCCCGGCCGACAAGGCAGCGGACTCCAGCATTGCGCTGAAGACGCTGCTCTAGATCACGAACGACTCCAGCGCCTGTGCGGCGAACAATTCCGCCGGTTCGAGCCTGCGCGGCGACAGTCCCTGTTCGTGGTGATAGCGGAGGAAGGTCGCCAGCGTGTCGACGTTGGCGTCCAGGCCGTAGGACCAGTAGTCCTCTCCCATCAGCGCTTTCGCCGCCTCCAGGTCCTGGTTGAGCCACGGCAGCATGAACCGCAGGGCCGATGAGTCATAAAGGTTCGCGAAGGCTTCTCGCTTCGCCAGCAGCAGCGCCTTGTACAGCGACTGCGCGAGCCAGGGGTTCTGGTCATAGACGTCACGACGCACCACGACCACGTGCATGATCGGGAAGATCCCGGTCGCCGAGTAATACTCCTTCTCCGCAGCAACGGGGTCGGAGAAGACCCGGCGGACCCGCGGATCACCGGCAGCGAACGGGGACGGGATGCGCGGGGTGTAGAGCGCGTCGATCTCGCCGGCAGCCAGCATCGCCGAAAGCGTCTTCCCCGCAGGAATGGCGCTGATGTCGATCGAGCTGCCGAGGTCCACCGCCGCCTTCTCGATCCGGCCGGGGCTCTCCTGACCGCCCGTGACGTATCGGACCGAGTCGACGGGCACGCCATGTCGGTCGGCCAGGATCCCGCGAACCCAGACGCACGCGGTCAGCTGATACTCCGGACTGCCGATCAGCTTGCCGCGCAGGTCCTCTGGGCCTTCGATGCCTGATTGTGCGTTGCAGTAGATGGCACCATGTCGGAACATCCGGGACGTGTAGGCCGGCAGCGCGATGAAAGGCGCCGGATCTCTCGACAGCGACTTGACGTACGAGGACAGCGACATCTCCGCAACCTCGAACTCCGCGTGCCGCATCATCCGGAAGAAGGTCTCCTCGACCGGAAGCCGGAGATAGTTCAGCTCGATGCCGTCCGGCTGGATGGTGCCCTCGGACAATGCCCGCGTCCGGTCGTAATCCCCACACGCGAAAGTCAGCCGCAATCGGGACATCTCGCCTACCTCCCGGACGCCGTGAGTTGGGCGTCCAAGCGCGGGTAGACGCGGCGGGCGTTGCCCTCGAACACCTGCTGCCGCTCGTCGTCGCTGAGTTCCAGCGTTGTCGAGGTAGCGCTTGGTGTCGTCCCAAGCGATGCCGGTGGCCGGGTCTGCGCCGCGCACGGCACCCAGCATCTCCGAGGCGAACAGGATGTTGTCGATCGGGATGACCCGGCGCAACAGGTCGATACCCGGCTGGTGGTAGACGCAGGTGTCGAAGAAGACGTTTCGCAGCAGCTCCGCCGGTGCCGGCCGGCCCATCCGCTCCGCCAGCCCCCGGTAGCGCCCCCAGTGATAGGGCACCGCTCCGCCGCCGTGCGGGATCACGAAGCGCAACTGCGGGAACCGTACGAACAGGTCGCCCTCGAGGAACTGCATGAACGCAGTGGTGTCGGCGTTCAGGTAGTGCGCGCCGAGGGCATGGAAGTTCGGGTTGCAGGAGCTCGACACGTGCACCATCGCCGGGACGTCGAGCTCCACCATCGCCTCGTACAGCGGGAACCAGTACGGGTCGGTGAGCGGCGGCGACGTCCAGAACCCGCCGGATGGGTCCGGGTTGAGGTTGCAGCCCACAAAGCCCGAGTCGTGACGCAGCGCCGGAGTTCGGCGACTGCGTCGGCCAGGAGCCGTCCGGGGTCTGGGGCAGCTGGCAGACCCCGACGAAGTGCGCTGGGAACAGCGACACGACGCGCGCGACGAGATCGTTGCTCGCCCGCGCCCACGCAACGCCGTGGCCGGGTCGGGTACGTGGTGCTCCATGCCCGAGGCCTTCGGCGAGAAGATCATCAGGTCGCCGCCGCGCTCGCGCAGGATGCGGAGCTGGTTGTTCTCGATGCTGTCCCGGATCGCGTCATCGCTGATCTGTGCGGGCTGTGGGTGGGTACGGACGCGTCGGCCAGCGCGGCGAGCTGGGCGTCGCGGAACTGTTGATGCTCATGCGGCGTCGTCGTGTAGTGACCGTGGCAGTCGATGATCACGCGCCCTCCGCGTCCCCGCGGTCCACGTACCTGAGGCCTTTGGCAGCGAGCCGTTCCCGCATGTCCTGGAGGTCGAGACTGAGTTCGCCGCGCGCGTAACGCTCCCGGGAGACCGCTTCCTTCGCCTCCCGTTCGCGCGAGGCTTCGAGAACCTTCCCGGCCTGGGCGCGCGCGACGACAACGACTCCGTCGTCATCGGCGACGATCACGTCCCCCGGCTCCACCCATTGGGCGGCGCAGACCATGCCGACGTTGACGCTGCCCAGGGTTTCCTTGACCGTGCCGAACGCCGACACGAAGCGCGACCAGACCGGAAAGCCCATTGCTTTCAGTTCGGCCACGTCACGGCAGCCGGCGTCGATGACCAGCCCGCGAACCCCGCGGGCGGCGGACGCGGTGGCCAACAGCTCACCGAAGTAGCCGGCTTCGGACGGCGAGGTCGGGGCGACCACGAGCAGGTCCCCCGCCTGGCACTGCTCGACCGCGACATGGATCATCCAGTTGTCGGCCGGCGGCACGCTGACCGTCACGGCGGTCCCGGCCACCCGTGCGCCGGAATAGATCGGACGCAGCGTGGGATCCAGCAACCCGGTGCGGCCCTGTGCCTCATGCACGGTCGACACCCCGAGAGTTGCGAAGCCGTCGACGATCTCCCGGTCCGTACGGCGGATGTTCCGTACGACGACGCTCACCAGCCAGTCCTCACGAGCCGGTCCTCACGAGGCGGTCCCCCAGGGCAGCAGCGATACGTGGACCACGTCCTTCTCACCTTCGCCGCCGACGGCGCGGATCGCCCGATCGACATCGTCGAGTCCGAAGGTGTGGGTGCCTAAGCGCTCGAGTGGGAAGCGGCCCGAGGCGAGCTGCTCGAGAGCGAGTTCGACCGCCCGGTAACCGTGCCCACGTGCGCTCTTGAGGGTGATGGACTTCTCGGTCATCTTCTTGAGCGGGAAGTCGGGGAAGGCAGCCATTTCGCCTTGGGTGACCATGACGCCCTCGCGCCGCTTGAGCGCATCCATGCCCAACAGGATCGGTGCGGTCCCGGCGCCGGCGGTGCAGTCGAGGACGACGTCGACACCTGCGCCGCCGGTGATCTCCATGACCCGCGCTCAGGGCATCTTCCTGTGCCACGTCGATGACGTAGTCAGCACCCAACGCCTTGGCCAGGTCCAGGCGGGCGGCGTCGCGAGTGGTCCCGGTCACGATGATCAGCGAGGCGCCTGCCTGCTTGGACGCCACGACCTGGGACAGACCCTGCTGGCCCGGGCCCTGGATGAGCACGGTGGACGCGTACCCAACGCCGCCGGCGTTGAGCGCCCATTCGATCCCGTTGGACAGCGGCGTGACCAGACCGGCCAACTCCGCCGAGACACCGTCGGGCACCTTGTGCGTCACGCTGTTCCAGGGCAAGTAGAGGTATTGCGAAAAGCCGCCCCACAGGTGGCCGGGGTTCTCGGCCGAGGTGTAGCCGTACCGACGGGCGTCGGGATTCGTCCGCCAGTCGGTCAATTCGCAGTGCCGGTACTCCCCGGCATGGCACCACTCACAGTGGAAGCACCCGACGTAGTGCTCCACGAAGATGCGGTCACCCTCGGCCAGGCCTTGTCGCTCCTGGAACGCGGAACCGGCCTTGGCGATCACTCCGACGTTCTCATGACCCATGATCACCGGGTCCGGGAACGGCGGCTTGGCATACATCTTCACGTCGGTGCCGCAGATCCCGGCCACTTCGACCTTGAGCAGCGCGCTGTCCGCGGGAATGTCCGGCATCGGGAATTCCCGCAGTTCGGTCGTTCCTGGCCCGGTCCTGACGGCCGCCAATACCTGCTCCGCCATGGCGCCTCCTCCCGCCGGCCCGCGTGCCCGGTGATCAACGGTCTAAAGGTCTGACCATGCTAGCTTTCCACGAACGGCGGCCCAGCGCAGCCTGGGTTCGGCTTCCACCCGTACGGCGAGGCGAGGCAGCGCATGGCTGATTCCGGTGACCGGGCTCGGTCCCTCCGACCGTGACCCGCACCCAGGGCAACAACCCCGCCCTCAAGGCGGCACCGTGCGACCCGACGGCTTCGCACTTCGACTTCGTGGAGGTCCCGGTGCTGGTCCAGGCTTCCGGCGGATGGTCCGCGGAGCTCGAGTTCGACATCTGCGAGATGGCGCTGACCACCTATCTCGTCGCCAAGGCGCACGGCGTGCGGTTCACCGCGGTGCCGGTCGTTCCTGGTCCGCGGCTTCCACCACGGCGCGATCCTCGTACAACACCGACGTCCGGCATCACGGACGCCCAAGGATCTCGAGGCAGGCGGGTCGGCGTCAACCGCGGCTACACGGTGACCACCGGGGTGTGGGCGCGCGGCGATCCTGCGGACGAGACGGCGTCGACCTCGACGAGGTGACCTGGGTGCTCTCCGGGGACGAGCACGTGGCGGAGTACCGGCCGCCGCGCAACGTCGTCCCGATCGAGCCGGGCGAGGACCTCGGACGAGATGCTGGCCAGGGCGAGTTGGCCGCCGTCGTCGGCGTCGACATCGACTCCCCGGACGTCGCGCCGCTGATCCCGGACCCGGAGGAGGCAGGCTTCGCCGCACTGCAGAGCCGGGGCCACTACCCGATCAACCACCTCGTCGTCGTCAAGGACGAGCGTGCTCGCGGGAGCGACCCGAGGTCGGTGTGGCGGTGTTCGACGCCTTCGCCCGGGCCAAGCAGCGCTACGTCGAGCGACTACGAAACGGTGCCATCGAAGTCGCCGACCGCGACTGACCGGATGTACCAGAAGGTGATGGACCTGACCGGCGCTGATCCACTGCCGTACGGGATCGAGCCCAACCGCGAGTACTCGAGGAACTCATGCGCCACGCGGTGAGCCAGCACATCCTGTCCGAGCCGATGCCCATCGACGAACTCTTCGCCGAAGGCACCCGCGACCTCATCGGCTGACCGGAGGACCCGGTGCGCATCGCGATAGCAGCCGACCACAACGGCGTCGCGCTCAAGGCAGTGCTCGTCGCCTGGCTGCGCGAGCACGGCCACGACGTCGACGATCGAGGCGGGCAATCCGCCGAGACGTGCATGGACTACCCGGCGTTGTGCGCCGATGTCTGCCATCACGTCATTGACGGCGCCGCCGACGGCGGCATCGTGGTCGGCGGGAGCGGGCAGGGTGAAGCCATCGCCTGCAACAAGATTCGGGGCATCCGCGCGGGATTGTGCCAGGACGTCTGGAACGCTCAGATCTCGCGCGGTAACAACAATTCCAACGTGCTGGTGCTCGGAGCCAAAGTCGTCTCCGCGGACCTGGCGCTCGAGATCCTTCAGACGTGGCTGGAGACACCGTTCAAGGGTGGCGAGCACCAACGGCGCATCGATCAGATCGCCGCCCTGGAACGGGAGTAGATGAGCGCGCTCCTGCTGCTTGGCGTTTTCGGGTTGGTGGCGGGCATCGGCATCACCGCCGTCGGTCCGGGCGGCGTGCTCGCGACCGCGGGACTCTTCTTGTTCACGAGTCTGCCGCCGGCGACGGTGGCCGGAACCGCGATCGTCACCAACGTGGCCACCGGGGTGCTCGGGGCCCTCATCTATGCCCGCTCCGGTCATCTGCGGGACCCGACTACCCGACGTATCGCCCTCGTCCTCGCTGGAACCGGCATCGTCGGCACACCGGTTGGGGTCCTCATCAATTCGGTGCTGCCAACGCGCTTGTTCGGAATCCTCCTGGCGCTGTTCGTGACTCTCATCGCGGCTCTGGTCTGGCTGCGCCAGCGCGGGCTGAGACCCGACGTGCCGGACCAGCATGGCCCCGCCATGCCACTGCTCGTCGGCGGCGGACTCGTCGTCGCTGTCGCGAGCGGGATGTTCGGCGTCGGTGGGCCCCTGTTGACCGTGCCGCTCCTCGTTGCCATCGGTACGCCGATGCTCTCCGCTCTGGCGGCTGCGCAGGTCCAGTCGATCGTCATCGCCACCGTGGGCAGCCTCGGCTATCTCAGCCAGGACGCGATCGACTGGGGACTTGCCCTCATCGTCGGGCTCCCCGCGCTCTTCGGAGTCGTCATCGGCTGGCGGATCGCGCGCTTGGTCCCCGTACGACACCTCACCCGGGCCATGATCGTCGCCCTTTTGGCCGTGGCTCCCTTTCTTGCCTTTCACAGCTGAGCGGCCCTTGCGGATCTTCACGTATCCCGCGGCCTCCAGATGTGTCGCCTGCTTCGACAGCACCGAGGAGTTCAATCTGGGCTGGGTGGCCTGCTACACCTCTCCCGACGGCGGCGCGAGCGTCCAGCTCGTGACGCGCGACGCAACCGCACCCGAGGACTCGGTCATTTCGGTACCCACCGATGACGTCGACGCTGCCTATGCAGAGGCGCAGAGACTCGGATACGAGATCGTGCACCCGCTGACGACCGAGCCCTGGGGGGGTGCGCCGATTCTTCGTCCGAGCACCAGACGGCAACGTCATCAACATCGTGAATCATCGGGACTGAAAGAGCGCGCTAGCTAGCCGGCGACTGCCACGCCGTCCAGGAACGTCAGGATCCGCGCGGCGGCAGTCTCTTCGGTCTGCTCCGCCACCGGCACGTCCCAGTACTCGACGTTGGGCAGGCACTCCTGCAGGTAGCGAGCCGCAGAGGGTGCGTGCGACTCGTCCTGTCCCGGCACGATCAACGCGGGGATGTCGAGCGTCAGCAGATCCTCCGGCTCGGCCCCCGGGACCGTGTCACGGTCGAACATCAGCCGGTCCAGGCCGGTCACGACAGCGCCGTAGCGATCCGGATCGAAAGTGGCGTACGCGTCGGCGAATGCAGGGTCGGTCCGGATCACGCTCGCCCAGGGCCCGACCCGGGGGTCGGCGCTGAACCCCGAGTCAGATCCCCGAACCAACTCGACGACCTGCGCGAGCCCGCGTTCGTGGACAAAGGCCAAGTGTTCGACGAAACGGGCGTGCTGCTTCATCCGGTACTTGACACCGCCGGCCGGGGAGAAGAGCACCATGCTCGAAACCCGCTCGGGGTGGGCGATTCCGCAGGCGAGCGACCGTCGAGCAGCCGACGCAGCCACCCATGAGATGCGCTCGGTCGATCCCGAGGTGATCGAGCAGCGCCGTGCCCTGAGCCACGTAGTCCGCCCAGGCGATTCGCTCGACTCGACCGCCGGACTCCCCGGACTCGCGCCGATCGAAGGTGATGCACGTGTAGCGCTGGTTCAGCTGCTCGAGCAGCGCCAGGCGGCGGTAGATGCCGACTGTTCGCCAACTGTCCAGCGTCGAGTCGAAGCCGCCCGGTGAGAACATCAGCAGCGGCGCACCGGAGCCGGTCACCTCGTAGCGCGTGATGATCCCGTCGAGGACGGCTGTCGGCACCTTGTGTTCCTCTCGCTCGATCTCGGGCTACGCGGTCGGGTCGGTCCAGTCACTCCGGGGTGGGACGGGGATCCCGCCGGGCAGCTGACGCCCGGCCCGGACATCCTCGGCGTACCGGGTCAGCGCATCGAGCGTGGTTTGGGCGACATTCGCGTACGTGTCCGGCGGGTCGTCGATGGCTGATGCCGCGTAGCCGATTGCGGCGTGCGCCATGCGCATTCGGCCGTCCAGCCACGGTCCGCCGCCGAAGCCGCCCAGCACCGGGATCGAGACCGCCTCCACGACTGCCGCACCCACGACCGGCCCGGAGTTGGTGAAGTTGAGCAGAGCAGCACCCGCGTCTTCCAGGCGCTTGGCCTCGGCGATCAGCTCGTCCTTGAGCTCGATCGGGACCGTGTCCTTTGCCGATGGAATGGCGTTGTACTCCACGCCGTAGCGCAGCGCGGTCTGCGGCGTGATGCCGAACTGCGCGAAGACCGGGATGCCGGCCCGGGTGACCGCCTCCACGGCTTCGAGATGATCTGCGGCGGCGTCGAGTTTCACCAGGTCGACCCCGGCCTCCTTTACGAAGCGAATCGCTGCCCGTACGGCGCTGTCCGTACCTTCCTGCAGCGGGCCGAACGGGAAGTCGGCGCTCACCAGGGCCCGGCGCACCCCGCGGCGTACCGCCTGGGCGACGGTGATCATCTGATCCATCGTGATCTCGAACGGATTGTCATGGCCCCAGAGATTCACACCGACCGTGTCACCGACGCTGACGATCTCCACGCCGGCACGATCCACGATGCGCGCGATCTGGTAGTCCCAGGCGACAACGCCGACGATCTTGTCGCCGCGATCCTTCATCAGTTGGAGGTCGCGCAGGCTGATCTTGGTTCCCATGTCGGGTCAGGCTCGGAGGGCGGTGAGCAACTCGGTGATGTCGCTCGTCCTCGGCGAAGGGCAGCAGCACCCGGGCATGCGGGCGCAGCGCGACCACCGCTTCGTCGGCCTCGAGGCCCTTGCCCAGGATCACCCCGGCGGTCATGATCCCGCGTTCGAAACACGCCTGGCCGACGATCGAGGCCGAGGCCGCACCGGCGTCCTCGGTGGCGATCAACACGACGACGTCGGCGTCGGTCAGCTGCTCGTCCAAGGACGCCGGCGTCCCGTCGATGCCGCGCAGCACCAGGTCATCGACCGACATCGTCGCGCTGTCGCCATCGGGCGCAACGCCGTCGCAGACGAAGAAGCGGGCGCTGGACCAGTCGTCGGCAGACACCTGCCGCGCTACCTCGGCTGCCCCGGCATCCAAGGCGATGACTCGCGCGGCGCGGGCCGGGGCGATCGGCGCGTCGATCCGGTAGGCAGCCTCCGCCGCGGAGGCGGCCCGCGCGCAGCTGCTCAGGAGCATCCCTGGGGTACTCATCTCATACCGAGGTGATGGGCACGCCGGGAGTCACCTTCACCGCGTCCCGGCAGTACTCCATGAACGACTCAGCCTGGGGCAGCACGATCGCCGCGGATCGGACGTGGTGGTGCGCCGGGTCCACTCCGGGGGGAGTGATGCCCTCATCGCGCAGGGCGACCACCGCCTTTCGCAGCTTCTGCCGTGCCTTGATGATGCCGCTGTCGGCCGGAACCAACCGCTCTTTGCTGCGGTTCACGATCGGCCCCATGCTCTCCTGCAACGACGAGTCCTGGATGGCGATTCCCTTGATCCCGGAGTAGTGCTCGCTGCGCTTCTGCGCCTCACGATCCATCAGGTAGTCGTTGTCCAGGTTGGCCACCGGACGGTAGGTGCCGGGAATGTTCTCGCTGTGTACGCCGTGGCCGTCGAGCATCGCCTGTCGTTCGGCGGCGCTGAGCGGTCGGATCGGGTGGTAGTCGAAGCTGTACGCCCAGCAGTTCTCGTCGTCGATCGGCACCCAGAAGTGGCCATGGATCGGGTGGTCGCTGCGCGGCGGCACCATGGTGAAGTTGGGCATCACCCACGGCGTGATGCGCCAGTAGTAGGTGCCCTCCTCGGCATTGCGCCGGGCACCGACGAACAGCCCGCCGTCGCTGTCGGCGACTTCGAAGAATGGCTTCTTGTCGCGCTCGTTGTACTCGTTCCCCTTGGCGCCCTTGAACAACGGGTCGTTCTTGAGCCCGCCGGAGTGCAGGAAGGTCACATGGCTGGAGTCGATCCCACCCTCGAAGGCCTGCAGCCAGTTGCACTGCTGCCACCGCTTCGAGGTGTAGGTGTTCTCCGGCGGCACCTGGGTGAACTCGAACTCCGGCAACGGCGGCTGCTTGTCCTTGGCGCCCATGTAGGTCCACAGCACGTCGCCGATCTTGACCAGCGGGTAGGCGGTGAGCTTGACGTTCTCGCAGAAGGTGCTGTTGTCCGCCTCCGACGGAACCTCGACGCACTGCCCCGTCACGTCGTACTTCCACCCGTGATAGGCGCAGCGCAGGCCCGACTCCTCGTTGCGGCCGAACCATAGGGACACCCCGCGGTGGGCACAGAACTCGTCGATCAGTCCGTACCGGCCGTCGCTGTCCCGGATCGCCAAGAGACGCTCGGAGAGGAGTTTGACGCGCACGGGCGGGCAGTCGTTCTCCGGAAGCTCCTCGGCCAGCAGGGCCGGCATCCAGTACTGCCGGAACAGTTGCCCCATCGGGGCCTTCGGCCCGGTCTGAGTCAGGAGTTCGTTGATGTCCGGACGAAGCACGGGTACTCCTTTTCGCGGGTCGGCCGGTGGCCGACTTCCCGGTGTCCAAGTGGGATAGGGCTAACTGTCATACCTTTGATCTGCCGTGTCAACCCGCGAGCCCCGCAGAGCGTGCTCACGGCTGATCAGGTGGGATGTCAACGGTCAGGCCATCGAGCTCGGGGCTCATCTTGATCTGGCAGGACAGCCGGCTGCCGTCGCGCCGTTCGGTCACGGCCATGTCGAGCAGATCCTCCTCGAGCTCGTTCGGCGTCCCGAGCAGCCCGGAGAATTCTTCCCTGACCCAGACATGGCAGGTCGCGCACGAGGCGTTGCCACCGCATTCGCCGATGATGCCCGGCACACCATTGCGCTTGGCCGTGGCCATGACCGAGTCGCCGACGGTTGCCTCGATGGCATGCTCCTGGCCGGCGTCGCCCACATAGATGACCTTGGGCACTGGCCTCCTGTCCCCTCCGATGAGCGTTCCGGGAGTGACGAGGTCACGGCTCATCCTTGAACGCAGCCGTGTTAATGGTCTGTCCATTAGACCACCTGATGCCGAGGATCCGACGCCAGCCGCAATTGGTCACAAAGGTATGTTGTTAATCCCTTTGCAGGTTCCTGCTACCTACTATGTGTGAGTGACCGTGGGACAACCGAGTGCAAACCCCCTGAGCGATCACCGGGCCAAGGCCAAGGGGGACTTGCTGAGCAAGGTCAGCAGCGGCCGGATCTCTGAGGTGATCGTCGACCAGATCCGACTGCTGATGCGGCAGGGGCAGCTCACCGCCGGCGATCGGTTGCCGCCCGAGCGAGAGCTCTGCGAGCGTTTCGGCGTCAGCCGGGTGACCGTGCGTGAGGCGCTGCGGGTCCTCGAGGCGAACGGCCTGGTCGAGATCCGCGTCGGCGCCCGCGGCGGCACGTACGTCACCGCCCCCAGCAGTCGTCTCGTCGGTGAGGGCATCGCCGACCTGATCACGCTGGCGACCCTGAGCGCCGTCGAGGTCACCGAGGCGCGCTTGGTCTTCGAACTCGGCATCGTTCCGCTCGTCTGCGAGCGCGCTACCGAGGCTGACACCGCGGCGCTGTACGAGATCTGCGACCGAAGCCACGCCGCGCTCGAGGGCGACGACTTCCCGCTCGAGCTCTCGGCCGAGTGGCACACCCGCTACGCGCAGTCGGCGCACAACCGCGCGATCACCATGCTCGTGGAATCCCTGCACGGGCCATTGCTGATGTCACTGGAGCGGGCCCGCGACGTGGCTCCGCTGCACGGCCGCCGAGGGGTCGAGGAGCATCGCGCCCTCGTCGACGCGATCGTCGCCCGCGATGTCGCACGGGCCACCGAGCTGATGAGTACGCACCTGACCCGCACCGCCGAGCGGCTTGCCGCCGTCGAGGCCGGCACCCCCTCGGCTGCGTCCACCCAGCGTGAGGTCGGCTGACTTCCACCACCTCAGCTGCGGGCCAGCATCTCCCGGAGCACCCGTACGGCGACCACGAGCGTGGCCAGGTCTTGTGAGTCGCCGCTGACGATGTCGGCAAGCATCGCGACGGCTCGCCGTTGGGGGTCCGCCGTACGCGCTGACCAGTCCTTGAACCGGGCCGGCGCATCATCGCCCTCGGCGCCGCACTGCAGGACATCGGCGGTCAGCTCGGCATGGAGGGCGTTGAAATCGTCGCGCAGTGTGGCTCGAGACATCGCCTTCCAACGGCTGTTGCGCGGCAGCGCGATGATCCGCTCCAACATCGCGGACAGTGCTAGCTCCTCGGCGAGGAAGTGGTAGACCTCGCCGACCTCGCGCAGCGTGTGGTGGGTTTCCGTCGCGACCTTCACGATGTCCAGAGCGGCGATCGCCTTGGGGAAGGTGGCGATCCGAGCCGCCTGCTCGGCCGGGACACCCGCCCGCTCCAGCTCGGCCCTGCGCTTCGCGTAGGACTCGGCGTCGCTGCCCCGCATCTGCTCGGGCAGGAGCTGCAGCACCTCGGCCGCGCCATCCCGGTAGCGCGAGACCTCCTCGCCGATGTCCACCGGTTGCGCCGCATGCAGCATCAGCCATCGAGTGGAGCGCTCGGAGAGTCTGGTCGCTTCCAGCCGCATCGTCGCCTGGACGGCTGCCGGGACGACGTTGTCCAGCGCCGCGGCTTGGGCCCAGACCTCGGCCACTCCGAAGATCGCGCATGAGGCGACGTGGCCCCGCACGAGTTCGTCGAGCGCAGCCCCGGATTCCTCCTGGAGCCGGAAGATTCCGGTGACGCCGGCGACGTTGATGGTCGTGTTGACCAGCCCGGTCGTGACGATCTCGCGACGCAGGGGATGGGTGTCCATCTGGTCCTGGTAGCGCTCCCGGACGAGGCTGGGGAAGTAGTCGTAGAGGATGTGGTGCACGGCGGGATCGTCCGGGAGATCGGAGTCCACCAGCACGTCGGCGAGCTCGATCTTGCTGTAGGCCAACAGAACTGAGAGCTCCGGTCCGGTGAGGCCGATGCCGTCCCTCGCCCGCTCGGACAACACGCGGTCGTTCGGTAGGAACTCGATGGCGCGGTTGAGCCTGCCTTCGTGGACGAGGTGCCGGATATAGCGTTGAGCGACGTCGACCATCTGGGCCGCATAGATCGCCTCGTTGGCCAGAGCGGCGTTCTGGTTGTAGTTGTCGGCCAGCACCAACTCGCCTACCTCGTCGGTCATCTCGGCGAGAATCTCCGAGCGCGCGGCGTTGTCGATCAGGCCGTCGTCGCGGACGCGATTGAGCAGGATCTTGATGTTGACCTCGTGGTCGGAGGTATCCACGCCGGCCGAGTTGTCGATCGCGTCGGTGTTGATCCGGCCACCGGCAAGTGCGTACTCGATGCGGCCCAGCTGCGTGAGACCGAGGTTGCCGCCCTCACCGACCACCTTCACGCGCAGCTCAGATCCGTTCACCCGGATCGCATCGTTGGCGCGATCGCCGACCTCGATGTCGTTCTCGCTCGACGCCTTGACGTAGGTACCGATCCCGCCGTTCCACAGAAGGTCGGCCGGCGCTTGCAGGATCGCCTTCATCAGCTCGGCCGGTGTCAGGGCCGAGGGTCCGGAGGAGCCCGCTGAATCGTCTGATCCAGAACCGGCGTCGACCTGTAATCCGAGGGCCATCCGCATCTCCGGCGAGATCGGGATGGACTTCGCCGACCGCGGCCAGACACCCCCACCCGCACTGATCAGCTCGCTGTCGTATTCAGCCCAACTCGAGCGCGGCAACTCGAACAGCCGCTTCCGCTCGGTGTGAGAGATCGCCGCGTCCGGGTTCGGGTCGATGAAGATGTGCCGGTGGTCGAAGGCGGCGAGCAGCCGAATGTGTTCTGACAGCAGCATGCCGTTGCCGAAGACGTCCCCGGACATGTCGCCGATGCCGACCACGGTGAAGTCCTGGGTCTGGGTGTCATGGCCCATCTCGCGAAAGTGCCGCTGCACCGACTCCCACGCACCTCGCGCAGTGATGCCCATCGCCTTGTGGTCGTACCCGACCGAGCCACCCGACGCGAAGGCGTCACCGAGCCAGAAGCCGTACGAAATGGCGACGTCGTTGGCGATGTCGGAGAACGTCGCGGTTCCCTTGTCAGCGGCGACGACGAGGTAGGTGTCGTCACCGTCGTGCCGTACGACAGCTTCTGGCGGTTCGACCTTCCCGTTGACGAGATTGTCGGTGATGTCGAGCAGCGCACCGATGAAGATGCGGTAGCAGGCGATGCCTTCGGCTTGCCATGCGTCACGGTCGGTGGGGTCCACCGGCGCTCGCACGACGAAGCCGCCCTTCGCCCCGGTGGGCACGATCACGGTGTTCTTGACGGTCTGCGCCTTGACCAAGCCCAAGATCTCGGTACGGAGATCCTCGCGACGATCCGACCAGCGCAAGCCACCGCGGGCGACCGCGCCGAATCGCAGATGCACGCCCTCAACGCGCGGCGAGTAGACCCAGATCTCGCGGGCCGGCCTGGGTTCGGGCAGGTCCGGCACCTGGGCCGGGTCGAACTTGAACGAGATGTAGCTCTTGGTCTTCCGCGTGCCGGCTTCGTCCACAGTGGACTGGTAGAAGTTGGTCCGCTGGGTGGCGTGGACGATGCGGCTCAGCGAGGACAGGATGCGGTCTTCGTCCAGGCTGCTGACCTTGCCGAGCGCCTCGACGATCTGCAGTCGTATCGCTTCCTCGTCCGCCGCCCGGTCGCCGACATATGCCGGATCGAAGCGAATCTCGAATCGGCGCACGAGGAGCTTGGTCGTCTCGACGTTTCGGACCAGGGCTTGCTCGATGTAGACCTGGCTGAAGGTCAGTCCGCCCTGCCGCAGGTAGCGGACGTAGGCCCGTAACACCGCGACCAGTCGCCAAGGGATGTCCCCGGCGGTGACCAGGGCGTTGAACCCGTCATCCTCCGCTTCGCCGGACCAGATCGCGGCGAACGCCTCGTGGAAGGTCTCCCGGTACCTCGCGAGCAGTTCCGGCTTGGGCTCTTCGTGCTCCAGGAGTGGGCTGGTCAGGCCGAAGTCGTAGATCCAGACCTGCTGGCCGTTGAGGCACTGCACCTCATAGGGACGTTCGTCAGTCACGGACATTCCCATGTGCTGCAGGCGGGGCATGATCGAGGACAGCGTCATCGCCGCGCCGAGCCGGTAGATCTTGAACCGCCGCTCGCCGACACCGGCGCCGTGCGGGGTCCGCAGCGCCAGGTCCATCTCGGCGTCGGTGCCTTGCAGGGTCTCCAGCCGGGCGATGTCAGCGACCGCCTCGCTGGCCGGGAAGTCATCCTTGTATCCGTCGGAGAATGCACCGACGTACTTGCGGTGCAGCTCTCGGGCGCGGCCGGCGTCGTAGGCGAGCAGGAGTTCGTCGAGCAGGTCGTCGCTCCAGTTGCGCGCCGCCTTCGTCAGTCGCGCCTCGAGTTCCCCGACGTCGACGTCCGGAAGGGGCTCACCCTTGGGAGTCCGGATCACAAAGTGCAGCCGGGCCAGGATCGACTCGGTGCTGTGCGCGGTGTACTCGACCGTCACGCCGTGCAAGGTCTCCATGAGAATGGCCTGCATCGCCAGCCGGACGTTGGTGGTGTACCGGTCGCGCGGCAGATAGACGAGCGCAGAGAAGAAGCGGCCGTACGGGTCGCGCCGGAGGAACAGCCGGGTCTGGCGCCGCTCTCGCAGATGCAGGACCGCGAGCGCGATCGGCAGGAGTTCGGCGACCGAGATCTGCAGCAACTCATCGCGCGGGTAGTTCTCGAGGATGTCCAGCAGATCCTTGCCCGAGTGACTGCCCGGAGCGAGGCCGGAGCGGGCCATCACCTCGGCAACCTTGCGCCGTACGACCGGGATCGTGGTCACGCTGTCGACATAGGCACCGGACGGCAGCAGGCCCAGGATTCGACGCTCCCTGGTCGGCACGCCGTTCTCGTCGAAGGCCTTGACGCCGACGTAATCGAGATAGACCGGACGGTGCACGGTCGATCGAGAGTCGGCTTTGGTGAGGATCAGCAACTCTGCTTCGCGAGCCTTGGCGGCGGCGGCCGCGGGCAGCCGGCGGGCAGCCGAGGCCATGTCGACGTCACTGCGCAGGATGCCCAGGCCGGTGCCGGCAACCGGCTCCAACGCATCGTTGTCGTTGAGGATGTATTCGCGGTAGCCGAGGAAGACGAAGTTGTCGTCGGCCAACCAGCGAAGCAGTTCGGCGGCGTCGTCCACCTCTTCCTGCGCGATGCCCTTGGGCGGTCGGGATTCCAATTCGCGGGCAAGGCGCACGGACGTGGCGCGCATCTTGCCCCAGTCCTCGACCGCATGCCGCACGTCGGCGAGGACCCGGCGCAAGTCGCCCTCGAGCGCCCTGAGCGCCGCCGCATCGGGTTCGGCTGCGATCTCGAGGTGCATCCAGGACTCGACCAGCGCGTCGGCTGGCCTTTCCCTGGGTTTGGACGTGTTGCAAAGTTCCTGGAAGACACCGGTGATGTCTCTGCGGACGATCACGACGGGGTGGACGATCTCCAGGAGTTCGCGGCCTTGCCGACTGATCTCCGCGGTCACCGAATCGACCAGGAAGGGCATGTCGTCGGCAACGATCTCGACGATCGTGCGTCCGGCCAGCGGACTGTCCTCGTCGTCTCCGACTGTCCGGGCGCGGATGATGACCGAACCTTCCGGCCGGGTATGCGCGATCGCGAAGTGCCCGACGGCGATCTCGTAGAGCTCCTCGGGGCTGCGCTCGAGAACCTGTTCGAGCGGCTCCTGCCAGCAGTAACGCCGCAGCAGGATCTCGACGTCGTCCTCGGACAGTCCCGGCGGAAGTTCGCGTTCGGCACCGAGCGCTGCGGCGTCACGCAGTCGCGCGGACTTATCCGCGTACAGCTGCTCCATACGGGTCCAGTCGGATACCGCTAGTGACTGGGTTTGGTCTGCGCTGACCACGGGCTGAGGCTAGCGCCCTTCCGGCGCGCCGGGCGACTTGTCCTGATCGCCCTCGTTGGCTGTGGCTGACTGAACCCGTAGCAGCTCAGATCGGCCATCGGCAGCTGCGGAGGGTTCAGTCACCCACGGAGTCTGCCGCTCAGGATTACAAGCGTCTGCTCGATCCTCGCGATCACGGCTGCTGGATTGTCATGAATGTGCCGCCAGGTGAATCGCAGCACGGTCCAGCCGGCCGCGGTCAGCGTGTTCTGCCGCTCGCGATCGCGCTCGAACGCCTGGCGGTCGCCATGGAAGGCAAAGCCGTCGATCTCGACGACGAGCCGCACCTCGTCGAAGATCAGGTCTGGACGGAACGTCCGACCAGCAATGACCAATTCAGCATTTGCCCGCCAACCCGAAATGCCGGCGGCGACAAGCGCGCGATGGGTGACTCGTTCCGCCTCCGAGTGCGGGTTGGTCGCACAGTCGCGAACGGCAGCCCTGGCAGTGGCCCAACCCCGTCGATGGGCGCCCCGGTCCAGCACGGACTGGAGGGCATCCGGTCTCAGTAAGTTCCGCTGCGCCATTCGGTGCAGCAGGTCGCTGCACCCGTCGGATGCCAGATCCGTCGCAGTCCGAAGGGCCTTGGTGATCAAGATCCCGTTGTGGCTGCCGATGTCGCGTCGATCCATCGTGCCTCGTGCTACGAGCACGCCCGGTTGCTGGGACAGTCGTCTGCTCGCGGGGATAGTGATCCGGATCGGCAGCTTCAACTCCTCGAGATGCCCAGCCCATACGGCGGCGGCTGACCCGGTGATCACAGCATCGTCACCTGCCCACATCCACGCGGCTCGGATGAGTTGTCGGCCACTCAGCCCTGTCGCATGGTCCGTTGCGGACGCCTCGGTCCAATAGACAGTGGGCAGAACCCGCTGCCACCGCGCCCGCCTGAGGTGGCCATCCACCACGGTTCGTTTGAGCCCGGCGGCAAGCGCCTGGTCCCTACGGATGAGCCCATCCTGAAACCGAAGCAGCTCGAGAATTGACAGCCGCCGGGCAAGCGCCACCATGTCCATCTGCACGAGGTCATCGCACCCGACCTGCAGCCCCGATCGGAAAATGCAGGAGCGAATGTGGACGCGGATGGGCAGTTGTGGATCAGCGTTGACTGAACCGCATGCAGCTCTTAGTGGCCGATATCGACTGCGGAGGGTTCAGCGAACGACGAGCCGCAGTACATCGCGGCGTCCGCCTCTCGCAACATGTCCCCATCCACACCGCTTGGCCGAGGTGTGAGTATGAGCAACGATGACTTCCTCGACCGACCCGATCTCGATCACCCCCACCGAAGATCTGCGCGCCCGGGCCTGGCAGGCCCTTGACCGCTGTGGAGTGAGCCTCGCTGCCACTGCCGCGCACACGATCCAGGCGCGGACACCGATCACCGGTGAGGATCTCTTCGCCTATCCGCTCGCCACGGCAGAAGATGTCTCCGCGGCGATCGCGGCAGCCCGTACTGCGTTCGGCCACTGGCGCGTGGTGCCAGCTCCCGTGCGTGGCGCGCTCGTCAAGCGCTTCGGTGCACTGGTCGCCGAACACAAGGCCGACCTCGCCGAACTCATCAGCATCGAGGTCGGCAAGATCTCCTCCGAAGCGCTGGGCGAGGTCCAGGAGATGGTCGATATCTGCGACTTCGCGGTCGGCCTGTCCCGCCAACTCGACGGGCGCACGATGCCTTCCGAACGTCCGGGCCACCGGCTTATGGAGACCTGGCACCCGCTCGGAGTGGTCGGCGTCATCTCGGCGTTCAACTTCCCGGCCGCGGTCTGGTCGTGGAACACTGCGCTCGCGCTGGTCTGCGGAGACACCGTCGTCTGGAAGCCCTCGCCGCTTGCCGCCCTGACCGCCGCGGCGTGCTCGGCATTGTTGGATCGGGCGGCCGCCGACTGCGGCGCTCCGGACAACCTCAATGTCCTGGTTGTCGCCGATGCGGAGGCTGGCGCCGCGCTGGTCGACAGCCCCGACGTCGCATTGCTCAGCGCGACCGGCTCCGAGCGGATGGGTGCGCAGGTCGGTCCGCGGGTGGCAGCACGATTCGGGCGGGCGTTGCTGGAACTCGGTGGCAACAACGCGGCGATCGTCAGCGGATCGGCCGACCTGGACATCGCCACGCGCGGCATCGTGTTCGCCGCAGCGGGTACGGCCGGCCAGCGATGCACCACGATGCGCCGGGTCATCGCTCATGAGTCTGTCGTCGACGAGCTCACCGACCGGATCTCCCGCGCCTACGAGGGGCTCGCCATCGGTGACCCGCTGGCCGACGGAACGCTGGTGGGGCCGCTGATCGACGAGCGTTCGTACGACCGGATGGCCGCGGCGCTGGAGCGCGCGGTGGCCGACGGCGGAGAAGTCGTGACCGGCGGAGGGCGGCGCGAAGTCGAAGGCTTCCCCGCCGCTGCCTACGCGGAGCCGGCGCTGGTCCGGATGCCGGCGCAGACCGACATCGTGCGTACCGAGACCTTCGCCCCGATCCTGTACGTACTCACCCATTCCGATCTGGCGGAGGCGATCGCGCTGCACAACGACGTACCGCAGGGCCTGTCCTCGGCGATCTTCACCCAGGATCAGCGCGAGGCCGAGCAGTTCATGGCCGCCGACGGTTCGGACTGCGGCATCGTCAACGTCAACATCGGGACTTCCGGCGCCGAGATCGGCGGTGCCTTCGGTGGCGAGAAGTCCACCGGCGGCGGCCGCGAGTCCGGGTCGGACGCCTGGCGTGCGTACATGCGCCGGGCGACCAACACGGTCAACTACTCGAACGAACTCCCGCTGGCCCAGGGCGTGAACTTCGGCTGACCTATGGGATCGGACGTGTCGGACTCGCGGTGGCGGGTCTATCCCGCTGCTCTCCCCCGACCGAACAACCGAGCACCCCGGTGGATCTTCGGGGGGTCAGGATGGTCAGCTGTTGCGATCGAGACCCACCGATTCCTCGGTGGGATGGACCTCGGCGACCCAGAAGTACTCGGGAACTGTGGTGTGCTGCCGAGGCGCTGCTATTTGAAGAACAGCAACGGAGCGTGACTGCAGATGCACAGACCGTAGTCTTGTGGTCCAAGCCGTGTCAATGGATCTTTCCGCCCCGTTGTGCGCAGGGTCACCCCGCCCGAACGATCTTTCGCCGCGCAGTGCCGTACCGTGGATGATGTTGCTCGCGCCTATTGCGAGCCGATCGGACGCGGATTCGCGAGTTTCTGCATCCCTTGCTTTGCTACAGCGCACCTTGCGCTGGGCCCGTCCTAATCGTTTCTCCACCGCGTGAGTGACACCGCAGTGTGAATCGCCAGTGACGTGCCATCCGTCCTGGAGGACTACAACTTTGTCTCAGCTCCACCCTGCCCGTTCGACCCTGCCCGCAACCGCTGCGCCCAATTCGGTCCTGCCGGGTTTCGCCGACCTCGGGCTCCCCGCCAACATCGTGACCACGCTGCACCGGCGTGGCATCACCCAACCCTTCCCCATACAAGCCGCCACCATCCCGGACATCCTGGCCGGCAAAGACGTGCTCGGCCGCGGCCAGACCGGCTCCGGCAAAACACTCGCCTTCGGCCTGCCCACGCTGGTCCGGCTCACCCAGGGCAGCACCGCTCCCAAGCGGCCCCGCGCCCTCGTGCTCGTGCCGACTCGTGAGCTCGCGATGCAGGTATGCGAGGCCCTCGAGCCGTACGCCACCCCGCTTGGCCTCTGCGTCAAGAACGTGGTCGGCGGCATGCCGTTCGGCCGCCAGATCGACGGTCTGCGGCGCGGCGTCGACCTGCTCGTTGCCACCCCCGGCCGACTCAACGACCTGATCAGCCAGCGCGCCTGCGACCTCGGCGATGTGTCCATCGCGATCCTCGACGAGGCTGACCACATGGCCGACATGGGCTTTCTGCCCCAGGTGCGCAAGCTCCTCGACCAGGTCCGCCCCGGTGGACAGCGCCTGCTGTTCTCGGCCACGCTCGACGGTGATGTCGACAAGGTCGTGCGGCAGTACCTCTCCCACCCCGTCACCCACTCCGTTGCCCCGGCCACCGCCGGTGTCGTGGAGATGGACCACCACCTCATCGCGGTGTCGGAAGGCGACAAGCTCGATGTCGTCAGCGAGATCGCCTCACGCGAGGGCCGGACGATGTTCTTCGTACGCACCAAGCACGGCGCCGATCGGCTAGCCAAGAAGCTCGGACAGGTCGGCGTACGCGCCGGAGCCCTGCACGGCGGCAAATCCCAGGGCCAGCGCACGCGAACGCTGAACCAGTTCAAGGACGGCCTGGTGCCGGTCCTGGTCGCGACCGACGTGGCTGCCCGCGGGATCCACGTCGACAACGTCGGCCTCGTCGTTCACGTCGACCCGCCGGCCGACCCCAAGGACTACCTGCACCGCGCCGGTCGTACGGCACGGGCCGGCGAGTCCGGCACGGTTCTGACCCTGGTGCTCCCGCATCAGCGTCGTGAGGTCGATCAGATGACCCGCAAAGCCGGCGTGCAGGCGACCCGCAGCAGCGCTCGTCCTGGCGATGCCGATCTCGCTTCACTGACCGGCGCTCGCCGGCCGAGCGGGATCGCGCTGACTCCGCCGCCGGCAGACATCGAAGCGCGTCGGCACCCGCGCAGAAATGGGCACCGACGCGTCGGTACGCCCGGTCGGGACGGCTCTTCCACATCGTCCAAGGGCGGTCAGTCCCGTACGCCCGGATACCGCGGCGGCGGACGCAGTTCGGCTGCGCCGCGAAGCGGGACGCCGGGCCGCTCCGGTGCGCCGCGAGGCGCAACGCCGGGCAACCCGCGGATCGCCGGCGGAGCAGTCGGTCGCTCGGAAGCCGGACACAGCCGCTCCGGTTCACCGCGCGGACGTCGTACGGCCCGCAGCTACTGATCCTCAACGCCTGAGCCCAACCGTCCAGACTTTGGCGGTTTCTGCAGAAACCGCCAGGTTTGGGTCGTGCGCCCGGCGACACGTGCGTGGCGGTTTCTGCAGAAACCGCCACGTTGTGAGTTTGGTGGAGCGCGAAAACGGGCTCCCGCGTGCGCTGTGCTCTGTCACGCTTGTCCCTCGAACTTTGTCGAGGAGGCGGATATGGCTGGCGACCGCGGCAACCCCTGGGACTACGACCCGGGGCCGGCCAAGAACTCGGGATGGCCAGAGCTCTTTGCCGACACGCCGAACTACCGCGGGATCGGCGAGGCGATCAACGGACCCAAGACCTTCCGCTGGCACTTCGGTCCGATGTTCTATCGCGGTCGGCTCGACGGGTCAGCTCGCGTCCTGGTGATCGGCCAGGAGGGTGCACAGGACGAGTCGCTGGCGCATCGGTCGTTCACCGGTGGCACTGGCTCGCGGATGCAGCATTTCCTGCGCCACATCGGGATTGACCGTTCGTACCTGTTCCTCAACACGTTCGTCTACCCGATCCATGGCCAGTACGTCGGCAAGCTGCCAAAGCTGGGCCAGGACCCGCGCTCCCCGATCGTCAAGCATCGGCATCGCATCTTCGACAAAGCCGCCGAAGGCGACCTGAAGCTGGTCATCGCCGTCGGCAAGGCGGCCAAAGAATCGGTGGCCACGTGGATCGCGGCCGCCGGAGGCACGGCGAACCCCAACAAGCTGGACGAGGCAACGGCGCCCGGCGCGCTGAGCGGGCTGCACTTCCTCGGCGTCGTACACCCCGGCAGCGCCCAGGGCGGGGCGCTGACCGATCTCAAGGCCGACTTCACCCGCGCGGCCAATCAGGTGCGCACCTGGATCGACGATGACGCCGACTTCCTGCCAGCCGATCCAGGCGTCACCCGGGACCTGACGATCCCGTACGCCTACCTGAGTGACCCCGTGCCGCACCGGGACTTCCCCTTCGGGATCAGCCCCCGCCTGGGCAGAGGTGCGACCTCGTCGAACCGCAAGGACGACCAGCGCAGCATCCAGCTCTACTCGGCGGCCGGCAAAGCAAACGCGGTCGGCGCCTCGCTCGACTACACGGACACAGCGATCGGTTCGAAGGTCGGGTACACCGCCGACCCCGGGGACATCCCCGTCGAACCGCCCCGAGCCAAGCCTCGCGAGTACGACCCCGGCCCGCCTACGGCCTTCGGCCCGCTGCTGTCGGGTAAGGACGCCAGCTTTCCGTGGCCGGACTGGGCCGCCTTCGGTGTCACGTCCCACCCGTCGTTCGGCGTCGGCCCCATCTACCGTGGTCGGTTCGCCTCGATCAGCGTCGTCGTGCTCGCCGACCCGGCTGAACCTGACGACATCTTCACCGGCCGTGCCCTGACCGGAGAATCCGGTCAGAGACTGCAGGCGTTTCTGACCGCCGCAGGGCTGACCAAGAAGTATCTGATCCTGCGGACGTTCCCGGTCGACACCACTGACCTGACACCGGCCCAGCAGAACGTCCTCGCCGACCGGCCGGAGGTGCAGGCGCTGCACCGCAATCTCTTGCACCTTGTGAAGTTGGGCAACTCTGGACTGGACGTCATGCTCGCGATGGGCCGTTCGGCTCGGCGCATTGCGGCTGCGGTTGCGCCGGCCGGAGTGGACGTCATTCCGATGAAGGCCGCGACCGAGAGCGGTGCCCGCGCAGATTGGCAGAAGGCGCTGGCCCAGCTGGCGGGACGGTCGTACGCCAAAGACATTGTCTCGCCGACGTTTTCCTTGCCGACCGATCGCGGTCAGGTGCCTAGAGCGGACCTTCCGTACGGGACACCCCGCTGGATGGGGACCTCGGGCACCCGTGGCAGCAGACCGACGGACCGCACGACCGGCAGGCCCTCGGCCGACTACCTCAAGGTCTACCTACCCGGCTGGGTGAATGCGCTGCCTCCGCCCGAGCTTTCCGCCGCCGATCAGGCCACCGTGGCGCTGTTCAGCTGACGCGCTGCTAGATGAGCGTGCGGTCCCCGGGTTGGACCGCCCGGAACCACCGGAATCCGTACCCCTCCATGGGGATGTCCGCGCGGCCCTTGCGGTCGGTTGGAGTGCTGCCGTCGCACAGAAGGTCCACCAGCCGCGTGTTTTCGTCGCAGCCGTCGAGGGTGAGCTGCACAACGCGGGGCTCGGCGTCGAGGTTGTGCAAAGCCAGCACCGACTGTCCGTCCCAGGTGCAGCGGTGGGCCAGTACTGAGCGCTGCGGCTGGTCGAGGACTTCGAACCGTCCCCAGCCCAGTTCAGGGCACTCGCGGTAGCGGCGGATGAGCAGAATCATGAAGTTGAGCAGCGAGTCCGGGTCCCGCCGTTGGGCTGCGACATTGACGTGCTCGGGGCCGAATCCTCCGTCGACGACCGGTCCGGGCAGCTTCGACGGCGCCGCGGTGGAGAAGCCGCCGCTGCGGCCGTCCGTCCATTGCATCGGCGTACGTACGGCGAACCGCCCTTCGGCGGCGAGACTTTCCCCCATGCCGATCTCCTCGCCGTAGAAGAGGACCGGCGTCCCGGGCAACGAGAACAGCAGGCTGTAGACCATTCGAATCCGCCTCGGGTCACCGTCCAGCATCGGTGGCAGTCGCCGGCGCAGGCCGCGTCCGTAGATCTGCATCTCGGGATCCGGACCGAAGGCGGCGAACACTTCTTGGCGTTCGGCGTCGGACAACTTGTCCAGGGTGAGCTCGTCGTGGTTGCGCACGAACGTCGCCCACTGGCTGTCCGGCGACGTGTCCGGCCGGGACAGCAGCGCCCTGACCAGCGGCCGGGCATCGCTGCGCGCCAAGGAGAGATAGAGCTTCTGCATACCGATGAAGTCGAACAGCATCGTGAGCTCGTTGCCCTCTTTGCCGCCGAAGAACGTCTTCTGGTCCTTGTGCGCGAGGTTGACCTCGCCGAGGAGTACGGAGTCACCGGTCCGTCGCGTGATGAACGCCCGCAGCGTCCGCAGGTATTCGTGCGGGTCGGGCAGTGCCTGTTGGCCGCCGGGGATTCCGGCGGTGTCCAGGAAGAACGGGACGGCATCCACTCGGAACCCGGACACCCCGAGTTCGAGCCAGAAGCCCATGATCTTCGCGACTTCGTCCCGGACCGCCGGGTTGGCCACGTTGAGATCGGGTTGGTGCTTGTAGAAGCGATGCAGGTAGTGCTGCCCCGCCTTCTCGTCGTACGTCCAGATGCTCGTCTCCTGATCTGGGAAGACGACATCGCTCTTCTTTGTCTTGGGTGGGTCGTCCATCCAGACATACCAATCCCGGTACGGCGAGTTTCGGCTTGCCCGGGCGGCGCGAAACCAGGGATGTTTGGCCGAGGTGTGGTTGACGACCAGGTCGACGATGACTCGCATGCCGCGGTCTTTTGCGGTGCGCACGAATTCGACGAAGTCTCCGTGGCTGCCCAGCCGCGAGTCCACGCCGTAGAAGTCGGTGATGTCGTAGCCGTCGTCACGGTCCGGGGTCGGATAGAACGGCATCAACCACAAGCAGGTGACACCCAGCTCGGCGAGATAGTCGACCCGCTGGATCAGTCCGGGCAGGTCGCCGTAGCCGTCGCCGTTCCAGTCGAGGAAGGTCTCGACGTCGAGGCAGTAGATGACGGCGTTCTTCCACCACAGGTCGCTGGTGTCGGTGATCCTCACGGAGTACTGACCGCCAACTGCGGAAGCACATTCTGGCCGAAGACGTCGATGAACTCGAGTAACTCGTCGCCGACGTGGTGCAGATAGATCTCGTCGAAGCCCAGATCGATCAGATCCTGCAGCCAGGCCGCATGCCGGGCGGGGTCACTGGACACGAGGACGCTGGCGCGCATCGCCTCCGGCGTGACGTGCTCGGCCGCGATGTCGAAGTGCTCGACCGTCTCCAGGTCCCACGGCAACGGGGGCGCAAACACGTTGGTACGCCATTGCTCGTGGGCGATCCGCAGCGCAGTGTCGTCGTCCGCGGCGTAGGAGAGGTGCACCTGCAGGTGCAGCTTCCCCCGGCCGCCGGCGTCTCGGTAGGCGCGGACCATCTCGCGGAGTTTCTCCGGCGGCTGGTTGACCGTGATCAGCCCGTCGGCCCAATCGGCCGCCCAAGTCGCGGTCGCGACGGAAATGGCAGCGGCGACCAGTTGCGGTGGCTCGTCGGGCAGGGTCCACACTCTTGCCCGGTCCACCGTCACGAGCCCATCGTGGCTGACTTCCTCGCCGGCATGCAGGGCGCGGATCACATCCACGCATTCCCGCAGGCGCGCGTTCCGAATCTCTTTGCGCGGCCAGCCCTGACCGGTGATGTGTTCGTTGGACGCCTCGCCGGTCCCCAGAGCGACCCAGAACCGTCCGGGGTACATCGCGGCAAGCGTCGCCGAAGCCTGGGCGATGATCGCCGGGTGGTAGCGCTGGCCCGGAGCGTTGACGACGCCAAAGGGCAGCGTCGTCGCCTGCAATGCGGCGCCGAGCCAGGACCAGGCGAACGCGGACTGTCCCTGGCGCTGGCTCCACGGCGAGAAATGATCCGAGCACATTGCCGCCGTGAAGCCCGCTGCCTCGGCGGCCTCGACAGCCCGAAGCAGGGCCGTGGGATGGATCTGCTCATGGGAGGCGTGCAGGCCGACGACGGTCATGCCGGATGTGTACCCGATTTGGCCCTCGCAAACGTCACCCTGGCGGCCGCGCCAAGCTGCGCCTTGACGAGATGAAGCGTTAGCCGTAGCTTTCCGTTCGTGGCCACTAACCGAGAAGGCGATGGCTGGGCGGCACTGGGTGATCCCACGAGGCTGGCCATCGTCACCTGTTTGGCCGAGCGACCGTTGGCCGTTGGCGCGCTTGCCGAAGAACTGCCGATCACCCGGTCGGCGGTGTCCCAGCATCTGAAGGTGCTGAAGGCCGCGGGGCTCGTCACGGACCAAGCAGTCGGCACCCGCCGGATCTATCGGCTCAGTCCGGAGGGTCTGGGCGCGCTGCGCGATCAGCTCGAGACCTTCTGGAACCACGCACTCGAGAACTATCAGGACATCGTCGAACAACCAACCGAGGAGACGTCATGACTCAAGCAGCGGCCGTGGTGGTGCGCAGGCAGATCGTCGTCGAGGCGCCGATCGAGCGCGCCTTCGCCGTATTCACCGAGCGGTTCGGGGACATCAAGCCCCCGGAGCACAACCTCCTCCGCGCGCCACTGGTCGAGACGGTGTTCGAGCCCCGCGTCGGCGGTCACATCTACGACCGGGCCGAGGACGGCAGTGAGTGCCGGTGGGCGCGGATCCTCGCCTACGAGCCACCCGATCGCGTTGTGTTCAGCTGGGACATCGGCTCGCAGTGGCAGCTCGAGACGGAGCCGGACAACACGAGCGAGGTGGAGGTCACGTTCATCGCCGAGACCCCGCAGCGCACGCGAGTCGAACTGGAGCACCGCAACCTCGATCGCCACGGTCCCGGCTGGGAGAACGTCAAAGACGGCGTCGCCCACGACCAGGGATGGCCGTTGTACCTGGCTCGGTACGCCACCTTGTTCACCGAGGGCAGCTGACGCCGCCGTTCAGGGACAGGGGCGGCCCAGCCCTCGCGCGCGGCGGCTTGGCGCCGCGGGGGCTATCTGCCGAGCAGCTTCTTCAGCGCCTGGAAGGTGGGGCCTGGCGGCGGCGGCACGGATGCCCGCTCGGCGTCGGTCGCCGCGCGCCGGCGGCGCAGTTCGAGTCGCAGACTCTCCTCGCCGCGCGCCATGGCCCAGTGGTGATTCGCTGAGAAGACCAGCCTCAGCAGCCAAGTCAGTCGGCGCAGCAGCGGTTTGGTCGCACTGACCCGCCAGTCGTAGGTGATCTCGACCTCCGGGCCGTCCTGCTCGAACGTCCAGCGGCCGGTCCCGCACAGATCACCGTCGGCGCTCAACGCAAACCCGGTGTCCGTGATCGGTTCGGTGATCGTCAGGGTCCAGCGCAGGGTGTAGGGCAGCCAGCCCGTCGTGTACAGGTCCGCCTGTCCGCCCACTCCGCCTGCGCCGCCTCGCTTTCCGGCGATGACGTCGAGATAGACCGCGGGCCACCAGCGAGTCAGTGCCTCGGCATCACCGAGCACCTTCGTCACTTCAGCGACGGTGCCCGCTACCCGCCACACGGTGACGAATTCGTACTGACTGCTCATCGATGTGGACGCTACCGGTGCTGCGGGGCGAGCAACCGCGATGGGCGGTATCCGGGATCACCGCGAGCGCGGCGGGGGAAAGCCCTGAACCAGCGGGTAGACGCTAGGTTTCAGCAGACCCCCGCGGCGAGAGGGACAACCAACATGAGCGCTCGCGATGAGCACAGCCCGACGACCACGACGGGAGCTGGACCGCAGAGTGCTGCGTTCAACGCCCTGGTGGGGCTGACGACCCTGGGCGTACTCCTGCAAGGCCTCTGGGCCGGGATCTTCTTGCAGGACGCCAGCGAAGTCTGGGTCAACGTCCACGGCGTAGGCGCCTTGGTCACCGTCCTCCTGGCAGTCGCCGCAGCCATCGTGGCATTCCTCCGGCTGCGTCCCCGTAGCGATCTCGTGGGCGCAAGCACGGTGCTGGCGGTGTTGCTCATCATCGAGACCGGAGTGGGTTCTGCGATCCGCGGCGGTGTCCACGGGCTGACCATCGTTCACGTACCGCTTGCGTTGCTCGTCATGGGTATAGCCGTCTGGCTGCCGCTGAAGGCTCGCAGCGTCCGGTAGCTCGCGACCTCACGTCTGCAACAGCGGCACCGCCGGCACCCTCGTCGGGGCCGTCTGGACGAGTTCGGTCCTCGGGGTCGGCATGAGGCAGTCAGCGAAGGCTCCCGGCTGCTCGAGGTGCGCGGCGTGACCTGCGCGGTTGATGACGCTGAGCGGCCAGCCGTACCTGACACTCGCAGCCCGCGCGAGGTCTAGCGGCACCTCTCGGTCATCAGCGCCCCACAGCAACGACGTCGGGACCGTGATCGACTCGAGTTGGTCGGCCGTGCGTTGCCGGGTCGTGGAACCGCTCAGCTGCCGCATCGTCCTCCGGACCTGGGGCGCGCCGGCACAGGACCGGGTGTACGCCTCGAGGCCGGCACGCCAATGCAGCTCCTGCTGGCTCGACCGGTCGTCTGCCCAGCGCAGCCGAGGGAGCTTGGCGCCGATCGGACGGTCTCGGCGCCGGTGCCCGGGCTGACCGAGTGCCGGCGAGCCGTAGAGAACGAGCCGGCTCAGGCGGTCGCCGTACCGGATGGCGAACGAAGCGACCAGAGCGCCGCTCGAGGAGTGCGCCACCACTGTGGGTCGCCCTTGGCAGGTCAGGTCCAGCAGCCGCCCGAACCAGGTGTTGAAGGCGGCGTCCAACCGGGCCACCGGAATCGAGGCGCCGAACCCGGGAATGTCGGGGATGAGCAGCCGGTGGGTCCGCGCGAGGCGGCTCAGCACCGGCCCCCAGACGAGCCCCCCGGATGCGACTCCACCGTGCAGCAGCACCAGCGGCGGGCCATTGCCACCCTTCATGATCGACGTGGAGATGCCGGCCACCCACAATTGCCGCTGGGTGACCGGCAGCCCGGCGATGAGCGTCGAGCGGTCCCCGCTGCCGACCGGGAAACGATGGGGCTGACCCCGGTCGGGGGTCCTGATCACACCTCCACCGACAGTTCGTACACCTCGGTGGTGGGGTGGCCGGCCCGCTCGTGGATGCGCATGACGCTCTCCTTGTCGGGGGCAGTCGAGAGGCAGAAGACCTTGCCGGATTGGGGGTCCAGCCAGGCGCGCTCGAAGCAGACTCCCGCTTCCGCTTCGATCGCCTGATCGGCCGCATGCGCTTCCTGAAGCTGCTCGCGGGTCACGCCCACGAAGCCGTCGTGTACGTCCATGAATTTCGCCATGAGCTCTCTCCTTCGGTGTGTGTTGCTTCGACGGAGAGAGCGTCGCGCTCGGCGCGGGCCCGACGAATCGGCAGCGCTACCCAGATTGGGCGCCGGAGTACCTATCTGTCGCGTGCTCAGTGATCGAGGAGCCCCAGCCGAGCTGCGGCCGCGCTTGCCTGAGCCCTTGTGTTGACGTCGAGCTTGCGAAAGATCGCCGAGACGTGGTGGTGCACGGTGCGCTCGGAGAGAAAAAGGCGCGCGGCGATCTCGGCGTTGGGCAGGACCTCAGACAGCAGAGTGAGCACCTCGGATTCTCTGGCCGTGAGACCGGCCGGATTTCGCTTCGTCGCCGGTCGCGGACCCCGCGGCAAGCCACGTACGCCACGCTCGCGCAACAGACGCGCGGCGATCGCGGCGGCGGGCACGGTCCCGAGGCGTTGGAACTCCGCGAGCGACTGCCGCAGAGCGCCTTCGTCGTCGGTGTCCAGAAGGGAAAGTGCCGCGTCGTACGGGCAGCCGAGCTCGGTCCAAGCGTCCGCGGCGAGGCGGCCGTTGCCGGCAAGCTGCGACTCGTACGGCCCGACGGTGCCGGGCACCGTCTCCCGAACGCCCGCGAGCCGGCGGAGCCACGCGAGCTCCCCGACGACCCACGACGAATGCCGATCCAAGGCCACAGCGAGTGCCTCTGCGGTCGCTTCCTCGACCGCTGCCGCCCCGCGTCCGTCCAGCCACGCCGCCTCCGCGTGGGCTGCGGCCACCGGCGCGATGTACTGCAGCTCGTCCTGACCCTGCACGACAGTCAGCGCCTCGTCGAGCGGGACCCATTGCTCCGGGTCCCCCCGCCGGGCGCGGACCAGCCCGAGAATCGTGAGTGCCAGAATCCGGGGTAGCGGCCCGTACTGAACTGACCGCAGCACCAGGGCAGCGTCTTCGGTGGCGTCCTCAAAGCGGCCGCGGTCCAAGTGGATCCGCGCTCGGTAGACCCGGCAATACAGCCCCCACCGGTCGAGGCCTTGCTCGGCGCAGGTCTCGATTCCTCGATCCAGCCACGGCGCCATCTCGTAGGCCCGGGTGCGGGTCATCGCCCAGCCCATGTTGAGGAACGCTCGGCCGACCTGCTCGCCGAGTCCAGCGTCCTCGGCGAGCGCGAGACTGCGTTTCAGCTTGTCCATGCCGCCCGGAATTCCGGCAAGGAGTTCCATCGTGCCGATGCTGTTGAGGCTGTGCGCAACTATCGCCGTCTCGCCGAGTGCTTCGGCTAACTCGAGTGCCTGCCGTCCTCGACTGATGGTCTCGTCGAGGCGCTCGGCATTCATGGCGAGCTGGGCCAGGTTGGCGTAGGCCTGGGCGAGTTCCGCGCCCGGCGGAAGGCCCTCGAGCACGCGCACGGCTTCGTGCCCCGCCGCACCCGCCTCGGCGATTCGCGCGACGCACCAGTACCGCGCGGCCAGGGCAGCCAACGCCGCGCCCGTACGTCGTTCGTCGTGCAGTTCCCGCCAGCCGTCGACCGCCTGTTCCTGCGCGCCGACCGCGTCCTGCGACTGGTCGGTCAGATAGCACTCGAAGGACAACGACTCGAGCAGAGTCGCCCGTTCGTCGGTTGCCAGTCCGTCGGCAAAGCGAAGGGCCCGCTGGAGCTGGGCGGCAGCTTCCCGGTGCGCACCGCTGGAGGCCGCCTGCTCGGCCGCGACCGGTGCGTACCGGAGAACCGCCGCGGCATCACCGGCGGCTTCGGCATGATGCGCGAGGCGCGCGGGGTCCGCCGGTCCGGGAACTTGGCCTTCCAGGGCCCGAAGCGCCGTGCGGTGCAGGGCCGGCCGACGATGCGGTGACAGGGATTGCTCGATCGCCAGGCGGGCAAGCTCATGCCGGAAGGCGACACCCCCGGAGACCTCCTCGAGCATCCCGGCAGCCAGACACTGTTCGAGCGGATCGGCGCCATCCGGCACGAGCTCGTCCAAGAGCCACAGCTCGACGTGTGGCGGCGCGATGGCCACGGCTTCGAGCACACCGGAGGCCGCGTCGCTGAGCCGAGCCGCCCGCGCAAGGACCGCTTCGCGCACCGTCGACGGGGATCTCGTCGTTCCCAGCGGCAAGCGCCTCCGTCACGAAGAACGGGTTGCCGGACGTGGCGCGGTACAAGGCCCCCGAGTCCAGCCCGTACGGCGCAGCGAGGATCTCGACCGAATCGGCCGACAGCGGTTCGACCGTGAGTCGCCGGACCGAGCGCGAATTTCGGAGTTCGCCCAGCAGCATCTTGAGCGGATGGGTCCGGCCTAGCTCGTCATCGCGATATGTCGCGATCACCAGGGCCGGCAGCGCCTCGATCCGGCGGCCGAGCAGCCCCAGGACATCGAGGCTGGCTTCGTCGGCCCAGTGCATGTCCTCCAGAACGAGGATCGTTCCGGGTAGCTCCCGGACCAGTTGTGTGATCAATGCGGCGACCTGGTGCGCCTTGGCGCCATCGGGCAGAGCTCGAAGCTCGCCAGCGCTCTCATGCATCGCGATGTCCATGAACGGCCCCAGCGGGCGGGGCGTGAACAGCGGATCGCAGGCACCCCACAGGACCCGGTCCGCTGATGTCTGGTGGATGAACGCGTGGACGAGCGTGGTCTTGCCGACGCCGGCCTCGCCGCCGACCAGCACCAAGCAGCCGCGCTGTTGCTCGCGAACGACAGCCACAGCTTGGTGCAAGGTCTCGAGATCCGCGGCGCGCTCCAGCGGCGCTGCCGCATCCACCGATGGCGTCTCGGCGCGCTGCCCCCCAGCCATGAGTCCCGCCGGCCTCCTGTCGCCCGGCTCTCCAGGGTAGGCGTGGTCCTTGATCGGGACCAGTCAGAGCAGGTCAGGCGCGCAGGGTCCTGCGCTGTTGGAGTGTGCCGCCGAGATAGCCGCGGACTTCGACCGTCTGCCAGCCGGGAAGGACGTTGAAATTGGTTCGGCGGCCCGCGATCTGCCGGGATTCCCGTGGCGTGTCGTCGACGAACAGGTCAACCCGGTCCAGGCCGCTGGTTCGTACGACGATGGGCTCGGTGTCGCTTGATGGCGCCTGGATCTCGAGGCTGCTGCGGCGCCGCGCCGCGAGCAGCTTTCCGCAGAATGCCAGCAGGTCCTGATTGCCCGGATCCTCGACCAGGTCCCGGCGGGTCATGGCGTAGACGAAGTCACCGCGGACCCCGACATCCTCGATCGCGCTGCCGTCGGCCGGGCCGGCGCGGGTCGCGCGCCGTACCGAGATCGTGTACCCGATGCCGCCCGGCAGGGGGGTCTGCTCGTACGGCGTCCCCACCAGCGCGTCGGAGACGTGTTCAGGCAACCACACGTTCGCCCCGCCGGCACCGGTTGCCTCGCCGACGGTGACCAGGGGGCCGAGCTCGTTGTCCACAAAGCCGGCCGCGAACAGGTCCCCGGACGAGTACGTGTTGGCGTCGACGACCGCGACCACCGGTCCGCCGTAGACCTGCCCGATGTCGTTGCACGCCTCGACCGGGGTGATCGGCACCGAGCGCGAGTAGAGCTCGCCGGTGCCCACTGCGTCGTCGAGGCTCTGCCGCCACGCAGCCAGCTCGCCGTCGTTCTGCGCTGCTGCGGCCATCGCGCGGGTCAGCGGGGTCGCGAGCAGCGAGAAGCGGGTCGGTACGACCGACCGCGGCGTGAACAGCTGGAAGAGCCGCTCGGCCGCCCAGATCAGCCCACCCGGGTTGGCGCGCAGGTCGATGATCAAGCCGCGATCCGGCATCAGCTCGAGTAGTCGGATGACTTCGTCGAGGAAGGTCACATCGTCCTCGACGTCGAAGCTCCACAGCCGCAGATAGCCGAGGTTTCCGCGACCGACCCGAACTACCTTGGCGGCCAATGCATCCTGCATCGACGTGGGCAGCCACGTGTCGAGCGGTACGTTTGTTGGCGACGAGTTGGCCTTTGGTTTCCCGGCACTGCGGGTGGTTGGTGGCGGCAGTGCAGCGGCGGCTCGACCGTGCTGGTCGAGATACCAGAGGTCGGGAGCGAAGAGCAGCTTCTTGACCCGGCGCGTGGTCTCGGCCGCGGCATCGATGCCGTAGTCGAGGTAGCCGGTGCCGGCGCCGTGCTCCCCTGCCGTCCTTGCCCGGCGCGGGGTGACCACGCGCCACTCGATCGTGACGGTTCGTTCCTTTCCCTTGAGGTCGACGTACCCGATCACGACCCAGTGCTCGTCCGGCGGTGGCCCGTACTGCAATGCCCGCAGCGTCAACGACTCCAGCGCCCGCGCCCGTCGGCTGTCGACCCGTCCCCCGGTCTCCTGATCTGCGTGGATGTCGACCGCCCGATCCATGGGGACGGCGTTCCACCACCGAATCTCGACGCCTGGCACGAAGGAGCGATCGTTGATCAGCGTCTTGTCCTTGGCGACCTTCGACACGATGTAGCGCGCTTTGCCGATCGGCCCGTACGACTCGACCAGGAACGGCAACATCGCCGCCCGCCCGGCCAACGTCTCCGGTCCCACGTACCGGGTATGGGCGTCGCGAAGTCCGGTGACGATGGAGGCGAGTTCATGGTGGAAGCCCAGGTCGTCGAGCCGCTCGGCCCGTTGCTGGAGGAGCCGGAATCGCTGGACCGGGTCCGCGCCGTACATCGACCGCTTGAGCGGCAGATGCGTGTAGAGCCCTTCGATGAGTCCCCGGAAGGTCTCGATCACCTGATCACGTACCTCGAGCGGCACCTCGGGCACGCGATCGCGGCGCGGGCGTTTGCCGGGCGGGAAGTAGTCGCTGAGCGATGTCCCGTGCTGCGCCTTGCGGATGACTGCCTCACGAACAGCCTTGGTTGGGCTCACGTGCGTCTCACCGGAAGCTCACTTGAAGGAGGCGGCCAGGCCGTCGAGTGCTCCGGCGTGGAAGCCCCGGCCCTTGATCGTCGTGAACCAGGCCGGGTTGTGATGGACCGGCTCGATCGGCGGGATCTCGACTGTCTGTCCCTTGGGCGGCGGGCCGGCGCTGGCTTGTGGACCGCCCGGCATGTCCAGTTTCACGACGATCGGTGGAGTCCCCGGCGGATCGCCGACCGACGCGGGCCGGCTGGCCCCCGGGCTTGGCGCCGCTCGGCTGGCGGATGGGCCCGCCGGTGGTTGTGCCGCGGCAGTCTCTCGGACCGCGTCGAGCCTGGCGCGTACGTCGGTCCAGGTCCATGTTTTGCTCGGGTCATCCGGCCGGACCAAGGGGACCCGCCTGGATCCGGTCCCGATCGGCACTGATGTCGTGGCGCCGGCTCCAGCGGCCTTCATCAGAGCCGCTGTGCCCCACTTGGGCTGGCTGCCCACCACGACAAGTTGGATGTCGCGCTCGCGGGCGGTGACCAGGTTGGTCCAGGGATCGTCCTTGCGCTTGGCCACCACGACGACGTCGCCGAGTGCACCCGGCTCGAGCCGCCCGACTGTGGTCTGCCAGGCCCGGGCGAGCGCGTCGCCGGGTGCGCTGGTCACCATCTTGACCAGCTCATGGTCGGTCAGGTTCCAGCCGTTGGCGTCACTCTGCATTCGGGCGACCTTGAGTTCCCCCAACAGGTTTCGAGTGCCCGACGGTCCCCAGTCCGTACCCAGGCAGAGCCTGAGACCCGCGGCGCGTGCGGCCGGAACGTCCATGGTCTCGCCGTACAACCAGAGGTTGGAGAACGGCGACCACACAACCGTGCCGGCCGGTTTGCCGGCCGGAGGCGAGACGACCGAGCGCCAGCGCGTGTAGTGGGTGCCGTCCAGGGCGCTGGTGTGTACGGCGACCATGCCCTGCTGAAGGCACAGGGTGGTGTCGAGCGCATCGAACTCCCTCGTGACGATCGATCCGCGTCTGCCCTCGGCGGTGTGGTAGATGAAGACCCGGCCGTCGCGCATGTTCTTCGCCCGCGTCAGCAGGTCCTCGTTCTTCATGGTCAGGGAGGACACCCGTACTGGATCCGCCAGGGGCCCGACCTGGTCGTTGTCCACGCTGCGGACCAGATTGTTGGTCGGCGGACGACTGCCGCTCGGCCAGCCCTGGATCGAGGTAGTACCGCCGGCAAGGGCACGCACCTGGACGTAGGCGAGCATCGTCTCCGGTGCGAATTCGGCCAATGTCCAAGCAGGCCAAGACAATGCGGGCTTGTAGCTGTCTTCGCCCGGCCAGATGTCGTGGTGGAGGTAGGGAGTGGTCTGACCGGGGTCTGCCCACAGCGGCATCGTGTTGTAGCCGAGATGGGAGTGCAGGTCGATCAGGCCCGGATAGATGACACTGCTGCCGACATCGACCCGTTCGGCGTGGTCGAAACCGGCCGGCTCGGCATCGCCCGGCTTCGTGACGGCGGCGACCGTCCCCTCGTCGGCGAGAAATACCCGCCCCTTGTGCGTCTCTTCCTCGTGGTTGTCGGCCAGTGCTGCGATGAGTCCGGCCAGGACGAGTGCCACCGGCCACCTCCTCCGGGTGACGTTTTCGTGGCGACGACGATAACGCCGGTTCGCTACACAACGGCCCTTTTCGGGCACGCAGAGTGCAAGTTTGGTGGCGAACCGGCGCTTTGGGTCGCGCACTTTCTCCGGAGAAAGTCACTTCAGCGGCGCGGCAGACCGCACTTTCTCCGGACAATGTCGCTTCTGGCCCGCGGCAGACCGCACTTTCTCCGGAGAAAGTGCGGGGCTAGGTGGCCAGGGCTGCCGAAACTACCTCGCGGGCTGCGGACTGGACCTGGGCCAAGTGGTCTGGGCCGCGGAATGACTCCGCGTAGATCTTGTAGACGTCCTCGGTCCCCGAGGGCCGTGCCGCAAACCAGGCCGTGGCAGTCGTGACCTTGAGCCCACCGATCGCAGCGCCGTTGCCGGGCGCCGTAGTCAGCTTGGCGGTGATCGGTTCCCCGGCCAGCTCGGTCGCGGTGACATCCTCGGGTGCGAGCTTGCCCAACCTGGCTTTCTGTTCCGGCGTGGCCGGGGCGTCGATGCGGTCGTAGGCGGGTTCGCCGAGCTCCTCGGTCAGATCGCGGTAGTGCTCTCTCGGCGAGCGGCCGGTCGTCGCCGTGATCTCCGCGGCCAGCAGCGCGAGCAGGAGACCGTCCTTGTCGGTCGTCCAGACCGAGCCGTCGCGGCGCAGGAACGACGCGCCGGCGCTTTCTTCGCCGCCGAATCCGAGCGAGCCGTCGAGGAGGCCATCAACGAACCACTTGAAGCCCACAGGCACCTCGAACAGCGTGCGGCCCAATGCTCCGCCGCGACGCGGTCGATCATCGCTGCTGCTCACGAGGGTCTTGCCGATCGCGGCGCCGCTCGCCCACCGGGCGGTTCGGGTAGAGGTAGGAGATCGCCACGCGCCAGGTAGTGATTCGGATTCAACAGCCCGCGCTCGGCGTGACGATGCCGTGTCGGTCGTGGTCGTGTCGCAGCGCGAAGGCGACGTCGAATTGTCGCGCAGCCCGATGAGGCGCTGCATGGCGTACGGCGACGAGCAGTCCATCCGGATCTTACCGTCCCAATCCAGCGTCATGAAGCGAAACGTCGGATCGACCGCGGTTGACGACGGTCAGATCGCAAGCCGTAGCGCTCGGCGATCGCGCCCCAGTAGTGCGACGCCCGCACCGCCCAGCGGATCGACGCCCAAGCGCAGCTTGGCGCCGCGGATGGCGTCGAGGTCGAGGACGTTCGGCGAGATCGTCGACGTAGGCGCCGATGTAGTCGTACCGGTGCGTGGTGGCGGCCCGGGCCCGCGCGCGAACGGAATCCGCTTAACGCCCCGCAGGTCCGCCCGCGAGAAGCCGTTCGCCTTCGCCTGGATCCAGCCGGTGACGTCGGTGTCGGCCGGGCCACCGTTCGGCGGGTTGTACTTGAAGCCCGCCGTCGTCGGGTGGATTGTGCGACGGGGTGATGACGATGCCGTCCGCCAAGCCCGACTCGTGCGCCCGCGGTTGTAGCGCGAGGATCGCGTGCGAAATGGCCGGCGTCGGGGTGTAACGCGTCGCGCCGAGTCGATCATGACTCGACGCCGTTCGCGGCGAGGACTTCGAGTGCGCTGACCCAGCGCTGGCTCGGACAGGGCATGTGTGTCGCGTGCCGAGGAACAGCGGTCCGTCGATACCCCTGCGCGGCGCGGTAGTCGCAGATCGCCTGTGTCGATGGCCAGGATGTGCGCCTCGTTGAAGGAGTGATCGAAGGCTCGATCCGCGGTGCCCCGACGTACCGAACGCGACCTGCTGGCGCGGGTCCTCCGGGTCCGGGGTTTCGGTGAAATAGCGCGTGACGAGATCCGTGACATCGACCAAGTCACCGGGCTGCGCCGGCTGTCCTGCCCCAGGATGCGTCATGCGCCGATCCTCCCGCACACCGGAGCCAGGTTGCTCCCGAATGAGGGTGGCCCTGAGTCGAATGGGTCGACTCAGGGTGGCCCTGAGTCAAACGGGTCGAATGAGGGTGGCCCTGAGTCGAATGGGTCGACTCAAGGGCGCCCTGAGTCACGTGAACCGGGCACGGCTAGGTCAGCAGAACTCGTTTGCCCTCGGGATCGCGCAGCACGGTGAAGAGGTCGTCGGTGTGCGGGCTGGTGCGCAGGATGGAGCGGTCCCCTGCGTCGCGGGTGTATCCCCCGAGTGAAGGATTGGGCCCGCGACACGCGGAATCGGGTTGTCTACGCAAATCTACGGTTCTCGGTAGATCCACGAATACAGTCCTCGACATGGACCCGGTCCGTAATCCGTACGCTCCCGGCGCGGGCCAGCGGCCGCCGGAATTGGCCGGCCGGGATGACGAACTCGCTGCCTTCGACGTTCTCCTGGAACGCGTCAGCGCCGGACGGCCGGAACGCTCCCTGATGCTCACCGGACTACGCGGCGTCGGCAAGACGGTGCTGCTCAACCGACTCCGATCTGCCGCCATCGCGCGCGGCTTCGGCACCGGCAAGTGGGAGGCCCGACCGGATCAGGACATCCGTCGACCGCTGGCGGGCGCGCTTCATCTGGCCGTACGGGAGATCGCGCCGCGGCACCGTGCGCCAGACCGAGTCGACGAAGTGCTGTCCGTGCTCAAGGCGTTCGGCTCACGTCAGCCGCCCGGTACGCCGTTGCGCGAGCGATGGAGTCCCGGCATCGACGTACCCGTCGCGGTCGGCCGGGCCGACTCCGGTGACCTGGAGATCGATCTGGTCGAGTTGCTCACCGACGCGGCCGGCCTGGCCAGTGATGTCGGCTCGGGTATTGCGCTGTTCGTCGACGAGGTACACGACCTGGGACCTGACGACGTCTCGGCGCTGTGCGCGGCCTGTCACGAGCTCTCCCAACTCGGCGCTCCGTTGATCGTTGTCGGCGCCGGCCTCCCGCACCTGCCGGCCGTCCTGTCGGCGGCGAAGAGCTACTCCGAGCGGCTGTTCCGGTTCTCCCGGATCGACCGGCTGGATCGCCGGGCCGCCGATCTCGCGCTCCGCGTACCGGCAGATCGAGAGGGAGTCGACTTCGACCCGGCAGCCCTCGATGCGCTCTATGCGGCCTCCGGCGGGTATCCGTACTTCGTGCAGGCCTACGGCAAGCTCGCCTGGGACGTCGCACCGGCCTCGCCGATCACCGCGGCCGACGTCGAGGTGGCGCGCCCACTCGCCGAGGCTGAGCTCGGCGTCGGCTTCTTCGGATCACGGTACGAACGCGCCACCCCGGCCGAGCGGGAATACCTGCGCGCCATGGCCGATTCCCTGGTCGAGACCACCACCACCGGCGTGTCCACCGGCGACGTTGCCAAGACCCTGAGCCGCAAGCCCGCCAGCCTGTCTCCGGCCCGCGACGCCCTCATCAAGAAGGGTCTCATCTATTCCGCGCAGCGCGGCCAAATCGCCTTCACCGTCCCGCATTTCGGTCGTTACCTACGGGCGCAGGCCTGAATTCCGTGGGCGCCAGCCCGCTGCGGATGACAGATGTGCGTGAACGTTCACCTATTCCGAACACGCCCGGCCGCTGGCAGACTCGCCCCACGCGAGTGACGAGAGGGACGAGAGGGACCGATGAGCCGCAGGCACACACAGGACCAGATCGAAACCGTGTTCGCCGAAGCCGGGGCCGACATCGAGAAGATCAGGCGGCTGCGTCGGCGCATCCGTGAGCTGCAGGAGGAAGCCGGAGACCACGAAGAGCCGGACGTCCTCGCCGAGGCGACCAGCAAAGCTTTCGAAGTCATTCGCATCCTGGTCGACGAGGGCCTGTTGAAGACCCGCCACCTCGGCCCCGACAGCGGCGATGGCGCGCGGCTGATGGCGGTCCTGGAAGCCAATCTCGCCTACCTGCAGGAGACGCTCAAGACCTTCGCGCACTAGCAGCAGCGGCTCGCGCCGTACGCGGTGCTGCACGTCGCGCCGACCTCGCGCCCTGAGGGGGCTCGCCAACTTCGTGACCGACCTGCCGACCGGGACGCTGACCCTGCTGTTCAGCGACATCGAGGGCTCGACGCGCCTGTTGAGCCGGCTCGGCGGCGATCGGTACGGCGATGTCCTCACCGCGCAGCGAGAGATCATGCGGGCCGCGATCGCCGCGCACGAGGGCACGGAGATGGGCACCGAGGGCGACAGCTTCTTCGTCGTGTTCCGGACGGTCGCCGATGGCGTCACCGCGGCTTTGGCTGCCCAGCGCGAACTGAACACACACCCATGGCCGGACGACGTACGGGTTGCGGTACGGATGGGCCTGCACACCGGAGAGCCGCGCCTGCACGAGGACGGCTACGTCGGGATGGACGTGCACCTGGCAGCGCGCGTGGCCGCATGCGCCCACGGTGGCCAGGTCCTGGTGTCCGAAGCCACCTACCGCATCGCGGTCGCCGAATCCGTCGACTTCCTCGACCTAGGCTGGCACCGGCTCAAGGACATCCCTGACCCCGAGCATCTGTATCAGCTTGCCGCGCAGGGTCTGCCGCGCGATTTCCCCGCTCCGAAGAGTCTGGGCGCGCGGGCTACGCTGCCGATCCCGCCGACGCCAATCGTTGGTCGCGAGGGGGAGCTGTCCCAACTGCAGTCGTTGGTCACGTCCGACGACGTCCGCCTCGTGACGCTGAGTGGCCCAGGAGGCTGTGGCAAGACCAGGCTGGCCATCGCGGCGGCCGCGACGCTCGAGCACGAATTCCCCGGCGGGGTCTACTTCGTTGGCCTCGAGGAAGTCACCTCGCCCGAGATCATGTGGACCACGATCGCGGAGGTGGTCGGTGCCGGCAGCGACGGCACCGCTCGGGCGAGCCTGCTGAATCAGCTGGCCGAGCGTTCGGCGCTCCTGGTCCTGGACAACCTGGAGCAGCTTTCGGGCGCAGCCGAGGTCGTCGCCGAACTGCTCGCGGCAGCCCCCGGCGTGGCAGTCCTGACCACCTCGCGCCGCCCGCTGCATCTGGCCGAGGAATACGAGCACCCCGTACCGCCGCTGACGTTGCCTGCAGCAGACGACGTTGCCGATTCGGGTGCCGTTCGACTCTTCCTGCAGCGGGCCCGGATGGTGCAGCCGGGCTTCGCCCTCACCGACGACAACCGGGCGGCCGTGGCTGAGATCTGTCGGCGGCTCGACGGTCTGCCGCTGGCCATCGAACTGGCCGCTGCCAGGGTCAAGCTGATCAGTCCGCGGGCATTGCTCACCCGCTTGGACGCAAGCCTGGAATTGCCCGCCGCACGACCCGGCCGCCCGGCGCGCCAGCAAACGTTGCGCGCCACGATCGCCTGGAGCCACGGCCTGCTCACCCCGGGCCAGCGGGCCGGCTTCCGCCGGCTGGGCGTGTTCGCCGGGGGTTGCGACCTGGCCGCGTTCGGCGCTGTCGTCGCCCATGATGGCGAAGCACTCGAGCTGCTGTCGATCTTGCAGGACGTCAGCCTCGTCCAGGTCGGAGAGGACGCCGACGGCGAGCCGCGAGTGAGCATCCTGCAGACAATCGCGAGCTTCGCCCGCGAGCAGCTCGTCGAGGCCGGGGAGTTGGCGCAGGTACGTCGACGCCACGCCGAGCACTACCTCAGCACGATGGCCGAACTGTCACCGCTTCTGCACAGCAGCCGCTTCCTGATCATCAGGGACCGGATAGAGAACGAGCTGGACAACGTACGGGCGGCACTCGCGTGGTCCTTGGGCGAGGAGGAGACCGACGAACCGTCCCAGGAACAGATCGCGATCGGGCTGCACCTGTGCCAGGAGCTGAACTGGTTCTGGTACGCCTGCGGGTACCACTCCGAGGGCCGCCGCTGGCTGACCCGTGCGGTCGAAGCCGCCGCCGGCCAGCGAGGCACCGAGCTCATGACCGCCCTACACGGTCTCGGTGTGGTGCTGCTGCAGAACGGCGAGAATGCCGAAGCACGAGACGCGCTGTTGACCACGCTGGATTTCTGGCGTGGTCAAGACGACCCCGGCAAGATCGCCATGGAGCTCAACAGCCTGGCCTGCGCCTACCGCGCCCTCGGCGAGTCCGAAACCGCCCGAACGCTCTTCGAGGAGAGCATCAGCATGGCGAAACAGGCCGGGGACGACTCCCGCCGCGCCGCTGCCCTTTCCAATCTCGCCATCCTCGAGGTGGACGAGAACCGCGCCGATCGAGCGGTCGACCTGCTGCACGAGACGCTGGAGATAGACCGCAGACTCGGGGACACCTGGGGCCTGGCCCACGATCACAGCAATCTCGCCGTGGCGCTGTTGCGCGCCGGTCGGCATGTCGAGGCACACGAGATCCTGCGTACGAACGCTGCCGCTGCGGTCGCGCTCGGCGACGTGGAGTTGAGCATCAGCGTGCTCGAGGCGTTCTGCGTGGTCTTCGCCGAATCGGGTGCGCCTGATCGATGCGCCCGAATGCTCGGGGCGACCCGCTCCCTGCGGGCATTCACCGAGTTGCCCTTGGCCGCTCCCGACGCCGCAATGCTCGGTGCCTCGGTCAGCAAAGTCCGCGATCTGCCTGACCCCGACACTTGGGCGGTCAACCTGCAGAAGGGCGCCGACTACATCCTCGAGGATGCGTTGGCCGACGCGCTCGCCGATCCCTGACCGCACATGGCTGCGGACGCCTCCCGGCGGGAAGCGTCCGCAGTTCTCGTCGGTGAGCTCAGGGGTCAGTCGTCCGAACCGTGACCGCCGCCGTCGCCGCCGTGGTCGTCCGAACCGTGACCGCCGCCGTCACCGACATCGTGGGTAGCCGGGTCATCGACACCATGGTCATCCCCGACATCGTGCGTTGCCGGGTCATCGACACCATGGTCATCCCCGACATCGTGCGTTGCCGGGTCATCGACACCATGGTCATCCCCGACGTCATGCGTGGCGCCCGCCGGCGATGTTGCGGCGGGGCTGTCGCCCGCGCTGGCGATCGAGGTCGTCACCGCATAGCCGGCAACGGCGATGACGGGCACGGAAAGAACAGCGAGTGCGATGGTCTTGGGGCGCTTCAACATGAGAGTCCTTCTGCCGCTGGGTTGATACCGCAGACTCTCGGCCGCTCATGGTCGGCGTTGCCAGTGACCTTTGGTCGTACTACCGCGCTTGCGTCGATTCAGTGAGCTGGATGTCGGGGGTTCCGATGACCCCTGCGGCCTTCATCACCACCGGCAACTCCGGATCGTCGAGGAAGCGCTGTGCCGCTGCCTCGTCGGGGAACTCCATGTGGATGGTGACGTCGGTCGACCCATCGGGGTGAGAGTCTCCCCGGTTCGAGTTGGAACGGGTCGCTGCGTTCGGCGAGCCGGCGGCGCAGGGCGACGAGGCGGGCGTCGAGATTGTCGTTGCCCGGCGGGAGCCCGATGTAGCGGTTGAGCCGCAGCTCCCGATTGGAGAAGTGCGTACGACCGGATCGTTGGTACTCGGTCAACATGGCGAACAGCAGCCGACCGGCCACGCCTCTGATGATGTAGTCACCGTCGAGCAACACCGTGCCATCGGCGGCGTGGAAGGCAACCGAACGTCCACGAGCGCCCTCGATCGGCCGCCGGTACGCAGGATGCGGATCGGAACTCTGGTCATCGACATAGGTCTCCAACAGGGCGATGCTCATGCCGATGTGACCCGCGATGAGATCGAGCAACTGGACGTCTGCGGTGTCGAACCGACCAGGCGCCAGGCTGTCCACATCCGTGGTGCGCTATGACGAACAGGCTGCGTGCAGCAGTGTCTGCCATCAGCAGCATCGATGAGTCCATAGCGAACAGATCGTCGAGCAGTTCGAGCGCCGTTTGCGTGAGCTCACCGAGCTCGCGGCAGTTGCCAAGCCTGCTGACGAACACGCTCAGCCCGTCGAGGACAGCAGGTTCGGACCTTTGCCTCAGCCGCCGACCCACCGAACCCTCGACCAACGCGCACTGATCGACGCGGAGCACCTCGACCGCCCGTAGCCGGAACACTCCCGCCATGCCGGTCTGGTCAGCGATTGCATCGATCTGCACCCGCATCGAGTCGAAGGGTTCCCCGGCCCGTTCGGAACGAACCCGCGTCGAGTGCAGGTCGTACTCCAGCAGGGTCTCGGGATCGACGACTCGCACGGTCAGCGATGGATTGACATCGAGATTCCGGCTCGTCTTCCCGAGAAACTGGTTCGAGATCGCTATGCGCTCGTCGTCCAGGAAACGCGCCAACGACACGTAGGTGATGTTGGGCATCCCATTCGCGTCCGCGGTGGCAACCGGAGAGGGGATCACGCCCTGGAACGCTGGCATGATCGACCGCAGCGCGACCTCGAGCTCGCTCACTGCAGCGCCTTTCCGGTCCGTCGTGGGATCGACGACGGTCATGGCGATCCTTCCGTTGGCCGCGAGATTTGCGCGGGTCATCGATCCCTGCGCTGCGGTGATGCACACCGCGACGTATCCCTCCTCGGTGATCGACGGCCCCCAACCCCGGGTGATCGACGGGCGGCCTCCGGATCGACGGTGGCGACGATGAGGGCCCGGTGTCGAACAGTCCCGCAACCCGCGCCACCACCCCGGCGTCCGCGTGCGCGAGCCTAGGGACGGACCGGCGGCCGAAGGCGGGTTTCAGACCGCCGACGGCGCAGCACTGGGGTCGGCGAATTGGGTCCGGTAGAGCTCGGAGTAGCGCCCGCCATTGGCCAGCAGTTCCGCGTGCGTACCACGCTCGACGATGTTGCCCGCCTCCAGCACGAGGATCTCGTCGGCCGCCCGGATCGTCGACAACCGGTGCGCGATGACCAGAGACGTCCGCCCGCTCAACGCTTCGACCAACGCCTCTTGCACGGCCGCCTCGGACTGGGAGTCCAGGTGTGCTGTGGCCTCGTCGAGGATGACCACCCGCGGCTGTGCCAGGAGCAGGCGGGCGATGGTCAATCGCTGCCGCTCACCGCCGGAGAGCCGGTAGCCCCGCTCCCCGATCATCGTGTCCAACTGGTCGGGCAGTGAGCGGACCAGATGATCAAGTCGGGCTCGCTGCAGCGCGTCCCAGAGATCGCTGTCCGGAGCGCCGGGTCGGGCGAATCGCAGGTTGGCCCCGATCGTGTCGTGCCAGAGGTGCCCGTCCTGGGTGACCACGCTGATGGTGTCGCGGATCGAGTCGAAGGACAGCTCGCGCAGATCCACGCCGGACAAGCGGATCGATCCGCTGTCGACGTCGTAGAGACGGGCCGCCAGCGCCGAGACGGTGGACTTGCCGGCTCCGGACGGTCCGACGAGCGCGATCAGCCGCCCGGGAGCGGCCGTGAACGTCAGGCCATGCAGCACCTCCTCCCCGCCGCGGGTGTCCAGCGTGGCGACTTCCTCGAGCGAGGCGAGCGACACCGCCGTGGCGGGTGGATAGCTGAACCGAACGTCCCGGAACTCCATCGACACCGCACCGGAGGGCACCGGACGTGGTGACTCCGGTTCGGCGATGAGCGGCACCAGATCGAGCACCTCGAACACCCGCTCGAAGCTGACCAGGGCCGTCATTACCTCGAGTCGGGCGCTGGCCAGCGCGGTCAACGGTGCGTACAACCGAGCCAGCAGCAGCGCGAGGGTCACCACGTCGCCGGCGTCGAGACTCCCCCGAAGCGCCAGGTAGCCGCCGAGCCCGTAGACCAGCGCCAGCGCAAGCGCGGACACGAGGATGAGCGCGGTCACGAACACCCACTGATAGACCGCCGTACGGACACCGATGTCGCGGACCCGGCTGGCGCGCGCGGTGAACTCCGCGGTTTCGTCGGCCGGACGGCCGAACAGCTTGACCAGCGTGGCGCCGGGCGCGGAGAAGCGTTCGGTCATCTGCGTCGTCATCGCGGCGTTGTGATCGGCGGCTTCACGTTCCATCGCAGCCAACCGGCGACCCATCCTCCGGGCTGGCAGGACGAAGACCGGCAGGAGGACCAGCGCCAGCAGGGTGATCTGCCAGGAGACCTGCAACATCACCGCGAGCGTGAGGACCAACGCGACGATGTTCGTCACGACGCCGGACAGCGTGTCGCTGAACGCACGCTGGGCGCCGATCACATCGTTGTTCAACCGGCTGACCAGCGCGCCGGTCCTCGTGCGGGTGAAAAAGGCCACCGGCATCCGCTGCACGTGTGTGAAGACCGCACGGCGCAGGTCGAGGATCAGACCTTCGCCGATCCGCGAGGACAACCAGCGGCTGAACAAGCCGACCGCCGCCTCGAGGATGGCGATCAGCGCGATGATCACCGACAGCCGGATGACGGTCGAGACGTCATCGCCGCCGACGATGGCGTCCACCACTCGGCCGGCGAGCACCGGGGTGGCCACGATCAGCACGGCGGAGACGACGCTGAGCAGCAGGAAGATGCTGAGATCGCGCCGGTGCGGCCGGGCGAAGCCGAGGATCCGGCGCAGCGTCTTGACCGAGAACTTTCGGCGTTCCTCGTTCTGATTCATGGCGTGGTACAGCGACATCCACGCAGTGACTTCCATGCTCATGTCTGACTCTTTCGACGTCGGCGTCGGCTTGAGTTGCAGCGTGACGGCCGAGTCTGACAGCTATTCGCGCGCGGTCCGAGCGGATTAGACGCGTGCCCTGCGTAACTCAGGGCTCACTGGCAGGCGGCTTGCAGTCCCTGGAAAGCCGCGGCAAAGGGGTCATCGACGGTGTCGGCGAGCGGCCCGGTGGCCGGGGCACGAAGCGCGTCGCGGAGCAGCGCGCTTTCGGTCCGGGACTGGGTGAACGCGTCCCGGACTGCACCGACTGGCAACGTGTCCAGCATGGGCTGACTGTCGAGGAGGATTGCGTCGAGGATCTGGGCCGTCGACTCCCGGGTCTCAGTCGGGACCGGGAAGAGGCCGGAGGTCTCCTCGAAGATCGCCAGATTGACCAGCAATCCAACGTTGGGGAAGGCCGCAGCGCCGAACTCGCAGGCGACGTCCTCCGGCGATGTGGGGGCCGGTTGGGTCGGGTCGTTCTCCTCGCTCTCCTCGGTCTCTTCGGTCTCTTCCTCCTCAGCCGGCTCCGACTCCGTCGTGCGCTGCGGGTCGCCGACGGCAGTCGGCGAGCCGGCTATCGCAGCCGTGCACCCGCAGAGCAAGGACAGGCAAAGCCCGGCAAAGGCCAAGATCGTTCGCGCGCTCCATGAAGTCGTCACAAAGGTCCGATGCCTGGGGGCTCGGATTGGACCCATTTCGCGGCGATTACCGGCGATTACTCCGTGCCCGTGGGAACCAGACTGCGACTGCGCCGCACCTTGAGAACCAACGCGCCGACGCTGAGGGCGAGGACCACGACGATCACGCCTTTGGAGAATCCGGACTCGATCAGGACGCCGAGGTCTCCGTCGCTGATCGCCAACGCCCGACGCAGGCTGGTCTCCGCGATCGGCCCGAGAATCAACCCGATCACCGCCGGTGCCACCGGCCAGCCGTAGCGGCGCATCGCGAACCCGAGTACGCCGACGATCAGCAAGAGGATGAGATCCAGCGGGTCGGCATTGACGGCGTAGCTGCCGAGCGAGGCGAACAGCAGGATGCCGGCGTACAGGTACGGCCGTGGGATCTTGAGCAGCTTCACCCACACCCTGGCCAGCGGCAGGTTGATGACCAGCAGCATGAAGTTGCCGATCAGCAGCGAGGCGATCAGCGTCCAGACCAACGCTGACTCGGTCGTGAGCAGAGTCGGCCCGGGCTGGATCCCGTAGCCCTGAAACGCGGCCAGAATGATCGCGGCGGTGGCCGAGGTCGGCAATCCGATCGTCAACAACGGCACCAGGACACCGGCGGCGGCCGCGTTGTTCGCCGCCTCCGGCCCCGCGACGCCCTCGATAGCGCCCTTCCCGAACTCCTCCGGATGTTTCGTGAGTCGCTTCTCGACCGCGTACGAGAGGAAGGTCGGGATCTCGGCGCCACCCGAGGGTAAGGCGCCGAACGGGAATCCGAGCGCCGTACCGCGCAGCCACGGTTTCCACGATCGCTTCAGATCCTGCTTGGACAGGAAGGGCGTACCACTGATCCCTACGACGTCGACCGGCCCGCGACGGAGCCGAGATCCGACGTAGAGCGCCTCGCCGACGGCAAACAGTCCGACCGCGACGATCACGATGTCGATGCCATCGGCGAGCTGCGGAATGCCGAAGGTGAACCGCTCCTGACCGGTGAGGACGTCGGTGCCGACCAGCCCGAGGTAGAGGCCCACTCCCAGCGACGCGAGCCCGCGCAACACGGACGTGCCAAGCACTGCCGAGACCGAGATGAACGCGACCAGCGCCAGGATGAAGTAGTCGGCCGGACCGAGCGAGACCGCGAAGTCGACGACCGGTGGCGCGACCAGAGCCAGCGCCAGGGTCGCCAGAGTCCCCGCGACGAAGGACCCGAGGGCAGCCGTCGCCAGGGCCGCCGCCCCGCGCCCGGCCTTGGCCATCTTGTTGCCTTCGAGGGCGGTGACGATCGAAGCGGATTCACCAGGGGTGTTGAGCAGGATCGACGTGGTCGAGCCGCCATACATTCCGCCGTAGTAGATGCCGGCGAACATGATGAAGGCACTCGTCGGCTCGAGGACGTAGGTGACTGGCAGCAGCAGGGCGACGGTCATCGCCGGGCCGATCCCCGGCAGGACGCCGACCGCCGTACCGAGGACGACGCCGATCAGGGCGAAGAGCAGGTTCAGCGGCGTGAGCGCGTCACCGAACCCCTCGAGCAACTGGGTGAGGCTATCCACCGGTCACCAACTCGAGCAGTACACCGCCGGGAAGAGCGACATTGAGCAGCTTGACGAAGACCAGCCACACGACCACCGAGACGACGCCACCGGCGGCCAGCGGTTGCCACCAGCCCCGCGCACCAAGTGCTTTTGCCACAGTCGCGAACATCAGGGTCACGGCCAATGGCCAGCCGACCACGTTGATCAGCAACGCGTGTGCCATGAACGCGACGGCGATCACGGCCACGGACACCCACGACGTTCCCGCGTTCGCGTCGACGTCTTCGTTGTCTTCAGACGGCGCGCGCTGACCGCGCCACACCAGGACTCCCAGCGCCAGGCCGACCGCGACCAGAGCTGCGCCGACCAGGTACGGGAAGAAGCGCGGGCCGACGGTGTTGCTCGATCCCGGAATCGCGATCGAGGCCGCGCCCAAGAGCAGGGCCAAGCCGATGGCGACAACCAACCCGCACATCGCCAGCTCGCCCCACGAACGGCCCGCGCCTTTCCGGTCGGCGGCCGTACGGTCGGTGCCCTCGTCGGGTGGAAGCGGCGTGGCCTCGTCGATGCTCACTAGATCAGCCCGATCTCGGTGAGGATCACGTCGACGCGTTCCTTCTCCTCGAGCAGGAACTCCGAGTAGTCCTCGCCTGGGAGAAACTCGTCGTCCCAGCCGTTTTCGGCCAATGCCTCTTCCCAGCCCGCGGAGTCATGCGTTTGGGTCACCAGTTCGATGAGGTCTTCCCGCGCCTTGTCACTCATGCCCGGGCGCGCCATGAGTCCACGCCAGTTGCTGAGCTCGACGTCGATTCCCTCTTCCTGCAGGGTGGGTACGTCGGGCAGGGAATCAACTCGCTCCGGCCCGGACACCGCGAGGCCTTTGAGATCTCCGGACGCGACTTGTGGTCCGTACTCCCCGACCCCCGAGATCCCGATTGCCACCTGATCGCCGAGCAGCGCAGCCAGCGATTCGCCTCCGCCGGAGTACGGGATGTAGTTGATCTGTCGGGGATCGACGCCGGTCGCCTGCGCGATGAGGCCGGCGAGGATCTGATCCGTGCCGCCGGCCGAGCCGCCAGCCACCGGCAGTCCTCGGGTGTCCTGAGCCCACGCCTCGACGAAGTCGGTGATGTTGTCGAACTCGGAATCCCCTGGTACGACCAAGATCTCGGACTCGCCAGTCATCCGGGCGATCGGGGTGACGTCCTGGAGGGTCGTGGTCGAATCGTTGGTGGCCACGGCGCCGACCATGACCAGCCCCATCGTCATCAGCAGCGCGTCATCGGAGTCGCGGGCCAACTGGCCGAGTCCGATCGTGCCGCCGGCACCCTCGACGTTGAAGACTTGGACGTTGCGGGCAATCCCTTCGGTCTGGATGACCCGCTGCAGCACCCGGCTGGTCTGGTCCCAGCCGCCGCCTGGGGCAGCCGGCGCCATGACACGAAGCCGGCTCAGGTCACCGGGCCTGGTGACGGTTCCGGCGCAACCGGTGACAGCCGCCGCCGATGCGGTAGCCAGCCCGGCGAGAAAGGTACGCCGGGAGAGCTGCAAGCCCATGCCGACCCTCCCTGTGTCGCAACGCGTTAGTGACCGCGGGCAAGTGTCGGTCAATCACCCTAGTCACTTCCGCTGGGGCTGACGCGGATCGCCGGATGATCGGGATCGTCGTATCGCAGCGCGACGTCAGCCCGTCGTACGGGGTCGACGTCCCGGTCGTAGTCATCGAACGCCGGCAGCGTCCATTGCCACTCCTCGGGCGTATGCCGGCGGCGTGCTCCCGGGCTCAGCGCCAGGTGGATCGTGTGATCGAAGGGCAGTCCGTGGCCGAGCAGCAATTCGCCGCTGACCAGCAGGATCGTGCCCGGCCGGGCGGCGCGGGCCGGTTCGCGGGTCACTCGGTTGGTCGCCGGATCGCGGAGCGAGGGAAGGAATCGCCCGAGGCCGCCCGGACCGACCGGGTCGAGCACCTCACGGCGCAGCGCTGCTGCATCCAGCCACCCGGATGTGAAGGACTCCAGATCGGTTCGGCCGTACTCCAGCCGCAGCGCGGCGTCTCGCCAAAAGGTCTCTGCGCGGATGAGCACGGCCGGGCGGCCGAGGACCCGCAGCGGCTCGACGAGCGAATCAGCAAACCCCGTCGGATCGCCGGCTCGAGATCCATCCACGGCAACCCGCAGCGCCGTACCCGGCACCGCACGCCCCACCAACGCAGCCGCCAACGTCGCCGGCAGGGTGTGGGGATCGACAGCACGGAAGCGCGGTCGCGGTCGATGGTCGGCGCCCGGGCCAACAGATGCTGATCCGATGGGTCAGTCCCCGGTCACGCCGTCGATGCGCTCCCGGAGGAGGTCGGCATGCCCGTTGTGCCGCGCGTATTCCTCGATCATGTGCAGGTAGATCCAACGCAGGCTGATCTCCGCGTCGTTCCGGGTCCTGGCGAGGACCTCGTCCAAGTCCTGGTGGCTGGCACAGAACGCACGGGAGCGGGCGATCGAACGACGGAACGTGGCCACGTCATCGGCCGGGACCGCGTCGGCGAGATTGTCGAAGTCACCGTCGCGGTCGTCCTCGGTGTAGTAGATCCCGGGGATCCGACCATCGGTGATGTCGTTGTTGAACCAGGCCTCGACCTCGGCCATGTGCCGGACAAGTCCGAGCAGCGTCAGCGTCGACGGTTCGCAGGCCTTCGTCTTCAACTGCTCAGCAGTCAGCCCTTTGCACTTCCACAGCAACGTCTCGCGGTGGAAGTCCAGCCAGGCATCGAGTTGTTCGCGCTCGGGCCCGCTGTACGGGGGATCCTGGCGATCGGTCACGAACGGGTCATCAGTAGTCGTCATGCAGGCAGACGCTAGGCGCACCGTCGGACGACCTGCGACTGCATTAATCAGCGGGGCGATCGATCCAGTGCGCCATCCTCAGGTCGGCATCGGCCGATCCGAGGACATCGGCGAGGTAGTCCAGGGTCGATAGCACCGCCGCGCTGTCGGCCACCCGGTAGGGCGCCATCGTCGGTCCCTCGCCGACCTTGATGCCGACGTCATCCGGACCGAGCACGGCGAAGGCGTCCTCATCGGTTACGTCATCGCCCAGGTAGATGACCGATGCCGCACCCACCTCGTCTGCGAGGCGCCGCAGGGCGACTCCCTTGTTCGCCTCGACGACGGCGATCTCGACGACCTCTTTACCCACCTTCACGACCCGTCCGGGCGCCGCCGCCGGTCCGGCCAGGGTCTGTTCACGTAGCACGGCAGCCGCCGCACGGTCAGCCATCCGCCGGGTGTGCACCGAGGCGCTGACCGGCTTGATCTCGAGGAACGCGTCGTCGTACGGAGCAAGGAGCTTCTCCAGTTCGCCGACCAGTTGATCGCGCTGACCCGCCATTGCCCCATCCGCAGCAGCGCCGTACTCCGCTCCGTGACTGCCAATCAGCCGGACGCGCGGCAGGTGGCCAACTCGCTCACCCAAGTCCACGTAGCCCCGGCCGGACATCACTGCGACGTGCACGCCGGGTGCGTCACCCAAGCGCGCGAGGACTTGCTCGGCTCCTTCGGCCAGTGCGGCCCGCCCCGGGTCAGCCACGATCGGAGACAGCGTGCCGTCGAAATCGATCACCACGAGCAGCGGCCGACGCGTGGCGGTTTCGGCCAGTACCGGCAGCAGCTCCGGCTCGCTCATCGCAACTGGCCGGGCTCTGCACGGGCGCTCATGACCCCGTCTCCTTGCCTTCCAGAGCATCGAAGAAGGACTGCGCCCAATGATCCAAGTCATGCGAGAAGAGATGCCTGCGCATCGTCCGCATCCGCCGTCGTCGATCCTCGACCGGATCGAACAGCGCACGCATCAACCCGTCCTTGACGCCGTTGATGTCATGCGGATTGACCAGGTATGCCTGCTTGAATTCCGCCGCAGCACCGGCGAATTCGGAAAGCACAAGCGCCCCGCCCAGATCGCCCCGAGCCGCCACGTATTCCTTTGCCACGAGATTCATGCCGTCTCGGTATGGCGTGACCGCCATGACGTCGGCTGCTCGATACAGCGCGGCGAGCTCCTCGCGCGGCAAGGACTGATGGAGGTAGTGCACCGGCGGCCCAGCGATCGATCCGTATTCGCCGTTGATGTGGCCCACCATGCGCTCGATCTCTTCGCGCATCGTGACGTAGTGCTTGACTCGTTCGCGGCTGGGGGTTGCCACCTGGACAAGCACGGTGTCCGGTGCGGTCAGCTTCTCGTCCTGCAACAGTTCGTTGAGCGCGCGAAGCCGAACCCCGATGCCCTTGGTGTAGTCGAGGCGGTCGACACCGAGGATGACCCGTTTCGGATCACCGAGTTCCTTCCGGACCTCCGTCGCCCGCTCGCGGACCCCCGGGGAATCGGCAAGCTCGTCATAGTCCTTGGCGTCGATCGAGATCGGAAACGCGCGCGCGGTCACCGTACGATCGTCGACCGACACCGTGCCTTGGCTCGGCTTCAGATCGCACAAGGTACGGGCCAACTGGAGGAAGTTGCTGGCCGCCTGCGGGCGCTGGAACCCGATCAGATCAGCTCCGAGCAGTCCCTCGATGATCCGCCGCCGCCAGGGAAGCTGCATGAACAGTTCCATCGGCGGGAAGGGGATGTGCAAGAAGAAGCCGATCCGCAGGTCCGGCCGCAGTTCCCGGAGAATCTTCGGAACCAACTGCAGCTGGTAGTCGTGCACCCACACGACCGCATTTCGCCCGGCCACCTCGGCTGCCTTGACCGCGAACTGCTCGTTCACCGACGCGTAGGAATCCCACCACGAGCGGTGGTACTGCGGCCGTTCCACGCAGTCGTGGTAGAGCGGCCACAGCGAGGCATTCGAGAATCCCTCGTAGTAGCGCCTGATCTCCTCGGTGTTCAGCGGGACCGGTACGAGCCGGATGCCGTCTTCTTCAAACGGCTCCGGGGCCTCTCCTTCCGCACCGGACCAGCCCACCCAGGCGCCGTGCCGCCCCCGGATGAACGGTTCCAGGGCGGTGACCAGGCCGCCGGGACTGCGTTGCCAGCTCGTACTCCCGTCAGCTTCGGTGACCTGGTCGACCGGCAGCCGGTTGGCCACGATGACGACATCGCTGCCGTTGGCGGGCGGCTTTCGGCTCGCTCGCGCAGGGGCCGGCGCCGGCCCGGACTCAACTGACATCGCTGCCATACATCTGGCCCAGCGGGTCGGCCAGCAATTCCAGCCGAGCGCCGTCGGGGTCGCGGAAGTACATCGAGACCTCGCTCTCCAGGAGGTACTCCACACCTGCGTCGTCGAGCTTGGCCCGCAGTCGGGCCCACTTCTCCGGCTCGACCGAGATCGCGAGGTGGTGCAGACCGCCCAAGACCTCGGCGTACGGGCCGACATCCAGCCCGGGGAAGTCGAAGAAGGCCAGGAGGTTGCCGTTGCCGATATCGAAGAAGAAGTGCGTCGAGCCTTGATAGTCCCGGTTCTCGATGACCTCCGTCAGCGGGAACTCGAGCAGACCGGCATAGAAGTCGATCGTCTGTTGCACGTCACTGGAGACGAGGGCGATGTGGTGCACCCCTCGGGCTGAGGTCGGCGGTCGGGTGGCGTGGGGGTGCAGATGCTTGTCGCTGATGGCTTGGCGCCGCTTGGTCAAGGTCTCGCGGTCTGGAGTCTCGCGGTCTGGAGTGGTCACCCGACAAAGCTAACCCCACTGGATGGAGAGCAAACCCCCTCCGGTCGTTACGGTCGCACGATGGGTCCACTACAGGGCGTCAACGTCGTCGAGTTCGCTGGTCTGGGTCCGGGGCCGTTCTGCGGGATGATGCTGGCCGACGCCGGAGCCGACGTCGTACGGATCGAACGCCCCCGACCCGCCGACGACGGCATGGCCCGGCTCGTGGTCAACCCAGTCCTCGATCGGGGTAAGCGCTCGATCGCGCTGGATCTGCGCGCGGAGGCCGACCGCGAGGTCGTCGGCAGGTTGCTGGCCCGAGCTGACGTGCTGACGGAGGGTTTCCGGCCTGGGGTGATGGAGCGGCTGGGCTTCGGTCCGGAGCCGGTGCTGGCTGCCAACCCCAGGCTCGTCTACGGCCGGATGACGGGGTGGGGACAGGGCGGTCCGTACGCGCGCACCGCTGGGCACGACATCGATTACATCGCGATGACCGGCGCCCTGTACGCCTTTGGCCGCCCCCAGGAGGTCCCGGCTCCGCCCCTGAACCTGCTGGGGGACTTCGGTGGCGGCGGCATGGTGCTCGCCTTCGGGCTCCTCGCCGCGCTGCTGCACGCCCGTGCGACCGGCGAGGGCCAGGTGGTCGACGCGGCGATCGTGGACGGGACGGCGCTGCTCACGGGGATGATCCACGGGCTTCGCCTGGACGGGGCTTGGCAGGACGAGCGCGGGGTCAACCTGCTGGACACCGGCGCGCCGTTCTACGACGTCTATGTCTGCGCCGACGGTGGCTTCCTTGCGGTGGGCGCGTTGGAGGAGCCGTTCTATGCGGCGCTGGTGTCCGGCTTGGGGCTGGCACCGGACGAGCTGCCGGACCGGGGCGTCCCGGCGAACTGGCCGGCGCTGCGGGCGTTGTTCGCCGGGACCTTCGCTCGGCGTACTCGGGACGAATGGTGGGCGGTCTTCCGCGGCACCGACGCCTGCGTGGCACCCGTACTCAACTGGCCGGAAGCCTTGGCCGACGAGCACAACGTTGAACGAGAGGTGTTCGTCGAGGTCGGTGGCCGGCCACAGCCGAGTCCGGCGCCGCGGTACGGGGTGACAGTCGTCAACACCCCGCGTCCGGCACCGGCACATGGCGAATCGGGTGCTGAGATCCGGGCGGAACTAGGAATTGCCTGACTGACGTGCCTTCGTCAGTTGTCGAGGGAGTCGTCGGCGATGTCCACTTCGGGGGCCATGTCGTGGCTGTCGGCCGCGCTGAATGCGGGCGCCGCCAACTCAACCGCGAGGGCAGAGGCGACATCCTCCACGGGGGCATCGTGAACCTCGACCTCGACGGCCACGGGAGCGGCGATCGGCGCCGCAGGGACGTCACTGAAGACGGGTGCCTCGGTGCCGCCGACGATGATGATCGAGGAATCCGTAGCGCTCGGCGCTGCGTTGGCCGCATCCGCCACCGGCTCGCCGATGTCGGCGCCAATCCCTGGAGGAATCGGTTGCGGATTCAGCGAGACGTCGCTTCCCTCGGCAATTGGGGACGGCGGATGCCCGTCCATGCCTGGCGGGATCGGCTGCGGATTCAAGGACACCTCGGCCCCATCGCCGCTCACGTCAGCACCTAGCGCTGCCTCGCTACCGCCGACGATGATGATCGAGGAATCCGTAGCGCTTGGCGCAGCTGCTGCTCCTGCGTCTGCAAGCGGCTCGCCGATATCGGCGCCGATCCCCGGCGGAATCGGCTGCGGATTCAACGACACATCCGCTCCCGGACCATCCATCCCTGGCGGAATCGGCTGCGGGTTGAGCGACACATCCGAGCCGAACGGCACATCTGCCGGGTCCTGAACAGCGATCGGAATTTGGGTCGCGTCGAACGCCGGGTCGAAGCCAACCGATGTGTGCGGCGCCGACACGGACACCGGCTCGTACGCGCCATCAGGGGCGCCGGCATCACCAGCGCCGACCGAGGTATGCGGATCCGACACCGACACCGGCTCGAACGCGCCATCCGGAGCCCAGGCATCAGCACCCACGTCAGCACCATCGGGCACGAACCCGACCGACGTGTGCGGCGCCGACACCGACACCGGCTCGAACGCGCCATCCGGAGCCCCGGCATCACCAGCGCCGCCGAGGTATGCGGCTCCGACACCGACACCGGCTCGAACGCACCATCCGGAGCCCCGGCATCACCAGCGCCCGCCGAGGTATGCGGCTCCGACACCGACACCGGCTCGAACGCGCCATCCGGAGCCCCGGCATCAGCACCTACGTCAGCACCATCCGGCACGAACCCAACCGACGTATGCGGCGCCGACACGGAGACCGGCTCGAACGCACCGTCAGGCGCGCTGACGTCATTCCCACCCGCAGCACCATGGCCGGCGATGCCGGACTCGAGGTCGAGGCTGTTGTCGACCTGCGTGTGCGGGCCGCCCTCAGACAGGTCCTCGAAGCGCGGGTCCTGGTAGACGCCGCTGCCGATCTGCGGGTCGGCGCTCTGAACTTCGCCGGCCTTGGCCTCGGCGATCCGTTCGTCCAAATCGACCTCGGCACGGCGCGCCTCGAGTGCCGCCTCCCGCATTGCCGCCTCCTCCTCTGAGCTCGGCGCATCGGGGTCTACTGGGAAGGTGGACGTACCCGGGGGTATGTCGTCGCCGCCGCCGAAGATGTCATCCAGCGCGCCGCCCACTTCACGAGCGGCGTCCCCGGCGAAGTTGACGGCGTCCTTGCCGGCATCGAGAAGTTCCTCGCCCTGGTCGATGATGGCCTTCGCCGCGGCGACCGGCGGAGCGACGGCCAGTCCGGCGAGAAGTGCGTCTTCGGCTGCCTCTCCCAGGTTGCCGGTGATCTGTTCGATCGTGCTCTCGTCGTCGCTCGGTGGTGGTGGTTGATCCGCCTCCGGTGGCGACACGGCCTCCGGCGGCGACACGTTGGTGCTGCCGCCATCAGCCGCATCGGCCGCCTGCTGCTGCACGGTTGCCGCCTGCGACATTTCCGCGGCTCGGACGTCGAAAGCCGGGTCGAAGCTGTCCTCGAACTTGATGCCTGGCATGGTCACTCCTGATACTCAGCGGAATTGCGGACCGATCGTGGTGCGATGTGCAGCGGCGACGGACTCATTCAGGCGTGCGCCTATGTCGCAGGCTTCGCGAGTCGCCGAGTCGACGAGTGGTGCGCTGCCGCGCGTTCGCCAACGGTCAACTGCGACCAGTGCGAAGGCGGCTCGTTCGGGCTGCGCCGCAGCGTCTTTGGGTTCGCCGTCGACGTGGTTGGCGAGCTGCGCGAGATCATTCACCTCAGACTCGCTGAGCTGGGTGGCGCCACCGAGTACGAGCTGTAGCAGCCGCAATTCTGCGAACGCCAGAACCGACGCCTCGAGTCGTTCCAGCTCGCCCTGCAACCAGCGACTCAGTTCCGGTTCAGTGGCGGCCATCCGGCGAGTGATGCTGTGCAGGCCAGCCAGAACCGCCCGGGCCTGAAGGATCTGGGCACGCGGCAGGAATCGGTCGCGCAGCAGGGCGGCTACTGCGGGCACGCCCGATCGAGCTGCGAGCTGGTCGGCAAGATCGGTGGCCGAGCCGGCCGCGCCGCGGCGCAGAACGTCCACCGCGAACCGCAAGCCGAACATCCCGAGTCGGCGCAGCAGAGCCGCCCGTACGGCCACATCGATGGTCGAGGCACTCGGCGCCTGGAATCTGTCCGCCGACAACAGCATGCTGTCCAACTCGGGCTCGGGAAGCGCGGCCAGCACTCGCAACGTGGCGACCTCATGCTCCTCCAGCGTCGCCCCCGTTTCGGCGATCAGGGCAGACGCTGGGAGTACGGCCGCGCACAGGCGGCGAATCTGTGGGTCCGCGGCATAGCGCAGTGCGATCCGGGACGCCGATTCGAAGGCGTCGAGGCGTCCGGCGCCGACCTCGTCGGCTCGCGAAAGGATCGCGATCGCGTTGGCGGCCGAACTCTCGGCGCTGGAGTGGTCGACCAGGGCATCGAGAAATTCGGTATCGCGACGGTGCAGGTGGCGCAGCAGATAGACGACGACGTCAGCCTGAGCCGGGCGGTCGACCTCCAAGGCGAGGAAATCGCGGGTACGGGTCGAGGTCGCGTCGTCGAGTGAGGCGAGCCCCGGCGTGTCGATCAGCGTCATCGAACGCAGCGCCGCGGCGGGCCACTGGATCTCCAGGCGCTCCACAGCACCGACCGACAGCCCGCCGAGGTCGATGACCAGCGCACCGTCGTCCCGAGTGAATGACAACTCCGTACGCGCCCCGTCATAGGTCACCGCGTCCACTCGATAGGCCGGCCCGTACAGGTACCAGGACACGATCCGGGTGCACTCCCCGGCATCGGTCGGCGCTAGGCGCTCGCCGACCAGAGCGTTGAGGAGTGTGGACTTACCGGCCTTGACCCGGCCGGCGACTGCCACTCGCAATGGTCCCTCGAGACGCCCGAGCAGTATGCCGATTTCCTTGGCCAGCAGGGGATCTCGTACGGCGTCGCGGGTGGCGACGCACACCCGTCGAACCTCGTCGAGAATCATCGGGCCAACGCCGGATCGGCCATACGCAGGACGTCGGCAAGGACGGTGATCCGCTGCTGCAAGGTGGCACGTCGCGCATCGGCTGCCGGCCCGGTGAGCGCCGCATTCGCCTGTGCCTGCTGGGCGAGTTCGGACGCGGTCCTGGACAGCTCGGCCATCCGATCGGTGAAGTGACTTCGCAACTGCTGTTGCATGGTGCGTAGTGACGTTGACAGCTCGTTGGCTGTCTCGAACTGCACATCGTCGGCGAACTGGCGTACGGCCTGGCGCAGCTTTTGCCGTTGCGCTGCGAGCCGACGTTTGCGTCCGTCGAGCATCGTCCGGCCGCCGGAGAACAGGCCGAAGCCGATCAGGAAGGGGTTGGTCAGGATCACGGCACCGGCCGCAGCGGGCAACACCATCTGCAGCAGCGCGAGGACCATGATCCCGCCCTGAGCACCACGCAAGCCGTCGAACGCCTGGCCGACGCCCGCACTCATCCGCCGGCTCACACCGGGTTTGAGGTCGGCCGGCATCGCCCGCCAGAGTGCGGAAACATCCAGGCTCGGGACGAGCCCACCGAGTGCCGGACCGGACACCTCCGCGCGGAGCAGCGCCTCGATCTCGGCCTGGATTGCCGTGCCGCCATCAGTCAGTGCGCTGAACGTGTCGGTCACCGCCACGGCGACGTCGCGTTGAATGTCGCGGGCCGAGGAATCCCACTGGGCGGCGTTGCTGAGTTTCTCCACCGACTCCTCGAAGTCTCGGGCGATGTCGCGCATGGCGCCCTTGAAGCGGTAGTTGACCTCGGCGCCGAGTTCGGCGAGCCGATCGGCCAGCAGCACGTTCCAGCGCGCTGCCGGGCCACGTAGGTGTTCGAGTTCGGCTCGGCTCCGCTCGAGCTCGGCGAGTCCGGCGCTGACCGTGGACGGATCGTTGAGCAGGTCGAACTCGGTACGGTCGGCGGCCAGCACCTGATCGAGTGCGGTTCGCCCCTCGCGTACGGCGTGCGCCGCCCCGGCGGCGCGGGCCTCGTCGAGAACGTCCTCATGCACGATCCGCAGCAATTCCGGAAAGCCGCTCTCGGCGTTGAGCTCGCGATCGGCGGTTCGGAGCGCAAGCATGCGCAGCTTGGACGACAGGGGGACGATCCTCGCTGCCACCCCGGCCCGGCGCAGATGCCCCTCGTTGATCGTGGCGATGCGCCGCCAGTCCGGATGCAGATCAGTCTTGGTCAAGCAGAAGACCACCGTCGGGCAGTGGCTGACTGCGCGCCGCAGGAACTCGAGCTCAGGTGCCGACAGCTCCATCGATGCGTCGCTGACGAACAGCAGCGCGTCCGCGTAGGGCAGGAACGCCAGCGTCGCGGCGGCATGCCCCGCGCCCAGCCCGCCCATGCCAGGCGTGTCGACCAGCATCAGACCCCGGTCGAGCAGCGGGTTCGGCAGTGCGACATCGACCCGGTCGATGCGTCGCGAGTTGTCCGGGTTGCCCTGCTCGGAAACGTAGGAGGCCAGCGCCTCATTTGCCACGATCTCGTTCAGCTTCTGGTCGCCGTCGCGACGGTGCACCACCGTCTGGGCAGGGTCGCCGTGGTGCAGAACGGTGATGGCTGAGGTGGCCAAGTCGTCGTCGACCGGACACACCTCCTGCCCGATCAGTGCGTTGACCAGCGAACTCTTGCCCTGCTTGAACTCGCCGACGATGCAGATGAGGGTCGCCGGCCGACGCAGCCGTGCGGCCGCGACGTCGACGCGAGTGGCCAGGTCCGTACGGCCAAGCGATCGGAGCACCCTAGCTGCGTCCGCGCAGAACTGCGCTTCGCCCGCGATCGACGAGCTCGTTGATTCGGCAGTCGCGGGCGGCGCCGCGGCGGCGGTCGTCATGGCTGGCTGATCACGATCTGGCCGGCCGGATCACCGGCGGTGGAGCCGACGTCGAAGACGATCTGTTCAGCGCCGTCGGGCACGACGAAACCGACCTCGAGGGTGACCGTCGCCCCGGCTTCGACGATCCCGCTCGAACTGGTCCAGGGAGTGACCGAGACCCCGTCGACCACGAGACGCAGGTCAGTGCTGACCCAGTTGACGCCACCCGGGCACTCGCATGCGTTCGCGGTCAGGGACACCGTCAAGGCCAGGTAGGACGTACCGACGTCTGCGCGGCGGTCAGCGGCGCTCAGACCTACGGGGCCCTCTTCGATACCTCTGTCGAAGGACAGCACTGCGTCATCGACGACGTAGGTGAACGTCGCGACGGGGCCGATGAATGTCGCGGTACCGGCGGCTGTGACGGTGCTTGGGGCCGCTGTTATCGCAGACCCATCGGCGAGGGCGAGTTCCAGCGGCACCTTGCCTGGGGCATCGATGGTCAGGCTGGCGCTGTCGAGCGGGCTGTCACCGGCCTCGGGGAAGACGATTTCAACCTCGCCGGTGGTGCCTGGTTCCACCGACTGGGTGTTGAGCCGCTCTGCGCCTGCCACGATGTCGCCGTTGTCCAGCCCGAGTGTGTACCGCAGCTCACCGATGTGCACCGAGCTGGCGGTCAGCCGGTTGTGCAGGTGCACAGGCACGACCAGCGACGAGCCGTCGGATTTCGGGGCGCCGACAGCGACCTCGAGTTCGCCGAACGTCGCGGCGCCCGAGGAAGCGGTTGGTGCGGGGCCAGCGCTGGCCGCGGGCGCGGATGTCGCGGCGGAAGTGCTCGTCGATGCGGTTGCTATGTCGCCCGGGTCGTCGCCTTCGTCGCGCAACAGCAGGTAGCCGACGCCGGCGAGCACGAGAGCGAGAACCAGAGCGCCGACCAGCAGCAGTCGACGCGATCGGCCCCGACCTGCGGCAGCGCCAGGTTGTCCGGCTACCCCTGACGACTCAGGGTGGCCCTGAGTCGAAACATTCGCATCAGGGGCGCCCTGAGTCGGTGCAGGCGAATGAGGGGCGCCCTGAGTCGGTGCAGGCGAATGAGGGGGGCCCTCAGTCGAAACAGTCGCATCAGGGGCGCCCTGAGTCGGTGCAGGCGAATGAGGGGGGCCCTCAGTCGAAACAGTCGCATCAGGGTGGCCCTGAGTCGGTGCAGGCGAAGAGGGTGGCCCTGAGTCGGTGCAGACGAATGAGGGTGGCCCTCAGTCCACGCGGGGTGGGCGGACACCTGTTCGCCGAGCACGGGACGGACCAGCTGAGCGGCGCCAAGCGAAACGCTGTGCTTCGGGTGCGCGTCCAAGGCAACTGGTCGGCCGGTGGCATCCCGGACCATCTGCCGGACGAGCGGGATGTGCGAGGTTCCGCCGACCGCAGGACTCGAGTGATGCCGTCCATGCCGATGCCGGCTGACCGTACGGCCCGCTGCAGGGCCTCGATCGTCTCCGTGACCGAGGCCGGATGAGTGCCTCGAAGCCGGAGCGCGTCACTCGTACCTCTGTGGAGAGGTTGGGCAGCGCCACAGGAATGCTGACATCGGTGTCAGAGGACAGCGCCTCCTTGGCCTGCCGGCACTCGTCCCGCAATCGCGCGAGCGCACCCCGAGTCGTCGGGTCTTCGACGTCGAGCGCGGCGAGGGCACCGCCGAGGGACTCATCCA
>CAVYBR010000013.1:0-179881 GCA_963766765.1 uncultured Actinomycetota bacterium
GGGCAGCGACCAGATCGCGTAGTTCCTCAGAGCTGATCGACTCCCTCGCCGCTGTGGGATCCCCGCCGAAGAGCCGGACGATCACATCGGTGGACCTCGACAGCAGCCAGATCAGCGGGCGAAAGATCGTGGCGATCCGGTCCACGGGCGTGGCGACGATCTGTGCGACGCGTTCGGCGCGCTGCAGCGCAAGTCGCTTGGGCGCCAACTCGCCCAGCACCAACGACACATAGCTGATCGCGATGGTCACGATCACGAGGGCCAGCACGTCGGCGAACCCCGGAGCCATGCCCAATTCGGTCAACCAGTCCGCAAAGGGCCCGGACAAGGCGGTGGCACCGAACGCTGCCGAGAGGAAGCCGGCCAGCGTCACACCGACCTGGAGAGCGGCGAGGTAGCGGTTGGGCTCGCCCACCAGCCGGGACAGCCGCCGGCCGCGACGGCCTCGCTCGGCGATGGACCTGACCTGGGACTCGCGGAGGGACACGATCGCGATCTCGGCACCGGAGAACGCGCCGCCGATGAGGACGAAGACCAGGATGAGGCCGATATTCAGCCAGACGTTGTCCATCTGCGGCTTAGGCCCTCGAGGCTTGAACGCCAGGCAAATCGAACGTATGCGGGGGGTCGTCCATCGGCCTCAGGGTAGTCGACTGGGGTCGTCGATCGATTCCCGATGCCGCAGCCCGCCCGCCCCCGGGTCGCCAGAGTCGGCGGGCCCGCGCTCGTATCCTCACACTGACATCCAGTCGCCGCAGCAGACGATCGGCCGCCGGAGCCGCGGCCAGAAGGAGTGTTGTGGAATCGAGGACGGCGCGATCAGAGGTCGTTGCCGCCTCGGGCGTGGACCTCAGGGTGCTGCGCTGGCCGGGCACGCGGCTGGGCTTCGTCCTCGTCCATGGGCTTGCCTCCAACGCCCTCCTCTGGACTGGGGTCGCGGAGGGCCTGTCGGGCCCCGGGTCGTCGTATGCGGTCACAGCGATCGACTTGCGTGGCCACGGCGAGTCGGCCGTACCCACATCGGGGTACGACACGACCACGGCCGCCGCAGACCTCGCCACTGTCATCCGCACCCTGGGACTGGAAGGCGCGGTCGTTGCCGGACAGTCCTGGGGTGGCAATGTCGTGGTGGAATTCGCTGCCTCCCAGCCGGAACTGGCTTCCGCCATCGCGTTGGTGGACGGCGGCTGGATCCAGCTGCGCGAGACGTTCCCGAGCTGGGAGTCCGCGCTTCGGAAGCTGACCCCGCCGGATCTGAGCAGTCATTCCTGGTCCGAGATCGCCGCCATGATGCGGACCGCTCATCCCGATTGGGACGACTGGGCGATCGAGGCGACCCTGGCCAACCTTCGCGAATTGCCCGGTGGAGGCGTCCGCTCGCGGCTTGCCCTGGCGCATCATCTGTCGATCCTGCGGTCGATGTGGGACTACCCGATCACCGACCGGTTTGCCGACGTCGCTGTCCCCTCGCTTCTGGTCGCGGCCGGAACCCGGACGGGCGCAACGCGTTCGGCGGTCGAGGGCGCCGCGGCAGCGCTGACGCAGTCCGAAGTCCGTTGGTACGACGGGGCCGACCACGACGTACACGCTCAACATCCGGGCCGACTGGCGCGTGACCTACTCGATCTGGCCGAGCGGGCAGGCTTGGCCGGCACCGAGGCGCGCGCCGAGGGCGACCGGTCATGAGTGCCGCCGGGCGGCTGGTGATCATGGGCTCCGGTGAGACCGCCCCGACCATGATCAAGATCCACCGGGCGCTCCTGGAGTCCATCCCCGAAGGTCGCGCGGTCCTGCTGGATACGCCGTACGGCTTCCAGGAGAACGCCGACGACATCACCGCTCGCGCGCAGCACTACTTCCGTACGAGCGTCGGGAGGGAGGTAACCTCCGCCGGTTGGCGGACTGCGGATCTGGACGACGTGGCTCGGGAGCGAGCACTGACTGCGGTACGGGCTGCGGAGTGGGTGTTCGCGGGACCGGGGAGCCCGACCTACGCACTCGGGGTCTGGCAGGACACGCCGCTGCCTGGACTCCTTCGCGAGACCGTCACGTCCGGCGGCACCCTGGTGTTCGCCAGTGCCGCGGCCCTGACGCTCGGCTCGCACACGGTTCCGGTGTACGAGATCTACAAGGCGGGAATCGCGCCGCATTGGGAACACGGGCTCGACCTCATGAATGACCTCACGGGACTCCCGGCAGTGGTGATTCCGCACTACGACAACGCCGAGGGCGGGCACCACGACACGCGGTTCTGCTACCTGGGCGAGCGCCGGCTGGCTGCTCTGGAACGTGAGCTCCCGGACGAGGGATTCGTGTTCGGCGTCGACGAGCACACCGCGGTGATCCTCGAGGTCGGGGCCGGCACGGTCAGCGTGGTCGGCAACGGTGTTCTGACGATCCGGCACCGAGGGGTCAGCGTCGTCCATCCGAGCGGGACGGTTCTGGCACTCGGCGACCTTGCCTCCGCTGCAGGGGCCCCTTCCGCCGGTTCGCTACCCAACCTCCCCGTTGCCGATGCCGAACCGGGAGGTTCGGGAGCGAACCGGCCGTCGGAAGCGCTGTCCTTGCGCGCTGCAGCCGATCATTGTCAGGCCCGATTCACCTCCGCGCTTGCCGAGCGTGACGCCGATGCGGCGATCGCCGCGGTGCTGGAACTGGAAACCGTGATCCACGACTGGGCCGGCGACACGCTGTCTTCTGACGACGGCGATCACGCGCGCGGGCTGCTGCGTTCGATGGTGGTTGAGCTCGGGGGTCTGGCTCGCAACGGTGTCGCCGATCCGGCCGAAGCGCTTCGCCCGTACATCGATCTGTTGATCACTCTTCGCGAGCAGGCCCGGGAAGCGAAAGACTTTTCCGCCAGCGACGAGATCCGCGACGCTCTTGCCTCGGCGGGTGTAGAGGTGCGGGACACCCCTGCGGGCTCGGAGTGGTCACTCGCGCCCAATCGACTTTCTCCGGATTAAATCCGGTCTGCGCCGCGGTAGATCGCACATTCTCCGGAGAAAGTGGGCCTGGCTCCGGGGTCAGCTGCCGGCGCGCCTGGTCTTCCAGCCACGTTTTGCTGCTCGGCTGCGCCGGCGGCGCGCCTGCTCGGCCTCACGAACGGCCCGGTCTGCGGCTCGTTGCTCGCGCAGGCGCGCGTTGTCGGCCTTGCGTCGTTCGGCGTCGAGGACATTCTGGGAACGGACCGGCCAGACATAGGGCAGGTCATCGGGTACGCCGGGAAACTGCGGGCCGTACCAATCGGGATCCTTGCGCAGCAGGGTCGACTGGTGGCCGCGATGTATGTCAGCATCACCCAGCCAGGGCGGGAGCGCTCCGGCTGCGGCGAGCTCGGCCTGGGTCCGGATCTGCTCGATGCCGAGCGGCTTGAGGTCGATGGCGATGGTCGCTGCGCAGGTGTCGCCGTTGCCGGTTTCGGTCCAGACGTCACAGCAGGTGAGTCCGTAGCGCCCAAGCGCTTCCTCGTACCCCTTCCACATGAGCACGGCCGGATGGTGGGCCCAGCCGTACTTGGGCCAGGTGAGCGCCCGGACGATCTGGATGACCTCGACCCGCTGCTTGCCCAGCCGCCTCGGGTCGAGCGCGCGGGCGGACCGTTCGAAATCCGGGTACGGAAGAAACGTCTGCACGAGGCCCACCGTATGTCGCAGAGTCCCCAAAACGACTTTCTCCGGATCAAGTCGCGTGTGGACCGCGCCAGACCGCACATTCTCCGGAAAAAGTCCGTTCTGAGGCGAGAGGCGACCCTGTGGACAACGCCTGCGGACTTCACCAACGGCCGTGCACTCTGCCTCCCATGGGAAGCGCGCACGCCGTTCCTCAGCAGCTTCGTGGAGTTCCTTTCATCGGCAGTCAGGCAGTGGCGGCCGGCTTGCTGACTCGAAGCAGGTTGCTCGGGCCGGCTTTTCGGCGAGTTCTCCATGGTGTGTACATCGACGCGGGCTCGCGAATCGACCATGGCGTGCGTTGCCGGGCCGCGGCTCTGATCTTGCCGGCGTCAATGGCGCTCACTGGCCCTTCGGCCGCGTGGTGGTACGGAATCCGGTTGGCAGGCAATGATGATCGCGTAGTAGCGGCAAGCCCTCGACTCGTGCACGTCGATGGTCCACGAGGTGTCGTCATCCATCAGACGCCTCTGGATCTCCAGGACATCACCGCCGCTGCTGGTCTGAAGATCACGACACCGGCCCGGGCGGCTTGGGACGTTGCGACGCTGGAAGCACTCCCAACCGCGGTCGCGGCGATCGACGCAATGCTCCACGCTGGCGTCCTGAACACCGGTGACCTGACGAGTCGGATCGCCCTGAGCTCTGGCCTGTGGCGGGTCAGTCGTGCCCGTCATGTCTTGAGTCTGGTGGACGGGCGCAGTGAGTCGCCGCCCGAATCACGCCTCCGCATAACCTTCTTGGACGCCGGACTGCCGCCCGCCGTGCCGCAGTACGAGGTGCGCAGGAACGGCGAATTCGTCGCCCGCGTTGATCTCGCCTGGCCGGCTGCGCGGGTAGCGGTCGAATACGACGGGGCGCATCACGCAGATCCTCTGCAGATGCGCCGCGACCGCCGCCGGCTCAATGCCCTGGTGGACGCCGGTTGGCTGATCATCCATGCGACGGCCAGCGATCTCTACGCGCCAACGACACTCATAGCGCAGGTGCGAGCGGCGCTGCGCGGCCGCGCCGCCTGACCCTTCTGCGCTCGGTTCGATGCGACCTTTTCCGGAGAATGTGCGTTCTGCGCTCGGCCAGATGCGACTTTTTCCGGAGAAAGTGGCCTGAACGGCGAGTCTTCAGGCGAGTTTGGCCTGCAGGTTCTCATCCAGTGCGCCGAGGAACTCTTCGGTCGTCTGGTACGGCTGGTCGCGGCTGATCAGCAACGCCAGGTCCTTGGTCATCTTGCCGCTCTCCACCGTCTCCACGCAGACCTGCTCGAGCGCTTCGGCGAAACCGGTGACTTCCGGGGTCGAGTCCAGTTTGCCGCGGTGCTTGAGCCCGCCGGTCCAGGCGAAGATCGACGCGATCGGGTTGGTCGAGGTCGGGTTGCCCTTCTGGTGCTCGCGGAAGTGTCGGGTGACCGTCCCGTGTGCAGCCTCCGCCTCGACCGTGCGGCCGTCCGGGGTCATCAGCACCGACGTCATCAGGCCGAGCGAACCGAAGCCCTGCGCGACCGTGTCCGACTGGACATCGCCGTCATAGTTCTTGCAGGCCCAGACGTAGCCGCCTTCCCACTTCATCGCCGCGGCGACCATGTCGTCGATCAGTCGATGCTCGTACGTCAGCCCCGCCGCCTCGAAGTCGGCCTTGTAATCGGCCTCGAAGACCTCGGCGAAGATGTCCTTGAACGCGCCGTCGTACGCCTTGAGGATCGTGTTCTTGGTCGACAGATAGACCGGATATCCGCGCTGCAGCCCGTACGCGAACGACGCGCGCGCGAAGTCCTCGATCGACTTGTTGAAGTTGTACATGCCCATCGCGACGCCGCCGTCGGACCCGTAGTTCGCGACCACGTGCTGGATCGGCGCCGACCCGTCCTCGGGCGTGAACGTGATGGTCAGCTCGCCGGCGCCGGGCACCTTGAAGTTCGTCGCCTTGTACTGATCGCCGTGTGCATGCCGGCCGATGATGATCGGCTTCGTCCAACCCGGCACCAGCCGCGGAATGTTCGAGATGATGATCGGCTCGCGAAACACGACGCCGCCCAGGATGTTTCGGATCGTCCCGTTGGGCGAGACCCACATCTTCTTCAGCCCGAACTCCTCGACCCGCGCCTCGTCCGGTGTGATCGTCGCGCACTTGACGCCGACGCCGTGCTGCTTGATCGCGTTCGCCGCATCCACGGTTACCTGGTCGTCGGTGGCATCGCGCGATTGGATGCTCAGGTCGTAGTACTTGAGATCGACGTCGAGGTATGGGTGGATCAGCCGGTCCTTGATGAAATGCCAGATGATCCGCGTCATCTCATCCCCGTCGATTTCGACGACGGGGTTGTGCACCTTGATCTTGCTCATGCCTGGCATGCCCTTCTATGACGACGGCGAGACAGCGCCGACACTTCGATCACCGAATGTGTCTCAGTGGTTGCGGTTTTGGCGAAAACCGCCACAGGTTGCCAGCTCACATGTCGGCGACGTCGGCCTGCTTGGCGCGGACGGCCTCCGCGGCTTCCTTCAGCCCCGCCAGTTCCGAGTCGGTCAGCTCGGTCTCGACCACCCGCCGTACGCCGCTGCGGCCGATTTCAGCCTCGACTCCCAGGTAGACCCCTTCGATGCCGTACTCGCCGTCGACCCACGCGCAGACCGGCAGCACCGCACCGGAGTCCTCGATCACGGCACGGGCCATCCGCGCGGCGGCAGCCGACGGAGCGTAGAACGCCGACCCGGTCTTGAGCAGCGCCACGACCTCGGCGCCACCATTGCGGGTCTTGACCACGAGTTCCTCGATCTCCTCGGCCGACAGGAGTTCCGAGAGCGGCTTGCCGTCGACCGTGCAGCGCGAGGGCACCGGCACCATGGTGTCGCCGTGCGAGCCCAATGTCAGCGTCTGTACGGAGCCGACCGGCACACCGAGCTTCTCCGCCACGAAGTTCGTGAATCGAGCGGTGTCCAGCATTCCGGCCTGGCCCAGCACCCGGTTCTGCGGGAAGCCAGTCGCAAGCTGGGCCAGCGCGGTCATCTCGTCCAGCGGGTTCGACACGACGATCACCACCGCCTCGGGCGAAAGGCGGGCGATGTTCTCGGACACGTCGCGCACGATCTTGGCGTTGGTCTCCAGCAGGTCCATCCGGCTCATTCCGGGCTTGCGGGGCAGGCCAGCGGTGATCACGACGACGTCGGAGTCCTCGGTGCCCTCGTACGAGCCCCCGCCGACGCCCACAACCTTGGTCTCGAAACCCTCGATGGGACGCGACTGGTTGAGGTCCAGCGCCAGTCCTTCCGGGCGGCCCTCCAGGATGTCGGTCAGTACGACAGTCTCGAAGACGTCGGATTCGGCCAAGCGCTGTGCGGTCGTGGAGCCGTAGAAACCGGCACCGACAACCGTCACCTTGCCACGTCGAGTGTTGTCAGGATTCGCCATACGGTCAGGCTATCCAGACGGGCGGACTCGGGCTCAACCGGCGGGTGGCGGGACGGCCAGCCCGATCCCGATCAGCGCGACCCCCAGCAGGATGTAGGCAGCCACATCGAAGGCCCGGCCACGCACGCTCAGTAGGCCCGCCCGCCGGGCCGGGAGCAGCAGTCTAAACAGGCCGGCGACGCCCATGGCCCCGCCGATGGTCACCAGGCCGCGGCGCCAGTACTCGAAGACGACCAGGAGCAGCCCGGCCCCGACCAGCAGCCCGACGACGAGGTACGGGATCTGGGCCAGGACCCGATGCCGGGTTATCAGAGGCGGCATCAGCTCACGGCGAACCGGCCAGCGCGACCACATTGACCAACAGCATCGCGCGCGTCATCGGACCAACGCCCCCTGGGTTAGGGGCCACATACCCGGCCACATCGACAACGTCACCAGCCACGTCGCCGGCGATCTTCCCGTCCACCCGACTCACGCCCACATCGAGGACGGCCGCTCCCGGCCGGACCATCTCGGCAGTGATGAGGTCGGGTACGCCGGCCGCTGACACCACGATGTCGGCCTGCCCGACGTGCGCCGCGAGATCGCGGGTCCCCGTGTGGCAGATGGTCACGGTCGCGTTCTCCGACCGCCGGGTCAGCAGCAGGCCAAGTGGTCGTCCCACAGTGATGCCACGGCCGACGACAACAACATTCGCGCCGTCGATCGGTATGTCGTAGCGGCGCAGCAGTTCCACGATGCCGGTCGGGGTGCACGGCAACGGACCCGGCTCACCCAGGACGAGCCGGCCGAGGTTGACCGGGTGCAGACCGTCCACGTCCTTGCCCGGATCCATCCGCTCCAGAACCGCGATCTCGCTGATTCCTTTCGGCAACGGGAGCTGAACCAGATAGCCCGTGCAGGTCTGATCGGCGTTGAGTGCGTCGACGACTTCGAGAACCTCGGCAAGGCTCGCCGATGCTGGCAGTTCGTGTCTGATGCTGGCGATGCCGATCTCAGCGCAGTCCTTGTGCTTCGCCCCGACATACCACCGGCTGGCCGGATCATCACCCACGAGCAGCGTCCCGAGTCCGGGCTGCCGCCCGCCTGCCGTCAGGGCCGCAACCTTCTCCCGTAATTCCTCGCGGATCGCGGCCGCAGTGGCTTTGCCGTCGAGAATCGTCGCCGTCACGGCACGCATCATGACACTCTGATTTACCGCGACCACGCAGCGGCGCAGCATCGCAGCGCCGCTCGCTCCAAACCCGACTGTGAATGCTTCGTGGCGAACACCCACCACACACCAGAACTCCCTATCCTGTCGTCGTCCTCCCGTTCACTGGGTCCGCACGTCAGAAAGGTCGGTCATGTCCTACTCCGACAGCAGTTACGACCAGACCTCGGCATACGCCGCCGAGCCCGTCGCCGTACGCCGACCTGACCCGCTCGCCGGAATCCTGCTGGTCCTGGCTGGGGTGGCTATCGGAGTCTCCCTCCTCCTTGACTGGTTCGAAGGTTTCAACGGGTACGACATCTTCAGAGCAGCCCTCGACGACGCCGCGAACTTCTTCAGCGACGGCACCTGGCAGCCCTTGGTCATTGTGTTCGGCGGCGCCGTTCTGCTCCTGATCGGTCTCTTCGCCTTCATTCCCGGGAAGAGTCGGCGGGCCATGGGCCTGATCGCCTTGCTGATCTCCGCAGGGATCGTGGCCGCGGGCTTGTCCGCCCTGATCACCGCGGACTGGGACCTCTCCGCGTTCGACACCGGATTCCTCGTCGTCCTGGGCGCGGCAGTCGCAGCGCTGCTCGGGTCGCTCAAGGCAGCGGTCACGCCGCCCAAGCGCGTCAGCTGACCGGCGCGGCACGGCGCGGCCGCACTTTCTCCGGAGAAAGTCGCGTCCGGCGCCGCCCAGACCGCACTTTATCCGGAGAAAGTGCGGATTCGGCTCAGTGGAAGAAGTGCCGGGTACCGGTCAGATACATCGTGATGCCGGCCGCCTGCGCGGCGGCGATCACCTCGTCGTCTCTGACCGAACCGCCCGGTTGAACGACAGCGCGGACGCCGGCTGAGGCGAGCACGTCGAGGCCGTCAGGGAACGGGAAGAACGCGTCCGACGCCGCCACACTGCCGGCGGCTCGCTCCCCCGCCCGGCTCACCGCCAAGCGCGCGGAATCGACCCGGTTGACCTGACCCATCCCGATCCCGACCGTTGCCTCCTCAACCGCAAGCAGGATGGCGTTGCTCTTCACCGAGCGGACCGCACGCCAGGCGAAGCCAAGATCGGCCATCGTCGCCGGGTCGGTCGCCGATCCACAGGCCAGCGTCCATGCCTTCGGGTCGTCGCCCGGTGCGTCGAGCCGGTCGACGGTCTGCATGAGCAGACCACCGCTGATCCCCCGCGTCTCGACCGGGTCGGGCATTGCCGTGGCCGGCATCTGGAGGAGCCTGACGTTCTTCTTCGCGGTGAGCAGGGTCAGCGCTTCGGCGGAAAAGCCCGGCGCGGCGATGACCTCGGTGAAGACCTCCGCGACCTGCTCGGCCATCGCCAGGTCGACTTCCCGGTTGACGGCAATCACGCCGCCATAGGCCGAAACCGGGTCACACGCGTGCGCCTTGCGATGTGCCTGCGCAACATCGGTGCCCAAGGCAATCCCACAGGGGTTCGCGTGCTTGATGATCGCCACACACGGCTGCGTGTGGTCATAGGCCGCGCGCACCGCCGCATCGGTGTCGACGTAGTTGTTGTAGGACATCTCCTTGCCGTGCAGCTGCTCGGCGTGCGCCAGTCCCGGACGCCAATGCCGGTACAGGGCGGCGCGCTGGTGCGGGTTCTCGCCGTAGCGGAGCACTGCCGCGCGATCCCAGGACCCCGCCGCCCAGGTCGGAAACCCGGACTCGTCGGGCGCCAGCACGTTGCCCATCCAGGAGGCAACGGCAATGTCGTACGTGGCGGTGTGCCGAAATGCCTCAGCGGCAAGCACTCGGCGTTGCTCAACGGTGAATCCGCCCTCAACCACCGCTTGCAGGACATCCGCATAGCGCCCTGGGTCGACCACGACGGCGACCGACGGGTGGTTCTTGGCAGCGGCACGCACCATGGCCGGACCGCCGATGTCGATCTGCTCGACGCACTCGTCCGGCGTCGCGCCAGAGGCAACAGTCTCTCGGAAGGGGTAGAGATTCACCACCACGAGTTCAAAGGCGTCGATGCCCAAGTCTGCAAGCGCCGCAACATGTTCCGGGAGGCGGCGGTCGGCGAGGATGCCGGCATGAACTGCGGGGTGCAGCGTCTTGACTCGCCCGTCAAGAGTTTCCGGAAAGCCGGTCACCAACTCGACGGGAGTCACCGGAACGTCCATCCCCTGAAGCTGCCGCGCTGTCCCACCAGTCGACACGATCTCGACTCCCGCTGCCACCAAGCCAGCGGCGAGTCGGTCCAGCCCGGTCTTGTCATACACGGCGATCAGCGCGCGGCGAATGGGCACTCTGCTCATGGCTGCAGCCCCGGTGTTGACTTCTCAGCCGCGATGACCAAGTCGGCCACGACGCGTACGAGCATCTGCCTCTCCACCACTTTGATCCGTTCGTGCAGGCTGGACTCGTCGTCCCCTATGTGGATTGGGACCTCGGTTCGAGCGATCACTTGGCCGGTGTCGACCCCGTCGTCGACCCAGATGATGCTGGCGCCGGTGACCGGCACACCGGCCTCCAGCGCATCGCGCACGGCATGCGCCCCTGGAAACGCGGGCAGCAGGGCCGGATGACTGTTGATGACCCGCCCGGAGAAGCGTTGCAGGAAGGCGGGACTCAGGATCTTCATGAATCCGGCCAGTACGACGAGATCTGGCGCGTGACCAGCGACGGCATCGGTGAGTGCGGCATCCCATGACGCACGGTCCCGGAAGTCGGCGGCAACGACGAGATCGGTTGGAATCCTCTGTCGCTGCGCCCTGGCCAGCGCGTAGGCATCCGGCCGGTCGCAGGCCACCGCCACGACCTCGGCCGGGTAGCCGGGATCGGTTCGGGCATCGAGGAGGGCCTGCAGCAGACTCCCGTTTCCGGAAGCCAGCACAACCAACCGAGCGGGCACGGCCAGCACCCTAACGGCCGCCTCGACCGGCGCGTACCTCACCGAGCGCGGGTCTGCCACCGACGCAGGATGAATGCAGAGAGCGCCGCAACCGGCGCGAGCACCGCTGCCGCCAACACCATCGTGGTCAACGGCGGCGCCCCGATGGTCGCCAGGCGCTCGTTTCCGAGTGAACCGCCCGCGAGCCATTGAGCCACAGCGATCGCCACAGCAAGGGTCACACCCGCTGTCGCGGCCCATCCAGCCGCGGCCGCAGCCCGGACATCGTCGTCAAGGCGTCGGGCGACCACGGCTCCCACGAGGATCGCCACGAGGGCGGGGATCACCAGGGCCACGATGGCCGCGAGCGGCACGGCGGGCTCGTCGGGCAGCGCCGCTGTGATCGGCAATCCGGGAACCAGGTCCAGGTGCACACCGAAGGCGGAGACTGTCGTCCCGGAGCCCACGGCGAACCCAGGCCCGAGCAACAACGCCACTGCGTAGACCGCAGCATTCGGGAGGAGGACGAGGCTCAGTACGAACACGCCGAGGCCCGCGGTCCAGTTCGGAGCCAGGCTCTCGGTGAGTGCGGCGAATCCGGCCCGATCCGTGGCGATCGCAATCGCGACAGTCCCTAATCCGGCGGCCAGCAACACCGCCGCACCGACACCTATGCCGGCCAGCACGGCTCGGGAGGGGAAGGGCACGACATCGTGGATCAATCTGCCGTGGCCGGCAGTCCGCAAAAGGCCGGCGAGTCCGGCAAAGAAGCTGAGCCCCACGACGCCACTGAGCGCTGAGAAGAGGTCTATCGCGGCGCCAGCCGTCGAGCCCAGCAGGGTCAGGACCCCGCCCACCAACGTGTAGCCGGCCACCAGGGCAGCCAGAACCCGGGCGATGTCCGACAGACTGGCGACCTCCGTGCGGCGCCCCGCCCAGCACGCTGCGTACCAACAACAGATCGCCAGCAACGCGGTCAGTCCCAGTGGCGTGATCGCCACGACGACGCCGGCAGTCTCGACGTCGGCGCCATGGCCCAGCAGCCAAGCCCGAGCCGACAGCCGCGCCGGTCCGAGGACCGAGCCGCCGACCGCAGGTTCGACGATCCAGGCAAGTCCGATCAGCGCGGCGAGGATGGTCAACCCCGCGAGTGCCGCGCCCAGACCCGCGACCACGCCGGTGAGCACCGTCCCGAGTCCAGACCCCGACGCCCCCGCAGACGTCTGGCCACCCCCAGGATCCGGGACTGGCGGCCTTCGGGTCATCACGGAGGTCACCCGACCACCATGCAAGTCATCCCTGGACAACCGGCGCAGGCGCGCCGGGCGGCCTCGCGCTAGCCGGTCACCCGACCCTCGTCACCTGGCTAGCCGGTCGGCCGCTCGCACCTTGCGGCGGGCCAGCGCGAACCCCACGTGGGCGACCAGCAATCCGGCAACGGCCAGCCAAAATCCGATACCGAGTGAGTAGGCCGGCCCGAGGTTGTCGGGCATCGGTCCAGCGCCGCGGAAGCCCGCATCGGCGACTGCGTTGTTGGACAGTGTGGTCAACAGCGAGTTGTAGTCGAAGGCCGCGAAGAAGAGCAACACGATGCCGTCCACGACGACAAGGCCCGCAGCAACACACTTCCGGGTGGCCCGCTTGGCTGGGGTCAACTTCGTGACCACTGCCACGGCGAGCGCCGCCATCAGGAACATGACGATGCCGGCCACCGAGACGAGCACGAGATCCCACCCGTTGGTGCTTGTGCCATCGGCTGCAGCCTGGGCTGCCTCGCAGGAAGCACGGTCGTTCGGATCCGGGATGTCAGCGCAAGTGGTGACGACGTCGAACAGAGGGCCCAAGGAAAAGGAGACCCAGGTCAGGAAAGCGGCGACGAAGAAGACCAGGCCGCCGACGGCGATGAGGATCTCGCCCGGGCGAGCGGGCAAGCGGCGGCGCGGCGGAGGAGCCGGCCGCGCCGGCGGGAAGTGCTCGGCGCCGTACGGTGCTGCCGGGCCGGCGTCGGCAGGCGTGCCGTACGGCAGTTCCTGGTACCCGAAGCTCGGCGGCTCCCAGACCGGAACGGCGCCGGAGGGAGCACGAGTGTATGTGCTCGGGGGTTGGAACAACGACATCTGAAACTGCCTTCCGGCCTCGATGGTCCGGCCCGGTTCCCGGATCGGATAACGGACCTCTGACGCAGCAGACTGGGTCGCGGCTCCGCGACCTTCCAGATATCGGGCCTAAAACACGCCAGTGGCGCCGGAACCTCGTTCCGGCGCCACTGTGCGTCCTCGATCAGTGCACTCGAGTCCTTCGATCAGTGCTGCGGACCCTCAGGTGCCGAGCCGTATGGCGGCGGCGGCGCCGGATTCGAACCTCCGGGCTGGCCACCCGCGGGTGGCTGCTGACCGTAGCTACCGCCCGGTGCCTGGCCAGGCTGCCCGTAGCCACCCTGCGGCGGCTGGGAGGTCTGCGGCGGCTGGCTGTAGCCGGGAGTCGGCTGCTGGCCGTAACCCGCGGGAGCTTGACCGCCTGCTGGCTGACCGCCATAGCCCTGGCCAGGGTTCTGACCACCGCTCTGCGCGCTCTGCTGCAACTTGTTGAGCCCGCCCTGCAGGGACTTGGCTCCACCTGATGCCAGGAAGGACATGACAACCCCGACATTCACCGCGACCAGTGCCACGAGCGCGAGCCAGCCGCCGATCCCGACGGTTACCCCATCTTCGGTGATGACGCGCAGGAACTCGATCACGAAGAAGATGTCGACGAGCAAGACGATGCCGGCGATGATCAAGTGCAGCGGCACGGCGGGCGGGATCACCTTGAACGCCTTCGCCAGGATCGCGCACGCCACGACCAGCAGCAGGATGATGGCGAAGCTCAGCAGACCAGAGTTCCAGGCGCTGGCGCCGAAGTCCGTACCGCTGTATGTCGCCTCGCAGATCGCGCGTGACTCGTCCGGGAGCCCATCGCAGACATCCCCAAGGTCGGCGACAGCGAAGTTGAAGAAGCTGAAGATGAAGAACAGCAGTGACCCGCCGAGTGCGAGCCAGTCAGCGATCGTCAGTGACTTCATATCGAAAGAAACGCCCGAGCCAGAGCCTGCCGAGGCCCCGGGGTACTGACCCGGCGCTCCGTACGTGGGCTGCTGACCACCGCCGCTGTAGGCGGGCGGCCCACCGGGCTGCTGGCCGTATCCGGGCTGGCTGGCGCTCGGTGGTTGCTGGCCGTAACCGGGTTGCTGTGGCGGTGGCTGTTGGCCGAACCCGCCGGGCTGCGAACCGCCGGGCTGCTGGCCGTACCCCCCAGGGGATCCGGGTCCGCTGCCGGGTGCAGTCATCGCTTCCACTCCTTCAGTACTGCCGCCGAGTTGCGGCTCTTCGTGTTCATCTTGGCAGGGCCCGACTTTCGAGCCTGCTTTGGCTCAGCATGCTGGGTAGCCGCTAGGCGGGCAAGTAGCCGCGCCAGGGTTGCGCCGCGGTCGCCAGCACCCACTCAGCGAGATACCAGCAGCTCCCGCATCAGTCGCGCGGTCTCAGACGGTGTCTTGCCGACCCGCACTCCGGCCGCTTCCAGTGCCTGCTTCTTGGCCTCGGCGGTACCGGAAGATCCCGACACGATGGCGCCGGCGTGACCCATCGTCTTGCCCTCTGGTGCGGTGAATCCGGCCACGTAGCCGACCACAGGCTTGGTCACTGATGCGGCGATGAAGTCTGCGGCGCGCTCTTCGGCATCCCCGCCGATCTCGCCGATCATGACGATGGCCTCAGTGTCCGGGTCTGCCTCGAAGGCCTCGAGACAGTCGATATGCGTGGTCCCGATGACCGGGTCACCGCCGATTCCCACCGCTGTGGAGAAGCCCAGATCGCGCAGTTCGTACATCATTTGGTAGGTCAGGGTGCCGGACTTGCTGACCAGCCCGATCGGTCCCGGGCCCGCGATGTTTGCCGGGATGATGCCCGCATTGGACCGGCCTGGGGAGATCACGCCCGGGCAGTTGGGGCCGACGATGCGCGTGACCCCATCCTGTGCGTGCGCCCAGAAATAGGTCGAGTCGTGCACGGGGATGCCTTCGGTGATGACGACGGCGAGTCCGATGCCCGCGTCGACTGCCTCGAGCACGGCTGACTTGGCGAACTTCGGTGGTACGAAGATGACCGTCACGTCCGCGGCGGTCTCGGCGATAGCGTCGGCCACGGAGTCGAAGACCGGTAGTGCGCGGCCATCGAAGTCCGCAGTCTGGCCGCCCTTGCCTGGGGTAACGCCGCCGACGACCGCCGTTCCGGAGGCCAGCATGCGGCGGGTGTGCTTGCTGCCCTCGGCGCCGGTCATGCCCTGAACAATGACTTTGCTGTTCTCGCTGAGAAAGATCGACATTCGGTACGGGGCTCCTTCTTGCGCTCTACGCGGCCGCGGCAGCGAGTTCGGCGGCCCGGCGAGCGGCGCCGTCCATGGTGTCCACCTGCTCGACGAGGGGGTGCGCCGCCTCGTCGAGGATCCGCCGGCCCTCCTCGACGTTGTTGCCGTCCAGACGAACCACGATCGGTTTCGTCGCCGAATCACCCAACAGACCAAGGGCTGCCACGATGCCGTCGGCTACCGCGTCACAGGCGGTGATCCCGCCGAACACGTTGACGAAGACGCTGCGCACCGACGGGTCGGACAGGATGATGCTCAGTCCGTCGGCCATGACTTCGGCTGATGCGCCACCGCCGATGTCGAGGAAGTTGGCCGGCTTCATGCCGTCGAAGTCCGCCCCCGCGTAGGCGACGACGTCGAGGGTGGACATGACAAGACCGGCGCCATTTCCGATGATGCCCACCTGCCCGTCGAGCTTGACGTAGTTGAGGTGCTTGGCTTTCGCCTCCTGCTCGAGCGGGTCCGTCGCTGACGCGTCTTCCAGGGCCGCATGGTCGGGATGCCGGAAAGCGGCGTTCTCGTCGAGGCTCACCTTCCCGTCCAGGGCAAGGACCGTGCCATCCGGAGTCTTGGCGAGCGGGTTGACCTCTACCAACGTCGCGTCCTCGCCGACGAAGACCTTCCACAGCGACATCGCGATGCTGACGACCTGGTCGGCGACGTCATCGGGGAAGCGCGCCGCGGTGACGATTTCGCGGGCCAGGGCCTCGTCCACTCCCTTGGTGGCGTCGATGGGAACGCGGGCAAGTGCGTCCGGGTTGTTGGCGGCAACCTCTTCGATCTCAACACCGCCGGCCACCGAGGCCATGCATAGGAAGCTGCGATTGGCGCGGTCGAGCAGGTACGAGAAGTAGTACTCCTCGGCGATATCGCTTGCCTGGGCGACCAGCACCCGATGCACCGTGTGCCCCTTGATGTCCATGCCGAGAATGTCCGCGGCGCGCGCCTGCGCATCCTCAGGAGTGTCGGCGAGCTTGACCCCACCGGCCTTGCCCCGCCCACCCGTCTTGACCTGAGCCTTCACCACCACCTGCGCCCCGATGGAGGCAGCGATGTCGCGCGCCTCTTCGGGGGTTGTCGCCACGCCTCCGGCCAGAACCGGAACGCCATAGGAGTCGAAGACGTCGCGCGCCTGGTATTCGTAAAGGTCCACGGTCGGCGACCATAGCGAAAGCCACTGGAAGGTCCCGCTGTGGTTGATGGATCAACCGGGTTACCCGCGCGTAACTCTGACCCGTTTGGCGCGTTGTTCCCGCCACGATCCCCCACCCGCCCCCGGCCCAGCCCCACTGAGGAGCGCCAGTGCCCGCCGTCCGCCGTGTCCGCCGTACCGCCGCCGCACTGGTGGTCGGAGTCATCTCCTCGCTCGTCGTCGCGGTCGTCGCGGCCACTCCTGCCGTGGCTGCCGACATCGTGCCGCGAGATTTGACAATCACGGTGACCGGCCTCGGTCCGGAGAACCGGACATGCGCCCTGGATGCGGACTTGTACGTACCCGCCGGCGTGGGCGCCATGGCACCAGCACCGGCGATCCTGGCGACGAATGGATTCGGCGGCACCAAGACAGATCAAGCCGACTATGCGCAGAGTTTCGGCGAACTCGGTTATGTGACGCTCTCCTACACCGGAATCGGCTTCGTCGACGGCAACCTCTGCCCGATCACGCTGGACGACCGCGAGCATGACGGCGCGGCCGGGAGTCAACTGCTGCGCTTTCTGGGCGGAGACCCCTCGATCGCCGCTGTCGACGACGCGACCGGAAGCCCGGTCCACATCGACTTCGTGATCCTGGACGATGCGACGACCTTCGACCCCCGCGCGGCCATGATCGGCGGCTCCTACGGCGGGCAGATCCAGTTCGCGACCGCCGGGTACGAGGCGATGACCGGCCAGCCCCAGCGGCTCGACGCCATCATCCCGATCATCACCTGGAACGACCTGGCGTATTCCCTCGCGCCCAACAACACCGCGCTCCCGGCCGGCGACTCGGTCAGTTCCGCGAACGTCGGCGTGACGAAATACCAGTGGACGCTGTTGTTCACCACGCTCGGAATCGGTCGGGGCGTGCAGGACCTGCCATCGGCAACGGATCCACTCGCGATCGTCGAATACCTGACCGAGACGTGTCTGAACTTCGACCAGCAGGTCTGTGCTGCCCTCACCGAGATCGCGACCCAGGGGTACCCGAGCCAGAAGAGCGTCACGTTCCTGCGTGGGCGGTCGGTGGCCAGCTACATCCAGGACATCACGGTTCCGACGCTGATCGCCCAGGGCCAGTCCGACACCCTGTTCAACCTGCAGGAATCAGTGGCGACCTACCGCTCGCTCAAGGACCAGGGCACCGACGTCAAGTTGATGTGGCAGTTCTGGGGTCACAGCGACGCTGCTCCGGTCGCCGGAGAACTCGACCCGCGCCACCTCCTCGACAGCTATCAGGGTCAGGTCGCGGTCCAGTGGCTCGACTACTACCTCAAGGGCCCTGATGCGGCGGGGTCCTGCCCGACTCCCTCTTATGACTTCTCCTACTTCCGCGACTACGCCTACACAGCGCCCAACGCTCGAGCCGCGTACGCCGTCGCGCCCAGGTACCCCGTCGGCAATTCGACCTCGCTCTACCTCTCCGGGACGAACGCGTTGGTCAGTCAGGCCAGTCTGGTGCGCTCGGGCAGCACGCTTCCGTACGCAGGGCTGCCGATCATCGGTCCGAACTACACCGAGACCTCCGCGCTGGATCAGAGCCTGCCGGTGCTGGATCCGCCCGGCACCTTTGCGCAGTTCCGGTCCGCCCCGATTTCCGGCCAGCCGGTGACGGTGGTCGGCGTGCCACGGGTCACCGTGCGGTTCTCGTCGCTGACCGTCGGTTTGACCCAACTGTTGGGCGATTTCGGCGAGTTGGTTGTCTTCGCGAAGTTGTACGACATTGCCCCGGACGGGACGACCGTCGAGTTGCCGCACCGCTTGATCTCGCCGGTGCGGGTCCCGAACATCAACCGTGCGGTCGAGATCGAACTGCCAGGCATCGTGCATCGCTTCGAGGTGGGGCATCGGATCGCCCTCACCTTCGCCGGCGGCGACCTCGCCTATCGAGGATCGACGGCCCCGCAACCGGCCAGCGTCGTCACCTCGACCAGCGCCGGAAACATCCTCACGCTCCCGCAGGTCAGCGCAGAGCAGACTGCCCCGGCACCCCAGGTGGGCTGCGGTTAGCTAGACGGCGGGGGCGGTGACGTTCGTCCGAACCCAGTCAACGATCTCGGTGGTCGTCGCGCCGGGGGTGAAGATCTTGGCCACGCCGAGTTCTTCGAGTTCCGGGATGTCAGCATCCGGAACGATGCCTCCGCCGAAGACCAGGACATCGTCGATCTCGCGTTCGCGAAGCAGCTCTGTCAGTCGACGGAAGAGCGTCATGTGGGCACCGGAGAGGACCGAGAGCCCGACCGCATCGGCATCCTCTTGGATGACGGTCTCGACGATCTGCTCCGGTGTCTGGTGCAACCCGGTGTAGATGACCTCCATGCCCGCATCCCGTAGGGCGCGGGCGACGACCTTGGCACCGCGGTCATGACCGTCGAGGCCGGGCTTGGCGACGACGACCCGAATCCGCTCATTCATGGGGGAACTCTAACCTTTCTTGAGCGCCCGCCGACTCGCCGCTCGCATCGGGAGTCCGCGGTTGGCGGCCCGCATCGGAGGGTTCCAGCGCCACGCCAGAATGGTGAGCCCGGCGTAGGCAGCAGCCACGACGACGAGGCCCCAACCGCCGACCGTTACCTCGATCTCCGGCGACCGTCCTGCCTGGACCATGGCCTGCCCTACCAGTCCCAGGGTGTAGCCGGTGAAGGCGCCCAGCGCTCCCACCACCGCCAACCGGGGCCGCAACGAGGTCGCGAACATGGAGAACATGACAAGGATCGCCGCGAGGATCAGGCCGGCAGCCAGGCCCAGGCCGGGGTGCCCCAGTATCCCGATCGCACCTTCGACTGGCACGACCGTTTCCACCGGACGCAGCGCACCGGCGATGATCTGCTGCGTGACCGTGACCTCGTCCGGTATCCCGACGAGGGTGGCGCTGAGCGCCAGCACGGCCGTCACCCCGGTCACAGCGGCCAACCCACCCAGCATCGGCCGGCCGGGATCGAGGCTTTCGCTGTCGTCCATGACCACCCTCGACCACACCCAGCTCACCGCGATCGCCACCAGGATCAGGAGGGCTAGTCCCGCTAGACCGATGAACCAGCCGGCGCGCACATCGACCGTGCTGGTCAGCAGCCGGCGACCGGCGATGATCTCGTACCTACCCCGGGCCGCATCGTCGCTCGCCCAGTAGAGCGCCCCCAGCAGCCCCGGCACCGACAGAGTCCCCGCGGCGCCCAAGGCGGCCAGGCCCAAGCGCGGGTATCGACCGAGCATGACGCTTGCGCCGGCGGCGATGATCACCAGCGGCCAGATCCAGGCGGCGAGCAGGCTGGCAAACGAGTCGCCCGCGACGACGTCTTGACTGCCGACGGTGAGTTCGGGGACTAGGACCGAGACGGCCAAGAGCACGCCGGCGAGGACTCCGACGCCGCCGATCACGCGACTGACGACGGGCACCGTGCCAAGCACGACCTCTCCGGCCGGTTGGCGACGCGACGGCCGACGGCTGCTGTTGCTCGGCGCCTTCTTGGTCGGCGCCTTCTTGGTCGGCGCCTTCTGGTCGGCGCCTTCTTGGTCGGCGCCTTCTTGGTCGTCGACCTGACCGGTGCCCGCTTGGCCGACGACGCGGCCGAGGCCTTTCCCGCTGCCCTGACGGGCTCCCTTGCCGATGTCTTGGGTGAGCCCTTGATCGCCGCTCTTGGCGCGGGTCGGCCGCTCTTGTTCGCTGGCATGTCGGCCACGACGCTAGCAAGCCGACCGCTGCGCCACGGCCATGAGAACCTCGCCACGGCGCGCCGACCTAGATGTGACCAACGTCATGGTGCGTGGGAGAGGGCACATGTCCCTGCCTGGGATCAGCGCGTTGCGACGCTTGGTGTGCCGAACATCTCCGCCAAGCTGATCACATAACGCAAACCCGCACGGTTGACCCCCGCAGCATGATCCACAAAATATTGCGCAGAGTGATCATGTTCGGAAGACCCTTGTACGAAGAGTTTGCATCCCGTGCGCACGTTGGTTACGGTCGCGACACGGAACCGCACTGGGTTCCGGCTAGCTGATTGGTCAGGCTGGATTCAGAGCGTGACTGGAAAAGCGTAAACGGGGCGGCGCAGGTGGCGTCTGAGTGCCGTGAGCACCGGACGGGCCACGCGTGCGTCCCAGGGTCGAGAAGGGGTCAGGTGTCGCGTCACAGCACACCTCGCGCGGAGCGTGAGGGAAGCCGTATTCCGCGACCTCCCAGCAATCGGGGTCCCCTGATCCTCGCGGCACTCGTCGTCGGCGCGCTGCTGGCCTGGCTGCCCGGTGGCATCTCCGGGGCCCAGGCCCCCACCTCGGTCACCAGCGCCGACAGCGGCTACGGCGTCGGCAGCGACACCGGCATCCCGCTCGGCGTGGACGGCACGCCGCGGCAGGCAATCTCAGCCGCGGAAGCGGCCGCCCGCCTCGAGGCCCTTGCTGCCTCGCGCTCCGAGCGTGGGGGCAACCTGGAGTACTTCCTGCCGGTCAACGGCCGGTTCACCAGCTGCTTCTGTATGCGCTGGGGCACCATGCACTGGGGCATCGACATCGCCGCGCCGATCGGTACGCCGATCGTTGCCGCCGCGTCCGGCGTGGTCTTGGAGGCCGGACCGGCCAGCGGCTTCGGCAACGTCATCTACGTCCAACACGAGACCGGCGAAGTGACCCTCTACGGACACATGTCCGAGATTCTCGTTGAGCCCGGCCAGATCGTCGAGGGTGGCGAGATCATCGCCGAAGTCGGCAACGAGGGCTACTCGACCGGCCCGCACCTGCACTTCGAAGTCCATGTCGGCGGCAAGGACGGCGAGCGCCTCGACCCCGAAGAATGGCTACTCGAGCGCGGGATCGACGTCAGCGCCCTTCCCGTCAGCGAATAAGTCGGCGCCCGTCGGGTCAGAGCTTGTGGACCGGCGCGTAACGCAGCACCAGCCGCTTGTAGCCCCCGGAACCGAAGTCGATTGTCGCTTGGGCCTTTTCGCCGATTCCGGACACAGCCGTGACCGTGCCGAGTCCGAAGGCATCGTGGGAGACCCGGTCGCCCGGTTCCAGCGTGATCAGCGGACGGCTGCCGAACCCACCGCGCAATCCACCGCTGGACAGCCCTGTCGCGGCCACCCGAGCTTGAGCCGAGCCGAGCGGGGAGGCAGGTGCGGCTTGCATACGTTCCCAATCCACGAGGTCCGGTGGTAGCTCGTCGAGGAACCTCGACGCCGGGTTGTATGACGGTTGCCCCCACGCCGCGCGTACTGCTGCACGCGAGACGAAGAGCCACTTCTGTGCCCTGGTGATCCCGACGTAGGCGAGTCGGCGTTCCTCTTCCAATTCCCGCGGATCACCCAGTGATCTCATATGCGGGAAGATCCCGTCCTCCAGGCCGGTCAAGAACACGACTGGGAACTCGAGTCCCTTCGCCGTATGCAGCGTCATCAGTGTGACGACACCTGCATCATCCCCCGCCACCGGCACCATGTCTGCATCGGCGATGAGAGACACCTGTTCGAGGAACTCCTGCAAGCCACCTTCGAAGTTGGCAGCTTCGAATTCGGCAGCCACGGAAACCAGCTCGGTGAGGTTGTCTGCCCGGCTCTCGTCCTGGGGATCCACCGAGTCAGCCAGCTGCTCGAAGTAGCCGGTTTGGTCCAGGACCCCCTGCAGGATCGCCGAGGGGCCCACGCCGGCGGCCACCTGTTCGCGGAAGGCGTCCATCAAGGCGCTGAAGTCGGCGATCGCGGCTTCCGAACGCGGGTTGATCCCCGGAGCCTCACTCACCCGGCGCAGAGCATCGGTGAAGCTGATCCGCTCGCGGGAGGCCAACGCCTCGACACACGCCTCTGCCTTGTCGCCGATCCCGCGCCTCGGAGTGTTCAGGATCCGGCGAACGCTGACCACGTCGTCGGGATTGGCGATCGCCCGCAGGTAGGCGAGTGCGTCCCGTACTTCCTTGCGTTCGTAGAAGCGGACGCCGCCGACGACCTTGTACGGCATTCCGACGCGGATGAACACCTCCTCGAAGACCCGGGATGCGCTGTTGGTGCGGTAGAACACAGCCACGTCCGCGGGTCTGGCGAGTCCCGCGTCGGTCAACTTGTCGATCCGCTCGGCGACCCAGGCGGCCTCGTCGTGCTCGTTGTCGGCAACGTACCCACGGATCTGTTCTCCGGCGCCGGCATCGGTCCATAGGTTCTTCGGACGGCGTGCCGTGTTGCGGGTGATGACCGAGTTGGCCGCTGACAGGATCGTTTGCGTGGAGCGGTAATTCTGCTCGAGCAGGACGGTCGTCGCGTCGGGATAGTCCCGCTCGAACTCGTCGATGTTGCGGATCGTCGCACCACGGAAGGCATAGATCGACTGATCGGCATCGCCGACGACGCACAACTCCGCGGGCTCGAGGTCTTCGCCCTCGCCGAGCACGTCACCATCGACGGTATGCCGCTCAGGACGACCGACCAACTCACGAATCAGCATGTATTGCGCGTGGTTGGTGTCCTGATATTCGTCGACGAGCACATGCCGGAAGCGGCGGCGGTAGTACTCGGCCACGTCCGGGAAGGCTTGCAGCGCATGGACGGTGGTCATGATCAGGTCGTCGAAGTCCATCGCGTTGGATTCGCGCAACCGACGCTGGTACATCCGGTAGGCCTGGGCGAGCACCTTCTCCGGAGCGGTCGTTGGCGAGAAGGACTCGTCGTCGATCAATTCGTTCTTGAGGTTGCTGATCTGGTTGACCAACAGGCGCGGCGGATAGCGCCGCGGGTCGAGTTCGAGATCGCGAGCGACCATGGCCATCAGGCGTGAGGAGTCCGCCTGGTCGTAGATGGAGAAGGTGCTCTTGAACCCCAGCGTCTTGGCGTGCTCGCGCAGGATCCGGACGCACATCGAGTGGAAGGTCGACACCCACATCACCCGTGCGCGGCCACCGACAAGCCCGGCGACCCGGTTTTTCATCTCACCGGCGGCCTTATTGGTGAAGGTGATCGCGAGGATCGAGCCGGGGGCGACATCCCGCGCGGCAAGCAGATAGGCGATCCGGTGGGCGAGGACGCGCGTCTTGCCTGAGCCCGCACCTGCGACGATGAGCAGCGGACCGCCCTCGTGGATCACCGCTTCGCGCTGCGAGGGGTTCAGGCCGTCCAGGAGCGCCGCAATCCGGCGCTCTCGCGGGTCGCTCTCGGCGGCGGCCGCTCGGGCACCGGCTTCGGCGTCGTCCTCGATCAGAGCCTGCTGACCGCTCTGTGCCAGGTAGTCAGTGGATGCGGAGGAGGACATATCAAGTCAACTCTACGGCGCCGATCAGACTTTCCCGATCCGCGAGGTGGCCCGGTGGCCGGGTCCGCTGTGCTGCGAGCCGGCGATGCTGCCGAGGGCGTCGGCTGGGGCGGATGTGACATACTCGCCCGCGTGTCCATCAGCGCGCGCGAGTTTTATGGGTACCGGCCTCCGGTATCCGTCGCTGCTGACTGAGCACAGTCCACGACAGACACCCGGGCCCACCAGCCCGGGTTTTTTTCGTCCCGGACGCGGGTCCACGGCTTCCGGAGGAACCTGTGATCACGATGACTGAATCGAAACCTGAGAGCTCAGCGACACTCCCGGTGGATCCGCCGACGGACACCGAGCCTCCTCTCACCCAGGAGGAGACGGACGCGGCGATCGGCGACCTGCGGATCGAGATCGACCAGGTTGACGCGGCCCTGATCGAATTGGTGGCTCGACGCACCGAGATCTCCCGTCAGGTCGGCAAGTTGCGGATGGCCTCAGGCGGCACCCGCTTGGCCCTGTCCCGGGAACAAGCAGTCGTAGCCCGCTTCTCCACTGCCCTCGGCGAGACCGGCACGTCGCTGGCGATGCTCTTGCTGCGAGCCGGACGGGGCCGCCTCTAGCTGTACCGCACCAAACGATCGCGCACACCACTGACCAGAGCAGGGCTGCGGCTACGTCTCGTACGGCGCCGGCAGTACTGAGGAGTACGGAGCTTTCGCTGACCACCCCCGCCTACGAACCGCTCGATGACGTCGAGCGGGTGCTCGTCGTCGTGGCACATCCCGACGACGTCGATTTCGGTGCCGCCGGCACGATCGCGACCTTCACCGACGCTGGGCTGCACGTCACGTACTGCCTGATCACAGATGGCGACGCCGGAGGATTCGACCACGCCGTCGACCGCAGCCTCATCCCCGGCATTCGCCAGAGCGAACAACGCGCCGCCGCCGCGGCAGTGGGCGTGACGGATCTGATCTTCCTCGGCTATCCCGACGGCCGGCTCACCGTCACCCATGAACTGCGCCGGGACATCTCCCGAGTCATCCGCCAGGTCCGTCCCGATCGAGTCATTGCCGCTTCCCCAGAGCGCAACTATCGCCGGATCGGTGCGAGCCATCCCGATCACCTGGCGGCCGGTGAGGCGACCCTCTGCGCGGTCTACCCCGACGCCCGCAACGCCTATGCCCATCCCGAGCTCCGCACCGTCGAGGGTCTCGAGCCATGGAAGGTCCGCGAGGTCTGGCAGTTGGGTAGCCCACAGCCCAATTACTTCGTCGACATCACCGACGTCGCTGAACGCAAGATCGCCGCCCTCAACTGCCATGCCAGCCAGACCCCGGACATGGATGTGGCCGAGTTCGTCCACACGGCCTTCGCAGCGCTAGCGCGAAATGCCGGGCTGCCAGAAGGTCGGCTCGCGGAGGCGTTTCACATCTTCGGCACCGCCTGACGGTTTGCTGTCAGAAGGCGTGGTTACCGTCACGCGCATGGCTGAAGGTAGCGACGACACTGACCGCGACGGCACTGGCAACAACCACCCTGACAGTGATGTCGCAGACCTGCACCTGGCGACCGTTGTGGTCAACGTCCGGGACATGAAGCGCGCAGTTGGGTTCTGGTCCGCCGCCCTCGGCTATCAGCCCCGCGAAACGGCCTGGGATCCGGAGTTCATGATGCTGGTGGATCCAGCCGGCAAGCGATTACCGGTCTCCATGCAGCTGACCGACACCGATCCGAAAGAACCAGTGCGAGTCCACGTGGACCTCTACACGGCCGAGCAGGATCGCCATGTCAAGCGGCTCGTCGAATTAGGCGCAACGCGGGTCGAGGACTGGCCCTATCCCGACGACTGCGACTTCATCGTGCTGCGCGATCCCGACGGCAACGAGTTCTGCGTCATCGACCACAGGCCGCTCTGACTTTCGTTTTTTAGACGATGCGGCGGTCGGCGGCCCAGCGGGTGAGTTCGTTGCGGTTGGACACCTGGAGTTTGCGCAGCACGTTGGATGCGTGGGTCTCGACCGTCTTGATGGAGATGAACAGCTGCTGGCCGATCTCACGGTAGGTATAGCCGCGCGCGAGTAGCCGCATGACTTCCCGCTCACGGGCGCTGAGCACATCCAGCGCCTTCTCGGCTACGTCCTCCGTGACGACCGCCGGACCGGCGGCGAATGCATCAAGGACGAACCCAGCCAGGCGCGGCGAGAAGATCGCATCCCCGGCGGCAACCCTGGCCACCGCGGCGCGGAGGTCGACTCCGGAGATCGTCTTTGTGACGTAACCCCGTGCCCCACCACGGATGACGCCGATCACGTCTTCGGCCGCGTCGGATACCGACAGAGCCAGGAAGCGGACGCCGGGTGCCTTTCCGAGCACCTGGTCGAGCACCGCCCGACCGCCGCCGCCCGGCATGTGTACGTCGAGCAGGACGACATCCGGAGTGGTCTCGAGAATTCCGCGCACCGCGTCCTCGACGTTGCCGGCCTCCCCCACCACAGCCAGCGATGCCTCGGGATCGGCGCCGAGTTCGGCGCGCACGCCCGAGCGGATCATGGCGTGGTCGTCGACCAGAAACACTCTGAGCTGACTCATGATGCGTTCCGGAGCATGTGCAACTCGACCTCAGTGCCGGTGCCTGGAGCGGTCGTGATCCGCGCGGTGCCGCCGTGCCGGGTCATCCGGTCGACGATGGAATGGCGCACTCCGCGGCGGTCCTCCGCGATCCCCTCGGGATCGAATCCGACCCCACGATCGCGTACGAACACGGTGACTCCCTCTGAATCCATTTCGGCGTAGAGCGACACGTTCTGTTCCCCGGAGTGGCGAGCCGCATTGCGCATGGCTTCATGGCTCGCCTGAACGACGGCCGTCAGTTGCTCGTCCATCGCTTCATCACCGACGATCACTGACTGCACCTGGACGTCATAGGACGCCTCGATGTCTGCGACCGCCCGCTCCAGCGCGCCGCCGAACGTCGCGGTGTCCTCGCCGGGATGCCCGTACAACCAGGAGCGGAGCTCGCGCTCCTGACCACGAGCCAACCGACTGACCTCACGCGGTGACTCGGCGTGCCGCTGAATCAGCGCCAGGGTTTGCAGCACTGAATCATGGAGGTGCGCTGCCACTTCGGCCCGTTCCTCCACTCGGATCCGGGCTCGCCGCTCGACGGTCCGTTCGGCCACGAGCCGCCGCCACCAGGGCGCGGTCGCGAGAGCCACTCCGCCGAGGAGAAGCAACGTCGACACGAGACTCTGCCAGCTCACTTCGAGCAAGTTCAGGGTCACGAGAACGGTGACCAGTCCGACGACAGTCACCAGAGCGCCGACCGCCAGTCGCCAACGCAGGCTCCGTCGGCTCAACAGGTCCCGGTCGTCGACCTGCCGCCAGATCAATGCCAAGCCGAGACCCACGATGATCAGCGGCCAGAACACCTGGAAGTTTCCGAAGGGGCCGATCTGCATCAGGAGCAAGACGCCACCGACGCCGATCAGCAGGATGCCGACCGACGGCTTGTCCCGCAGGGAATCCAGACTCGGCAGGCGCGAACCCGATCGCACAGTGGGCCGCGCCTGCGACGGCTCGACTTCGACCGTGTCGACCTGCGGCAGAAAGACCCACAGCAGGGCATAGATCAGGACCCCGACTCCAACAAAGGTCAGAGCCACGAACGCACCGCGGACGATGAGTGGATCCAGCCGCAGATGCCGGGCGACCGCGGCACTGACACCCGAGACGAGGCGATCGTCACGGGTCCGGACCAGCGGTGGGCGCCCGGGAGCTGCGGTTGTCACCAGATGATCGTCACATGCGGTGTCCGAAGCAGCCATCCGGTGAACCCCTTAGCGACTGCACCTGCACATTGGGGGTGCCGGTCAGGGTGCTACCCGATACCGGCGCGCGCCGTCTGAGCGCAGCATTCTCGACATGACCGACAAACCCAGCCCCGAAGAGTCGCCGAACCCGCCCGATCCGGACGATCCGCCGGCGGCTTCCGACCTGCCCACGCCCGAATCGGCCGAGACTCGGCAGCTCAGCGCCCCATACGAAACGACCGAATTCGTTGGCGCGGGTCAGGCCGACGCTGTGACCGCGGCAACCGGCCCGGCATCCTCCGGGCCGCCGATCACCGACCAGCAGACTGCCGCCTTCGGTCGCTCGGCGCAGGGCTTCGACGCACCGCCACCGGGGTACGTCCCACCGCCGGCGGGGTCCGCGCCGCCACCGCGACACCAAGCTGAGCGGCTCCAACGCAGTTCATCTGACCGGCTGCTCGCCGGCGTCTGCGGCGGTCTCGGCCGGCACTTCGGCGTAGATCCCATTCTGTTCCGCGTCGGATTCGTCGCGCTGGTCTTCGCAGCCGGGACCGGGATCCTGCTCTACATCGCCCTGGCGATCCTCATGCCCAGCGACGATGGTCAGCAGCTCTGGCAGCGCGGGGTTGGTCAGCGCACCGCGTCGGATCGCTCGGCGAGTGGCGAGACCGTGCCGCCTAGGCCACCACCGGTGCCCAAGGGTCCCCGCTCCCCGGTCCCGGGCGTGACTCTGGCAGTCCTGCTGATCGGCCTGGGCGTCGTCGCGCTGACGGAGCGGTTGGGCGACTGGTCGCTCGAACCCTCGGCATATTTCGCGATTGCGGTCGCCATCGTCGGAGTCGGTCTTCTGGTCAGCGCCTTCGGGCCGTGGCGGCGCAGCAAGGCGGGCCTGATCGTCCTCGGCCTGATGCTCTCGCTCGGCTTGTTCGTCACGTCAGCGGTCGATTCCCGTGGCGGTTTCGATCATGCGACCTTCGGTGCCCGCAACTACCAGCCGGCCGCCATTGACGACGTGCAGGGCACCTACGAGGTCCTGATGGGCGAGACCACCCTCGATCTGTCCCGAATTGCGTTCACCTCGGAGGATCCGACCGAGATCCAGATCAACGTCACGATGGGCGACTTCACGATCCTCGTGCCAACCGAGGCCGACATTTCGCTCAACGGGGACGCGGTCTTCGGATCGGTGTCCGTGTTCGGGAACCGCGATGTCATCGACGGCTTCTATCAAGGCCTGGGTGACGGGCCGAACGTCGGCGACCAAGATCCCGAGATCATCCTTGATGTGGACGTTCGATTCGGCAATGCGGAGGTGCATCGTGTCGGCTGACCAGCAACCACGCCGCGGGGTCGACCTGATGGCGCTCGTCGCCGGGCTGGTCTTCCTCGCCTTCAGCATCGTGTCCGTCACGGTGGGCGTCTTCGACCTGCCGCGGCTTGGCGCGGCTCCGCTGTGGCTGATCTTGATCGGAGCCGGGATCCTGCTGTTGGTCAGCGAACTACGCTCCCGCCGACACACCTCCACCGGAACGTCGGCAACCTCTCCCGAGCAAGCAGCTTGGGAGCGGGACACCAACCGCTGAGGGCGGGCTCAGAGCCGGTGAGTGGCATTCACCGGCTCTGTAGTGCGTCCAAGGCAACTGCCATCGCCGCCGCGACTCGGAAATCCAGCCGCTGGTCGGGAACGGAGACGGTGTAGCGATCCCGGACTGCCTTCTGGCGCTCGCTGATCAGCACCACTTGACCGGTCGCCTTGTCGACGAAGTCGAAGTGAAAGATGAACGGAACCCAGATGTCGCCCAGGTACGGGATCAGCGTCCAGATCCGGCGCAGGATGGCGATGAACGGACGACGCTCCTGACCCAGTGCCTCTATCCCCGGCGCGGACAGGTGCCAGGTGGAACGCAACAGGCTGGCCCCGAACTCCTTGCTGAACATGCCCAACGGCTGGCCGCGCTCGTCGAAGACGTCGTGCTGGGCGTGGACGTCCAGCCGCTGCCGGGCCTTGAACGAGAACACCCGTCGGGTCTTGCTCTCGTCGGCGAAGAAGATGACTTCTTCCTTCAGTTGCATCCGCTTCTGCTCGGCAAGGGCGAGCAGGCCGCCCTCGCTGCCATCGGGGTTGGCGGCGCGTACCTCATAACGGTTGATCATCAACGTGATCCGCTGCTTCACATAGAACAGCGGCACATACATCGCGGCAGCCTGCTGCGGCGGTCCTTGCGGGTGCGGCGGGGCCTGCGGCGGCGGCGGTCCCTGCTGGTACGGCTGCGGCGGTCCGTGCTGGTACGGCTGCGGCGGTCCGTGCTGGTACGGCTGCGGTGATCCCTGCTGGTACGGCTGCTGCGGATCCTGCTGGTAGGGCGGTGGCGTCGTCGACATCTCAGTGATCCTGCTCCGTTGTCCTCATCATTCCCATTCGATGGTCCCCGGTGGCTTGCTGGTCACGTCCAGCACCACGCGGTTCACCTCAGGGACTTCATTCGTGATCCGGGTCGAGATCAGGGCCAGCAGGTCGTACGGGAGCCGGGTCCAGTCCGCGGTCATGGCGTCCTCGCTGGAAACCGGGCGCAGGACGATCGGGTGGCCGTACGTACGACCGTCGCCCTGGACGCCGACCGAGCGCACATCGGCGAGGAGCACCACCGGACATTGCCAGATCGACTGGTCCAGTCCAGCCTTGGTCAGCTCCTCACGAGTGATCGCATCTGCCCGCCGGAGGACATCCAACCGGTGGGCATCCACCGCACCGACAATCCGCACTCCCAGACCGGGGCCCGGAAATGGTTGGCGCCCAACGATGCTCGCTGGGAGGCCGAGCTGGCGGCCGACTTCCCGCACCTCGTCCTTGAAAAGCTCACGCAGGGGCTCGACCAACTCGAAGGCCAGATCTTCCGGGAGCCCGCCGACGTTGTGGTGGCTCTTGATGCTGGCAGCGCCGGTCCCGCCGCCGGATTCCACGACATCGGGGTAGAGCGTGCCCTGGACGAGGAAGTCCACGCTGCCGTCGGTTCCGGCGATATCGCGGGCAGCCTGTTCGAAGACGCGAATGAACTCCCGGCCGATGATCTTTCGCTTCTGCTCGGGATCGGCCACCCCGGCTAATGCGTCCAGAAACTGCTGCTCCGCCCGAACGACGCGCAGATCCACGCCGGTCGCTGCCACGTAGTCGCGTTCGACCTGCTCGGTCTCGCCCAGGCGCATCAGGCCGTGGTCGACGTACACGCAGGTCAACTGGTCGCCGACCGCACGCTGCACGAGAGCCGCCGCAACGGCGGAGTCCACTCCGCCGGAGAGCGCACAGAGCACCCGCTTTCCGCCGACCTGGGCCCGAATGCGATCGACCTGCATGTCGATGACGCTCTCCATCGTCCAGTCCGGGCGGCACCCGGCGACGTTGTGCAGGAAGCGTTCGAGGACTGCTTGGCCGTACTCGGTGTGCCCGACTTCCGGGTGGAACTGCACACCAGCCAGCCGCCGGCTGAGGTCCTCCACCGCCGCAACAGCTGATCCGGGACTGGTGGCGGTCACCGAGAAGCCCGGGGGTGGCTCTGTCACCGAGTCGCCATGGCTCATCCAGACGAGCTGATGGTCGGGTAGCCCGCTGAACAACGCCGAGCCATCGGGCGTCGCCGCCAGCGGCGTGCCGCCGTACTCAGATGTTCCGGTACGGGCCACCACCCCGCCGAGCGCCTGGGCCATGAGTTGGAATCCGTAACAGATCCCGAACACCGGCACTCCGGCGTCGAACAGGCCCGCCGGGGCGGCCGGCGCGCCGGGCGCGTAGACGGAGGCGGGGCCACCGGACAGGACGATCGCCGCGGGATTGCGGTCCAGCATCTGCGCGACGGGCATGGTGTGCGGGACGATCACGCTGTGGACGCGGGCTTCGCGGACCCGGCGGGCGATCAGCTGGGCGTACTGCGCGCCGTAGTCGACGACCAGAACGGTGCTGGTGCCCGGACGCGTCATGCGTCGGGCCGGGACAGCACCAGGTCCACCTTCTGGAACTCCTTGAGATCCCGATAGCCGGTCTTGGCCAATGTGCGGGCCAGCGCGCCGAACAGGTTGGTCCGCCCACCGTGTCGGCTGCTGGGCCCGTACAGGACCTCCTGCAGGGGCACCCGACCGACCTCGACTGCCGCGAGACCGCCCCGCGGCAGTCTTGGGTGCGCTGCAACCGAGTCCCAGTAGCGTCCGCCGGCGGGCGCCTCGATGGCGGTACGCAGCGGCTCCCCGACCACCACCGCGTCCGCGCCGCAGGCCAGCGCCCGAGCGATCGACCCGCTGGTGCTGATCTCGCCACTGGCCAGGACGTGGACGTAGCGGCCGCCGGTCTCGTCGAGATAGTCCCGCCGGGCTGCGACCGCATCAGCGATGGCGGTGGCCATCGGCACGCGGATGCCGAGGACCTCGTCACTGCTGGAGTACTCATCTGCGCCCATGCCGACCAGGACACCGGCCGCACCGGTCCGCATGAGATGCAGCGCAGTCTGGTAGTCCGCGCAACCGCCCACGATCACCGGGACATCGAGGTCGGCGATGAACTGCTTCAGGTTGAGGCCTTCGCCGTGATTGGTGACGTGCTCGGCGGAGACGATCGTGCCCTGGATGACCAGGATGTCCACGCCGGCTGCCAGCAGGACCGGCGCCAGTTCGGTCGTGTGCTGGGGCGAGACCCGGGCGGCTGTGGTCACGCCCGCGTCTTTGATCTCCTTGATCCGCGCTGAGATGAGATCCGGCTTGACCGGCTCGGCGTAGATCCGCTGCAGCGTGGCGATGCCGGAGCCGTCATCCTCGCTGAGTTCGGAGATCCGCGCGTAAGCCTGACTCGGGTCGTCGTAGCGGGTCCAGAGTCCCTCGGCGTTGAGTACGCCGAGTCCGCCGGCCTGGCCGACGGCGACGCACATGTCCGGACTCATCACCGCGTCCGACGGTGTGGCCATCATCGGGATCCCGAACGAGAACGCGTCGATCTGCCAGGACGTCGACACATCGTCGACATCGCGGGTACGACGCGACGGGATGATCGACACCTCGTCGAGCTTGTAGCCGCGCCGGGCGTTGCGGCCGAGTCCTATCTCGACGTAATCACGCATGTTCTGCCTGCCCGCTCAGCGGGCTCGGTAGTTGGGTGACTCGACGGTCATCTGCACGTCGTGTGGGTGGCTCTCGGTCAATCCGGCCGAGGTGATCCGCATCAACTGGGCGTGGTCGCGCAGGTCTGCAATCGTGGCGGCGCCGCAATAGCCCATCCCGGCACAGAGCCCGCCGACCAGCTGGTGGGCAACGCCGGCCAACATCCCGCGATAGGGCACCTGACCCTCGATGCCCTGCGGCACGAGCTTGTCGTCGGAGAGCACGTCGTCGGCGAAGTACCTGTCCTTGGAGAATGAGCGGGCCTCGCCGCGGCTCTGCATCGCTGCCAGCGAGCCCATCCCGCGATAGGTCTTGTACTGCTTGCCATTGACGAAGACCAGTTCGCCCGGTGCTTCTTCGACGCCGGCCAGGAGGCTGCCGAGCATCACCGAATCCGCGCCGGCGGCGATGGCCTTGGCGATGTCGCCGGAGTACTGCAAGCCACCGTCGGCGATCACGGGTACGCCGGCCGGCCGCGCGGCCAGAGAGGCCTCATAGATCGCGGTCACCTGAGGTACCCCGACCCCGGCGACCACTCGCGTCGTACAGATCGATCCCGGTCCGACGCCGACCTTGATCCCGTCGGCGCCGGCCTCGATGAGGGCCTGCGCCCCGGCTCGGGTGGCGATGTTGCCGCCGATGACCTCGACGCTGGAATCCGCCTTAAGCCGGGCGATCATCTCCGGGATGCTGCGGTGGTGGCCATGCGCCACGTCGACCACGAGCACGTCGACCCCGGCTTCGATCAGCAGCCCGGCACGCTTGTAGGCGTCCTCGCCGACCCCGATCGCCGCACCGACGACCAGCCGGCCGCTCTCGTCCTTCGTCGCCGACGGAAACGCGTCGCTCTTGACGAAGTCCTTGACCGTGATGAGGCCGCGCAGTCTCCCGGAGTCGTCGACCAGCGGGAGCTTCTCGATCTTGTGCTGGCGCAGCAGGCCGAGCGCCTCGTCGGGCTTGACGCCGTACGGGGCGGTCACCAGCGGCATCGGCGTCATGATGTCGCGCACGCGTCGGCCACGATCGGTCTCGAAGCGCATGTCGCGGTTGGTGACGATGCCGAGGAGCACTCCGTCGGAATCGACAACGGGGGCTCCGGAGATCCGGTATCGGGAACAGAGTCCGTCCACCGTCGCGATCGTGTCGTCAGCCGAGCACGTGATCGGGTGGCTCACCATTCCGGCCTCGGAGCGCTTGACCACATCGACCTGATTCGCCTGATCGTCGGCCGAGAGATTGCGGTGCAGGATTCCCACACCACCCTGTCGGGCCATCGCGATGGCCATGCGGGACTCGGTGACGGTGTCCATAGCGCTGGAGACCAGCGGAATGGCCAACCGGAGGTTGCGGGACAGTTGGGTGCTGGTGTCGACCGAGTTGGGCAGCACGTCAGATGCCGCTGGGACGAGCAATACGTCGTCGAAGGTCAGGCCCTCGTCGAGGAACTTCGGCCGGTCGATGCCGCGCTGCTCCACCTGTGCTCCCTCAGTCCCGCCCAGCTGTACTCCGCACCGTCGGCGCTTGCGCGGCCATCGGTGTCCGCCTCATCGTAGTGCGGGCTACGGTGGCTCCTGTGAGTTCCGATTTGCCCGGCGAGCCCTACGCCCATGAGCCTGACAATGCCGATGACGATGAGCGTGTTCCGTTGACTCCGGACGAGCGCGAGGACATCGTCATCGACCTCGAAGATCTCGAGGTCTACCGCACGCTCCTCGAGCCGACCGGGATCAAAGGCATCGTGATCGACTGCCCGGACTGCGAGACGATCCATCACATCGGCTGGGCGCTGATGCAGTCGAACCTGCGCCAACTACTCGACGAGGGCGTCACCGGTCTGCACGAGCCGCCATACGACCCCGACCCGGCCGAGTACGTCACGTGGGAGTACGCCCGCGGGTACGCCGATGGAGTCGTCGCCTCGGAGAGCGCGATCGACTAGAGCGTCAGTGGCTGTGCCCGTGGCCGTGCGAGTGGCCGTGGCCGTTGGCCGCGCCGTCCTCGTGCTCGTGCTTGGCCGGAGCCTCGACCACCGAACTCTCGGTCGTGAGGATCATCGCTGCGATCGACGCCGCGTGGGTCAAGGCGGCTTTGGTGACCTTGACCGGGTCGATGATTCCCTGCTTGACGAGGTCGCCGTACTCACCGGTTGCAGCGTTGTAGCCGTTTCCCGGCCCCAACTCGGCCACCTTGTCGGCCACGACACGGCCTTCGACCCCCGCGTTGTCGGCGATCTGGACCAGCGGTGCGCGCAGGCTTCGGGCCACGATCGTGACGCCGGTCTTCTCGTCCCCTTCCAGGCCGAGGCCGTCGGTCAGCACGGACATGGCGTGCACGAGGGCACTACCACCTCCGGGAAGGACACCTTCCTCGACGGCTGCCCGAGTGGCCGAGATCGCATCCTCGATGCGGTGCTTCTTCTCCTTGAGCTCCAGCTCGGTGGCCGCACCGACGCGGATCACGCCGATGCCACCAGCCAGCTTGGCCAGACGCTCCTGGAGCTTGTCGCGGTCCCAGTCGGAGTCGGTGTTCTCGAGCTCAGTTCGCAGCTGCGCGATGCGGGCGGCGATGTCCTCGGAGCTGCCGCCGCCGTCGACCAGAGTGGTCGAGTCCTTCGTGATCGTCGCGCGCCGCACCCGGCCGAGCACCTCGGGGCCGACCTCGCTCAGCTTGAGCCCGACCTCGGGGGCGATCACCTGCCCGCCGGTGACGACGGCCAGGTCCTGCATGAATGCCTTGCGCCGGTCGCCGAAGTACGGGGCCTTGACGGCGACTGAGCTGAACGTCTTGCGGACCGAGTTCACGACCAGGGTGGAAAGCGCCTCGCCCTCGACGTCCTCGGCGATGACCAGCAGCGGCTTGCCGTCGGTCATGACGCTCTCGAGGATCGGGAGCAGATCGGCCAAGGAGCTGATCTTCGTGCTGCTCAGCAACACGTAGGGGTCGTCGAGGACCGCTTCCTGGGCGGATGCGTCAGTGACGAAGTAGGGCGAGCTGTAGCCCTTGTCGAACTGCACGCCCTCGGTGACTTCGAGGCTGGTCTCCATGCTGTTGGACTCCTCGACGGTGATCACACCGTCGGAGCCGACCTGGTCCATGGCATCGGCGATGAGCTCGCCGATCTCAGCGTCCTGCCCGGAGATCGTCGCTACCTGTGCGATGTCATCGCGGCCGTTGACCGGCGTCGCGGCCTTGTCCAGGGCCTCGTTCACGGCCGCGACCGCAGCGTTGATGCCGCGCCCGAGAGCCGCCGGGTTCGCGCCGGCAGTGACGTTGCGCAGGCCGTAGCTGACCAGCGCCTGGGCCAGCACCGTGGCGGTCGTCGTCCCGTCACCGGCCACGTCGTTGGTCTTGGTGGCCACGCTCTTGGCCAGCTGAGCGCCGAGGTTCTCGAACGGCTCGGTCAGGTCGATCTCGCGGGCGATGGTCACCCCGTCGTTGGTGATCGTCGGACCACCGAAGCTCTTGTCGATGACGACATTGCGCCCGCCCGGGCCAAGGGTGACCTTGACCGCCTGGGCGAGCTGGTCGACCCCTCGCTGCAGGCCACTGCGGGCAGCTTCGTCGAATCGGATCAGCTTGGGCATCGAGGTGGGATCCCTTCCCGGTTTCTTGGATCTTGCGGATTACGGATTGCGGAGACTGCGGAAAGAACGGGGGTCGAGCATGGACCCGCCCCGACGCCACGAGGGCCTTCGGGGCGGGTCGACGTGCTCGTGTGCGGTTGTGCGGTTGGTACGGGTTACTTGACGACTACCGCGAGCAGGTCGCGGGCCGAAAGAACGAGGTACTCCTCGCCGCCGTACTTGACCTCAGTGCCGCCGTACTTGGAGTAGATGACGGTGTCACCTGCGGAAACGTCCATCGGGACGCGGTTCCCCTTGTCGTCGATCCGGCCTGGGCCGACGGCGATGACGGTTCCCTCTTGGGGCTTTTCCTTGGCGGTGTCCGGGATGACCAGGCCGGAGGCGGTTGTCGTCTCCGCCTCGTTTGCCTGGACAACGACACGGTCCTCGAGGGGCTTGATGTTGACCTTGGTAGCGGTCGTCACTTCTCTTGACCTCCCCCTTCTGGGGCATAGTCGCGTAGAGCGCAGTTGACTGTCTGACAGATCGTGCAGTGGTTCGGTACGACCGGCCTGTCGTCGCGGGCGCCAGGAACCGGTCGTTCCAATTGGCACTCTAGTCCCGAGAGTGCCAACTCTTCAACCGGGGGCTAGTTAGCCAATCGCTGACCAAGGTGAGCGGCAGGGTGGAGTCCGCGCTCAGCCAGCAACGGTGACGACGGTGACCGGCAGCGTGGAGTCTGCGCCCAGCTGATTCGGCGACGGCAAGCGTCCCGCGGAGACCAGCAGCGACCCGAGCGCGGCCACCATGGCGCCGTTGTCGGTACACAGTCCGGGGCGTGGAACCCGCAGCTGCACGCCGGCCGCAGCCGCTCTCGATTCCGCCAGCGCACGGAGTCGGCTGTTGGCCGCCACCCCACCCCCGAGCACCAGATGCTCGATGCCGGTGTCCCGGCAAGCCCGTACGGCCTTGGCGGTGAGCACGTCGACGACGGCTTCCTGGAAGGAGGCCGCGACATCGGCGACGGGGACCGGTTCGCCATCCCTCTCCCGTCGCTCCACCCAGCGCGCGACGGCGGACTTCAGGCCGGAGAAGGAGAAGTCGTACGGCGCATCGCGCGGGCCGGTGAGCCCCCGCGGAAACGGGATCGCCTCGGCTGAGCCGGCAGCGGCCATCCGATCGATGTGCGGGCCGCCGGGAAAGGGCAGCCCCAGAACGCGAGCGACCTTGTCGAAGGCCTCACCTGCCGCGTCGTCGATCGTCGAGCCCAGTGGCGTGATCGATCCGGTGACGTCATCGACCTGAAGCAACGAGGAGTGCCCGCCGGAGACCAGCAGCGCAATGGCCGGTGCCGGCAGCGGCCCGTGCTCCAGCGTGTCGACAGCCACGTGCGCAGCGAGGTGATTGACGCCGTACACGGGCTTGCCCAGCGCCAGGCCGTACGCCTTCGCGGCCGCGACTCCGACGAGCAACGCGCCGGTCAATCCCGGCCCCGCAGTGACAGCGATGGCGTCCACATCGGAAGGTGCCACTCCGGCGTCCCTGCACGCGCGGTGCACGGTCGGGATCATCGCCTCGAGGTGAGCGCGCGAGGCGACTTCGGGTACGACGCCGCCGAAGCGGGCGTGCTCGTCGACGCTCGAGGCAACCGCGTCGGCCGAGCAGACGATGGCCGGCGACGATGCCGACTCCGGTTTCGTCGCAAGAAGTTTCGATGCCGAGGATGAGTGGACCGTTCGCGTTATCAGCCACGCAGCATCACCACAGCGTCCGCCCCGCTCAGTGGGTAGTAGTTCCGCCGTCGCCCGATCTCGGCGAACCCTCGGCTGCGGTAGAGCCGCTGCGGTACCTCGCTGTCCTCCCGTACCTCGAGCAGGACGCGGCTGACTCGCCGATCCGCTTCGGCGAGGAGCGCATCCAGCAGTTGCCCGCCGATCCCCTTGCCTTGGAACGACTCCCGGACCCCAATCGTCGCGATATGGCCTTCGTCCCCGTAGTCGACGAAGCCGCCGTACCCGACGACGTCCCCGTCGACCTCAGCCGCGAGGTAATAGCGGCTCTCCGGCCGATTCAGCTCATCGCGCACCATCGCCTCGGTCCAGCTGTCCGGCGCGAACAGTTCTTCCTCGATCGACATCACGGCCGGCAGGTCTGCGAGCCGAAGCGGTCGAAGCCGTACGGTCTGCGCTGGGCTGGTCATCAGAACGCGGGTGTCTGCGGCTTGCGCGACCCCGGCGGTGTCGCGTCGGGACGGCGCAGATACATGGGTTCCAGAGGTCCGGGCGGCTCCCCCGCGACCAGTTCTGGTGCGGCCAGCGCCAGCCCGACGGGATCGGGTTGCGCGGACAGCACCTCGGTTCCCAGAGCGACGGAGAAGGCCGGATCACCGATCACCAAGCCATCGGGCCTCCAGTCCGGACTCTGCAGCGCGTCCGTCGGGCTGGCCACGGCAGGGCCGCTCGTTCGGGTCCCCGCTGCGTCGTAGGTGGCCCAATAGCACTCCCTCCGGCGAGCGTCGGTGACCACCACGAAACCCCCCTCGAGCGCAGTCGTCCCCGGTGACCGTGAGCCGGCGAGCGCCGCGTGCCTCGCGGCGATGGCGTCATGGGTGCACACGCCGTGGACCGGGATGCCCAGCGCGTCCCCCAGAGCCGCCGCGGTCACGATCCCGACGCGGAGCCCGGTGAACGGCCCCGGCCCCAGGCCGACGACAACCGCCGAGAGGTCGGCCGGGGTCAAGCCGGCCGAGCGCAGCACCTCCGGAATGAGTTCCCCGAGGGTCTCGGCATGCCGGTTGCCGCTGAGCACGCTCGCCGCGGCGCGGACGGACCTGTCGTCCAGCTCGACTACGCCAAGGACGACCAGCGGTGTCGCGGTGTCGAGCGCGAGGACAAGCACGACATCCAGCCTAGGCAGCCACGAGTCCGCGCCAGCCGGGCCCGCCAGCCCGGTCCGTACGGAGTCAGCCTCGCGGAGCGCGGCTCGTCGGCGTCATTCGGGTCGTCTGCCTGGCGGTTTTCGCGATAACCGCCAGACTCAAGACCAGCGCTGCGGTCACCCTCCTGGCGGTTTGCTGGCAAACCGCCAGATGAAAGGCCCCAGGTCAGTTCGATCAGGAGGTGCTCGTCGGCGAGTTGCTCGACTAGCCCCTCGCCCCACTCGACCATCGTGACCGAGGCGGCGACATCCGCGTCCAGGTCCAGGTCGTCGATCTCGAGTACCGAACCCAGGCGGTAGGCGTCCACGTGAACCAGCGGAATCCGGCCGCCGCGGTGCACCCGCGCGATCACGAACGTGGGCGAGAGCACCGGCTCGCCGACCTCCAGCCCCACGCCGACACCCTGGATGAGCGCCGTCTTGCCGATACCCAGCCGGCCGCTGACGACGACCAGATCACCGGGCTGCAGCAACGGCGCGAGCCGAACACGGCCGAACTCATGCGTGCTGGCAGCCGTCGGGAGATCGACAGTGAGCGCGGCGACGCCGACATCGTCGCCGGGCCGGTCGAGATGCCACTCCGGATTGATGCCGATCGGATGCCCTGGACCGGGCACGTGTGGGGTCACTGATCCACCGGTCGGCCGCCGACCGGTTCCCCGAGCTCGGCTCCTGGCGCCGGTCGCGGTTTACGCCGGGCGCACCGCCGCAGGAAAGCCCGCAGGTGCTCGTTGACGATCTCCGGACGCTCCATCTGCACCAGATGGCCGGCGTCCTCGACGATGACCAGCGAGCTGCCGGACAGCGCCTCGGCCAGAAGTTCGCTGTGTGCCTTCGGAGTGGTCCGGTCGGCGTCTCCACAGAGGATGAGTGTGGCCACGTTCCCCAGTGGGCCGAGGACGCCGGACTTGTCCAGGCCGGCCAAGGCGGGAAAGAACGCGCCGATGACGTCCGCGGGGGTGGACGCGATCATCCGGTCCACGTACGAGGCCAGACCCGGCGTGACGTCGCGGCCGGAGAAGGTCATTCGCTTGGTGGCGACGAAAGCGATGTCCTTGCCGAGCCGCCGCGTACGTTCGGCGACCTGGGGCCGCTGTCGCGCGAGTTTCGCGATCAGCGGCAGGACCGCAGTACTGATGCCGGTGATCGCCTGCGGGAGGCCGAATCCCACCGAGGCCAAGTTTCCGGTCGAAGTGGACAGCAGCGCCGCGCCGACGATCCGGGGACCGAACAGCTCCGGCCGGCGCTCGGCCAGGCCCATGATCGCCATCCCGCCCATCGAATGTCCGACCAGCACGATCCGACCGGTGGGAACCCGCTCATCCAGGATCCGGGCGAGGTCATCGGCGATCTGATCGATCGTGCCCCGCTCGGGATCTCCCCAACCGGAGGCGCCGTGGCCGCGCTGGTCGTAGAAGAGCAGTCGCAAGGACGGCCCCGTCAGGGGTGCAAGCTCGGCGCGCTGGTAGTACCAGGAGCCGCTGGTCAGCGTGTACCCGTGGCTGAAGACGACTGTGAGGCTCGCATCATCGGGTCCGATCTGTTCCACCTGCAGCGGCAGCCCGTCGTCGGTGAACACCGCATCGACGCGCACGCCGTCAGATTCCGGGGCCCGCCCGCGACCGAAGACCGTGTCTGCCTCAGCATCACGGCGACGGAAAGCGGCGAATCGGCGGGCAAGAACCGTCGCGGTCGCACCGACAGCGACCAGGCCAACTGCAGCCCCGCCGACGACCTCGACCGCGCCGATCCCCGTGCGCTGGCTCACGAGTGGGCACCCGCCGCAGTGAGCTCATCGGGTGCCGAGCTCAGGTAGCGCCGCGTCATCCGCCCACCGACGCGGGACACCAGTTCGTAGTGGATCGTGTCCAACGCCGTGGCCCAATCCTGAGCGGTGGGCTCCCCGTTCGTACCCGGCCCCCACAGCACGGCCATCTCGCCCGCCTGTACGGGGTCATCGCCCATGTCCACCACGAACTGGTCCATGCATACGCGTCCGGCGATCGTGCGCCGCGCGCCGGCCAGCCACAGCGGTCCGACGTTCGTGGCGTTCCGCGGGATCCCGTCCGCGTAACCGACTGGGATGAGCGCGAGGGTCGTGGGCGTCTGCGTGGTGTATTCGTGGCCGTAGGACACCCCCTCACCGGCGGGTACCCGCTTCACCAGCGTCACGGCTGCCTGCACCGTCATCGCCGGCCGCAGCCCGTAATCAGCCGGGTCGCCGCCCATCGGGTCGAGCCCGTACACCGCGATCCCTGGCCGGACCATGTCGTAGCCCGCCTCGGGCAGGGTCAAGGTTGCCGCGGAATTGGCCACGTGCCGGGACACGTCGGTCAGTCCGTCGCGAGCCGCCCTGGCAACTGCTTCGTCGAAGTTGTCCATCTGTGTCTTGATCGTCGGATGCCCAGGGGTGTCCGCATACGCGAAGTGCGTCCAGATCCCTTCCACGCGCAGGTGCCCGACGTCCTGTGCCGCGACCGCTGCAGCGACAAGGTCCGGCCAGTCCGACAGATGAGCGCCGCCACGCGAGAGCCCCGTATCCACTTTGAGGTGCACGCCCGCGACCAGGCCGCAGGCCTGGCTGGCCGCGGCAATCTCGTCCAGCAGCCAGAGCGAGGCTGCCGAGAGCGACACGTGGTGGGTCAGCGCCTCTACCAGGTTCTCACCTCTGCCGGTGAGCCAGGCCAGGATCGGTACGGTCACGCCGGCTCGGCGCAGCTCGAGCGCCTCCTCGATCACGGTCACACCCAGCATGTCCGCACCGCCGCGCACTGCAGCAAGGGCGCTCGGGATCAGACCGTGGCCGTACCCGTCTGCCTTCACCACAGCCATCAGCGGGCGCTGCGCTCGGGCCTTGAGGGTTCTGACGTTGTCGGCGATGGCGTCGAGGTCGACAACGATCTCTGCTCGGCGGGTCTGCATCACTGCCAGTTTCCCATCCGGACTGACACTGCCTGCACGGCGTTCAGGCTGCGGCTATGCGAAGCCCCGCCGTGGTCAGGTTGTGTCGTCCAGACGGTGGTCGGCAAGCCACTGTTGGGCGAGTCGCTTCGGAGCGCGAGCCAGCCAGGCGTCGTAGACAACCTCGGCCAGCTCGTCTCGGGAGAGCTCACCGACCCGGCTGTGCCGCAACAGCACTGAGAGGTGGCCGTTGAAGTGGGGTGTGGTGAAGAACGGCGTGGAGTCGTCGAGCACCAGGGCGCGTTTGGCCTCGTCGGACTCCACCCAGAACACGACCACATCGGCGTAGCGCACACCGGTCTCGGGATCGAAGGCGTCGGGGCGGGGGTTGCGGAAGAAGACGAAGCTCTTGCCACGGACCTGATAGACCGTTGCCTTCCCCTCGGCGAGGGTGACGCCGGGCATGCTCTTCGCGAATTCGTGGATGTCGGCCACGGTCGCGCGCGCCATGCCGAAGAGTATGGCCGTCGTCGGTGGGCTCAGGTGAAGTCGCTGACCACGCGATCTCTTCCGGCCCGTTTGGCGACATAGAGGTTGTTGTCGGCCGCGGCGAGCAGAGCCGAGCGGCTGCTCCGATGAGCCGTCGCGAACGTGACCCCGAAGCTGGCGGTGACCGAAAGGTCACCGATGAGAGTCGACCAGTCATGCGAGCGGAGCAGGAGTCGCCCCACCTCGCAGCGGGACACGGCCTGTTCGGGACTGGTGTCCGGCATGACCAGCAGGAACTCCTCGCCACCCATTCGAGCGGCGAATGCTGGCTCGCTGACGGCGCTGGTCAGGACTTCGGCCACCTTCTTGAGCACCTCGTCACCGACTGCGTGGGAAAACGCGTCGTTGATGTTCTTGAAGTGATCCAGGTCGAGAAGGGCGAGCGAAAGCGCTGAGCCCGTCATGGTCCGGTCACGGAGCACGGCATCGATTCGCTCGTCGACGAACCGGCGGTTGTAGAGCCCGGTCAGCGGGTCGCGATAGGACATCTCACGAAACCGCAGGCTCTCCCTGCGGGCTTCGTCCGTTTCGAAAACTGCCTGCAGGGTGCGGGTGCGGGCTTCCCGTTCCGTCGACAACAGCGCTTCTGCCTCCGCATGGAAGACCTTGTGCTGCTCGTAGGCGGCGCGGTAGTTCCCCTCCATGGCAAGCAGTTCTGCCTGTTCCCGAAGCGCACCCACGCGGATTCCCGCCAGCCCGCCTTCCTCGCACGCGCTGAGGCACCGAGCAAGCGTGGCCCGAGCACGGTCGGTGGCGCCGAGGAGTCGCTGAGTCTCGGCGAGGGTGAGCAGGATCTGCGCTTCCGGTTCACCGTGTGTCCCCCGGGACCCGAAGCTTCGTTCGGCGGCGCTCAACAGCGTCTGTTCGGCCTCGGCGTAGAGCCCCATCGCCATCTGCGCGCTGGCTACTGTGTCAAGCGCTGTGATCTCCAGCGGGAAGGCACGCGCAGCGGCCAGGGCGAGCATCCGGTTGGCGGTGTCCATCGCCGCCTGCGCATTGCCGGCCACGAACTCGCCGAATGCCCTGTTGTTGAGCACCTTGATCTGCAGATGGAGATCCCCGCCCTGCATGGCCAGGTCCTCAGCCATCTGAAACCTGCTTCGGGCCTCCGAGTAGGACCCATTCGTGATCAGGGCGCTGGCCAGTGCCTGCAGGTGATCGGCCCGAATCCGGGCTGGAGCGTCGTCAGCGAGACATTCGAGGCCCTTGAGCGCATGTTCGAGTTGCGCAGGCGTGTCCCCAATCATGTTGAAGAACCAGGAGATCTGTAGATGACTGCGCGCGAGCAGCGCCTGATGGCCGTGCTCGGCTGCCCAGCGGTTCACCTCGTGCGCGATCCGGCCGCCGGAGCTCACCCCACCCAGGCGGTCATGGCAGTAGCCGCGGACCAGTTGGGCGCGCATCGCAAGATCCTGCCGCCCAATCAGGTTGGCCCGGTGCTCCACTTCAGTGGCCGTCGCGAGCGCTCGCTCGGGATCGGTGGACGTCAACGACTCGAGCGAATCCAGCGCCGCGACCAGCTTGTCCGCGGTGTCAGCCCAGGTCTGGCCGGTGCTGAGTGGCTCTTCTGGCGTTTGCGTACGTGGGTTGATGGCAGGGATGCTACTGACCTTGTTGCACACCCCGTCGTGCGGCGGGGAGGGCGTCGATGACGTCACCGGCGAGCAGCGCGCCGGAGCGTTCGGCCAGTTCACCGGCACGCCCATGCAGGTGCGCCCCGACCGCTGCGGCGACGCCTGGCGACAGCCCAGCCGCGAGCAGGGAGCCGATGATCCCGGTTAGCACGTCGCCGGTGCCGGCCGAGGCCAGCGCCGCTGTGCCCGTCCGGTTGATGTAGGTCCGACCCTGTGCATCGACGACGATCGTGGCGGCACCCTTGAGCAGCACCGTGCTGCCGAGCTGTGCCGACAATTCCCGGACCGCGCCGAGCCGATCCGCGCCGAGCCGAACGCCGAAGGCCTCGAACTCGCGATCGTGGGGCGTCAGCACCTGCTCGGCTGAGCGGCGCTGGAGCAGTTCCGGCTTTCGCGCCAGCAGGCGCAATCCATCCGCATCGATGACCACCGGAACGGGACTGCGCAGCACCTCAGCGAGCACCTGCGCCGCCCGCTTGTCGAGACCGAGACCCGGGCCGACGGCCCACGCTTGGACGCGACCCGCCTCCGACGGCGCGGCGTCGGCCACGACTGTCTCCGGCCACGCCTGACTGACCCCTTGGGCCGCCGGCCCGACATACCGGACCAGACTCGATCGCATCCGCAGTGCGGCACCCACGGTGAGCACCGCCGCTCCGGGGTACTCGGAGGAGCCGGCAGCCACACCGAGGACGCCGCCGCTGTACTTGTCGTCGCCGTCTCCCGCTCGCGGCAGCAGGTCCAGCACGTCGGCGTCGGTGAGCTGGAGGGCCGCGGGTGCGCCGAGATGAGGGCCGAGGCCGATGTCGACGACGACGAGGTCGCCCACATGCTCGCGACCTTCCCCAAGCGTCAGCCCCACCTTGATCGCCCCGAATGTCACGGTGTGATCGGCCCGGAAGGCCGGTCCATCGACGACTCCCGTCTCCGGATTCACACCGCTGGGCAGGTCGACGGCGACCCGCAGACCGGCAGCGTCGTTGGCTGCCTCGACGACCTCGTCAGCCGGGGACCGCAGCCCGCCGGTCGCGCCGAGGCCGACGATCCCGTCAAGGATGAGATCTGCTGCTGCCAGGACCGCGTTGAGCTCGGCGATCGCTCCCAGCGTGTGCACGCGTCCGCCGGCGCGGCGCAGCGCCGTTACGCCGCCGGCGTGCGCTCGCGCACCGTCCAATACGAAGGCAGCGACATCGGCGCCGCGCCGCGCGAGCATCGCTGCGGCGTGCAGCGCATCACCGCCGTTGTCACCGACTCCGGCCAGAACCACGACCCGGGCGCCGTAGACGCGGCCCAACCAGCCTGCGCAGTGGGACGCCAATCCCGCTGCGGCACGCTGCATGAGCGCGCCCTCGGGCTCGGTCTGCATGAGCGTCTTCTCGGCGGCCCGCACGGCGGCGACCTCGTAGAGCCCGATCATGGCTTCGGCTCGCGCTCGGCGATGACCACTGCGGACGCGATGCCTCCGTCATGGGACATCGACAGATGCAGGCCGGTCACGCCGAGCACGGCTGCCCGGTCAGCGACCGTCCCCCGGACCTCCAGGCAGGGGTCACCGTTCTCGTCCGCGCCCACCTCGGCATCCGTCCAGGCCATTCCGCCTGGTGCCCCCAGGGCTTTTGCGAGGGCCTCCTTTGCAGCAAAGCGGGCTGCCAGGGATTCCGCATGCCGCGGTTGTCCCGATGAGTTCAGCTGCTCGGCATCGGTGAACAGTTTTGCGAGCAGTCCGGGCGTGCGACGAAGGGCCGCGTCGAAGCGCTCGATGGGTACGACGTCGATCCCGACTCCGACGATCACTGCCTGCCCCTTGCCAATGGCCTGAGAACTGGCGCTACTCGACAGTGACGGACTTGGCGAGATTGCGGGGCTGATCGACGTCCAGACCACGGGTGTCGGCGATCTCGCACGCGAGAACCTGCATCGGGATCGTCGTGACCACCGGCGCCAACAGGGTGGGTGTTGCGGGCACGTGGATGAGGTGATCCGCGTACGGCGCGACCTCGTCGTCGCCATCGGCGGCGATGACAATGGTCTTGGCCCCGCGGGCGCGCATTTCCTGGATGTTGCTGATCACCTTGCTGTGCACGGTGTTTGGGCCCCGCGCCGGAACGACGGCCACAACGGGCGTGCCCTCTTCGATGAGCGAGATGTAGCCGTGCTTGAGCTCGCCCGCCGCGAATCCTTCGGCGTGGATGTAGGCCAGCTCCTTGAGCTTCAACGCGCCCTCGAGGGCGACCGGGTAACCGACATGGCGTCCGACGAACAGGATCGTGGGCTCCTTTGCCAGTTCGCGGCCGATGGCGCGCACCTGATCCATCCGGCCGAGCGTTTCAGCCACGGCTTCGGGCAGCTTGTTGAGCTGGGCGACGATGGCCGCTATCTCGTCGGCGTACTTCGTACCCCTGGCCTGGGCCAGATAGAGGGCAACCAGGTAGCAGGCCGCGAGTTGGGCGAGGAACGCCTTGGTGGAAGCGACCGCCACCTCCGGACCCGCGCGCGTGTAGAGGACCGCGTCGGACTCCCGAGGAATGGTCGAGCCGTTCGTGTTGCAGATCGCCAGAACCCGTGCCCGCTGCTCCTTGGCGTGCCGCAGCGCCATGAGGGTGTCCATGGTTTCGCCGCTCTGGCTGATCGCGATGACCAGGGTGGCGCGGTCAAGCACCGGATCTCGGTAGCGGAACTCGCTGGCCAGCTCCACTTCACAGGGCAACCTGGTCCAGTGCTCGATCGCGTACTTGGCGACCATGGCCGCGTGATTGGCGGTGCCACAGGCGACGATGAAGACCTTGTCGATGTCGCGCAGGTCCTCGTCGGACAATCGAACCTCGTCGAGCACGATCTGGCGGTTCTCGGACAACCTGCCCCGCAGCGTGTCTGCGATCGCGGCGGGCTGCTCGTCGATCTCTTTGAGCATGAACCAGGGATAGCCGCCCTTCTCGGCGGCCGCTGCGTCCCAGTCGACGTGGAACTGCCGGGGCTGCACCGTTGTCCCGAAGAAGTCGGTCACCGTGATCCCCTGATCGATGTCGAGGGTGACGACCTCGTCCTGCCCCAGTTCGAGGGCATCGCGGGTATGCGCGATGAACGCCGACACGTCGCTCCCGAGGAAGTACTCGCCGTCCCCGATGCCGGCGACGAGCGGGCTGTTCCGCCTGGCTCCGACCACCTGTCCGGGGTGGTCGCTGTGTACGGCAACGAGGGTGAAGGCGCCCTCCAGCCGTTGGCACACCAGTCGCATAGCCGCAGCGACTCGGTCACTGGCGGGCTCAGCCGTGCCGTCGTAGGCAGCGGCCAGCAGGTGGGCGACGACCTCGGTGTCGGTGTCGGAGGACAACTCGACCCCGGCCCGTTCCAGTTCGCTCCGCAGCGCCGCGAAGTTCTCGATGATGCCGTTGTGGATCACGGCGACCTTGTGGTCAGCCGAGACATGCGGGTGGGCATTGCGGTCGACCGGCGGACCGTGCGTGGCCCAGCGCGTGTGGCCCATCCCGGTGGTCGCCGGCGGAAGCGGGTTGTCGGCGAGAACCTTCTCCAGGTTCGCCAGCTTGCCTGCCTTCTTGGCGACAGCCAGGCCATGCGGTCCGACCAGGGCGATGCCGGCTGAGTCGTATCCGCGGTATTCCATCCGGCGCAGGCCCTCGAGAACAACCTCCTCAGCGGAGGCGGCGCCGACGTAGCCGATGATCCCGCACATGCGCCCAGGGTAGGTCACCAACGCGTCACCGCCGTTTCACCCGCACCGTGGCAGGCTGAGCCGGTGACCAAGCTGTCCGGGCGGGTCTCGGCCGACGCGGCGGGAAAGGCAGCGATCCGCTGGCCCCTGTGGGGGTGGCTGCCGTACGCGCTCCTGGCAGCCTTCGTGGGGTTCTGGGCGCTCACTCACACGGGTGCGGTGATCTCCGGTGCCAGCAGTTGGCGCGCGATCGCCTTCGGGATCGGCGCCGTCGTTCTGGCGTTGCTCCTCTTGGTGGGCGTTGCCCGGGCGACGCGGCGAGGATGGGCAGGTCAACTGGCCGCACTGGTGCCGCTGGTCGCGGCGGTCATCCTCGCTGTTGTGCCGTCCTACCTGCCGACGACCGTGAACGAGGCGGCACCCGAAGGGCTGCCGGGCGCCGGTGCGCCGGCGTCTGATCCCTCGCGCACCCCGACGGGTGAGGTTCCGGACGATTCGCCGGGCCCGCCCGCCGGGCCCATGGAACTGAGTTCGGCATCAGTCGTCGGGATCGACCATGACGCAGCCGGGCTCGTCCGGCTGATCCAGTTGGCTGACGACTCGCTGCTGGTCAGGTTCGAGCAGTTTTCGGTGGAAGCCGGTCCGGACTACAACGTCTACGTGATCGAGGGCGCAGACGTCACGGTGCCGGACAACGCCACATTGCTCGGTGACCTGAAGGGGACCGAGGGCGATCAGAACTACGCGATCCCGACAGATGCCCTCCCTGGGGCCGGCGCGGGCCCGGTGACCGTGTTGATCTGGTGCGAGATCTTCGCCGTACCGGTGGCCAACGCCACGCTCTAGCTGGCGGCGACGATCTCGGCCAGCCGCTGAGCCACGGCGTCGGCCTGTTCCTGGGTGGGCGCCTCGACCATCACCCGGACGAGGTTCTCGGTCCCCGACGGGCGCAGCAGCACCCGTCCGGTCTCGCCGAGTTCTTCCTCAGCGGCATTGACCGCGATGGCGACGGCCTCGGACTCGGCCACGGCCAGTCGGTCGGTGACAGCGACGTTGAGCAACACCTGGGGGAGCCTGGTCACCACCGAGGCGAGTTCGGCAAGGCTGCGCCCCGTTTCGGCCATGCGTGCGGCAAGCATCAGACCGGTCAGCAGACCGTCCCCGGTGCTGGCGTGGTCAGGAAAGATCACGTGACCGCTCTGCTCTCCACCGAGTGAGAGTTTGTGCGCACGGAGCGCGTCGAGTACGTACCGATCCCCCACGGCGGTCGTCAGCACGGAGACCCCGGCTCTGCCATCGTCTGGCGGAAGCCGAGGTTGCTCATGACCGTCGCGACGACGGTGTCCTGGGCGAGCCGGCCGGCGGCGTGCATGCTCAGCGGCACAGATCGCGAGGATGCGTCGCCGTCGACGATCCGACCTTCGGCATCGACGGCCAGGCAACGGTCCGCATCGCCGTCGTGGGCCAGCCCCAGGTCGGCGCCGAACTCCTGGACCGCCTTCTGCAGCGGTCCGAGGTGGGTCGACCCGTACCCGTCGTTGATGTTGAGTCCGTCCGGGTTGTCGCCGATGGCGATGCACCGTCGCCCCGGCATCGACGTACACCCGGGGCGCGTGGTGGGCCAAGCTGCACCGTTCGCACAGTCGACGACCAGGGTGAGCCCGTCCAGCCGATGCGGCAGGGCGGAGAGCAGGTGCTCGCGATAGCGGGCAGCACCCAGGACGTCGTCGCGAACGCGACCGACGCCCGCGCCAACCGGCCTGGCCCGGATGCCGGACGGGCGCCGGACGAGTTCTTCGATGGCGTGCTCGACGTCATCGGGCAGCTTGTGGCCGCCGCGGGCGAACAGCTTCAGGCCGTTGTCCGGCATCGGGTTGTGACTGGCGGAGAGCATGACGGCTCAGATCGGCACCGGAGTCTGCAGTGAGGAAGGCCAGGCCGGGAGTCGGGATGATCCCGCAGCGGACCACGTCGGCACCGGCGCTGGTCAATCCGGCGACCACCGCCGCCTCGAGCATCTCGCCGCTGGCTCGTGGGATCGCGGCCGACGAGTGCAACCGGCCGATGGGAGCTGTCCCGCAGCGCCAGCACCTCGGCCGCCGCTACCGCCACGGCGAGTGCGAGCTCAGGCGTCAGGTCGCGGTTGGCCAGCCCGCGTACGCCATCGGTACCGAACAGCCGGCCCATCCGTGCGCGTCTAGCGCTTGGAGTACTGAGGCGCCTTGCGGGCCTTCTTCAGGCCGTACTTCTTGCGTTCCTTGACCCGCGGGTCACGAGTGAGGAATCCGGCCTTGCGCAGGGCCGAGCGGTCCTCTTCGTCGAGCACGACCAGCGCGCGGGCGATGGCCAGGCGCAGCGCGCCGGCCTGCCCGGTGACGCCGCCGCCGTGCAACAGCGCGACGATGTCGTAGTTGCCGACCCGGTCGAGGATCGACCAGCGGCTCGAGGATCAGCTGCTGGTGCAGCTTGTTGGGGAAGTACTCGGGCAGGGTGCGGCCATTCAGCTTGAACTGGCCGGTGCCGGGCACCAGGCGGACACGGACGATGGCCTGCTTGCGACGGCCGACGGTCTGGAGCCGGCTTGTCGGGAAGTACGGCGGTCACTGGGCAACCTGCTTGATCTCGAAGGGTTCCGGGCTCTGGGCTGTGTGGGGGTGGCTCGGCCCGCCATACACCTTGAGCTTGGTGAGCATTTTCCGGCCGAGCGTGTTGTGCGGCAGCATGCCCTTGACCGCGGTCTCGATGACCCGCTCCGGGCGCGAGGCCAGCAGTTCACCGCACGGGACGCTGCTTGAGGCCGCCGGGGTAGCCGGAGTGCCGGTAGACGATCTTGTCCGTCCGCTTGTTGCCGGTCAGCGCGATCTTGCTGGCGTTGATCACGACGACGAAATCGCCCACGTCGACATGCGGGGCGAACTCGGGCTTGTGCTTGCCGCGCAGGAGCACAGCGACCTGACTCGCCAGCCGGCCGAGAACGACGTCGGTGGCATCGATGACATGCCACTGGCGATCGACCTCGCCGGGACGGGGGCTGTACGTGCGCACGGTCCTGCCTTCTTCGTCGGTTCCTGCTGGTCCGCACTGGCACACGCCCGCGGGCGTTGGCGGATCACTTGGTGTCTGACGCGGCTGCACACACAGTTCGGTGGCTCCTGCGCCAACCGACAACGATACCGGCTGTACGTGGGAGCGGCAAAGCCGGGGCTACGGGCAGCGCCCATGCGGGACTCAGCAGCGATCAGGGTGCCGACATCAGCTGGATCTGCTGCTGCACGTAGCCCCGGATCGCGGTGATGTCGGCCGGGTCAACCACAGCGAAGACGTCGGTCAGGCCGAGGTAGGGACCGACCCGGCTGTAGCAGCGCTGGTAGACCTTCCCGCCGGCCTCGGTGGCCGGGATGTAGAAGCACGGGATGGTCGCATCCTCGGGCACGGAGAAGGGGACGCTGTCGGTGAATTCCTCGCGCTCGATCTGGGTGAACTCGGCGAACACTGCGTCCGCTTCCTCCAAGGAGCCGAGCTCGTAGGTCTGGAACTGGTAGCTGGCGTCAGTCGCCTCGTCGTAGCCGCTGAAGTTATAGAGGCCCTCGAAGCCGTTCTCGGGCAGGAGGTTCTCCTCCAGCTGAGGATCGATGGCCAGGTGCAGATACCCCGCCAAGTCGAAACTGCCGGTGAACAGGTCCGGCTCCACCGGCGGCACCGCGGTGCGTCTGGCCAGGTCGTACGGATCCGGGTCCAGATCGAAGATGTCGTCCGGCGGAGTCGGCTCGAAATCGCCGAGCAGTTGCCGCTGTTCCTCGAGCAACTCCCCCAGATCACGCTGGGCTCGGTCGGGATCGTTGTCCACGTAGTAGAAGTACGCCAGCATCCGCCCGACCGGCTGCAGCACCTCGAGGGTGATCTGATCCTCACCATCCACCACATCGGTGGTGCTGACCGCGGGCAGGTTCTCGAAGCCGGAGATCTCCACCCGCTCCGAACCGTTGATCTCCACGAACGTGTTCGCGAGCTCCTCGGCCGCCACGGCCGCGGAGTCGGGGTCGGACATCTCCGCGACGAAGGCGATCGCGCTACGGGGCCCGTCAGTTTCGCTGCGGCAGCTGGCAAAGCCGGTGACGAAGCCGTAGGTCGTGTACGTCGCCGTGGCGGTGCCCGCGGCGAAGATGGCCGACTCGAGGGCGTTGGGGCGGATGATCGGCGTCGTCGGGAAGCAGGAGTCGTCGAGCTCCGGAAAGATGAACTGGGGCTGCACCGTGGCCGAGGCGATTCGGTGGGACTCGACGATCGTGCCGGGGCTGACCGCCGGCGCCGGTGTGGGGTTGGCCGTCGTCGGTGCGGCCGTCGTCTCCTCGGTGGGCGCGGGGCTGGCCGAGCCCGGCACCTGTGCCGTGCATCCGCCGAGGATCAACACTCCGAGCAATGCCCCAAGCGAGCGGACCAGCAGTCGTTGTCGAGGCGGCCTTCGATGCTCTGCTGCCCATCGTCCCGCAGTCACCCGCGCCACCCTAGTTGCCGCACCGCAACTAACGTCGTCGCCGTGACCGATCACCCCTATCTCCGCTTCCCCGCTGTCTCCGGTGACCTCCTTGCCTTCGTAGCGGCTGATGCGATCTGGCTCGCTCCCGCGGAAGGTGGCCGGGCCTGGTGCCTTGCCGACGAAGGTGCCCCGCCCGGCAATCCGCGCTTCTCTCCGAGCGGCGAGCACCTGGCCTGGACGTCTCGCCGGTACGGCCATCCCGAGGTCGTGAGCGCGCCGATCGGCGGCGGGCCGGTGCGTCGGCTGACGCACTGGGGCAATCCGCACACGAAAGTGGTCGGCTGGACTCCGGACGGCCGCGTGTTGGCCGCCTCACCGGCCGGCGAGAGCACATTGCGCGACCACTGGCTGCGCGCTGTCTCCCTGGACCACGAGGTCGAGCGTCTCCCATACGGGCCTGCGTCTGCGCTGACCTGGGGACCGGACGGCGCCCTCGTCCTCGGCAGCGCCTGGGCGCGCGAACCGGCGCAGTGGAAGCGCTATCGGGGCGGCACTGCGCCGCAGCTGTGGCTGGATCCGGACGGGACCGGGACGTGGCGGCGGCTGCTGCCGGAGCTGAAATCCGGACTTGCTTGGCCGATGTGGATCGGTGACCGCATCGTGTTCGTCAGCGATCACGAAGGAATCGGCAACCTCTACTCCGTCGACCCGGCTGGCGCTGATCTCCGGCGACACACCGACCACACCGAGGCGGAGGGGTACGTGCGAAATCCGTCCAGCGACGGACGGCGGATCGTCTACCACGCCATGGGCGACGTGTACGTGCTCGATGCCGCTGACCTGGCCGGTCTCGGGGGCGGGCGCGGACGGCGTCTCTACATCACGCTCGGCACTGCCTCCACAGTCGAGCAGCCGATGTCGGTCCCTGCCGCCGAGGCACTCGGGGACTTCGTGCCGGAGCACGACGCCACGGCGAGTCTCATCGAGCTACGGGGCTGTGCGTACCGGCTCACCCACCGCGAAGGACCGGCTACCGCCCTGTCCGCCGGCCCCGGAGTACGCATCCGCGAGCCTGCGCTGCTCGGCCGTACCGGCAGCGCGATCTGGGCGACGGACGCCGAGGGCGAGGACTCCCTGGAGATCGCCGCACTGGACGGGACGCAGGACCGGCGCCGGATCGCAACGGGAGCGCTCGGTCGAGTCCTGCATCTGGCCGCGCACCCGACCGGCGAGACGGTCGCGGTCATCAGTCACGACGGCCGGATCAGCATCGTCGAGGTCGCCTCGGGCCGGGTGCACGAGATCGCCAAATCCGACGCTGGCGAGCCCGAAAGTCCCACCTTTTCTCCCGACGGTCGCTGGCTGGCCTGGACTCAGCCAGATGGCGAGCGCACGGCAGCGCTCTACCTGGCCGAGATCGACAAAGGCCTGCCCACCGGCCAGCTGGTGCGCGCGACCAGCGGCCGGTTCCGGGACTTCTCCCCCGCGTTTACAACTGACGGGCGCTATCTGGCCTTCCTGTCCACCCGCACGTTCGATCCGGTCTACGACGTGCACGCGTTCGAGATGACGTTCCCATCGGGCACGAGGCCGTACCTCATGCCGCTGGCTGCCGACGATCCCGCGCCATTCGGGCCGAGCGTCGAAGGCTGGGGCTTCGGCAAGGCAGACACCAAGGAACCAGCCGGAACCACTGGAACGCCTGGAACTCCCGCAGCGCCCGAGTCAGCCGCGTCACCCACGCCGGCGCCGACCAAGGTCGATGCGGACGGTCTTGAAGAGCGCATCGTTGCGTTCCCGGTTGCCGCTAGCCAGTACGAGGACCTGCGCGTGGCCGGCGATGCCGTGTTGTGGCTGCGGCGTACCCCATCCGGGGTGTTGGGCGTCGAGCGAGCGAGGCTCTCCGACCCGGCACCCCGTGCCGCGCTGGAGCGCTTCGACTTCGGCAAGCGAAGCCTGGTGGTCCTGCGCGCGGAGGTCGATTCGTTCGAGCCGAGCGGCGATGGCACCCGGGTGGTCGTCCGCGACGAGGATGCGCTCCTGGTTCTTCCGGCCGACCACGAGGTCAAGGAGGACGACGACCCCGACAAGGTGACGGTGGACCTGGAGCGGATCCGGCACGAGGTCGATCGACCGGCCGAGTGGCACCAGATGTTCGACGAGACGGCCAGGCTCATGCGCGATCACTACTGGCGCGCTGACATGAACGGCATCGACTGGGATGCGGTCGTGGCCCGCTATCGGCCGCTGGTCTCCCGGCTTGCCAGCCACGACGATCTCGTCGACCTGCTCTGGGAAGTCAACGGTGAACTCGGCACGTCCCACGCGTATGTGACTCCGCCGGAGTCCTCCTCCGCGGCGGAGAAGCGAGTCGCGTTGCTCGGTGCCGACCTGCGTCGCGACGACGACGGCACCTGGCTGATCACCCGGATCCTCCCCGGCGAGTCATCCGACCCGCGGGCTCGCTCGCCGCTGCGGGCAGCTGGAGTGGCGGTACACGTGGGGGATGCCATCCTCGCGGTGAACGGGCGGGAGGTGCCGCGGGATCAGGGACCGGCGGCACTGCTCTCCGGCGCGGCGGACAAGGTCGTCGAACTCACGGTGCGCCCGGCCGGCGGGCCGCCGGTGCGCCGGGTCGCGGTGGTTCCGCTCGCCGACGAGGAGCCGTTGCGCTACCAGGACTGGGTTTCCAGCCGAAAGTCCTATGTGGACGAGCACGGTCAGGGACGGCTCGGATACGTGCACATCCCCGACATGATGGCAACCGGCTGGGCCCAGCTGCACCGAGATCTCGAAGGGGCGACTCGACGCGAGGGCCTCGTGGTCGACGTCCGCTACAACCGCGGCGGCCACACCAGCCAACTCGTCATCGAGCGGCTCGCTCGGCGGGTGCAGGCGTATCAGCTCGGCCGCCACCGGTCTCCGGAGACCTATCCCGAGCAGGCGCCACGCGGGCCGGTCGTGTTCCTGGCGAATCAGTGGTCCGGCTCGGATGGAGACATCGTCTCCGCGATGGCGAAGCAGCTGAATGTCGGTCCGGTCATCGGAGTACGCACCTGGGGCGGCGTCGTGGGCATCGACGGACGCTTCTCGTTGGTGGACGGCACGTCGGTGACCCAGCCGCGGTACGCGACCTGGATCAGGGGTTCTGGCTTCTCTGTGGAGAACTACGGGGTCGATCCCGACATCGAGGTGCCGATGACCCCAGCCGACTACGCCGCCGGGCGGGACCCGCAATTGGACGCAGGGATCGCCGAACTGTTCCGTCGGCTCGCTGAGACCCCGGCGTCCACGGCCCCGGACCTGCCCCCGCTGCCCAGCTAGCCGTCCGCACACCTAGTCCGGCGGTTTTGGCCAAAACCGCCAGACTGGGCGTGGACGATCAGCGGACCTCGTCGGCACCAGCTGGGATGACAGGATCAACGCGTGCGCACTGTCGAGGATCACCGGACCGCCGTCGCCGAGCTACTTCCGCGAATGCCGGTCGAAGTGGCCCCGCTCGCGGAGGTTCGCGGGCTCGTGCTGGCCGACGACGTCGCGGCGGTGACCGCTCTGCCGCCGTTCGACAACTCGGCGATGGACGGTTACGCGGTGCGCGCCGCCGATGTGGCCGACGTCCCCATCACGCTGCCGGTCGCTGACGACATTCCCGCTGGACGTACATCGGTGTCCCAGCTGGAGCCGGGTACCGCCCAACGGATCATGACTGGTGCCCTGCTCCCGCCCGGGGCCGACGCGATCGTCCCGGTCGAGCACACCGATGCGCGTACGGATCACGTCACGATCAACCAGGCACCCACGCGCGGGGTACACATCCGCTCGGTCGGCGAGGACATCCAAGCCGGGGACGTGGCACTGAGGTCGGGGACCGTGCTGTTCCCGGCGCATCTCGGGCTCGCGGCGGCCATCGGACACGCCGCCCTGCCGGTTTATCGCCGGCCGAGGGTCGTCGTCCTGTCCACCGGCAGTGAACTGGTCGAACCCGGCATGGCGCTGCGACCCGGGCAGATCTATGAGTCCAACACCGCCCTGTTGTGTGCGGCCGTCGAGGAGGCCGGAGCACATGCCAGGGCCGTCCACTTCGTACCCGATGACGTCGGCGAGTTTCTGGCGACGGTCGAGAAGGAGACGGCGGACGCGGATCTGCTGATCACGTCCGGCGGTGTCAGTGCCGGCGCCTACGAAGTGGTCAAGGACGCCTTCGCCGACCTCGGCACGGTCTCGTTCGACAAGGTGGCGATGCAACCAGGTGGGCCCCAGGGCTGGGGTCGGATCGGAGCCGTGCCCGTGGTCACGCTGCCCGGCAATCCGGTAAGCGCCTTTGTCTCCTTCGAGGTATTCGTTCGACCCGCGTTGCGCACCGCGATGGGTCTTCGGCATCCCGACCGGCACACGGTGCAAGCCCGGCTCGTCGCCGACGTGGTCTCTCCGGCCGGAAAGCGGCAATTCCTCCGCGGTTTCTTCTCCGCCGGTGAGGTGGGCCAGGTCGGTGGTCCCGGCTCACACCTGCTCGCGCATTTAGCCCGAGCAAATTGCCTCGTCGTCATCCCGGAGGACGTCGAAAAGATGGCCGCCGGCGATCAAGTCGAGGTCTGGCCCCTCGAAGCAGGCGGGCTTTCGTGAGCGAGGAACGAGCGAGGAGCGCAGAGAGCCATGATGCAGTGAGGGAGAGCGAGTCTCGGCTGACGCACTTGGACGAGCGCGGTGCCGCGCGCATGGTCGACGTCACGGGCAAGGCCGTGACCGTCCGAACGGCGACGGCGCAGGGGCGCGTTCTCGTCAGTGCGGAGGTGGTGGCGCTGCTCCGAGGTGAGGGCGTCCCCAAGGGTGATGCGCTGGCCACAGCTCGGATCGCCGGCATTCAAGGCGCCAAACGCACGCCGGAGTTGATCCCGCTGTGCCATCCGCTCGCCCTGCACGCTGTGGAGGTCGACCTGCAGGTCGCCGACGACAGCGTCGAGATCACGGCGACCGTACGTACGGCCGACCGGACCGGAGTCGAGATGGAGGCGTTGACCGCGGTCTCGGTGGCCGCGCTCACCGTGATCGACATGGTCAAGGCAGTCGACAAGACCGCCGAGATCGCCGGTGTGCGGCTCCTGACGAAGACCGGCGGCAAGTCCGGCGATTGGATCCCGGCCGAAGGGATCGGTCCGTGACTGAGATCCCGGCCGGCACCCGGGCGCACGTCATCACGGCGTCGAATCGGGCGAGTGCCGGAGTCTATGAGGACCGCAGCGGCCAGGTGCTGGCCGCGGGTCTGACCGAACTCGGGTTCACCGTCAGCGGGCCCGAGGTCCTGCCCGATGACGCTGCCGCGCTGACCTCAGCGCTGCGAGCCGCGGTCGAGTCGGCCGCCGAGTTGATCGTCACCACCGGCGGGACGGGACTGTCGCCGACTGATGTCACACCCGAGGCGACCGCCCCGGTACTCGACCGCGAGGTTCCTGGCCTGGCCGAGGCCCTTCGCCGATACGGGCAGGACCAGACGCCGTACGCGGTGATCTCACGCGGGCTCGTCGGGCTGGCCGGTCGATCGCTCGTCGTGAATCTGCCTGGGTCGAGCGGCGGAGTCCGCGACGGGCTGGCCGTCCTGGGCCCGCTGCTCGGCCACATCGTCAGCCAGCTACGCGGCGGCGACCACTAGTCCTCTGTGATCCGCGACTGTCCGGTGTAGACGTTGCAGCCCGTACCCCGCACAAAGCCGATCAGAGTCATGCCCGCCTCATCCGCGAGATCCGCGGCCAGCGACGACGGCGCGGAGACTGCTGCCAGCGTGGGGATTCCGGCCAGCAGGGCCTTCTGCGTCAGTTCGAACGAGGCGCGGCCGGAGACCATGAGGATCGAGCCGGTCAGGGGTAGGCGATCCTCGCGAACCATCGCCCCGATCACCTTGTCCACCGCGTTGTGCCTGCCGACGTCCTCGCGGGCAACCAGCAAGTCGCCGGTCGAGCTGAAGATGCCCGCCGCATGCAAGCCGCCGGTCTTGTCGAAGAGGTCCTGCGCCGCCCGCAGTCTGTCCGGCAATTGGAGCACCACGGCCAGGCTCACCCGCGTCGTGTCGTCGTGCAGGTCGTACGGCGAATCGACGGTGACCGCATCGATGCTGGCTTTGCCGCAGATCCCGCAGGAACTGGTCGTGTAGAAGTTCCTGGTCACCGATGCGTCCGGCGCTGCCACGCCGTCAGCGAGTTCCACGTCGCTCACGTTGTACGTATTACGTCCTTCGTCGTCGACGCTGTCGCAGTAGCGCAGGGTGCGGACATCCTCGGGCCCGCGGATCACGCCCTCGGTGGCCAGGAATCCGTGCACCAGATCCCAATCCGCGCCTGGGGTGCGCATCGTGACCGCCAACGGCTGCCCGGCGATCCGGATCTCGAGCGGCTCTTCGGCCACGAGGATGTCCGCCCGCGTCGTGCGAGTGCCGTCGCGGACCCGCAGTACGGGGCGCCGGCTGGTCAACCGAGCCATACCGTCGAGGTTAGTGCGCGGTTCCGCCAAGGTCCGGTTCGCTACCCAACAGCGGCTTTGGGCACCGCGAAACGGGCGGTTGGGTATCGAACCGGCCGCTTGTGGCGGCGCGATTCCGCCGCGGCCTAGCCTGACCGCGTGACCGGTGAGTACGACGCGATCGTGCTCGCTGGCGGCCGCGCCAGCCGCCTGGCCGGGGCGGCCAAGCCGCAGCTTCAGGTCGGGGACCAGACGATGCTCGAACGGGTGCTGGCCGCCGTCGGTGCGGCCGGCACCCGGATCGTGGTCGGGCCGGCGCAAGCGATGCCGGCTGGGGTCGAGCAGGTCCAGGAGCAACCGGCCGGCGGTGGTCCAGTCGCGGCGCTGGCTGCCGGGCTTGCCCGGGTCTCGGCTCCGATCGTCGTCGTGCTGGCCGCCGACCTACCGTTCGTGACCGCCGAGCTGATCGCCACCCTGGTCGCGGGGCTATACGACCGGGCAGATCACGACCAGGCGGGCCGCGACCAGAATGACCGCGACCAGGACGACGTTGCCCTGCTCGTCGATGAGCACGGCCGCGGCCAATACCTGCTCAGCGCCTGGCGCACGAACCCGCTGCGGGACGCGCTGGCCCAACTCGAGCCGCTGCCCGGCACGGCGATGAAGGCTCTCGTACGTGCGCTGCGGGTGCGGCGGATCGAGGTAGCCGAGCCGTTCGAGGGGCCGGCGCCGTGGACGGATGTCGATACCCCCGCCGACCTCGAGCAGACCAGAGACTGGTTGCGCCGTCCAGCCCCCTAGGGCCGGTGCCCTAAAATCGGCCGCGGATGAGTGCCCGCCCGGCAGACGATTCGACCAGCTTCGCTGAGATGGATCTGCGACCCCAGTTGCTCAGCGCGCTGTCCGGGCTCGGGTACGAGGAGCCGACTCCCATTCAGCGCGAAGCCATTCCGGCAATCCTGGCTGGGCAGGACCTGCTCGGTCAGGCAGCTACCGGGACCGGCAAGACGGCAGCCTTTGCGCTCCCGCTGCTGCAGCGACTCACGGCGAACCGTCGCGAACCCGATCCGGTGGCGCTCGTTCTGGTTCCGACCCGCGAACTCGCGGTCCAGGTTTCGGAGGCGATTCACCGCTACGGCCGCGAACTCGGTGCGCGCGTGCTGCCGATCTACGGCGGTCAGCCGATCGTGCGCCAGCTCCGCAGCCTGGAGCGGGGAGTCGACATCGTCGTCGCGACACCCGGGCGGGCGTTGGACCACATCGCGCGCAACACCTTGCGGCTGGATCAACTCGAGACTGTCGTCCTCGACGAAGCCGACGAGATGCTCGACATGGGCTTCGCCGAGGACATCGAGTCGATCCTCACCGAAACACCTTCGAACCGGCAGACTGTGCTCTTTTCGGCAACCCTGCCGCCGCGGATCGACAGGATTGCCCGCAAGCACCTTCGCAATCCCTTGCGAATCCACATGGGACGCGAATCGGGCAGCGGCGAAGGCGAGACTCCGCTCGTCCGGCAGAGCGCGTACATCGTTGCCCGCGCCCACAAGCCCGCCGCGCTCGGTCGAGTGCTCGACATCGAGGCGCCGACAGCGGCCCTCGTGTTCTGCCGTACCCGGGCCGAGGTCGACCACCTCGCCGAGCAGCTCAACGGTCGGGGCTACCGCGCGGAGGCGCTGCACGGCGGGATGGACCAGGCTCAGCGCGATCGGGTGATGGGCCGGCTCCGCTCCGGCACCGCCGACCTCATCGTGGCTACCGACGTCGCCGCCCGCGGACTGGATATCGACCAGCTCACGCACGTCATCAACTACGACGTGCCCTCCGATCCAGAGTCCTACATCCACCGCATCGGCAGGGTCGGCCGCGCGGGTCGAGAAGGCGTCGCCGTCACGCTCGCCGAACCCCGCGAGCATCGGATGCTCAAGGCGATCGAGCGAATGACGAAGCGGCCCATCATCATCGAGAAGGTTCCGACCATTGCCGACCTGCGCGCGCACCAGCTGGAGCTGACCCGCGCCGCCCTGCATGAGAGCATCCTCGAGGACGATCTGGACAGTTACCGGGTTGTCGTGGAGACGCTGACCGACGAATTCGACGTCGTCCAGGTGGCGCTGGCCGCGATCAAGCTCGCCCACGAGGCGAGCGGAGCAGCCACCGACGAGGAGCAGATCCCGGAGATCGCCGCGCGACCGGCGAAGGAGGCCAAGGGCGGCGGCCGCAAGTCAGGCGGCCGATCGGCCGCCAGCGCAGGATCGGGCATGGCCAAGCTGTTCGTCGGAGCCGGCCGGATCGCCAAGATCCGACCGAAGGATCTGGTCGGCGCCATCGCCAACGAATCGCGGCTGAGCGGCCGAGACATCGGTGCGATCGAGATCACCGACCGGTTCTCCCTGGTGGAAGTGCCCGAGGACGCGGCCGACGAGGTCATCGCCGCACTACGGGCCAGCACGATCAAGGGCAAGAGCGTCCAGGTACGCCGGGACCGCGGCAGTCGCTGACGCTCGACGTCCCCTACTCCTGATCGCCCGGAGGCTGGTCACCGATCTCGACCGTATACGAGGTGATGGTTGCGACCGCCCCGTCGACGAAGTCATAGATGTCGCAGGATGCGACTACGGTCCGGTCGCCGTCAGCACCGACGTACTCTGCGACGGCGTCCACGACCACTGAGTCAGATCCGACCACGGACCTGAACTTGCGGAAATCCGTGGTGGCCTGCGACAGATATTCCAGCGATGCCGTACACGTCGCGATGACGTCATCCCGTCCGACGACCGGCGACCCACCGATGAGCTCCCACCGGACGTCCGGAGCGAGATGCGCATAGGTCTCAGCGAAGCGATGGCTCGAGCACGCGTGGGCGATTTCCTCCATTGACGCCATAGCTCACACTGTCCGAACTCGAGGGTGATCGGCAAGCCTCGGAATCAGGTGAGCCGGATTCGCCGGTCGCCGCACCGCACGATGTCGCCTCGTTTCAGTTGCGCCCCGCGGCGGGACTCCGGCCGACCATTGACGTCGACGGCGCCGTCAGCGAGCAGCGTCTTGACCGACCCGCCGGACTCCACCAGACCGGCCAACTTGAGCACCTGTCCGAGGCGGATCCCGCCCTCGCCGACCGCTATCTCTTCGATGGGATCGGTCACCAGGTCAGTCGCCCGGAACGGCCGGGTGGACATGGGAATAGCCGAACCTGCCTTTGATGCACAGGTTTCCATGCGTGACGTCGTGATCCTTGGGCGAGTCGACGCGCACGATCCGGTTGTCCTGTACGTGGAGATCCAGGTTGCAGCCCACGCCGCAGAACCCGCAGATCGTACGGGTGGTGGTCTGCTTGGACTCGTCCCAGGTGCCGGCCTGGCGCATGTCGTACTCCGACTTGGGCATCAGCGCCCCGGTAGGGCAGACACCGATGCAGTTGCCGCAGTAAACGCAGGCGGAGTCAGTGAGCGGGGTGTCGTACTCGGTGGCGATCGTCGCGTCGAAACCCCTGCCCGCCACTGTGATTGCGAACGTGTTCTGGGCATCTTCGCCACAGGCCTGGGTGCACTTGTAGCAGAGGATGCAACGTGAGTAGTCGCGAATGTAGAGCTCGTCGTCGATCTTGACCGGCTGCGCGACGTTTGCGGCGGTCAGCCCGTCGGGCACGTCGTGATGGCCGGGCCGACGGCGATCGCGCTCGCCAGCAGCGGCCGGCGGAGCCGGGGGCCCGTACCGGTGTGGGTCTACCTCGTACTCCTCGTTCCACCTCTGTACGTCCGGGCCGGCCAGGGACATGTCCACCGAGGACGCCAGAAGCTCCAGCACCATGCGGCGGCTCTGTCGGACGCGGTCGCTGTCAGTGCTGACCACCATGTCCGGTTCGACCCGTCGGGAGCAGGACGGGACCAGCACTCGGGATCCCTCGACCTCCACGACGCAGACCCGGCAGACGTTGACCGGAGCGAGGTTCTCCGAATAGCACAGCGTCGGCGTATCCACGCCCAAGCCGCGGCAGGCGTCCAGGATCGTGGAACCCTCGGGAGCGCGGACCTTCTTTCCGTCGATGGTGATGTCCACCAGACGTGAGATCGACGCGATGACCGGCAGCCGTCGGCGCGCGGGCGGCCCTGGTGGCGTCGCGGTGCCCACGCCGCTGCTCGGTCGGCCGCTGTCGCCGGATTCCAGCGCGCCCTCATCCTGGTTGGCTGGCCCGTCGACGGACTCGTTCGATGCTCTGTTGCCCGATGTCATCCTCGTTGGTCCATCCTCTCGGCATCGACGCGCTCGAACTTCCGGTCTAGCAGCCCGGCGTTCAGGGCAGACATCAAGGCGGTCGCCGCGGTGTGCCCGAGTCCGCAGATCGAAGCGCTGCCCATGACACCGGCCAGGTCTGCCAGCAACGCTCGGTCGACATCGCGCCCGCCGTTGCTCGACGGGCGACCGAGCCGGACCAGGGCCTCCTCCTGCCGGACGGTCCCCACCCGGCACGGCACGCACTGTCCGCACGATTCATCGCGGAAGAACGCGGCGATCCGGGTCAGGGTGTCGAGCAGGTCCACCGTGTCATCGAGGACGAAGATCACCCCGGATCCGAGGGACGCCCCGATCTCGCGCGTCCCCTCGAAGGTCAGCGGCGTGTCCAGCGCCTCCTCAGTGACGAAGGACCCGGCCGCGCCGCCGAGCATGATGGCCTGCAGCCGCCCGCTCCCGGTGATGCCCCCGGCGAGGTCCAAGAGCTCGCGCAGCGTGGCGCCGAACGGGACCTCGTACACCCCCGGCCGAGCGACGAACCCGGAGAGGCAGAACAACTTTGTCCCGGTCGAGTCGGGCGTGCCGATGGACGCATAGGCCTCGCCACCGTCCAGGACGATGTGCGGGATGTTGACCAGCGTTTCGACGTTACTGATCACTGTCGGCTTGCCGAACAAGCCCACCGCGACCGGAAACGGCGGCTTGTTCCGGGGTTCCCCCCGGTAGCCCTCGATCGAGTTGATCAAGGCGGTTTCCTCACCGCAGATGTAGGCTCCGGCGCCGCGGCGCAACTCGATGTCGAAGGTGAATCCTCTGCCGAGGATGTCACCTCCGAGCAGGCCGGCCTCCCGCGCCTGATGGATTGCCGAGTCCAATCGCGCCGTGGCCAAGGGGTATTCGCCTCGGATGTACAGGTAGCCGAAGGCGCAGTCCGTGGCGTAGGCCGCGATCGTCATCGCCTCGATCAACGCGAACGGGTCGCCTTCCATCAGGACTCGGTCCTTGAACGTTCCGGGTTCGGACTCGTCGGCGTTGCAGATCAAGTAGTGCGGATATGCCGCCTGTTCCGCGACGGCCGACCACTTGCGCCCGGCCGGGAAGGCGGCACCGCCGCGGCCGAGCAACTTGCTCGCGGTCACCTCGTCCCGAAGGGTTTCCGGTCCGAGATCCATCGCCCGGGACAATGCTGCGTAGCCGCCTGACTCGCGGTAGGCGTCCAGCGACTCGGGGTCCACGGTGCCGATCCGACGCAGCAGTCGCAACGCCGCCCGATCCCCGTCGGCGGCACCCCCGTTGGCGGTTTCTGCAGAAACCGCCATGGGATCGGGTGCCGATTGGGGGATCGAGGTCTCTGGTTCTGGGTAATCGGGTACGGACAGCTCAGCAGCGAGCAGACCCGCAACGTCCTCGGGAGAGGCGGGCGCGACCGCGATGTCGGCCTCGACACCGGTCTGCTGCACGAGGATCGCCGGAGCCCGCTCGCACAGACCCAGACATGGGCTGTCCAGGAAGGTGCAGCGCCCCTCCGGACTGGGATGGTCGCCGAGTTCGGCGCGCAACGCAGCCGCGATCTCCGCCGACCCTGCGATGCGGCAGGCGACGTCGTCGCAGACGTGAATGGCCCGCCCGGCCTGCGGTTCGGTGGCGAACATGGCGTAGAAACTGGCTACCCCGTACGCCTCGGCCGGCGGCACGTTCAGCCGCAGCGAGACGTAGTTGAGGGCACCCCAACTCACCCACCCGATCGCCTTCTGTACGGCGTGCAAGACGGGGAGCAGTTCAGTCCGGCGGGCGCGTACCTGTGCGCCGGTCCGGGCGGTGTTGGCGTCGGCTGAGTCCGTTCGAGCTCCCCCGGTCCACCGGCTCTCGGGTAGCCCGAGAGCCCCGTCGACAGCCGCCCGTTCGGCGTCGGTCGCTGTCGCGCTGGACAAATGCAGGTCCAACTCAGACGCCCGTCAGCGCATCTGATGGCACCGCATCTGATGGCACCGCATCTGATGGCACCGCATCTGAAGTCACTGCATCTGATGTCAGGGGATCGACGCGGATGGCAACCGCTTTGAACTCTGAGGTCCCGGATTTCGGATCCCAGTCGACCGCTGTGAGCACGTTGACGTCGCCTTCCTCACTGGCATGCATCGTCATCCAGGTGAGCCCTGGGCGAAGTGCGCGGTCATAGCTGATCGGGACCTCGATTGTGCCTCTTCGGGATGTGACCTGAACCCGCGCCCCGTCGGCCAGCCCCAGGCTCGACGCATCCTCCGGTGACATCCGCAGTGTCTCCGCCTCGCGTAACGGCGCCTGCGACAGCACATCGGTCTGTACGCCGGTGTTGTAGGCGTCCAGGAGCCGTACGGTCGTCAGCCGCAACGGGTACTCCTCGTCCACGACATCGATCGGCGGCTTCCACTCGACGGGGGTGAACGGCACCGGCTCGCCCTCCAAGGGATCGCTCCACAGCCGCTCGTGCAGGATCAGCGTGCCCGGGTGATCCTCGTCGGGGCAGGGCCACTGCAGACCGCCGTGCTCCTCCAGCCGCGCATAGGACATTCCCGCGTGCATCGCGGACAGGCTGCGCAATTCGTCCCAGGCGCTCTCGCCGGTGAGCTCGGGCCAGTCATGTCCCATCCGCCTGGCGAGGTCGGCGATGATCTGCAGATCCGCCCGGGCCGCACCCGGGGGGTCGAGTGCCTTTCGACAGCGCTGGACGCGGCGCTCGGAGTTGGTGACCGTGCCTTCTGCCTCACACCAGTCAGCCGCCGCCGGAAAGACCACGTCGGCCAACTGGGCCGTTGCGGTCAGCGTGATGTCCTGCACCACGAGGATGTCCAGATCGGTGAGGACCTTCCGAGCGTGTGCGGCGTCAGCCTCTGACTCGGCCGGGTTTTCTCCCAGGCAGTACAGCGCGCGCATCTCGCCGGCGCCCATGGCGTCGAACATCTCCGAGAGGTGCATGCCGCGCTTGGGTGGGAGCGGCACGCCCCACGCCTTCTCGAAGCGCAAGCGGTCCTCCTCGGACTCGACGTCCCGGAAGCCGGGGTACTTGTTGGGGATTGCACCCATGTCGCCACCCCCCTGCACGTTGTTCTGCCCACGCAGCGGATTCAAACCAGCACCGGGCTTGCCGACGTTGCCGGTCAGCAGAGCCAGGTTGATCAAGGACAGCACGTTGTCGACCCCGGTCACGTGCTCAGTGATGCCGAGGGTCCAGCAGAGCTGCGCCCGGCCGGCACTGGCGTAGGAGTGCGCGAGGTCCCTGATGAGTTCCGCGGGAATGCCGGTGACCTGCGCCCCACGCTCCAGCGTCCAGGGCTGCACGCTCTCGCGATACTCCTCGAAGCCGCTCGTGGCGCGGCCGATGAATTCCGCATCGATCAAACCGGCCGCGATGATCTCCCGGGCGACGGTGTTGGACAGGGCGATGTCGCTGCCCACTTCCAGGCCCAGCCACTGATCGGCCCACTCGGCGCTGCTCGTCCGGCGGGGGTCGACGACGTACAGCTTGGCTCCGTTGTGAATGCCGGCCAAGACGTGATGGAAGAAGATCGGATGCGCGGCGCGCGCGTTGGAACCCCACAGGATGATGAAGTCGGTGTCTTCGATATCCCGATACGAGCTGGTGCCGCCACCTGCTCCGAACACTGCCGCCAGACCGACGACGCTAGGAGCGTGTCAAGTTCGGTTGCAGGAGTCGATGTTGTTGCTGCCGATGACCGAGCGGACGAACTTCTGCGCGATGAAGTTGGTCTCGTTGGATGCCTTCGAGCAACTGAACATCCCGAACGCCGCCGGGCCGTGCTGGTCGCGGACCGCGGCAAAGCCGGCGGCGGCGCGATCCAGTGCTTCATCCCACGTCGCGGGCCGGAGTTGTCCGTTGTCGCGGACCATCGGCTGGGTGAGCCGCGGCTGTGCGGTGCGTCTACGTCGTGCCATGGCATTTCCTTCCCGCCGAGTGAGCAGCCAAACCGAGCCTATCCAGATCGTTTACAACGTACTTGTTGGCTCGGCCAGCGTCCGACGCGAGCGCGTGGTGTCTGCCCGATGGGCGAGCTCATCGTCTGGCGGGTAGCCCACTTGGATCAGTGTCAGTCCGTGTGGTGGCGCCACCTGTACATCGTTGGCGCGGACGGGCAGCCCGAGGAGAGATGCCGGCCAGTCCGTACTGCGCCGACCGTCGCCGACGGCGAGCAACGCGCCGACGAGGCTGCGAACCATCGAGTGACAGAAGGCGTCAGCCTGCACTCTGACCTCGATCACATCACCGGTGCGCTGGATCGTGAGGTGCTGGAGTTCGCGGATCGTCGTTGCCGCGTCCCGGCGACGGCAGTAGGCGGCGAAGTCATGGACCCCGAGCATCGCTGTGCCGGCACGCTGCATCGCCTCCGCGTCGAGGCTGCGCCGCCAGTGCAGGGTGTCGGTTCGTCGCATGGGTTCCACACCCCACTCCGCATCGCTGATCCGATACGAGTAGCGCCGCCACAGCGCACTGAACCGGGCATCGAAGGCAGCGGGGACCTGGCGTACGTCACGCACTCGTACGTCGTGCGGCAGGAGCCCGGAGAGCTTTGCCCGAAGATCCCCGACTCCAGCCCATGCCGCCCTCGGAATGTCGACATGCGCCACCTGGCCGGTGGCATGCACCCCGGCGTCGGTCCGCCCGGCGACCCTGAGCGGGCCGGCATCTCGGGCGAGTACCTGGATCGCCTCAGTGAGCACACCCTGGACGGTCCGCTGACCCGGTTGCACAGCCCAGCCGGCAAACTCCGTCCCGGCGTAGGAAAGGTCCAGCCGGACGCGAACGAGCCCGGCACCGGTTTCGGTGTCGGGCTCGTCAGCGTTCACATCGTCTGCTCATGCGAGCCGGCGCTGGTCCTAGGCGGTTGCCTTGGGGTCGGCGTCGGCTGAATCGGCCTCGGAGTCGTCGGCGTCGGAGTCATCGTCGGCGTCGGAGTCGGCGGAGTCGTCGGAGCCCTCGTCGTTGTCCAACTCGGCCTGCGCATCGACTGCGTCGTCGTCCTCGTCATCGTCATCGTCATCGTGATCGTCATCGTCATCGAGGTCGTCATCGTCATTGAGGTCGTCATCGTCGAGGTCGTCATCATCGAGATCCTCGTCGAGGTCGGTGTCGGTGACCGCGGTGCTGCCACGGCGGGCAAAGCGCGTACCACGCGCCCGCTCGCCCTCACCGACGGCTTCTTGCGCGATGGTGAGTTCCTCGACGAGTTCGATGATCGCCATGGGTGCGTTGTCACCCTTGCGCGCACCGATCTTGATGATCCGCGTGTAGCCACCAGGCCGTTCGGCATAGCGCGGTGCGATCTCGGCAAAAAGGTGATGGACGATCTCCTTGTCCCGGATCGTTTTCATCACCAGCCGCCGCGAGTGCAGGTCCTCACGCTTGGCGATCGTGATCAGTCGCTCGGCGTGCGGGCGCAGCCGCTTTGCCTTGGCCTCCGTCGTACGGATCCTGCCGTGCTCGAACAGAGCCGTGGCGAGGTTGGCCAGCATCAACCGCTGGTGGGCTGAGGATCCGCCCATCCGGCGACCCTTGGTGGGGGTTGGCATCTGATCTCCTCTGGTCGAGCGAGCTGGGGTTAGAGCTCTTCGGTCTCGGCGTAGTCGGTGTCGTCGACCGGTGCCGCGGCCTGGCCCTCTGGAGCAGCCATGCCGCTGCCACTGAACTGGCCACCGAAGGTCTCGTCGTAGTCCGACCCGAAGGTCTCCACACCACCACCACCGAAACCGGCAGGTGAGTCCTTGAGCGCGAGGCCCATGGCAGCCAGCTTGAGCTTGACCTCGTCGATCGACTTCTGGCCGAAGTTGCGGATGTCGAGCAGGTCGGCCTCGCTGCGGGTCACGAGTTCGCCCACTGTGTGAATGCCCTCGCGCTTGAGGCAGTTGTAGGAGCGGACGGTCAGGTCCATGTCCTCGATCGGCATCGAGAAGTTCGCGATGTCAGCGGCCTCGGACGGCGATGGCCCGACCTCGATGCCCTCGGCTTCGAAGTTGAGCTCACGGAGCAGACCGAACAGTTCGACGAGGGTGGCACCGGAGGAAGCCATGGCATCGCGCGGGGCCATCGATGGCTTGGTCTCGACGTCGACCACGAGCCGGTCGAAGTCGGTGCGCTGCTCGACGCGGGTTGCCTCGACGTTGTAGGTCACCTTGAGGACCGGGGAGTAGATCGAGTCGATCGGGATGCGTCCGATCTCCTGGCCACTCGCCTTGTTCTGGGTGGCCGGGACGTACCCGCGGCCGCGCTCGACAACGAGTTCGATCTCGAGCTTGCCCTTCTTATTGATCGTGGCGATGTGCAGGTCGGGGTTGTGCACCTCGACGCCGGCGGGCGCCGCGATGTCGGCGGCGCTCACGTCACCGGGGCCCTGCTTGCGCAGATACATGGTGACGGGCTCGTCGACGTCGCTGCTGACCACGAGGCCCTTGAGGTTGAGGATGATCTCGGTGACGTCCTCCTTGACACCGGGCACGGTCGTGAATTCGTGCAGCACGCCGTCGATGCGGATGCTGGTGACGGCCGCACCCGGGATCGAGGAGAGCAGGGTACGGCGCAGGGAGTTGCCCAGGGTGTAGCCGAAACCGGGCTCGAGCGGCTCGATCGAGAACCGGGAGCGGAACTCGTCTACCGACTCTTCGCTGACGGTGGGGCGCTGGGTGATGAGCACAGTGGTTCTCCTATCAGGACTCGGGCGACCGCTATATGACGCCGCGAGGAAGTGCTGTAGTGCTCCGAGCTCCGGGCTTCTGTCTACCCAGGACTCGGGAGAGCCCTACTTGGAGTAGAGCTCGACGATGAGCTGTTCTTGGACCTGGGTGTCGATCGCCTGACGCAGCGGCAGCGAGTGGATCAGGATCTTCAGCTGCGAGCTGATGACCTCGAGCCAGCCCGGAATGGGGCGGCTACCCGCCTCGGCCTGCGCGATGACGAACGGGGTCATGTCGTGCGACTTCTCCCGTACCTCGATGATGTCGTTGACGCTGACTCGGTAGGACGGGATGTCGACCTTCGAGCCGTTGACCAGGAAGTGGCCGTGGCGGACCAGCTGGCGGGCCATGTCCCGGGACTTGGCGAAGCCGGCCCGGTAAACCACGTTGTCCAACCTGGTCTCGAGGATCTGGAGCAAGTTCTCGCCGGTCTTGCCGCTCTTGCGGTTCGCCTCGGCGTAGTAGCCCCGGAACTGCTTCTCGAGGATGCCGTAGACCCGACGGGTCTTCTGCTTCTCGCGCAGCTGCAGCAGGTACTCACTGTCCTTGCTGCGGCCGCGGCCGTGCTCACCCGGCGGGTACGGACGGATTTCGATCGGGCACTTGGGGCCTTCGCACTTGCTCCCCTTGAGGAACAGCTTGACCTTCTCCCGACGACAAAGGCGGCAGTCCGCCCCGGTGTAACGAGCCATTGTGAATTACCCCTAAACCCTGCGCCGCTTTTTGGGCCGGCAGCCGTTGTGCGGCTGCGGCGTCACGTCCTGAATGGAGCCCACTTCCAGGCCGGCGGCCTGCAGCGAGCGGATCGCGGTCTCTCGGCCCGAGCCCGGACCCTTCACGAAGACATCGACCTTGCGCATGCCGTGCTCCTGCGACTGACGCGCGGCGCTTTCGGCGGCCATCTGCGCGGCGTACGGCGTTGACTTCCGCGAGCCCTTGAAACCGACCTGACCCGAGGACGCCCAAGCGATGACATTGCCGTTGGGGTCAGTGATCGAGACGATCGTGTTGTTGAAGGTGCTCTTGATGTGCGCAGCGCCGTGCGCGATGTTCTTCTTCTCCTTGCGGCGGACCTTCTTGGCACCCGCGCGAGCCTTGGGAGGCATCTATCTCCAGAGTCTTTTCGTAGTCAGGGGAATCCCGGAAACGGGTTAACGGGCCTTCTTCTTGCCGGCCATGGTCTTCTTCGGCCCCTTGCGGGTCCGGGCGTTGGTCTTGGTGCGTTGGCCGCGTACGGGGAGTCCGCGACGGTGCCGGATGCCCTGATAGCAGCCGATCTCCACCTTGCGGCGGATGTCACCGGCGATCTCGCGGCGGAGGTCACCCTCGACGCGGAAGTGCTCGTCGATGTAGTCGCGGAGCTTGATCAGGTCTTCCTCGGCCAGATCCTTGGCGCGCTGGTCGCCGTTGACCCCGGTAGCCGCGAGGGCCTCCTGGGACCTGGTCCGCCCGATGCCGAAGATGTAGGTGAGGGCGATCTCGAGCCGCTTCTCGCGGGGAAGATCGACGCCTGCCAGACGTGCCATGTGTTGGGGTTCTCCTGCTTGTGAGGGGACTAGTTCGACGTGTCCGGATCTGCCACGTCAGCCCTGGCGCTGCTTGTGCCGGGCGTTGTCGCAGATCACCATGACTCGCCCGTTTCGGCGAATCACCTTGCACTTCTCGCAGATCTTCTTGACTGAGGGCTGCACCTTCACGGCGGTCAGGTCCTTTACTTGTACCGGTAGACGATGCGGCCGCGAGTGAGGTCGTAGGGCGAGAGCTCTACGACGACTCGGTCTTCGGGCAGGATCCGGATGTAGTGCTGACGCATCTTTCCGGAGATGTGCGCGAGAACCTTGTGCCCGTTTTCCAACTCCACCCGGAACATCGCGTTCGGCAAGGGCTCGACGACTCGACCCTCTACCTCGATGGCTCCGTCCTTCTTTGCCATAGCTCCGCGATCCTCCTCACTTCTGGTAGTTGGACATGAACACAGTCACGCCGCAGCCACGGCATGAAAGAGACGTTTCCGACGAACTCGCTCAGGGCGCCCGGAGCAATGCGGCCACAGCATGCCAAACGGGCGGCGCGAACGCCGTAGACCAGCATACGCGGCCCTGAGCGTCGCGGCCAACCGGGGTGGGGTGCTGACCGGCTCAACCGCCAGCGGGCCAGGACCTCGCCGCGATGGTGCGCATGAGCAGGATCACGCCCCAGGGACCGGCAACCCAGATCGGCCAGAAGTACGGGAAACCGCTGGTGACGCCGATGATGAGCCAAATGACCACATTGATGCCGACGACGGTTGCCCAGGCCTGCCACGCCGTACGCAGCCATGCCGGGTCCTGCCTGGCGGCTTCTTTGCCCGCCGCGGGGGACGGACTGGTGCTCTTCGCTCGCTGCGGCACGTTTGACGGCCGCGACCTGGACTGGCCAGAGCGCTCGGGGATGGTCAGCGGAAGGTCAGCGGTCAGGTGTAAAAGGTCCGATGCGGTCTTGGCTGCGTAGGCATCGGCGACCCGCTCGTCGTATTCGTGGAGTTCGAGCCGGCCTTCGGCGAAGGCGCGCCCGAGGTGGGTGACGGCCTCCTCGCGCTCGATGTCGCCGATTCGAACCTCTGGTCGGCGATCGGGCTGCGCGGCCTCAGTCGGCCCGTCGTCCGTACTCACTCGTCCACACTAACCGTGCCGACCAGCGTGCCGATCCGTGCTGGGAACCCCGGACCGACCCAGCGCGTCTGACCGCCGGTTAGCCGCAGAAATCTCACGCGCCGCTGCTTAGGATTCGCGACGGGAGCGTCCACACTGCCACTATTGATCAACCGTGTTCGTCTGAGAAGAGGCCTTCGTGACCACGCCGCAGAATCCACAGTCCCCCGGCGAAGAACCACCGCAGTGGGGGCCACCGCCCGGTCAAGGCGGGCCACCTCCTCAAGGCGGACCCCCCGGCCAAGGCGGGCCACCTCCTGGCCAATATGGCCCACCACCCGGCCAAGCCGGTCAACCGCCGTGGTCGGGTCAACAGCCGCCGCAGGGCTACGCGCCCCCGACGGGACCCGGCGCCTACCAGGCGGGTCCCGTCGGCGCGCCGGCCAAGCCCAACAAGACCCGGAACCTGATCGGGATCATCGTGCTGGTGGTCCTGCTCGGCGGGCTCGGCATTTTCGCCTACCTCCAGAACAAGGACAGCGTCGTCAACGCCGAGGAAGGCGACTGCGTCCAGGTCAACAGCAGCGTTGACTTCGACGTTGTGGATTGCTCGGCGGCAGAAGCCCAGTACAAGGTCGTGTCGGTCGTCGACGACGTGAGTTCGAGTTCGATCTGCGAGCTCGACGCCGACGTCGACTACGCGATCGAGATCAGCGGCGACACCAACAAGAGTCTGTGCCTGCAGACGTGGTTGCAGGTGGGCGACTGCGTGGCATCGGACGGATCGTGGGCGGAGTGCGGTAGCGCCACCAGCTCGTACGAGGTCATCGAGGTCGTGGAGAACACCCAGGACGACACCCAATGCCCCGACACGACAGCGTTCGTGCGCGTCTATGCGGGCGAGAACAACGTCATCTGCCTGGCCGAACCTGCCTAGCGGCGCTGGCGCGGAGTCAGATGGCGACGGCGATGTTGTGCGGGGCGAGACCGGCGCGGCCGCCGTCATGGGCGGTCGTGACCAGCGGGCCGTCGGCGGTGATGGCGACCGTGTGCTCGAAGTGCGCGGCCATGGAGCCGTCCTTGGTGATCACGGTCCACCCATCGTCGAGCTCGACCGTGGCTGGGTCGCCGAGAGTGACCATCGGCTCGATGGCAAGGCACAGACCCGGGACCAGGCGCGGGCCCCGGCCGGGGCGACCGAAGTTCAGGACGTGCGGATCCTGGTGCATCTCAGTTCCGATGCCGTGTCCCCCGTAGTGATCGACGATCCCGTAATCCCGGGAATGCGATCGCACAGAGGACTCGACCGCTGAGCTGATGTCGGTCAACCGGCCACCGGCCAGCGCGTGCGAGAGTCCGGCCCACATCGAGGCCTCGGTGACCGCCATCAACTCGAGGACCTCGGGGGCCACTTTGCCGACGGCGACGCTGATTGCGGAGTCGCCGTGATAGCCGTGATAGATCGCACCGCAGTCCAGCGAGATGATGTCGCCCTCGGCCAGGACCCGCTTGGCGCTCGGTATGCCGTGCACGATCTCCTCGTTGATCGAGGCGCAGATCGTCTTCGGGAAGCCGCGATAGCCCAGGAATGACGGTACGGCGCCGGCATCGCGAATCACGCGATCGGCGATCGCATCGAGGTCGCCGGTCGTCACCCCGGGGGTTACCGCCTCGCGCATCGCGTTCAGCGCATCGGCAACGATCAGCCCGGCCGATCGCATCAGGGCAATCTCTTCGGGGGTCTTGATCTGGATCATGCGGACTGTGCCTCTCTCAACGCCTGAACTGCACGCAATGTCACCTCATCGACGGTTCCGACCGCGTCGATGACCGCCAACAGGCCGAGGTCGGCATAGAAGCCCACCAACGGCTCGGTCTGTTCGCGATAGACCTCCAACCGCCGACGGATTGTCTCGGGGCGGTCGTCGTCACGCTGCGAGAGACCGCTTCCGCACTCGTCACACTTATTCTCCACCGAGGTCGGGTCGTACACGACGTGCCAGATCCGGCCACAGCCCTGACAAGTGCGCCGCCCGGACAGCCGCCGGACGAGTTCGTCGTCGTCGGGCTTCATCTCCAGGACGACGTCGAGGTCCTCGTCCAATTCGGCAAGCGTGCGCTGCAGCTGTTCGGCCTGGACCAAGGTGCGCGGGAAGCCGTCGAGAACGAATCCCGCGTGGGCATCCGGCTTGGCCAACCGGTCCCTGACCATGGCGACGGTGATCTCATCGGGAACCAGATCTCCGGCGTTCATGTAGCGCTGGGCCTGCCTGCCGAGCTCGGTCATTCCGCTGACGTTCTCGCGGAAGATGTCGCCGGTCGACACGTGTGGGATCTGCAGACGCGCGGCGATGAGCTGCGCTTGGGTTCCTTTGCCGGCGCCTGGCGGGCCGACCAGGACGACATGCACTACCGCAGGAACCCTTCGTAGTTGCGCATTCGCAACTGGTTTTCGATCTGCTTCACCGTCTCCAGGCCAACGCCGACCATGATCAGGACCGCAGTGCCACCGAAGGGGAAGTTCTGGTTGTTGTTGCTGTCCGTCACCGCAAGCAGCAGGTTGGGCAAGACTGCCACGGTGCCCAGGTAGAGCGAGCCGGGCAGGGTGATCCGCGAAAGTACGAATGACAGGTACTCCGCCGTCGGCCGGCCGGGCCTGATCCCAGGAATGAAGCCGCCGTAGCGCTTCATGTCCTCGGCGCGTTCCTCTGGATTGAACGTGATCGACACGTAGAAGTAGGTGAAGAAGACGATGAGGGCGAAGTAGACGCCGATGTGTACGGGCGAGGACTGGTCGATGATGTAGGTCTGGAAGAACAACGTGACCGGACCTGTGTCGTCCCCCTGAAGTTGGGTCAGCAGCTGTGGCAGATAGAGCAGTGACGACGCGAAGATGACCGGGATGACACCTGCCTGGTTCACCTTCAACGGCAGGTATGTAGAGGTCCCGCCATACATTCGTCGGCCGACCATTCGCTTGGCGTACTGCACCGGGATCCGGCGCTGAGCCTGCTCGACGTAGACCACCGAGGTGATCACGACCAGGGCCAGGATGCAGACCAGGAAGAACACGAAGCCGCCGCGGCTGGCGAGGATGTTGCCGCCCTCGGCCGGCATGCGCGCTGCGATCGAGGTGAAGATCAGCAGCGACATCCCGTTGCCGACGCCCTTCTCGGTCAGCAGCTCGCCGAACCACATGATCATTCCGGTGCCCGCGGTGAGTGTGATGACCAGGATGACCTGGTTGGTGATCGACTGGTCCGGGATGACGTCCAGCGCGCAGCCCGGGAAGAGCTGCCCACTCTTGGCCAGCGCGACCACCGCGGTGGACTGCAGAACTGCCAGCGCGATCGTCAGATAGCGCGTGTACTGCGTCAGTTTCTGTTGCCCCGCCTGACCCTCTTTCTTCAGTTGCTCGAAGCGCGGGATGACCACGATCAACAACTGCACGATGATGCTGGCAGTGATGTAGGGCATGATCCCGAGCGCGAACACTGACAGGCGCAGCAGTGCCCCGCCGGAGAACAGGTTGACCAAGGAGTAGATGTCGCGCTGCGCGCCGGCCTCTGCTTGTTCGATGCAGGTGTTGATCGCGGTTACCGAGACTCCCGGTCCGGGAATCGTGGTACCGAGCCGGTAGACCGCGATGATGAACAGCGAGAAGAGGATCTTCTTGCGTAGATCAGGCGTCCGGAACGCCGCGGCGAACGCCTGAAGCACATGTCCTCCTGAGCAAGCGGTTTAGCGATAGTAGCTTTCTGCCTCTTGGACCCGCTAACGGGTGATCAAGAAGCGGTGCTCCTACAGCGTGGTCGCGCTGCCTCCGGCAGCGGTGATCTTTTCCTTGGCGCTGGCCGAGAAGGCGTGCGCGGTCACCCGTAGGGCCACCGAGCTGAGTTCCCCGGTGCCGAGCACCTTGATCGGCTGGTTGCCGCGAACGGCGCCGGCGGCAACCAGCTCGTCCGGTCCGATTTCACCGCCATCGGGGAACAAAGCAGCGAGCCGCTCGAGATTCACCACCTGGAACGGAATCTTGTTGCGTGGGGTGAAACCGGAGAGCTTGGGCAACCGCATGTGCAGCGGAGTCTGGCCGCCCTCGAACCGGGCCGGGATGTTGCGCCGAGCGCCCTGTCCTTTGGTGCCACGGCCGGCGGTCTTGCCCTTGCCGGCCTCACCGCGGCCCACGCGGATCTTCTTCTTGTGCGCGCCTGGGGCAGGGCGCAGGTGGTGCAGCTTGATCGTCATGACGTTTACTCGACCTCCTCGACCGCCACGAGATGCGGCACGGTTGCCACCATGCCACGGATCTCGGGGCGGTCCTCCTTCACGACCACATCATGAATGCGCTTGAGCCCCAGCGTCCGAAGCGTCTCGCGCTGGTTCGGTTTGGTCCCGATCTTCGAACCGGTCTGGGTGATCTTCAGTCTGGCCACGCTCACACCATCCCTGCCGCCCGCGCCCGCAGCATCGCGGCCGGGGCTACATCTTCCAGTGGCAGGCCACGGCGGGCCGCGATCTCCTCGGGACGAACGAGGCCGCGCAGCGCAGCCACGGTCGCGTGCACGATGTTGATCGGGTTGGATGAACCGAGGCTCTTCGACAGCACGTCGTGGATCCCTGCGCACTCCAGCACCGCGCGGACCGGACCGCCGGCGATCACTCCGGTTCCCGGACTCGCGGGCTTGAGCAGGACGACACCGGCAGCGGCGCGACCCTGGATGGTGTGCGGGATCGTTCCGGCGATCCGCGGGACCTTGAAGAAGCTCTTCTTCGCATCCTCGACGCCCTTGGCGATCGCGGCCGGAACCTCCTTGGCCTTGCCGTACCCGACCCCGACCTGACCGTCGCCGTCACCGACGACGACCAGCGCGGTGAAGCTGAATCGCCGCCCGCCCTTGACGACCTTGGCCACTCGGTTGATCGCTACGACCCGCTCGAGGTGGGTGGACTTCTCCGCCCCGGCCCGACCGCCGTCACGGCGGTCCCGGCGTTCTCCGCCGGTTGCCCCGCGGCGTTGTGGTCCTGGCATCAGAAGATCCCTCTCGTGTTGTCAATCATCAGAACTGCAGACCGCCTTCGCGGGCTCCGTCGGCCAGCGCGGCGATCCGGCCGGCGTAGGCGTTGCCCCCGCGATCGAGGACCACCTTCTCGATACCGGCTGCCTTGGCTCGCTCGGCGATCAGCGCGCCGACCTTGCGGGCCCGAGCGCTCTTGTCGCCGCTGGCATCGTCCAAGCCCATCGTCGAGGCACTGGCGAGCGTTGCACCAGCGAGGTCGTCGACCAGCTGGACGTGGATGTGCCGCGTGGAGCGGTTGACCACCAAGCGCGGACGCTCGGGAGTGCCACTGACCTTCTTGCGCAGCCGGTTGTGGCGGCGCGCACGGGCCAGCCGACGCCTCGTCGAGGCGTCTTTCCCGACCGGCTTGAGCTGGCTTTCCTTCTGGGTTGCCATCACTACTTCCCTGTCTTCCCGACCTTGCGCTTCACGTTCTCGCCCGCGTAGCGGACGCCCTTGCCCTTGTACGGCTCGGGCTTGCGCAACTTGCGGATGTTGGCCGCGACCTCGCCCACCTGCTGCTTGTCGATACCCTGAACGCTGAACCGAGTCGGCGCCATGACGGTGAAACTGATGCCTTCCGGCGGCCGGACGACCACGGGGTGGCTGAACCCGAGGGCGAACTCCAAGTCGGAGCCGCGGGCCATGACCCGGTAGCCGACGCCGACGATCTCGAGGGTCTTGGAATAGCCCTCGGTCACCCCGATGACCATGTTGGCCACCAGAGTCCGAGACAGACCATGCAGCGCCTTGGACTCACGCTCGTCGTCGGGGCGCTGAACGAGGATCTGTCCGTCGTCGTTGCGCTCGACAGTGATCGGCTTGGGAACGGTGTGGCTCAGGGTGCCCTTGGGCCCCTTGACCGTGACCGTGCCGCCGTCGATGGCGATGTCGACACCGCCGGGAACCGGTACCGGAAGCTTTCCGATGCGAGACATGTTCCTACCTCCCGCTACCAGACGTAGGCGAGGACTTCCCCGCCTACCTTCTGCTTGGTCGCCTGCTTGTCGGTGAGCAGCCCGGTCGAGGTCGAGATGATCGCGACACCGAGACCGCCGAGGACCTTGGGCAGCGACGTCGCCTTCGCATAGACCCGAAGACCCGGCTTGGACACCCGGCGCAAGCCGGCGATGCTGCGCTCACGGTTCGGCCCGTACTTGAGGTCGATCACGAGCTCGCGGCGGGTCGACCCGTCCTTCTCGACGGTGTTGACCTTCCAGCCGGCGATGTAGCCCTGCTGCTCGAGGATCTCGGCGATGTGCGTCTTGATCTTCGAGGATGGCATGGCGGCCGAGTCGTGATAGGCGCTGTTGGCGTTGCGCAGACGAGTCAGCATGTCCGCGATGGGGTCCGTCATCATGAGCGGGCCCCCAGCTCAACGGCAGCAAGACGCTGCGCCAGGTAGGTGGTGGCGCTGAGCAGAGTCATGAGCGTGGTGCCTTTCTCGACCGGTTCCGCGCGTACGCGGCCTGGCCGAATTCGGTGGTGCGACTGAGTGGGTGGTTCACCAGGAGGACTTCGTGATCCCGGGCAGTTCGCCGGCGTGCGCCATCTCGCGCAGGCAGATCCGGCAGAGGCCGAACTTGCGGTAGACGGCGTGCGGCCGGCCACAACGCTGACAGCGCGTGTACCCGCGAACCTTGAACTTCGGCTTGCGGTTCGCCTTGTTGACGAGCGCTTTCTTGGCCATTGGTGTCAGTTCTCCCAAAATCAATCTGTACGGAACGGGAAGCCGAGCGCCTTCAACAGCGCCCGCCCCTCGTCGTCGTTGCGGGCGGTGGTGACCAGGGTGATGTCCATGCCCCGCTGGCGGTCGATGGAGTCAACGTTGATCTCGTGGAACATCGACTGCTCGGTGAGGCCGAAGGTGTAGTTACCGTGCCCGTCGAACTGGCGCGGCGAGAGCCCGCGGAAGTCCCGGATCCGGGGCAACGCCAGGCTCAGCAGCCGGTCCAGGAACTCCCACATCCGGTCCCCGCGCAGCGTGACCTTCGCGCCGATCGGCATTCCCTCGCGCAGCTTGAACTGGGCGATGGACAACCTGGCCCGCACGACCTGCGGCTTCTGGCCGGTGATGGCAGTGAGATCGCGCACTGCACCGTCCATGAGCTTGGCGTCCCGAGCGGCCTCGCCGACGCCCATGTTCACGACGATCTTGGTCACCCGCGGGATCTGCATGACATTGGCAAACGTGAACTGCTCGCGCAGCGATGCAGCGATCTCCTCGCGGTAGCGCGCCTTGAGCCGCGGGATCTCCCGCGAGCCCTTCGCTGAGGTATCCGTTGTGGCGGTCATGAGTCGATGTCCTTCTTGCCGCGGCGCGAGGTCCGCACCTTGTTGCCGTCCTCGTCGTGGCGGTAGCCGATCCGGGTTGCGGTGCCGTCGGAGTCGACGACCATCACGTTCGACACGTGGATCGGAGCTTCCTGAGTCACGATGCCGCCCTGCTGGGAACCGCGTCGGCTCATGCTCATCTTGGTGTGCTTGTGCATCCGGGCGACGCCCTCGACGACAACCTTGTGGGTCTCCGGGAAGGCCGCAATGACCTTGCCCTTGAGGCCCTTGTCCTTGCCCGCCAGAACGACGACCGTGTCGCCCTTCTTGACCTTCATCGGGGGGGCTTTACGCAGTGCAGCCTTACGCGGCTTGGCTCCTGACATCGCTTACAACACCTCCGGGGCGAGCGAGATGATCCGCATGAACTTCTTGTCCCGAAGCTCGCGACCGACCGGACCGAAGATGCGGGTCCCGCGCGGGTCGCCGCCGTCGCGGATGATCACCGCGGCGTTCTCGTCGAAGCGGATGTAGGAGCCATCCGGGCGGCGACGTTCCTTGACGGTTCGGACGATGACGGCTTTGACGACGTCACCCTTCTTGACGCCGGCACCGGGCAACGCGTCCTTGACCGTGGCCACGATGACATCGCCGATTCCGGCGTAGCGCCGACCAGAGCCACCGAGCACCCGGATGCAAAGGATCTCCTTTGCTCCGGTGTTGTCGGCGACTCGCAGTCGCGACTCCTGCTGGATCACGTCACTCTCCTACTACTTCTGGCTACCCACGCTGGACCTACCTCGGGACGAGGTGGACTCAGCGGGCCTTCTCGACGATCTCGACCAGACGCCACCGCTTCGTGGCTGACTGGGGGCGGGTCTCCATGATGAGAACGCGGTCGCCGACGCCGGCGTCGTTGTTCTCGTCGTGGGCCTTCAGCTTGCTGGTACGACGAAGGATCTTTCCGTACAGCGCGTGCCGGACCCGGTCCTCCACGGCGACGACGACGGTCTTGTCCATCTTGTCACTCACCACGAGTCCCACCCGGGTCTTGCGGAAGTTCCGGGTGACCGCGCCAACGGACTCTTCAGTCCCCTTGGTCTGTGCTTTCGTCACTGTTTCCTTCTTCTTGGCTGTCTGGTCACTCATTGGCGGTCTTCACCGATTCGGGTGCCCTTTCCAGGCCCAACTGACGACCACGCATGATCGTGTAGATCCGCGCGATGTCCCGGCGTACGGCGTTGAGCCGCTGGTTGCTGTCGAGCTGCCCGGTCGCACCCTGGAAACGCAGGTTGAACAGCTCTTCCTTGGCTTCGCGCAACCGGAGTTCGAGCTCGTCATCGGCAAGCTCACGGAAGTCGTTGGCGTTGGTTCCAGCGGCCATCAGACCTCCACCCCCTCACGGGTGACGAAGCGGCATTTCATCGGGAGCTTGTGGATCGCCCGGCGCATCGCCTCGCGGGCGATGTCCTCCGGGACTCCGGCCAGCTCGAACATCACCCGTCCGCGCTTGACGTTGGCGATCCACCACTCCGGCGAGCCCTTACCGGAACCCATCCGGGTCTCGGCCGGCTTCTTGGTCAGCGGGCGGTCGGGGTAGATGGTGATCCAGACCTTTCCACCACGCTTGATGTGCCGGGTCATCGCGATCCTTGCGGACTCGATCTGCCGGTTGGTGACGTAGGAGTTCTCCAGTGCCTGGATGCCGAACTCACCGAAGTTGACGCTGGTACCACCGGAGGCAGAGCCCTTCCGGCTGGGGTGATGTTGTTTGCGGTGCTTGACCCTGCGCGGGATAAACATGGGTCAGCCCTCCGTCTTCTCTGTCGGTTCGGGCGCCGGCGTGGAATCGGCCTTGGGCGCAGCCGGGCGAGGTGCCCCACCCGGCTTCGGACCAGCGGCCTTGGCGGGCGCTGCTTCTGCAGCCGCGGCCTTGGCGGGCGCTGCTTCCGGAGCCGCGGCCTTGGCGGGCGCTGCTTCTGCAGCCGCTGCCTTGGCGGGCGCTGCCTTGGCAGGCGCTGCCTTGGCAGGAGCCGCAGCCTTGGCAGGAGCCGCGGTCTTGGCAGGAGCGGAAACCTTAGGAGCAGCCGCCTCAGGAGCGGCAACCTCGGGAGCAGCCGCCTCAGGAGCGGCAACCTCGGGAGCAGCCGCCTCAGGAGCAGCAGCCTCCGGAGTAGCAACCTCCGGGGCAGCAGCCTCGACGGGTGGTGCCAGGTCGGCGGCGTCGCGTTGGGTGTCGATGTCGACGTTGGCTTCGGCCGACAATTCGGTCGTCGCTGCGTCGTCCTCTGCCAGCCCGCCACCGGCTGCGGCGCGACCTGCTTCGGTCCCGGCAGCAGTTGTTCCGGTGGAACCGGACCGACGCGGGCGCACCGGACGGTCCCGGCGCTGCCCACGAATGGCAGCGGCCTCGGCCGCATCGCGCTCGGCGCGCGATCCGCTGACATCACCCTTGTAGATCCAGACCTTGACGCCGATCCGACCGAAGGTCGTCTTGGCCTCGTACAGGCCGTAGTCGATGTTGGCCCGCAGTGTGTGCAGCGGAACCCGGCCCTCGCGGTAGAACTCCGAGCGAGACATCTCAGCGCCACCGAGGCGACCGGAGCACTGGACCCGGATGCCCTTGACGTTGGGGCTCTTCAGGGCGGACTGCATCGCCTTGCGCATGGCACGACGGAAGCTGACCCGGCTGGACAGCTGCTCGGCCACGCCCTGGGCGACCAACTGCGCATCGGACTCGGGGTTCTTGACCTCGAGGATGTTGAGCTGGACCTGCTTGCCGGTCAGCTTCTCGAGTTCACCACGGATCCGGTCAGCCTCGGCGCCGCGCCGGCCGATGACGATCCCGGGACGGGCGGTGTGGATGTCCACCCGGACCCGCTCGCGAGTGCGCTCGATGTCGACGCGGGAGATCCCGGCGCGCTCCATGCCCGTGGACATGAGCTTGCGGATCGCCACGTCTTCCTTGACGTACTCCTTGTACAGCTTGTCGGCAAACCACCGAGACTTGTACTCGGTGGTGATGCCTAGCCGGAACCCGTGTGGGTTGACCTTCTGACCCACTAGCGGGTCCTCCCCTTCGAACTACCTGCGCTGTTGGCGGACTTGCGGCGTCCACGACGACTTACCTCTTCGTCGGCGATGGAACTGACCTCGATCGTGATGTGGCTGGTCCGCTTGTGGATCGGGAATGCCCGGCCGCGGGCCCGTGGCCGGAACCGCTTCAGCGTCGGGCCGCCGTCGACGAACGCGGCACTGACGATGAGTGAGTCCTGCTCGACCTTGAGGTTGTGCTCGGCATTGGCCATGGCGCTGGCGAGCACCTTGGCAACCGGTTCGCTGGCGGCCTGCGGCGCGAACTGCAGCATCGCCAGGGCCTCATCGGCTGGCTTGTAACGGATCAGGTCGACCACTCGGCGTGCCTTCATCGGCGTGACGCGCACGTAGCGCGCGGTCGCCCGCGTGGTTGCACCCTCGGCATACGGAGATGTCATGTCGCTGTCCTTAGGCTCGCCGGGCGCGGCGGTCGTCGCGGATGTGTCCGCGGAAGGTACGGGTGGGCGCGAACTCCCCGAGCTTGTGCCCGACCATTGCCTCGGTCACGAAGACCGGGACGTGCTTGCGACCGTCGTGCACCGCGATGGTGTGGCCGAGCATGTCGGGGATGATCGTCGACCTGCGGGACCAGGTCTTGATCACGTTCTTGGTGCCCTTCGTGTTCTGCACGTCCACCTTCTTGATCAGGTGGTCGTCGACGAAGGGACCCTTCTTGAGGGAGCGGGGCATGTCTAACGCTTCTTTCCGGTACGGCGACGACGGATGATCATCGAGTCGCTCGGCTTGCGGCGACGGGTACGGCCCTCGGGCTTGCCCTTGGGGTTGACCGGGTGCCGGCCACCAGAGGTCTTGCCTTCACCACCACCGTGCGGGTGGTCGACGGGGTTCATTGCCACACCGCGGACGGACGGGCGCTTGCCCTTCCACCGCATCCGGCCGGCCTTGCCCCAGTTGATGTTGGACTGCTCGGCGTTGCCGACCTCGCCGACGCTTGCGCGGCAGCGGACATCGACGTTGCGGATCTCGCCGGAGGGCATCCGCAGCTGCGCGTGGCGACCTTCCTTGGCCACGAGCTGGACGCTTGCGCCCGCCGAACGCGCGACCTTGGCGCCGCCACCGGGCCGCAGCTCGATGGCATGGATGACAGTGCCGACTGGGATGTTGCGCAGCGGCAGGTTGTTGCCCGGCTTGATGTCGGCCCGTGGGCCGCACTCGACGATATCGCCCTGGTTCAGCTTCGCCGGAGCCAGGATGTAGCGCTTCTCGCCGTCGGCGTAGTGCAGCAGCGCGATCCGTGAGGTGCGGTTGGGGTCGTACTCGATGTGCGCGACCTTGGCCGGCACGCCGTCCTTGTCCGCGCGGCGGAAGTCGATCAGGCGATAGGCCCGCTTGTGTCCGCCGCCCTGGTGCCGGGCGGTGATCCGGCCGTGGGCGTTGCGTCCGCCCTTGGAGTGCAGCGGGCGTACCAGCGACTTCTCCGGAGTGGTCCGGGTGATCTCGGCGAAGTCGGCCACGCTCGAGCCGCGGCGGCCCGGTGTGGTCGGCTTGTACTTGCGAATAGCCATCGAAGCTCTCTTGTCCCTTCCGATCCGGCCGCCTAAGCGACCGGGCCCCCGAAGATCTCGATCCGGTCACCGGGAGCGACGCTGACGATCGCGCGCTTGGTGTCGGGCCGCTTGCCCATGCTGAACCGGCGGCTGCGCTTGCGCTTGCCCTGCCGGTTGAGGGTGTTGACCCCGAGGACCTTCACGCTGAACACCTCTTCGACCGCGATCCGGATCTGGACCTTGTTGGCCGTACGCGGCACGAGGAAGGTGTATTTGTTCTGGTCCAGCAGGCCGTAGCTCTTCTCCGAGATGACCGGAGCGAGCAGCACGTCACGGTGGTCGGGGATCACTTGTCCTCCTTGCTGGATTTCTCGGCCGCGTCGTCACCGGAGGCGTCGTCATCGGCAACCGTCGCCGGCGCCACAGAGGGAACTTCGTCCCCGATGGTTGGCGTGGACAGGTCCTTCTCGGAGGCGCGCCCGGTGGCGGACTTGCCCTTGGCGGGGCCAGCTAGGAAAGCGTCGAGGGCCTCTTCGGTGAAGATGACGTCGTCGCTGACCAGCACGTCGTGGGTGTTGAGCTGGCCCGGGGCGATCAGGTGCACCTGTCCCAGATTGCGCAAGGAACGCCGGGTCAGGTCATCGCCGGGAAGTGCGACGACGAGCACGCGCTTGGCCGAGCTGATGTCGGACAGCACTGCCAGCGCCGTCTTGGTCGACGGTGCGTCGCCTTTGACGAAGCCGGTGACGACGTGCAGCCGGTCGCTGGCCGCCCGGTCGGAGAGGGCACAGCGCAACGCCGCAGCCTTCATCTTCTTGGGGGTGCGCTGGGCGTAGGAACGCGGCGTGGGTCCGAAGACGATGCCGCCGCCTTCGAACTGCGGCGCACGGGTCGATCCCTGACGGGCGCGGCCGGTGCCCTTCTGGCGGTAGGGCTTGGCTCCACCACCCCGGACCTCGCCGCGCGTCTTCGTCGACGCCGTGCCCTGGCGCTTCGCGGCAAGTTGGGCCACGACGACCTGGTGCATCAACGAGATGTTGGGCTCGACCCCGAAGATCTCGGCCGGCAGGCTCACCCGGCGCGACTTCCGGCCGTCGAGCGTGCGTACGGAGACATCCAGGGATGCGCCGTCGGACGCACGGGTACGGGACTTCGCGGCAGGAGCGGTTGTGGTTTTGGCGGCGGTCACTTGTCAGCTCCCGTCAGACTGTTCTTGGCGGGCGCACCCTTGGTGGCGCTGCGGACGATGACCAGTCCACCGCGCGGACCCGGGATGGCGCCTTCGATCAGGATCAGGCCGCGCTCGGCGTCCACGCGGACGACCTTGAGGCTCTGGGTGGTGATCCGCTCGCCACCCATCCGGCCGGCCATCCGCAGGCCCTTGAAGACGCGACCCGGGGTGGCGCAGCCACCGATCGAACCGGGTGAGCGGTGCTTGCGCTGAACGCCGTGGCTGGCACCCAGGCCGTGGAAACCGTGCCGCTTCATGACCCCGGCGAAGCCCTTGCCCTTGGAGGTGCCGGTGACATCGACGCGGACGCCGGCTTCGAACACCTCAGCGGTGATCTCCTGACCGACCTCGTAGTCGGCCGCATCGGCGGTGCGAAGTTCGACGACGTGCCGACGCGGAGTGACACTCGCCTTGGCGAAGTGACCCGCGTCGGGCTTGTTGACCTTGCGCGGGTCGATCGCGCCGAAGCCGAGCTGGACCGCGGAGTAGCCGTCCAGCTCCGGGGTGCGTACCTGGGTGACGACACAGGGCCCGGCCTTGACGACTGTCACCGGGACGATCCGGTTGGCGTCGTCGAAGACCTGGGTCATCCCGAGCTTCTCGCCCAGAATCCCCTTGAGGGCAGCGGTGTTATCCATGGTGTTCTGCTCCCCTCTACTGGATGTTGACGTCGACGCTGGCGGGCAGGTCGATGCGCATGAGCGCGTCAACCGTCTTCGGCGTCGGGTCGAGAATGTCGATCAGTCGCTTGTGTGTGCGCATCTCGAAGTGCTCCCGCGAGTCCTTGTACTTGTGCGGGGACCGGATGACGCAGTACACGTTCTTCTCCGTCGGCAGCGGCACAGGACCCACGACCCGGGCACCGGTCTTGGTGACGGTGTCGACGATGCGCCGAGCCGACGCGTCGATCGCCTCGTGGTCATAGGCCTTGAGCCTGATGCGGATCTTATTTCCCGCCATCGGTGTCCTTTGCTCCTGCCGTTGAGTTCTGGTTGATGAGCTACTGATTCGGTGGATATTGGCGTTTCTCTGTTTCGCTCTCCCCTGGCGGTTTCTGCAGAAACCGCCAAGGGAGTCCTACGACGTGCTACTTGGCGATCTTGACGACTCGGCCGGCGCCGACGGTCCGGCCACCCTCACGGATGGCGAACCGCAGGCCCTCCTCCATGGCGATCGGCTGGATCAGCTCGACATCCATTTCGGTGGTGTCACCCGGCATGACCATCTCGGTGCCCTCGGGGAGAGTCACCACGCCGGTCACGTCGGTGGTCCGGAAGTAGAACTGCGGGCGGTAGTTGTTGAAGAACGGCGTGTGCCGTCCGCCCTCGTCCTTGCTCAGGATGTAGACGTTGGCCGAGAAGTTCGTGTGCGGGGTGATCGAACCCGGCTTGACGATGACCTGACCGCGCTCGACATCCTCGCGCTTGGTGCCACGCAGGAGGAGCCCCACGTTGTCGCCGGCCTGGCCGTCGTCGAGCAGCTTGCGGAACATCTCGACACCGGTGACCGTGGTCTTGCTGGAGGTCGGGCGGATGCCGACGATCTCGACTTCCTCCTGCACCTTGACCCGGCCACGCTCGATCCGGCCGGTGACGACGGTGCCACGACCGGTGATGGTCATGACGTTCTCGACCGGCATGAGGAACGGCTTCTCGGTCTCGCGGATGGGCTCGGGGACGTTCTCGTCCACCGCGTCCATGAGCTCCAGGACCTTCTCCGACCATTCGGCGTCGCCCTCGAGCGCCTTCAGCGCCGAGACCCGGATGACCGGGGCGTTGTCGCCGTCGAACTCCTGGCTGGAGAGCAGTTCCCGTACCTCGAGCTCGACGAGCTCCAGGATCTCCTCGTCGTCGACCATGTCGGACTTGTTGAGGGCCACGACGATGTAGGGCACGCCGACCTGACGGGCGAGCAGCACGTGCTCCCGGGTCTGGGGCATCGGGCCGTCGGTGGCCGCAACCACGAGGATCGCGCCGTCCATCTGCGCCGCGCCGGTGATCATGTTCTTGATGTAGTCGGCGTGACCAGGAGCATCGACGTGCGCGTAGTGGCGCTTCTCGGTCTGGTACTCGACGTGGGCAATGTTGATGGTGATGCCCCGCGCCTTCTCCTCGGGAGCAGCATCGATCGAGTCGAATGCCGCCGCCGTGTTGAGCGCCGGGAACTTGTCATGCAGAACCTTCGTGATCGCCGCGGTCAAGGTGGTCTTGCCGTGGTCGATGTGCCCGATGGTGCCGACATTGACGTGCGGCTTCGTCCGGTCGAACTTCGCCTTCGCCACTGTGGATCCTCCTTGGTTGCTTCTACTTGTACGTACGTTTGGGTTATTCGCCGTTGACTTTGGCGATGCCTATTGCTCGGTTCACGGCTCGCTCCGCTCCTCGAGCCGTGGACGGCCCTGCGATGCTCACTCCCCGTTCACCTTCGCGATGATCTCTTTGGCTACGTTGCTGGGAACTTCTGCGTACGAGTCGAAGACCATCGAGTAGCTGGCCCGACCCTGGGTACGGCTGCGCAGATCTCCCACATAGCCGAACATCTCTGACAGCGGGACGGTCGCCCGGATCACCCGCGCGCCACCTCGCTCCTCCATGGTCTGGATCTGCCCACGGCGGGAGTTCAAGTCGCCGATGACATCGCCCATGTAGTCCTCGGGTGTGACGACCTCGACGGCCATCATCGGTTCGAGCAGCGCGGGGCTGGCCATCTGGACGGCCTTCTTGAGCACCATCGAGCCGGCCACCTTGAAGGCCATCTCCGAGGAGTCGACCTCGTGGTACTGGCCGTCGACCAGCGTCAACTTGATGTTGACCAATGGGTAGCCGGCCAGGATGCCGTATTGCATGGCGTCCTGTGCGCCCTGGTCCACCGAAGGGATGTACTCCTTCGGGATCCGGCCACCGCTGACCTTGTTCACGAACTCGTACGGGTGCTGGATGCTGTCCTCGCCCGGGCCGAGGGGCTCGATGTTGACGAGCACCTTGGCGAACTGGCCGGACCCACCGGTCTGCTTCTTGTGGGTGTAGTCGACCTTCTCCACCGCGCGGCGAATCGTCTCGCGATAGGCGACCTGCGGCTTGCCGACGTTCGCTTCGACCCGGAACTCACGGCGCATGCGGTCGACGAGCACCTCGAGGTGGAGCTCGCCCATCCCCTTGATGATGGTCTGGCCGGTCTCCTCGTCGTTCTGGACCTGGAAGGTCGGGTCCTCCTCGGCGAGCTTCTGAATGGCGATCGAGAGCTTCTCCTGGTCGCCCTTGGTCTTCGGCTCGATGGCCACCGAGATGACGGGGGCCGGGAAGGTCATCGACTCCAGAATCACCGGCGCGTTCGGGTCGCACAGGGTGTCCCCGGTGGTCGTCTGCTTCATCCCGTTGACGGCCACGATCTCACCGGCACCCACGCCCGCGCGCTCTTCACGCTTGTTGGCGTGCATCTGGTAGATCTTCCCGACTCGCTCCTTGCGGTCCTTGGTGCTGTTGAGCACCGGAGAACCCGCGGTGAGCTTGCCGGAGTAGACCCGGATGTAGGTGAGCTTGCCCAGGTGCTGGTCAGTCTGGATCTTGAAGGCCAGAGCCGAGAACGGCTCGTCCTCGTCCGGGTAGCGCAGCACCTCGGTCTCACCGTCCAGGGCGGTACCGACGATGGCGCCGACATCCAGTGGGCTCGGCAAGTAGTCCACAACCGCGTCGAGCATCGGCTGGACGCCCTTGTTCTTGAACGCCGAGCCGCACACGACGGGGTTGAGCAGGCTGGCGATGGTCCCCGCGCGAATCGACTTCTTCAGTCGGTCGACCGAGATCTCCTCGCCACCGAGATAGGACTCCATCAGGGCGTCGTCGAACTCGGCCACGGTCTCGATCAGCTTGATCCGCCAGGCGGCGGCATCCTCGGCCAGGTCGGCCGGGATCGGCTCGGTCTCGTAGTCCTCGCCCAGGGCGGTCTCGCCGCGCCAGGTGAGGGCGTGCATCTCGACCAGGTCGACGACGCCGATGAAGTCGGCCTCGTTACCGATGGGGAGTTGGAGTACGGCAGGGGTCGCGCCGAGGCGGTCGACCATCATCTCGATGCAGCGGAAGTAGTTGGCTCCCGTGCGGTCGAGCTTGTTGACGAAACACATCCGGGGGACGTGGTACTTGTCGGCCTGCCGCCAGACGTTCTCGGTCTGGGGCTCGACGCCGGCGACACCGTCATAGACGGCCACCGCACCGTCCAGGACGCGCAGCGAGCGCTCCACCTCGACCGTGAAGTCGACGTGCCCAGGGGTGTCGATGATGTTGATGTCGTGGCCGTTCCATTCACACTTGGTCGCTGCCGAGGTGATGGTGATGCCGCGCTCTTGTTCCTGTTCCATCCAGTCCATCGTGGCTGCGCCGTCGTGGACTTCACCGATCTTGTAGTTGATGCCGGTGTAGTACAGGATCCGCTCGGTCGTCGTGGTTTTGCCCGCGTCGATATGGGCCATGATCCCGATGTTTCGGGTCTTGGCCAGGACGTCGCTGTTCTTTACCACGAGTGCTCTTCTTCTTCCTTCTTCTTGTCGTTCAGAGGCCCGACTACCAGCGGTAGTGGGCGAATGCCTTGTTGGACTCGGCCATCTTGTGGGTGTCCTCGCGCCGCTTCACAGCCGCGCCGAGGCCATTGCTGGCGTCGAGTAGTTCGTTCATGAGGCGCTCAGTCATCGTCTTCTCGCGGCGTGCGCGGCTGTACTGGATGAGCCAGCGCAGGCCAAGCGTCGTGCTGCGGGTCGGCCGGACCTCGACGGGCACCTGGTAGGTGGCACCACCGACGCGGCGGCTCTTGACCTCGATCGCCGGCTTGACGTTCTCCAGTGCCCGCTTGAGCGTGACCACCGGGTCTGCGTCGCTCTTGGCCTGGCAGCCCTCGAGGGCGCCGTAGACGATGCTCTCGGCGACCGAGCGCTTGCCGTCCACCAGCACCTTGTTGATGAGTTGGGTGACCAGCGGCGAGCTGTACACCGGGTCGGCCACGAGTGGTCGCTTGGGAGCGGGTCCTTTACGCGGCATCTCAGCTCTTCTCCTTCTTCGCGCCATACCGGCTGCGAGCCTGCTTGCGGCCGCGGACACCCTGGGTGTCCAACGAGCCGCGGATGATCTTGTAGCGAACGCCGGGCAGGTCCTTCACCCGGCCGCCGCGCACAAGCACGATCGAGTGCTCCTGCAGGTTGTGGCCCACGCCCGGGATGTAGGCAGTGACCTCGACCCCGCTGGCGAACCGGACCCGCGCCACCTTGCGCAGTGCGGAGTTCGGCTTCTTGGGCGTCGTCGTATAGACGCGCGTGCAAACGCCACGGCGCTGGGGTGAGCCCTCGAGTGCCGGAGTCTTGGTCTTCTTGACCTTGTCCTCGCGGCCCTTGCGGACCAACTGGTTGATCGTCGGCATGGGTGCTGCGATCTCCTGCTCGGCTCGGTGGTGCTGGGCGTCTGTCCATCCGACCCACGCGGTCGGGTGTGTCGAACCACTCGACGCGCACGCGCGGGAAGGAATTCAGTCTTCTCGTGGGTGACATGTCGCGCGCTCGGTGAGTCGATGCAAGTCCCGATGGTGCTGGTCCTTGATCCCTCCGCGGCCCCGATGGAGCAGGCCGCACACGGACATGGCCCGAGTCACCTCGGGCACGAGGGACAACTTTACCGAATGCCCTCGCGCCGGTCAAAGTTGGGTCCCATGGGGGACCCGCCGCGCTCGGCTGAGCTCGGCAGTCGCCTCGCCTTGTGCAACAAGCAGCCCAGCTGAGCTATGCCCCCGGCGCCCTGATTTCTCCCAGGCACCATCTCTCCCGCGCCGGCGGGAACACTTTCGGGCCACCTCGCCTTGCCTGGACAGGCGCGACCAAGCAATCGACCAGAGGAGCTTCATGCCCAGGGCATTCGGATTCACCCGGTACGGCGGCACGGACGCGCAAGACTTCCTGGGCCTCGACCGGCCCTCGCCGGGCGCCGGTGAACTAGTTGTCGCAGTACGTGCGGCCGGCGTCAACCCCGTGGACTTGAAGTACCGGGAGGGTTTCCTGGTCGACTACGTACCGCTGGACCTGCCGGCCGTCTTCGGGCAGGAGGTCGCCGGAGTCGTGGAGGAGCTGGGCCAGGACGTCGACGGTTCTCCATCCATGACGAGATCCTCGGCAGCGTGGTCCCGGGCTCGGGGGGACATTCCGAATACGCACTCGTGACCGCGGCCACCGCAACGAAGAAGCCTCCTCAGGTTTCGTTCACCGACGCTGCTGCCCTGCCGGTGGCGGCGGGTACCGGATCCGGGAGATCATGCCGACCGGGGTCGACGCGATCCTCGACATGGTCGGCGGCGCGGCCTTGCGCTCGGTCGCGGATCTGGTCGCCGACCGCGCTCGCCTGATGACCACCGCGGATCCGACAACCATTGCCGAGCTCGGTGGGATCAACGTGCAGCGCGACGGCACCGGGAAGGTCCTGGGCGACATCGTCGCGCTGGTGGCTGACGGCAAGCTGGATCCGCATGTCACAGATGTGGTTCCGCTGGACCGCGCCGGCGAGGCGCTGGCCACTGTCGAGACCGGCCATGCGCGGGGCAAGGTCGTCGTCAGCGTTCCGTGACCACAACTGGTTCGATGCAGCCATGGACCCGGTGACCGGAACGCTCGGCGGCATCCTGGCGGCCTTCGGGCTCTCCGGCGCCGCCGGACTGAACGCATGGCTGCCGTTGCTGGCGGTCGGGATCGGAGATCGGGCCGGGTGGATCGCCCTCGATTCGCCGTACGACATCTTGTCCAGCGTCCCGGGCCTGATTGTCGTCGCCGTGCTCCTCGTGTTGGACGTGATCGGCGACAAGATCCCGGCCCTGGACAGCGTGCTGCATGCGCTCGGGTTGTTCATCGCGCCCGCGTCGGGCGCTGTGCTGTTCGCCGCCCAGACCGACCTGACCAGCGACCTGAATCCAGCCGTGGCCGCGGTGCTTGGCGCCGTGACGGCAGGCAGCCTGCAGGCCGGTCGGGCGGCGGTACGACCGTTCGTGACTGCCTCCACCGGTGGGATCGGCAATCCGGCGGTCTCCGCCGCAGAGGACGGCACATCGTTGTTGATGACGGGATTGGCGTTCGCGGTGCCGATCCTGGCGTTCCTGCTCGTCGTTCTGGCCCTCGGTCTGATCCTCTGGCTGGTGCTGCGCGCTCGGCGCTGGATCCGGCGGCGGAGGTCGGCCCGGCGACCTGGGATCTGAGGAATCGTGCCCACGGACGAAAAGGCCCCCTCAGACGGGTCTGAGGGGGCCTTTCACGTTTCCTGGAGATCTGACTAGCGGTAGTTGTCCCGCCCGTAATCGAACTCCTCGAGCCGTACGGCCTCACCCGAACCGGTACCGAAGGTATCCGGTGCGAAGTAGGAACCGTCCTCGTAGGCCGGCATCGTGTAGACCGCCGCCCTGGCTTCCTCGGTCGGCTCGACCGTGATGTTGCGGTAGCGGTTGATCCCAGTACCTGCGGGGATCAACTTGCCGATGATCACGTTCTCCTTCAGCCCGATCAACTTGTCGCTGCGGGCGTGGATCGCCGCGTCGGTCAGGACTCGGGTCGTCTCCTGGAAGGAGGCTGCCGAGAGCCACGAGTCCGTGGCCAGCGACGCCTTGGTGATCCCCATCAGTACCGGACGTCCAGAGGCCGGCTCGCCGCCTTCGGCCACGACCCGACGGTTCTCGGCCTCGAAGACCGCCCGCTCGGCAAGCGCGCCGGGCAGGAACTCGGTGTCGCCGGAGTCGATGACGGTCACTCGCTTGAGCATCTGGCGAATGATGACCTCGATGTGCTTGTCGTGGATCGACACGCCCTGGCTGCGGTAGACCTCCTGGACCTCGCGGACCAGGTGCCGCTGCACCTCACGGGGACCCATGATGCGCAGGACCTCGTGCGGGTTGACCGAGCCCACCTGCAACTGCTGGCCGATCGTGACGTGATCGCCGTCGCTGACCAGGAGTCGCGAGCGCCGGGTGACCTGGTAGGCCACCTCTTCGGACCCGTCATCGGGCACGACGATGATGTCGCGGCCCTTGTCGGTGTCCTCGATCCGGACGGTGCCCTCGACCTCGCTGATCGGGGCGTTGCCCTTCGGGATCCGCGCCTCGAACAGTTCCTGTACACGTGGCAGACCGTGGGTGATGTCCTCACCCGCGACACCGCCGGTGTGGAAGGTCCGCATGGTCAGCTGCGTACCGGGCTCGCCGATGGACTGGGCGGCGATGATGCCGACCGCCTCACCGACGTCGACCAGTTTGCCGCTGGCAAGTGACCGGCCGTAGCACTTCGAGCACGTCCCGATCGCCGACTCGCAGGTCATGACACACCGCACGCGCACCTCGGTGATGCCGGACTGCAGCAACTCCTCGATGAGCAGGTCGCCGAGGTCGGCGCCGGCCGTCCCCCGGACAGTGCCCGAGGCATCGCTGACATCCGAGGCCAAGATCCGCGCGTACACGCTGGTCTCGACGTGCGGGTCCTTGACCAGGACCCCGTCGACCTCAGCGGCGATCGGCATGAGAATGCCCCGATCGGTCCCGCAGTCCTCTTCGCGGATGATGACGTCCTGGCTCACATCGACCAGCCGCCGCGTCAGGTAACCCGAGTCTGCAGTCCGCAAAGCGGTGTCCGCCAACCCCTTCCGGGCGCCGTGGGTCGCGATGAAGAACTCGAGGACGGACAAGCCCTCGCGGTAGTTGGCCTTGATCGGACGCGGAATGATCTCACCCTGCGGGTTGGCGACCAGACCACGCATACCGGCGATCTGGCGGACCTGCATCATGTTTCCGCGCGCTCCGGAGTCGATCATCTTGAAGACGGAGTTGGTCTTCGGGAAGTTCGCCTCCATCTCCTTGCCGACCTCAGCTGTCGCCCGGGTCCAGATCTCGATGAGCTCCTGGCGACGCTCGTCGTTGGTGATCACACCGCGCTGGTACTGCTTCTCGATCTTGTCGGCTTCCTTCTCGTACCGATCGAGGATCGTCTGCTTGTTGCCCGGCGTGACGACGTCGGTGATCGAGATGGTGACCCCGGAGCGGGTTGCCCACGCGAAACCGGCAGCCTTGAGGGCGTCCAGCGTCGTGGCCACCTGAACCTTGGGATAGCGCTCGGCCAGATCGTTGACGATCGTGCCGAGGGCCTTCTTCGGGATCTCGAAGTTGATGAACCGGTAGTCCACCGGCAGCGCTTCGTTGAAGATGACCCGTCCGAGCGTGGTCTCGAGCAGCAGTGGCTGCCCCGGCTCCCAGCCCTCGGGCGCAGGTCCACGGCTGCCCCTGCCGTTGTCGACGCCAGGAACGTCCTCGAGCCTGATCTTGATCAGCGAGCGCAGAACCGACCTGCTTGCGGTCATAGGCCATGATCGCCTCGGCGTGCGAGGAGAAGACCCGGCCCTCGCCCGCGTCACCGTCGGTGAGACCGGTGAGGTGGTAGAGGCCCAGCACCATGTCCTGGGTCGGCGAGGTGATCGGCCGACCGTCGGCAGGGCTGAGGATGTTGTTGGACGACAGCATCAGGATCCGCGCCTCGGCCTGCGCCTCGGCCGACAGCGGAAGGTGCACCGCCATCTGGTCACCGTCGAAGTCGGCATTGAACGCCGTGCAGACCAACGGGTGGATCTGGATCGCCTTGCCCTCGACCAGCTGTGGCTCGAAGGCCTGAATCCCCAAGCGGTGCAGGGTCGGTGCGCGGTTGAGCAACACCGGATGCTCGGTGATGACCTCTTCGAGGACATCCCAGACAACTGGTCGTGCCCGCTCCACCATCCGCTTGGCGGACTTGATGTTCTGGGCGTGGTTGAGGTCGACCAGGCGCTTCATGACGAAGGGCTTGAACAGCTCCAGCGCCATCTGCTTGGGCAGACCGCACTGGTGCAGCTTCAGCTGCGGGCCGACGACGATGACCGAACGGCCGGAGTAGTCGACGCGCTTGCCCAGCAGGTTCTGCCGGAACCGGCCCTGCTTGCCCTTGAGCAGGTCGCTCAGGGACTTCAGCGGACGGTTGCCCGGTCCGGTGACCGGACGACCCCGACGGCCGTTGTCGAACAGTGCGTCGACGGCCTCCTGCAGCATCCGCTTCTCGTTGTTGACGATGATCTCGGGAGCGCCGAGGTCAAGCAGTCGCTTGAGCCGGTTGTTCCGGTTGATCACGCGGCGGTAGAGGTCATTCATGTCCGAGGTCGCGAACCGGCCACCGTCGAGCTGCACCATCGGGCGCAGGTCCGGCGGGATGACCGGGACGCAATTGAGGACCATGCCCATCGGGGAGTTGCGGGTGTTGAGGAACGCCGCCACGACCTTGAGCCGCTTGAGTGCGCGCAGCTTCTTCTGGCCCTTGCCCGATCGGATGGTCTCGCGCAGGCTCTCAGCCTCGGCGTCGAGGTCGAAGTTTTCCAGCAGCTTCTGCAGCGCGCCGGCACCCATGCCACCGGTGAAGTACTCACCGAAGCGGTCGTACAGCTCCCGGTAGAGGCCCTCGTCGGCGATCAGGGTCTTGACCGAGAGCTTGCGGAAGGTGTCGATGACCTCATCGAGCCGGTCGATCCCGCGCTGGGCCCGGTCGCGCAGCTGGCGCATCTCGCGCTCGCCACCCTCGCGGACCTTGCGGCGGACATCGCTCTTGGCGCCCTCAGCCTCGAGCTCGGCCAGATCGGCTTCGAGCTTCTTCTGCCGAGCCTCGACATCGGCGTCACGCCGGTTTTCCATCTGCTTCTTCTCGGTCGAGATCTCCGCCTCGATCGTGGGCAGATCGCGGTGGCGCCCATCGTCATCGACGGTGGTGATCAGGTAGGCAGCGAAGTAGATGATCTTCTCGAGGTCCTTGGGCGCCAGGTCGAGCAGGTAGCCCAACCGCGACGGGACGCCCTTGAAGAACCAGATGTGGGTGACCGGAGCGGCCAGCTCGATGTGGCCCATCCGCTCCCGCCGGACCTTGGCCCGAGTGACCTCGACACCGCACCGCTCGCAGATGATGCCCTTGAAGCGGACCCGCTTGTACTTGCCGCAGTAGCACTCCCAGTCGCGGGTGGGACCGAAGATCTTCTCGCAGAACAGACCGTCCTTTTCCGGACGCAGGGTCCGGTAGTTGATGGTCTCTGGCTTCTTGACCTCACCATGGCTCCACCCGCGAATGTCATCGCCGGTGGCAAGGCCGATACGGAGTTCATCGAAGAAGTTGACGTCCAGCACAGTGGCTATCCCTCTTGTCGCGTTGCGTTGCTGAAATACGTGATTGGGCCGGAGTGAGGCAGTGACCGGGTCGGGGTCACATGTCCTCGACGCTGCTGGGCTCGCGGCGGGTCAGGTCGATGCCCAACGCCTCCGCAGCCCGGAAGACCTCGTCATCGGTGTCCCGTAGCTCGATGGACTGGCCGTCACTGGAGAGCACCTCGACGTTGAGGCACAGCGACTGCAGCTCCTTGAGCAGGACCTTGAACGACTCCGGGATCCCCGGTTCGGGGATGTTCTCGCCCTTGACGATCGCCTCGTAGACCTTGACCCGGCCCACGATGTCGTCGGACTTGATCGTCAGCAGTTCCTGCAGCGCGTAGGCCGCACCGTAGGCCTGCATCGCCCAGCACTCCATCTCACCGAAGCGCTGACCACCGAACTGCGCCTTACCACCGAGTGGCTGCTGGGTGATCATCGAGTACGGGCCGGTCGAGCGGGCGTGGATCTTGTCGTCGACCAGGTGCAGCAGCTTGAGGATGTAGATGTAGCCCACTGCTACCGGCTCTGGGAACGGTTCGCCGGAGCGGCCGTCCATCAGCCATGCCTTGCCGGTGCCCTCGACCATCCGCTGACCGTCCCGATTGAGCAGGGTCGATCCGAGCAGGCCAGTGACCTCCTCCTCGCGGGCACCGTCGAAGACCGGGGTTGCCGTACGGGTGCCTGGCGCGCCGGAGCGAACCGAATCCGGCAGTCGAGCTGCCCAGTCTGGGTTGCCCTCGACCTCCCAGCCGGCGTTGGCCACCCACCCGAGGTGGGTTTCCAGAACCTGCCCGACGTTCATCCGGCCGGGCACACCGAGCGGGTTGAGCACGATGTCCACCGCCGTGCCGTCGGCCATGAACGGCATGTCCTCGACCGGGAGGATCTTGGCGATCACTCCCTTGTTGCCGTGCCGGCCGGCGAGCTTGTCGCCGTCGGAGATCTTCCGCATCTGCGCGACGTACACGCGGATCAATTCGTTGACTCCGGCGGGCAGTTCGTCCCCGTCCTCACGGGCGAAGACCCGGATTCCGATGACCTTGCCGCCTTCGCCGTGCTTGACCTTGAGGCTGGTGTCACGGACCTCGCGGGCCTTCTCGCCGAAGATGGCACGAAGCAGGCGCTCCTCCGGAGTCAGTTCGGTTTCGCCCTTGGGGGTCACCTTGCCGACCAGGATGTCGCCGGGTACGACCTCGGCCCCGATCCGGATGATGCCGCGCTCGTCGAGATCGGCCAGGATCTCCTCGGAGACGTTCGGGATGTCCCGGGTGATCTCCTCGGCGCCGAGCTTGGTATCGCGGGCGTCGACCTCGAACTCCTCGATGTGGATCGAGGACAACACGTCGTCCTGAACCAGTCGCTGGCTCAAGATGATCGCGTCTTCGTAGTTGTGGCCCTCCCATGGCATGAACGCCACGAGCAGGTTCTTGCCCAGCGCCATCTCGCCGCCGTCGGTGGACGGGCCGTCGGCGATGACCTGACCCTGCTCGACCCGCTCCCCCTCGGCGACCAGCGGCTTCTGGTTGACGCAGGTGCCCTGGTTGGAGCGGCGGAACTTGTGCAGCCTGTAGGTCTGGCGAGTGCCGTCGTCGGCCATCACCGTGAGGTAGTCCGCGCTGGAATCCTCGACGACGCCGGCCTTTTCGGCGGTGACCACGTCACCGGCATCGACCGCAGCACGCAATTCCATGCCGGTGCCGACCAGTGGTGCCTCGCTGCGCAGCAACGGAACCGACTGCCGCTGCATGTTGGCACCCATGAGCGCGCGGTTGGCGTCGTCGTGCTCCAGGAACGGGATCATCGCGGTCGCGACGGAGACCATCTGCCGCGGCGAGACGTCCATGTAGTCGACACCGTCGGGCGCGATCAGGTCGACCTCACCGCCCTTGCGGCGCACCAGGACCCGATCGTCGGTGAAGTTGCCCTTGGGGTCCAGCGGCGAGTTGGCCTGCGCCACGACGTGGCGGTCCTCCTCGTCGGCGGTCAGGTAGTCGATCTGGTCGGTGACCTTGCCCTTGGTGACCTTGCGGTAGGGGGTCTCGACGAAACCGAACGCGTTGACCCGCGCGAAGGTGGCCAGCGATCCGATCAGGCCGATGTTCGGCCCTTCCGGGGTCTCGATCGGGCACATCCGGCCGTAGTGGGACGGGTGCACGTCGCGAACCTCGAAGCCGGCCCGTTCCCGGGACAGACCGCCCGGGCCCAAGGCCGACAGGCGGCGCTTGTGGGTCAGGCCATCCAGCGGGTTGGTCTGCTGCATGAACTGCGACAGCTGGCTGGTACCGAAGAACTCCTTGATGGAGGCGACGACCGGACGGATGTTGATCAGGGTCTGCGGCGTGATCGCCTCGACGTCCTGCGTGGTCATCCGCTCGCGCACGACCCGCTCCATGCGGGACAGGCCCACCCGGATCTGGTTCTGGATCAGCTCACCCACAGTCCGCAGGCGCCGGTTGCCGAAGTGGTCGATGTCGTCGGTCTCGTGGCCCTCCTGGCCGGCGTGCAGCCGAAGGACGTATTCGATCGTCTTGACGATGTCGTCTTCGGTGAGGACGAGCTTTTTCGGGTCGACCGAGAGACCGAGCTTCTTGTTGGCCTTGTAGCGGCCCACCTTTGCCAGGTCGTAACGCTTGACGTTGAAGAACAGGTTCTCCAGCAGCGTCTGGGCACTCTCCCGGGTCGGGGGCTCGCCCGGTCGCAACTTCCGGTAGATGTCGAGCAGCGCCTCGTCCTGGGACGCGACGTGGTCCTTCTCGAGGGTGCCGAGCATGACCGGGGACCAGTCGAAGGAGCTACGGATCCGGTCCTCGGTCCAGCCGAGGGCCTTGAGCAGCACGGTGACCGGCTGGCGACGCTTGCGGTCGATCCGTACACCGACGGTCTCGCGCTTGTCGACGTCGAACTCCAGCCACGCGCCACGGCCGGGGATGATCTTCGAGGAGAAGATGTCCCGGTCCGAGGTCTTGTCCAGCGTTCGGTCGAAGTAGATGCCCGGGCTGCGAACCAGCTGGGAGACCACGACGCGCTCGGTCCCGTTGACGACGAAGGTCCCCTTGGGGGTCATCATCGGGAAATCACCCAGGAACACGGTCTGGCTCTTGATCTCACCGGTGGTGTTGTTCATGAACTCCGCGGTGACGAACAGCGGAGCCGCGAATGTCATGTCCTTGTCCTTGCACTCCTCGAGGGGGTTCTTGACCTCTTCGAAGTACGGGTTGGAGAAGGACAGGGACATGGAGCCGGAGAAGTCCTCGATCGGGGAGATCTCGGCGAGGATCTCGGCCAGCCCGCTGAGCGTGCCTTCCTCGACTCGCTCTCGCCAAGCATCGGCTCCGATGAGCCAATCGAAGGATTCGGTCTGTAGGGCGAGCAGATCGGGAACCTCGAGCGGCTCTCGGATCTTCGCGAAAGAAACCCGTTGTGGTGCGTTGGGGATTCCTGCGGTTGTGGGGGAAACCTGGCTCAACTGGCGTGAAACTGCCAAGGTGCGTCCTTCCAAGGACCGATGTTCGAAACGGCAACACGCACGCCCAGCGGCAGGCCCACTAGATCGCGGTCACACCAAGTGACCCGCGCGAGCGGGTGGGCAGTCGGAAGGCAGCGCAAACCAGCAGCCTACCCTTTCGGGCGACCGCTGTCCACGCCAGGTCAACCTGGCGCGCTGGCCTCGAGCAGCTAAGGCTCCTTCGTATTCCTCGTGACTGGTGTCACCGCCCGGTCAGGGTGCACTCCGGAGCAGTGGAACGTCAAGAGTCTACTGCCCAAGTCTGGCGTTTTCATGCATGACGGGCGCGGTTGCCGGGCTGCCGCACAGCCGTGGTTCAGGACTCCGTGAGCGTGGTGACGTTGCTGACCAGCCACGTCCCGTCGACCAGCTCCAAGTTGAGCTGCAGGGTCTGGACGCAGGCGTCGGCCCCGTCGTTGGTGACCGCACACTCCGAGCCCTCGGGGGCCGGTTCCTGACCGGAGTTGACACTCTTGACCACGAACGTGCCGTACGCGATGACCACGGCTTCGGTCTGCTCGGCATTGATGTTCTGCAGGCCCACGGTGATGTTGTCCACGCGCGTCGTCGCGGACACCTCGAGATAGGACTCGACGACCTGACCGTTGAGGTCGTCTTCGAAGCGCTCGCGCAGATCGCCGGTGAGGACGGCCAGGGAGTTCTCGACGCTGCCGTCAGGGTCGGTGTAGTCGAAGCTGTACATGGCCGCGTAGGCGTCCTTCGCCGCGGGCAGCAGCTCCGGGTCCACCAGCGGCGGCGTCGTGGCTCGCTCGACGACCAGGAAGGTCACCGCGGCTGCCGCCAGAACGGTGAGCACGCTCAAGACGATGAAGGTGAGATTCAGCCGCGGTTGCCCGGTCGGTCGCTGCCGGGTACGCCGAGCGGTAGCGGCAACCTGCGTGCTCTTCGCGGGCGGGGCGGAAGGCTTCGCGGCCTTGCTCGGCGGTGCGGACGTCCTCGTGGCGGGCTTTGCGCTCGCGGGCTTCGCGGTCGCCGGCTTGGCCCCCGACTTCGCCGTGACCCCCCTCGTACCCGAGCGCCGGGCAGCCGCGGCCTTGGCGGCGGCAGCCTGCACGGCCGCGGCCTTGGTGGCGTCGGTCCTGGGCGGTCTCGGTCGCTTCGTCCCCGCTGCCTTGTCCGCAGCAGTCCGGGACGCTGCCGCTTCTGCGGCATCAGTCGAGGACGACAGAGCTCCGGATTCCACCGCCCTGGGGGCAGCCTTCTGCCGCCGACCGGCAACCCGCTGCCCGGGACGGGGCCGCGGCCGTGGGGTGGCGTCCTCGGGTGGGTCGACCATCGTCATGCCCCCGACAGACCGGTCAGCAACCAGCGGCCGTCCACCAGTCTGAGGTTCACTTGGATTCGGTATCTCGTCACAGTCTCCTGCGGAGTGAGCAGGTTCTTGACCCGCGCCCGCAGTACGACGATCGCGGTCGCGCGCGTGTCGGTCGCCTCCGTCACTGACGCCGCGATCACTTCCGTAGCCGAGACCTGTTGATCGGTGACGAGTTGCTCTCTGCGGTCCTCCAGTGCAGCAATCGTGTCGTCATGCAGATCGTCGGTCGTGACCCGGTCGATCTCGGCGATGTCCTGATCCAGGGTGAGGTAGTCGAAAGACGTAACATCGACGACGCCCGAGCGGGCGGCGCTGAGGATCTCGTCGAACGCCGTCAGTTCGATCGGCGACTGGTCCACCGGCCGGGTGAGGAAGAGCCACGTGCCCACGCCGACCAGAACCACCAGGAGAGCGGCCACCAGCGCGGTCAGGCTGATCCGAATCCGCGGCACGGCGATGCGGCGCCGCGCCGTCGTCGTACCCGCCGCGTCGGCGTCGGCGTCGGGTTTGGCGTCGGGTTTGGCGTCGGGTTTGGCGTCGGCGTCTACTTTGGCCTTGGCTTTGGCCTTGTCTTTGTCGTTTGTGTCGTCATGCGCGCCCGTGTGCTTCGCCGGAACCTTCGCGTCCTTCTTCGCCGCGCCGGTGGCCGGCCCGTCGGTGGTCTTCACAGGGGCGGCTCTCACCGCCTTGTTCTTCGCGGCTCTGGGCCTGGCCCGGCCGGCGCCGGCAGAAACGGCAGGGCCAACTGTGGCAGTGTCGGCCTCGTCAGTCCGGGCGACGTCACCGGAGTCGTCTTTCCGGCTCGGCACGACCTCGTACTCCCGTCCTATGACTCTTGCTCTCGCCTCATGGCGGTCCGCGCCAACGGTAGCGTGACGCGGTTGGTGGGCTGCTGCTCAGCTGAACGGCGAGAGTTCCACGCCGGCCTTGGTCAGTGCGTCCCGGACTCGGCGGGCCAGGCGCAACGCTCCGGGCGTATCGCCGTGCAGGCACAATGACTGCGCCCGAACCGACACCTGCGACCCGTTCACCGCGGTGACCTGTCCGTCGGTGACCAATCGCAGAGATCGGGCCACCACCGAGGGGGCATCGCTGATCACCGCCCCCTCCTGTCGGCGGCTCACGAGGTGCCCGGCCCCGTCGTACGCGCGATCGGCGAATGCCTCTTTGACCGGAGTGAGCCCGGCTGCCTCGGCTGCCCGGAGCAGCTCCGAGCCAGGCAGGCCGAGCACCGGCAGCGTGGGATCCACGTCGCGCACCGCGCGGACCACTGCTTCGGCTTGGACCGAGTTCGTCACGCAGGTGTTGTAGAGCGCCCCGTGCGGCTTCACATACGACACGCGGCTCCCGGCGATTCGGGCAAAGGCGTCGAGGGCCCCGATCTGATAGATCACCTCGTCGGTCAACTCGTTGGCGGGTACATCCATCGGTCGTCTGCCGAAGCCGGCCAGGTCCCGGTAGCTGACCTGGGCACCGATCCGTACGCCCCGCTCTGCTGCTCGTCGGCAGACCCGACGCATGATGCTCGGGTCCCCGCCGTGAAAGCCGCAGGCCACGTTGGCGCTGGTGACGATCTCGAGCAGTCCGTCGTCCTCGCCCAGCTCCCAAATCCCGAAGCCCTCACCGAGGTCACTGTTCAGGTCGATCTGCATGACAGCCCTATCCGCACGACATGGGTGTTACTACCTCAGGCCGGGCCGCTGGAGAAGGGCAGGGTCCCGAGAATGTCCTCGAGGATGTCGCCGGCCGAAGCGCCGGGCGCTTGCGGACCCGCTCCGCTACCGGGGCCGGCCGAACTGCCGGCGTTCTGTGCCCCCCGGATGCTGGACCCGGTCTCGTTGATTCCGTCCCCGGGGTGCGGATCGACGCCGTTGAGCACCTGGCAGGCAGCGGCTGTGTTGGTCACCACCGCACCGAGCTCGCCGGGGGTACGGGTATCGGTGCCGGAGTAGCCGGTGTAGCAGGAGGAGGGGCTGTCGCTGCCGAGCACCAATCCGAAGTGTGCGCGGACGACTCCATCTGAGTCGCGACGGATGACACTGAACCCACCCGCGACGACAGACGGATAGGTCACCAGAACCTGTTCCAGCCCAGGGAGATTCGGTATCACTGTCTTGTTGATGATGTCGAGGTTGGTGAACAAGCTGGACAGCCCGACACCGGCCTGGTCGAGAAGGCCCGAGATCGACTCTCCGGCCGCCGGGGCATTCACCAGGAGACTGCGGATGTCCGGATCGCTCTCGCGCAGTTGGTCGGTGAAGGCCCGTAGCTGCTCAGAGAAGGTCTGGATCGATGAGCCGGACTCCAGCTGCGTGTCGAGGACCGTCCGACCGTCGATGATCAACTGGATCGTCTGGGGCAATGACTCCTGGGCCCGGGCGAGCAACAGGTCGCCGTTGTCGATCAGCCGGCTCAGGTCATCGCCGGCGCCGGCAAAGGCAGTCCCCAGTTCGTCGACGAGCGTGCGCAGGTTCTCGGTGTCGATCGAACCGACCAACCGATCGAGGTTGAGCAGCAACTCCTCGACGGCGATCGGGATGCCCGTCCGGGACTCCGGGATGACCGAACCCTCCTCGAGGTAGGGCTCCCCGGGTCCGTCTGGGATGAGGTCGACGTACTGCTCCCCCACAGCCGACCGGTTGGTGACCACCGCCCGGGCGTCGGCGGGAATGTCGGGAGCATCGGGATCGATCGTCATCCCCACCGAGACCCCGTCCTCGGTGAGCTCGAGGCTGCTGACGCGACCCACGGCGACACCGCGGTAGGTGACCTCGGCGTTGACGAAGATGCCACCGGAGTCCGCGAACTCAGCCTCGATGTCGTAACCGCTGCCGAGCAGCAGCCGATCGAGACCCACGTAATTGAAGCCCACGTAGCTGATCCCGAGCAACGCGATCGCGATGAAGGCGAGCAACTGGACCTTGGTCTTTCGCAGGATCATCCGGTTGCCTCCGTGCAGAGCCCTGGTAGGCACGGCAGCCCTGGCACCGGCAGCGTCGGGAGACCCGGAACCGTAGGCGCGGTCGGCAGGGGGCCGACGACCGGAAGATCCGGCGCCGGCGGCAGCGTCGGCGAGCCACTGGGTCCGGTGAGGTTCTCCAAGAGCGTGGCCAGGTCCAGGTTCAGGGTGGCCACCATGTTCTGGTAGTCACCGCATCGAGTCAGACCGTCGGCGGCTCCGGGGATGCAGATGCCGTTGAGCGCTTGCCGCGGGAACGGATAGGTGAAAAGCAGGTCGAGCGAGTTGGGCAGATCGCTTCCCGCCGCGGCCAGCTCGCTGAGGATCGGCTGCAGCGCCTGGAGGTCGGCAATCGCGTTGTCCTGGCTCTCGTCGATCACTCGGGTGCCCACCTCGCCGAGCCGGGCCAGGGATTCCAGCATGTCCACCAGCGAGGCACGCTGGTCCTCCAGGATGTCGAGTCCAGGACCAATCGTGTCCAGCGCCACGGTGATCGTGTCGCGTTGTCCGGCAAGGGTTTGCGCCAAACGGTCGATGCTCTCCAGCGCGGCAATGATGTCGCTCTTCTGCTGGTCGAGCCCGCCGATGAACGTGTCCAGCTGGGTCAACGTATTGCGCAGCGCCTCCTCGCGCCCCTGCAGCGCTAGGCCGAGCTCATGGGTGATCGTCTGGAGCTGAGCGACCCCGCCTCCGTTGAGCAGCAGGGATAGTGCCCCGAGCACCTCCTCGACCTCGATGTTGCGTTCGGTCCGCTCGATCGGGATCGTGTCGCCGTCGGCCAACGGCTCGCTGGCGGCCCCGGTGCTGGGCGCCGACAACTCGACGAACTTCTCCCCCAACAGCGAGGACTGTCGGATCGCGGCGTCGGCATTGGCCGGCAGGTCCACGTCGGCGTTGACCAGGATGGTCACCTTGGCCACCCACCCAGTCAGCTCGATGGCGTCGACTCGGCCGACCGGCACATCGGCCACCCGCACCGCGGACTGCGGAACGAGGTCGAGCACGTCCTCGAATTCGATGGTCACGGTGTACGGGTCATCCCCGAGGTCAGCCCCGCCCGGCAGATCCAGGCTGTACGCGCCGCGGAAGCCTCCGCAGCCGGCCAGCAACAGAATGGCGACCGCGATCAATGCGGCAAGCCGCGTGCCTCGACGGTGGCGCCGCACCGGACCACGTCGTACCGCCTGCTCCGGCAGCGTCGCCAGCTCAGCCCGCATCGCCTACACCCCCCAGGCCGGGGACGAACGAGAGACCCGGCAGGAGGCCGGCGCTGTTCACCGGCGCAGATGCAAGCCCGCCGGCCGAGCCGGTACCCACCAGGTCGCTGGGTGCCGAGCCGAGGCCGAACAGCTCGTCGATCAATTGCTGGACGTCTGGGATCAGGTCGCCGTTGGCATCATCGACCACGCCGTCTCCGTCCAGGTCGCCATAGAAGACACCCAGGCAGTTGTTGCGTTGCGCTTCGAGGCTCGGGTTCCCGGTGATGGGAGCGAGGAGGTCGGAGATGCCGAGTTGGTCGAGTTGGTCGACGAGGATCCCGCAGAGGGCAGCCTGCAGGGCGGGCGCGGTCAGCTGGGCGAAGTTGTTCCTGGTGTCCAGCGTTCCGGAGTTGGCGTTGTAGGCGTTGCTCAGATTGCCGATCGCCACGGGAGCCGCGCCGAGGAAGGACGCCAGCGCATCCCGTTGCTGGGCCAGGGTCAGGGTCACCTGCGCGAGGCCGTTGACGTTGTAGGCGAGCGCCTCGGTGTTTTGCTCGACGAAGGCAGCCACATCGGACAGCGCGAGGGTGAGACTGGAAAGGGCCCGCGCCAGGTCCTCGCTCTCGCCGGCCAGTTGGGTGGAGACCGAGGCGAGATTGTCGTTGAAGGCCCGTACCTGAGCATCGGACTCGGCAAGCGCCGTCGTGAAGACCGCCAGGTTGTCCAATGAGCCGAAGAGGTCATCCCGTCCGGTGCTCAGCGTCTGGATCGCCTCGGAGAAGCTCACGAGCGTGGCGTTGAGGGCGGCGCCATTGTCGTCGAGGTTCGCCGCGCCCACGTCGATCACGTCGGCCAGCGCACCGTTGGCGTTGGCGCCATTCGGTCCCAGCGCGACGTTCAGTTCGTTGAGCGTCGAGTAGATCTCGTCGAGTTCGACCGGCGTTGCAGTGCGCGACAGCGGCACCTCGGTCTGGTCGGCCATCGGTGGGCCACCGGAGAAAGCAGGGAAGAACTGCACGTAGCGGTCGCTGACCAGCGACGGCGCAACGATCGCGGCCGACGCCGTCTCGGGGATCTGGATGCCGTCGTCGATCACCATCTCGATCCGAACCTGGTCACCTTCCGGGGCGACCTCGGTGATCTCGCCGACGTCGACACCGAGGACGCGGACCGACGATCCCTCGTAGACGCCGATGGCCTCCCCGAAATAGGCGGTGACCGTGATGCCACCGCCCGGCTTCAGGACCACCCAACCGAGCGCGCCGATGACGACCAAGCCGACGATCACGGCCAGGACCCGATAACTGAGCGTCTGGGTGCTCATCCGACCGGCACCTCCGGCACCGGCAGCGGCAGCGGGAACCGCTCCCCCAGTGCGGTCGGATCACTGATCAGGTCGGTCAGGTCGGGGATGAGCCCTTCGACGTAGCTGTCGAACCAGCGGCCGTTCCCGAGCGTGTTGGCAAACACGCGGACGAAGGGTCCGAGTTGCTCGATCGTCGCGTCGATGTTGTCGCGGTTGCGCAGCAGGATCGCGGTCACGTCGGACAGGGACGCTAACGCCGGGGCGAGGCTCGCCTGGTTGTCGGCGACCAGACCGCTGAGCTGTGCCGACAACTGCTGGGTGCTGATCAGGATCTCGTGAATCAGTTCGCGCCGCTTCTCCACCTCGGTCAGCAGCGTGTTGGAGTCCCGGATGAGCTGGGTGAACTCCGCGTCCCGGTTGGCAAGGACCTGGGTGACCGTGTCCGTACGGTCCAGCAACTGCTGCAAGGCAATGTCGCGGGAAGCGATGGTCTCCGAGAGCCGGGACAGGCCGTCCAGGGAGGCGGCCACGTTGTCCGGCGTGTCGCGGAAGGTCTCGGACAGCACCTCGAAGGAATCGGCGAGCTGCTCAGTATCGATCTGCTCCAAAGTGTCGCTAAGCCCTGAGAAAGCGGCCACCACGTCGTACGGAGCTGCCGTGCGCTCCAAGGGGATTCGAACGTCCGGGTCCAGTTCGGCCTCGCCGAGGGAGCTGAGGGCCAGGTACTTGTCGCCCAACACCGTCTCGATCTTGATGGCCGCCTCGGAGCGGTCTCCGACGAACGCGTCCTCCACCCGGAAGTCCACGATCACCCGGTCACCATCGAGTTCGATCGACTCGACGGTGCCGACGCGCACGCCGGCAATCCGCACGGTGTCATCGGTCTTGAGTCCGGCCGCCTCGCTGAACTCCGCGCTGTAGACGGTTCCGCCACCGATCAGCGGGAGGGAGTCGGCCTTGAAGGCACCGAGGATGAGCAGCCCGAGCAGGAGCAGGCTGATCGCTCCGATAACGACGGGGTTGCGCTCATGGAACGGCCGGACGCTCATATTCGCTACACCTCGCAGCCGTGGTCTCGGGGTTGAGTTCACCGGGTGGAGGCAGCGTGTCGAGGGTGATGGCCTGGCCGCCCGGCAGCGTCACGGTGCCGCCGGCCGAGCACAGGTAGAAGTTGAACCACGAGGCATAGGTCGCGGTCCGGGTGATCGTCTCGAGTTTGAACGGCAGGTAGGCCAGGGCTTCCTCGATCGTCGGTCCATTGGCCGACAGGCCTTCGGCCAGACGCCCCGAGCGCCTCGATGTCGGCAGCCAGTGGTGGCCGGGCCTCCTCGACGAAGCCAGCCGTCGTCAGCGCCAGGTCGTTGACGGTGGTCAGCGAGTCGAAGATCGCCTGCCGGTCGCTGGACAGGCCGGTGACGAACTGCTGCAGGGACACGATCAGGCCGTCGAGTTGCACGTCTCGGTCGGCGACCGTACCCAGGACGAGGTTCAGGTTGTCGATGACGCTGCCGATCACCGCGTCCTTGTCGGCCAGCGAACCGGTCAGGGAGGCGACATGCCCGAGCAGGCTGTTGACCGTGTCGCCTTCACCCTGGAAAACCTGGATGATCTCGAAGGAGAGTCGGTTGACGTCCTCAGGGGCCAGAGCCTGGAACAGCGGTCGAAAACCGCCGAAGAGTGCGGTCAGGTCAAGCGCCGGCGTCGTGCGCTCGAGTGGGATGAGGTCGTTCTCGGCCATGTTGTTGCCGCCGGATCCCTTGCCTTCACTGAGCGCAATATACCTCTGCCCCACCAGGTTTCGGTATCGCACCAGCGCCTGGGCGCCATCCGGTAGCGGGGTGGAGGACTGGACGCTGAAGGTGACTTCGGCGAGATTGCGCTCGACCACGGCGATCTCTTCGACGCTGCCGACCCGTACCCCAGCGATCCGGACGTCGTCGCCCTCGACCAGTCCTGTCACGTCCGTGAACTGCGCGCGGTAGGTGGTCTGCTCGCCGAAGCTCTCGTTCGTGATCGTCGAGATGAGCAGGTAGGTCGCCAGCACGGTGACCACCGCGAAGACGATGAGCTTGACCAGCGGTCGGGCGAACCCCATCACGAGAAGCTCACCTGCTGCCCCCGCATGATCGGCGCCAGCAGGGAAGCGGTCAGGTCGAGGATCTGATCCGGCGTGGTTCCCGCCGCGACAGCCAGGACGCCCTTCACGAACTGGAATTCGGCGGCCGAATTCGCCAGCCCCTGTGCGCTTCCGTCGGTTGCGCCGTTCTGACTCAGCTGACGGGCGGTCAGATTGGACATGAAGTTGTTGGTCTCCACCGGGATCCCGTTCGGGTCATCCTCGATGTAGATGCACCCCGGCCCCGGCGAACCGTCCCCGGACCCGTCGTGGGCGCAGTACTGCGGGAAGTTGCCATTGGCATTCGTGGGGATGTCATCCGGCAACCCGTAACAACGCGGACCGCTCTGGTCGAGGTAGGCAGGCTGGTCGCCCGGCTGATAGGCCCCGCGACCGCCGGGCGGCTGGATTTCGATGTTGAGCTGCAGGCCGGTGTCTCGGTTGTCGTCGGCCGCATCGGCCCCGCCGAAGGCCTCGTCGACCAGCGGCTGGAAAGCGACCAGACCAGCGAGGAGGCAGGTGTACATCGGCGAATACTCGGCAAGCAGGTCGAGGACCGGGCGGGCGGTAGCGGCCAGCGAGATGATCTGGCCCTCGTTGGCGGTGAGGAAACCCGTCAGGTCCTCAGAAGCCGTGGTGACCGTCGCGAAGGTGCGCCGCAACTGCTCCTGCTGGTCAGCGATGGTCTGAGTGGTGACCGAGAGGTTGTCCAGGACCGCGAGCAGATCCGGTGCCACGTCGTCGTAGACGTCGGCCACGCCGGCGAGCCGGTTCAGATCCTCCTGCAACGTCGGCAGGTGCGGGTTGAGCGCCCCGACATATTCGCCCACGGCCACGAGATTGTCACCGAGGTCCTCTCCCCTGCCCTCGATTGCTTCGGCTATGGCACCGAGGGTGGCGGAAAGGTCTTGCGGGCGAACAGCTTGCAGTACGGGGAAGAGATCGTCGAAGACCTTCTCCAGTTCGATGGCCGTCATTGATCTGTCCTGGGCGATGACAGCGCCGTCGGAGATCGGCTCACCGGAGGTGTCGGGCGGGACAACGAGCGAGACGTAGCGTTCACCGAACAACGTCTTGGGGAGCAACCGTACGAGGACATCGGCAGGGACCTGATCGGCGAAGCGGGTCTCGATCGCCAGGTCGATGACCGCGCCGTCGGTGGATCCCTCGATGCCGCGGACCTCGCCGACGATGAGGCCACGGATCTTCACATCGGAGGTCTCCTGCAACTGGTTGCCGGCTTGGTCGGCCTCCAGTCGCACATGGATGACATCGGTGAACGCCTTGTCGTAGATCAGCACCGAGAGCCCGGCCAGCAGCGATATGACGACGAGAAAGGCGAGCCCGAGCAGACGGCGGCGGATCATCGGGCCGGCTCCGGGAAGGCAACGGCGGTCACACTGCCGCCTCCGAAGAGGGCAGTCCGTCGGCGGTGCGCAGCTACTACCACGCCGTTCACCCCGCGATCCGCACTGTTGTCGTCGAGCCCCAGATTGCCAGACTCAGGAAGAAGTCGATCAGGTTGACGGCCACGATCGACGTCCGGACCGCCCGGCCCACCGCGATGCCGACGCCGGCCGGACCGCCGCTGGCACGGTACCCGTAGTAGCAGTGCGTCAGGATGATCACAACGGCGAAGACGAAGACTTTGACGAAGGACCAGAGCACGTCCTCGGGGGGTAGGAACAGATTGAAGTAGTGGTCGTAGGTCCCCGACGACTGGCTGTAATACCCGGTAGCGATCAGGCGGGTCGCGAAGTACGAGGCGAGCAGCCCGATGATGTAGAGCGGGACCACCGCGATGAATCCGGCGATGATCCGGGTGGTCACCAGGAACGGCAGCGATGGGACTCCCATGACTTCGAGGGCATCGATCTCCTCGCTGATCCGCATCGCACCCAGCTGGGCGGTGAATCCGCAGCCGACCGTGGCTGACAACGCGAGCCCGGCGACCAGGGGCGCGATCTCGCGGGTGTTGAAGTAGGCGGAGATGAAGCCGGTGAACGCCGAGGTGCCCAGTTGGTTCAGCGCGGCATAGCCCTGGAGCCCGACCTCGGTGCCGGTGAAGAAGCACAGGAACGCGATGACCGCGACGGTGCCACCGATGACAGCCAGCGCACCGGCACCGAACGTGACCTCGGCCAGTAGCCGGAGGACCTCCTTCTTGTAACGGCGCAGCGTGCGCGGTATCCACCACAGGGCTCGGCCGTAGAAGGCGAGTTGGCCGCCCAGGTCGTCGAGTTCGTCCAAGGGCCTGCGGTACGCACGGACGGCGGCGCGCCTTGCTCCGCGAATCGGGGATGCCATCAGTCACTCACCCGCGTCACATGCCCTTGGCCGGCACGAGCTGGAAATAGATGGCCGTGAGCACGAAGTTGGTCGCGAACAGCAGCATGAAGGTGATGACGACCGCCTGGTTGACGGCATCCCCGACACCCTTGGGCCCACCACCCGCGTTCAGACCCTTGTAGGAAGCCACGATCCCGGCGATCAGGCCGAAGATGATCGCCTTGATCTCTCCGGCCCAGACGTCCTCGACCTGGGCGAGGGCGGAGAACGACGCAAGATAGGCGCCGGGCGTCCCGTCCTGCAGAACCACGTTGAAGAAGTAGCCCCCGCAGACGCCGACTACCGAGACCAGCCCGTTGAGGAAGGCGGCGATCAACATGCAGGCGAGCACCCGCGGGACCACCAACCGGTGGATGGGATTGATACCCAGCACCTGCATCGCGTCGATCTCGTCGCGGATCTTGCGGGCGCCGAGGTCGGCACAGATCGCCGACCCGCCGGCGCCGGCGATCAGCAGCGCCGTCACGATCGGGCTCGCCTCACGCACCACAGCGAGTACGGATGCCGAACCGGTGAAGGACTGGGCGCCGAGCTGCCTGGTGAGCGAGCCCAGTTGCAGTGCGATGACCGCGCCGAACGGGATCGAGACCAGCGCAGTGGGCAGTATCGTGACGCTGGCGATGAACCACGCCTGCTGGATGAACTCCCGGAATTGGACGGGCCGCTTGAAGAGCGATCGGCCGACATCCAAGGCGAACGCAAACAGCATTCCGGACGCGCGCAGCGGACGCGTCGGCGAGAACCGATCCGTACCGAGCCCGTCGGACGAACTCACTGGCGCACTCGGCTCATGTCTGGCGATCCGGCATCGTCATCGTTTCCGTGTACCAGTTCTGGTCGGTGTAGCTCCGCTCCTGAGCGGAACGCGCGGCCGCCTGCAGGTCTGAGGGCAGAGATTCCCGGATCGCGTCTTGCGCGGCCTCGGGCAACGTGTGCAGCATCTCCGCCACGCGCTCCTGCCGACGGCGTACCGCCCGCCGCTCGGGCATACCAGGACTGGGCTCCAGCTGCGGTGGCACGCCCTCGCCGCCCGAGGAGCCCTTGGGTCCGTACCCTGTCTGCTCGTCCCCGCCGCGAGCCTCGAGGTCGGCCATCTCCTGTTCGATCTGGGCGACGTCCTTCTCCTCGCTCATCCCGATCGGCCCTTCACGGCGACCGTTGAGGAACTGCCGGACGACCGGCTCATCGGAGGTGAGGAGTTGCTCGCGCGGGCCGAACATGACCAGGTTGCGGCGAAAGAGCAGGCCGAGGTTGTCCGGCACCGTACGAGCGGTCCCGATGTCGTGAGTGACGATCAGGAACGTGGCGTCGGTCACCGCGTTGAGGTCGACGATGAGCTGGTTCAGATAGGCCACGCGGACGGGATCGAGCCCGGAGTCCGGCTCGTCGAACAGGATGATCTCCGGATCGAGCACCAGTGCACGGGCAAGTCCAGCTCGCTTGCGCATGCCGCCGGAGATCTCACCGGGCAGCTTGTCCTCGTCGCCGATGAGACCGACCATCTCCATCTTCTCGCCGACGATGTCCTTGATCTCGGACTCGCTCTTCTTGGTGTGCTCGCGCAGCGGAAAGGCAATGTTGTCGAAGAGATTCATCGAGCCGAACAGCGCGCCGTCCTGGAAGAGCACCCCGAAGAGGCGCCGGATCTCGTACAGCCGCTTCTCCCGGCACCGGACGATGTCGGTCTCGTGGACGACGATGCTGCCCTTTCCGGGCTCAGCAGACCCACCAGGGACTTCAGGAAGACGGACTTTCCAGTGCCTGAAGGACCGAGCATGACCGAGATCTCGCCGGCCGGAAGGGTCAGGGTGACGTCATCCCAGATGTTCTGGGGACCGAAGGACTTGGACAGCCCTTCAACCTGCACCTCGACGCCCACGCGTTGGCCTCCCGACCTTGCCGCCGTTCACCTCGTGCGCCGACGTGAACCCCCGAGAGGACAAACGATTCCCCGTTGGATCGGTTACTCGCGCGTAGCTGATGCTTACATACGAACTCAGGTACCCGACAGCCGCCCGACGACAGGGGCGAGCTCCTCGACCTCGCCGATCATGATGGAGCTGATGCCGAGTTCCGCACGGAGGCGGCGGAACTTCTCGCAGAGCCCCTCGATCGAGCCGATGAAGATGTGCGGAGACTCCAGCAGCTCCTGCGGGCTGATCGCGACGCCAGTCCGGGCCAGCAGCCGCTCGGCCAGCGCCTCGACTTCCGGACCTGGGCGGTCGGTCACGATGATGGGGCTGACGGAGGGGTAGATGTTGAGCTCCAGTTCGGGAAAGCGGTCCCCTGCCGCCTCGCGTACCCAACCGATCTTCTCCGCCGCGGCCGCCAGCGTGAGACTGCGGGGATCGACCACGACACCCGGCCTGACCCGGGGGGCCAGACCGACGATCTGTGCTTCCTGCCCGGCCAGGGTGAGTGTGTTGCGGCCGCCACCGCCGATGAAGAACGGCGGATGTGGTCGCTGCGTGGGCTTCGGCTCGGCGTCGTAGTCGGTGATCGTGTAGTGCTCGCCAAAGAGGCTGAACGGGCCATCGGCGAAGCAGCCCTTGAGGACAGCGATTGCCTCGCGCAGCCGCGTCTGCCGGGTCGGAGTCGGATCGAAAGGGAAGCCCGATGGCGGTGTACTCCGGTTCGTTCCAGCCGGCGCCGATGGCGATCTCCAGCCGCCCTTCGGACAAGACGTCGAGGCTGGCCAAGTCCTGAGCCAGCACAGCCGGATGACGCAGGTCGTTGTTGAGTACGAACGCCGAGACCCGCAAGGTCGTCGTGGCCGCAGCGATCGTCGCCATGGCCGGGATCGGTGCCAGTTGCCCGACCAAGTGGTCGGGGATGACGAGGACGTCGATCCCGAGCCCCTCCGCCCGGCGGGCGGTCTCGGCGAGTTCACTACCGGTGGCGATGGCGCGGGCTTCAGCCAGGAAGCGGAACGGACGCATCCCGGCATTGTGCCGAGCGGCTCGTCAGGACACGAGTTCGACCTCCACACCCATTGCTGAGTAGGTTTGCGCAGCCCGTCGATCTCTGGATGCCAAACGGCGGGTCTCCCAGCTGGGAGACCCGCCGTCGGCGTGTTGCGTACTGGACGCGGACTTACTTGACGGTCACCGTGGCGCCGGCACCCTCGAGGGCCGCCTTCGCCTTGTCTGCAGCCGCCTTGTCGACCTTCTCCAGGACGGGCTTGGGCGCGCCGTCAACCAGGTCCTTGGCCTCCTTGAGACCGAGGCTGGTGAGGGTGCGCACCTCCTTGATGACCTGGATCTTCTTGTCACCGGCAGCCTCGAGGATGACGTCGAACTCATCCTGCTCCGGCTCGGCTTCGGCAGCTGCGCCGCCGCCGCCGGGAGCCGCCGCCGCTACCGCGACCGGAGCCGCAGCGGTGACGTCGAAGGTGTCTTCGAACTGCTTCACGAATTCCGACAGCTCGAGCAGCGTCATTTCCTTGAACGCGTCGAGCAAGTCGTCAGTGGACATCTTTGCCATGGTGGTTCCTCTCTAGCTTTCGGTGGAATCGGCGGTCGCAGAGTCGTCCTCTGCGGCTTCCGGGGTGGGGGGGACATCGGGGGCAGCAGCCTCGGGGGCAGCAGCCTCAGGAGCAGCAGCCTCAGGAGCAGCACTCTCGGGCGCAGCCGCCTCTGGCGCAGCCGCCTCGGCAGGAGCGGCCTCGGCGGGCCCCTCTTGCTCGGCCTTCTTCTCGGCGAGTGCCGCCGCGAGTCGGGCGACCTGGGACAACGGCGCCTGGAACAAGGCGGCTGCCTTGCTCAGACTGGCCTTCATCCCGCCCGCGAGCCTGCCGAGCAGGACCTCACGGGACTCGAGATCGGCCAGCGACTTGATCTCGTCGGTGCTGAGCAGCTTTCCGTCCAGCACCCCACCCTTGATGACGAGCATCGGGTGGGTCCGGGAGAAGTTTCGCAGCGCCTTCGCGGCTTCGACCGGCTCACCCTCGATGAAGGCAATGGCGGTCGGGCCGACCAGGAGCGAGCTGAGCTCGTCAAAGCCGATCGCGGTCACCGCACGCTTGGTCAGCGTGTTCTTGACCACCGCATAGGTGTTCGCGGCACCGAGGGAGTTCCGTAGCTCCTTGAGCTGAGCGACGGTCAAACCGCGGTAGTCGGTGAGCACGACGGCGGAGGAGCGATTGAACCGCGACGTGATCTCCGCGACTGCGCCGACCTTTTCCGGGTTCGGCATGGGCTTCCTCATTTCAGTGGGTTCTGCTGACCCCGACAAACAAGAACGCCCCGGCGCAAGGCGCACGGGGCGAGGTTGGCGCGATACAGTGCCGCGCGTTCGTCGTACCGTCCTCCTGCGCGGGTCGCCCGATGCCAATCGGGACCTTCGCACAGACGCCCGTGAGCGTCCGACGACCAGCGGTCTTTGGGAACAGGGTCAAGTGTACGTGGGTAGCTCCGTCGGGTCGCGTGCGGCTTAGCGCCGGAACATTTCGATGAGATGTTTCTCGTCCTGGTAGGCGACGATGCGGCTCTTGCCCGACCGTTTTGCCGCGTACATCGCGGTGTCCGCGCGCGAGAGCAGCGCATCCGCGGTGAGGAGCCCGTCCTTGGCGTCGAGTGCAAAGACACCCAAGCTGACCCCGACTTCGACCTTGTGCCCGTCGAGGGCGAAAGGAACGTTCAACACATCGTGGATCTTCGCGGCGACCGTGAGCGGGTCCTTGCAGTCCTCCAACAGGATCGCGAATTCATCCCCCCCGAGCCGGGCAACGGTGTCTCCGGTCCGTACGACGCCGATGAGCCGCTCGGACACCCGTACCAGCAGTTCATCGCCTCGAGCGTGGCCCATCGTGTCATTGACGACCTTGAAGTCATCGAGATCCAGGAACAGAACGGATACCGGCCGCCGATCCCGGTCATGCAACTCCAGCGCGTGAACCAGACGATCCCGGAACAGCGCCCGGTTCGCGAGGCCGGTCATGCCGTCGTGAAAGGCCTTCTGCCGCAGCTGTGCCTCACGCACCTCCAGCCGGCGGGTGAGGCTCGCGTTCTGCTTGACATTGAGGTACTGCCTGACCAGGGCAAGCGCAACAACTGCCGCAACCACCGATAATTGAGCTGTCGACAGAGGCTGGTCCTTGCCGCTCTGATAGATGGCCAGGCCGAGAGCCAGGGCCACCGGCAGGTACGGCAGCAGATTCCAGGAGAGCACTCGCTGCGCTTTGGGAGCGGCGTCCAAGCCCGACGTCAACGCCGCGGACACGATCACCGGGCGCGGGTCGCGGTTGTCTCCGCGACTCGCGGCGAGCGCGATCAGGACGAATCCGGACAACCAGCCGAGACCGACGACACCGCCAGCAGGGACACTGTGCTCGGTCAGCGAGAGATAGGCGAATACGGCGTCGCTGACCAACAGGGCCAGTAGTCCGGCCACCAGCAACCCAACGGAGACCAGTCGCCCCTTGACGCGGGCGAGGATGACGAGCACCAGAGCGACCATCAACAGATCGCTGATCGGGTAGATCGCGAGGGCGGCAAGACCAAGACCGTTCTCGGCAATGGCGCGAGCCGGGTCGAGCAGGAGCACCCAGGCGGCCAGTCCGAAGGCCACCGTCGTCATCGTCGCGTCAAGCCCGCGCTCGAGGCTCGCCGTTCCTCGGTCGGCAAGTGGGTAGACCAACATCGCCACAGCGGCGACCAGGAAGAAGCCGAGAAAGCCGATGGCCATCCAGGTCGGGGACGCGTGGAACAGATCCGCGTCCGCCGCGTTGCGGGTCGCCAACCCGTGCTCGATCGCGCGAAGACCACCCGCACCAGCGATGAGCGCCCAGACCAACCGTTGCCGGCCGGTCAGGGAGTGAGCGCGTGCGGCCGCCGCGACCGCCGCGACGCAGGCCGCGAAAGCGAGCCCCCACATCCACGGCAGTTCGGTTCCCATGAGCCAAAGCGTACGAGCAGGCTGTAGGCGACTCGTTACCCACGGTGGAGAATTGCCTCGGCCACCGCCAGTGGACGGCCGTCGATCCCGTCGCGGTCCTCGCTGGTCCAGACTTCCGAGAGCACGGACATCACAAATCCCCACGCCCGTACCCGATCGTCGGGGAGTCCAGTCAGCCCGCTCAGCTGATCGAGGCGGGCTGGCAGCAAGCGACGGAGCTCTTCGACGTCTCGCGTCAGCGGGTTGTAGAGCATCGGCCCGATGTCGAAGCCGGGGTCGCCGATGACCCCATGCGGGTCAATGGCAAGCCACGAGTCGCCGCCGGCCTGCAGGACATTGTGGTGGTGCAGGTCGCCGTGCAGCAGCACGGTTCGCGCTGCGGTGCCAGCCAATTGGTCGAGCAGGTTCCGGGCGCGATCCACCAGGACTTGAGGCAGCGGCCCTGACCCGGCGTACCGGCCGTCGTAGTCGGCGAAGGCATGTCCGTAGTCGACGAGGTTGGGCAGCCCTCGATCTGGCGCCGGTGCACGCCACAGGTCCTGCATGACCGAGCACAAGATCGAGGTAGCCTCGCTGTCGCGGTCCGGGCCCCATTCGGCAAGCTGCAGACCCGGCTCGGCGCGCTCCAGAAGGAGCGCTCCACGGCGGTCATCGCGAGCCAGCAGGCGCACCGCGCCGTTGCCCGCATAGCTGGCCAACGCCACTGCTTCGCGGGTCAACGCCTCCGAGCCCGGCACGGTGAGCTTGACGACGCACCTGGTGCCGGACCGGCTCGTGGCCGGCGCCACGTAGTTGTAACTCAGCTCGTACGGCGCGCTGATCTGCAGGCCCCAGGATGCTTCGAGTTCGCCGAGCAGCCGTGGGATGTCCGGTAGCCACTGGCGCCCGGCATCGCCGTGCACGCCGACGACGTTGGCAACGAACGCCGGGTCCACTCTTGGCCCCGACGCTCTCGGCCCCGACGCTCTTGGCCCCGACGCGATGCGTCGCTAGGCGGACGCGTCGTCGACGGTGACGTTGCGCGTCCGGTTGGGGTCGACGTGAATGCCCGGACCCATCGTCGTGCTGACCGTGACCTTCTGCAGGTAGCGACCCTTGGCCGACGGCGGCTTGGACCGAAGAACCTCGTCGAGCGCGGCGGCGTAGTTCTCCACCAGCTGCTTCTCGTCGAAGGACACCTTGCCGATGATCATGTGCAGGTTCGATTGCTTGTCCACCCGGAAGTTGATCTTGCCGCCCTGGATGTCGGAAACCGCCTTGGCCACATCCGTGGTCACAGTGCCGGTCTTCGGGTTGGGCATCAGGCCGCGTGGCCCGAGGATGCGAGCGATCCGGCCGACCTTGGCCATCTGGTCCGGGGTGGCGATCGCGGCATCGAATTCCAGGAAGCCGCCCTGGATCCGCTCGATGAGGTCCTCGGAGCCGACGACGTCGGCACCTGCGGCCTCGGCTTCGGCCGCCTTGTCTCCAGTGGCGAACACGATGACGCGGACGGTTTTGCCCGTCCCGTGCGGCAGGCTGACCGTGCCACGGACCATCTGATCTGCCTTGCGCGGATCTACGCCCAGGCGCATGGCCACCTCGACGGTGGCATCCCACGAGGCGGTCGACGTCTGCTTGGCAAGGCGAGAGGCCTCGACAGGGCTGTACAGGCGATCCTTCTCAACCAGTTCGGCGACCTTGCGATAGCTCTTGCTGCGCTTCATTGCTCCTCCTGTTACGGACTTCACTAGTGGTGAGGTTGTGGTTCAGCGGGACAGCGCGGTCCCTCCCACGCATGTGCCGCTGGTGCGGCGCATGTTTGTTGCAACGCATCACTGCTTGACGGTGATTCCCATGCTTCGGGCGGTGCCGGCAATGATCTTCTCTGCGGCGTCGAGGTCCTCGGCGGACAGGTCGTCGAACTTGACCTGGGCGATCTCACGGACCTGGTCGCGGGTGACCGACGCGACCTTGGTCTTGTGTGGCTCGCCGCTGCCCTTCTCGACGCCCGCGGCCTTGAGCAGCAGCTTGGCAGCCGGCGGGGTCTTGGTGATGAAGGTGAACGAGCGGTCCTCGTACACCGAGATCTCGACCGGTACGACGTTGCCGCGCTGTGCCTCGGTCGCCGCGTTGTAGGCCTTGCAGAACTCCATGATGTTGACCCCGTGCTGGCCCAGGGCGGGGCCGACGGGTGGTGCAGGAGTCGCCGCACCGGCATTGATCTGCAGCTTGATAACAGCCGCAAGCTTCTTCTTTCCAGGCATGTCGTCTCTTCTTCTTCGGTGTGTGGTTCGTGGACAGGTGTGGGCGGCCTCAGATCTTGCTGACCTGGGTGAAGGACAGTTCGACCGGAGTCTCCCGGCCGAAGATCGAGACCAGCACCTTCAACTTCTGCTGCTCCGGATTGATTTCGTTGATGGTGGCCGGCAGCGTCGCGAACGGTCCGTCCATGACGGTGACCGATTCGCCGACCTCGAAGTCGACCACCGTGGCGACGGCCTTGGCTTCGGCGGCCTTCGGCGCCGTGGTCTGCGGTACGAGGATCTTGATGACCTCGTCGAGGGACAACGGTGAGGGCCGGGAGGTAGCACCGACGAAGCCGGTGACGCCAGGGGTGTTGCGGACCGCACCCCAGGACTCGTCGTTGAGTTCCATCCGAACGAGCAGGTACCCGGGGAAGACCTTGCGCTGGACCTGCTGACGCTTGCCGTTCTTGATCTCGGTCACTTCTTCGGTGGGAACTTCGATCTGATAGATGAAGTCCTCCATGTCCAGCGAGGTGATCCGCGTCTCGAGGTTGGTCTTCACCTTGTTCTCATACCCGGCGTAGGAGTGCACGACGTACCAGTCGCCAGGAGACAGCCGCAGAGACTCTTTGAGCGCCGCGATCGGGTCCTCCTCGACCTCCGGGGCTGCCGAGGACTCCTCGGGTGTCTCGGCTGGCGCAGTCGACTCCTCGGCGACAGGATCGCTCGGGGCGTCCTGGGTGGGGTCGATCTCGGGATCGGCTAGCACGCGCTCGCTCTCTTCATCTGTCTCTGTCACGCCTGTCTCAGTCACGTCTGTCTGATTCTCTGTCTGATCAGCAGGATCGGTAGCGGGGTTCTCTGCCCCAGGGGTGGAAGTCATACGTCACGCGTTTCGACTGGATCAGCCGAAGACAGCCAACACCCCCTGGGCGAAGAGAATGTCCAGGCCGGCGACCAGAGCCACCATGAAGATCATGAAGACGAGCACGACGCTGGTGTAGATGATCAGTTCCCGGCGGCCGGGCCACACCACTTTGGCGAGCTCAGCGATCACCTCGCGCAGGAAGCGGGCAAGGTTGCGCGGACCACCGGCGCTGGACGTGGTTTTCTTGGCCGCTGTCTTCTTGGCCGTCGCTTTCTTGGCTGCTGCCTTCTTCGAGGCCGACGTGCCGACGGACTTCTTTCCCGCTGAAGTGGCCGGCTTGGTCGGCGGGGACTTCTTCGACGACGTCGCTGCCGCCTCCTCCGCCGCTGCCCGCCGGGCTGCTGCGGCACGTGCCCGGCGCGGAGAGAGCGAAGCGGCTACCGGCTCCTGGTCGTCGGCTTGGTCCTCTTCGTCGTCGTCGGCGTCGTCGAGCTCATCGTCATCGTCGAGCTCATCGTCATCGGCCAGGTCCTCGACATCATCGACGTCGTCGTCGTCGTCATCGAGATCTTCGTCGTCGTCGTCGAGATCGTCGTCATCGTCGAGATCGTCGTCATCGTCGAGATCGTCGTCATCGTCGTCGAGATCGTCGTCATCGTCGAGGGCGTCGTCATCGTCGAGCTCATCCTCGTCGTCGAGCTCGGCCTCGGGGTCGAAGTCGTCGGCCACGTCGGCGTCATCGGCGGCGGCGGTGTCGGTCGCGCTGGCATCGACATCCACCCCATCGACATCCACCGCATCGAGATCGTCCGCGGGGTCGCTGTCCGCGGCGTCATCGACATCGTCAGCGGCCGGGGGCTCGGCAGCACTGGCGGACATGGCGGTCGACGTCTCGTCCTCGGCTGCTGGCGCGTCCTCGGCAGCGGAAGGGGAGTCAGCAGACGTCGGCTCGGCCTGTGTTCCGCCCGCCTTCGCAGGACCGCTGGGTGGCCGCTTGCGCGCGCCGGCCACTCGGCCGCGACCTGCTGGCCGTCGTCCGCCTCTGTTGCTCGCCACCTAGCTCGTCACTCCGTCTCGGTCGTTCCGCGGGTCACTGCTGTCACGCCGCGTCGCATGCCCACCGGCAGGTCACTTCGCGCCGGTCACGTCTGTCGCAGGGGTGACAGGACTTGAACCTGCAACCTGCGGTTTTGGAGACCGCTGCTCTACCAATTGAGCCACACCCCTCGGCCGGGCATGCCAGCCCCGAGACATCAACGAGACATCACGAACTGAGCATGGGCAAGCCGATTAAGGGGTCGCTACCCCCAAGAACAGCAGTGTACGGGAGAACGGTCGCGTCCTTCCACCGACGCCGTGCGAACATAACCACATGGCGTTCGCAGAGCCGACGGTGACCACGTCCAGCGCACCAGAGAACCCACCGGCCGCACGCGTGCAGCCCCGAGTATCTCGTCGGGTCGGGGCCATCGCCCCGTCAGCGACGCTGGCCGTTGATGCCAAGGCCAAAGCGCTGAAAGCAGCCGGCCGGCCGGTGATCGGGTTCGGAGCCGGCGAGCCCGACTTCGCCACTCCGGAGCACATTGTCGAGGCCGCTGTCGCCGCGTGCCGGGAGCCGCGCTTCCATCGTTACACCCCGGCCGGCGGTCTACCCGAGCTTCGCGAAGCGATCGCCGCGGCCACCGTGCGCAACTCCGGTCTGCCGTGCACCGCAGCTGACGTGCTGGTGACCAATGGGGGCAAGCAGGCTGTTTACGAGTCGATGGCCGCGCTCCTCGATCCCGGGGACGAGGTGCTCCTGCCGACGCCGTACTGGACGACGTACCCGGAGGCGATCCGGTTGGCCGGCGGAGTTCCGGTCGAGGTCGTCACCGACGAGAGTTCGGGTTACCTGGCATCGGTCGACCAGTTTGCCGCGCACCTGACACCGCGCACGAAGATGCTGCTCTTCTGCTCCCCGAGCAACCCGACCGGCGCGGTCTATCCGCCGGAGCAAGTGACCGAGATCGGTACCTGGGCCGTCGAGCAGGGCCTGTGGGTGGTCACCGACGAGATCTACGAACACCTCGTCTACGGCGAAGCCCGGCACGTCTCGATGCCGGTCGTCGTTCCGGAGCTCGCGCAGCGGTGCGTGGTTCTCAACGGCGTGGCCAAGACCTTCGCGATGACCGGCTGGCGGGTCGGGTGGATGGTCGCACCCGCCGACGTCATCACGGCGGCCACCAATCTGCACTCGCACTCAACGTCAAATGTGGCCAACGTGTCGCAAGCAGCAGCACTGGCGGCGTTGACCGGTGGTCTCGACGACGTCGTGCGGATGCGCGAGGCATTCGATCGGCGACGGCATCTGATGGTGTCCATGCTGCGCCAGATCCCGGGGGTGGCCTGCCCGGAGCCGCAAGGCGCCTTCTATGCCTATCCCTGCGTTCGTACCCTGCTCGGCCGCGAACTGCGTGGGCGGACACCGACGAGCAGCGCCGAGCTGGCGACCTTGATCCTCGACGAGGTCGAGGTGGCCGCTGTACCAGGGGAAGCCTTCGGCACCGACGGCTATCTGCGGCTGTCCTATGCGCTGGGCGACGACGACCTTGTCGAAGGCATCACCCGGATCCAGGGACTGCTTGCCGAGCTGAGCTGAGCCGCACCACAAGACCAGCGGGTCAGCCGAACGCGCCCGCGTCGTCCAAGACCGCGAGTGCCTCGGGTAACTCCTGCAGCGCCGTGGCAACGTCGTCCGGGACGGCGATCTGCCACGCCTGCGCGTCGACGTAGCAGCGCACGGCGTCGTCGAATGCCTCCGGTCCGCCCGCCTCGCGGGCCACGACCAGCGCCGCACGACCCTTCCCGTAGACGACGGCGAAATACTCCTCGGTGTCCGGGAAGTCCCCCATCGAGGAGCCGATGTCGCCTGGGATGTCCAGGTCCGACGTGTCGGGTGTCGGCTCGTCGATCAGGAGTTCGGCGTACGAGGCGAAAGCCTCATCGAGCCACGGGTCCCGATACTGGGAATTGCCGACCATCCCGTAGAACCACATGTGCGCGATCTCGTGAACCAGAACCACCCGGCTGTCGGAGGCGAGGAGGATCGACGACGGGTACTCGATCCCACCACCGAAGTCGGGCAGCACTGGGATCGTGAGGGTGCCGTACGGAAAAGGCCCGAAAGAATCTTCGAACTGCTCGATGATCGACGCCGCGTCGTTGGCAAGCTCGGCCGGGTCGGCATCGGCATCCGGCAGGACCCCGACGGTGATGTCGGTATCGCCGGCCGACGCCTCAGCCAGGTCGAACTGTCCGGCAGCCACGCTGACATCGCGTGCTGCCGACTCGCTGGACGTCCAAATGCGTCGGCCATCCCGCACTGAGGACGGTGGGTCTTGGGCGCCGGTCATGAGCACCTGCAGTGCCGCGGGTGCATCGACCCGGATGGTGGTGTCCGCAACCTGGCTTGTTGCCGTCTCCCCCAGCAGGCTCACGAAGGAGTCCCGGTGCCAGCCCTCCCCCGGCTCCCAGGCCAGGAGCGGAAACCCACTGGCCCACCACGACAGCCCATCGGCGGTGCCGAAGCGGTCGAAGGTCCCGTCGCCGAGTTCGAGTTCGAACTCGAGAGACACTTCGATGCTGTCACCGGCGGGGACCTCTTCGCCCAGCTCCACGACCAGCAATCCACCGGGAGTCGTGACATACGCATCGGCGGCCTCGTACCCGTAGCCCGCTACATCCTTGCCGCTGACATCGGTCACTGTGAGCAGGTTCCCGAAGGGAGCCGACACTGGGCTGTTCGGGATCAGCTGAAATACGAGCTCATCGGTCGGGAGATCTGGGGTGAAGGTCACGGTCTCGGAACCGGTCACGATGCGCAGGTTCTCAGCGAGGGTGAACTCCAGGGAGACGACCGGACGATCGTCGGCCGGGACCGCCCGCTCGGCCGGACATGCGCCCTCGTCGGCCGGCGTCTCCTGCGCCTCGTTCGTCGACGGATCCGGCGGAAAGCCGACACCATCCGGGGCGGCGCCGCATCCGGCAAGCAACAGTCCGACAACCAGGGCGCAGCCGTACCTCAAAGGACGGGTCATGGAATGCACTAGGAGAGGACGACGACGGCCCGCGCCACGGACAGGACCTTGTCCCAACCGGAGTCGTCGGCTCCGGTCTTGGCCAGGATGTCGACTCGGACCTGCCGGTCGGCCAGCTTCTTGGCGACGCGGGCGGTGATGCGCAGCTCTGCGCCGTCCTCGTCGTCCGGGACGACCACGGGGCGGGAGAAGCGCACGGCATAGTCCACCACCGCGCCCGGGTCCCCGACCCAGTCGGTGACGATCCGCGCCGCCAACGCCATGGTCAGCATCCCGTGCGCGATGACGTCCGGCAGTCCCACCGCGGTGGCGGCGCGCTCATTCCAGTGAATGACGTTGAAGTCCCCTGAGGCGCCGCAATATCGCACCAGGTCCTCGCGCCGGATCCTGCAGGAGGCCGCTGGCAGCTCGAATCCCTCATCCACACTGTCGTAGCGCGGGTATCTCTCCTCGCCCGCGGCGGTCGGCGTCACTGATCGACCTCGTCGGTCGGGCCGCGGGCAACCAGCGTGGAGAAAGCAGTGACCACCTGCTCGCCCGCTTCGGTGGTGACATCCACCCGGGTGCTGATCAGGTCGTTCCCCGCCGCGGCCTGGATGTTGTCCACCGTGAGGATCCCGGTCAAGCGATCCCCGGCGCGAATCGGCCGGGTGACGAGGAAGCGCTGTTGACCATGCACAACCCTGGTGTAGTCCAAGCCGAGCTCGGGGTCGAAGACGACCTGGGCACCGATCCGCTGAGTGATGACGATCGGAAAGGTCGGCGGAGCTATCACGTCGGCGTGACCTGCCGCTCGGGCAGCAGCGGGATCGCGGTAGATCGGGTTGGGGTCGCCGATGGCGTCGGCGAACTCGCGGATCTTCTCGCGCCCGACCTCATAGACCTCCGCCGCCGGATACGTTCGGCCGATGAAGGAGGGGTCGAGTGCCATCTCCGAGAGTGCCGGGAGTTAGCGGGTCTCGCGGTGGACCTGATGCGCGCGGCAGTGCGGGCAGAACTTCTTCAACTCCAGGCGATCTGGGTCGTTGCGTCGATTCTTCCTGGTGATGTAGTTGCGGTGCTTGCACTCCTGGCAGGCCAGCGTGATCTTGGGGCGGACGTCGGTGGCGGCCACGGGTACATGCCTTTCCTAGAACTTCAATGAACTGACTCGGATGGACTGAGCAGAGATACATCGATGGTAGCGGTGCCCGGACTTGAACCGGGGACACAGCGATTATGAGCCGCTTGCTCTACCTGACTGAGCTACACCGCCGCAACGTCGAGCGAGCCCCCTTACGGAATCGAACCGTAGACCTTTTCCTTACCATGGAAACGCTCTGCCGACTGAGCTAAGGGGGCCTGCGAACCCGGTCTCGGGCGCTCGGAAGACGATACACAACCCACGGAATGGGTTAGCGGATGATGTAGAGCTTGCGCCGGCTCCGGTCCTGGTCGACGGGCTGAGTGGCTGTCCGGGCCGCCAACCAGGTGACAAGGCTGTCCGCCGGCAACGGCCGGCTCACGAGGTAGCCCTGCAGGAAGTCGCAGTTCATGTTCGCCAGCAGATCGCGCGTGAGTTCGTCCTCGACACCCTCGGCGACCACTCGCAATCCGAGATTGTGGGCAAGATCGATGATCGACCGAGCGATCGTGTTCGTTCCCGGATCGGTGCTCATCGCCAGAACGAAGGACTTGTCGATCTTCACCTCATCGATCGGCAATTGGCGCAACCGCGACAGCGATGAGTAGCCCGTACCGAAATCATCCACGGAGAGGCCGACGCCGAGCTCATGCAGGCGAGTTAGTGCGGGGATTGCCAGGCCATCGCTGATGACGGCGCCTTCGGTGATCTCGAACGTGAGCAACTCAGACGGAAAGGATCGCTCGCGCAACATGTAGGCGACCTCGTCCACGAACCCCGGCTCGGCCAAGGTGATCGGGGACAGATTCACTGCCATGGAGATCACCACGCCCTCATCCAGCCACTCCTGGCAGCGTTGGAACGCGGTCCGTAGGACCCGCCGCGTCAACGGCGTGATGAGGCCGATCCGCTCGGCCAGTGGGATGAACTCATCCGGGGTGATCGAGCCGAGCTCCGGATGGGCCCAGCGGGTCAGCAGTTCCACCGCGGCAATCTCGCCTTTTCCGGTGCCCACGATCGGCTGGAACACGACCGACATCTCACCGTTGTCGATCGCATCCGCGAGATCTGCACCCAGACGCAGGCGCCGCATGCTCTGCTCGTCCATGGTGCTGCTGTACGTGGCACTGGACAGACCGCTCGCGCGCGCCGCCAGGAGAGCCACCTCGGCGCATTGCAGCAAGGTCACCGCGGATTGACCATGTTTGGGAGCCACGGCGACACCGAGCGTGAGTTCGGCGGCCAACTGCAGACCGGCGACCAGCACACGGCTCGAGACCGCGTCGCGGAGTGCCGCTGCCTCGTCCTCAGCCTGCGCTAGATCTTCGACGGGTAGCACCACCGCGAATTGCGCACCGCCGACCCTGGCGATGGTGGCGCCCTGCGGGGCATGTTCGGCAAGTGCCGCAGAGACCACCCGGAGCATTTCGTCACCCGCCGAATGACCGAGCGTCTCGTTGACCTGGGCGAATCCGTCGATCTCAGCGATGAGGAGCGCGAGTACCGATCGTGCCGGGGCATTCGCGAGCTGGGCATCCACCGTGGCAATCAGCCAGAAGCGGTTCGGCAGATCAGTGACGGGATCGTGGGCAGCGTCGTAGCGGATCTTGTCCAGCAGTTGTCGTTGGCGGATTGCTGCCGCGACATGGGTGGCCAGGGACTGCAGCAGTTCGACGTCGGCCTCGGTGAACTGCAGGACGCTCCCGTTGCGATCGCACACCTCGAGGTAGCCGGGCTCCTCCGCTTCGGTATCCAACGAAACGCCGATCAACTGGTTCGCCCCCCGGCGGTCCAGACCGACGAGCTGGTCCTGGCTTGCCTTGACGCGCCGAACGAGGCTGGCCTTGTCTCCGGCGGATATCGCGAGTCGGATCGGGTCGGGCGCGTTCGTTGCCTCCGGCGCAACGTCGACGTCAGGATCCGCAACATCCAGGCGCCGCGGACCCTGGTCGAGGGAGGCCGGAATCCACAGCGCGGCTCGGGCCGCGTTGAGCTTCTCCCGGACCGCCTCCAGGATGACTCGCTCGCTGTCGTTGTCACTTCCCGCGTTCTCGACCAGCTCAGCGAACGCGTAGACCTCACCAAGACTGCGCTTGTCCTGGGCGGCTGCGGCGTACCTGCGATAAAGCAGCACGAACAAGCCCAACATGACGACGGCGAGCAGACCGGCCCAGGGCGAGATGTTGAGCAGCAGAACCACGATGACGCCCACCGTCGCGGTGGCCGGGCTCAGGAAGAGTTGCGGGGCCAGGGTTGGCCAGAAGTCTCGGCTGATCCGTCCGCGGGTGAGCAGGATCGCGACAGCGATGCAGGCGGCTCCCAGGGCGCCCGTGACCAGGAGCGTGGCGACCGTCCCGAACCAGGTGCTCGGCTGCGTCGGATCGGTGAAGCCGAAGACGTGCAACGCCCAGCCGGCAATCGCCACCTCCATGACCGACACGCCGACGTTGAAGACGATCTTCGCCGGTGAGTAGTGGGCCAGTGCGAGGACGACAGCACCGACGACGCCCCGGGCGATCAGTGTCGGGAGCGGTCCGAAATGGAGGAGACCGATGACCAGCGGAATTTCGTTGACGGTCCAGCTGACCGTCTGCTCCCTGAACTCGAAGTGCACAACCGTGGATTCGCTGATGGCGAATGCTGCGATCAAGAGCAACCAGCGCGGGTCCTCGGGAAAACTCATCGGAACGGCCGACACGAGAAGCGTCAGGGCAAGTGTGGCAACGACGAGTGCAAAAACCGCCGGGAACCAGGTTTGGAGCGCGGAGAATCGGGTACGCGAGCGCTCGGCAGTTTCGTCCTGCCTCGCCATAGCCGCTACCTCATCCCTGGCCCCGGTGAACGAAGGCTAGCAATGGGGACGCCTGTGGCGATCTTGCTGCCCGCCCACTAGCACCGTGAAGTCAGGAACGACCCCAACGACCAGTGCGGCCCCAACGACCTGTCCGCGTCATGCGGAACGACCCCAACGACCAGTACGGCCCCAACGACCTGTCCGCGTCATGCGGAACGACCCCAACGACCAGTACGGCCCCAACGACCTGTCCGCGTCATGAGGAACGACCCCAACGACCTGTGCGGCCCCAGCGACCTGTGCGTGCTCGACTCATGACGTTACCTCTCGACGATCAAATAGTGACGCTCCGTAACGCCCGGAGGCGACTCCCAGACACGCTGAGTACACCCCAGGTCAGCAGCCCGGGTCTGGGGGCTTGCCACTACGGATAGTAGCGCATAACTAGCCCTGAGTAGTAGTTTCGCCCGGAAATTGCTTGCCGCTCGCCTGTGGATGCCGAGCAGCGCCCGAACGTCACTGCCCGTAGAGTGCCCGCGTGGATCGGCGCGGTCACCTGGTAGGCCAACTGCCCCAAGAGCTTTCGATGCGAGCAGATCGCGGATCGTCGCTTCCTTTTGTGTTGCTTTGCTGGCTGATCGCGGCACTCATGACGTTTGGTGGCATCGCTGCCTCTGACGCGTTCTTGGCTCAAGCCGACGTACAGACTGTCTGTGACGGTGCTGCGCTCGTGGCGGCCAATGAGGTAGCTCCCAGTTCTGCCTATTCGGGCCGGGGCCTCTCGGAGGGGCTGCCCCTGGACGATCGGACGGCTACAGCGGCGGTGGCGGACTATCTTGCCGACGGTGGGACCACATTGGATTCCTGGTCGGCGACGACCAGCGGCGTCGAGGTCACGGTCACCTGTACCCGAAACGTGGAGATCGCCTTCGGCTGGCTGTTCCTGGCCGGCGCCACGCTGGAACGCACCGCGGTAGCCAGTGCACAGGCCCCCACGATCTAGTTCGCGAGAGTCGTTACTCTCTCCTACCGGCGCCCCATGGGGCCCACGGCAGCTTGCCCGAGTGGTCAAAGGGAACGGTCTGTAAAACCGTCGGCATCGCCTACGTTGGTTCGAACCCAACAGCTGCCACAGCAACACGTCATTTCAGGAGGACATCGTGGCCGACCCGTCATTCGACGTGGTGAGCAAGGTGGAGCGGCAGGAGATCGACAACGCCCTCAACCAGACCGCGAAGGAAGTGTCCCAGCGGTTCGACTTCCGCGGCGCAAATGCGAGCATCGAGTGGGCCGGCGAGAACGCCGTGACCATCCAGGCCGACACCGAGGAGCGGGCGCTGGCAGCGGTCGAAGTCTTCAAGGAGAAGCTGATCAAGCGCGGTATCTCGCTCAAGTCCCTCGAAGTCGGCGAGCCCGCGCAGTCCGGCAAGACCTACCGGGTGGCCAACACGATCACGCAGGGCATCAGCAGTGAACAGGCAAAGAAGATCGCGAAGACCATCCGCGACGAGGGACCAAAGGGTGTCCAGGCGCAGATCCAGGGCGATCAACTTCGCGTCTCGGCGAAGAAGAAGGACCACCTGCAAGAGGTCATCGCGCTGCTCAAGGGCGGCGACTTCGGACTGGCGTTGCAGTTCACCAACTATCGGTGAGGACTAGAGCTGGCCCATGTCGCGGGCGAGTTCTTCCAGGCGCGCGATCCGATTCTCCATCGGCGGGTGGGTGGCGAACATCTGCGCCAGCCCACCGGCGCGAAACGGGTTGGCGATCATCAGATGGCTGGTGGTCACCAGCCGATCCTCCTGCGGCAACGGCCTGGCTTTGGTCCCGGCGTCCAGCTTGCGCAGTGCCGAAGCCAGCGACAGTGGGTCCTGGCTCAGCATCGCGCCGGACGCGTCGGCCTGATATTCGCGGCTCCGGCTGACGGCCATCTGCACCAGCCCGGCAGCGAGCGGGCCCAGAAAGACCAGGAGCAGGCTGCCCAGGGCATTTCCGCCGCCGCGATCATCGCCACGCCCCCCAAACATGGCGCTGAACATCGCCATGTGCGCCAGGTAGGTGATCACGGTGGCCATCGCAGCCGCCACCGACGAGATGAGAATGTCGCGGTTGTAGACATGCGAGAGTTCGTGCGCGAGGACTGCTCGCAGCTCTCTGCTCGTGAGGACCTCGAGGATGCCTTCGGTCACACAGACTGCCGCGTTACGCGGATTCCGGCCGGTGGCAAAGGCATTCGGCTGATTTGTCGGACTGACATACAGCCGGGGCATGGGTTGGTGCGCTTCTGTCGCCAGCTCGCGGACGATCGCGTAGATCTCGGGAGCCTGCGTTTCGCTGACCGGATATGCCCGCATGGCACGCAGGGCGAGTTTGTCGGAGAAGAAGTAGGCATACCCATTCATGCCGAGTGCGATCACGAGGGCGATCACCAGGCCGGATCGACCGAATAAACTCCCGACCAGCAGGATCAGCCCACCCATCGCGCCGAGCAGCAGGGCGGTCTTCAGCCCGTTGTTCCAGCGATGCACGCTCATTCAACGAACCGTTCGGTGCCGTCGTTCCCAGGTTCCCCTCAGCCGGCGCCGCCGTTCGGGTCATGTGCCGGCGGCGGGGGGGCGGTACGTGTCCACTCGGCCAGGCGGTCCTTCTCATGCGTCATCTCGCGGATGTCGTATTCGGCGTATTCGAACTCCGGCGCCCAGAACAACGCATCGAACGGACAAACGTCCACGCAGATGCCGCAGTACATGCACAACGAGAAGTCGATCGCGAAGCGGTCCAAGACGTTTCGCTGTCGTTCCCGTCCTCCTTCGACGGTCGGGGTCTGCGTCTCGGTGTGCGAGTCGATGTAGATGCACCAGTCCGGGCATTCCCTGGCGCAGAGCATGCAGACGGTGCAATTCTCCTCGAGCAGGCCGATGACGCCTCGGCTGCGCGGCGGGAGTTCCGGCTGGACGTCCGGGTATTGCGGTGTCGTCGTCCGCCTACTGAGGCTCCGCAGCGTCATGAGCAAGCCGCGGGCGAGGCCGCCACCGGGCAGATCGGTCATCTTCGTACCCCCACCACGGCGCGCTTCTTGCTCCGCCGGTCCATCACGAGCTCGGCTCCCGCGCCGCCGGACCCCACAGCTCGGGATCGGGGACCCCCGGCGGACGAAGCGCCTTGCGCCGCGGGCGGGTGCCGGGTCCCTCCCCCGGCTCCTTCGCGCCCGGCCAGACCTTCGCGACTCGCGAGGCAAGGATGAAGTCCTTGCGCAAAGGATGGCCGGTGAAGCCGTCGGGGAGCAGCAGCGGTGTCAGGCCCGGGTGCCCGACGAACTCGATGCCGAACATCTCATGCGTCTCGCGCTCGTGCCAGGCGGCGCCGCGGAAGACCTCGACAATGGACTCCAGGGTCGGGTCTCGCGCCGGGACCCGGGTGCTGATCAGGAGGTGACTCATCGAATCCGGTTCGAGAAGGTGGGTGACCACCTGGAAACCCCGGTCCTGATCGTCGACGGCACTGAGCCAGTCGAAGAAGCGCAACCCTTGGGTGTCGCGGGCCTGGTAGATGGTCTCCCGCCAGCCCCCCACGGGGACCTGCACCGTCCACATCCCGTAGCTCTCCGATGCGTGACCGGTCTCGCCGGCCGCGGCAGCCAGAGCGGCGGCGACGTCGGCAGCTGCAACCGCGCTCATGGGCCGGCGGGGGGTCGTACGAGGGGGGCGGTCAGCACGCGAGCCGTGGAGCGCTCCGGCGTTCGGGTGGCCTGTGCTCCCCCGGACTGGGACATCTGCACGCCCGCGATCTTGTCCTGCAGTCGCAGGATCCCCTGGAGCAAGGCCTCAGGACGCGGCGGGCAACCGGGCACGTACACATCCACGGGGATGAGTTGGTCGACACCCTTCGTGACCGAGTAGGAGTCCCAGTAGGGCCCGCCGCAGTTGGAGCAGGCGCCGAACGAGATGACGTACTTCGGCTCGGGCATCTGCTCGTACAGACGCTTGATCGCCGGCGCGATCTTGTCCGTGACGGTCCCGGAGACGACCATGAGGTCTGCCTGTCGCGGACCGTGCGCAAAGGGCATCGCCCCCAGCCGGGTGAAGTCGTGCCGACCCATGGACGTCGCGATGAACTCGACCGCGCAGCAGGCGAGGCCGACATTGAACACCCAGAGGCTGTATCGGCGGCCCCAGTTCAGAACGAACTTGACCGGGTCCGGGAGGACCGCATCACCGATGCCCATCGAGTCCGTGCCTCCCTTGCCGGGTGGAGTGCTGCAACCCTAGCCACCTTCGACCGGAGCCTCGTCACGTGTGAGCCCCGCTGCTGGCCGGCTGCGCTGCACGATCAAGCCAGGTGTCGGCGACCGGCTCGGGCGGCGAAGTCGTCGAGTGCCGTCAGCACTTCGCGCGCCTGCCACATGCGCCCTCGCCTGGCACCGGTGAACTCGGTGAGGACGCCGGCTTCGACGAGCGGCGCAATCGGACGCAGGGCGTTGGCCGTGCTGAGTCCCAGCGCGTCCGCCACGACCCCAGCGTCGATGACCGGCTGCCGAAGGAGGAGCTCGGCCAGCCGCCAGGCCGCGGAGTCTCGGCGAGCGACGATCTTGTCCTCCCAAGCACGACGAACGTCGTTCAGCTCAGACACAAGTTGGCGGCCGTTCGTCATGGCTGCGAATGCGGCTGTGGCTACTTGCTCGACCATGGATGACGGGTCGCCGTTGCGGTAGTCGGTGAGCGAGCCGAAATAGGCACCGGTGTCGGCCAACAGTCCAGCCGAAACGGGGACCGTGACCTTCCTGGTCAAGCCATGGCCACGAAGCATGGCGTGGATGAGGGCCCGCCCGGTACGGCCGTTGCCGTCGGTGAACGGATGGATCGTCTCGAACTGAGCATGAGCGATTGCGGCTTGGGTGAGCAGCGGAATGTCCGTCCGTCGGGTGAAGCGGACGAGGTCATCGATCGCCACGCGTACGTGTCGATGGTGCGGAGGGATGAAGGAAGCTCCATGCGGGCCATAGGAGTCCCCGCCGATCCACACCTGCTGACTGCGCCAGATGCCCGGCGTCTCGGAAGGACGGGAGTGCATCAGGGCCGCATGCATGGAGAGGATGGCGTCGGCATCCAATCGGTCGGCCAGGCTGATCGCTGCCTTCATCGCCTCGACGTTGGCGACAATCTCGGTCGCATTGCGCTTGCCCTGACCGCCGAGTTCGGCCAGGGCTATCGCCTTCGCGCTCGACGTGACGTTCTCGATTCTCGATGACGAGGCCGACTCCGAACGGAGCAGGATCGCGCCGAACGGCGCGAGTTCGGAACCGATCTCGGCATCGAAGCGGGATATCTCGGCGGTCGCCTCATCGGCAAGGGTGGCAATGCCGCTCGGCAGATGGGGGTGCAGTGTCGCGATGGGAGGGACGACAGCGGCACGGTAGGGGCCGGTGTGCCGTTCCCGAACGCTGCGCGAAGCCTGATCCGGAGGGATCGTCGGAGTCCAATCGACGTCTTCCCACCCGACCGCGGGCCATCCCCCTATGGACCCACCGTCCGGTTGATACGTCGATGACATGACCTGAGTCTATCATCACTTAACTAGATAAGTGAAAATAAAATCTCTGGCTATTTTCACCCGGCCCGTTTCGGATCCGATGAGCGCGATCCCAGCCGAGCACTGTGACACCACAAAGCTTGGTGCGGCGCGCATCACACTGTCCATCTTGTCCAGCAAACCGGCATACGATGCCAGGGATTGGGTAGTTTCGAAGGTTCGACGCACTTCGAAGGCTCGACGTTTTCCGAAGGCTCCACATATCCGGTCCCGGAGGTCCGCCAGTTCTGTGACCAAACCAGTGCTCCACATCGACCGGGTCGTCATCCGTCTGGCCGGTGACTCCGGGGACGGCATGCAACTCACCGGCGACCGATTCACCGCGGAGACTGCCTCGTTCGGCAATGACCTCTCGACCCTGCCCAACTTCCCGGCAGAGATCCGCGCTCCAGCAGGCACGCTGCCCGGCGTCTCCTCGTTCCAGCTGCACTTCGCCGACCACGACATCATGACTCCCGGCGATGCCCCGGATGTGCTCGTGGCGATGAACCCCGCTGCCCTGATGGCCAATCTCGGCGACCTGCCGCGCGGCAAGACGATCATCGCCAACTCCGACGAGTTCGCCGGCCGCAATCTGACAAAGGTGGGTTACACCGCGAACCCGCTCGAGGACGACTCGTTGGCCGACTACCAGCTGATCTCGGTCCCGCTGACCGCGCTGACCCTGGAGGCACTCAAAGACTCCGGACTGGGCAAGAAGGATGCCGAGCGCGCCAAGAACATGTTCGCGCTGGGCCTGCTCTCGTGGATGTACAACCGGCCGACCGAGGGCACGATCGCGTTCCTCCAGAAGCGCTTCGCCAAGAAGCCCGAGATCGCCGAGTCGAACGTGATCGCGTTCCGGGCGGGCTACAACTACGGCGACACGACCGAGGAGTTTGCGGTCTCGTACGAGATCAAGCCCGCCGAGATGCCGCCTGGCGTCTACCGCAACATCAACGGCAACCTCGCTCTCGCGTACGGGCTGGTCGCCGCGGCCAAGCAGTCCGGCCTGTCACTGTTCCTCGGCGCTTACCCGATCACTCCGGCCAGCGACATCCTGCACGAGTTGGCAAAGCACAAGTCCTTCGGCGTACGGACGTTCCAGGCAGAGGACGAGATCGCCGGTGTCGGTGCCGCGCTCGGCGCTTCGTTCGGCGGGGCGCTGGGCGTCACCACGACGTCTGGGCCGGGCGTAGCGCTGAAGGGCGAGACGATCGGTCTGGCCGTGTCCATGGAGTTGCCGCTCGTCATCGTCGACGTGCAGCGCGGCGGGCCCTCGACCGGACTGCCGACCAAGACTGAGCAATCGGACCTGCTGATGGCCATGTTCGGCCGCAACGGGGAGTCGCCGGTGCCGATCATCGCCCCGCGCTCACCCTCGGATTGCTTCGATGCCGCCCTCGAGGCAGTGCGGATCGCGACGACGTACATGACGCCGGTCTTCCTGCTCTCCGACGGATACCTCGCCAACGGGTCCGAGCCGTGGCTGATTCCCGACGCCGCGAACCTGCCCGACCTCCACCGGCCGTTCATCACCGAGCCGAACGGTCCAGATGGCGAGTTCCTCCCCTACCAGCGCGACCAGGAGACGCTGGCCAGGCCGTGGGCCGTTCCGGGTACGACCGGTCTGCAGCACCGCCTGGGTGGCCTGGAGAAGTCCGACGGCGCCGGCGAGATCAACTACGAGCCGGCCAATCACGACTACATGGTCCGTACCCGGCAGGCCAAGGTTGACCGGATCGCCGACGGACTGCCGCCGACCGAGGTCGATGACCCGACCGGTTCGGCCCGGGTGCTGGTGTTGGGGTGGGGTTCGACGTACGGACCGATCGGCGCGGCTTGCCGGCGGCTGCGCGCCGACGGGTTGGAGATCGCCCAGGTACACCTGCGGCACGTCAATCCGTTCCCGAGCGATCTCGGACCGGTGCTGAAGCGGTACGCGCGGGTCGTCGTCCCGGAGATGAACCTCGGCCAGCTTGCCCTGCTGCTGCGCGCGGAATACCTCGTCGACATCGTGGGCTACAACCAGGTACGGGGCCTGCCGTTCCGCGCGGCCGAACTGGCGGATGTGCTGCAGGGCGTTATCACTGAAGTTGCCGAAGCTGTGGGGGCGGCGAGATGACTGACATAGGGATGCCGACGCTCAAACCGAAGGACTTCAAGACCGACCAAGAGGTCCGCTGGTGCCCGGGCTGCGGTGACTACATCATCCTCAACACTGTCCAGTCGTTCCTGCCGGAACTGAACGTCCGCCGCGAGGACATCGTGTTCGTGTCGGGGATCGGCTGCTCCTCGCGCTTCCCGTACTACGTGAATACCTATGGGCTGCACTCGATCCACGGCCGCGCGCCCGCCATCGCGACCGGCTTGGCGGCCTCCCGTCCCGACTTGTCGGTGTGGGTTGTCACCGGAGACGGCGACGCGCTGTCCATCGGCGGAAACCACCTGATCCACGCGCTGCGCCGCAATGTGAACCTCACGATCCTGCTCTTCAACAACCGGATCTACGGGCTGACCAAGGGTCAGTACTCCCCGACCAGCGAGGTCGGCAAGATCACCAAGTCCACGCCTATGGGTTCCCTCGATACGCCGTTTAACCCGTTGTCTCTGGCCATCGGCGCCGGGGCCAGCTTCGTCGCCCGCGCGATGGACTCCGACAAGGCCGGCCTGTTGTCGGTGCTGCGTGCGGCCGCAGAACACAAGGGCGCAAAGTTCATCGAGATCTACCAGAACTGCAACATCTATAACGACGGCGCCTTCGAGGTCCTCAAGGACCCGGAAACGCGGGACGAGGCGATCATCACCTTGGTCCCCGGCCAACCGATCCGCTTCGGTCGCGACGGACGCATGGGCGTCGTACGGAATCCGAACACCGGAGTCCTCGGCGTCGCTGAGGTTGCCTGCATCAACGAGGACGACATCGTCGTTCACGACCCGACGACGAAGGACCCGTCGTACGCCTTCGGCCTGTCCCGCTTGTCCGGCACCGATCTCACGCACACCCCGTTCGGCGTGTTCCGTTCCGTACCGCGTTCGACCTACGACGGGATGATGGCTGCTCAGCTCGATGAGGCGGTCGCGTCCTCAGGTGAGGGCGACCTGGACAAGCTCCTGCACGGGTCCGACACCTGGGTCGTGGGAGTTGGCTCTCGCTAGCCGGTGCCGCTTGGGTCTCCGGCCGGGCAACTTACTCACGGTGGACCGTGACCTGGATCAGCTTCAAACCCCGGGCTAGCTGCAGTTCAATGACGACATGAGACGCCTTGCCGCACTTCTTTTCGCGATGTCTATGGCACTCGTCGCCTGCGGGGGTGGCGGTGACGACGCAGGTAGCGACAACTCGACAACAGAATCGGCGACGGAGTCGATTGTGGACACTGGTTCCGGCGGCGCTGACGATGGGTACGGCGAGGGCAGCGACACCACCGGCGGCGGTGACACCGAGGCTGCGGCCGCGACGATCACGATCACGGGTTTCGCATATGGAGCTCCCGTTAGCGTGGCCCCAGGCGCGGTCGTCGCAGTCATCAACCAGGACCCACAGGCGCACAGTGCAACGGCGACAGACGGAAGCTTCGACACGGGCTTGATCAGCCAGGGCGTGACGACGACATTCAACGCTCCTGCAACGGCCGGCACCTACGACATCATGTGCACGGCTCACCCGGACATGGGCGGGCAGCTGATCGTCGCCGGCTGACCGCAGTCTTGCTCGTCAGGACTTGCTCGTCAGGACTTGCTCGTCAGGTCTGGGGCGTCACTCTGAGCAGCACATCGCCGCCACCGTTCGACGTCGTCACATAGAACGCACCGTCGTTGCCCAGTTGGACCGTGCGGATGCGGCCGTACGTGCCGTCGAATCCCGGCAGTCGGCTGGCCGAGATCAACCCGCCGTCGGGCTCGAACTGCAGGACCAGGATCCCCTCGCCTTTCAGCAGGCCCACGAGGAGCAGGCCGTCGTAGGCACCCCACTCCTCGCCGTCCAGGAACGTCGACCCGCTGGTGGCCAGGGTCGGGTCGCCCGACGACCAGAGCGCCGGGACGGCACTGGGGATGCTCGGGTCGGTCATCGGAACTGATTCGTTGTAGTCATCCCGGTTGCTACCCACCGGGTTCCAGCCGTAGTTGCCGCCTGGAGTCAGCAGGTTGATCTCGTCGTCAACGTCCGGGCCGTGCTCGGCGGTGTAGATGTCACCGGTGTCGGGCCGAAGGGCGAGCCCTTGGACGTTGCGGTGCCCGTAGGTGTAGATGAGCGGGTTTGCGTTGGCATCTCCGATGAACGGATTGTCCGGCCACGGCTCGCCGGTGTCGGGATCCACCCGCAGCGTCTTGCCGCCCAGCGAGTTGAGGTCCTGGGCGTTGCCACCGGTTGCGGCATCGCCGGTCCCCACGCGCAAGGCGCCATCGACGTCGAATCGCAGCCGGCAGCCTCCGTGCCGACCCGAGGTCAGTGGCAATCCGGAGACCAGTGGATCAACGAGTCTGGTCGCCTCGGCGTAGTCGGCACTCATCTGCCACGAGATCACCCGGATGTCCGCGCCGGGGGCGTACCCCTGGCAGGTGAAGAACCGGCGGTTGTCCGCGAACTCGGGGTCGAGAACCAGGCCCATCAAGCCTGTCTCACCGGTCGCGAACAGGTCCTCGAAGTCGGCTTGCACGGCCGTGACGGTGCCATCCGGCCGATGTGCCCATAGGCCTCCCCCACGCTGGTCGAAGATGACCGTGCCATCGGGGGCCTGGGCTAGATCCCAGGGATTGTTCAGGTCTGCGACCAACACTTCGACGGCCAATTCCGGCACCGAGGTGTCCGGCGCAATGCTGGGTTCAACCGCGGAGTTTCTGTCGCCCGCCGACGTGGTGGCGCCCTCGGTACAGCCCGCGAGGAGCGTGAGCAGCACAGCGACTGTCACGTACGGCAGTCGGCCCCGCATGCTCGAGGCACTCATCGTCACCATTATTCACGGGGACCTGTGACCTTCATCTGCTTCACCGGCTATGGAGCATGCAGTTCAATCAAAGGATGAGACGCCTGATTGCACTCCTCTTCGCGCTGTCCTTGGCGCTCGCCGCCTGCGGCGGCGATGACGACCCCGACAGCACGACCGGCAGCTCCGACACCGCTGGCGGCGGCGAAACCGACGGCGGGGGCGGTGACGAGGAGGTGGCCGGCACGATCACGATTGCCAATTTCGAGTACGGAGATCCGCTGACCGTGGCGCCGGGCGCGCTGGTCAGAGTCGTCAACGAGGACTCCGCCGAGCATGACGCCGACGCTGTCGACGGTGAGTTCGACAACGACCTGCTCGCCCAGGGCGAGGAGCTGACATTCAACGCTCCGGAGGAAGAAGGCACCTACGCGCTGACCTGCAGCAATCACCCGCAGATGTCGGGCGAGCTGATCGTCGCTGCGTAATCGGTTGGGCGGGTGAGGTAGACCGCGTCTGACCACTCGTCTTCGGCTGCCGTGCGAGGTTGGTGGCGTTCTACCTCCGATCAGGCGGTGCGTTCGAGCATCACGTCGCAGAGGCTGCCCAGGGCGTCGCGGACCGGGCCGGCAGGGAGCGGCTCGAGGGTGGCCTTTGCCCGCTCGACGTACCCGGCCAGCATCGACTGGGCAAGCACCATGGCAGTGGATGCGCGTAGCAGTCCGAGCGCTTCGGCATGAGGCTGCGGCTCGGTCAGCGGGCCAGCCAGCAATTCACGCAGCCGGGTTTCGCCGGGATCCTTGCCGGCGCGGGCCAGCAGGACAGGCAGCGTAGCGATGCCCTCGCGGAGATCGGTCCCAGGTGCCTTGCCTGAGACGCCCTCCTCACTGGCGATGTCGAGCAGGTCGTCGGAGATCTGGAACGCGATCCCGATCGCCTCACCGTACGAGGTGAGGTTGCTCCGCAGCGGGTCGTCGACACCGGCGAACATCGCGCCAAACCGCGCCGCGGTCGCCACCAGTGAGCCCGTCTTGTCCGTGAGCACCGACAGGTAGTGCTCGACCGGGTCGACGTCGGGAGCCGGGCCGACTGTCTCGCGGATCTGGCCAGTGACCAGACGCTCGAAGGTCCGCGCCTGGATGCGCACCGCCTCCGGTCCGAGGTCAGCCAGGATGTCCGAGGCCCGGGCGAACAGGAAATCACCGGTGAGGATGGCGACACTGTTGTCCCACCGGCTGTTCGCGCTCGGGGCACCACGGCGCAGGTCCGCCTCGTCCATCACGTCGTCGTGGTAGAGGGTGGCGAGGTGCGTCAGCTCGACCACGACCGCGGCAGGAATGACCCCAGGTCCGTGAGGGTCGCCGAATTGAGCGGCCAGCAGAGTCAGCAGCGGGCGGAACCGTTTCCCACCGGCCTCGACCAAGTGCCGAGACGCTTGACCGACGAATTCGAAGTCGCTGGCGACACTGGTGCGCAGCAACGCTTCGACTGCCTCCAGTCCCCGCTGCAGCTCCTGTTCCAGGTCCCCGCCGATCGACGAGAGTCCGAGCGCCGACGCAGCTGAGCCTGGGACGACCGGGCTGGCAATGTTCTGCCCGCCCGTCTGCGCGTCCGGCATCACGGTCAACCGACCAGAACGGAGGCCTGCTCGGCGAGGTCCAAAACCGCCCCGGGGGCCAGACCGAGGATGAGAGTCGCCGCAGCTGTCACCGCGAGGACGATCGTTGTCGGGAGCCCCGGTACGCCGACGGTCGGCCCGTCCTCGGCCGGTGCGGAGAAGTACATCAACACGACAAGGCGCAGGTAGAAGAAGGCAGCGATCCCACTGGCCAGCAAGGCGACGACCACCAGCGGCCATGCTCCGTCGTCGATCGCGGCCCGGAACACAGCGAACTTCCCGGTGAAGCCGCTGGTCAGCGGCAACCCAGCCAAGGCAAGCAGGAAGAACGTCATGACCGCAGCCGTCAACGGGGATCGCGAGGCGAGCCCCGCCCACTTCGACAGGTGCGTCGCTTCGCCGTCCCCGTCGCGGACGAGCGTCACCACGGCGAAACTGCCGACAGTGGTCAGCCCGTACGTGAGCAGGTAGAACAGCGTGCTCGACAGGCCGCGCCCAGCCGTCGCCGAGTCGCCCAAGGCGATGACACCGGTGAGGATGAACCCGGCGTGGGCGATCGAGGAGTAGGCGAGCATGCGCTTCACGTCGGTCTGCGTGATCCCGAGGACTGCCCCGACCACCATCGAGATGATCGCGATGCTGTAGATCAGCGGCCGCCACGTCCACTCCGAAGTACCGAAGCCGACGTAGAGCACGCGCAGGATCGCCCCGAAGGCAGCAACCTTCGTGCACGCAGCCATCAGTGCGGTCACCGGAGTCGGTGCGCCCTGATAGACGTCCGGGGTCCAAGCGTGGAAGGGAGCGATGCCTGCCTTGAAGAGCAGCCCGACGACCAGCAGAGCAAGGCCGATCACCAGCAGCGCATCCGACGTACCCGATCTGGCCGCCACTTCCCGCAGTTCACCGAGGTCCACGGTTCCGGCATACCCGTAGATGAGGGCCAGCCCATACAGGAAGAACGCGGAGGCGAAGCTGCCCAACAAGAAGTACTTCACCGCGGCTTCTTGGGACAGCAGTCGTCGCCGGCGGGCCATCCCGCAGATCAGGTACAACGGCAGCGACAGCACCTCGAGCGCGACGAACATGACCAGCAAGTTGTTCGACGCCAGGAACAGCATCATCCCGCCGATGGCGAAGCTGGCCAGCGGGAAGACCTCGGTCTGCGAGTACGGAGCCGTCGCGAGCTTGCGGTCCTCGGCACTGCCGACCGGAAGCGCGGCCGAGGCGACGAACGCGCTCTTGGCCGGATCCAGCGAGCGTTCGGCGAACATGAGGATCGACAGTGCGCCGAGCGCGGCGATCGTCCCCTCGAGGAACAGGGCAGTGCCGTCAACGGCCACGGCCCGAGCAGCGGTGATCTCGTTGCGGCCGGCGATCAGGACCACGGCGATGACCGCGCCTACCGTCCCGAGCATCGCCAGGCCGACCTGCAGATTCCAGCGCAGATAGCGAGGAGTGAACGCCTCGATGAGAACACCCAGGCAGGCCGCGCCGAGGACGATGAGCACCGGAGCGAGCCCGACGTAGGAGACCGATGGTGCGCTGAGATCGGGCATCAGTCGCCCCCTCCGGTATCCGCCGAGGCGTTGGAGACGTCGACACCTACATCAGCCATCGTGGCGTTGACCGCCGGAGTAATGATGTCCAGCAGCGGTTTCGGGTAGACGCCGAGCACGATGATCAGAGCCAGCAACGGACTGATGTAGGCCATTTCGCGCTTGCTCAGGTCCTTGAAGCCACGCGCCGACGGCTTGATCGGCCCGTGCATCGTGCGCTGATACATGAGCAGGATGTAGAGCGCGGCCAGGATGATCCCGACCGTGGCAAGAATCGTGAAGACGGGGTAGGTGGGGAAGGAACCCAACAGCACAAGGAACTCGCTGATGAAGCTGTTGGTCCCCGGGAGCGCCAACGAGGACAGACCGGCGAGCAGGAAGGCGCCGGCCAGCAGCGGTGTCACGCTGGCCACTCCCCCGTAGTCGCCGATTGTTCGAGACTTCCCCCTACTGATCAGGATGCCGACGATCAGGAACAGCGCCCCCGTCGAGATGCCGTGGTTGAACATGTAGAGAACCGCACCGGTACCGGCCTGGGTCGTGAACGCGAAGACGCCCAGCGCGATGAACCCGAAGTGTGCGATCGAGGTGTAGGCGACCAGACGCTTCATGTCGGTCTGGCCCATCGCGAGCAAGGCTCCGTACAGAATGCCCAGGACCGCCAGCACGAGAATCGCGGGTGCGAAGGCACGACTGGCATCCGGGAACAGCGGCAGGCAGTAGCGCAGGAAGCCGAACGTGCCCACCTTGTCCAGGACGCCGACCAGCAGCACCGCGCCACCGATCGGTGCCTCGGCACCAGCATCGGGCAGCCAGGTGTGGAAAGGCACCAGCGGTGCCTTGATCGCGAACGCGACGAAGAAGCCGAGGAACAGCAACTTCTGCAGATCCGGATCGATGCTGATCTGGCGCAGCGCGTCGAAGGCGAACGTGCCTTGCCCGATCTCCTCGGCGCTCACGACGTAGAGTCCGATCACTGCGGCCAGCATGATCAGGCCGCCGACGAGGCTGTAGAGGAAGAACTTCACCGCCGCGTATTGGCGCCGAGGACCGCCGAAGGTCCCGATCAGGAAGTACATCGGGACGAGCATGGCTTCGAAGAAGACGTAGAACAGGAAGACGTCAGTCGCCGCGAAGACGCCGATCATGAGCGACTCGAGGACGAGCAGCCAGGCGAAGAACGCCCGCATGCTGCCCTTGCCGGTGCCGCGACCACCTTCAGTGCCCTCATGCCAGGACGCGACGACGACGATCGGTACGAGGACGCCGATCAGCAGGATCATCACTAACGCGATGCCGTCCACGCCGAGGGAGAACCGGACGCCGAAGTCGGGAATCCACTTGTAGGACTGGACAAATTGGAACCGCGCACCGTTCGGCTCGAAGGCCACCGTCATCAGGACGGTCCCCGCCAGCACGACGACCGACACAAGGAAGGTGAAGCGCCGAATCAGCTCGTGTCGGTTCTCGGGGATGAACAGCAACACCAAGCCGGCCACCAACGGCAACAGCAACATCACCAGCAAGAACGGGAACCCGCTCATGCTGCCCGACCTTCGGACGCCGTCATACGAATCTCACGGCGAGGAACGCCACAACCACCACGAGGGTGCCCCCGAGCATGCTCAGTGCGTACGAGCGGACGAAGCCGGTCTGGGTCCGGCGCAGCCGACCTGACGTGCCACCGAGACCGGCGGCCAGGCCGTTGACCGCACCGTCCACTCCGCGGTTGTCGACGTAGACCATCGCGCGGGTGAGCCACTGACCCGGACGCATGAAGACCGACTCATTGAATGCGTCTCCGTACAGGTTCGCCCGAGCCGCCTTGATGACCGGCGACACGTTGACCGGCGGACGCACCGGCACTTCACGCCGGGCGACGAAGAACCAGGCAGCGATGACGCCGAGGGCGACGACGACCGTGGTCGCGACCGAGACCACGAGGGGCGACACGACATGGTCCATCTCCGGCTCGGGCCCGAACACCGGCTCCAGCCACTCGGCGAGTGGCACGACGTTGACGAGTACGAACCCGGCAAAGACCGAGCCCAGCGCGAGCACGATCATCGGCACGGTCATGATCGGCGGCGACTCGTGCGGTTCGGCATCCTTTTCCCACCGGGGTCGGCCGAGGAAGGTCATCACCATCAGCCGGGTCATGTAGAAGGCCGTCAAACCCGCGGCCAGCATCGCTCCGCCGCCGAGGATCCAGCCCAAGGCGCCGCCGGCATCGAAACCGGCCTCGATGATCAGGTCCTTCGAGTAGTAGCCGGATAGGAACGGGAACCCGATCAGGGCGAGGTAGCCCAGGCTGAACGTGATGAAGGTGATCGGCAGACGCTTGGCCAGCCCGCCGAACTTGCGCATGTCGACCTCGTCGTTCATCGCATGCATGACCGACCCGGCACCGAGGAACAGGCCCGCCTTGAAGAACCCGTGCGTGAGCAGGTGCAGGATCGCGACCGCGTAACCCGCCGGCCCAAGACCTGCGGCCAAGAACATGTAACCGATCTGGCTGACCGTGGAGTAGGCGAGGACCTTCTTGATGTCGTCGTAGGCGCATCCGACGATGGCACCGTAGAGCAGGGTTACCAGGCCGACGATGGTGACAGCAGTCCGGGCGGCCTCAGACAGGTCGAACAGTGGAGCTGAGCGGGCGATCAAATAGACGCCAGCGGTCACCATCGTCGCGGCGTGGATCAGCGCCGAGACCGGTGTTGGGCCCTCCATGGCGTCGGGCAGCCACGCCTGCAAGGGCACCTGGCCCGACTTTCCGCACGCAGCCAGCAGCAGCAGCAGACCGATCGCGGTGACCGTTCCAGCAGCCAGTCCACTGGCGCTGGCGAAGACAGTGGAGTAGTCGGTGGAACCGACGGTCGCGAACAGCACGAAGATGGCGATGATCAGGCCGACGTCGCCGACCCGGTTCATGATGAAGGCCTTCTTGGCCGCGGTTGCAGCGGCCGGGCGCCGGTACCAGAACGCAATCAGGAGGTACGACGCGAGGCCGACGCCTTCCCAGCCGATGTAGAGCACCACGTAGCCGTTGCCCAGGACGAGCAGCAACATCGCAGCGACGAAGAGATTCATGTACGCGAAGAAGCGGCGCTTGGCGGGGTCATGGGCCATGTAGCCGACGGAATAGATGTGGATCAGCGCGCCGACGCCGGTGATCAGCAGCAGGAAGGCAGCCGACAGCGGATCGAGCAGCAGTCCGATGTCCACTTGGAGTTCGCCGACGGGGATGAAGCTGAAGAGATTGTCGGAGACGGCCCGTTCCGCCTGACCGGCCAATGTGCTGACGTAGTAGACGCCGAGGACGAAGTCGGCGACGATCGTCGCGCATCCGACGAGCGGTCCGACCCGGTCCAGCCGTCGCCCGCCCAGCAGCAGGACCGCTGCGCCGACCAGCGGGATGACGATCAGCAGCCACAAGGAGCCCAGGGCGCCAGTCGCCTCGGCATACGTTCCAGGGGTTTCCACGTCGGCGCCCTCAGTACTTCAACAAGTTCGCGTCATCGACCGAGGCTGAACGCCGCGTGCGATAGATCGACATGATGATGGCCAGGCCGACGACGACCTCTGCAGCGGCGACGACCATCACGAAGAACGCCATGATCTGCCCGTCGAGCCCCCCGTTGATCCTGGAGAAGGTGACCAGGGTCAGGTTCACCGAGTTGAGCATCAACTCGATGCACATGAACACCACGATCGCGTTGCGGCGGACGAGGACTCCGACCGCGCCGATGGTGAAGAGGATGGCGGCGAGGACGAGGTAGTAGGTGGGGGTCATTTCTGCACCCCGTCCTGATTGGCTCCGCTGTCCACGGTGATGTCCTGGCCGCGGTCGATCGAACCCGGGGCGATCGCCGGTGGCGGGCGCATGTCGAGCCCGGTGGACCGGCTGTCCTCGGCGACCGACCCGTCGGGCAGCAGGCCGGGTTCGGCGACGGAGTTGCCACGAGCAAAGACCCCGGGACCGGGAAGGGTCTGCGGCCGGGGTCCCTTGACCCTGGTGATGGACAGCTCCTTCTGACTGGGGCGGCTTCCCGCCTCGCGCTCGATGTGTGCCAGGACCATCGCCCCGACCGCTGCCGTGATCAGCAGCGCACTGGTGAGCTCGAACGCGAGCAGGTAATCGGTGAACAGCAGCCGGGCGATCTCAGTGACGTTGCCACCATCGGCATTGACATCAGCTAGGCCGACCGACTCGACATCGACGGTGGCGTTGCCGATCAAGCCACCGACCACGCCGGCGAACCCCACGCCCAACAGGATCGCGGCCACGCGTTGCCCGCGAAGCGTCTCGACGATCGAGTCGGAGTAGTCGCGTCCCACGAGCATCAACACGAACAGGAACAGGATCATGATCGCGCCGGTGTAGACGATGATCTGCACGGCGCCCAGGAAGGGAGCCTGCTGGATGAAGTAGAAGGCGCCCAAGCTCAACATCGTCAGGACCAGCCACAGGGCGGAGTGGATGGCGTTGCGCGACAACACCATCCCAATGGCCCCGAGTAGCGCGAGCGGACCCAACACCCAGAAGGCGACTGCTTCCCCGCCGGTGACCGCATCGGCCGCCAGCACCGCGACATCGGTCATCGACGGGTCTCTCCGAGCGGCTTGGCCAGTTCGTCCGCGTCCGCACCGATGTCGTCGGCCGATGCCGGCGCGGTAGCGGCCGGAGGTATGGAGTGGGCCTCGGCCGCAGCCCCTGCCGTCTGCTTGAGTGGCTCGCGGCCGACGTAATAGTCCTGCTCGTGATCGCCGAGGCGCATCGGGTGCGGCGGCGGTTCCATCCCGGGAACCAGCGGCGCAAGCAGCTGCTCCTTGGTGTAGATCAGGTCCTCACGGTTGTCATCGGCGAGTTCGTAGTCGTTGGACATGGTCAGCGCCCGCGTCGGGCAGGCTTCGATGCACAGCCCACAGAAGATGCAGCGCAAGTAGTTGATCTGGTAGATCGCGCCGTAGCGCTCACCCGGTGAGTAGCGCGCCTCGTCGGTGTTGTCGGCGCCCTCCACGTAGATGGCATCGGCCGGGCACGCCCAAGCGCACAGCTCACAGCCGACGCACTTCTCCAAGCCGTCCGGATGGCGGTTGAGCACGTGCCGTCCGTGATATCGCGGCTTGGTCGCCTTCTTGTCCTCAGGATAGGACTCGGTGGTGACCTTCTTGAACATGTTCGCGAAGGTCACCCCGAAACCTTGTAACGGCTTGGGGAGCAGGCTAGGCACGAGTTCCTCCGGAGCGCTTGCCCGTTCCGACGACCTCGCGCTTGACCAGTGCTGGGGTGGGCGGGACGACGAGGTCCAACGGCGGCGTGGGGAACGCGCCTTCGGTGGTCGGTGGGGTGCCCTCGGGCACAGCGGGGTCGGACCCCACGGCCTTCGGCTTGTCCGGCCAGAGCCACACGGCGATCAGCACCAGCACCAACACCGGGATACCCACGTACAGGGCAATCTGTTGGGCCGAGAGGTCGTACTCGCGGGACAGGACCCGCATGGTGGCCACGATCAGGATCCAGAGCAGCGCGACCGGTACCAGCACCTTCCAGCCGAAGCGCATGAACTGGTCGTAGCGCATGCGCGGCAACGTCCCGCGCAGCCAGGTGAAGATGAACAGCCCCAGAATGACCTTGCCGATGAACCAGAGCACCGGCCACCAGCCGGAGTTGGCGCCGTCCCAGATCGAGAGCGGCCACGGGGCCCGCCAGCCGCCGAGGAACATCGTCGCCGCCAGCGCCGAGACCGTGACCATGTTGATGTACTCGGCCAGGAAGAACAACGCGAACTTCAGGGACGAATATTCGGTGTGGAAGCCACCGACGAGTTCGGACTCGGCCTCGGGGAGGTCGAACGGCGCGCGGTTCGTCTCGCCGACAACGGCGATGCAATAGATGATGAAGGAGACGGGCAGCACCGCCGCGTACCAGCCTGGGCCGTCGAAGGTGAGGCCGAAGACGTTCACCTCGCTGCCACTCGCCTGAGCCTCCATGATCCCGGAGGTCGACATGGTCCCCGCGTAGAGGAAGACCGCCACGATGGACAGACCCATCGCGATCTCGTAGCTGATCATCTGGGCTGCGCTGCGCAACGAGCCGAGCAGCGGATACGTCGAACCCGACGCCCAGCCGGCCAGCACAATGCCGTAGACCCCCATCGCGGAGCAGGCCAGAACGATGAGCACGCCAACCGGAAGATCCGTGAGCTGCAACGGAGTTCGCTCGCCGAAGATGCTCACGGTCGGGCCGATGGGAATGACCGAGAACGCCAGGAACGCTGGTACGGCTGAGATCACCGGCGCCAGGAAGTAGATCGGTTTGTCCGCCAGGGCCGGCATGATGTCTTCCTTGAATGCCAGCTTCAGGCCGTCGGCCAGGCTCTGCAGCGCACCGCCCGGGCCGACCCGGTTGGGACCGATCCGTTGCTGCATGCGGCCCACTACCTTGCGCTCGAACAGGATCGCAAACAGCGTCAGGACCACGAGCAGAGCGAAGATGCCGACGACCTTGATGACGATGATCCACCAGACATCGGTGCCGAACTCGTCGAGTGTGGGCGACTCAGCGGAAAGATATGACATCACCACTACTCCTCCCTCGCGACGGTGACGACGCCGCCGGGCGCCGTTCCGAGGTCAGTCCGGACCGCGCTTCCAGCTGAGCGCATCGGGACCCAGACGACCTGATCGGGCATCTCGGTGACCTGAGCCGGAAGAACTATCGAGCCACTTGCCCCAGTGATCCTGACAAGGTCCGCCTCGGCAATACCCAAATCAGTTGCGAGCGACTTCGGCAGCCGCACGGCGGCGCTGCGTGCAGTTCCGGCCAACGCCGGTTCGTCGACCTGCAGCGACCCGATGTCCAACAGGTGCCGCCAACTGGCCAGGATCGCCTCGCCCGGGCGCAGCACCGGGAGCGGCGGCGACTTGGTCGTGAGCAGCGCCGCGTCGGAGGCCCGTCGGTGCTGGCCGATCCGGACCATTTCCGCTGCCGCCGATTCCGGTGTGGGCAACGCGAGGTCGACGTCGAATTCATCGGCCAGGCCGTGCAGGACGCGACCGTCGGGGAGCATTCCGCTGGACAGACTGGCCTGGAAGGAGCGCCACCGTCCTTCCCAGTTGAGGTAGCTGCCGCTCTTCTCCGGCGCAGCTGCCACGGGTAGCACGACGTGCGCGTAGTCGGTCACGGGACTGGCGGTCAACTCGAGACTGACCAGGAAACCGGTGGCGGCCAACGCCTCTCGGGCGAGTACCGGGTCGGGCAGGTCATCAGGGTCAACCCCGCCGACGAGCAAGGCGCCGAGATCACCGTCGCGCGCGGCGGTCAGAATGCCATTGAGGTCGCGACCGGGCGTGGCCGGCACATCGGCCCGCCACGCTTTGGCGAGCTCGACTCGGTCAGTCGCCTCGGCGACCCGACGTCCACCTGGCAACAGGCTCGGCAACATCCCGGCCTCGATCGCACCGCGTTCGCCGGCCCGCCGGGGCACCCAGCCGAGCTTGGCGCCAGTGGCGTCGGCAAGGGCCGCCGCCGCCGACAGCGCCCCGGGGAATTCGGCCAGGCGCTCGCCGACGAGGAGGATCGAACCGGCCTGGCGCAACCCACGCGCGGCCTCGGCTCCGGGCCCGCCCGCGGTGTTGTCGGCGAGGGCACCCAGCACGCTTGCCTCGGCACCGGGTGGCGTCGCAAGCACGACACCGTTCAACTTGGTCAGGCCGGTCGTGGCGAAGGGTGCGATGTCGTAGACCGCGAGGCCCGCCTCGCGGGCGGCCTTGCGCAGCCGCAGGAAGATGATCGGAGACTCTTCTTCGGGTTCGAAGCCAACAGTGACGACGGTTGGCGCTGCGCTGAGGTCGGCATACGTGACCTCACCGGCCAGGCCCGTGCCGGCCACACGTTCGGCGAGGAATTCCTCCTCCTCGGCCGAATGCGCACGCGCTCGGTAGTCGATGTCATTGGTTTGCAACACGACGCGGGCGAACTTCGCGTATGCGTAGGCATCCTCCACGGTCAGTCGTCCGCCGGGGAGCACTCCGACGCCGCCACCGCCGTCTGCCATCGCAGCAGCCAGCCCCTCGGCGGCGAATTCGAGCGCCTCAGTCCAGGACGTCTCGACGAGCACGTCGCCGCGGCGGATCAGCGGCTTCATGATCCGGTTGTTGCTTGTGGCATACCGGAATGCGAAGCGGCCCTTGTCGCAGTTCCACTCCTCGTTGACCTCCGGGTCGTCTCCGGCCAGGCGCCGCTGGACGACGTTGCGCCGGATGTCGGTTCGCTGTGCGCACCCGGACGCGCAGTGCTCGCAGACGCTTGGTTCGGACACGAGGTCGAAGGGTCGCGATCGGAACCTGTAGGCGGCGCTGGTCAGCGCCCCCACCGGGCAGATCTGGATCGTGTTGCCGGAGAAGTACGAGGAGAACGGCTCGTCCTCGTAGATCGCCACCTGCTCCAGTGCACCGCGTTCGAACAGTTCGATGAACGGGTCGCCGGCAACCTGCTGGGAGAACCTCGTGCACCTGGCGCAGAGAACGCAACGCTCCCGGTCGAGCAGGACCTGCGACGAGATCGCCAGAGGCTTGGGGTAGGTGCGCTTCGCGTCGATGAACCGGGACTCGGCGCGTCCGTTGCTCATCGCTTGGTTCTGCAGCGGGCACTCGCCGCCCTTGTCGCAGACCGGGCAGTCCAGCGGGTGGTTGATGAGCAGCAGTTCCATGTTGCCTTGCTGCGCCTTGTCCGCAACGGGCGAGGTCAACTGGCTGTTGACGACCATGCCGTCGGCGACCTCGATGGTGCAGGAGGCCTGCGGCTTGGGCATCTTGCGGCCGCCCATCTCCACCTCGACGAGGCACTGCCGGCAGGCGCCGATCGGGTCGAGCAGAGGGTGGTCGCAGAACCGTGGGATCTGCACTCCGATGGTCTCGGCAGCCCGGATCACCAGCGTGCCCTTGGGGACGGTGACTTCGACGCCGTCGATGGTCAGGGTGACCGTGTCGACTCCTGTTACTTCCGCGGTCACGAGCGGGCACCTGCCAGGTCGCGCTGGCGCGATCGCGCGGGATCCAGCGGACAGCCACCCTGGGCGAGGTGATCGAGGTACTCCTGGCGGAAGTACTGGATCGACGACATGACGGGGCTGACCGCTCCGTCGCCGAAGGCGCAGAAGGACCGGCCGAGGATGTTGTCGCAGATGTCGAGCAGTTGGTCGATCTCCTCCGCCTGGGCCTGACCGCGCTCGATCCGGTCCAAGATCTGGACCATCCAGGGGTTGCCCTCGCGGCACGGCGTGCACTTGCCGCAGGACTCGTGGGCATAGAACTTGATCCACCGCCCGACCGCTCGCACGATGCAGTCGCCGTCGTCGAAGATCATCAGGGCGCTGGTCCCGTTCATCGAACCCGCCGCGGCAACCGAGTCGAAGTCCAGCGGGACATCGAGGTGCTCGTCGGTGAACAGCGGGGTCGAGGAACCGCCAGGAGTCCAGAACTTCAGTTGGTGCCCCTCGCGGATCCCACCGCACATCTCGAGCAGTTCGCGCAGGGTGGTGCCCATCGGCGCTTCGTACTGACCGGGGTTCGCGACCCGGCCGGTGAGCGAGTACACACTCGTACCCGGCGACTTCTCCGGCCCCATCTGCTTCCACCAGTCGGCGCCGTAGAGCAGGATCGCCGGGATGCTGGCCAAGGTGCCGACGTTGTTGACCACGGTCGGCGCCCCGTACAACCCGGCGATCGCGGGAAAGGGTGGCTTGAGCCGCGGTTGGCCGCGAAAGCCCTCGAGCGAGTCGAGCAGAGCGGTCTCTTCGCCGCAGATGTAGGCGCCAGCGCCCGGGTGTACCACCACGTCGAGGGCATAGCCGGAGCGCAGGACGTTCTTGCCGAGATACCCGGCGGCGTAGGCCTCCTCGACCGCGGCACGCACCCGACGCATCGCGTGTACGGCCTCACCGCGAACGTAGATCACTGCGAGGTTTGAGCGGATCGCGAAGCTCGCGATGATGATGCCCTCGATCATCGAGTGCGGGTCGTTCATCATCTGCGGCAGGTCCCGGCACGTGCCCGGTTCGCCCTCGTCGGCGTTGACCACGAGGTATTTCGGTTTCGTGCCGGGTCCTTCGGTCTCGCCGGGCTTGGCCTGCGGGATGAAGCCCCATTTCATCCCGGTCGGAAAGCCCGCGCCACCCCGGCCGCGCAGGCCGGAGTCCTTGACCACGGCAGTGATGTCGTCAGGCTGCATCGACAGGGCCTTGCGCAGCGCGCGGTAGCCGTCGGCCCGTTCGTAGGCGGCAAGCGTCCACGATTCCGGGTCGTCCCAGCGGCGGCTGAGCACGGGGGTCAGGGGCATCGGTCAGGCATCCTTCCCGGCGCGAGCCGGGGTCCCGCTCGCGGGGGGTGGCGCGGGCGCGGTTTCGGCACGCTCGGCGGCCCGGCGCAAGCCGGCGAGCGTGGGCTTTCCGAGCGCGGGTGCGGCAACGGCGGTGGCCATCCGCTCGGCAGCGCGCTCGCGCGGCGGGAAGCCGGCGATCTCGCGGGACATCTCCTTGAAGCTGCACAACGGCGCGCCCCGGGTGGGGTCGGGTCGACGCCCGGCCGCGAGCGCTTCGACGAGTTCCGTCGTGGTCTCCACGGTTTCCTGGTCGAAGAACTCGTAGTTGACCGTCACGACGGGCGCGTAGTCACACGCGGCCAGGCACTCTGCGTGCTCCAGGGTGAACTTCCCGTCGGGGGTGGTCTGGTCGTGCCCCACATCGAGTTGCTTCTGTACGGCGGCGTAGATCTCCTCGCCACCGAGGAAGCCGCAGAGTGTGTTGGTGCAGACACTGATCAGGTATTCGCCGGCTGGGCGCCGCTTGAACATCGTGTAGAACGTCACGACCGCGCCGACCTCAGCCTTGGTGAGGTTCAACTCCTCTGCGCAGAGCGCAACCCCCTCGGGACTCACGTACCCCTGCACTGACTGGACCAGATGCAGCATCGGGAGCAGCGCCGACCTCGGTCGCGGATAGCGGGCGATGATCTCCCGGACTTCGCGACGGGTCTGTTCGGTCAGTGGCGGAACTCCCTCAGGGACAGTCCCTTCGGTCATCGAGGCGCCGAGGTCCCCGATGTCGACTGGGCTGTTCACCGCGTGCGCCGTGCCGTCCGGGCCATAGGCAGCGCTCTGCCGTCCCGAAACGCCCGCTCCTCCGTCCGTCATCTGTCCACTCCGCCCATGACCGGGTCGATCGACGCGATCGAGGCGATCACGTCGGCGATCAAACCGCCCTCAGACATCGCAGCGGTTGCCTGCAGGTTGACGAAACTCGGATCACGCACGTGTACCCGCCATGGTCTGGTCCCCCCGTCGCTGACGACGTGATAGCCGAGCTCACCGCGGGGCGACTCGATGGGTACGTACACCTGCCCCGCAGGGACCCGGAATCCTTCAGTGACGAGCTTGAAGTGGTGGATCAGCGACTCCATGGACTGCCCCATGATCCTGCTGACGTGCTCCATGGACTGGCCCATCCCGTCGGCCCCCAGCGACAGCTGTGCCGGCCAGGCGATCTTCTTGTCCGCCACCATGATGGGACCAGGCTTCAACCGGTCCAGGCACTGCTCGATGATCTTGAGCGACTCAGTCATCTCCGCAACCCGGACCAGGTAGCGGCCGAACGCGTCCGCACTGGTCTCGACACAGACATCGAACTCGTATGTCTCGTAACCGCAGTAGGGCTCGACCTTGCGCAGATCCCAAGGCAACCCGGCGGCACGGAGCGGCGGCCCGGTGACGCCCAACGCGACACAGCCGGTGACGTCGAGGTAGCCGACGTTCTGTAACCGCTTCTGCCACACCGGTTGTCCGGTGAGCAGGCGATGGAAGCCTTCGAACCGTGCCGGCAGGACCTTCATGAGCTCACGGATCGATTTGTCCGCGCTGTCGGGTAGGTCTTGCACCAGACCGCCCGGCCGTACGTAAGCGTGGTTCATCCGAAGGCCGGTGATCTCCTCAAGCACGTCGAGGACGAGTTCGCGCTCCCGGAAGCCGTTGGTCATGGCGGTGAGCGCACCCATCTCCATGCCGGTGGTGGCCAAACCGACGAGGTGCGAGGCGATCCGGTTGAGTTCCATGACGAGCACCCGGATGACCGTGGCGCGCTCGGGCACTTCAATCCCGAGCAGCTTCTCCACCGCGAGGCAGTAGGCGGTCTCGTTGAACAGCGGTGAGAGGTAGTCCATTCGGGTCACGAAGGTCGTGCCCTGGGTCCAGTTGCGGTATTCGGTGTTCTTCTCGATGCCGGTGTGCAGGTAACCGATCACGACCCTTGCCTTCGTGACCGTCTCACCCTCCAGGTCGAGCACCAGGCGCAGCACGCCGTGCGTCGAGGGGTGTTGCGGGCCCATGTTGACGACGAGCCGTTCCTCAGCGACCGGATCGCCGCCGAACGTGGAGTCCCAATCCCCGCCGGTGACGGTGTAGACCCGGCCCTCGGTGGTCTCGCGGGAGCCCGCGTACGGATCGGCGGCTGTATCGCTCGGTGTGCTCATCGGTAGCTCCTCCGCTCGTCCGGCGGCGGGATCGTCGCGCCCTTGAAGTCGACCGGTACCCCGCCGAGCGGGTAGTCCTTGCGCTGCGGGTGCCCGTCCCAGTCGTCGGGCATCAGGATCCGGGTGAGCCCTGGGTGGCCGGGGAAGTTGATCCCGAACATGTCCCAGGTCTCGCGTTCCTGCCAGTCCGCGGTCGGATAGACGCCGGTCACCGAGGGAATGCTGGCGTCTTCGAGGGGTACGGCGACCTCGAGGCGGATGCGTCGCCGGAAGGTCATCGAGGTCAGGTGATAGACGGCGTGTAAGCGAACCTCCGGCGCCCCGCCCGACCCCAGGTAGTCGACCCCGGAGATGCTGGAAAGCAGTTCGAACCGAAGTGCCTCGTGGTCGCGCATGGTCTGGCACAGCTTCACCAGGCGCTCGCGATCGACGAACAGCGTCAATTCGTTGCGGTCGACGACCACGCGTTCGACGGTGGCCGCGAATCGCTTGGGGCCTAGCGCGAACTCGATGGCATCCATGAGTTCGTCGAAGTACCCGCCGTACGGGCGCTCGCTGCTGTGCAGGGTGACCGCTCCACCTGGAGCGACCCGGACCAGCCCGCCGTACCCAGACGTGTCCCCGGAGCCGCTGACCCCGAACATGCCACGCTGCCGCTTGGCTTCCGGGGGCGTACCCGGTACCGCAATCTCGCCGTGCTCGGTGCTGGTCACTTCCGGGTGACCTTGACGAGGGCCCCGTGCTCGAGCTCGCCGCGCTGCACCGCTCTCGTGCGTTCCAGGGCGTACTGCGCGCTCCGGTTCGCTTCGGCCGCCTCGATCCACTCCCTGCGGGCCGCCTTGTCGTACCGGATCGAGGAGGGCATCTCGGTCCAGATCTCCTGCGGGTTCTCGGCGAGCTGCTTCGCCCTCTTGGGGCCGAGCGGCTCGTGCTTGATCTTGTGGTGCAGCTTGAGGATCGCGTCCATCAGCATCTCGGGCCGCGGTGGGCAGCCGGGGAGATACATGTCGACCGGTACGACGTGGTCGACGCCCTGGACGATGGCGTAGTTGTTGAACATCCCGCCGGAACTGGCGCAGACACCCATCGCAAGGACCCACTTGGGCTCCGGCATCTGGTCGTAGATCTGGCGCAGGACCGGGGCCATCTTCTGGCTCACTCGACCGGCCACGATCATCAGGTCGGCCTGGCGGGGCGAGGCCCGGAAGACCTCCATGCCGAACCGAGCCAGGTCGTAGCGGCCGGCTCCGGTGGCCATCATCTCGATCGCGCAACACGCGAGCCCGAAGGTCGCCGGCCATAGCGATGCAGTCCGCGTCCAGTTGACCAACTTCTCGACGTTGGTGAGCAGAAAGCCGCTCGGCAGCTTTTCTTCTATGCCCATGTCAGTCCCAATCCAGTCCGCCGCGGCGCCACACGTAGGCGTAGGCGATGAACACGGTCGCGATGAAGATGACCATCTCGATCAGTCCGAACAGACCCAGCGAGTCATTGGCGACTGCCCACGGATACAAGAAGATGATCTCGATGTCGAAGATGATGAAGAGCATCGCGGTGAGGTAGTACTTGACCGGGAAGCGTCCCCCGCCCAACGGCTGGTCGACTGGTTCGATGCCGCACTCGTAGGCATCCAGCTTCGCCTTGTTGTAGCGACGGGGGCCGACGAACGGGGCTACTGACACCGAGAACAACGCAAAGGCCGCGGCCAGTGCGAACAACCCCACGATGGGGATGTACGGGTTCAGCATGGCCGACACCATACGGAGACCGCCACGCTGCGGAATCGCCGCCCCACGCCCGCATTCATGCTGCCGGAGCCAATCGGGTCAGCCCGTTGATCACCCGGTCCACTGTGTCTCCGCCGCGTTCCTCGGTGAGGTTGGCCAGCAGCTTCAGGACGAACTTCATGAGCAGTGGGCGCGGGAGGCCCTTCGTGGTGCACAGCCGCATGACTTCGGGGTGTCCGATCAGCTTCACGAAGATGTTCCCGAGTCGGTAATAGCCGCCGTAGGCGCCTTTCAACGAGTCCACGTAGGACCGCAGCGCTTGCTCACGGTTGGGCCCAGCAGGTCGGGCGAGCGCTTGTACGGCGTGCTCGGCGGCGAGCTTGCCGGTCTCCATGGCGTAAGCGATGCCCTCGCCGTTGAAGGGGTTGATCGCACCTGCCGCATCACCTACGAGCATGAGGCCGCGCGTGTATTGCGGCGTCCGGTTGAAGCCCATGGGAAGTCCGGCCCCGCGAACCGGCCCGGTCGCGGTTTCGTCGGTCAACGTCCACTCGGCGGGGACGTTGTCCAGCCAACGGCTGAGCATGACGCGATAGTCGGTGTGGCCGTATGCGGTTGACGAGTTGAGGACACCCACGCCGACGTTGACGGTGCCGTCACCCATGCCGAAGATCCAGCCATAACCCGGCAGCAGGCGCTCGCCGTCGCGGAGTTCGAGCCAGGACTCGATGTAGTCGTCGTGGGTGCGCGGCGACGTGAAGTAGCGGCGCACCGCAACGCCCATCGGCCGGTCCGTGCGGCGAGTGAGGCCGAGCGCCTTACTGACCGTTCCGCTCATCCCGCCGGAATCGATGACGATCTGCGCCCGGTAGTCCACCGGTTTCCCGTCCTCGCCGCGGCCCTCGACCCCGACGACGCGACCGGCCCGATCGAGCACCGGCCCGTCGACCCGGGTTCCTTCGACCAGGCGCGCGCCGGCCTTCTGTGCATGCCGGGCAAGGAGTTCGTCGAAGTCCAGGCGCGGACGAACCAGGCCGTAGTTGGGGTAGCTGGCCAGATCCGGCCAGTCCAGTTCCAAGCGGTGCCCGCCGCCATAGACGCGCAGCCCACGGTGCCGGATCCAGCCTGCCTCGGGCCCGGTGTCGATGCCCATCTCGATCAGCGGCTTGACTCCGCGAGGGGTGAAGCCGTCGCCGCAGACCTTGTCGCGCGGAAAGGTGGCCTTCTCGACGAGGAGGACGTCCAGTCCGGCCTGGGCCAGCCAATAGGCGGTGGCCGAGCCACCAGGACCGGCACCGACGACGATGACGTCCGCCTCCGCGTCGGGGCGGGTCTCAGTCACTGCATCTCCTCGCGGCGTGCCGGAAAGGACATTCTGACGTCGTACCGGCCGCTTGTGAAGACTTTCACGAGCGGTACGGCAAGTGTAAGCCTCGTACCGACAGCCTGCCGAGGCGGACGTGCTCTCGCGTCACCCGAGTGGGGCAGGCGGCGGGGGAACCGGCGGTGGCGCGCCCGGCCCCGGCGTGGGACCGGGGTCGGGGAGAGGTCCGGGCCCTGGTTGGGGCGCCGGTCCTGGACCGGGGTCAGGCAGCGGCGGAGGCGGGTCGCCGGGCGTCGGGGCCGGAGTCGGGACCGGCATCGGCTGGGTGGGATCGGGCGGCGGTGGCGGGAACGGCGGGACGGTCATGCGGCAAGTCTCGACCCTCCGTGGCTTTGCGGGCTAGCTCCGCGTTGCACGATGCAGGGCGACGATCCCGAACGTGAGGTTGCGCCAGCCCACCTTGGTCCAACCGGCGGCGCCGATCCGGTCAGCGAGCGAGCGCTGGTCGGGCCACGCGCGGATCGATTCGGCCAGATAGCGGTAGGCGTCGGGGTTGCTCGACACACGGTCGGCGATCCAAGGCAGCGGACGCAGGAGATATTCGCTGTAGACGCGGTCGAACCAGCCCCACACCGGCCGGGAGAACTCACAGATGACAAGCCGGCCACCGGGCCGCGTCACCCGAGCAAACTCGGCGAGGGCAGCATCGACATCGGACACGTTGCGCAAGCCGAAACTGATCGTTACCGCATCGAAGGAGGCGTCGGCAAAGGGCAGCGCCAGCGCGTCGGCGGCAACCTTGGGCACGGCACGCCCCGCACCGGCGGCGAGCATGCCCACCGAGAAGTCACTGGCCACCGCGAATGCGCCGTACTCAGCGAACGGGATGGTCGAGACGGCAGTGCCGGCAGCCACATCCAGGACCTTGTCCCCCGGCTGCGCATCGACCGCGGCGGTGGTTGCCCGGCGCCAACCCCGGTCCTGGCCCAACGACATCACCGTGTTGGTGAGGTCGTAGCGATCGGCGACCGCGTCGAACATCGCGGCGACCTCGTCTGGGCGCTTGTCCAGACTCGCTCTGCGGCCCGCAGCACGCCTGGCTGTCACCGCCGCGACGCTACAAGGGCACCGGCGTCAGCGTTGTCGGGGTCATCCGTTCGACCTTGACCCCGACAACCCGTACTCGCGTGTCCGCCGTGACTCGCGGCACATGCGTACGGCCGATCGCCGCGGCAACCTACGCTGTGGTGGAGCGGCCAGGCGTTGCTGTACCGAATCGTGGAAGGGGTGAGCCTGTGACTGCGGCCCCTGACATGAGCGCACCTGGCGGACCGGCACGTCCCAGGCAGGTGCACCGACTGCATACCCGGATGATCGTCGAGCCGCGCCGCCTGATCGACCTCCTACCCGAGGATCAGGCGGTCGCCTGGGTCCGAAACGACGAGGGCCTGATCGGGTGGGGCGAACTCGCGCGGTTCGAAGTCAAAGGGCCGGACACCTTCGAACAGGCAGCGCGCTGGTGGCGGGATCAGCTCGCCGAGATCGCGGTGACCGACGAGGTCGGGCGACCCGGAACCGGTGCCGTGCTGTTCGGCAGCGCCGCGTTCGACATCCGCACCGGAGCCTCGGTGTTCGTGATCCCCCGCGTCGTTGTCGGTCGCGCCGACGGCCGCACCTGGCTCACGACCCCGGCCGATGAGCATCCTCTGCTCACCGTCGACGAGGTCCCCACTCCGGGGGCGATCCGATACGCCGACGGCGCCCAGACCGCAGCGACTTGGACGTCCTCGGTGGCCGAAGGAGTCGCCCGGCTGCAGGCCGGGGCCTTGGCCAAAGTGGTGCTCGCCCGCGACCTGATGGCGATGACCGAACTGCCGCTCGACGCGCGGCACCTACTCCGCCGCCTGGCCGACCGTGGCGCGGACTGCTGGGTCTATGAGCTGGACGGACTGGTCGGCGCGACGCCGGAGTTGTTGGTGCGTCGCACGGGATCCACGGTGACCGCGCGCGTTCTCGCCGGTACGGCAGCCCGCTCGGGTCTGGGTAACGATGCGGCCGTAGGGCGGGAGTTGTTGGCCTCGACGAAGAACCAGAGCGAGCACCGGTACGCAGTCGCATCCTTGGCCGAGACGCTCGCCCCGTTCTGCACGTCCCTGGCCGTACCGGACGCCCCTCACCTGCAGACGCTTCCGACGCTCATGCACCTGGCCACTGACGTACGCGGCGAGCTGGACGGAGATCCCGATCTGCTCACCATTCTCGAGGCGATCCACCCGACCGCCGCGGTCTGCGGCACTCCCCGGGACGTCGCACTCGATCTGATCACCGAACTCGAGGGCATGGACCGAGGTCGCTACGCCGGGCCGGTCGGCTGGATGGATGCGGCGGGGAACGGGGAGTTCGGCATCGCGCTGCGCTGCGCACAACTCGAGGACCGCGCGCTACGCCTGTTCGCCGGCTGCGGGATCATGGCGGATTCCGATCCCGACGCCGAGCTTGCCGAGGCCCAGGTGAAGCTGCTCGCAATTCGCGACGCACTGGAGAGCTGAGCCATCGGCGCGACTACCGCGCCGGCACCGTCCGGACGCGGGGCACACCGGGCGAGGCACCGAAAAGCGCCCCCACGTGGTGCCGCCCGCATCGTGGCTGCCAGTACGTCGGGCATCTTCGTCGAGTCCTTCGACTGGTCGCTGTACGCGCTGATGGCTCCCTACCTGGCCGGTCAGATGTTCCCCGGCGCCAGTCCGGTCGCGAAACTGCTTGGCGCGTACGGGGTGTTCGCCGCGGGATTCCTGGCCCGGCCGTTCGGCAGCTTCCTGATGGGCAGATTGACCGATGTACGAGGCCGCCGGACGGGCCTGGTCGTCTCGGTGTCGCTGATGGCATTGGGCGCCCTGGTCATCGCGATCACGCCGGGCTCGTCCGTGCTCGGTCTCGGCGCGGCCGCGTTCGTCGTCCTCGCGCGGCTCCTGCAGGGGATTGCGATGGGCGGCGAGGTTGCCACGGCCGCGACCTACGTCGTCGAGACCGCGCCGGAAGACCGGCGCTATCGGTTCGGCGCGTTCACCTATGCCGGTGACGCCCTCGGGACGCTGGGCGCCACGATCGTGCTCGCCGTGCTCTTGTCCACGCTGGGCACCGACGCGGTCCGAGACGGGGGGTGGCGGATCGCGTTCTTCGTCGCCGCAGCGTTGGGCCTGGTTGCGCTGGGAATCCGGCTGAAAGCGCCGGAGTCCCCCGTGTTCGAGGCCGCCCAGGCGGTGACGAACAAGCCACCGCTCTTGCCGATGCTGAAGGAGCACCGCCCGCGAATGCTCCTGGTCTTCGCTTTGACGATCGGCTCCACGATGGGCGTCTACTTCGGCAGCGTCTACCTGCCGCAGTTCGCGGCGCACACCGGAGAGATCAGCGAGGAGTCGGCGACCGCGCAGCACACGGTTGCGCTCGTTGTCCTGCTGTTGGCAATGATCGGCTCGGGCTTCCTCGCCGACCGGTACGGACCGCTGGCGTTGATCCGTGGCGGATTCACCGCCGCCGCCGCGCTGACGGTGCCGCTGATGCTGGCACTGGCCACCGGGGTGTTGCCGTACTTCATCGTGGCGCCCGTGTTCACGCTCTGCATCGGATTGCAGTTGGGGGTCACTCCGGTCACTGGCGCGCGGCTGTTTCCGGTCGCCATCCGAGCAGTGGCGCTGGGGGTTCCGGCGGCAATGGCGATCGCGCTCTTCGGTGGCACGTTCCCGTTCCTCGCGGAATGGTTCATCGACCTCGGCCATTTGCAATGGGTGCCGACCTACGCGGGCATCGGGCTGGCCGTCTCGGCGCTCGGTTCGTGGCTGGTGACCGAGAAGCTGCTGTATCCGGTTGACGAGATTGGGGTGCCGGTTGATACAGCGTCAGGGGACCAGGTGCCGGCGGACTCGGCGCTGGCGGATCCGCCGCCCTTGCCGAAACGGCCGGCACGGTCGGCGCCCGCGGTCGACGGACCGCAAGTTGACTCGCCTGCCGGCGACACACCTCCGGTCAACTCACCTACGGAGCGGGTCTGGTTCTAGGACGGCAGCAACGAGGGGTGCGGGGGGTGGCTGGCTTGCGTTGCTGGGCGGCGATTGTTGGGTTGATAACAATTGAGCGAAGTCTTGAAATCTGTTGTGCCCCAGTCGTGTTACGACTAGAATCGAACACATGTTCGAAGCCCGCGACTCCAGTGCGGGATACCGATGCGAGCTACCGATTGCCTCCTGCCCAACCGGGCCCGGCCTGGCGATCATGCTGGCCGGCACGGCTGATCGAGACACCCCTGACGCGACAGTGCTGGACCTGAGCGTCGGGTTCGAACGACTCGCCGCCTGGGCTGCGGCCGGCCAGGCCCGGGCAGTGGCCGAGCTGATCACCCGCCGGACCGCGGACGACCCGAATGAACTCCCCTACGCGGTGGAGGAGGTTGCCCTGGCGCTGTCCTGCTCCCGGATGGCGGCCGGAGGCAAGGTCGCCCTCGCCCTGGACCTCGCCGAGCGGCTGCCCGGCACTCTTGCCGCTTGGGAGCAGGGTCGGATCTGCCTGAGCCGCGTGCGGGTCATCTCCGAAGACACCCGCCATTTGACCGCGGAGGACGCCGCCTTCGTCGAAGACCAGTTGCTGGGTCCAGCCGAGACGCTCAGCCCGGCTCGGCTCAAGACCATGGTCACTGCCCTGGCCGACTCGCTGGACCCACGCGAGATCGAGGACCGGCACAGAGACGCCGCGGCGGGACGGAGGTGATCAGAGAACCCCGCGAGGACGGCATGGCATGCCTGTGGGCGCTCCTGCCCGCCGACCAGGCCGCCACCGTGTGGGCGGGGATCACCGCCCGCGCCGAGCAGGACCACACGCCGGCCGACCCGAGGACCGCCGACCAGCGCCGCGCCGATGCCCTGGCCGACCTTGCGACGCTCTATCTGAGCGGCGCCACCAACATCGACCTGGTGACCGGTCAGACCGGCCGACCGCCGACAGTGCCGGGCTGGGCTCAGGTCCAAGTCAAACTGTCTGCCGAACTGCTGCTCGGGACCAGCACGGAACCCGCCCAGTTGCGCGGCCACGGGCCGATCCCCACCAGCATGGCCGTCCGGATCGCCGCCGACGCAGCCTGCACCTGGGCCAACTGCGCGCAGCCTCGGGTGGACCTCGACCACTGTGTTCCCTACCCGGCCGGACCAACCGCAGCGGACAACCTCGACGCCAAGTGCCGGCATAACCACCGCACCAAGCAACATCCCCACTTCCGGACCACCCGCAGCCCCGACGGATCCACCACTATCACCACACCCACCGGGCACTGCTACACCAGCCCACCCCGAGACCATCGGCCACCACCCCGAAAACCCCAGCGCGACAGGCGAACTCATGCCGCCGTGCAAACTGCCGACCCACCGCCGTTCTGAAGAACTGTCAACGGCGTACGAGCAATCAGAACACCAGACCGTGCCGTTCCATCAGCGGGAACGTGGCCTCCATGTCGGCATCGCAGTGATAGGGCGCGGCCATTTCGTCCATCTGCTCCGGAGTGGGCGGCTCGGTCAGCTGGGCCATCGCGCGGAACAGCTGTTCCAGACCTGCCGGGGAGATGATCTCCAGGCACGAGGCAGGCTCATCACCGGCGTTCCAGAACGTGTGCCACTGTCCGCGCGGCTTGAACAGCAGATCGCCCGGCTCGGCGACGACTTCTTGGCCCTCGATGATCGCGCCGATCCTGCCGGTCAGCACGTAGGTGTATTCGTCCTCATCGTGGTGCCGATGCATCGGGGCGGCCAGTGCCTTCGGGCCGAAGAGATGGTTCACCAGGGCGAACCGTCCCTCGGTCTGAGCACCATCGATCATGAAGCGATCCAGTGCGCCTTCGTACCCGGGTTCGGGCAGATCGTCGCCCGCGGCGAGTATCCGTACCGCCACCGTCTGTGCGTCCATCACGTCTCCCTGAGGTAGGCCGTTCACGCTAGGAGCGCGCCGCGACCGGCGACATACCAACAAAGTGGTGTTCGGTCACCGACCGCGTGTCACCATCGGCACATGAGCGAGGACGCCAAGACCCGAGGCTTGGACAAGATCTCGCGCCTGGCAGCAAAGCCTGGCGGCCTCGTCGCCTTCTGGGATCAAGCCACCGATGTCCTGCAATCGACGGTTCCGCACTACACGTTTCCCTGCTGGTACACCGTCGACCCGGCCTCGCTGCTTATCACCTCGCACTACAACCCGTTCATGCCCGAACTGCCCCCGGACTCACTCGCCCTCGAGTACTACACCGACGACGTCAACCAGATCGTGGACGTGGCCCGTACCGACGCCGGCATCTCCACCCTCCACGAGGCGACCAATGGCGATCCCAGCGGCAGCCCGCGCTGGCAAGCCAACATCCAGATGGGCGGCGACCAGGAAATGGTGGCGGCCCTACGCACCAAGTCCGGCGAGGTCTGGGGCGCGCTCGGCCTGTACCGCGAAGCCGACCGACCCATGTTCGACGACGCCGAAAAGCGCTTCGTGCAGGAGGCAGCCCCCCACCTCGCCGAGGGAGCCCGCAGAGCCCTGCTCTTCGGAGAAGCCGTCGACCCCGAGGGTCCGGACGCTCCCGGCCTGCTCGTACTCACCCCTGATGGGCAGATCGTGTCCAGGACGCCCGGTGCCCAGCAATGGCTGGACGACCTGCCCGACGGTGACGGCGACGCGGGCCAACTCCCCTCGGTCGTCCTGACGGTTGCAGGTCGCGCGCTGCGCAATGCAGAGGGCGGAAATCCGGTCCAGCCGGCCATGGCCCGGCTGCTCACCCGGTCCGGCACCTGGGTCGTGCTGCATGGCGCACCGTTGCAGTCCGGCGCCGAGACGCACGTTGCTGTCATCGTCGAACCCGCACATCCCGCCCGCATTACGTCCCTGCTGATGGCCGCGTACGGACTGACCGAGCGAGAACGCGACCTCACGCGGCTTGTCCTGCAGGGTTTCTCGACTGCCGACATCGCGGCGGATCTCGTCGTCTCCCCGCACACGGTGCAACAGCACCTGAAGAGCATCTTCGACAAGACCGGCGTACGCAGCCGCCGAGACTTGGTCGGAAAGGTGTTCTTCACCCACTACGAACCGCGGCTGCGCGACAACGAGCGCCGCATCCAAGTCGTCAAACCACTACGCGGCGGACCCGCCCGGACCCTCCCGGACCCTGCGCAGCAGCTCGGCATCCTTTCGCTGGTCCGTCCGTACGACGAGAACGCGCGGCCCACCGCGGAGGAGAGCAGCGCCTAACTGGTCGGCCTCGGCGACCTCCGCACTCGTCCATCCCAGGGCTTGGGCCACCTCCACCAGATCAAGCTGATGCGGGGTGCCGAAGACGCGGTCGTAGTCCTGCTCGTACTCGGGCCTTCCCGGTTCGAGCTGGGCGAAGATGCCGCCACCCCGGTTGTCCACCACGACAATCGTCAGGTTCGGCGGCAATTCTCCTGGGGCGCTGGCCAATCCGCCGAGGTCATGCAGGAACGCCAGGTCGCCGATGAGAGCGAACGTGGGCCGGTCCGGTACGGACAGTGCGATCCCAACGGCTGTTGAAATCGATCCATCGATGCCGGCAACTCCCCGGTTCGCGAGCATCTCGACGCCGTCCCTAGGACGGGCGTAGCGGTCCACATCCCGGATCGGTGTCGACGAACCGAGAAACAGTCGCGCACCGTCCGGCAACCCGCAGACCAGGTCCCGAGCCACCCGCGCCCCACCTAGGTACGACTCATCGACGATCTTGTCCTGATAGTCCGCGATGATGTCGCCGGCCGCCGCAAAGGTCTCGGTCAGCGCCGTGCCCACGTCGTTGTCGCTGTCCCCACTTAGGGCGTCGAGTCGTTCGATGGGGAGGCCGACGTCCATCCACTGTGGACCGAATGCGTACCGCTCCACCCGCACCTCTGGGTGCTCCAGCAGCCGTCGTACTGTCCGGCTGAGGGTCGGTCGGCCGACACAGATCACTCGCTCCGGGCGATTCCGGGACATGAAGTCCTCGGACTCCAACAGGCCGAGGTACCCGGGTACGGCCGAGGATCCAGCGTTCCCAGTCGGTTCGGCCAGAATCGGCCACCGATTGCGCCGGGCCACCGCGACGGCGATACCGCTGACCCGAACGGTTGTGTCGCCGAGCACCAGCAAGGTCGAGCCCTCGTTCTCCGCGGTCACGTCCGGATAGTCGGCGCTGTCGTGAGAGGGAGGTTCCGGCGGAAGCCACGGGGTCCCGTCCGGTCGCCCGTCCAGAGACTCCGGCCAGGCGGCGTCCTCCGCCGCGGGCTCCTCGGACTCCGGCATGCCGGGTAGCAAAGGGTCGCGCAGCGGCAGGTTCAGGTGCACGGCGCCGGGTCGCCAGTCGGAGGTTCCCCGTGCCCGGCCCAGCGCTCGACAGACCAACGACCGCCAGACCTCGTTGCTCCCCACGGCTCGCTCGGGCACCGGGACATCAGCGAAATAGCGAACGGCCCACCCGTACAAGTCGATCTGATCGATCGTCTGATTGGCCCCTATCCCCCGCAGCTCCGGCGGCCGATCCGCAGTCAGGGCGATCAGCGGCACCCCCGAGTAGGACGCCTCCAGCACCGCCGCGTGCAAGTGCGCTGTGGCAGTGCCCGACGTTGTCAGCACCGGCACCGGGATTCCCGACCCCTTGGCCAATCCCAACGCCAGGAATCCGGCGCTGCGTTCGTCGCTGCGGACATGCAGGTGCAATTTCCCCGCGCGCTCGGCCGCAGCAAGCGCCAGAGCCATCGGTGCCGAGCGCGAGCCCGGTGCCAGCACGGCGTGCTGCACACCGCCCCGGACCAACTCGTCCACGACCACTTCCGCGAAAGCGGTCGACGGATTCACGCGTACCGTTCTGGCGACAGGGACGAACCACTCACAGCGGCGAGCCGCTGATACCAGCGCTTGGTCGTGTCCTCGTCCGCCGCAACGTCTGCCCGCAGATCCGGATCCACCGACCGGACCGACAGGAAACCATCAACCGGAACCAGCGGTTCCGAGGACACGTCGCCATCCAACAGAGCCAGCGTCGCGAGCCCGCACGCATACGGCAGTTCCGGTAGGGCCGCTGCCAGCGCGATGCCCGCAGCCAGCCCCACGGACGTCTCCAGCGCCGAGGACACCACGATCGGGAGACCGCACTTCTGCGCCACGGCCAGGGCCTGCTCCACGCCTCCCAGCGGCTGGACCTTGAGGACCGCGATGTCAGCGGCACCCAGCACCGCAACCCGCATCGGATCGTCCGCCCTGCGGATCGATTCGTCCGCGGCGATCGGGACGCCGACCCGGAGCCGCACCGCAGCCAATTCCGGCAAGGACTGACACGGCTGCTCGACGTACTCCAATCCGCCTGCCTCGCGGTCGATCTGCGCGATGGCGAGCACCGCCTCATCCACCGACCACGCCCCGTTGGCATCGACCCGCACCGCGCCACCTGGACCGAGCGCATCGCGCACGGCCGCGACCCGCTCCAGGTCCCGGGCCAGCGTCTGGCCGAGTTCGGCCACCTTCACCTTCGCGGTACGGCATCCCGATCGCGCGACGATCTCCTGTGCGGTTACCGCGTCGACCGCCGGAACCGTGCAGTTGACCGGAATCCTGTCCCGGATCGCGGCTGGCCATGTCCCGGCGCATGCCTCGACCGCCGCGGGCCACCAGCGCCGCGCCTCGACGGCGTCGTAGTCCCAGAACGGCGAAAACTCGCCCCAACCAGACGGTCCGCGGATCAGCATTCCCTCGCGAACCGAAATCCCCCGAAAGCGGGACGTCAGCGGAATGGCGTACACCGCTGTCTCGACCATGCGTCCGTGAGCCGATAGCCATGCGGTCTCCGACACGCGAGCTAGATTAGTCATCGATGGCTCGCCCCCTGACGGTTGTGCCAGCGCAGCCCGTCAGCGCCGTCTCGGCAGCGCTCACCAACGCGCTGGCCGGGTCGATCACGATCTGCGTGCTTCCAGAGTCTCCGGCACCGACCGCGACCGACTGGCCGTCGCTGCTCCATCTGGACCAGCCCGTACCTTCCGACATCGCCGCCGTCGTCGCAACATCCGGTTCGACCGGCGCCCCGCACGGTGTATTGCTCACCGCCGGGGCGCTGCTGGCCAATGCGCATGCTGCGATGCGCCGGCTGGCCGGTCCCGGCGCGTGGGTCCTCGCCCTTCCGGTGTCCTCGATCGGCGGCCTGCAGGTCCTCATCCGTAGCCACATGACCGGCTTGGACCCGGTCTGCGTGGATCTGTCCGGGGGATTTCGGCCCGCCGGCTTCGCCCGCGCTGCCCGACTGCTACCCAGTGGTCTGCCGCACTACACGTCGCTGGTACCCACCCAACTGCGGCGCATCGTCGACACCGGCGGAGCCGCGCTGGATGCGCTAGCAGGCTTCGCTGCCGTCCTCGTCGGTGGGGCCGCGCTCGACTCGCAGCTCCGGGCCACCGCCACAGCGGCCGGCGTCCGGATCGTGTCGACGTACGGCATGACCGAGACCTCAGGTGGCTGCGTCTACGACGGCGTCCCGCTCGAAGGGGCCTACGTCCGGGAGTCCCCGACCGGATTGCGGATCGGCGGAGACGTCGTAGCCCAGGGCTATCTCGCGGAACCCGGTCGCACCGCGAAGTCGTTCGTGGATGGCTGGTTCCTGACACACGACGTCGGACACGTCGACGACAACGGCCTGGTGTCGGTGAGTGGTCGGACCGACGACATCATCATCAGCGGCGGAGTCAACGTCGCCGCCGATGCGGTGTCGGAAGCCCTCCGTGGTCGTCCCGACATCATCGACGCCGCAGTGCTCGGCCGCGACGACCCGGAGTGGGGGCAGGCTGTCGTCGCCCTCGTCGTTCCGGCGGCAGGTGCACGGCTGGACCTGGCCGAGATCCGCGCGGACGTTGCCTCGCGGCTCGGTGCTGCCGCGGCGCCGCGCGAGCTCGTCAGCGTCAGCACGCTCCCTCGGCTGCACTCGGGCAAACTCGACCGCGTGGCCGCCCAACTGCTCGTCGCCCACACCGGCGGACAGGACCCGCGATGACCAGCCCGCGCGACTGGCTCATCGGTGCCCGTCCGCGCACGCTGCCAGCTGCTGTCGCCCCCGTCCTCGTGGGTACAGGCGCCGCCGCGGGAGTCGATGCCTTCGATCCAACGCGGGCGCTCCTCGCCCTCGTGGTCGCGCTCGCACTCCAGATCGGAGTGAACTACGCCAACGACTACTCCGACGGCGTCCGCGGAACCGACGCCGAGCGGGTCGGGCCGACGCGTTTGGTTGCCGCGGGGCTCGCGACCGGGACGGCGGTCCGTGGCGCCGCCCTCGGGTGCTTCGCTGTCGCAGCGATGGCCGGGCTGGTGCTCGCAGCGCTGACGACGTGGTGGCTGCTGCTCGTGGGAGCCGCCGCGATCGCCGCTGCTTGGTTCTATACCGGGGGCGCCAAGCCGTACGGCTATCGCGCGTTGGGTGAGCTCTCTGTCTTCCTGTTCTTCGGCGTCGTCGCGGTCGTGGGCACCGCCTACGTCCAAGCCCAGCGGATCCTGCCGCAAGCAGTCATCGCCTCGATCCCCATAGGACTGCTCGCCTGTGCGCTGCTGGTCGTGAACAACCTGCGCGACATCGACGGCGACGCGATCGTGGGGAAGCGGACGCTGGCCGTGGTGCTCGGTCCGCGACGCACCCGCTGGCTGTACGCAGTCCTCGTCGTCGCCAGCTTTCCCGTCGTCGCCGGGCTGTCCTTGTCCCGGCCGTTCGCCGCGTTGGGATTGGCGGCCGCGATCCTTGCCCTCCCACCGGTTGGGGCGGTGCTCGGCGGAGCGCGCGGCCTCGATCTGCTCCCGGCACTGCGCGACACCGGCCTGACACAGCTACTTCTCGGCGTCCTTCTCGCGATCGGACTCGCGATCTGACTCGCCAACTGACTCGCGATCTGACGTGCCACGCAGCCTCGCCCGCAACTCGGCGCGCGCCTGCCGGCGCTGTGCGACAGCACTGACGAGGGCCTGACGTTGCCTACCCAAGAGGAAGTAGGCCGCCGGCATCGAGAGCAGCAGGGCGAACAGGATGCCTGGGAAACTGCCCAGACCCAATGCCCAGAGCACGGCCAGCAGAACGCCGAAGATCGCCAGCCGGGCCGCGGTGTAGATCAGCGCCGCCTTAACCATGCCGGTCCTCCCACCGGCTCGACAGAACCACTGTCGTGCGGGTTCGAGACACCCCGCGGAGTCGGCTGATCGACGAGACCACTCGCTCCAGCGCAGCGATGTCCTCGACCCGTACCCGCAGCAGGAACGCCTCTTCGCCGGCCACGTAGAAGCAGTCGGTGATCTCCGGCATCCGCCGCAGCGCGTCGACGAGATCCTCATCGGCCTCGACGTCGGATTCGAAGACACCGACCAGCGCAGTGACCGCCTCCCCGACGGCGGCGTGGTCCACCGCCGCGTGGTATCCCAAGATCACCCTGGAGGACTCGAGTTTGGCAACCCGCTCGTGCACCGAGGGTGCCGAGAGTCCGACTGTGCGCGCGAGTTCGGCATAGGTCGCCCGACCGTTGGCCCGCAGCAGCTCGACCAGTCTGCGGTCGATGTCGTCCATGCGCAGATACTCCTCCGGCACGCGTATCGTTATCTGGGTCAGGGGGTGATCAAGGTGTACGTATTTGTCGGAATCGTGCTGATCGGCGCGCTCCTGTTCGCCCTATGGCGCATGTCCGGGCCATCCAGCCCGACCAGAGGTCCGCGCGGCGGTGGTGCCACGCGGCCCACCCAGCCACCCGCGCGCAAGCCCGGTCCGCCGCGGTCAGTGGCGCCGGATGACAATCCTGAGTTCCTCCGCGAACTCGATCGGCGCACGAAGCGCGAAGAGGACCCGTCGGCCTGACCGGCTAGTTGATCCCGGCGTATGAGTGCAAACCGCTCGTCACCAGGTTCACGTACAGCAGGTTGAACAGCATCACCACGAGCCCGCCCACGTTGATCCACGCCGCCGCGCGGCCCTTCCAGCCGGCGGTCGCCCGGGCGTGCAGATACGCCGCGTAGACGATCCAGGCGATGAACGCCCAGGTCTCTTTCGGATCCCAGCCCCAGAACCTGCCCCACGCACTCTCCGCCCACACCGCACCTGCGATGACCGCGAAGGTGAAGATCGGGAAGCCGAAGACCACCATGCGGTGCGCCGCACGGTCCAGGGTCGCCGAGCTCGGAAGCCGGCGACCGAGCCGCGACGCCAGCCCGGTGCCAGCCGCACCGGCATCCTCGAAGCGGGAGCGCACCAGGAACAGCGCGGACAAGATCCCGCTGGTCAGGAAGGCACCGAAGCCGATGCTCACCGTGGTCACGTGGACGACCAACCACCGGGACCGGAGGGCAGCGACCAGGGGGCCGGACTCGGCGTAGAGGAACAGCCCGACCAGTACCAGGCCGACCGTCACGGGAAGCAACACGAACAACCCGACGCTGCGCAGCCGCGGCGTACGCAAGGCGAGGAACAGGAACCCGCCGACTCCGACGAAGGCCACCATGGTGGCGAGCTCGAACATGTTGCCCAGCGGGATCCGCTCGGCCGCCAGCCCGCGCAGCAGCAGAACCGCCCCGTGCAGCAGCGCGCCGAGCAGCGTGATGCCCATGGCGGCCTGGCCGATGCGGGACGGGGTGGCGGGCGCACCTGTGGTTGCCTCTAGAACCTGTATCTGATTGGTCGGCTCCGCGCTCGGTCGATGCTCCCTCCCTCTCGGCGTGGCTCGTTCCTCGCTGCGATGCTCACTCGCTGTCGCCTCCCGCCGGGAAAACGCCAACTCCGCCGCGAACGCCAGCGTCGCCACGCTGTAGACCAGGATCGTCAGGGTGAACAGGGTGTCGGACAAGCTGGCGAGGCTCGCGGCGTCAGACATCAGGGTCCTTCCTGTCTGACCCACGTGCGTCGGTCAGTGCGGCTCGAATGCGCTCGACGATGTGCTCGAACTCGGCGGGGTCCGCGCTCCCACCCTGCGCCAAGCCACCGACCTGGAGCACCTTATCCCCGGGGCGGACGAAGACGCGGCGGCGGCGGACCAGCAGGGTCGCCAGCAGCCCGCCCAACATCGCCAGAGCGCTGATCAACACGGCGGTCTGGCCCGGGTCGTGGTGCAACTGAAGCGCGGCGAACTCCTTGAACCCGGTGAACGTGATCAAGGTGCCGTCCGGCAGTCCCACGGACTCACCGGGCCGCAGATTCCCCGACGCGATGCGCTCCAGTTGCCCGCGCTCGATCCGTTCCTGATCCAGGGTGAACACGTTCTGCGGGATCCCGCTGTCCAGCCCCAACGACCCCGCGTAGACCACGATCGCGACCGCGGGATCCAGCGGCCGGGGATCGGCCGAGGTCAGTAGCCCGCCGCCCACGTCCTGCGCGGTGGGCAGGAACACCCCCTGGATCGCCAGCTGGTCTCGCCCGGCACCGAGGTCAGGAAGCTTCAGGACGCCCTCGGAGAGCATCGTCGTTGAATCGGTCGGCAGGAACGGTGCGGACAGGTCCGTCAACTCGGTGCCGTCGGGCAGCGTGACCGCGAAGATCGGCGCGAAACCCCTACCGGTGAGGTAGAGCCGAGTGCCGTCGACCCGCAGTGGTGAGTTGATCCCGATGGTGGTCTGCTGCTCGGTCCCCCCGGCCGCCCGGCTGTAGGTGATGTCACCGGTGAAGCTGGCCGGCGTGAGATTGGGTTCGTAGCGGGCCCGGAAGTCGTCGAGGTCGACACACAACGGGGTCAGGTCCGCCCCGTCGATCAACGGTCCCGCGGTATAGGTGTCGTACTGCTGGAACGTGTTGCAGAATCCCTGCCCCTCCTGCACCAGGACGCTGCCCTCGTATCCCCAGAGCTTGCCGAAAGCCAGGCTGATCAGGAGCGCAAGCAAGGCCAGATGGAAGACGATGTTGCCGGTCTCCTTCAGCCGGCCACGCTCGGCGGAGATTTCACCGTCGCGTCGTAGGACTCGATACCGGGCGACCCGCAGTTCCTCCTCGGCGATGTCCAGCGCCCGCTCCACCTCGAGGTCGGTGACCAGTTCGGCGTGCCGCGGAAGGCGCGGCAACCGGCTGGGTGCCCGCGGTGGTTCGCTGTGCAGTGCGCGGATGTGTCCCCACGTCCGCGGCACCAGGCAGCCGATCAGCGACACGAACAACAGCAGGTAGATGGCAGCGAACCAGGGCGAGGCGAACACGTCGAAGAGCCCGAGACGATCCAGGAACGGGGCGAGCGAGGGATGGTCGGCGAAGTATTCGGCCACGGCGGTCTGGGACAGCGGCCGCTGCGGCAGCAGGGACCCCGGTATGGCCGCGAGCGCAAGCAGGAACAGCAACATCAACGCTGTCCGCATGCTCGTCAGCCAGCGCCACCAGCCCCGCGCTCCCCGCAGGAGGCGGGTACGCAACGGTGGCCCCGGGCCGCGGGTCGGACCTGACTCCGCCGTTTCTGTCCGGTCCTCGGTCGAGGTACTCACAGCGCGGACCCGTCCAGCCCGACGCTGGCCAGCCACGCGCGCAGCCAGTTCATCGCCTGATCCCATGCGCCCGTGACCAGCAGGATGCCGATCAGGACGAGGAGCCCGCCACCGATCTTCATCACCGTGCCGGCATGGCGACGGGCGAAATCACTGACCTGAAGAGCTCGACCGGCGCCCAAAGCCGTGAGTAGGAACGGGATTCCGAGCCCCAGACAATAGGTGAAACCGAGCAATGCGCCGCGCCAGGCTGATGCCTCGGTGAACGCGAGGCTGTTGATCGCGCCGAGCGTCGGCCCGAGGCATGGCGTCCAGCCGAGTCCGAAGACGACGCCCAGCATCGGTGCCCCGACCAGGCCAGCGCGCGGCAGCCGGTTGAACCGCCATTGCCGCGCCAGCAGTGGGATCAGGCCGAGGAAGGCCAGGCCGAGCACGATCGTGACCGCACCCAGCACGATCGTGATGACCCTCTGTTGCTCGAGCAGAACCCGGCCGAGGCCACCGAAAGCTGCTCCGAAGCTGGTGAAGACCACGGTGAAACCGAGCACGAACAGCAGCGCACCGGCGACCATCCGCCCGCGCGTCCCCACGGAACTCCGCTGCTTTGCGGTTTTGGCCAAAACCGCCGAGGAGGTCGGTGCCGCCTCCCGCGGCGGCTCGGTCTCTGTCTTGTCCTTCGCGGTTCCGGCCAAGCCGGCGACGTAGGAGAGATAGCCGGGTACGAGGGGCAGCACGCAAGGCGAGAAGAAACTGATCATTCCGACGAGCAGGCTCACGCCCATCGCGACGAAGAGAGGGCCGTCCGTGACCGCTTCCTTGAACGTGTCGCCGAGGTCGGCGGCCAGCACCATGTCCATCAGTCCACCAGCATGTCGAGAACCTGGCTCAGCTCATCGGCAGCCACCACGGCGACGTACACAGCAGCAACCCGGCCGTCACGATCCAGGATGATGGTCGAGGGAATCGCGTTGGCCGGGAAGTTGCGGAAGGCCAATGCCACCTCGCCGCGCGGGTCGAACAAGGACGGGTACGTGATCCCCTTGTCGGCGAGGAATGCCTCAGCAAGCTGCCGGTCGTCCTTGACGTTCACTCCGAGGAAGGTCACGCCGTCGGTAGCGACGGAGTCGTAGACCTCTTGGAACTCGGGGGTTTCCACCCGGCACGGTGCACACCAGGAGCCCCAGAAGTTGATGACGACGACGTCTCCCGACAGGTCAGCGGAGTCGAAGTCCGAGCCATCGAGCAGCTCGCCGGAGAATGCCGGGGCCGATGCCCGGTCACCCTCGTCGATGACGTCACCTTCGGGCGTCCCGGCGACGAATCGGAACTCGCCGCCATTGCTGACGTCCACCGCATCGGAGCCGCTCGTGCACGCAGCCAGCACCGCGGCGAACGCGAGTACGACCGCCACCCTCGCCTTCGCGGGCATGGTCACGCTCCCGGTACGGCGTTGGGGTCAGTCGCGCCGGCCGGCTCGGCATAGCTGATCCCGGCCAACGTCGCGCCGTCGAAGGCGAGCGAGGTCAGGCTGGCCAAGCCGCATTCGCGGTTGCGCGGGTCGTGCCAGAGTCGGCGTCCCTCCAGGAATCGACGCAGCGTCCAGATCGGCAACTGATGGCTGACCAACAAGGCTTCGTGGCCCTCGGCCGCGGCCCGGGCATCCTGGACGGCGGCGAGCATCCGGGCGGCCACCTCGGCGTACGGCTCGCCCCACGACGGGCGAAATGGATTCCACAGGTGGATCCAATTGGCGGGCCGCTTCAGCGAGCCGTCCCCGACTCCGAATTTGGACCCCTCGAAGACGTTGGTCGGCTCGAGCAGCCGGTCATCCTTGTGGATCTCGAGGCCGAGCCGCTCGGCGATCGGAGCCGCAGTCTCCAATGCCCGCTGCAGCGGACTCGACGCCAGGTACGTGATGTCGTAGTCGGCGACGTAGTCCGTGACCGTCTGCGCCATCTCCCTGCCCCGAACGGACAGTCCGTAGCCCGGGATTCGGCCGTACAGGATCCCCTCCGGGTTGTGCACCTCGCCGTGCCGCAGAAGGTGCACGACCGTGCGCGTCATCCGGCACTTCCGGCGCGGGCCGCCGCCGCCGCGGCGCGGGGCAACGCGTCCAGGACCTCAGTGATGGCCGAGTCGTCCAACGCCCCCGAGACGAACCAGGCTTCGAAGGCCGACGGCGGCAGGTAGACACCGTGCGCGAGCATCTCGTGGAAGAAGGCCGCGTACGCGCGGGTGTCCTGCGCCCGCGCGTCGTCGTAGTTGCGCACCGGGCCGTCGTCGGCGAAGAAGACCGAGAACAGGTTTCCGGCCGCATTGACCCGATGCGGGACCCCGGCCTGGAACAACGCGGCCTGAGCGGCTCCGCGGATGGTGGCGGCAACCTCGTCCAGCCGCCCGTACAGCGCGTCGTCACACAGCCGCAGCGTCGCGAGTCCGGCCGCAACCGCAACCGGATTTCCGGACAAGGTGCCGGCCTGATAGACCGGCCCCAGCGGAGCAAGTGACTCCATGACCTCGCGCCGGCCGCCGAATGCAGCAGTCGGCAGGCCACCGCCCATGACCTTGCCGAAGGTGAACAGGTCGGCGGCAACGGGGTCGAGACCGAACCACCCGCTGGGTGACACCCGAAAACCGGTCAGCACCTCGTCGCTGATCAGCAGCGCACCATGTCCCGAGCAGATCCGGCGCAGTTCGGCATTGAAACCTGGAAGTGGCGGCACCACACCCATGTTCGCGGGTGCGGCTTCGGTGATCACCGCGGCGATGTCCGGTCCGCGCGCGGCGAAGACCGCTTCCAAGGCAGGCAGGTCGTTGTAGGACACCACGATGGTGTCCGCGGCCTGCGCCGGAGTGACACCGGCGGAGTCCGGCAACCCGAACGTGGCAACACCCGAACCGGCCGAGGCGAGTAGCGCATCGACGTGGCCGTGGTAGCAGCCCGCGAACTTCACCACCAGCGGTCGCTTCGTCACCCCGCGGGCCAGCCGGATGGCGCTCATCGTGGCTTCGGTGCCGGAGCTGACCAGTCGCAGCTGTTCGACAGGTTCGACGCGGTCGATGATCTCCGCGGCGAGTTCGACCTCGCCCTCGGTCGGAGCACCGAAGGACAGCCCACCGGCGGCCGCGCAGCGCACCGCCTCGACCACCTCCGGGTGCGCGTGCCCGAGGATCATCGGACCCCAGGAACAGACCAGATCGATGTAGTTGCGGCCGTCGACGTCGGTGAGCCGGCAGCCCTTGGCCCTCGCCATGAACCGCGGCGTCCCCCCGACTGACCCGAACGCCCGTACTGGTGAGTTCACCCCGCCCGGAGTGACCTGCAGCGCGCGGGCGAACGCGGCCTCCGAGGCCGGCGCGGCGGCGGCATAGGTCATGTGTTGAGTCTCGCAAGCAGGGCGCGTCCCAGGGACGCTGGGTCGCGGGTCGGGACGAGCAGCGAGGCCCCGTCCTTACGGCGTAGTGGGAGACCCACCCGGCCCTTCGGGACCGACCAACCGCCGCCCAGCACCTGGGCCCCCGTCTCGACGCCACCCACCTCGCCACCGTCGACGATCGCTTTGAGATGTTCGGAATCGATGGAACCCAGCGCCAGCCGGTCCTGGCCGACGCGCAGATCGTCGTCATCGATCTCCACCGACCAGACCCGGCGACCGGCCAACACGTGCAGGGCGAACACTCCGGCCACGATCGGGATGACCACCAGCCACGCGAGCGCGTGATCAGGTCCGGGCAGGAGCACGTCGAGCAGTACCGCGGCGGCCAGGGCCCCCAGCGTGATCCATAGGGGACGCCAGCTCGCCCCGGGTTCGCGGTATCCCATCGTGTGTTGTTACGCCAGTCGGCTGGCGAGCTCTGCGGCCCAGTAGGTGATCACAATGTCGGCCCCGGCTCGTCGAATCCCGGTCACGGTCTCCAGAATCGCCCGATCTCGGTCGACCCAGCCGCGCTGGGCAGCTGCCTCGATCATCGCGAACTCGCCGGACACCTGGTATCCGGCGACTGGAACATCCACGGCTGCCGCGACCCTGGACACGACGTCCAAGTAGGGCAGGGCAGGTTTGACGATGATCGCGTCCGCTCCCTCGGCCAGGTCCTGGACGACCTCGCGTAACGCTTCATCGGCGTTTGCGGGGTCCATCTGGTAGCCGCTCCGGTCACCGAATTGCGGTGCGCCCTCGGCCGCGTCGCGAAACGGGCCATAGAAGGCCGAGGCGAATTTCGCGGCGTACGCGAGCACCGGCACCTCGGCTCGGCCGGCCGCATCGAGCGCGGCGCGGATGGCGGCCACTTGGCCGTCCATCATCCCGCTCGGGGCGACGACATGGGCTCCGGCTTCGGCTTGCGCGGCTGCCACCGCGGCATAACGAAGGAGCGTGGCGTCGTTGTCGACGCCGCCGTCCGGGCCTACCACCCCGCAGTGGCCGTGATCGGTGTATTCACACAGGCACAGGTCAGCGATGAGGACGGTCGAGTCGCCGAGTTCGGAGCGCAGCGCCTGCAGCCCGAGATTGACGATGCCGTCGGCAGCATCAGCCTGCGAACCGACGCCGTCCTTGACCGCGGGGACTCCGAACAACAGCAATCCGCCGACGCCCGCCTCGACCGCTTCGCTGGCCGTCTTGCGCAGTGATTCGATCGTGTGCTGCGCAACGCCCGGCATCGAGGCCACCGCAGCCGGCTCGTCGATGCCCTCCTTGACGAACAGCGGCAGGACAAGATCCGACGGGGCCACGCTCGTCTGCGCGACCAGGCGCCGCAGGGCTGCGGTACCGCGCAGCCGCCGTCCGCGGATGACCGGGAAGCCCGTCATGCCGACATCCTCGTCCTTTCGCCGGAGATCACTGGGACGAGCGAGCGACCTTGGGATCGGTCTTGGCAGCGCGGCTCCGAGCCCGCGGGGCGGGGGCGGCCTCCTTGCTGGGCGCGGGCTCGACTCCACCCTCGCGTGCTGCGACTGCATGGTCGGCGAGCGCGTCCACCAGCTGCAAGACGCCTGCAACTTCCGGCTGCACGTCGACGCGGAGGCCGAATTCGGTTGCCGTGGCTGCAGTTTGCGGGCCGATGACGGCAACCACTGTGCGGCCGTTGGGCTTGCCGGCGATCCCGACCAGGTTGCGGACCGTGGACGATGAGGTGAAGCACACGGCATCGAATCCGCCGCCCTTGATCGCTTCCCGGATGGCCGCCGCTGGCGGAGCCGCCCGTACGGTCCGATACGCCGTCACATCGTCGACCTCCCAGCCACGTTCCTGCAGGCCGGCGGTCAACGTCTCGGTGGCGATATCAGCCCGGGGCAGCAGAATCCGGTCGATCGGGTCGAGCACGTCGTCGTAGGGCGGGAAGTCCTCGAGCAGGCCAAGACTTGACTGGTCACCTGACGGAACGAGCTCAGGGGTGATCCCGAACTCCTGTACGGCAGCGGCGGTCATCTCACCAACACAGGCGACCTTGACGCCGGCGAAGGCCCGGGCATCCAAGCCCAGTTCGGTGAACTTCTCCCGTACGGCGCGGACGGCGTTGACCGACGTGAACACGATCCAGCCATAGCGTCCGGTGACCAGACCGCGGATGGCCCGATCCATCTGAGCCGGCGTCCGGGGCGGCTCGACAGCGATCGTCGGCACCTCCACGGGCACTGCACCGTAGGAACGCAGACGTTCGCTCATGTCGCCGGCCTGCTCGCGGGTCCGGGGCACCAGGACGCGCCAGCCGAACAGCGGCCGGCTCTCCCACCACGATAGCCGCGACCGCTTGTCCACCTCGGCGCCGACGGTCACGACGACCGGGCCGGTTCGGCTGCTCGGCCATGCGCCGGCGGCGAATTCATCGAGCGAGCCGACAACGCTGAACTGGTTGGACAGGGAGCCGTCGACGGTGACACATGCGGAGGTGGATCCGGACAGACCCGCCTCCACCAACTCGCGAGCGGTGTCGGCCACGATCTCGCCCGAGGCTCGCAGCACCAGTGGCGTCGGACTGGTCGCCAATGCCGACATGGACAGCCCCGTGCCGACGTCGGCGGCGGTGTAGCTCGAGCCGAGCGGCACACCGGCATAGGCGGGCACGGCTGTCGAAACGGCGACGCCAGGCACCACGTCGTAGGGCACGACGGTCCGGGCGATCGCCAGGATCTCCTTGACGACTGCGTCGTCGGTGAACGGATCACCGGCTACCAGTCTGGCCACGGTCTGACCTGCCTTTGCCGCAGTCGTTGCCGTCTTGGTGACCTCGGCTGGATCGGCCACGGCTGTCTCGCCCTCGTGGTCCTTTCGGAGTTCACCGAGACGCTGCAGCACTGATGCGCTGACACTTGCGTCGTACAGCACCACGTCCGCCGAGCTCAGCGCGGCGGTTGC